>JADJTK010000012.1 GCA_016711225.1 Opitutaceae bacterium
TCAGGCGTTTGTCAGGGAACAAACCCCGGTCGATGTTGTGTCATAGCCCCCACCTTTCTACCACATGCGAAACACTACCATGAGCACCCCCCCGTTCACTCCTCCTAGCCGCCTTGAGCGTGGCCACCGTCGCCGGTCTGCTCGTCGTCGCACCCGCCTACGCCGACTCGAAGGAAGCCAAGACCCGCGCCGTGCCTCAGTTGAAGATCGATCATGCCGCCGCCAAACGCGACGCCATCGCCCCCCGCAGCTACTCGGCCGTCGTGAAAAAGGCCGCCCCCAGCGTCGTCTACGTCTTTTCCACGAAAACCGTGCGCAACCCGCACCCGGAGATGATGCCGTTCTTCAACGACCCCATGTTCCGCCGCTTCTTCGGCGACCAAATGCCCGATGAGGGCGACAACCGCCGCGGCGGCCGCCAACGCCAGCGTATGCCCGAGATGAAACAGCGCGGCCTGGGCTCCGGGGTCATCATCTCGGCCGACGGCTACATTCTCACCAACAACCATGTCGTGGACGGCGCCGACGAGGTGAAGATCGGCTTCGACGGCGGCAAGAAGGAGTTCGTCGCCGAGGTGATCGGGCGCGACCCGAAGACCGACCTCGCCGTGCTCAAGATCGACGCCGCCGACCTCACCCCCGCCACCCTCGGCGATAGTGACGCCCTCGAGGTCGGCGACGTGGTCCTCGCCATCGGCAACCCCTTCGGTATCGGGCAGACGGTCACTTCCGGAATCGTCAGCGCCACCGGCCGCGGCGGCCTGGGCATCGAGGAATACGAAGACTTCATCCAAACCGACGCCGCCATCAACCCCGGCAACTCCGGCGGCGCCCTCGTCGATGCCGAGGGCCGGCTCGTGGGCATCAATACCGCCATCTACAGCCGCACCGGCGGCTCGATGGGCCTGGGCTTCGCCATCCCGGCCAGCCTCGCCCGCTCGGTGATGGAACAGCTGATCACCGGCGGAAAGATCGTGCGTGGCTACATCGGGGTGGGTATCCAGGATCTTTCGCCCGAGCTCAAGAAGGAGTTCGGCGTCGATGACGGCGGCGTGATCGTCACCGGCGTCTCGCCCGACACCGGGGCCGAGAAGGCCGGGATCAAGCAAGGCGACGTGATCGTGAAGCTCGACGGCGAACCGATCGCCGATGGCCGCCGCCTGCGCCTCATGGTCGGCAAGCGGGCACCCGGCACCGAGGTGAAGCTCGACATCGTGCGCGACGGCAAACCGCAGACCTTCAAGGTCAAGCTCGGCACCCAGCCCGATTCGCCCATGGGCGGCAAGGATGAGCGCATCGAGAAGACCGACGACGAAGGCACTCTCAATGGCGTCGGGGTCACCGATATCACCAAGGAGACCCGTACCCAGCTCAACCTGCCCGCCGATCTCAAGGGCGCGCTCGTTACCGAGGTGGAACCCGACAGTGCCGCCGCCAAGGTTGGCCTCGCCGAGGGGGATGTGATCCTCGAGATCAATCGCCAGCCCGTCGAGAGCGCCAAGCAGGCCGTCGATCTCACCGCCAAACCCGACAGCAAACGCACGCTGTTGTTGGTGTGGCGTGATGGCGCTCGCCTCTACGTGATGGTCGACGAGACCAAGCCGGAAAAGAAAGACTGAGCCGGCATCCACTCCTCCACTTCGACCGCCGGGGCCCGCGCCTCGGCGGTCCTTTTTTAGACCGGTCCAAGACCTGCCCTCCGCTCGTAGCGGCGCCGCTTACGACGCCTTCCCGGCACATACCAGCGCCATCTACGAATGCACCTTACCGGGGAAGCGGCTCGGGCGGAGCCTCGCCCTCCCCCGCACAGGCCGGCGGATACCTGCCAGCCCCCCCGCGCCATCGGCCCCTTCGCCCGGGTCGGCGGAACCCTCTCGCCTGCCGGGCCACCGCGATCCCGCCCCCATTTCCGCCGAGCCCGATACGCGGGCGGTGGCGGACCACGCTACCACGGCCGGGCCCTGGAGACCGTGAAACGCTGGGCCGGCACCGGGGCGACGACGAACGGCAGCGGCCCCCATTGGTCGGAATAGAAGCCGGCGCCCGAGGGAATGTGCATGACCACGATCCAGCCACCGGAGGCGATCTCGACATCGCCGGCGGGCTCGAACATCGCCGCGGGCGGGGGCGTGGCATTGCTGTTGATCTCCGGAGTCACCAGGTAGTCACCCGATGCGGCGACCACGGCCCCCTTGTCAACCGGCCGGGCCCCGGCCGCCTCCATGTAGTATTGGAACCCCCAATGCCCCTGGAACCAAATGCCGCCCCCCCGCCCGGCGAGCTGTTCGTGGACCACGCGCGCGGCGGTGCGGGCGTCGCCGGCCAGCGTGGCGTCGGCCTGCACGACCGCGGCGGCGGCGATGGCGGCGGGCAGGAGCGGCCACCAGCGTAGCCAGGTGGCGGCGCCGGGCTGCGGGGCCCGCCGCGCCAGCCGGCGCACCACCAAAATCCCGACAACGGGAGCAAGCGGCAGCAGCGTGCGCCCAGAGATCGTCCAGTTCAGCACGACCGCAAAGAACAGCGTGCCGCCGACCCACAACGCCAACAGCCAGGCGTCGGCATCGCGGTTGGTCCGCAGATCGTCAAGGACGAGCGCCAGCACGGACAGACCGCCGAGCACGAAGAGCGCGACCTGCACGACCAAGCCCCACCGCGTCGTGGTGCCAACTTGGAGCGGCGTAACGCCCAGCGCGTCCGCCTGCGCGAGCGCGCCGACGAGCACGGCGCCGACCAGGCCCCCGATGGCGAGCCCGCGCCGGGACCAAAGGCACGGGGCAAACGTCAAGACGGGCAGCAGGCAGCCGCCGGTGAAGGACAAAACGATCAGCGCGCGTTGCCAGGCGGTGCCGGGCCTCGCGACAATCTGGGTATAGTGGCCGGCCGCGCCCAACATGCCGTGGCCGTAGCGCCACGCAGTGGCCCATTCGTAGGCGAGCAGCGTCGCCACCGGCAGCAGCAGCCAGAGCAGTTTCCAGCTGGGCCGGCGTTCCCGGATCAGCGTGTAGGCCAGGAGCAGCGGCAGCAGGGCCGCGCCGAAGTACTTGGTGAGAAGGGCGAGGGAGATCAGCACGGCGGACGCGGCGTACCAACGGACGGCGCCGCGCTCGAGGGCGCGCAGCCAGCATTCGACCGCCCAGAGCCAGAGGGCGAACATGGGGACGTCGCTCATCAGGGTCGTGGCGGAGACCCAGAATACGGGTGACACGAGCGTTAGGCAGGCCGCCAGCGCCGGTTGGTCACAGAATCGGCGGGCCAGAGCGTAAGTGCCGAGCACCGCCGCTAGGGCCGGCAGCAGGAACGCGAGATGCAGGGCGATCTCGCTCCAGCCGAAGAGTCCGCCCACGCCGGCGAGGAAGTAGGAGACTCCGGGTGGATTTTGCGTCACGTCCGCGAGCGGCATGACGGTGTCGTACCAATTGATATCGGTGCCGAATGGATCGGCCGGGTGCTCCAGGATCTGGCGCGCCGAGCGAAGGTAGAGATAGTCATCGATATGGACGGCCTTGCGGACAAAGGGGCCGAGGCAGAGGAAAGTGGCGAGAATCAGCCAGACGGCGGGATGTCGGAACCACGTGGGCACAGCGGAGGCGGGCTTGGATGAGGCGGGCATGGAGCTGAGAGCCGAGCGTGGGCCCCGCCCCAGGAGGACGCAATTCCCTGTCCCGACCGCGACATCGTTTTGCGTCTGCTATCCCGTCGCCTTTCCCGAGCCCGCCGGCACGGGCTAAAGCCGCGGGCCACGTGGCCTGCTGGTTCAGCACAGGCGGACAAATACAGGCAGCCGTACTCCCTCCGATGCGGTTTCGCCCACGCCATGCGCCCAAAACAAAGCCCGCGGCCACGAGGGGTCCGCGGGCGGAAAAGACAGAGAGCTCGGAATCGGCTTATTTCGTGCCGGCAGCCTTCACCGCGGCCACAAACTGCGCCGCCCGGGCCGTGATCGCGGCCCAGTTCTTCTCCTTGAGCGCCTTGCCATCGACCAGCGCCGAACCCGCCGCCGTGGCGAAAGCTCCGGCCTTGAGGAAGTCGCCAATGGTCTCCGGCGTGACGCCGCCGGTCGGCAGAAACTCGATCTGCGGGAACGGCCCCTTGACCGACTTGATGTAGTTGGGGCCAAAGAACTCGGCCGGGAAGATCTTCACCACGTCGGCCCCGGCTTCCCAGGCCGCGATGATCTCGGTGGGCGTGAGCGCCCCGACCAGGACCGGCACCGAGTAGCGGCGGCAGCAGGAGATCACCTCCGGGCGCAGCGCCGGTGTAACAATGAACCGAGCACCGGCGAGGATGCCGGCCCGGGCCGTCTCGACGTCAAGCACGGTGCCGAGACCAAAGAGGAACTCGGGCATTTCGGCGCTGGCGCGCTCGAGCATCTTGAGCGCACCGGGCGTGGTCATGGTGAGCTCGATGGCGGTGAGCCCGCCAGCGGCGAGCGCCTTGGCGCAATCAAGCAGGCCGTCCGCACTGTCGGTGCGGATGATGGCGACAACCTTCTCGGCCTTCAGTTTGGCAAGTACGGCTTCTTTTTTCATGGAAGAACGTACGATAGTGGGCGCCCCCGCCGAGGACACAATCGCCGATGCGGTGGACGGAGACCGGACGGTACGAACCCCCGCCCCACCGGGCGTCATCTCGCAGGCACGGAGGCCTGCGCCACTCCGCGGAGAATCCGCCCCACCCTCGCCCGTTCACTTCGCCGCGGCAGTCGGGCTCTCGATCGGGCCCAGATAGCTCGAGCGCACCCCGGGGGCCTTCGCCGTGCCGGTGTCGATCACGATGCGTTGCACCACAACTCCGGGAGTGATCGCCCACACTTTCAGGGTGTGGCGCCCGGCGCGGCCAAGCTGGAGCGTCGAGGTCACTCGGCGCACGCCTTCGGCCACCGCCGTGCCCCACGGTTCCCACGCGTTCGGATTGGTGGCGATCTTCACGGCCTGCGGCGGCTCATCGTCGAGCGACACCGCAAAGCGCAACGGGCTCTCGGGCTGGAAATCGAGCGAGGGAGCCACCGAGAACTCCACCTTGGCGGCACCCGCCGAGAAGGTGTACAGGTCGTACTCGAGGCGGGGCGACTCACCGCCGGGCACGAGGTCCGCCGCCAGCACCGGAGCAATGGTGACACCGCCGAGCGCGCGCCCATGGTCGGGCAACACATGCCATGTCGTCCCCTTGCCACCAATGGCACGGGTGAAGTGCGGGGCCTCCATGGCCACATGCCCGTCGAGTTCGACAAAGCCGGCAAAGGAACCGGGCCGCAACTCGGCCGGATTCACGATCGGCACGGCCACGGTGAACGCCTCCCCGCCAGTGGTGGTGAGGGTGACCTTCGCGCTGGTGGCGCCCACCGGCACTGCGGCCCAGTCGGCGCTGATCGTCAGGCGCGTGGTCTCCTTTACCTCGCCGGCAGCGGGTGAAACCTTGAGCCACGGCTGATCCGCGGTGGCGGTGAAGGTGTAGGCGGTGTCGCCGCGATTGAAGAGCTCGACCCAGCGCGAGGGCTGCGCGTAGACGTCGATCGGCGGCACGGTGGGCGCGGGCGCGCCCCACACGGGCCAGCCGGTGTCGCGGCCTTCGACGGCGAGCGCAGCGATGGCGCCCTTGTTCACGCGCAACTCGGAGATGGCGGGCATCACCTCGGCGGGTGGCTGTTGCCAGTAGGTGTAACCAAATTTCACCTGGTCCATCTGGTGGTTCCATTTGCCACCGTTGAGCGCGTGGAAACGCTCGACCAGGGCGGCGTCCGCAGCGAAGAGGCGGCGCACGCGGGCGGCCTCGGCGTTGGTATTGGTCCGGCCCTGCACCGCGTAGAGCTTGTTGAGGCCGGCCGCGACGTAGAGCTCCTGCAGATTGGCGCAGGCCTGGATCGGATAGAGCACGAGTTGAAAGAAGGCGGCGCGGGCGGCGGCGGGCAGCGCCGCTTCCATTTTCTCGGCACGGGCGACAAGATCCGCCCACTCGGCCAGCACGCGCTCGGACTCGCGGTAGTTCACCAAGCTGAGGGTGTCGGGCGTGATCATCTCGGGCTTCCGACGGCTGTTGAGCTTGGTGTAGCCATTGACCAGGGCGGCAACCTCGGTGGCGTGCGCCGGGCCGAACTCGCGCGCAGCCCACTGGGCGGAATACTCGCCGATGCGCTCGTAGGGCCACTTCGCCGGGTCCCAGGCGAGGCTGAGGAAATACTCGATGGGAAACTCCATCGGCTTGAGGTCGCCCACGTTGACGATCCAGATGCGGGTGGCGTCGTGCTGCCACGCCAGGTTCATCTGCTCCCAGATCTTGGTGATCGGGACGGTGTTCAGCCACTTGTAGTTGCGGGGGCCGCCCACGTAGTCGAAATGGTAGTAGACGCCGGCCCCGCCCGCGCGCTGGCGCTCGGCCGCGGTGGGCAGGCGGCGGATGTTGCCCCAGTTGTCGTCGCACCAGAGCAGAGTGACGTCGTCGGGCACCCGCATGCCGCGCTCGTAGTAGTCCTGCACCTCCTTGTAGAGGGCCCAGACCTGCGGGACCTTCGTCACGTCGGGGTTGACCTCCTTGGCGAGGATCGCGCGCTGATCGGCGACGATCTTCTCGAGGAGGGCGACGTTGGACTCCTCGGACATAGGCTCGTCGCCGTCACCGCGCATCGCGAGGGTGATGATGCTTTCGAAATCGCGGTTGCGGCGCACGCCGTCGGCCCAGAAATCGGAGAGCACCTTGGCGTTCTTCGAGTAGTCCCAGTGGCCGCTGCCATGGCGCGCCCATTCCTGCTGGGCGCGCAGCATCGGCTCGTGGTGCGAGGTGCTCATGACGATGCCGTATTCGTCGGCCAGGCGCGGGCTCGCGGGATCGTCCTCGTTGAACGCGTTGTTCCACATCGCCGGCCAGAGGAAGTTGCCGCGCAGGCGCAGGATGAGCTCGAAGACATGTGCGTACAGCTTGCTGTTGATCCCGCCGAACTTCTCGCGGGACCAGTTGGCGAGGGCGGGGGCCTCGTCGTTGAGGAAGATGCCGCGGTACTTCACGGTCGGGCCGTCTTCTACCAGGCGCACGGGCTTCACACTAACGGTATCGCGGTGCGTCGTGGGCACATCGGCCCACCAATACCAGGGCGACACGCCGATCTGTTCGGAGAGTTCGTAAACGCCATAGATCGTCCCGCGCTTGTCGCTGCCGGCGATGACCAGGGCTCGCTCGATGCCGGGCAGGGGCTGATCGATCGTCTCGATCTGATACGCTTCCCAGCGGCCCGCGATCCCGGCGAGGTCGAGTTTGCCGGCCTTGGCGAGACCGTCGATCAGCGCGCTCTTGCCCACAGTGCCGACGATCACTGCGAAGCGTACGCCTTTGGGCGCTGCGGGGTTAACCACAGGCTTCACGGCGCCCACGCGCTCGACGTCGGCCTGCAAGTCGGCCACGGCCCGCTGGACACCAGGCCAATCGGCGACGTCGACCAGTACCGGGGCAGCCACCCCGCCAGCAATCAGGGCAGAGGCGGTCGGGGCCTGCTCGAAAGCGACAAATCGCTCCTGGCCCAAGGCCCAAGCCAGAGTGGGCAGCACCAGCACAGCGCTTAGCAGCAACGCCCGGCCAGATCTTCCGGGGCGACGTAGGGAGAGGGAATCAGGGGAGGAGTTCATTTCGGGTAGTCTACAGCTCTGAACGTTCGGCTCTCGGGCGAAGAAATTGAGGCCCGCGGTGGCCCCGAGGTTGGGGAAGGCGAACAAGAGGGGACGGCGCAACTAGGGTCAATCCGGGCTCGGCGGATTTCACCGATCGCAAACGGCCAGCGCGAGCCCTCGCGCTGGGGACGTTGACCGCCCCGACAATGCCTGGGGATTCTCCCCCTGCGTCCTTGCCTCCAGCGGCCCCGCTAGTAAACGTTGACCCATGAGCCTGCGCCGCATCGCCGCTGCCCTCGACCTCTCTCCTTCCGCTGTCTCGCTCGCCTTGCGCAACAGCCCCAAAATCCCCTTGGAAACGCGTAATCGGGTGACCGCAGAGGCTGCACGGATCGGCTACCGCCCCAACGCCAAGCTCAAGGAACTAATGAGTCAGTTGCGCCACAGCGGCGTCGCGGCCAAGGAGTCGTGCTTCGGCGTGATCTCCTTCTACGATACCCCCCGGCCCTGGGAACGTTCCAAGCACCTCACTCGCGTCTTCGAAAGCATGCGCTGCCGCGCCGACGAACTGGGCTACCGGTTGGAACCGCTCTGGCTCAAGGCTCCGGGCATGACCCTCGCCCGCTTTCGCACCATCCTCGACACGCGCGGCATCCAAGGAATGCTCTGCTTTGGCAGTCCGGACCTGGGCGAGCATTTTCCGGCAGATCTCGACCATTACGCCATCGTCACCCAGGGGCTGAGTATCGCCACTCCCCTGAACCGAGTGACCAGTCATTTCTACAACGACCTCACCGCCGCCCTCAACAAGGTCCACGCCCTCGGCTACCGGCGCCCCGGCCTGGTGCTGGGCTACTACGAGGAGCAGCGCAGCGCCCACGCGTACTCCAGCGCCTACCTTGGCTGGTGCGAGCACACCTTCGGCAACCCCTCGCTCGTCCCGGTACTACGGACCAACCGGGTCGAGGAGGCGCCGCTGCTGCGCTGGCTCAAGACGCACAAACCCGACGTCGTACTCTTCGTGCATCTCTACGACGTGTTGGGCGAGTTGCAGGCCTTGCTCAAGCGCAACGGTATCCGCGCGCCCGAAGACCTCGGAGTGGTGGCTGTCAGCCAGATCCTCGAGGGAACCCCGTTCACCGGCATGGAGCAAAACCAGAAGCTGATGGGCACCTGGGCGGTGGAACTGCTGGTTGCTCGTATCCTCAACCAAGACTTCGGGATCCCCACCAACCCGCGCATCGAAATGATCGAAAGCCGGTGGGTTCCGGGCAAGACCCTGCGCAGCGTCCCCAAGCGCCCGGAGTGAACCGGGCCACGTCGCGCCGCAAACCCCGGTTATGGTCGGCACTCCCGCGTTGTCGGCGCCGGGGCCCACGCCGGTCGGCCCGAAGGCAAGGCCGCCGAGCCGAGGCCCAAACACGGCTCAGCCCGAAGACGGCGCCGCTTCCTCCAGCCGCTTCTCCGCTTCCTCCCACGCCTGGGTCGCCTGCTGGATCTGGTCGGTCACCGCACTGAGCTCCCGGTTGAGCTGCTGTGCCCGTCCCGCGATGGTGTACGACTCCGGGCTTTCGAGCTGTCCGGCGAGTTCGGTCTGCTTGGCCTCGAGCGCGGCGACCGCCTCCTCGAGCTTGCCCACCTCGGTGCGCAACTTGCGGATCTCGCCCGCGCTGAGTTTGGGCCCGGCAACAGGCTTGGGCGCCGCTGCCACCTTCACAGCCGCGATCTGCACCGGGCGCGCGTCGGTAAAGCCGGCCGTGAGCGCGGCGCGCTCGTTGGTGGCCTTCGATTTGTCGAGGTAGTAATCGTAGTCGCCGGCGTAGGTCGTAAGGCGGCCGGCGTGGACGTGGAGCACCTGCGAGGCGAGCGCGCGGATGAAGTAGACGTCATGGCTGATGAACACCAGGGTGCCCTCGAACTGCTTGAGCGCGTGCACCAACGCATCGATCGACGCGATGTCGAGATGGGTCGTGGGCTCGTCCATGAGCAGGAAATTCGGCGGGTCGACCAGCAGACGGGCCAACGCCAGGCGCGACTTCTCGCCACCGGAGAGCACGGACACGCGCTTGAAGACGTCGTCCTTACGGAAGAGGAACGCGGCCAGAATAGTGCGCGCGCGCTGCTCGGTGAGCTGGTTGGCCTCGGTGCGCAGCTCCATCACGTTTTCAAAGACCGTGGCGGCGACGTTGAGGGTGTCGGTGCGGTTCTGCGCGAAGTAGCCCGGGATCACGCTGCTGCCGAGCTCGCGCGTGCCGCCCTGGATCGGGATCACGTCGCCGAGAATCTTGAGCAGGGTGGACTTGCCTGCGCCGTTGGGGCCGACCAAGACGATGCGCTGCCCACGCTCGACCTGGAAATTGAGGTCACGATACACGACGTGGTCGCCGTACGCCTGTTGCACGTGATCGAGGGTGATGACCTTGAGCCCCGAGCGCGGCGGCTGCGGGAAGCGGAAGTTCATGCGCTTGAGCTCCTCCACCGGCTCCTCGACCGCTTCGTCCTTGAGGCGCTCAATCTGTTTTTCCTTCGATTTGGCGCGGGAGGCCATGGAGGCCTTGGCACCGAAGCGGTCCACGAACTTCTGAAGATGGGCGATCTCGCGCTGCTGGTTCTTGAAGACGGAGGCCTGCTGGGTCTTGCGCGCCTCCTTCTCGATGAGGAAGTCGTCGTAGTTGCCCGTGTAGCGATGGAGGCTGCCACCACGCAGCTCTAGCATGCCGTTGCAGAGCGCGTTGAGGAAGGCGCGATCATGGGAGATCACGAGCAGACCGCCCGGGTAGCGGGTGAGGTATTCCTGAAACCAGATCAACGCCTCGAGATCGAGATGGTTGGTGGGCTCATCGAGCAGGAGCTGCGCCGGCTCGCTCACGAGGAGGCGCGCGAGATGGGCGCGCATCACCCAGCCGCCGGAGAAAGTATTGGCGGGTTTGTCATGGTCGCCCTCGCGGAAACCAAGACCGGCGAGGATCTTTTTGGCCCGGGGCTCGAGCGTCCAATCGATGTCGTAGTCCTCGTCATCGGTCGGCATGAGCTTTTTGCCGCTCGTGGCGAGGTGGAGAATGGTCTCATTGCCGGCGGGCGCGCTCTCCTGGGGGAGGAAGCCGAAGTCGGCGCCACGCTCCCAGGTGATGGTCCCCTCGTCCGGCGATTCTTCGCCAAGGATAAGGTTAAAGAGTGTGGATTTGCCTGCGCCGTTGGGGCCCACGAGGCCGAACCGGTCGGTGCGCGCGACAAAGAGCGAGACCTCGGAAAAGAGTTCGCGTGTACCGTAGGACTTGGAGATGTCGGCGATCGTGAGCATGGAAGCTGTCAAACAAACCGGAGCACGCGGGGGGGCGTCAAGGCTGGGGACGGGCGGTTATTAAGAGCCCATCGGCGCAACCCGGCTCCAGTGGAACGAAATTTGCGGGCCCCATTCCAACGCGGTACGCCCTTGGTGGCGCCTGCCCCGCTCATCATCAACAGGATGAAGGCGGTAGTGTAGGTGAGCGGCAGCCTCCGCGACGAACGGCTCTTCGCCAAGACCGCTACCGAAGCCGAGGCCAAGGACGCCGCCCTCGCCCTCCCGAAGGTCCAGGAATTCACGACCGACAGGACGATCCGCAAAGTGATCTTCGCCCCCCGCCGCATCCTCAACCTCGTCGTCGGATAACGGAAACAGACGTTGCCAGATTTCCATCGTCGGGGCGTCGCACCACCGCTTTCGGTGCGAAAGCGTGAGTCGACGCCCTACGGTGGAAAGCGCGTACCGCCGCCCGCTCCGTCTTCCCCACGGCCCGACCCGGCCGCACCGCCGGGCCGTTTCGTTTTCGCCGCCTTCCGTCGTCGCGAAATTCGTCAGAGTTTCGTCGGCTTTCCGCGTACTAGTAACGCTTGACGTTACCAACGTTCTGCGTGATCTGGTACGACCGTGATCCGGACGTTCAACGATGCAGCGACAGCCGCGATCTTTCGCGAAGAGCGCACACCGGATCTGCCGCCGGACATCCAGACCACCGCCCGCCGAAAACTCGTCCAACTCGATCTGGCCCGCCAACTCACCGATCTACGCGTGCCGCCGGGCAACCGACTCGAACTCCTCAAGGGCAACCGCAAAGGCCAGCACTCCATCCGCATCAACGACCAATGGCGCATCTGTTTTCGGTGGACGGATCAGGGCGTCGAAGAAGTCGAGATCGTCGACTACTACCAACCATGAAATCCCCCACTCTTCCGCTCCTCCCCCCCGGAGAAATGCTCCGCGAGGAATTCCTCGGGCCAATGGAGCTCACACCGTACCGCCTTGCCAAGGACATCGGCGTGCCGCTCACCCGCATCGCCGCGATCCTCGCTGGCAAGCGCGCCATCACTGCCGACACCGGCCTGCGCCTCGACCGCTACTTCGGTCTTTCCGAAGGCTGGTGGCTGCGCCTGCAGACGGAATGCGACATCCGCCAAGCCCGCCGTACCCTCGGCGCGGAACTCGCCGCGATCACGCCGAGACAGGCAGCATAAGCCACGGTCCCTCCTTCCTGCCTAAGCGCGGCCGCACCGGCGGGCCGTTTCGTTACCCCCGTCGCCTCCTCCGGCAGCGAAATCGCAAGAGCTTCGTCCGGCCGTGGTCCGCTCCTTCACGCCGGACCGCCCGGGGCGACCCGGCGTACTTGGTAATCGCCGCTTCGCACTCAATCGTTCGCAACTGTCGCCCTTGCCTCGGGACCGAATCGTGCCCATCCCTTCGCTACCCCGATGGATCGCCGCACCACCCCCGCACCACCCGCCTGGTACCAGATCCGCCTGCGCTTTATCTTCGTGCTGGCCTGCCTCGCCGGCGGGCTCTTCTGGTTCTACCGCCACTACACGCCGGCCATGGGGCACGGTCCGGCTGGCCCCGCGGTGCCGGCGGAACCCTTCGCCCACGTATGGCGCGAAGGCGATGTGCTCCTCCTCGGCCTGGGCGATAGCGTGGTGACCGGCTTCGGCGCCGACGCCGGCTTCGGCTTTTTCGACCGCCTCGCCGACCTGCCGCCGGGCGACGAGTCCGACATGGAAGGCAAATGCCTGCGCCGCGTCTTCCCTAAGTTGCGCATCCTCGATTTGGCGGAGAACTCAACGAGCTCCGGCGAACACCTGCGCAACCAGGTTTCGTACCTGCCGCAACAGCCGGCCACGACACGTGGCATCGTCGTGCTCTCCACCGGAGGAATCGATCTGATCCACGACTACGGGGCCTCGCCGCCGCGCGATGAGGCGCTCTACGGCGCGACCTGGGCCGACGGTCAACGCTATGCCGCCAACTTTCGGACACGGCTGAAGAAGCTGCTCGAGGCCATCAGCGCGCGTTTCCCGGGCGGATGCGACATCTTCATCGCCACAATCTTCGATCCCACCGATGGAGTCGGCGACATCGAGCGGACCAATCCCGTCCTGCGACTGATCAAGCCCCTCCCGCCCTGGCCCGACGGGTTGAAGGTGCATGCGGAGTTCAACCGTCACATCCGCGAAGCCGCGGCAGCGCGCCCCAACGTGCATGTGGTCGATGTGCACGGCACGCTGCTCGGCCACGGACTCCACTGTCGCGACAAACGCGGCCCCCATTACCACGCAGCGGATCCGACCTACTGGTACTTCGTGAATCTCGAAGACCCGAATCGCCGCGGCTACGACGCGATCCGCCGGGCCTTTTTACTGGAGATGATTCGTGTGCTGGGGCCGGCGAAGACGGAGGGGCCCTAAGCCCGACCCGCAGGCGTCACGTCAGGAGAAAGCCGTGGCGTGTCTGCGCCCGGCTCCGTACACAGATCGCATCCAGCGCAGGATAGAGCCTCTCTCCGCACATTGAGAGACCATCTGGCCGAGGCTCCGACCGAGCCGATTCTGCAGCCCTCCTCGCCGCCCCTCCTCCCGTCGCTCGTCCCAAGCTGACACGCCCGGCGGATCTCGACTCGCCGGCACTACGCCGCCGCCGGCTCGCCCGCCAGGGCCCGGCAGCCTTTCAGGTCACACTTGCCGCTGCCCAATACCGGGATGCGATCGATGTGCCGCACAACCTTGGGTATCCACAGATTCGGAAGCCCGGCCGCGGTGAGTTTCTCGCGCAGCTCGGCAACCGTGATCGCCTCGGTGGTCAGCAGCACCAGCGACTCGCCCTTGGCGGCATCGGGCACGCCAAGCACGACAACCTTCTGCACCTCCGCGGCCTCCAACCCGAACAGCTCGACAATCTTCTGCTCGATGGTGAGATGCGGCACCATCTCGCCGCCCACCTTGGAAAAGCGCGACAGCCGGCCCTCGATGAAGAGAAACCCATCGTCGTCGAACCGCCCAAGATCGCCGGTGATAAACCAGCCGTCGCGCAGCGCCTCGGCGTTGCGGACCGGGTCCTTCAAATAACCACCGAACACGTTGGCCCCGCGCAGGCAGACGATGCCGGTCTCGTTGGGCGGCAGCACCGCCCCTGTCTCCGGATGCACGATGCGCGCGGTCATGCCGGCCAGCAAACGGCCCACCGAGCCGAGCCGGTGTCCCTCCTGCGCCTTCACCCCCTTGGGCAGGTTGGGTGGCTCGGGCAGATTCACGTTGGTCACAGGCGTGGTCTCCGTGAGTCCGTAGCCCTGGAGCAGGCGCAGGCCGAACTTCTGCAGCGCGAACTCGAAAAGGTCGACCGGCAGCTTCTCGGCGCCCGAGACCATGAAGCGCAACGAGCGCAACTGGTTCGGCTCGGCGCGTTTGAGGACCGGGCGGATGAACGTCGGCGTGCCCACATACACCGTGATCTTCTCCTCCTCGATCGCCTCAACGGTGCGCTTGGCATCAAGCGGCGTGGGCAACGTGACCGTGCGCACGCCACGCAAAAGCGCATACCAGAGGGTGACGGTGAACCCGAAGCTGTGGAAGATCGGCAGGCAGGCCAGCAGCGTCTCCCGGCGCGAGAGGATACCGGTGGCGGAGATTTGACCGCAGTTGCCCAGGATGTTGCGGTGCGAGAGCGGCACGCCCTTGGGCTCGCCGGCGCTACCGCTCGTAAAGAGCAGCCCCGCCTCGGCGTGCCCGCCGTGGCGCGACACCCGCCAGAGCCGCGCCAACAGCCGCGAGGGCAACAGCCACACCAGCAGCAAGCGACCGAGCACGGCGGGCTTGCCGCAGCGCTGCAGATCGGCCCTCAGGTCGCGGGTGAGCGCCGGCCAGGGGAACTGCGGCAGCTTGGCCCGCACCGCTTCGGCGGAGATCACAGTTTTCACTTCGCCCAGACGCAGCGAGGACTGGATCGCGGCCGCGCTGGCGGTGAAATTGAGGTTCACCGGGGTCTTGCCGGCCAGGACCACCGCGAGATTGGCGATCGTGCCACCGGCCCCGGGAGGCAACACGATGCCCACCCGCCGCTCCGGCACCTCGCGGCGCAGCACCACGGCGTAGGTGGCGGCGGCGGCCAGCAGCGTACCGGCGCTCACCTCCCGACGTTCGGCCGTGCGGTCCACGAGCACAATCTTCCAGGGATGCCGGGCCAGCGAGCGCAGGCACTCGTAGCCCAAGTTGCGCCGCAGCTCGAGGCGTTGCTGGTAGGCCACCTCCCCCAGATCCAGCAGCGCCTGCCGGGCGAGCACGGCGTTGACGGTCTGGTACGGCAACGGCGGCCCCACCTGGACCAGCACCGAGCGGGGGAACTGCTCGGTGTGCTTGAAAATCAGTTTCTGATTCGAGTAGGTGAAGAGCGCCCCCCAGAGCGAATCGATGAACACCGGCACCACCGGCACCTCGGCGCGTTTGGCCAGCAGCTCGAACCCGCGGCGGATCTCCATCAACGCCCCGGTGCAGCTCACCTGCCCCTCCGGAAACACGCAGACCAGTTCGCCCTCCTTCATCTTGCGCGTGGCCAGGCGGAACCCCTCGCTGGCGCGGGCCGCGGAGAGCGGAATCACCCCGGTGATGCGGTAAAACCACAGCGGCAGCCCGCGTCGCTGCCGACCATGGACGGCGAGAAACCACAGTTTGCGCGGGAAGACCACCTGCAGGATCAGGGCGTCGATGTAGGAGATGTGGTTGCTCACGATCAACGCGCCGCCGGCGGGCAGGTTCTCCACCCCCTGAATGCGCAACCGATAGAGCACCTTCCCCAGCCCACGGAAGAGCAGCAGCACCAGATGCTCCGGGGCCAACCAGACGGTCACCAGCGCCACCACTACCGCCGCGGCCGCCAAGGCCTCGAGCTGCGTGGACAACGGCCAGCGCAGGAGCGCGGCCATCGCGTAGTACACCCCTCCCGCCCCCACCCCGCCCAGGCCGCGGGACAGATTCAGCGCGCCCACCATCCGCGTGCGCCGCTCCCGGCTCACCCGGTGACTAAAATACACGTGCAGGGGGGTGAGATACAGCCCTGAGCTAAATCCCAGCAGCGCCAGCGCCGGCCGGAAGGCGGTGGCGTCGAGGGCGTTGCGGCTCGCCCACCAGGCGGCCAGCGCCATGCCCGCGGCCCCGAACGGCACCAGACCGATCTCGGTGCGTTCGTGGGACACCAGCCCCGCCACGAGATTGCCCGCCAGCGCGCCGACACTGGCAAAGAGCAGCAACGTCACCGCCAGGCCCGCCACGCTCACCGTGCCGGGATTGAGCGCCACCCAGTAACGCCCCGCGTCGACAAGCACCAGCACCAGCGCGCTGCCAAGCAGATAGTAGAAGAGGATACCCAGGGCGCTCATGCGCAGCCGCGAGTTGCCCAGCAGTTCCACGAGATGGCTCATCTGCCGGGTGAGCAGTTTCGGCGGGGGCGGCCCATCCGGGCGGGCCGGCGGGCGTCGAGCGGGCAAGAACGCCACCAGCGCCACCGCCACCACGACGGGCAAGGCGAGCGCCACCTTCTCAGCCGCGGCCCAGCCACCGTCGCCACCACCCAAGGCCAGCTCAAAGGCCCACACTGCCGAATAGGCGCCCCCAACCACCGCGGCGACGGTGGCCATCTCCAGCAGCATCACTGCGGAGTTGTAGCGCTCGGGGCGGGCGACTTCGCGCAGCATCGTGCGCTTGTTGGGCGATACGAAGGCCGAGTGCACGGCCAACAGCAGGAATACCAACACCGTGAGCACGACACTGCGTTCATGCAGCGCCAATGCCAGCGCCCCCAGCAACGACAGCAGCAGCAAAATGGAGACACTCAACATCGTGCGGCTGGAGAACCGGTCGGCGAACCAAGCGAACAACGGCGAGAACAGCAGAAACGGCGCCGCAAGCACCACCGGCAGCACCGCCAGCCATTCCTCCACCGCGCCCGGCGCGAGCACACCCGGAGCCAACGCCAGGGCAAGCACGAGCATCTTCGCCGCATTGGCGGTGAACGACACCAGCGTCTGCGTGACGAGCAACGCGATCAGGGATGCCTGCGAGCCTCGGGGGGATTCCATCAAGGGCGGATTGGAGGGGGCCGACCGCGGGAGGGAAAACCAACCCGCCCGAGGGTGCAAGGCCCGCCTTCGGCGGCCCCGAAAGAACCATGCTTTCCACCTGTAGGAAGCAGGCTCGCACGCGCACGGCTCCGCCCCCCCCGTAGGTGTCGGGCTTGCCCTCCCGACCGGTTCAAGGCCCCGAGCTCCCCCGCTTCCCAGCCTTGCCTTCCCGGTTGAAGTTCCCGGGGGAAAAGCCGATAGACTCTCGGCCGCAGACCAACGCCTCAACACCCTCCGTCGCCTCCACCGTTGGATCGGGGGTCATCCCCTCCACCACTCTGTTCGGCCCGCCGCTTCCCGCCGCCTAGTCCATGTCTGTGCGTTTCGAGTACCGCCCGTATCGCGCCAGTTTCCGCCAGCCACTGCTGACGGCCCACGGCGTATGGGCCGAGCGCGAAGGCATCATCGTCCGCTTGCTCGACGACGCCGGCCGCGAGAGCCTCGGCGAAATCGCCCCGCTGCCGGATTGGGGCACCGAAACCTTCGCCTCCGCCCTGGCCTTCTGCTCCGCCCTGCCCCGGCAACTCGATGAACAGGCCGCGCGCACCGTGCCCGACGCCCTGCCTTGCTGCCAGTTCGCCCTCGAAACCGCTTGGGAGACTCTCCAGCGCCCCGACCACCCCGCTCCGGTGCGCACACTGCCCATGGCCACCTTGCTGCCCGCCGGGGCCGGCGCTGTAGCCGCCGCAGCCCGGGCGACCGCCCGCGGCTTCACCACGATGAAGTGGAAAGTCGGTGTCGGACCCGCCGCCACCGAACTCGCCCTGCTCCCCCGCGTATTGGAGCAACTGCCTGCTGGCGGCCAGTTGCGCCTCGATGCCAACGGTGCCTGGGACCTGCCAACCGCCCGCCTCTGGCTCGAGGCCTGCGCCGACCGCCCCGTCGAGTTCATCGAGCAGCCCTTTCCCGTAGGCCAGGAGGAACCGGTCATCAGCCTGGCCAACGAATTCGCCACCCGCATCGCCCTGGACGAATCGGTGGCCGTGCGCGCCAACCTCCTACGCTGGCTGGAATTCGGCTGGCCCGGCATCTACGTGATCAAGCCCTCGCTGGCCGGCTCGCCACGCCGGCTGCTGCATCTGCTCGACGGTTACGAAGCCGAGGCCGTCTTCTCTTCCGCCTTCGAGACGGCCGTGGGCCTGCGCGCCGCCCTGCAACTAGTGGCCCGCGCTCCAGGCAACGGCCGCGCCGTCGGGTTCGGCACCATCGGTTGTTTCGCCGACGAGCGCTTGAACCTGCCCGATCCCGGCCCCACGCTTTCGACCAAGTGGCTCGCGCGCCAGGCGCCGGGCCCGCTATGGGAACATTTGTCGACCGTGCCGCGCGCCGCCTGAGCCAGCCCGCCGTCCGCCGAGCGGACGATGGCACCGATTGGCGTGGGCACACCGCTCGCGCCTCGGCCGCGGCCCTTCCGGAGTGTGGCGACGCCGGCCCGCTGCTCCTCCGCGATCCCGACCCCCTTGCCTACTCCGCCTTGGCCGTGGCCGCCCTCGCCTCCGGTCGCGACCTCTTCCTGGGCAACCCGCACTGGACCCTCGCCGAGACCGCTGCCGCAGAAACCCTCTGCCGGGCCGCCTCGCCCACCCGAGACGGCGTCGTCAGCCACGTAATGATCGCCACCGGCGGCAGCGGCGGCGCCCTCCGCTTCGCCATCCACACTCCGGCTACCCTCACCGCCGCGGCCGATGCTCTGCAGGCCCAGCTCGGAGGTGGGCCGATCAACAGCCTCTGCCTACTGCCCCTGCATCACGTCAGTGGTTTCCAACAACTCGTGCGTGCCCTTGCCACCGACGGCACACTCCTGCTCGGCGACTGGCCACGCCTCGCGGCCGGCTCCCGCCCCGACCTGCCGGCGACAGGCGACTGGATGCTCTCGCTTGTCCCCACGCAGCTCCAGCGCCTGATCGGCGACCCGGCCGCCTGCGCCTGGCTCCGCTCTTTCACGACGATCCTGCTGGGTGGCGCACCCGCCAGCGCCGCCCTCCTGGACCAGGCCCGCACCGCGGGGTTGCCACTCGCCCAAGCCTACGGCGCCACCGAGACCGCCGCCGTCGCCGCGTGGCAATCACCGGCCGATTTTCTCGCCGGCGGCAGCGGACTGCGCCCCCTGCCGCACGCCGCGCTGCGCGTCCTCCACCCGGAGTCCGGCCTGCCCGTCGCTCCGAGCCAACTCGGCCGCATCGAGGTGGTGGCGACGTCGCTCTTCCTTGGTTACTGGCCCAAACCGCGCCCCTCCGGCCCTTGGCTCACCGACGATCTCGGCACCTTCTGCGAAGACGGCCGCCTGCAAATCGCCGGCCGCACTGATGCCGCCATCAACACCGGAGGCGAAAAGGTACAACCCGCCGAGGTCGAGTCCGCGTTGCGCGCCACCGGCGCGTTTTCTGAGGTACTCGTTTTCGGCGTCCCCGACTCCCGTTGGGGCGAAACCGTGGCCGCCGTCTACCCGGCTGCCGACCGCCCCGATCTCGCCGCCGTCGAGCACCACCTCCGCGCGCAGCTCAGTGCCCCCAAACTTCCGCGACGCTGGGTACCAGTGGCCGACTGGCCCCGCACCGCCCAAGGCAAGACCGACCGCGCCGCATTGCGGCGCCTAGCGGCCGCCTCCGCATGAATGCACCGACCTCGCCCCGCAGCTCGGCGTTAAGCTCCTTCCTTGAAGGTTTCGCCGCCCCTTGGGCCGGTCTGCGCTACATGAATGCGCACCCCAAACTCTGGCGACACGGTATCCTGCCCGTGCTCTGCAACCTCGTACTCAGCGCCGCGCTCTTCGCCGGGCTGATCTACGGCTGGTTCCGCGCCTACGCCTGGGTCGGCACCCTCCTCCCCGCCAACTGGTGGGGAGCCACCCTGACCGTTCTCTCCGCCATTTTGGTGGCGGCCCTGGAGATCGCGCTGGCAGTGGCCGCCTGGATCGTCTTTCAGGGCATCTTCTGCGGCTACTTCTACAGCCGACTCGCCCGCGAAGTAGAGCTACAACTGGGCCTGCGCGCGGACCAGATGCGCGAAGTGCCGCTCTTGTATCAGATCACGGATGCCCTGCTCGATCTCGCCGCGCTCACGACGGTGGCAGTAGGCTGCTTCCTTCTCGGCTGGGTGCCCTTGATCGGTGCGCCTGTGGCTCTCGGGCTCGGGCTCTACTTCGACTGCTTCGTCTTCGGAATGGACTATCTCGACTACCCGCAGGCCCTGCGCGCTCGCGGCCGCAAGGTGCAGCGGGGCTTCGCCCGGCAGCACCGCGCCGCCACGCTAGGGCTGGGCAGTAGTGTGTTGCTGCTCACCTTCATCCCGTTGCTCAGCCCTGTGCTGCTCACCACCGCCGCCACCGGCGCGGTGCTGCTCTACCGCAAGCTGGAGGCGAACGAGTCCGCCGACTTGTAATCAGCGTTCTTGTACGCGCTCCGGGGGCGTATTTCGGAGGCGCGTGCAAGCACGCTGTCCTTCCCCCCACGCCACCACCCCTTGGCACTTGGACCTTGTTCCTTGTCCCTTCTGGTCCTCCGTGCGCCGCCCCTCTCGGGCGCCCCATTCCGTCGCCAGGGCGGCGGGATCCGAGCCTTGGACTCCGGCGTCCGCACAGTTCCAACACTCAACCCTTGCACGGGCCCACGGCCGTGCCATTTATACGAAAAGCATGCAACTTCTCTCCATCCAGCGCCTCTCCGGCGGAGCGCTCATCCTCGGCGCCCTACTCCTGGTGACCTATGCCACCGCTTTCCCTGTCCTGCTACCGATGGACAAGATGGACAGCGACTTCGCCCAACTCGTGCTCAGCCCCCACTGGCTCTGGCTGGCCGGGGTTGCCTTGGCCGGGGTGCTGCTGTTGGCCGCCGGCTTCGCCGGAGTCTACAGCCGGCTCTACGGCACCGCCGGCTGGACCGGCCTGATCGGCTTCGTTCTCCTCGAACTGGCGTATCTGCTTCAAGCCATGATGGTCTCCTGGGAAGTGTTCCTGTATCCCGTGATTGCTCGACACTCCGGGTCCGTTTCCCTGTTACGGGATAAATTGATCATCGAGGACAGACTCGTTCACGGCTTCGAGCTCGCCACCGCTTTCGCTATCCTGGCCGGCACCGTTCTGTTCTGCCTCACCCTCGTCCGCTCCCGCTGCTTTCCCCGGTATGCAGGCGTGGTCGTCTTCGTCGGGGCACTGCTCTACGGACTGAACCTCTCCATGACCTTGGCGATCGCTGGCATCCTGATCCATGCCCTCGGCTGCCTGATTCTGGCCCTTCGCCTCTTCCGTCCAGCTGAGACGTACCAGGGCGGCACCTGATCCTGCCCACCGCCCCGCCTCCGACACAGCGGTCTCGGGCCGCCGCGCCCTCGCGGCCCACGTTTCAAAATCCGCAAACGGTCTTGCCGCGCGGGGTCCCGGCCCTTCCCCTCGCCAACCGTGCCTGCTCCCGCGCCCGTTCCTGCCGACCACCTTGCTCACCTGCTCAAACAGGTGTTCGGCTACGACCGGTTCCGCCCCTTGCAGCGCGAGATCATTGAGGCTGCCCTCGCCGGCCGCGACACGCTCGCCGTGCTGCCCACCGGGGCCGGCAAATCGCTCTGTTTCCAGCTACCCGCCCTCGCCCGCCCCGGCCCGGGACTGACCATCGTCGTCTCGCCACTAATCGCCTTGATGAAGGACCAGGTCGACCAACTCACAGCCGCCGGCGTCTCGGCCACCTTCATGAACTCGACCCTCGGCGCCGAGGAGTCGAAGCGGCGGTTCCGCGGTCTCTACGCAGGCGAATACAAACTGCTCTACGTCGCCCCCGAGCGGCTCCATGCTCGACGGCTTCACCGAGCGCCTCAAGGAATGGCCGGTACGCCTGATCGCCGTCGACGAGGCGCACTGCATCAGCGAGTGGGGCCACGATTTCCGCCCTGAATACCGCCAACTCGCCAAACTGCGCGCCCTGCTGCCCACGGTGCCGGTAATGGGCCTCACCGCCACCGCCACCCCTCGGGTGCGCGACGACATCATCAAGCACCTCGCCCTGCGCGACCCGGCGGTCTTCGTCGCCAGCTTCAACCGCCCCAACCTCACCTACCGCGTCGAGGCCAAGGACGAGCCGATCAAGCAACTGCTCGCCTTCCTCAAAGACCGCCCCCACGACGCCGGCATCGTCTACTGCGCCAGCCGCAAACAGACCGAGAAACTCGCCGACAGCCTCAACGACCGCGGCATCGCCGCGCGCGCCTACCACGCCGGGCTTGAGGCCGCCGACCGTACCCGCAACCAGGAGGCCTTTCTGCGCGACGAGATCCGGGTCGTTTGCGCCACCATCGCGTTCGGCATGGGTATCAACAAGCCCAACGTGCGTTTTGTCGTCCACTACGACCTCCCCAAGAACGTCGAGGGCTACTACCAAGAAACCGGCCGCGCCGGCCGCGACGGCCTGCCCGCCGACTGCCTACTGCTCTACAGCGCCGGCGACGCCGCCAAGCAGCGCCATTTCATCGACGAGATCACCGATGAGGCCGAGGCGGCCCGCGCGCGCCGTCAGCTGCGTCAGATGCTCGACTACGCCGACACCTCCGGTTGCCGTCGCGTGGAGCTCATGCGCTACTTCGGCGAGACCTTCCAGGCCTGCGACTGCGGCGCCTGCGACAACTGCCTCTCCCCGCTCGAGACCTACGACGCCACCCTGCCCGCGCAGAAGCTGCTCTCCTGCGTGTATCGCATCCGGGCCGCCAGCGGCTTCGACATGGGGCTCAAGCACGTCGTCGACGTCCTGCGCGGCCACGCCAATGAGAAGACCGAGCGCCTCGGCCACGACAAGCTCTCCACCTGGGGCATCGGCGCCGACAAGACCGAGCACGAATGGATGCAGCTCGGCCGCGAGATGCTCCGCCTCGGCTACCTCGAGCTCGGCAGCGAGGGGCTGCCGGTGATCGGCATCACCGATGCCGGCCGCGAACTCCTGCGCACCCGCACGGCGGTGACACTGGCCAAGCCCCGTGCGGTGGTGAAACCCAAGCGCGACCGCCGGGTGCGCGAAGCCCGCGGCGACTTCGACTTCGACGAGATTCTTTTCGAGCGCCTGCGCGAGCTGCGCAAGAAGCTCGCCGACGAGCGCGACGTCCCCGCCTACATCATCTTTGGCGACACCTCGCTGCGCGAGATGGCCCGGTATTATCCCGGCAGTGTCACCGAACTCAGCGGGATCAGCGGCGTGGGCGAGAAGAAGCTCAACGAGTTCGGCGACACCTTCCTCTCCGCGATCCGCAGCTACGTCTCCGAACACGGCAAGCAGAGCTTCGACTGAGGACTCCGTCGTCGCGAAGCGAGCCAAGCGTGTCGTCCGAACGTGGTCCGCTCCTTCAGGACGGACCGTTCGACCCGACCAAAGTTGGTCCGTCACGCCGCCGACGTTCGCCGCCGGTCGTAGCGAAACTCGCCAAGAGTTTCGTGCAGGCGCCGCGAAGCAGCGGCTGCAGCCCGCCGTTCCCGGCAAACGTCACCGGCGGAACTCGGACGAGGCCCTTTCCCCGTGCGCGGCGCGAGGACGCCGCCCATGGGTGGCCTTGGGCGGACGCGCTGCTCTGCGGCGGCAGGCTTGGCCCAGCCAGCTGCAAATGCAAAAAAGGCGAGCCGCAGGGGCTCGCCTTGGAAAGGGTTCCGGTTGACTCCGGGAACTTAGGCCTTGGCCGGGGCGGCGGCCTCGGTCGCGGCGACGGCGCCCAAGACCTTGACCCAGCGCTTCTCCTTGACCTGCACGGCCCGCTTGCCCACGCGATCGCGCAGGTAATACAGGCGGGCGCGCATCGTCTGGGACTCGCGCTCGATCTCGATCTTCGAGATGTTGGGCGAATTCACGGGGAAAACGCGCTCGACACCCTCGCCGTACGACACGCGGCGCACGGTAAAGGTTTCGTGGATGCCGTAACCCTTGCGGGCGATGACGATGCCGGAGAACACTTGGATGCGCTCTTTGTCGCCTTCACGGACCTTGGTGTGGACACGGACGCCGTCGCCGACCTTGAAGGCCGGGATATCAGTCTTCAGCTGCGGTGCCGTGATTTCCTGGATGATGGGATTCATGACTTGTTCCTGAGTAAATCGGGTCTGACTTGGGTGGTTTTCGCGAGCCTCATCTCGTGACGCCACCGCTCAATTGCTGCATGATTGCCGGAGAGAAGAACGTCCGGAACGACCATGCCGCGAAACTCTGCGGGACGGGTGAACTGAGGAAAATCGAGCAGGTTGTTGTTGAAGGATTCGTGCGTCAACGAGTTTTCGTCTCCAAGTACGCCGGGAATGTTGCGCACGATCGCATCCACGAGCACGGCGGCGGCGATAGTACCGTTGGTCAACACGTAATCTCCGATGCTGATCTCCTGGTCGATCACGCTGTCGCGGGCGCGTTGATCGACCCCTTCATAATGGCCGCTGAGCAAAATCAGATGCGGCACCTGGGCCAACTCGACGACCAGCTTCTGCGTCAGGGGCGCGCCGTCGGGGGTGAGGAAAATGCGCCGGCAACCCGGCGTGGTTAACTCCTCCATCGCCGCGAAGATCGGCTCGGGTTTGAGCACCATGCCGGCGCCGCCACCGAAGGGCCGATCGTCGGCCTCCTTGTGCTTGCCCGTGGACCAGTCGCGCAGATTGCGCACGTTGATCTCCGCCAGCTTCGCCTCCAGCGCACGCCCGATGATGCTCTCGGTCAGAAAACCGCCGAGCATCGCCGGGAAAAGCGTAAGAATGTCGATACGCACGAAGATCGTCGGACCGAGGGTCGAGGTGGCTGGGGCTAGAAATACAAAATCGCCGGCCTGGTCAGGCGCGGCGATCTCGGAAAAACTTCGGGAACGCGACTTAGGCCGCAGTGACGACCTTCGCACCCTCGGCGCGCTTCGCCCGCTTGTAGAGACCGTTCACGGTATCGGAGGCCTTGGCGCCGACGCTCAGCCAGTGTTCGTAACGAACGACGTCGAGCGTGAGCTGGGTGCCCTTGGCGCGGGGATTGTAGTGACCGATTTGCTCGACAGCATCGCCATCGCGGCGGGAACGCGCTTCGGCCACAGCCACGCGGTAGATCGGAGTGTGCGTCGTGCCGACGCGGGTCAGACGGATTTTCAGTGCCATACTAGTAGAAAGAGATCGGGCAATTCGGACGTGTTTCCAGAAAAGAAGGGGTGAGTTCGCCGGCGAAGAAACCTCTTGTCAAGCCACTTCCCGGCGAGTGCAGTGCTGTGCTTATGCTCAAAGCCGGCATCGTCGGTCTGCCCAACGTTGGCAAGTCCACCCTCTTCAACGCCCTCACTCGTTCCCGCAAGGCCGAGGCGGCCAACTACCCGTTCTGCACGATCGACCCGAACGTCGGTGTCGTTCTCGTACCCGACGAGCGCCTCTACGTTCTCCAAAAGATCGCTAAGACCGGCGTCGTCATCCCGGCTGCCGTCGAATTTGTCGACATCGCCGGACTGGTCGCCGGCGCCAGCAAGGGTGAAGGTCTGGGCAACCAGTTCCTCGCCAACATCCGCGAAGTGGATGCCATCGTGCAGGTCGTACGCTGCTTCGAGGATGCCGACGTCGTCCACACCATGGGAACCGTCGACCCCGTGCGCGACATCGAGGTAATCACCACCGAGCTGGTGCTCTCCGACCTCGAGGCGGTGGAGAAGCGCATCGACAAGACCGCCAAGAAGGCGAAGTCGGGCGACAAGGAAGCCCAGGCGGAGATCGCCTTGCTCGAGAAGCTCCGCCCCCATCTCAACTCCGGCAAGACGGCCAACGTGCTCGACCTCACCGTCGACGAGAAGGCGCAGATGCGGCTCTTCCAGTTGCTCACCGCCAAGCCCGTGCTCTTCGCCTGCAACGTCGCCGAGGGCGACATGGCCACCGCCGAGCAGAACCCGTTCGTGAAAAAGGTGGCCGACTACGTAGCCCACCACCACGACGCCGCCTACGTGCCGATTTCCGCGCGCATCGAGGCCGAGCTCATCGACCTCTCGGCCGACGAGGCCAAGGAGTTCCTCAAGGACCTCGGGGTATCCGACTCCGGTGTCTCCGCCCTCATCCGCGCCAGCTACGCGCTGCTCGGCCTGGAGACCTATTTCACCGCCGGCGAGAAGGAAGTCCGCGCCTGGACGATCCACGTTGGCACCAAGGCCCCGCAGGCCGCCGGGGTGATCCATACCGATTTCGAGAAGGGCTTCATCAAGGCCGAAATCGTCTCCTACAAGGACATCACCACGCTGGGCAGCGTCGCGGCCGCCCGTGAAGCCGGCAAATATCGTCTCGAAGGCAAGGAATACGTTTTCCAGGACGGCGACGTCGCCGTCTTCCGTTTCGCCAACTGAGCCGAATTCGATCGGCACCTTCGCTTTCCGGCCGGGGCTTCACCGCCCCGGCCTTTTTGTTGCCGTGGTGGCACAGGCCTGCGTGTCTGCGAAATCCCCCGCCGCAGCCACGAAGGCCTGCGCCACGCGCCCCGACCATGCGTCCCACCCTCCTCATACGTCCCCTTCTTGAGCCGCGCCCCTGCTACTGCTCTCTGCCTTCGTCGCTTGCCGGTTGAAAACGGCCGCAACCACCGCTTACTGGCCCCCGCATGACCCTTCTGCGTGTCCCCCCGAGTGTCGGTGCTACCATCGCCGCCTTCGCCCTCACCCTCGCCGGCTGCCGCGAGCAACCGGTACGCACCTACAATGTGGCCAAGGACACTCCGCCGCCGCCCACGGCCTCGGCCGACCCCCATGCCGGGCATGACCACGCCGCCGGCGAACTTCCGCCCGGCCACCCGCCCATCGGCGGCGCCGCGATGGCCGGACCGACCGCGGCCCCCGGCTCAGTATCCGACTCTCTGACCTGGGCGGCCCCCGACCACTGGGCCGCCAAGCCGCTCGGGGCCATGCGCCGCGGCAGCTTTGCCCCGAAGAATGCCGCCGGCGAAGCCGACTGTTCCATCTTCGTCTTCCCCGCCAGCTCAAATCCGCTGCGTGCAAATCTCGACCGCTGGCGCGGACAGATCGGCCTCGCCAGGCTGACCGACGAGCAATTCGCCACCGCAGTGACCACCCTCGACAGCGACGGACTTTCCTTCGCCACCGTCGACCTCCTGGGCAAACAGCCGGGAGTGGACCAGGCGACCCGCGTGCTCGGCGCCGTGCTCTACCGCGGCGAGGAGGCGTGGTTCTTCAAACTCACCGGGCCCGACGCCGCCGTCGCCGCCGAGAAGGCCTCCTTCCTCGACTTCCTGCGCACCGTACGCCCCACCGCTCCCTGAGACATGCCTGCCCCATTCCGCTCCGTGATCGAGCGCCTCGCCTCGCTGCGCCTCACCGTCGTCCTGCTCGTGCTGAGCCTGGTTCTCGTCGTGGTCGCGACGCTCGACCAGGTCAACCTCGGCATCTGGGCCGTACAGGAGAAGTACTTCCGCTCGTTCTTCGTCTTCCAGCAGCTCTCCGGCTCCGGCATCGCCTTTCCGTTCTTTCCCGGTGGCTACCTCATCGGAGGAGGACTGCTCCTCAACCTCCTCTGCGCGCAGTTTCTCCGCTTCACGCTCAACTGGCGCAACGTCGGCCTCCACCTCACCCATTTCGGCATCATCCTGCTGCTGATCGGTGAGCTGCTCACCGGCCTGCTCTCGGTCGAGAGCCATCTAACGCTGGATACCGGGGCCACCCGCAACTACGCTGAGGCCTCCTCCTCGCGTGAACTGGCCGTCGCCGACATCACCGACCCCGACTCCGACCGCGTCTGGACCGTGCCCCTCACGCGTCTCGCCAAGTCCGAGCCGATCGAGCTGCCCGGCTGCCCGTTCAAGCTCGTGCCGCTGCAGTTCCACCAGAACGCCCACCTCGCCTCCCGCGCCGAGGCGCCCAACGCCCCCGCCTCGCCCGCCACCCTCGGCCTCGCCGGCCAGGTCGTCTTCCAGCCCGCCGCGCCCACCTATCGTCCCAACGAAGACAACACACCAACCACCCTGATCGAGTTGCGCGCCCCCGAGGGCCCGCTGGGCACCCTGCTGGCCAGCCTCGCCATCGCGCAGCCCCAGACGCTCGACTACGCTGGCCGCACCTACGCGATCTCCCTGCGCCGCGCCCGCATCTACTTCGACTTCGCGCTCACCTTGGTCGAGTTCCGCCACGACAAGTACCCCGGCACCGAGATTCCCCGCAATTTCTCCAGCCAGGTGCGGCTGCGCTCCGCCGATGGCAAGGAGGACCGCGAGGTACGCATCTTCATGAACAATCCGCTGCGCCACGGCGGCTACACCTTCTACCAGTCCGGTTTCCAGAACAACGACCGCACCTCCATCCTGCAGGTCATGCGCAACCCCGGCTGGCTCATCCCCTACATCGCCTGCGTGATGTCGGGCCTCGGACTGCTCCTCCATTTTGGCATCACTCTGGTCGGCTTCCTCGCCCGCCGCCGCGCCGCCACCACCTGAACCGCCCCGATGAAACGCTACCTCCCCTTTCTCGCCGGCCTGCTGGTGCTGCTCTACGTCGCCTCCACCCTGCGCGCACCGGCCAACCGCACCGAGTTCGATACCGAGAGCTTCGGCCGCCTGCCCGTGCTGCTCAGCGGCCGGTTGAAACCGCTGGATACCGTGGCACGCACCTCGCTGCTGCTGCTCCAGAACAGGCAGCGGGTGAAAAACCCCGCCGGCGACCCGCTTACACCGCACCAATGGCTGCTCGATGTCGTCTTCAAGCCGGAGCTTGCCGACACCTACCGGCACTTCCGTATCGACAACAATGAGGTGCTCGCGCTCTTCCACCTCACCACCGAGGACGGCGACGGGGGCGTCCGTTTCGCCTTCGACCAGCTCAAGGCTCACCTCGAGCAATTCGAACTACAGATCGATCGCGCCGCGCAGATCGAGAGTCAGCAACGCACGCCCTACGAGCGCGAGGTGATGAAACTGCGCGAACGCCTCACCACCTACCTCGACCTGCGCTTCAGTCTGCAGCTGCCGCAAAGCGAGGACTTCGCCGCCGAGGTCTCCCGCTTCGGCTCGATTCTCCCCTCCGCCCTCGCCGCCACCCAGGACAAGCGCGACGGCAAACCTGCCGACGACCCCCTCGTCCACGAACTGGCTGAGTTTCTCCGGAAATTCCAGTTCCTCAGCTCCCGCTCGCGGCTGCTCGCCATCCCGCCGCCCAGCAAGGACACCGACCCCAACGCTTGGTCCACCCTCGGCGATGCGCTCTTGGGGTCCTTCGGCACCGGCGCCGTCTCCCCGCCGGTGCGCGACTACGCCGCGCTCGGGCACGCTTGGCGCGCCGGCGATCCCGCCGCCTTCAACCGCAGCGTCGCCGATCTGCACCGCGACCTCACCAACCGCGATGACCCACGGCTGCAACGCACCTCGCTGGAGTTCCTCTTCAACCACGCCCAACCGTTCTACGCTGCCGCCAACCTTTACGTACTCGCCGCACTCGTGGCCTTCATCTCCTGGCTAGCTTGGCCCGCCGTGCTCTCGCGCTGCGCGCTCTCGGTGGGCTTCGTGGCCTGGCTGTTGTCCACCGCCGGCATCGCCGCGCGCATGTACATCGAGAGCCGCCCGCCCGTCACCAACCTCTACTCCTCAGCCCTCTTTGTGGGCTGGGTGGGTGCCGGCCTGGCGCTGGTGCTGGAACGGCTCTACCGCAACTCCGTCGGCAATGTCGTCGCCGGGCTGCTCGGCTTCGTCACCCTCATCGTCGCCCACCACCTCTCCTTCTCCGGCGACACCATGGAGATGATGCGGGCCGTGCTCGACTCCAACTTCTGGCTCACCATCCACGTCGTGACGATCACGATGGGCTACGGGGCCTGCTTCCTGGCCGGCGCTCTGGCACTCGTCTACATCGTTCGTGGTACGCTGACGCGTTCACTTGACCAAGCGACGGCCGAATCACTGGTACGCATGGTCTACGGCGCGGTCTGTTTCGCCACCCTCTTTAGTCTCATCGGCACGGTGACCGGTGGCATCTGGGCCGACCAGTCGTGGGGGCGTTTCTGGGGCTGGGACCCGAAGGAGAACGGGGCGCTGATCATCGTGATCTGGAATGCACTCATCCTGCACGCCCGCTGGGGCAAGCTGGTCGGCGCGCGCGGCCTCATGAACCTCGCCGTCTTCGGCAACTGCATCACCGCCGCCAGCTGGTTCGGGGTGAATATGCTCGGCGTCGGCCTGCACAGCTACGGCTTCATGGACTCGGCCTTCTTCTGGCTGTGCCTGTTCTGGGGTACCCAAGCCCTGGTGATCGGGCTGGGCCTGCTTCCGCCCTCGCTCTGGCGCAGCCGGGAGGCGCTGGAGCGCCGAGCGACTTTCTGAATGGCTCGGATAGGTCCGATAGGTCGTATAGGACCTATCCGACCCATCGGACCTATTCAGTAATCGCCCCCTTCACCCCTTCAACAGCTCGGCGGCGTGCTGCAGGGCGGCCTTCGCGGTGCGATCGCCCAGCATGCGCGCCAGCTCCTCGATACGAGCTTTCTTCTCCTCGTGAATCGCGCGAATCGTCACCTCGGCGCGCTCGCCGCTCTGGTCCTTCTCGACCACCAGATGGTTCGCCGCCTGGGCCGCTACCTGGGGCAGGTGGGTCACGCACAGCACCTGGTGCTTCTTGGCGATACCGGCCATCTGCTCGCCCACAATACGCCCGATTTCACCGCCCACATTGGCGTCGACCTCGTCGAACACCAGCAGCGGCACCTGGTCGAGATCGGCAAGAATGGTCTTCAGCGCCAGCATCACGCGGGCGAGCTCGCCGCTGGACGCGATCTTGTGCAGCGGTAACGGCGCTTCGCCGACATTGGGCGAAAAGAGAAACTCGCAGGTGCAGTCGCCCGCCGGCCCGAGGTCCGGCTCGGTGGTGAGGCGCACGGAAAACTCCGCCTTCTTGAACCCGAGTTCGACGATCCGCTTGCCGGCGGCCTTCGCCAGCTCGCGTGCCGCCTTCTCGCGCACGGTGCGCAGCTCGCGCGCCGCCGCCAGCGCCAGGGCTTTCGCCGTGGCGATCTCCTTCTCCAGCCGCGCCATCGCGCCGGCCAGATCACCCTGAATCGCGAGCCGACCGCGCATCTCCTCGGCCGCCTCGAGCACCGCGGAAACGGAGCCTCCGTATTTCCGCTTTGCGTCTAGCCAGGCCTCCATGCGCGTTGTCAACGTCTCCACCTGTTCCGGTTCGAAGGAAAAATCACCGCCCAGCGTCTCGAACTCGCGGCCGATGTCCTCGGCCTCCACCGCCAGGGCGGCGAGCCGGTCCACCAGCGGTTTGCTCGCCGGATCCAATTGTTCAAGACCACGCCCCTCGCGCACCAACGGCGCCAGACGGCCTAGCAACCCTTCGTCGCCGCTCAGCCCTTCGGCCACAGCGCGCGCGGCGTTGAGCAGCTCCTGCGCGCGGTTCATGCGCTGAAAATCCCGCTCGAGCGCCTCGACATTCTCATCACTGAGCTCGAGCCCATCGATCGATTCGACCTCGCCGCGCAAATACTCGATCTGGTCAGGCGAAAGCTGCTTTTCCGCCGCGAGCTTGGCTACTTTCGCCAGCAACTCGCGCCACGCTTGGTAGAGCCCGGCATAGCGCGCGAGCGCCTCGCGGTTGCCGGCGAAGAGGTCGAGCAGCTCCAGCTGGCAGCCGGCCTTGAGCAACCGGCGCGGCTCGCCCGGCCCATGGAAATCGATCCAGCGCTCCCCCAACTCCTGCAGCGCCGCCAAGGTAGCCAACCCGCCGTTCACGCTGATCCGCGGCGCCTTTTCGCGCGCCACCGAACGCTTGAGCAGCAACACGCCCTCCTCGCAACGCGGCAGTTCGAGCCGATCCAATACGTCGTCGAGTACCGCGCTCTTGGGGAAATGCAGCGCCGCCTCCACCTCGCACACCGCCGCCCCTTGGCGGATCACGGTCTTGTCGGCGCGCGCGCCGGCCAGCAGTTGCAGCGCGCCGAGCAGGATGCTTTTGCCCGCCCCGGTCTCGCCGGTCACAGCGGTGAAGCCAGGCCCGAATTCAAGTTCGACAGCCTCAAGAAGCGCGAGATTGCGGATGCGGAGGTACTGGAGCACTCCGCCACGCAAAACACCCGCGCCCCCGGGGTCAAAGCCGGTTGTGAGGAATCGAGCTCAGGCAGGCGGCAAAGCTCCGCACCTAAGGGCCAGGGCGACGGCTTGGCGCCCGCGGCCTTCACGGCCCGAGCACCCCACGTCGGTGGGTGAGGACCCGCCACCTCAACGCGGTGGCCTACAGCGCCAGCGCGGTGGCCGCCCGGTCTACGGCGTGACCACCGGATAACTCCCCAGCCACTTCACCAACGGGCAGAACTTCTTGAGCTCGAGCACCGCCTCGCGCATCCGCGGATCGTCGTAGTGCCCGGCCACATCGATGAAGAAGTAGTAGTCCCAGGCGCGCTTCTTGGTCGGGCGCGACTCGATCTTGGTGAGGCTCAGGCCACGTTCGGAGAACGGCATGAGCATGCGCAGCAGCGAGCCGGAGTGCGTGGCCTCGTCGCCCAGCGAAATGAGGAAAGTGCTTACGTCCTGCCCGCCGGGGCCCGAGCAACCGGAGGGTTGCTTGCCGATGACGAAGAAGCGCGTCGTATTGCCGCGCACATCCTCGATGTCGCGCGCAAGGATCGGTACCTGATGAAAGGTGGCCGCAAGCTCATTGGCCACCGCGGCGGCACCCACCTCGCCCTTGGCGATCTGCACCGCGCGGGCGGTGCTGGGCGCATCGAGCAACTGGGCATGCGGCAGGTGCCGCTGCAGCCAGAGGCGGCACTGCCCCAAGGCCTGATCCTTCGAATACACCTTGGTGATCCGCTCCATCGGCTCGGCCGAAATCAGGCAGTAGGCGATTTCCAGATAGCTCTGCGCCACGATCTTGAGCTCGGTCTCCACGAAGAGATCGAGCGCATCGCGCACGGAGCCCTCGGTGGAGTTCTCCACCGGAATCACCCCGTAGTCGGCCTCGCCCTTGTTCACTGCGGCAAAGATGTCGGCAAAGGTCGGCAAGCCGAGGTAGTCCACGCTGGCGCCGAACTGCCGCATCGAGGCCTGGTGGCTGTTGGTCGCATCGGGCCCGAGGTAGGCAATCTTCAGCGGCTGCTCCAGGGCGATGGCCGCCGACATGATCTCGCGATAGATCGCGCGCAGCGCCGGCTCGTTGAGCGGGCCACGGTTCTGCTCGCACACCTTGCGAAAGACCTGCTCCTGGCGCTCCGCCACATAGATCGGCCCGCCCTGCTGACGCTTCAACTTGCCGATCTCGGCGGCGAGGGAAAGGCGCCGGTTGAGCGCCTCGACGATCTGGCGATCGAGTCCGTCGATCTGCTGGCGGCAAAGGTCGATGTCCATGTCTGGGGAAAATCAGTTCGCGGCAGGAGTGGCGCCAGGGGTCGGATCCACAGGCTCGGACTCGACGGAGATTTCGTCCGCCGCCGCGTCGGCCGCAGCGTCCTCGGGGGCCTCGTCCGCGAGCTCCACCGGGGCGGTGGCGCGGACCGCCTTCGTGGGCGGCTCGTCCTCCACGGGCTCCTCGGGCGGGTCAAGCGGCAGCTCGCCGGTCTCCAGCCCCACGTCCTTGTCTTCAACGTGTGCCGGGTTCTCGGCCTGCTTGAGCCAGTCGTCGATCTGGCGGTTCGACAGCACATCGGAGGCGGGCATCTCGGCCAGCGACTTGATGCCGACAAATTCCAGAAACTCGTCGGTGGTACCAAACTGGATCGGCCGGCCCGGCAGTTCCGCCCGCCCGGCCACGTAGATGAGCCCGCGCTCGAGCAGTTTGTTCACGCCGGCCTCGGCCGACACGCCGCGGATCGACTCAATCTCGCCGCGCGTCACGGGCTGACGATACGCGATCACCGCGAGCGTCTCCAACGCCGCCTGGCTCAGGCGTACCGGAGGCGGTTCGTCGCGCAGCAACCGCACCCAACGCGCCGCCTTCGGATTGGTGACCAGACGGTAGCCATTGCTGCCGTCGATCAGGAAAAACACCTCGTCGCGCGCGCGCAGGTCAGCGGCAATGCCGTCCATCGCCTCGCGAATCTGCGTGGCGGTGATCAGCGAGGGCACCTCATGGTAGAACTCCTCGGCGGTCTCCGCCGCCGACAGCCCCACCATCACCTCGGCTGCCGGGTCGGCCGGCACGGAGGAATCGGCCACGCCACCACCCGACTCCACAAAACTCTCGCCTTCCACGACCGCCATGGGCTCGACCACCGGTTCTTCAGCGGGAGGCTCAGCGGAGACCTCCGCCGCGGGTTCGCCGCCCGGGGTCGCCGCCGCCTTGGCCTTCGCCAGCAACTCTGCCTCCTGGGCATGGAAACGCGTCAGGGTATCCTGTATTTCCTTGATCGTGAGAGGGCCGCTCGAGGCAAACAGCAGCGCGCGGAGGACTTTCTGGAGGTTGAACGCCATGCAGGTGTGCGAAGGGTCGAGCGGAGGTGTTTGGGTCATGCCGGCCCATCGGGCAACGCATTTGTTTGGGGACATTTGGGGCCCCTGCGCCCCACCGTCCGGCAGCGGCCCGCAGACTCAATGTCCTTCCTCCGCTAGACACCACTGCACCATTGCACCACGGTGCAAACATGAGGCTCTCCATCACCCTCGATCCCCAGCTCCACCAGATCACTGCGACGCGGGCCCGGGCGCGGCGAACATCCATCAGCCAAGAGATCAACGAGTTGCTCCGCCAGGCCATCGCCGCGCCCCAACCCGATTGCCCGCCCCTCCGTCTCATCCGCCCCGAAGGCCGCCGCGGCTTCCCCGTCTCCCAAGGTCTGCGCCCGTTCACTTCCGAAGATGTAGCCCGACTCGAAGACGAGGACGATCTCCGTCATCTCCATGGCTGATTCCCTCCTCGGTCTGATTCCCGCCCCCCTCCTCCTATGGCCAAAAAATCATCCGGTCCTTCGCCCCGCACCTTTTCGTCCCTTGTGCACGACGGCCCCGACCGCGCCCCCAACCGCTCGATGCTGCGCGCCGTCGGTTTCCAAGATGCCGACTTCCAGAAGCCCGTCGTCGGCATCGCCTCCACCTGGAGCATGCTCACGCCCTGCAACATGCACATCGACGAGCTCGCGCGTCACGCCGGCTCGGGCACCGACGCCGCCGGTGGCAAGTCGATCATCTTCGGCACCATCACCGTGGCCGACGGCATCAGCATGGGCACGCGCGGCATGCGCTACTCGCTGGTCTCGCGCGAGGTGATCGCCGACTCCATCGAGACCGTCTGCGGTGCCGAGGGCTTCGACGGGCTCGTGGCCATCGGCGGCTGCGACAAGAACATGCCGGGCTGCGTCATCGCCATGGCCCGACTCAACCGCCCCTCGGTTTTCGTCTACGGTGGCACGATTCTCCCCGGTATTCATCCCGGCACCCAGCAGGAGTGCGACATCGTCTCCGTCTTCGAGGCGGTCGGGAAACACGCCGCCGGTCAGCTCGACGCCGCCGGCCTCTCGGCGATCGAGAAATGCTCCATCCCCGGTCCCGGCTCCTGCGGCGGCATGTACACGGCCAACACCATGGCCTCCGCCATCGAGGCCCTCGGCATGAGCCTGCCCAACAGCTCCTCCCAAATCGCCATCTCCGAGGAGAAACGCGCCGACTGCCGGCGCGCCGGCCAGGCCGTACTCAACCTTCTCCGCCTCGGCCTGCGTCCTCGGGCGATCATGACACGCAAGGCCTTCGAGAACGCCATCACCGTGGTCATCGCTCTCGGTGGCTCGACCAACGCTGTGCTCCACCTGCTCGCCATCGCGCACACTGCCGGCGTGAAGCTCTCCATCGACGATTTCACCCGGATCGGCAAGAAGGTGCCGGTGCTCGGCGATCTCAAACCTTCCGGCCGCTACAGCATGGCGCACCTCAGCCGTATCGGTGGTCTCCAGCCGCTGATGAAGATGCTCCTCAACGCCGGCCTGCTTCACGGCGACTGCCTCACCGTCACCGGTCGCACTGTCGCGGAAAACCTCCAGGCTGTGGCCCCCTACCCGACCGATCAGGACGTCGTCCGCCCGCTGGCGAATCCGATCAAAGCGGACAGCCACCTGCGCATCCTCTACGGCAACCTCGCGCCCGAAGGCGCCGTGGCGAAGATCTCCGGTAAGGAAGGCCTGCGCTTCTCCGGCCGCGCCATCGTGTTCGAATCCGAAGAGACCGCGCTCAAGGGCATCTTGGACGGCAAGGTGAAGGCCGGCCACGTCGTCGTCGTGCGCAACGAGGGCCCGCGCGGCGGCCCTGGGATGCGCGAGATGCTCTCGCCCACCGCCGCCATCATGGGCAAGGGCCTCGGCCCGGACGTCGCGCTCATCACCGACGGCCGTTTCTCCGGCGGCAGCCGCGGCTTTGTCGTCGGCCACATCACCCCCGAAGCCTACGACGGCGGCCCGATCGCGCTCGTGAAGAACGGCGACCCGATCACGATCGATGCCGTGAAGAACGCGATCACCTCGGTCTGCCCGTCAAGGAACTCGCCGCCCGGCGCAAGCTCTGGAAACGCCGCCCCGACCAAGTGACCCGCGGCGTGCTCGCCAAATACCGGGCCCTCGTCTCGACCGCCTCCCGCGGCGCTGTTACCGACGCGCAATTCGGCTGACTTTTCGAGTGGCACGGCTGCAAAACAAGACACCCGCGATGCCAATGGCCTCGCGGGTGGAACACTCGATTGCGGACCGTATCCGTCCTAGCCCGGGCCGCTCAGGCCGGGCCAGGGGGTGATGGCGTTGAGCGCGGGCACGACCACTCGCCGCAGTTTCAGGAAATCCAGGCTGCCGCTCTCGCGGTAGAGAATCTTGCCGTCGGCGCCGATCACCACGGTGTAGGGCAGCGCCCCGTTCCACTCGGGGTCGAACGCCTCGAGCATCTTGTATTTGTCGGCGTCGGCATATATCAGGTTGCGGGTCGAGGCGTGGTGCTTCTCCAGAAACGCCTTCACCTTCGCCGTCTGGTCGGGGTGTTCGGCGGCCACCGTGACCATCTCGAAGTCGCGGTTGCGGAAGCTCAGGTTGGTATCGATGAGCTCGTCAAACTCCGCCACGCAGGGGCCGCACCACGTCGCCCAGAAGTTCACCACGCGTACCTTGCCCGACTTGTTGGCGCGCAACTCGGCCAGAGCCGCGGCATCGGCGGGGGCGAGGGCCACCGGCTCCTTGGCCACCTTGGCCAGCCACTCCAGGTTGCCCGCCACCTTTTCCTTCCACTTCACCGAGCAGCCGAACACCTTGGTCTTGGCCACCGCGGGTTCCTGCCCCGCCAGCAGCGCGTCGATCGCGGCGCGGGTGTCGCTGTGTTTCACGTCGGACTCGCGCTCGGAGTCGTCAATGCGGCCCTGGAACCGCAGCTTGCGGGCGGCGTCGAACACGAAGATATGGGGGGTGGCCACCGGTCCGTATTTCTCGGAGACAGCCTCGGTCGGGCCATCGTCGAGGTAAGGGAAGTTGTAGCCCTTGTGCTCGGCGCGCACCTTCATCTCCTTCAGGGTGTCGCCCAGGTCGGAGAACCCCAGTTCGTCGAGGCGCACCGCCGGGGCGTGGTTGGGATTGATCCCGACAAAAGCGACCCCGCGCGGGCCGTATTCGGCAACTAGCCGCATCAGCCTCTCCTCATAGGCCTGCGCGGTCGGGCAATGGTTACAGGTGAAAGCCACGACGAGGACCTTGGCCGCGGCAAAGTCGGCCAGGGCGTGTTCCTTGCCGTCAACGCCGGGCAGCCGGAAATCCGGAGCCGGGGAACCAAGGGCGAGCGTGGGGTGGTCGGCGGCTCGGGCGGCGGGAGCAAGGAGCGCGGCCGCGAGCCACAGGGCTGAAAGCATGGGGGTACGCATGCTCAGGGGATGCCCCGCTCCCTCCGGTCGGGCAACCGCAATGTCGCCGCCCTCCTCTGCCCACTCACCCAGTTGATGCAGCCGCAACAGGCAAAGGTGGCGCAGGCGTCCCTACCTGCGACGCTCAGTGGCGGCGACCCGACGGTAGCCTCGAGGGCCTGCCAACCTGCGCCTGCCCCCTTCGCCGCCCGTTACCAGCCCCCACGTGCCGGATGCAGCGAACGCCCGTTGCCGGCTCCCCCTCCTCCCTCTTTCGCTCGCCAGACGGAGTATTCCCGCCACTGTAGCGGCCGTTTCCGTCGCCTACCCGGCCTCACCGCCGGCTCGTGCGATTCGTCACCGACCACCTGTCACACTTCCGCCTCCCTCCCGCCATGTCCTGGTCCCGCTTCACCTCGCTCTCCTTTCACGACGAACGCCTCGGGTTCACGCTCGACCTGAGCCGCATGAACTTCGACGTCGAGGCGCTCGCCATCCTCGAGCCCAAGTTCCAGCAGGCCTTCGACGACATGGCCATGCTCGAGCAGGGCTCCGTCGCCAACCCCGACGAACAGCGCATGGTCGGCCACTACTGGCTGCGCTCCCCCGCCCTCGCCCCCACCCCCGAGATCAAGACCGCCATCTCCGACTCCCTCATCCGCATCGAGGATTTTGCCGGGCGCGTGCACCGCGGTGAGATCACCGGCCCGAAGGGACCGTTCAAGCACGTGCTCGTCATCGGCATCGGCGGCTCCGCCCTCGGGCCCCAGTTCGTGCGCGAAGCCCTCGGCCAGCCTCAGGCCGACAAGCTCACTGTCTGGTTCTTCGACAACACCGACCCCGACGGCATGGACAACGTCCTCGCCTCCCTCGCCGGCAAACTGCCCGAGACCCTCGCCCTCGTCATCTCCAAGTCCGGCGGAACCGTCGAGACACGCAACGGCATGCTCGAGGCTGCCGCCGCCTTCAAGGCCGCCGGCCTGCAGTATCCGCAACACTTTGTCGCCGTTACCGGCGAAGGCTCCAAGCTCGACCACGTCGCCCAAGGCGAAGGCTGGCTGGCGCGCTTCCCGATGTGGGACTGGGTGGGCGGCCGCACCAGCGTGCTCGGGCCGGTTGGGCTGTTGCCCGCCGCGCTCCAAGGTCTGGATATCGGCGAGATGCTCAACGGCGCCGCCGCCATGGACCAGCTCACCCGCCGCCAGGAGTTGCGCGAAAATCCCGCCGCCCTGCTCGCGGCCGCCTGGTTCCTCGCCACCAAGGGCGCCGGCGAGAAGGACATGGTCATCCTCCCCTACAAGGACCGCCTGCTGCTCTTCTCCCGCTACCTCCAGCAGCTCATCATGGAGTCGATCGGCAAGGAGCTCGACCTCGCCCACCGCGTGGTCAACCAGGGCATCGCCGTCTACGGCAACAAGGGCTCCAGCGACCAGCACGCCTACGTGCAGCAACTGCGCGAGGGAGTGAACAACTTCTTCGTTACATTCATCGAGGTGCTGCGCGACCGCGCCGGCGACTCGCTCATCGTCGAGGACGGCGGCATCACCAGCGGCGACTACCTGCAGGGCTTCTACCTCGGTACCCGCGACGCCCTCACCGAGAAGAACCGCGAGTCGCTCACCATCACCGTGCCCGACGTCTCGCCGCGCACCATCGGCTGCCTCATCGCCCTCTACGAGCGCGCCGTGGGCCTCTACGCCACCCTGATCAACATCAACGCGTACCATCAACCCGGAGTCGAAGCCGGCAAGAAGGCCGCCGGCGTGGTGATCACGCTCAAGAAGAAGATCACCGTCGCCCTCGCGAACGACCCGGGCACGGCGTTCAATGCCGAGGCCCTGGCCGCGCGCCTGGGCGCCGATCCGGAACCGGTCTTCAAGATCCTCTCGCATTTGGCCGCCAACCCACAGTCGGGCGTCACCCGCCAGCGCGGAGCCGCCTGGCATCGGGCGACCTTCACCAAGAGCTGAACCGGGCCGCGCCCCAATCCGGGTGCAACGGCCGCTTTCTGTTCGAAGGCCACCGCATCGCGGTGGCCTTTTCCGCGTAGGGCCGGTCTGCTCCCGCCCCCTTCGCCCCGCCGGTCCGTAGGCCATTCTCCAACCGGGCCCCGGCAAGGGGCCGTTCAACCTGCTAGCCCAGCTGGGCAAGCGGGCGGGAGCGATCGGATGGCGGCCCGGCTGCCAGCGGGAACAACGTCAGCTCCGGATCGCGCTGGGTTTGGCAGGCGCACCGCGGTAATGGAGCGGGGAATCGGCTCGGACGGAGCCACGCCCCCAGTCGCAAAGGTCGTGCGGTGTGGCCGACGCCCCCCGCCGTCGACGCCGGAGTTCGTTGCGGCTTAGCCGCGGCGGCGGCGCCAGACGGCCAAGCCAAGCGCTCCGGCCCCAAGCAGCGCGGCGTAGGTCGCCGGCTCCGGGATGGCGATCACCGCCAGGTCGCCCGAATACTCGAAGCCCGCGACGAGATACTCGCGACCGTCCGCGCTTTCGCTGGCGCCGATGTGGATGATCGACTCGATGCCCGCCAAGCCATTGGCCGGGTCGAGACCGAATGTATTCAAGTACCCGACCTGCTGCGGAGCCGACGGATCCGCGAGATCGTAGAGAAGGATTCCATACTGCCGCTCCAGGCCGAGGGCGAGGTAGGTATGGCCGTCGTCGCCGGTGAAGACGCGCAGGGCCTCAGGTTCGGGCCCCTTGTCGGGGGAGCGGGCGTCGATGGCCCCGGCATTGGCGGCTCCGGCGTTCTCGGCGTTGAGATTGAAATGCGCCGGGTCGATCGCGAGCAGCATCTCCTCCAGGCTGCCGCTGTCATGGACCAGGGCGCCGGTATCCGCGTTGTAGACGGAAAAGCCGCGACTGCCGGCGACCACCAACTGGTCAATCTTGCCGTCGCCGTTGGTGTCGCCATCGAGGTTGGAGACGCGCAGGCGCCCCAGCGCGGCGTCGCTCTTCCACGTCGGCCCGTACTGCGCGGCCACGGCGGCCGTATCGAGCTTCGTGCCGAGGTCCTTCACGCGGGTACGATCCCCGTCGTCGCCGCGATAGTCGCCCTCGTTGGCGGTGACCACGTAGTTCGTGCCACCGGCGACGAAGCTGGCGATCGTGTCGGGCATCGGCAGGGCCTTCACCGTGTCATTGACCTGGGCGGAAGCGGTGGCGCCGGCGCCATCGCGGTCGGAGCCGTCGATCGTGATCGTGCGCAGGCCCATGTTCTCGACCGAGACCCACTGGTTGGTGCCGAGGTCGAATTGGGCGAGACCGTTGTTCTCCTGCAAGGTCACGAAGAGACGATTGCCCACCTGCGTGGTGTACTCGGGCTCGATGTGCCGGAAGGCGTTGCCGGCCGTGAACGTATCGTTGTATCGAAGACCGGCGGTGGAGACGCCCGCGGCCAGGTGGGCGCTCTCGAAGGTGTAGGTCTGCACCTGGCTGCTCCCCAGCGCCCCGAGGTTGAGGTTCACGATGGAAATCGAACCCGGTGCGTCGGTATCGCCCCCGGAGGTGCGCTCACCCTCGTTGGTGATGAAGAGCTTCGAACCATCGGCGGAAAAGATGAGGCTGTCGGGATGATAGCCCACCTCAAGGGAGCCGAGCACGCTGCCCGTGCGATAGTCGAAGAAGGCGATCGCGCCGGCCGTAGTCCCGTTGGCCGTCGGGACGAGGCTGGCGACACCGAAGCCCCGGCCGTACGGATCGGCAGCGACGCTGCTCACATCCTTGTAGCTGCCAAGGGAACCGAAGCCCACGCTAGTCCGGGCGTTCAAAGCCGAACCGGTGAGATCATAAACCTGCACTCCGACCGCGGAAGTCGTCGAAAGCAGCGTGTGGGCATCAGCCGTATAGGAGAGGATTTCGCCGTTGCCGACGGCCCCGAGGTCGTAGGAGCCGACAAAGTCGAAGGCGGACAGCACCGAGGCCGAGGAACAGGCCGCAGCAAAGCCGAGCAGCGCCCGGCGGAGGGTGAGTGAATTCATTATGTGGGAGGGAGCGCGGGAAAACTCGCAGGTTGTTGCGACGCCTTCGCGACCGGAGTGTGACAATTAGGTGACACCGTTACCCCGTCGTTCAATTCGCCCCCACTGCACCTCCACAGCCCAAGCCCAAATCCGACTCTCGGTTGGTGCTGGATTGACACCGGTCGTCATTGCTTCCCCACACAGCGGCTCACGGGGAGGTTCGCCCTCCCCGTTGCACGATCGCTGCGCAGGCCGGCTCACGCCACCCGTCTCGAATCAGGGCGCGTACTTGCGAGCACAGTCGGGGCACATGCCATGGCTGACCTTGGCCTTGCTGTGGCGATCGAGATAGCCTTCGAGCGCATCCCACACTCCGTCCTCGTCCTTGATCCTCCGGCACCACGCGCACACCGGCAGGATGCCCTCCAGCGTCTTCACCCGGCCCAGCATCTCCTGCAGTTCGTGGGTGAGTCGGTTGCGCTCTTTCACGAGCCGGTCGCGCTCGATCGCGTACCGGATCGCCCGCCGAAGCAGAACCGAGTCGAAGCGTCCCTTCACCAAATAGTCCTGCGCACCCGCAGCCAGCGCGGCGACCGCCGTCGCCTCATGATCGAGCACCGTCTGCAAGATCACCGGAGGACATTCCCCCTCGATGGCGCGCAACTGCCGCAGCAGGTCCGGTCCCTCGCCGTCGGGCAGACGGAAATCCAACAGGACGCAATCGTAGGTCCGTCCCCGGAGGGCGGCGACGCCCGAGGCGATGTCCACCGCCACGTCGATCTCGGCCTGCCACTCGGGCGCGAGCCGCAGCATGCGAACAATGCGCATCCGATCGACCTCGTCGTCGTCGACGACCAACAGCCGCAGAGGAACGGCGGCTCGCGCGGGCTCAACTCCTGTAGGGATTTCCGAGGTCATGGGCAGGGAGGTAGAGGCTCGCCGCCGGCCATCCCGGCGGCGAGGGTTTCCGGATGCAAGGCGGCGTGGGCACAGGCGAGGGCGGCGACAAGTTCATGCGCCCGCAGCGGCTTGGTGAGATAATCGTTCATGCCGGCGGCCAGAACTTTCTCGCGGTCACCGGCCATGGCCTCGGCCGTGAGGGCAATGATCCACGGCGACCGGGCCGTTCCCACCCGGGTGCGTATCCGCCTTGACGCCTCGAGGCCGTCGAGCCCGGGCATCTGCACATCCATCAGGATCACCTCGGGCCGACGGGCGAGACAGGCGTCGATCGCCTCGAAACCGTCCAGCGCCGTGGTCACCGCGTAACCGAGTTTACCCAACTGCAGGCGGGCAACGCCCTGATTCACCACGCTGTCGTCCGCGACCAGAATCTGGAGGGGATGCGCGTGGGCGAAGCGGGCGTCGAAGACCGGCCGCACCGGCTCCGCCACCACGTCGGGCGCGGGCAGTTCCCCGAGCCGCGCCAGGGTGTGCGCCACGCGATTAAAGAGCTGCTCGGGTTTCACCGGCTTGGACAACACGCCGGAGAACAGCGCCGGGTCAGCCGTTTCCCCGGGTCCGGCGAGCAGGAAGAGCGGCAGTTTCGCCCCCGCCCGCCGGTGGCGCATGGCGGCGGCCAGTTGCAGCCCGTCCATATCGGGCAGATGCCGCTCAAGGATACCGACGTGAAAGGCCTCGCCCGCATCGAGCAGCCCCAACGCCTCCGGGCCGCTCGCCACCCCGCGTGCGCGCGCGCCCCACGCCGCCGCCTGGTCGACGATGATGCGCCGCACCGTCTCGTTGTGCACTACCACCAGAAACTGGCGACCGAACAAATCGATCGGATTCGGCTGGGCCTGCGCGCCCGCCGGCCCCGGACGGACCTCGGCCATGAAGGTGAGGGCAAACACACTGCCCTGCCCCAGGGTGCTCTCCACCCACACCCGACCGCCCATCAGCTCGACAAAGCGCTTGGTGATCGCAAGCCCCAGCCCGGTGCCTCCGAACTTCCGATTGGTCGAGGCGTCGACCTGCGAGAAGACCTTAAAGAGCCGGTCGAGCCGGTCAGGCGGAATACCGATCCCGGTATCCTTGACAGCGATGCGGACCTCGTGCCGCCCGGCGCCCACCTCCCTCGAGCCTAGGGTGACAATCACTTCACCCCGCTCGGTGAACTTGAGGGCGTTGCCCACGAGATTGACGAGGATTTGCCGCAGGCGGACGAAATCGCCGATCAGGCAGGCGGGCACACCGGCCTCGATCTCGTAAGCCAGCTCGAGGTGCTTCTCATGCGCCTTGATCGCGAACAGGTCCAGGGCCTCCTCGACACAGCGTCGCAGCTCAAACGGCGCCGCCTCAATCTCGATGCTCCCGCCCTCGATCTTCGAGTAGTCGAGCACGTCGTTGATCACCGCCAACAGCGCCTCGCCGCTGGTCTGGATGGTACGCGCCCAATGCGCCTGCTCCGCGGTGAGCGTGGAGCTCAGCAAGATCTCCGTCATGCCGATCACGCCGTTCATCGGCGTGCGGATCTCGTGGCTCATCGTCGCCAAAAACAGGCTCTTCGCGGCGTTGGCCTTCTCGGCCAGACTCTTCGCGGCCTCCAACTCGGCCAGGAGGACCACGCGCTCCCGCACCAGCGCATGGCGCTGGATCGCGTGCCGGATCGTGCGGAAGAGCAGCGCGGAATCGAAGCGCCCTTTCACCAGATAGTCCTGCGCTCCCTGCGCCACCAGCGCCTCGCCCATGGCCGGGTCGTCCAGCACGGTATTGAGAATGATCGGCGGGCACTCGCCTTTGGTCGCCTCCACCTCCTTGAGCAGCTCCATCCCGTCGCCATCCGGCAGCCGGAAATCCAGCAACACACTGTCGTAGCTGCCGGCCTGCAACGCCGCCCGCCCCGTCGCCTTGTCCACCGCCTCGTCGATCACGATTCGCCAGCCCGGCACCTGCCGCAACAGGCGCGCGAGCCGCAGCCGGTCGACCTCGTCGTCGTCGATGACGAGCACGCGCAACACCGGCAGCCCTCCGCCCGCGATGTCGCCGTGCACTGGAGCCGGGGCACTCACGGTAGTTCCACAACCCTCCAATAGTGGTCGAGCATCTCGACCGCGCCGAGAAACCCGCGGCCGGCATCGGCCTTCACGATGAACCCCGCGACATTGGCCGAGTAGGCCTTGGCCCGGTCCTCGTCGGATTTCGAGGTAGTGAGCACGAACACGATGGCCGTGCGCAGCGCGGGGTCCTGGCGCACCGTTTGCAGAAACTCGAAGCCGTTCATCCGCGGCATGTTCAGGTCGAGCAGAATGATGTAGGGCGCCGGCAACGCCACGCGCCCTCCCTCCCCGCGCAGAATCTGCAGGGCTTCAAGGCCGTCCTTGGCACAGACGAGTTCATTGGCGACCTTGTGCTGCCGGAAACCGCGCTGGATCGCCATGAGGTCGACTTCGTCGTCTTCGACCACCAGGACCGTAACCACGCGTTTAGGATTGGGATTCATCGGTGAGAACCGTCTTCGGCCACTGGAAACGGAATATGGAGCCGCGCGGCTCCCGACACGACACCGTCGCCTTTCCTCCGTAGCGGGCGACGATACGCCGCACCAGCGCCAGCCCGATGCCGCTGCCCTCGATCTCGTCGCGCGGCCGCAGCGTCTGGAACATGCCGAAGATGCGTTCGTGGAAATCGGGCGGAATCCCCGGCCCATCGTCAGCCACGGTGAACTCAAACCACTCGCCCGCCTCTCGCACCGCGATCTCGATCAATCCGGCGGAGCGGTCGTGGTGCTTGATGGCATTGGCGATGAGGTTGGTGAGGACCTGGCGCAACGGTGTGACGGCCGTCGCAAACACCGGCGTCGGAGGATCCAGCCGCACGATGAAGCCGGCGGGCGGATTGATCATCTCGGCGATCTCCCGGACGAGTCGGGCCACGTCGACTTGTACAATGTCGGCGGGCACACGCCCGGCGCGCGAGTAGGCCAGCAGGTCGTCGAGCAGACGCTCCATGCGATGGGCCCGCTGGCGAAGCAGATCGAGGTGCTTGCGACTGTCGCCGGTCAGCACGGACTCGAGGTCCTCCTGCAGCCAGCCGGCGAGGCTGTCGATCGCGCGCAGCGGCGACTTCAGGTCATGCGAGGCGACGTAGGCGAACTGTTCCAAATCGGTGTTGGAGCGCGAGAGCTCGGCGAGCAACCGATGCTGGCGCGTCTCCATGATCTTCCGCAGCGAAATGTCGCGGTGCACGGCGAACACCAGGGTGCGCCCGCGCCAGTCGACGCCGCCGGAGCTCACCTCGACGTCGAGCAGCTGGCCGTTCTTGCGCCGGTGCCGGGTCTCGAATGTGGCGCCCACTTCGGCCAAGGAAACAAGCTTCGCCAACAACTTCGGCTTCGGCATCTGGTCATCCCAGTCCCAGACGCACAAGCGCTGCGCCTCCTCCACCGAATAGCCGAGCATATCGGCGAAAGCGCGATTCAGCTCCACCACTTCGCCCGCGAGGTCCAGGACGACGATACCGTCCTGGGACTGTTCGAAGAGCACGCGTCGGCGCTCAGCCTCCTGCGCGAGGGCCTGCGCCTCCACCTTGCCCTTGGTGATGTCGAGATTCACGCCGACCACGTGCACCGGGTGGCCGTCGACATCAGTGACGCAGACCTCCGCGGCCTGCATATGCCGGATCGCCCCATTGTCGGCCCGCCGGATACGGAACTCTCGTTCGCTGCGCCCCCCGTTGTGCGCGATTCCCTGCAGGATTCGCAGTTGCTCGGGCAGGTCTTCCGGCAGAACCGCCTCCGCCCATTGCTGAAAATCGATGCGCCGATCGCCCCGTGGTTGGAGTCCGTAGAAGCGATGCATCTGGGCATCCCACTCGACCGTATTGCGACCGATATCCCAGTCCCAGATTCCGATTCCCGCAGTCTCCACCGCCAGCTGCAGTCGTTGCTGACTGACCATCAGCGCCTCTTCGGCACGCTTGCGTTCGACCACCTCCCACGAGAAGTCGCCCAGCAACAGGGCGATCTCGACGTCCGGCTGATCATAGCCGGCCGGCTTGTTGCCCACCCCGATGATCGCCACGATCCGCTCGCCCCGCAGGATCGGCACCACCAGCTGGCGCAGGATCGGCGCGTGTCCCGCCGGCAGCCCGCGTTTATGGGCCAGCGCCGCGTAGTCGTTGTGAATGACCGGTCGGCGCTCCCGCACACAGTCCACCCACACCCCGGCCTTTGAAATCGGATAGTGCTGCCCCTGGCCCTCCGCCGTGCACATGTGGCGGACGGTGTTGGTCGACCACGCCTGCAACGTCAGGGTCTCCTGATCCGCATCCATGAAGTGGTAGAAACCAATGGTGCTGCCGGTGCGCGCCTCGATCTCGTCGAGTGCGAGTTGCAGGAAGCCCTTGAGCGAGACGCTGGGCGCGGCCTCCATCAGCCGCAAGCGCGCCTGCATGAGCTCCTCGTTCTTCTTCCGCTGGGAGATGTCGCGGGCGACGGTCGAGATCATGGCCACCGCCCCATCGGGCCCGCGGTGCGCCACGATCACCTGCGTATGCGGTATCTCCCGCCCGTCATGCGAGACGAACGCTGTCTCCCCTGTCCACGTACCGTCCCGAATCGCCGCAGGGATTCCCTCCTCCTGCACCCGCTTCGCCGCCCAAGCGGGATGCGACTTCTCGATGCTGTGGGTGCCCGGATCGTCGCCGTCGCCCAGGCCGAAGAGGCGGCGCGCGGTTCGATTGAAATAGCGAATGCGCCCCTCGGGAGAGGCGGTGGCCACGAAGTCGGAGGTCGACTCGATGATCTGCGAGAGCTGGGTTCGCAGGGCCTCGGCCTGCTTGCTGCGAGTGACGTCGTGAAAGATCAGCAACAAGTGCGGCTCGCCGCCCGCCTCAAAGGGAGAGAGGGCGCAGTCCAGCCACAGGTCGCGGCCGAAGGTCGTGTGCAGCGAGATCTCAATCTGGTGCACCTGCCGGGCCGCGAGCGTACGCTCGGCAGCGGCCAGCAGGCCTGACTTCCGCCACGAGGGAATCTGCCGGAAATCCTGCCGAAGCAGGGCCTCAACCGTGCCCCCGACCACCCGCGCCGCCGTCGCATTGGCCATCACACAGCGCCCCGAAGCCTTGAACACCTCGATACCCGCCGTCGCGGCGCCCAGCAGCTTCTCGTTGAGCTCGAGCACATCACGCAATCGCGCCTCGCGCTCGCGCAACGCCGCGGCCGCCTCCAGCAGCGTCCGGTACTTGCCGCGCTGCAACCAGATCAGGCCGATCAGGCTGCCCACCGCCCCGGCCAGCAGCACCAGCACCGCCACGATCAGTTTCGCCCGGGAGCGCCAGTCCTCCAAGGCCTCCTCCGTGTCGATCTTGGTCACAATGAACCACGGCGAGTCCGGCACGGCAGCCAAGGCGGCAAGGACCGGGGTCCCGGTGTAGTCCTTCCCCTCCACAATCCCCGTACGGCCCAACACCGCCTCCACCGCCGGCACACCGCGTTGGGTGAGCGGAATCCTCAACCGGAACGCCGCCTGCCCATCATGCCGCAGCGGATTGAGAAACAGGACATCATCGCCGTCGCGCCGCACAAACAACGCTTCCCCCGTGCGGGTCGGCGTCGGCCAAGTCTGCGTCACCGGATAAAGGAAATGCTGCACATCGACCGGCAGGAGCACGATGGCAAACGGCGCTCCGACCGCCGAGCCGGCACACAAAGGAGCCACCACCACGGCCTCCGGCGAAGGACTCCCGGCCTCCTGAAAGACGTCGGACACCACCGGTTGCGCCCAACCCATCGCCCGATCCAGCGCCCGCAGCACCGGAGCCGCGAAATCGTCCGTCTTGCCCGCAGGGCGCAACACCACGCGGCCTCGACCATCCATCAACACGATATCCCGGTAGGGATAATGCTCCTGCATGGCGCGAAAATGGGTCATGATCCGCTCCGCGTCTCCGGAGCCCGGGTCCGCCAGCAAACGGAGCACGGCCTCGCCGAACAACGGGCTGCCCATGAGTACCGCCGCATCGCCGATCCGCTCCGCGCGCCATTGCACGATCTGCGCAACCTTGCTCCGAGCGATGCTCTCGAGATCCGCGCTCGCGCGCGCTCGCACCTGCCGCTCCTGCGCGCGGTAGAACCAACTGCCTCCCGTCACCAACACGAACAGCGACGCTCCAAAAATCCTCAGCAAGGAACGAGGCACCACGTTCATTTCGAGCCTCCGGTATACCCATTCGGTGACCGTACCGCCACGTTTGCGGCAGGCGCGCTCCGCCCACAGTTCGCCCTGGGCCAACGGCCCCCGCGCTGCAGCCCGTACATGACGATCCTCATAGAAAAGAGTGGCCGCAGTCCGACCTCGCCGGAACCGCGACCGGCGAACCCTATCGGCTTGGTTGGCGAGGAGTTTACCTCATTCGCGCCCGGCGGAGACCGAACCGGAGCACTCCACAATACGCAACCAGGCCGCCCCCTCGGCTTCGCGGCCCCTGCCGCCCCCCCGCGCGCGCTCCCTCGGCAAAACGTCGCCTCCCACGCTGCTCCCGCCCCGCCCCCACAACCCGCGCACGCTTTCTCGACAGGAGCCTAAACTTCTCGTCCTCCGGCCCGATGTTGCCTTCACCTGCCGCCACCGTCGCCGCCCTCCGCAGCGCCGGCCGGCCCGTCCCAATATGGCACTTGTCGATATCGATTCCTTGGTTGCCGGCATGAAAGTCGGCAAAGACGTCATTGAGGCCTCCGGCCAAACCCTTCTGCGCTCCGGCACCGAGATCAACGAGAAGCACCTGCGCATCCTGCGCTCCTGGGGCGTGCAGCAGGTCGACATCGAGGGGGACAAGCCGCCGGATGCCGACGACAACTTCCTCGCCCGCGCCACCCCCGCCATGCTCGACCGCGCCCAGGCCGCCGTGGGTGAACGTTTCCACCGCACCGACCCCGCCCACCCTGCCATCGCCGAACTCATGCGCCTGGCCATTCTCGACGAGATCCGCAACCAGGCCGCCGCCTCCGCCCCATGAGCACCACCGTCTCCCAGCTCATCGCCAAGGTGCGCACGGTCTACTCCCTGCCCCAAACCTTCCACCGCCTTCAGGAAGTCGTGCAGAACCCCGACAGCTCCATGAGCGACATCGGCGAGGTGCTCATGGCCGACCAGGCCCTCTCGGCCCGCATCCTCCAGCTAGGCAACAGCTCCTTCTACGGCTTCCCCGCCCGCATCGAGACCATCAGCCATGCCGTCACCATGATCGGCGCCGAGCAGATGATCGCCCTCGTGCAGGGCACCTGCGTGGCCTCCATCTTCAGCCAGGTCCCCCGCGAACTGGTCAACATGGAGCTGTTCTGGCGGCACAGCATCGCCTGCGGGGTCACCGCGCGCCTGATCGCCGCGCGTCGCCGCGAGCCCAACACCGAGCGCTTCTTCCTGCTCGGCCTGCTCCACGACATCGGCCGGCTGGTCATCTTCCAGCACCTGCCCGCCGAGGCCGCCGAGACCATCACCCGCGCCGGCCGCGAGCGCCGCATGCTCTATGAAGTCGAAAACGCCGTGCTCGGCTTCGACCACGCCACCGTCGGCTACGATCTGCTGCGCACCTGGAAGCTGCCCAGCCGCCTCTCCGAGCCGATCAAGATGCACCACAGCTACAACGCCGCCAGCCTCTATCCCATCGAGACTGCCATCCTGCACACCGCCGACGTGATCGTAAACGCCTTACGCTGCGGCACCAGCGGCGAACGCTACGTGCCCCCGCTCCACGGCCCCCACTGGGAACTGGCCGGCCTCACCCCCGATATGCTCGCCCCCCTTTCCAAGGAGATCCACCGCCAGCTCGAGGAAGTCACCAAGACCATCCTCGCCTGATCCGCCATGGAGTCCGTCCCGCCCCCTCCGCTCACCCTGCCGCTCAACGACCTGCGCACCCTGCGCCCGTTCGAGCAGATCGAACTGCTCGAGGTGCTCACCTCGCTGGGCAGCTCGCTCAGCCTCAACAGCGGCGAATCCGCCCAGATCCTCAAGAGCCTGCGTATCCACCTGCGCCAGCTTCTGCCCCTGCACGCCATCGCCTTCTACCTGGCCGACGCCGACTCCGCCGAATTCCTCCTCGAGGACTGCGCCCCGGCCGAGCACCGCCCGCAGGTGCAGCGCGCCGTCGAGCACGCCATCACCGAGGGCACCTTCGCCTGGGCGCTGCGCCAGAACCGCCCCCTCGTGACCCGCGGCGACGGCCCCGACGGCACCTTGGTGCTCCACTCGCTGGCCACCCGATCGCACTGCCTGGGCATGTTCGTCGGCCTCGCCCGCGACACCCGTGTCCATGAGAATGATATCGGGATGCGGCTGCTCACCATTATCCTCGGCCAGGGTGCCTACGCCCTGGAGAACGCCGCCCTGCAGATGCGCATCATGCGCCAGAACGCCGATCTCGAGCACATGGTGCGCGAACGCACCTCCCAGCTCGAGGTCGCCCTCAAGGCCGCCCAGGAATCCTCCGTGGTGAAGTCGCGCTTCCTGGCCAACATGAGCCACGAGATCCGCACCCCGATGAACGGCATCCTCGGCCTCACCGAGCTGCTCGAATCCACCACCCTCGACGACGAGCAACGCGCCGACCTGCGCACCCTGCGCGAGTGCGGCCAGAACCTGCTCGTCATCCTCTCCGAGATCCTCGACTACTCCAAGATCGAGGCGGGCAAGCTCGTGCTCGAACACGAACCGTTCGACCTGTTCAGCTTGGTACACGACATCGGCCGCCTCATGCGCCCGATGGCCCAGGCCAAGCACATCGAGCTGCGCGTCGAGCTCGATGAGGCCGTGCCCCACCAGATCGTGGGCGACCAGAACCGACTGCGCCAGATCCTGCTCAACCTCACCGGCAACGCCATCAAGTTCACCGACCACGGCTCGGTCGTCTTGGCGGTCCGTCACGCCCAGGCCAACGCCGGCCAGCCCGACACCCCGCAGTTGCTGCGTTTCGAACTCATCGACACCGGCATCGGGATGCACCCGGCCACCATCGAGAACCTCTTCAAGCCCTTCTCCCAGGCCGATGCCTCGACCACCCGCCTCTACGGCGGCACCGGGCTGGGCCTGGCCATCTGCCGCTCGCTCTGCAACCTGATGGGCGGCGACATCTGGGCCACCAGCCGTCCCGAGCACGGCAGCACCTTCTTCTGCGAAATCCCCTTCGAGCTGCCCGAGCACCCCCCTCCATCCCGCCCCCCGCACCACCAGCCCGGTCTTCGACCAGGGCCTGGCCGAGGCCCACCCCCTTCATGTCCTGGTGGTCGACGACAGCCCCATGAACCAGCTCGTCGCCTGCCGCATGCTCACCAAGATGGGCTACACGCCCGCCGTCGCCACCGGCGGCCGGCAGGGCCTCAAGATCGCCTTGTCGGATACCTTCGACCTGCTGCTCGTCGACCTCCAGATGCCCGACTTGGACGGCTACGACCTGATCCGCCAGGTCCTCGCCGAGGTGCCCGCCGGCCAGCGCCCACGCTTGGTCGCCATGACCGCCAACGCCCTGCGCGAGGACCGCGACAAATGCCTGCACGCCGGTTTCGACGCCTTCCTGCCCAAGCCCTTCACCTCCGCCGACCTCAAGAACGTGCTGCTCGATACGATGCCCGTGGGCTCCGTCCGGCAGTAGCGCTCGCCCTCGTAGCTGGACGACGCAGCCGTTCAGCCCCCCGGCCGCGGGATCCACAACCGCACCTGCGTGCCTACCCCGGGAGTGGAGGCGATCCAGAAGCGGCCGCCGAACTGTTTGGTCACCAGAAAGGCCTTCGTCAGCCCGAAGCCGCCGCCGAGTGTGCGCACATCGCCCACATTGCTCGCCCGCATCCCGAAACTCACCACCTTCTCCAGCTCCGCCGCGGGGATGCCGCGGCCGTCGTCGCGCACCACAAAGCGGATCGCGGTGGCATCCTCATAAAAGGCCGCAGTGATGTGCCCGCCCGGCGCGGTATATTTGCGGGCATTGGCGATGAGATCGCGCATCACGTCCTGCAGCACGGGCGGCATGACCACCCGCCGGCCATCGATCACCTCGATTTTGAAATCCACATAGTAGTCGGAGGAGCCCTGCTGGGCGGCATTATAGAGGATGCGATAGCGGCCCTTGCTGTTCTGCTCGATCGCGGCGAACACTGCGGTGAAACTCGCCCGCAATCGCTCCACCTCGAATTCCTCCCAGCGTTCCGGCGAGGCCGCCCGCGCCAGCAGCTCACGGGCCCGCACCTTGAGGATGGCGAACACCGTGCGCAGATTGGCCAAGGTCGTTGTGGCATCGGTGCCGGGAGTGGCCGCCCAATCCGGCAGGCCCGCCAATTCATGCTCCACGGTGCGCTCCAACTCGTCGACGCGCGCGGCCTGCTCCAGGGCCCGCTCGCGGTTGCTTAGCGATTCCACAACGGCCTCACAGGCGGCCAGGCTTCGACCCAACAGCCGGTCGTTGTCGGCGATAGTGAGCCCGAGCATGACCAATTCGATATGGAGCACGTTGATCACGTTAACCACGGTGTGAAAGTCCAACAGCGACTGCTCGCCGGCGCTGAGGGGCGGAATATCGGTGATCTCGAGCTCGGTCATGGGTAGGGAAAGCGGGCCGCGGCGGCCCGTGATAGCCTATCGGCCTGCCCCCCTCCGACTTGAGCTGTAGCCTCGGATGCTCCCGGTTCTTCCCCCGCCCCTGCGCCTCCTCTACTCCTGCTCCTGCTCCTTCTCCGTTCGTAGCGACGTTCGCCAGAACGTCGGCCCCTTGCCACTTGCCCCTTGTTACTTGTCGCTTCTGCTCGATCCCTCCCCCGTTCTGCATTCTGCCTTCTTCGTTCTGCCTTAGGTCCCCCGCCAAGGCCCCGCCTTGCCTCCGTACCGCCCCTTCGCATCCTCGCCCCCGCGTATGCCCTCCACCTCGCCCGAGCCCAAGCAGCTGCTCACCACCAACCGCAAGGCACTCACCGTCAACCTCGACCCGGCCCTCTACGGCACCTTCGCCGAGATCGGCGCCGGCCAGGAGGTCGCCCGCTGCTTTTTCCAGGTCGGCGGGGCCGCCGGCACCGTGGCCAAGACCATCTCGGCCTACGACATGACGTTCAGCGACGCCATCTACGGCAAAGCTCCCCGCTACGTCTCACGCGAGCGGTTGCACACCATGCTCGACCACGAGTACGCGCTGCTCAGCGAGCGCCTCGGAGCCGCCCGCGGGCTGGATACCCGCTTCTTCGTTTTCGCCGACACCGTGGCCGCCCGCAATTTCAAGGGCACCAACGAATGCCACGGCTGGATGGGCATGCGTTTCCAGATCAACCCCGGCGAGGAGCCCAACGACGTCGTCATCCATGTACGCATGTGGGACAAGGAAAACGTCCTCCAGCAGCAAGCCCTCGGCATCATCGGTGTGAATCTGCTCTACGGAGTCGCCTATCTCCACCAGGACCCGAAGGCCCTTGTGGCCTCGCTGGCCGACAACCTGGGCACCGACCGTATCGAGGTCGACATGGTGCAGTTCTCCGGCCCGGCCTTCGCCACTGTCGACAACCGCCTGCTCTCTCTTTTTCTAGTCGAGGCCGGCCTCACCAACGCAGTGCTCTTTAGCCCCGCCGGCGAGGTCCTCCAACCCTCCGAAGCCCTCCGAAAAAAGGCCATCCTCGTCGAGCGCGGCAGCTTCCGGCCCGTCACCAACGTCAACCTCGACATGCTACGCGCCGCCGGCGAGCAGTTCGCCCGCGATCCTGCCGTCGGCGCCACCGACACCGTCGTGCTCGCCGAGCTGACGATGCACAATCTGCTCGCCTCCGGCACGCTCGACCCCGCCGATTTTCTCGCCCGCGTCGACCTGCTGGGCGCGGTGGGCCTGCACGTGCTGGTTTCCAACTACTCGGTCTTCTTCCGCCTCACCCAATATTTCCGCCGCTATTCGCAGGAGCCGATCGGGGTCGTGCTCGGCATCAACACCCTGCTCGGGGTGCTCGACGAGCAATACTACGCCAATCTGCCCGGGGGCATCCTCGAGGCCATCGGCCGGCTCTTCCGCGAAGCGGTGCGCCTCTACGTGTACCCCATGCATAAGGACGCACTGGCCTCCTACTGCGAACTGCCCGCCCCCGCCGGCACCGCCGTCTATACCGCCGAGAATCTCCAGGTCGCCCCGCAGCTGCACCACCTCTACGCCCATCTCCTGGCGAATCGTCACATCGTGGGGGTAACCGATTACGACCCGGCCGCGCTGGCCATTCCCTCGCGCGACATCCTCCGCCGCATCCAGGCCGGCACTCCGGGCTGGGAGCTGCTCATCCCCGCCGAGGCCGCCGCGTTGATTCGCGCGCGCCGCCTCTTCGGCTGCCGGGGATAGCCGCGAAGAACGAAACCCAACCACTCCGGTCACAGAGGACACGGAGGGGGAGGAGAACACAGAGGGATTCGTGGGGGCGCAAGCGTCCCTGCCTGCGCTCTACCTTCTACATTCTTCGCTCTGCCTTAGGCATTCCGCCGCCCCTCGTGGCCCGCTCCTCTAGGACGGATCTCCGGGACTTGTCCGGACGTAGCGACGTTCGCCCGAACGTCGTGCCGTCGTGTAGGCCACCGCGGTGAGGTGGCCGGTTCGCTTGGAGTGCGAACCTCCGCGAGCCAAAGGAATCCATTCCTACCGTATCCGTGTTATCCGCGCTATCCGCGGTTGAATCGATTGTTCCCGGTGATCGGTGGCGAACCTCCGCGTAAGCCGAGGGCGTCTCCGCCGATCTGCGTCCATCTGCGTTCATCTGTGGTTACTCCTCCGGAACATGGAACCACGGATTCACGCGGATGAACGCGGATAAGGCATTCGGCGGTGACAGCCGCAAGGACCTCCGTGTTCTCTGTGGTGAAGTCGTCCGCCCCGCCTTCATCGTAGCTGGGCGGCGCAGCCGTTCAGCCCTGGGTGCGCCGAGCTCCGGCTCCGCTCCGCCTCCCCTTCGTTCTGCCTTCTGCATTCTTCGCTCTTCCTTAGGCGTCCCGCCGCCGCCCCTCGTGGCCCGCTCCTTTAGGACGGGTCGGCGGCCGCGAACGGAGTAACGCCTAATCCGTGCCGGGGCACTCAACGGGACCCGTTCCCCGAATTCCGACCGGCTCAACTTGCCAACTACAGCGTTTTTCCCGTTGTCGGATAACACTGTTACGGGAGGGGCACTGTCACGGAGCTCATCGGACGCTCTCGCGTTGTACAACAAGCTCATTGAGTGGAAGTTCCGGCCATGACGAACCGGCGGTGGCGACTCCGGATCGATGCTCCCCCACCATGGTTATGCGACATGTCGGCCTATCACCCGAACGGTCGCCGCTCGCAGGCCACCGGGTTACAATCCCGCTAGTCTTCCCATCACCAAAAGCCCCGAAACCACGATCCGACAATGCCGCAAGGCTTCTACGATCAATCGAATAGACCGCGATCGCTCGTCGGACGCCATCCCTCGTAACGTGCCGTATTCTACCGGTCTTTCCTCCGGATTCTCCTTGCTCCAGGAACTGGGCGCGCCGTTCCGATTAGGCATTTCGGGTAAGTCTTTGTCGCTTTTCGGGGGAACCATTCCGGCGATTCGCCGCCGGTCCGAGTCGGTCCTTGCTTTCCAAGACCCTTTCGATCAGAGATTTCGGCAGCGAACGATGAGAGCCACCACCCCCAAAACCGGCCCACAACGCCGTTGGATATCCGACAACCTCGCTGTCGGATAATACGCTGTTCGGCACAAGAAACTCACATGACAAAAAGAGAAAGCCGCCAAAGAGTTCCACCTACTCGCCCGGAATATTCGCGCCTGTGTTTATCTTGGGCTTCTTGTGCCACTGTACGCTGCCTTCGCCATGGAAAAGCACAGCTATACCGCTGCTGCTGTGAGCATGACACTCATTCTTTCGTCAGCGGTTCACTTGATCTATTTGGAGCGGCTCAGGCGCGCTTTATCGTCCTGAACGCATCATCCATGAGAACCCGGCCGAACCTGCGGCCAGAGGGAACTCCGGGGACGTGCCCGCCTTCCAAGCCAAGTCAGCCGCCTGTCGTCCCTCATCCGTAAGCGTTCGGCGAAAGAAGATGACTACCCTTCCATGAGTACGACAACGACGAGTTCAAATCTCCGTTTCGCCGCCGGAGCCGTAAGTATCTTCTCCTTGGTTCTTCTTGTCATGTTCAGTTTCGCCACGATGGAGCCGCAGTTTGCCCGAAGAGTATTCGTTTCGATCACGAGTCTCTTTCTTGCGTCGACACTGTGCTGGAACGTGCTTCGGAGGCGCGACATGAAGAGGAAAATCGGGCCGGACCAGACGGCACATCCAACGACTCTATGACGCCCGTTTTCCAATCACAGTCCGCGATTCGTCGTGGCTGATGCGTTGGGCACAAATATGGCTGATCCCATTCAGATATCCGCCGCTTGGAAAGATGGTCAGTGGCTGGTGCTTCGGCGGGATTCCCCCGTCGGTCCAGATCGCTGTATCGTCACGAACGAGCCGACTTTCGGCCATCGGAGATTCCAGCGGACCTTAAGCTGGGGCAAGAATGGTCCCGGAGATGCGTGGATCCCGATGAAGATTCAGGTTCTCTGGGCATTGGCGGATATGAAATTTGTCAGGGTTGAAGTCGGATTGAGGGAGAAGGTGAAGGCGAAGCGGTTGATCAGGCTGGTCCTTTCATTTGCTTCCATGGCTGGGGGATTGGCCTTGTTTGTTTACGGGATACAAAAGGGATTTCCTCCGTCGATGACTCACCTGGGCGGTGGCGCCACATTGACTGTGATAGCATTGACCCTATTTGCGAATACGCACTCGGTTATCGATATCGTAGCGATGGATGATGAACACATCTGGTTGCGAGGCGCGCACCGAGTGTTCTTGGACACACTGCCGGAATTTCCGAAATAATAGGATGCCCAATCGGGTAGCCGGCGGTGGTTAGCCGCCGGCCCCACACCACCCGGCGTACGGGTCCGTACCGGGCGATTCCAGTCTCCATCATTCATCGACGCGTGCCGCGCCTTTGGGATAATGATAGGCGAGCCAGGCCTCCTGCAGGGAGACTGACCCAGGTTTTGCGCTGCGCAAAACCTCAGGTAGTCGGAGGATTGATCTGCGCCATCGTAAGCGTCCGGCCGGCGACCTACGACGGCGGCATTGCCGAGTAGCGAAGCGATGTCTCACTGGTGCTCATTGAGACGTCGCAATAAGCACCAAGAGGAAGCCCGACTACGACGCGCTGGGCTGCCAGAGGCGCGGGGTGAGCGGGCGCAGGTCGTCCTGATTGGTCAGGCGAGGGAGCCGGGTGAGGATGTCCTTGAGGTAGGCCAGCGGGTCCTTGCCGTGGCGCTGGCAGGAGACGATCAGCGAGTAGAGAATAGCGGAGCGTTGGCCGGCGTCGGGGTGGCCGATGAACAACCAGTTCTTCTTGCCGATGCAGGAGGGCCGAATGGCGTTTTCGACGAGGTTGTTGTCGAGCCGGCTTACGCCGTGGTTGAGGTGTGCGGACAACGGGGCCCACTGGCCAAGCAGGTAGTCGCAGGCCTTGCCCAGAGGCGATTTTGGCCGGATACGTTGGCGCGCCCACACGGCCAGGCGCTTCAAGCTGTTCATGGTGCGGGCCAGCCCTTCGGGTTTGGCCCGTTCGAGACCGCGCTGTTCGGCAGTGAGATTCTGTTCGTCCCACTCGCGTTCGCGCCGGTACATCCGACCGATCAACCGCAGGGCGGCCTGCGTGATGCGAGGGTTGTCGCCTTGGGCCTCGAAGAAGTACCGCCGCGCGTGCGCCCAGCAGCCCAGCCACGTCACGGCCGGATGGACCTCGGCGTAAGAGGCGTAGGCTTCGTAGCCGTCGGACTGCAGCAGGCCGGCGTAGTCGTCAGTGAGCAGTGTGGTCAATTCTCCATGCCGCCGGGTCAGGCGCCAATCAAAGACGACATCGCCTCCCGGTGTGCTCACCACCCACAGGTAGCCTTGGATGGCGCGATGGCCCTTTTCATCCGGATCGAGGAACTTCACCGGAGTCTCGTCACATTGCAGATAGTGACCGGCGAGCAGCTCGCACAGCATCAGCTTGTAGATCGGCTCGACCCAATCGGACACCAGCCGGATCCAGTCGGCCATGCTCTTGCGGCTGAGTTGCGCGCCCCATTGGATCGACATCGTCTCGAGCCGGTACAACGGCAGGTGATGCTGATATTTGGAGATGACGATATAGGCCAGCAGACCCGCCGCCGCGTAGCCGCCCATCGCCGGACGCGGCAGCGCCGGCGCGACCACCGGAGCCTGACTGCGGTCGGCTTTGCGGCGAAACTTCGGACGCACGATCTCGCGCTTGACCAGCTTGGGGCCGATGAGGTCGACCTCGAAGGTGGATTCCTCGCTGATGTGTTCGAAGGCCTCCGGCTCCGCCCGCACTTCCTCGGGCAAGATCACCACCGTCTCGACCACCGGCAGATCTTTGAAGACTTCGGCCGGTATCGGCCGCTTCTCCGCCACCGGGGTGCGGCGCTGGTAGGTGACCGTGCGCGTGGCGCGTTCGATCTGCGGGGTTTCCGGCAGAGCGAGTTTGTCCTGCATCGGGGAATTGATGACGAGCTTCTCGCTGTGCGCTCCAAACATCTGCCGACGAAACCAGGCAACCTGGGCTTCCAGGTCGGTCACCTGCGCCTTCAGGGCGAGGTTTTCTTAGTAAAGTACTTCGGCAGGAGGCATTGGCTATACGATGACAACGTACCTACACTATAAGTAGTTGATGTCCATTCATTTATCTCTGATACCATGTCTTTTGCAGCCATCTTTTAGGTCGATGCCCGCCAGCAACATTGTCAACGCTGTCGACTCCAGATCGAGCTTGGTCCCGGCGGCCTGCGGCCAACTAAACCGACCCTTTTCGAGCCGCTTGGCCAGTACCCAGACGCCGGATCCATCCCAGCACAGGATCTTGAGCCGATCCCGGTTCTTGTTGGTGAACACAAACCAGGCCCCGCCGAAGGGATCCTCGTGGAGCTTCTCGCTGGCCAGTGCCCACAACCCGTCGAAGTGCTTGCGCATGTCCACCGGCTCGATGGCCAGGAAGATGCGCTGTGTCGGTGACAACGAGATCATCGTGTCAGCGCCCCGCCACGTTGAGCAGCGCCGCCAGCGCGGTCGCATCGGCCGCACGCACCACCCAGCCGTTGGGTAACGTCAGCTCGAAGGCCCACCGCGAGACCGCCGGCAGTTTCACCTCGGCAAATTGCACCGCGGCGCGCCCTCTCCCACGGCCCTGCAAATACACCCACTTCGCGAGCGTTGTGCGATTGATCCCTTCCTGCCGGGCGAACTGCTCCATCGTGAGCCCGCTCGCTCGATACCCGGCGACCAACTCCGCTCGCCGCGCCGCTGGCGTGATTTGGCGCCCGTCTCGGCTGCGTTTGCCTTCCGCCTTCAACACCTCTGCGGTGATCGTTGTCATCACCGCAGCATACCCGATCTCCGCTCACTCGACTACGTGGTCGCCGGCCGGACGCTTACGCTTGAGCACGCCCCGCTCGGCGCCTTCCCGCAATCCGGTGCGAAATTCGCCAACGTTCATTCGTGTCTATATTCTAGATTCCAAGAGCGGAACCGCTTCGGTTCCGCGCGGAACGGGAAGCTGTTGCGCTCCATTCGCGGCACGGCAACCGCGCCGCTACACAGAGACCCCGCCCGCTCACCGCGTGGCGATCCACTGCCCGAACGGGCCCTGATACACGCCCAGCAACACGGTGGCCAACGCGAGGGACACCAACGTCAGGCTGGCGGCCACCCCCAGATGCAGCGGCACCACGGCGGCACGCTCGGGGGACGGCGGTGCCTCCTCGTAGAAGGCCGCCCGCATCCAGCCGAAGTAGTAATAGATCGAAACCACTACCGCCACGATAGCGACCCCCAGCAGTATCCACAGACGAGCGTGGAAGGCGGCGACAAAGATGAGCAGCTTGCCGATGAACCCGGCCAGCGGCGGGATGCCGGCCAACGAACCAATGCCGCAGGCGAGCACCGCACCGAGCAACGGGCTCTTCCGGGCGAGGCCGGCGTAGTGACGAAAATCCTGGTCGGCATCGGCGTCCCCGGCGACATGCGCCATGACGCCAAACACTGCCATCGCCCCGAGCAGATACGTGAAGAGATAGAAATAGACCGCGGCCGGTGCCCAGCTCACGGCGTCCGTCCGGGCGATCGAGGCGACCACGCCCACGAGCAGGAAACCGGCGTGCGATACACCGGAGAGGCCCATCAGGCGCTTCACGTTGCGCTGCGGCAAGGCAGCGAGATTGCCAAAGAGCAGACTGAGCGCGGCGAAGATCGAGAGCAGCGGCAGGGTTACCTGGGCGAGCGGCAGGAAAGGCCCGCGCACGAGGATAAGCAGGAGGGCGAAACCAGCGGCCTTCGAGGAGACGGCGAGAAAGGCGGTCACCGGAGTCGGGGCACCTTGATACACATCGGGCACCCAGATCTGGAACGGCACCGCGCCGATCTTGAAGGCGATGCCGGAGAGCACGAGGGCGGCGCCGACCAGCGCGAGCGGCTCGTCGGGGTTGTGGCGGAGAAACTCGCCGAGCGCGGCGAAGTTCATCGACTGAGCCGTGTGCCCGGCCAGCAGCGGGTTTCCAGCGATGCCGTAAAGCAGCACAATGCCGAAGAGCAGTAGCGCCGAACTAAGCGAGCCCATCACCAGATATTTCAGACCGGCTTCGAGCGAGAGCGGGCTGGCGCGGAAATAGGAGACAAGGATGTAGAACGCCACGGTCACCGTCTCCAACGCCACGAAGAGCAGAACGAAGTGGTTGCTCTGGGCCAGCAGCATGAGCGCCCCGGTTGCGACCAACAGTACATGGAAGAATTCAACCCGTGGCGCCTTCTGCTTCGGTAGCACGATGGTGGCGATGAAGCTCACCAGGAGAGAGGCCACCAAGAAGAACACCCGCATGATCTGCGAGTCGGTGGTCTGGCGGACAAGCCCGCCAAAGAGCTCATGCCCCAGCCAGACTGCCGACCAGTCGCGGAGCGTCCAGGCCAGCGCCGCCACGAAGCCGAGAATCGCCACCCGCGGAATGACGGTCGCGAGCTGGCGCTTCGGCAGCAGCAATTCGAGCGCGAGCAGCGCCAACGCGACCACGCCCAACCCGATCTCGGGCGCGAGTGCCGGCCAGTAGTTGGAGACCGCGATGTCGTGAAGAGCTTTGATTTCCGGAGTCATGCGAGCGGGGCGGGCGGAAGGAAGGCTGAAGGCTGAAAATTGAAGGCTGAAATGCTCACGGACGGGCGACGATATTCACGGTTGCATCGACCGCCGGGACCGCCGTGGCGAGTGCGCTGGAGCTTGGCGCGGTGAGCGTCTCGTTGAGCGGGGCGGTGAGCGCCTTCGGCCAGAAACCAATGAAGAACAACGCGGCGAGCAACACCAGCGCGGGGATACGCGCGGCCCAGTCGAGATCGGCGGTCGGGTTGGCCGTGGCGTAACTGACGTGGTTCGGGGTCGGCTCGCCGAAGAAGACCTTGGCAACGGCGCGCAGACCGTAGACTGCAGAGATCACCAGACCAAGCATCGCCAGTGCAGTGTAGAGATGCGAGAGCTGCCAGAGCGCGAGGAAGATCGTGAGTTCGCCCCAGAAGCCGGCGAAGCCCGGCAATCCGATGCTGGCGAGCATCGCCGCGGAGAAGAAGGCCGCGAGCACCGGCGCGCGCTTCACCAGGCCGCCCATCTGCGCCATGTCGAAGGTGCCCACCCGCTGGTGGATCTGCGCTGTCAGCAGGAAGAGCAGCGCCACGGAAAAGCCATGCGCCACCATGAAGAGCACCGCGCCGCCGGCGCCGAGGGTCGAAAGACAGGCTACGCCGAGGAAACCGTAGCCCACGTGCATCACCGAGCCGAAGCCGACCATCTGCTTAAGGTCGCGTTGCGCCATCGTCACCAGACCGATCACGATGATGTTGCCTAGCGCGAGCCAGACGATCCACAGCACCCAGTCCTGCGCCCCGAGGGGCAGCAGCGGAAGCGCGATCTGGACGAGGCCGTAGAGTCCAAACTTCTTGAGCACGCCGGCATGCAGCATCGACACCGAAGTGGGCGCGGCCCCGTAACCAAGCGGCGCCCACGAGTGGAACGGCCACAGCGAGACGAGGATGCCGAAGCCGAAGAGCAGCAGGCCAAAGAGGTTGTGCTGCAGCGAGGCGAGCAGAGCGCCGTCGCCGGCGAGCGCGAGGCGGAGATTGATCAGGTCGAAGGAGGCGGCGTTGCTCTTCGCGTAGAGCGCGATCAGGCCGGCAAGCGAAAGCATGGCACCGGCGGTGAGGTAGATCGTCATCTTCATCGCGGCGTAGACGCGGTCGCGCCCGCCCCAGAGGCCGACCAGGAGGAAGGTCGGGATGAGGGCGAACTCGTGGAAGAAGTAGAAGAAAAAGATATCCACCGAGGCGAACACACCCATGAGCCCGCCGTGCATCACCAACAGCAGCATCAGGTAGAGTTTCAGCCGCTCGGCCCCGGACTGCAGCGCCACCAGGCCGGCCGCGAAGCCAACGATCGCCGCCATCACAAAGAGGGGGAGCGAGATGCCGTTGAGACCGAGCTTGAGCGCGATACCGAGCGCGCGGGAGAGTCCGAGATCGGTGACCGAGAGGAAGGCATAGCCGCTCGTTTTCGGCGCGGCGGCGTAGCCCCACCACAAATGGAGCGCCACCAGCAGCGGCACGAGGAAACCAACGAAGGCGATGAGTTTGCAGAGCCGCTTCGGGATGAAGTTGCCGAAGGCAAGGATGAGCCCGCCGGCCAGCGGAGCGGCCACGGCCAGTTGCAGGAGAAGCGTAGCGTCGTTCATCGGCAGGAAAGGCAGTTCACAGAAGGTAACGAAGAGGGGAAGAGAACGGAGAACCGGAGCGTCGCAGGCGACAGCACCTTTGTTTCCTTCGTTGTCTTCTGTCGGTTTGTTTGGCCGTTCCGGTTCATGGCTCAGAGAAGTCCGGTGGCGACAGCCCAGCAGAGGGCGGCGCCGACCAGGAACCAGTAGACGTAGCCGTGGATACTGCCCATGTGCAGGGCGCGGGCGCCGTAGCCCAACCAGCCGACGACTTCGGCCAATACGCGCGGCAGACCGGCGACAAAGATATGGTCGAGGAAGTTGAGCACCATCGCGAAGCGCTGCTGCACCTTAGCAACGTACCAGTTGTAGGTGCTATCAAAGCACTCCTTCAGGCGCACGAGCTGACCAAAGCCCGCCGGAGACTTCTCCGCTAGAGTGTCGGTGGCCGCGGAAGCGTAGAACCACCAAGCTCCCCCACCACCAACGGCAAGTATGCCGAGGGAGAGCAGCAACATCGTCGTGTGCGCCGGTCCATGGGCCTCGGTGACAAGGGAGGCAAACTGGCCACCCAGACGGAGGAAGATGAACTTGTAGCCGCCGAGCACCGAAAGCGCGGCCAGCAGAATCAGCGGCAGCGTCATCATCCAACCGCTCTCGTGCGCCTGCTTGGCCTCGTGCGAACGGGCCTCTCCGAAGAAAGTGATCTTCCACATGCGAATCATGTAGAAAGAAGTGAGCACCGCAGTGAAAGCCAGCACGCCAAAGACGGCCTTGTTGTTGGTATAGGCAAGAAAGAGGATCGCGTCTTTCGAGAAGAAACCGGAGAGCAGAGGCAGTCCGACGATCGCGGCGACGCCGACGGTAAAGGTGACGAAAGTGACCGGCATCCTGCGCCACAGCCCGCCCATCTTGAAGATGTCCTGCTCGTGGTGGCAGCCAGCGATTACCGAGCCAGAACCGAGGAAGAGCAGCGCCTTGAAGAAGGCGTGGGTCGTAAGGTGGAACATCGCAGCGGCCGGACCTGCCCACGGGTTCTTCTCCCACACCTCATAGATGCTGCCCAAGCCGAAAGCGGCGACCATGAAGCCGAGCTGCGAGAGCGTTGAATACGCGAGAACCTTCTTGATATCACTCTGAACGATGGCGCAGAACGCTGCATAGAGCGCGGTGGCCACGCCGATCCACATGATCACATCGAGCGCCTCTGGAATCATCAAGGCGTAGATCCGACACAGCATGTAGATGCCGGCTGCGACCATCGTGGCCGCATGGATGAGCGCCGAGACGGGCGTCGGACCCTCCATCGCATCGGGCAGCCAGATCTGTAACGGAAGTTGAGCGGACTTGCCGATGGCTCCGCAGAAAAGAAGCAACGACATACCGCCGGTAATCAGGGCCTGCCCACCGATCATCCTACTGGAGAGCTCAGCGAGGTTGGTCGTGCCGAACTGCCAGTAGCACCAGAGGATGCCGAGCAGGAAGCCAAAGTCGCCGATACGGTTGACGATAAAGGCCTTCTTTGAGGCGTCAGCCGCGGACTGCTTCTGGTTGTAGTGGTTGATCAGCAGGTACGAGCTGAAGCCCACCAGTTCCCAGAAGATGAAAATCATGAAGAGGTTGTCGGCCACCACGATGCCCAGCATCGAGAACATGAAAATCGACAACCCGCCGAAGAAGCGCGCCTTAGCCTCGTCGTCACGCATATAGCCGAGGCTGAAAACGTGGATCAGGAAACCCACGAACGCCACGACGGAGAGCATCAGCTTCGCGAGGTCGTCGACCAAGAAGCCGAGCGAAATCGTGACCGACCCGAGCGTGAGCCACTCGAGGGAATCGGCGACGGTCTTGCCGTGGTTCTCAGCGCCGAAGATGAGCAGCGCGGCCAGCGCCGCGATACCGGCGGCGGCGGTCACGGAGACAGTGGCGGCGAGGTTGTGCCGGCGGCGCAGGAAGAGCGCGATCACCGTGGCCGAGGCCAGCGGGATCAACAACAGGAGAAGAGTGGACGTGACGGGCGTCATCGGGAATGGGCGATGGCAGATGGACGATGGACGATGGCGGCGTGCGGAATGACAGAGGTCAGTTCTCGTAGCTGGACGACGGAGTCGTTCAGCCCAGCAACGTCGGGCGGGCTGAACGACTTCGTCGTCCAGCTACAGGAGGGATGGCTGAACCGCTGCGCGGTCCAGCTACGTGGAGAGTGTCCGTGTTGCGCGCGTCTCATGGCTTCAGTTCTTCAACGCGTTGAGATTCTCGACCTGCACGGTCTGGCGCTGGCGGAAGAGCTGCACGATGATGGCAAGACCCACCGCCACCTCGGCCGCTGCGACAGTGATGATGAAGAAAACGAAGGTGTTGCCGTCGGCCGTGCCGTTGAAGCGGGAGAAGGCGACGAGCGCGAGGGTGGTGGCGTTGAGCATCAACTCCAGGCACATGTAGATCACCAGCGTGTTGCGACGCAGCAGCACGCCGTAGAACCCGATCGCAAAGAGCAGGCCAGCGACGATGAGATAGGCGTTGAGCGGAATGGTCACGGGAGGAGGGAAAGCAGAATGAAGAATGCAGAAGTCGGAGGACCGATCGGGCAGAAGAGAGGAACCGCTAATGAGCGCTAATTGGCGCCAATGAGAGAGACTTGGGGGAACAGGAACTTGTCACTTGATCCTTATTACTTGCCACTTGCCGCCGTCGCGGCGGGCGTTCTTTTGCTGATCACGATCACCCCGATCATGGCGATGAGCAGGAGAAAACCGGTGACCTGCATGGGCAGCAGATAGGTGGTAAAGAGCTGCCGGCCGTAGGTCTTGAGCACGGCGCCGGTGGCTTCGGCAGGAAGGGCCGGTCCGGTGAACTGATCCTTGTGGAAAAGCCAAAGCACGCCCGTGACCATCAGGGCAAAAGCGATCGTGGCGGCGCCCTTGCTGAGCTTGTCGATGCGCTGCCGCGGCAGCTTGTCGACATCAAGGAGCATGACGATGAACACAAAGATGACCACGACCGCGCCGGCGTAGACCATCACCTGCAGGGCGAGGAAGTAGGCCTCGAGCAGCACGAAGAGCCCAGCCATCCCGATGAAGGCCAGGAAGAGCGACATCGCCGAGCTCACCGCATTGCGGTTGAGCACCACCAACAGGGCGGAGCCCAGCGTCAGCGTGGCGAAGAGATAGAAGAGGAAGGCGGACATCTGCGGATTTTCGATTCTAGATTGCCGATTGCCGATTGGGCGGAGGGGACGAAGCCGGAGGTAGCTGGACGACGAAGTCGTTCAGCCCCACGCCGCGGCAAGAGCTGAACGACTTCGTCGTCCAGCTACGGGTGGAAGGCTCTCGGGGTTGGGTGTCGGTTCTCATCAGGTGGGAGATCGGCAATCGGAGATCCAAAATCGGAAATGCCATCAGTGCGCGTTGCCGGCCTCCTCGGCGGCCTTCTTTTTGTCCCACTTGAAATGCGTGTCGGGCAAGGTACCGCCAAGCTCGTAGAGCTTCGCCTTGTTGTGCACGAAGTCCGAGCGGGTGCGGCCGGAAAGCGAATAGAGGTTCTGCAACCAGATCGCCTCCTCGGGGCAGACCTCCTGGCACAGGCCGCAATAGATGCACCGCAGCATATCGATCTCGAACTCCTTGGGCGCCTTCTCGACATGGGCGTTGGGCCCGCTCGCATCGACCGCACCGGGCGCGATACGGATGGCCTTGGGCGGACAAACGAATTCGCAGAGCTGACACGAGACGCACTTCTCGCGGCCGTGCGGATCCTTCACCAACGTGGGCACCCCACGGTAGCCCGCCGGAATCGGCGGCCGCTGCTCGGGATACTCCATCGTGATCTTCGGGGCGACCATGTGCCGCAGGGTCGTGCGCATGCCGGCGAGCACGCCCGGGAGATAGGTGCGCTGAAGGAACGAGAGCGGCCGGCGTTCGAGGACTTTGACGGTGGCGGGCATCAGGAAAGGAAGGAAGAAGTCAGAGTGAAGAAGACAGAAGTGGACGCGTTGATAGCGGATGGCACAGGGGCTTTGGCGCGCCAGCATACTTCGCGGCGCGCGCTCAAGCACTTCTGCAATCTGCACTCTCCATTCTTCATTGGGTAAGCACCGCGATGCCGATCGCGTACACCACGAGGTTGGCGAGGGCCAGGGGGAGCAGGACGCGCCAGCCGATGCGCATCACCTGGTCGTAACGGAAACGGGGGAGCGTACAACGCACCCACATGAAAATGAAGATCATCACGATCGTCTTCAGCAGGAAGGTGCCCAAGGCCAGCAACGCGCCGAGCAGCCCCGAATGCAGCGCCAGGCCGGTCCACGTCGCCGCCTCCCCCCAGGTATAACCAGGGAACGGATTCCAGCCGCCGAGGAAAAGCAGCGTGAACACCGCGGAGCCCACCGTGAGGTGCGCGTATTCGGCGGTCATCAACAGGCCGAACTTGAAGGCGCCATACTCGGTGTGAAAACCGCCGACCAGCTCGGCCTCGCCCTCGGGCATGTCGAAGGGCAGACGATTGGTCTCCGCGAAAAGCGCGATGAGGTAGACAAACGCCGATACCGGCGCGATGAAGACAAACCAGCACGTCCCAGCCTGCCACTGGACGACGCGGATCAGGCTGAGCGAACCCTCGCTCCCCGGGCCGTTGACGACGAGGAAGAGCGGGAGCACCGCGAGGCTCATCGCGAGCTCGTAGGAGATGAGCTGGGCCGAGGCACGCACGCCGCCGAGGAACGGATACCGCGAATTCGACGACCAACCGGCGAGAATCGTGGAATAGACGCCGATCGAGGAGACCGCAAAAATGAAGAGGATGCCGAGGTCGAGGTCGGCCAGAATGAGCGGCACGCTGCGGCCGGCGGCATCGATGTACTCGCCGAACGGCACCACGGTGACGGTGGTGAGCGCCGGGATGAGCGCGAGCACCGGGGCGAGGTTGAAGTAGAACCAGTTCACATGCCCCGGCACTGGCTCTTCCTTCAGGAGGAATTTGCCGCCGTCGGCCAACGGCTGGAAAATGCCGAGCCGCTGCAGGAAACGCCCGAGCAACGGGATCGCCGCGATCCACGGGATGGCGGTGCGATTGGGGCCGGGGCGCCCTTGGATCCAAGCCGACACCTTTCGCTCGGCCAGCGAACCGTAGAGGCAGAAGCCCATCAGCACGGCGACGACGATCAGCGCCTTGATGAGGAGCTGCAGGATCAGCGGAAGCTGGTAGAAGAGGTCCATCAGGAGAGGAACGCAGAAGGCAGAATGCAGAAGGCAGAAGGCTGGTACGTTTGCGGTAGGACCGGTCTCCGACCGGTCCAAGCCGTCGAGACCGCCCGGCAGTCCAGTCGAAGACTGGACCTACTCGCGATCAAGCTGGCTCCCGACTGGTGTTGTTGCGCGATCATCGCTGGGCGTCTTGTCACTTAATACGTGTTACTTGTCACTTGGCCCTTGGCCCTTGTCACTTGTCGGCTCCGCCTTGGCCCGCGCCGGCGCGGGCACCGGCTTGTAGTGCAGCGTCTCGCCCTCGACGAAGGGCTGGCTGGCCCAAGCGGCTCCGTCGATGAGTCGGCCAGTCGCGGGGATCGAAGCCCACGTGACACCGGCGAGCACCGGTACCTGCTTGGCCAACTCGGCCCACACCGCCTCGACGGTGGCGGCCGGCTGCGCGGTGCCGGTGAAGCCGGTGAGCAAGGCGGTGAGGATCGCCAGATCGTCGCGTGCCTGGGCGGGGCCAGGGACGGCAGCATGAAATTTCTGGAGGCGGAACTGCTGGTTGATGAACGAGCCGTTCTTCTCGAATACGGTGAGCGCAGGCAACACGACCTTGGCCGCGGCCGTCGTGCTTAGCGGATGCGTCCCGACCTCGATCAACGAAAGCTTCGCCAGCTGCTCAGTGGTGAGCCCGGCCTTGAGCAGATCCTCGCCAAAGGTGATCACCATCTTCACCGCACCGTCGTCGATCGCCGCGGCGAGCTCGGTGAGCTCGGTCGGCGGGTACGCCTTGATGAGACCGGTGACGAGCGCGCCACGGACGTTCGGGTTGCGATCGGCCGAAACCAGCAGGCCATCGCCCTGCCCCACCCGCCCGACGATGTCCGCCGGTACCGAACCAAGGGCGAGCGCGAGCTGGTGGGTGAGAAACTGTTCCTCGACGGACTGCCGGCCGGAACCGACGATCGCGGCATAGGAACGCTGCGACTGGAGCAGCTCGACGGCAGCGGCGAGCGCCTGCTCGCCGGTGACGGGCTGGCCGTCGACGAGCGGCTGCTTGAGCCGATTGTCGGCGGCGACCTTCTTGTAGAGCAGGCGGCCGGAGTCGGCCATCCAGGTGTCGTTGACCTCGTCGTTGCGCCGCGGCGTGATGCGATATATCACACCCTCGCGCGCCCAGAGCTCGGTGTTCGCCCCGACGCTGGACTCGGTGTCGATGCTCGGGGTGGTCTTGAGGAACCACACCCGCATCTTGAAGCGGAAATCGGTGCTGGTGAGCGCGCCCACCGGGCAGATGTCGACGGTGTTCAGCGAGTAGTTGTGGTTCAACTCGCGGCCGGGATAGCAGGTGAGCGTCGAGTAGCTGCCGCGGTCGACGAAACCGAGCACGTCCTCCTTGGCGATCTCTTTGGTGAAACGGATGCAACGCGAGCACAGGATACAACGCTCGTCGTCGAGGGTGACGCGCGGGCCGAGCTCGGTGCGCTTGGGCTTAACGTTCTTGGGCTCGATGAAGCGCGAGGCGCCCCGGCCGTAGTCGGCGGCCTGTTCCTGCAGCTTGCACTCACCGGCCTGGTCGCAGATCGGGCAATCGAGCGGATGATTGACGAGGAGGAACTCCATCACGCCCTCACGGCACTCCTTGATCTGCGGTGTTGTTGTGCGGATGTGGAGACCGGGGGTGGCGTTGGTGAAGCAGGCGATCTGGGGCTTGGGCATCCAGTTCACGCGCTGCTTGCCGGTGGCCGGGTCCATCACCGGCTGCTTGGTGGCCGGATCGACGGCGGGCAGGCCCATCTCGACCAGACACATGCGGCAATTACCCGAGACGGTGAGCTTCGGGTGGTAGCAGAAATGGGGGACGTCGATGCCGAGCAGCGCCGCGGCCTCGATCATGTTGGTGCCCTTGGGCACCGCGATGTCGCGGCCGTCGATGTTGACGGTGACGAGGTCGGGTTTGGGAGGTGTCTGGCTCACGCGGGAGGGGAGGAGAAAGGGAGAAAAGGAGAGGAAGTGAGGAAGAACGGTCAGAGCACGCGCTCGTCCTTCAGCTTCGCGTGGAGTTCGGGGGCTTCCTGTTTGATGAGCTCGAGCAGGGCGTTGGTACGACCCAGCACCTGTCCCAAAAGCGACCAGCTCATGAAGAACAAACCCACCAACGGACCGAAAGAACCCATAGGCAGGCCCGCCTTCGGGTCCTTGAGATTAAGCGCGAGAATGAGTCCGCCCCACACCAGACTCCCAACCACGCCGAGCCAGATGAGCATCGTCAAGCCCGCAGGTTTCCGGCAACGAACCATCAGTTTCCGCCAAGCCTGCGCCTCGGCCGCATCGCGCATGCGGGCGGTCTTCACATCGAGCAGAACTTCATGGGCGTTACTCATGGTGAGTGGAGGTGATGGCGCTTCGGCACTCAGATCAGCGTCGGCGCCAAGTTGTGACGGTTCTGTTTCGCGGCGGGATAGGCCCTGAACTCCTCGCCAAACTTCTGGATGAAACTCTGCACCGGCCACGAGCAGGCCTCGCCCATCGGGCAGACGGTGCGACCGGGAATCTGGTCGGCCACCGACTTGAGCAACGCGCCGTCCTCGGCACGGGCTTGGCCGTGCACCATGCGGTGCGTGATCTTGCGCATCCACGCCGAACCTTCACGGCAGGGCGTGCACTGCCCGCAACTTTCGTGGGCGTAAAAGGCGTTCAGATTGGCCAGCGCCTCGACCACGTTGACGGTGTCGTCCATCACGATCACGCCGCCGGAGCCGCCCATCGTGCCGCAAGCGGCGAACGAGTCAAAGTCGAGCGGGATGTCCTCAACGCCCCACGTCACCGTGCTGCCGTCCTTCTGTTTGATCGTGAACTTCTCGCCCCAGCGCAGCACCTTTGAGGACGAGCCGCCGGGAATGATCGCCTGGAAGGTCCGGCCCGGCCGCGGCCCGCCGCAGACTTCGTTGAGCAACTGGCCCAGGGTGATCTTGCCCGACTCGAACTCGAAATAGCCGGGGCGCAGCACCTGACCGGAGACACCGATGAGGCGGGTGCCGGAATTGTTCGGCGTACCGATCTTCGAGTAAGCCTCCCCGCCCAGCTCCACGATGTGGCGCACGTGGCAGAGGGTCTCCACGTTGTTCACGATCGTCGGGCACTGGTAGAGGCCCAGGACGGCGGGGAAATACGGGGGCTTAATCCGGGGATAGGCACGCTTGCCCTCGAGCGACTCGATCAGGCCGGTCTCCTCGCCGCAGATGTAGGCACCGGCGCCGCGGTGCACGAAGATCTCGCACGAGTACTCAGTCCCGAGAATATTCGGACCGACGAAGTTGGCCGCGCGCGCCTCGGCGATGGCCGTCTCCAGGATCCGGGCTCCATGGGGGAACTCGCCGCGGATGTAGATGTAGGCCTGCTTCACGTTGTTGGCCCAGCAGGAGATCATGATCCCCTCGAGCAACTGATGCGGGTCCTGGTGGATGATGTAGCGGTCCTTGAAGGTGCCCGGTTCGGACTCGTCGGCATTGACGATGAGATAGATCGGCTTGCCGCTCTTGCGGTCGACCAGCGACCACTTCACCCCGCAGGGAAAACCGGCGCCGCCACGACCGCGCAGGCCGGCCTTCTTCACCTCGTCGATGAGCTCGGCGGGCGGACGGGCGACTGCCTTGCGCAACTGCTCGTAGCCGCCGTGCTGCAGATAGCAGGCGAGGTCGGGCGAGTAGCCGGGCTCGTCGATGTGCCGGAAGATCAGGCGGCGTTCGGCGGGATGAGGCATGGTAGCGAAGGCAGAAGGTAGAATGGAGAAGGCAGAGGTGCGGAGCGGTGGTCAGCGGCGCTGGGCGGCTTCGGCCTTGAGCTGGGCGGCGAGGGCGGCGGCCTTCGCGGTGTCCACGTTTTCGTGCAGATCGTCGTCGATCATCACCACCGGCCCGGAGCCGCAACTGGCCAGGCACTCGACAAACTCGAGATGCACTTCGCCATCGGCGCTGCTATGGCCGACGTGGGTGCCGAACTCCTTCTCGAAGTGTTCGCACACCTTGTAGCCGCCGTTGAGCGCGCAGGAGAGCGTGCGGCAGATCTTCACATGACGGCGACCGATGGGCTGCTGGCGGAACATCGGGTAGAAGGTCACGACTCCAGCACGTTGATAGGCTGGAGCTCGAGCCGGGCGGCGATCCACTCGACCGCCTCGGGAGGAAATGTAGCCCTGGTCCTCCTGCACAAGGTGCAGCAACGGCAGCGTGGCGCTGCGTTTCACCCGGTAATGGGTGATCACTTCGTCGATGCGGGCCAGGGTCTCAGGTTTCAGGTTCAGACTCATCGCAGATTTCGCCGAGAAGTTCACCGATCACACTCCCCCATCACAAAGTCGAGGCTGCCCAGGATGGAGACCACGTCGCCCAACATCGCCCCGACGCACACCTTGGGGAGGATGCTCAGGTTGCAGAACGAGGGGGCGCGAATCTTGAGGCGCCACGGCACCCCGCCGCCTTTGGAGACCACATAGAAGCCGAGCGAGCCCTTCGGGTTCTCCGCCTCGAAATAGACCTCCCCTGCCGGCATCTGCGGGCCCTCGGTCACGATCATGAAATTCTGGATCAGCTCCTCCATGCTGGTGAGGATCTTACCCTTGTTGGGCGCGAGCACTTTGCGCGCATCGACGGCGTTGAGCGGCCCGCCCGGGAAGCTCGCGATCACCTGTTTTGCGATACGCACACTCTGCTTCATCTCCTCGCCGCGCACCAGGTAGCGGTCGTAGCAATCCCCGCGGGTGCCCACCGGCACATCAAAAGAGTAGCGCTCGTACCCCGAGTACGGCTTGTCCTTGCGCAGGTCGAAGGCGACGCCGCTGCCGCGCAGATTCGGGCCGGTGAGGCCCCAGGCCAGCGCTTCGGCCCGCGTGATCACGCCGATGCCCTCGGTGCGGTCGCGCCAGATGCGGTTGTCGGTGAGCATCGCCAGCGACTCGTCGAGGATGGGCAGGAACTGGTCGCAAAAATCGGACACGCGATCGAGCCAGCCGTCGGGAATGCTCTCGCGCGCCACCCCGCCGACGCGGGTGTAGCTGGTGGTGAAACGCGCGCCGGTAAGCTCCTCAAAGAGGCGGTACAACTTCTCCCGCTCCTCGAAGGTGTACATGAAGATTGTCCACGCGCCGCAATCCATCGCGAAGGCCCCCAGCCCCATCAGGTGCGAGGAGATGCGCGCCAGCTCGCAGATGAGCACGCGCAACGCCTGGCCGCGCTCGGGCACCTCCAGCCCGGCCAACCGCTCGACGGCGATGGCGTAGGCCACGTTGTTGGCCAGCGGCGCGAGGTAGTCCAACCGGTCCGTGTAGGGCACGAACTGGTTGTAGGTCATGTTCTCGGCGATCTTCTCGTCGCCGCGATGCAGGTACCCGATGACCGGATCGGCCTTGGTGACCACCTCGCCATCGAGTTCGAGGCTCACGCGCAGCACGCCGTGCGTGCTGGGATGGGAGGGCCCGAGGTTGATCTCAAGCTTCTCGGCCTCGGCGGCCTGGGCGCCGCGGGCGGCGCTGTCGGGAAATTCGTAATCCGTCGGCATGGCGGGAGGGTTCGTTGGCGGCGCGGGTCAGCCGGCGGGTTTTGTCTTCTTCTCGCTCCACTCCTGATCGAGCGAGCGCGGGCCGCGGCCTGCGGAGGTGGTCACGCTGCCATCGGGCTGGGCCACGAACGGCCCACCAGCCATCGGGGCCGGCAGCACCCGAGTACCGGAGACGGCGGCGATCTCGGCATCGGGCAGCTCGGTGGGCAGGCCGGCGAGCGGGAAATCCTTGCGCAGCGGGTGGTAGGGATACCCGTCCCACATGAGAATACGACGCAGGTCGGGGTGGCCGGTGAACTTCACCCCCATGAGGTCGAAGCATTCTCGCTCGTGCCAGTCGGCACCGGGCCAGATTCCGGTGGCGGTGGGCATCGCCGGCTCGTCGTCGCTCAGGCAGTCGGCGGCGATGCGTACATACTCCGCACGCCCGGTGGCGAGCAAGTGGTACACCACCGTGAACCTCGGCGAGGCGCCCGGAGCCCAGTCGATGGCAGTCAGGTCGGCCAGCAGATCGAAGCCGCACTCGTCACGCAGGTACGTGAGCACGGCGAGGACCTCGGCGGCCGGGATGTTGAAGGCCGGCACGTCGAGACTGGCGCGCGAGGTGAGAGTGGGAAACTGCGTTTGCAGCGACGCAGCAATGTCGGGAGCGGTCATCGGTGGGGCCAGGGCTCAGCGGATAAGGGCATTCCCGATGGCGGTTTTGCGCGCGCTGCGATCCTCGCGGACCACGTTTTGCATCTTCAGCAAAGCGTCGAGCACGGCCTCCGGGCGCGGCGGGCAACCGCTGATGTAGATGTCGACCGGCACAATCCGATCCACGCCCTGCAAGGTGGAATACGAGCGGTACATGCCACCCGAGGAGGCGCAGGCGCCCATGGCGATCACCCACTTGGGCTCGGCCATCTGCTCGTAGATGCGGCGCAGATGCACCGCCATCTTGTAGGTCACCGTACCGGCGACGATCATCACATCGGACTGGCGCGCCGGGAAGCGCATGACCTCGGCGCCGAAGCGGCTGATGTCGAAGCGTGAGGCCCCGGCGGCCATCAACTCGATGGCACAACAAGCCAGGCCCATAGGCATGGGCCAGATGGAGTTGGCGCGGATCCAATTGATCACCGCGTCGACGCGAGTGACGATCAGACCGCCTTCAACTTTGCTATCGTAGCCAAGGACTTCGTTGGTAGGTGAAACCATGGAACAGAGACGCCAATTTGCCGGGAGCGGCGCAAGCTAGGTTTGGGCCAAGGGGGTCGCAAGCCGCATTTGGGCGAATTTTCCCTCTCAAGCTGCCCTTGCTCGGTCGCCTGGCAAAATTACCCCCACTACTGTCTGGGCGACGACGAAAACGCGGCTTGCCGGGCCCGGCGTGAGCCGGCTGCCGCGCGAGCAGGCCCGGCTCTTCCGTGGCCCACTCCTTTTTGGCCGGGTCGGCGCAATGGGAGGGGCGTCGCTTGCGCAGCCTAACCGGCATCGCCACCCGCACGGGCAATAGCCACGTGCCACGTGGCCTGGCGCTTCAGCACAGGCCGGCAGATACCGCGCTGCGTCCCCCTCAAATCGCCGGATCTTCACCTGCCGGGGCTTCCACGACTCGCTCTACCCGCACGCGGCGGATCCGTTCGGCACTCACCTCGGTCGCCGTCAGCCGGTACTCGCCCACAGTCGCCACATCCCCCCGGCGCGCCGCCACCCCCAGGCTGCGGTGCAGCCAGGCGCCCACCGTTTCACGGGGAGACCAGTCGAACGGCCACCCCGTCTCCGCCTGCAGTTCGCGCATGGTCATCGCCGCGCTCACCACGATGGCATGCTCGGTGTGCTCGAATACCGGGACGTGCTCGATGTCGAACTCGTCACGGATATCGCCCACAATCTCCTCGAGTACATCCTCCAACGTCACGATACCAGCCATGCCCCCAGTCTCGTTGAGCACCACGGCCAGATGACTGCGCTCGGTGCGAAAATGCTCAATCATCGCCGGCACGGTCGTCTTCTGGTCGAAGTTCAGCACCGGCCGGATCAACGGCTCGAACGACGCGTCCGCTCCCAGCGCCACGATTTGCCAGAGCCACTCGCGCACCAGCAGCAAGCCCTCGACCTTGTCCTTACTGCCGCGGCAAACCGGCATGCGGCTGAGCGCGCTGACCTGGGCGATGCGCAGGTTTTCGGTCTGGGGCCGATCCAACCACAGCACCACCACCTGCTCCTTGGGAATCATGATCTGGCTGGCGGTCGTCTCCCGCACGCGCAGCGACTGCACCATGAGCTTGTTGATCAGCGCATCGGAGGGATGGGCATGGCTGGCGTGACTGAACACATACTCAAGTTCGTCGGCGCTGAAGGTATGTTCGCCTTCCTTCGCCGGCCCCAGTCCCGCCCAACGCAGGAAGAGATTGGCCAGGCTGTTCAACGACCAGATCACCGGGAAGAATACCCGGTAGAACACCATCAGCGGCCCCGACACCCACAGCGACACCGCCTTGGCCCGCTGGATCGCCAAGGATTTGGGGGCCAACTCGCCGAAGATGATGTGCAGGAAAGTGATCGTGGTGAAGGCGAGGCCGAAGGCGATCGAGGAGACCACGGTGGCATCCGTCACCCCGAGACGGGCCAAAACGGGAGTGAGCCGGTGGGCCAGGAAAGGCTCGCCGATCCAGCCCAAACCGAGACTGGCCAGCGTGATGCCCAACTGGGTGGCCGAGAGCGCGGCATCGAGGTGCTCACAGGCCTTGATCGCCAGGCGCACCCGCCAGCCGCCGGTCTTCTCGAGCGGTCGCAACTGACTCGTGCGCACCTTCACCAGCGCAAACTCGGCGGCGACGAAGAAGCCATTGGCCGCCACCAGCGCGAGGATGGTGAGCGTTTCCAGAAAAATGCCGAAGGCGGTGTTCATCGAGACGAAGGGGCACTAGGACAGGTTATCGCCCGTTCGCCAATGCACTTCATTTTGGGCCGAGCCCAAAATGGCGGAGAGGGAGGGATTCGAACCCTCGGTACGGTTACCCGTACACATGATTTCCAATCATGCACATTCGACCACTCTGTCACCTCTCCGTTGGTCTGCTTCTTCGGCCCCGGTTGCCCGGCTCCAAAAACGCGAGTGGCAAGAACACAGCGAGCATCCCGCCCCGGTCAACACCGGAAACGACGACCTCGTAAAATCGTTCCGCTCCTACCCCCGGCCCGTCAGTCCGTCGTAGGAGCCTGCTTGCATGCGATTCCGAGTTGGAGGCGATGCTCACGCCCAATCGCGCGCAAGCACGCCCCTGCTACCCCAGTCCAGCCGACGCCCTTGTTCTATCCCTCACCAGCCGCACCCCCAGCTGGATGAGCAACGCATCGCCCACCATCGCCACCACCGCAGCGATCAACAACCAGCGCGACAGATCAAGTTTCCCTCCCGGCTGCGCCGCCCTCCACACCTCGCGCAAATCCAGGCGCTCGGAGCCGCCGCTGGCCACGGCCAAGGCACGCAACTCGTCGCGGCGAGCGCCATCAGCGTATCTCCCCGACTGAGGTTGCACCGGCACGACGCTGGGCCCCCCGCCCCCCAGGCAAAGCCATTCTCGGGGAAACAGCCGCGCGCCCTCCACTGATTTTCATCCTTTCCGAATCCCCGATTCTTCCGCAATGCCTCAAACCTACGCTCCCGCTCCGCTCCGACCATGGCCTTCACCGAAGACGAAATCGCCGCGCATACCGCGACCCTCGAACTGCATTTCTGGTCCCGTCGCCGGCCGCCGCTGAGTATGCGCGAACTCATGCGCGAGGGACAACGCTTCACCGACCAATCCATCGAGCTCTTCTACGTGCGGCCTGTCCACTTCGATCCGACACGATACATTGAGGACCCCATCGCCAAGCTCACCTATGTTCGCCTCAGCGATTCGTGGCGAATCTTCTGGCAACGCGCGGACTTGAAGTGGCATCGCTACGCGCCCTGCCCCGAAGCCGATTCGCTCACCAAGGCGCTCCGGGTGATCGACCAGGATGCCAACTGCTGCTTCTTCGGTTGAACCGTCCGCCATGCTCACCCTCGGCATCGATCTCGCCTCCATGCCCAAGGATACCGCCGCGTGCCTTATCCACTGGGAACGAGGCCTCCCCGTCGCCGAGGCGCCGCGGCTGGGCTGCACGGATGCGGACCTCGATGCGTTGATCCGTACGGCCGATGTGATCGGCATCGACGCGCCCTTTGGCTGGCCGGAGGTATTTCGTGCCGCTGTAGCGCATTGGACCGCGACCACATGGACCGACAATGCCAACCTGCGTACCCACCTCCGCCTGCGACTCACTGATCGCCGCGTACACGAACAACTCGCACTCACCCCGCTCAGCGTCTCCACCGATCGGATCGCGTTGCCCGCCATGCGGGCCATGGCGCTGCTACGCCGACACGGTGTGACCGATTGTAGCGGCGACGGGCGCTTCTTCGAGGTCTACCCCGCCGGAAGCCTCAAGGCCTGGGGACTGCCCAACCGTGGTTACAAGGGCACCGGCCCAGCCGAGCGCCGCCGCCGCACCGCCACCCTTCGTCAATTGCGCGCGGCACATCCAACGCTTGCCTTGCCTCCCGCTTACGCCGCCTCCGATCACGGTCTCGATGCGCTGATCGCCGCGCTCACCGTGCGCTGCTGCGCCACCGGCCTAACGACACGGCCAACCGCGGCCGAGCACCCGACCGCCGCCCGCGAAGGCTGGATCCAGGTTCCGACGGCGTACCCGCATCTCCCACGGCCGAAGCGCCTCGGGCTTTCTTGATTCCCTGATTTCCACCTTCCCGTTTTCCTCGATCCCGCTTTTCCTCACTGCTCTTCCTCCCATGTCCACCGACGCCACCGTCCCGCCCGCCCCCGACTCCGCCAACACCGCCGACGAGACCACCATCTCCACGGATACCTTCCAGGCCGCGGTGCGCCGCAGCGAGGCGCTCTGGAAGGACATCCCGGCCAACCCGCACAAATACCGCGTGCTCACCGGCGACCGCCCCACCGGCAGCCTACACATCGGCCACCTCTTCGGTTCGCTCCAGAACCGCGTCAAGATCCAGAATCTGGGGGTAACGACCTTCATCGTCGTAGCCGACTACCAGGTGCTCACCGACCGCGACACCGCCGACAATGTGGCCGCCAACGTACGCGAGATCGTGCTCGATTACCTCGCCGCCGGCCTCGACCCGGAGAACGGCCGCACCTTCATCTTCCCGCACTCCCACGTGCCGGCGCTCAACCAGCTGCTGGTGCCCTTTCTCACCTTCGTCTCGGTGCCCGAGCTCGACCGCAACCCGACGGTCAAAGAGGAGACCCGCGCCGCCGGTCTGCGCCAGATCAACGCCCTGATGTACACGTATCCCGTGCACCAAGCCGCCGACATCCTGTCGGTCAAGGGTAACATCATCCCCGTGGGCAAGGACCAGCTCCCCCATCTCGAGCTCACCCGCAAACTCGCCCGCCGCTTCAACACCCGCTTCCCGTCCGACCCGGCCGTCTTCCCCGAGCCCGACGCGCTCCTCTCGGAGACGCCTGTGATCCTCGGCCTCGACGGCGGCCAAAAGATGAGCAAGAGCCGCGGCAACGCCGTCATGCTCAAGGCCACCGCCGAGGAGACCGCCAAGCTGCTCAAGAGCGCCAAGACCGACAGCAACCGCCTGATCACCTTCGAGCCGGAGGCCCGCCCCGAAGTGGCGAACTTGCTGCGCCTCGTCTCGCTTTGCACCGGCCGCCCCCCCGAGGCCATCGCCGCCGAGATCGGCGAAGGCGGTTCCGGCAAGCTCAAGGGCCTGCTTGTCGAGACGCTCAACTCCACCCTCGCTCCGTTGCGCGCCCGCCGCGCCGAGTTGGCGAAGGATCCGGGCTACGTCGCCAGCGTGCTCAAACGCGGCATCGAGCGCGCCAACGCCGAGGCCGAGGCCACCCTCACCGCCGTGCGCAAGGCGATGGGCATGGTACTGCTGACCTGGAACTGATCGAAGTGGGGGGCACATGCGCAGCCCCTGGCGCCGCCGCGGTGTGCGCACCACCACGCGCGAACCGCCGCGGAATCGATCAACCTGTATCGATTCCGGCCGATATCCTAGGCCGGCATGCCGATCTCCGTCCGCCTTTCTCGCGCCGCGCGCCGACTCTTGGCCGCAGCCGCTTGCGCCACCCTCTGCGCACTCGGAGCAGGTGCGGGCGCTCGTCAGGTCGCGATCGATCTACCCGGTCCGGCCCCGGGCATGATCGAGTCCGGCGTCCCCAACTTCGTCGTGCTCGGCCCCGAGGCGCTCGGCTTGGAGGTCGCGCCCTTCCACCTCGCCCAGCTGCCCGACGGGCGATTGGGCGGCCTCGGCCGGTCAACAGATCTCGATCGGCGACGGGGTGCGATGGGAGAGGTACCTGCAGCAACTGGGACCCGGCAGCGACCAACGCGCCGGCGTCGAGAGCCTCACGGTCGGCGCCGACGGGCGCCTGCTCGCCGCCATGGGCGATCGAATCGCCGAAATCCAGTTCCCCGAGAACGGACGCTGGCTGGCTGCGCCCGCCGCAGAGCTGGCCGCCGGGGCGGGCCCCCATCCCGGTCTGGCGTACGCCTCCCGGCAGGGCGATCAGTGGTTCTGGTACGGTTATAGCGGCGGCCTGTACGAGTGGCACGGGCAGACCGCGATCGAGCCCGTCGGGCAGCTCAACATCATCAGTCACCTTTTTCGCACCGGCGACCGCACCTTCGTGAGCGACGCCACCAACGGGCAGCTCTTTCGCATCGACCCTGCGCCCGCCCTCATCCCGCTCCTCCCCGGGACATCACTCGACGCCGACATGGCAGTCACCGGCCACGCCGAATTGTCTGACGGCTCCGTGCTGCTCTGCACAACCCGACGCGGGCTCTTCCGCTTCGACGGCCAGCAACTCACACCGCTGCCCTCCCCCGAGATCCTACGCACCAACCGCACCAACGCCTTCTGCCCGGCCTCCGGCGGTTACTACGCCATGGCTGTCGAAGGCTCCGGTCTCCACTTTCTCGACCAAGAGTTGCGCGTGATCCAAACACTCGACCGCCGCAGCGATCACCGTCTCGCCCGGATCCGTCGCCTCGTGGTCGGACGCGAAGGCGACTTGTGGGCCGTGCTTGGCACAGGGCTCGCCCGCATCGAGTTCCCCTCGCCCGTCTCGCGCCTGGAACCGCTGGTCGACAGCGGTTTCAACTTCGTTCAACTCGCCCGCCACCAAGCCGAGCTGTGGCTCTGTGCCGACGGCATAACCCTGCATGGCAACTACGATGAGAGGGGACGTTTGGTGGGTTTCATTCCCGACCGCCCCGACGGTTTGACAGCGGGCAGTCTGACCCGCGACCCCGGCACCGGTCGGATCCTCGCCAGCACCGAGCGGGGATTGTACCAGCGCAGCGATTCCGGCTGGGAACTTGTACTGCCAGGCCCGCCGGGGCTCCGCATCTTCCCCGCCACGCCGGACGGGGCCCTCTGGATCTATTGCACCCGCAACGAAGTCGGCCGCCTCCACCGATCCGGCACGACCTTCACCCGCGAAGCGTTTCCCACCCCGCAGATCCAAGAATCATTCGGCGGCGTGGTCGACACCGACGGGTGCGCCTGGGTCGAACTTGGCGCCGGAAAATGCGCCCGCATAGACCCCCCGCCCGAGGTGCCCGCGGTTCGAGTCTACACCATAGACGACGGGCTGGGCAGCGGCTGGATCCAAACTTTCCTCCTGCACGGCGAAATCCGCCTCAGCTCCTCAGGCCGCAGCCTGCGCCACGATCCCGACACTGATCGCTTCGTCGCCGACACCACGTTTCAGGACCGCCATCCGGAATTCACCGACACCATCTCGGGCCGTTCGGCCTTCGACGCCGCCGGCTCATTCTGGTCCGCCTCGGGTGGCGCGGTCTATCGTTTCGCCGAAGGCCGCAACGAAGCGGTGCGCGGGCTGTTCGGCCTACGTCCCTACTACATTCTCCCCCAGGCCGACGGCGTGGTGTGGTTCCTCCGCGACAACTACCTGGTCCGCTACAACCCCGCCCTCACCGCACCCGCGACCCCGCCGCTGTGCGCCCTGATCACCAGCGTGCAGCTCACCGCCGACAACCGCACCCTGTATCCCAGGGACGGAAGCATCGCCCCGATCCCCTACGGATCGAACTCGATCGCGGTCCATTTCGCCGCGCCCGGCACCCCACTCGGCGCACCGGCGTTGTTCGAGACCATGCTCGAGGGCGGCTCGGCCGGTTGGTTGCCGGCCGGTGCAACTGGGGTCGCCGTATTCAGCCGTCTCAAGGAGGGGCAGTATGTGCTCCGCGTGCGGCCCGTGCGCGGGACCGAGACCGGACAGGAGGCCCGGCTCGCCTTCACCATTCTACCGCCCTGGTTCCGCACCCGCACCGCCTACGGCGCCTATGCGCTCTCCCTGCTCGCCTTCATCGGCGCCGCCGCCTGGCTCGCCTCCTACCTCGAGCGCCGCGAGAAGGTCCGCCTCGAACAACTCGTGCATGTGCGCACCGGCGAACTGCACAACAGCAACGCCCGGCTTACCGAGCAAATCCAGGAAACCCGCGAGAAGGCCGCCGACCTCGCCGCCAGCGAGGAGCGCTACCGCCAACTCGCCGGGGAGCTGGAGACCCGAGTGACCGACCGCACCGCCGAGCTGCACACCGCCAACACCCAACTACACACCGCCAAGGAGGCGGCGGAGGCCGCCGACAAAGCCAAGACCGTATTTCTGGCCAACATGAGCCACGAGATCCGCACGCCCCTCAACGGCGTCATCGGCATGGGCCACCTGCTCCAGGGCACCTCGCTCAGCACCGAGCAAACTGATTTTGTGGAAACGCTGCTCTTCAGCGGGGAGACGCTTCTGACCGTGATCAACGACGTGCTCGATTTCTCCAAGATCGAGGCCGGGCGCATCGCGCTTGAAACCGTCGACTTCGACCTGCACGAGCAGCTCGAACGCACCCTCGATCTCCAGGCCGCCCAGGCCCGCAAGAAACGCCTGGTGCTGGCCCTCGATTTCGAACCCGGCGTCCCCCGCTTCGTCACCGGTGATCCGGTACGCCTGCGCCAGATCGTCCTCAACCTCCTGGGCAACGCCATCAAGTTCACCGAGAAAGGCGAAGTAGTCCTGCGTGTGGGCCCGTCCGAGGAGCGTCCAGGGGATCCGCCTGCGCATCGGAGTGCAGGACTCCGGCATCGGCATCGCCCCCGAACACCAGGCCAGCCTGTTCCAGCGTTTCGTGCAGGCCGACAGTTCGACCACGCGCCGCTTCGGCGGCACCGGCCTGGGCTTGGCCATCAGCCGCCGGCTGGTCGAGCTCATGCAGGGCGAGATCCGGGTCACCAGCACTCTGGGGCAAGGCTCAGTGTTCTGGTTCACAGTCGTGCTCGGGCGCGCCACAGGCCCGACCCAACCCGAAGAGCCGCTCGGCACGTTGGAGGGCCGCCGCGTACTCGTGGTCGACGACAACGCCACCAACCGCAAGGTCTTCCACCACACCCTCAACGCTGGCAAGCTTGCCCACAGCGTCGTCGATTCGGCCGCCGCCGCGCTGGGCGAACTCACCCCGCGCCGTCGAAGCCCACCAGGCCTATGACCTCGTAGTGCTCGACCACCAGATGCCGGAGATCGACGGCCTCGACCTGGCCCGCACCATCACCTGCAGCCCCGCGCGCCTGGGCCCGCCCTGATCCTGCTCACCTCGCAGGGCGATCGCCCCACCGCCGAACAAATGCAACTGCACGGACTGGCCGCCTGCGAGTTCAAGCCCATCCCCGAACTGCGCTTACGCCATACCCTGCAGCGCGCCCTCGGCACCGGGCCGTGGCGCAGCCCTCCGTGCCTGCAGGCCCCAGCATCCCTGCCGTGCCCCGGACTTGGTGCCTGCGAGTGTCGATACACCGCCGCCGGTCCCTACAACCGCCGTACCGCCCAGCGCGCGCATCCTCGTGGCCGAGGACAACGCGGTGAACCAGAAGGTGGCGCTGCGTTTCCTCAAAACCCTCGGCCACCCTCCACCTCGCCGCCTCTAACGGCCAGAGGCCCTTGGAGGCCCCTCATCACGAATCCTTCGCCCTGGTCTTCATGGATGTCCAGATGCCCGTCATGGACGGCCTCGAGGCCACCCGCATCATCCGCAAAGCCCAGGCGGGCGGTGAACTTCCGCTCAACCCCGACCTGAAGATCGTGGCCATGACGGCCAACGCGCTCTCCGGCGATCGCGAGCTCTGCCTGGCCGCAGGCATGGACGACTACATCTCCAAACCCCTCACCCCCGACAGTGTGCAGGCCATCCTAACCAAGTATCTCAAATCCCAAGCCGGCAGAGCCACCGGCTGAGGGCATCAGCCCGCGCCCTTTGTCGCACAGAGGAAAGGGCGACGCACCGGATTTGCCTGCCCGCAAGCAATCGTTCCCGCTCCGTCCACACAGCCGCCGTCAACGAACGGCGGCCGTGGATTACGGCATTCCCCCTCAACCCACCCTCGAACCAACCGATGAGCAGGTTTCATCCCCGGATATGCTCTCCTCTCCTCGGTCCCGTCGGCTGAGTTTCCAGTACCTACGAAGCCCTTGCGTCGCAGCCCTCCTGCTCGCAACGCTCACCGTAGGACTGTCCCTATCCGCCGCGATCAATCCGCCGCATCTCGCTGCGCCTCCGCCCGGCCAGACCGAAACAGGTGTCCCCAGCTTCGTCATCCTCGGCCCCGAGGCGCTTGGTTTGCGCAGCGCACCCACTGGACTCCTGCAGCTACCGGACGGTCGCCTCGTCGCCAATTTTCAGACCCAAATCGCCATTGGTGACGGCAGCCGCTGGGACGTGTTCGAAATGGTCTCGTCCCAGGGGACCACCGGAATCACCAGCACGATGGCCGACGAAGCGGGCAACCTCTACGCCACCACCGGGGACACCGTGGGACGCATTCTGTTTGACGAGAACGCCCGCTGGTCCAGGGCCAATGTCGCCACCTTTCCAGCTGCGGAAGAAAACGCTCATCACGGGTTGGCCACCCCCGCCCGAATCGGAGCCACTCGCTACTGGTACGGACTGAGTGGCACCATCGCCCGGTGGGAGGGCGACACTCTCACCACCGTCGGGTCGGTCAATCTGGTCAGCCGGATCTTTGCCGCCGTGGGCGGAGCCTACGTAAGCGACACCTTTTCCGGCCGCATCTTCCGGATCGAGACCGACCATCTCACCCCAATTCCCTCCACCGAAGGACTCGGCGCCGACTACGCCATCACCGCCAGCGCGCCCTACGATGAGAAGCACACGCTGGTGAGCACGTTCAACCGCGGGTTGATGCTCTTCGACGGAACCAGCCTTACCGAAGCTCCGCGTCCGCCCATCCTGGCCGGCGGACGGCACATCACCGACATGTGCGCCCTCGCGGCCGGATTCCGCGCCGTTGCCGTCGAAAACTTCGGCCTCGTCTTCCTCGACAGTGCTGGACGGATCTTCCAAACGCTTGAGCGAACCAGCGACCATCGCATAGGCCAGATCCGGCGGCTGGTGACCGGTAGCCACGGTGAGCTGTGGGCCCTGCTGCAATCCGGCATCGCGCGGATCGCAGTCCCTTCCCCCATCTCCCGCATCGAGCCCTTCGTCGACAACGGACTTAGCCTAGTTCACCCGACGCGCCATCAAGGCCGGCTCTGGCTATGCGCCGGAGGCGAGGCACTCCGCGGCCAATACGATGAACAGGGGCGCCTATTCCACTTTGAGCCCGATGCGCCCCCGGGGTGCCGCGTGCTCCAACTCCTGAACGATTCGGAAAACGGGGTGCTATTGGCCACCACCGACAAACAGCTGCAGGTCTACCGTGACGGCCGCTGGTCACCGGCCGACGCCGAAGGTCCCTCCGGCATCCGCGTTGTGGAGGCATCAGGCGACGGAAGCCGCTGGTTCTACTACGCGCAGGGTGAGATCGGATGGATCCGCCGGCAGGGGAACGGCTACGCGTACGAGAGGCTTCCCGCCCCCTCCCTTGATGAGGCCTTTGACAATGTGCTCGACGCCGACGGAACGGCCTGGCTCGAGCTTGGCTCCGGACGCTGCGCCCGCATCGACCTCCGCGCCGAGCGACCCAACCCGCGCATCTATACCACCTCCGACGGACTCGACAACAGCTGGATCCAGCTCTTCCTCCGCGATGGGACCATCCGTGGCTGCGTCGCCGGCCGAGTAATCCGTTTCGACCCGGTGACGGACCGCTTCGGCTTCGATGAGGACTTCGCCGCATCCTTCCCGGACCTCACCCCCGGCCTGACGGGGCGCCCCACTCACGACGCGCAGGGCCGGCTCTGGCTGGTGGCCAGCTCCGCCGTCCAGGTTTTCGATGATGCCGAGGCGACTCCGCGCAGGCTGGACATGCCCGACTTGTACGGACTACGCCCTTACTACTTCTTCATGCAAGACGACGGGGTCGTATGGATGCATCGCGAGAACTATCTATTGCGGTACGACCCGTCCATCCCGGCCCCGCCGCCACCGCCCCTGGGCACCATCATCGGGCGGGTACAGCTTCTCGCCGACAACCGCACGGTCTATCCGCGAGACCAGCGTATCGATGATATTCAATACGCCGCCAACTCCCTGTCCGTGCACTTCTCCGCGCCCGGCACACCCTTGAACGCCCCGGTCAGTTTCGAGACTCGGCTCACCACCAAGGACCGCAAAGCCGATGTCGATTGGGTTACCGCCGGGGCCTCCGGCATTGCCACGTTCAGTCGGCTCAACGAGGGCAACTATGTACTGCACGTGCGCTCTCGCATCGGCACCACGCTCGGCGCCGTCGCGCGCCTCGAATTCACGATAAGGCCCCCCTGGTACCGGTCCAACACCGCCTACCTGGCCTATAGCGTCTCGCTGCTCGTCGGTCTCGGAGGGATCATCTGGTTGGCCACCTTTCTGGAACGCCGCGAGAAGCGCCGCCTCAGCCTGCTCGTCACCATGCGCACAGCCGAGTTGCGCGAAAGCAACACCAGCCTCGTCACGCAGGTCGGCGAAACCCAACGCAAAGCCGCCGACCTCACCGTCAGCGAAGAACGCTACCGCCAACTCGCCGCCCAGCTGGAAAACCGTGTGCAGGATCGCACCTCCGAGCTCCACGAGGCCAATGGCCGACTGCACTCTGCCAACGCCCAGTTGCACATCGCCAAAGAGGCCGCGGAGGCCGCCGACAAGGCCAAGAGCGCCTTTCTGGCCAACATGAGCCACGAGATCCGCACGCCCCTCAACGGCGTCATCGGCATGGGCCACCTGCTCCAGGGCACCCCGCTCAACACCGAGCAGAAGGACTTCGTGGACACGCTGCTCTTCAGCGGCGAAACCCTGCTAACCGTGATCAACGACGTGCTCGATTTCTCCAAGATCGAGGCCGGGCGCATCGCGCTTGAAACCGTCGACTTCGACCTGCACGAGCAGCTCGAACGCACCCTCGATCTCCAGGCCGCCCAGGCCCGCAAGAAACGCCTGGTGCTGGCCCTCGATTTCGAACCCGGCGTCCCCCGCTTCGTCACCGGTGATCCGGTACGCCTGCGCCAGATCGTCCTCAACCTCCTGGGCAACGCCATCAAGTTCACCGAGAAAGGCGAAGTAGTCCTGCGTGTGGGCCCGTGCGAGGAGCGTCCCGAGGGGATCCGCCTGCGCATCGGAGTGCAGGACTCCGGCATCGGCATCGCCCCCGAACACCAGGCCAGCCTGTTCCAGCGTTTCGTGCAGGCCGACAGTTCGACCACGCGCCGCTTCGGCGGCACCGGCCTGGGGCTGGCCATCAGCCGCCGGCTGGTCGAGCTCATGCAAGGCGAGATCCGGGTCACCAGCACTCTGGGGCAAGGCTCAGTGTTCTGGTTCACAGTCGTGCTCGGGCGCGCCACAGGCCCGACCCAACCCGAAGAGCCGCTCGGCACGTTGGAGGGCCGCCGCGTACTCGTGGTCGACGACAACGCCACCAACCGCAAGGTCTTCCACCACACGCTCCAACGCTGGCAACTTGCCCACAGCGTCGTCGATTCGGCCGCCGCCGCGCTGGGCGAACTCACCCGCGCCGTCGAAGCCCACCAGGCCTATGACCTCGTAGTGCTCGACCACCAGATGCCCGAGATCGACGGGCTCGACCTTGCCCGCACCATCACCTGCAGCCCCGCGCTAGGCCGGCCCGCCCTGATCCTGCTTACCTCGCAGGGCGATCGCCCCACCGCCGAACAAATGCAACTGCACGGACTGGCCGCCTGCGAGTTCAAGCCCATCCCCGAACTGCGCTTACGCCATACCCTGCAGCGCGCCCTCGGCACCCGGGCCGTGGCGCAGCCCTCCGTGCCTGCAGGCCCCAGCATCCCTGCCGTGCCCCAGGCCTTGGTGCCTGCGAGTGTCGATACACCGCCGCCGGTCCCTACAACCGCCGTACCCCCAGCAAGCGCGCGCATCCTCGTGGCCGAGGACAACGCGGTGAACCAGAAGGTGGCGCTGCGTTTCCTCAAGACGCTCGGCCACCCCACCTCGCTTGCCTCTAACGGCCAGGAGGCCCTTGAGGCCCTGCATCACGAATCCTTCGCCCTGGTCTTCATGGATGTCCAGATGCCCGTCATGGACGGCCTCGAGGCCACCCGCATCATCCGCAAAACCCAAGCCGCCGGTGAACTTCGACTTAACCCCGACCTGAAGATCGTGGCCATGACGGCCAACGCGCTCTCCGGCGATCGCGAGCTCTGCCTGGCCGCAGGCATGGACGACTACATCTCCAAACCCCTCACCCCCGACAGTGTGCAGGCAATCATCGCCAAGTACCTCAAGTCCCACGTCCCCCCGGCAGCCGGCTGATGGCCGCATTCCCTATGGCGAAACCGGGCCGCGCCCCGCCTGCGCCCAAGCCTTTGTCCTCAAATCCGCCCCGCTTCAACCGATGGGGAGGCTCCCGTTCCGGTCATGCTTCCCCTTCTGCCGCTCCCCCGGCCGCTTCGCCCCCACTCGCATCGGAAAGCCGGCGCACTCCGGATCGCGAGCGTACTGGCCCTCGGCCTGCCCCTCGCCGTCCTTGGAAACCTGACCCAGATCCCCGCCGCCCCTTCAGGACAGACCGAGGTGGGCGTGCCCGCCTTCGTGGTGATGGGCCCGGAATCGCTAGGCCTGAGCACCGCCCCGGCCGACATGCATTTCCTGCCCGACGGCCGCATCCTGGTGACCGCGCAACGCGAGGTGGCCATCGGCGACGGCGTGCGGTGGGAGACATATCGACGCCTCGAGGCGGACACCAACTACCTCAGTTCCCAAGTCGCCATCGATGACGACGGGCGTATCTACGCCGGCATCGAGGGCAAGTTCGCGCGCCTCGCCTTCACCTCCGATGCTCGCTGGGACTACTCAGTGGACGCCCAGCTACCCGAGACTGGACCGTTCGCCGGCGTCGCCCCCAACATTGTCAGTGTATTCGGCGACAAGTGGTATTGGTATAGCGACAGCGGCTCGCTCGTCACCTGGCGCCCCGGCCGCGAGCCCGCCCTCATCCGCCACGCCACCGGCATCGAACGGGTCTTCAACCTCGGCACCGCCGTTTTCGTCAGCGAAGCCTCCGACGGGCGCCTGTACCGAATTGATGAAGACGCCGGCCGGACCGTCGAGATCCCGACCCCCGGCTCTAGCGGGGCGGACATCATCACCAGCAGCGTCGAGCTCAGCCCGGGACTGCTGCTGGTGGGCACCTCCGCCGCCGGGCTCAAGCTTTTCGACGGCACCACGCTGCGACCCTTCCTCGGCCAAGGAGTGCTCGGAAGCCGACTACGCGTGAACGACCTGTGCGCGGTGGGCCACGGCTTCTTCGCCGCCGCGGTGGACACCGTGGGCCTCGTCATCTTCGACCGTGCGGGGCTGATCATCCAGGTGCTCGACCGCTCCCTCGACCACCGGCTCTCCCGGGCGCGCCAGCTATTGTACTCCCCCGATGGCGTACTGTGGGCGCTGCTCAACGACGGGCTGGCGCGCATGGAGTTCCCCTCACCGTTCTCCTCCTTCTCCCCGCTGGTGCCCACCAGCCTGACCTACGCCAACATCGTTCGCCTGCGCGGCCGGCTCTGGATCAACAGCGACCGGGGCATCCAGCGCGGCGTGTACGACAACGACGGACGGTTGCTGCATTTCGAGGACGACACCCCGGCCGGCCTCGCCATTTTCCACTTCGGGGTGATGGCCGATCGGCTCTTCGCCTCCGACGATACCGGGGTCTACGAACGCACCACCGACGGCTGGCGTACCGTCGCCACGGGCATCACCAATGCTCGCTTCTGCCTGGCCCCGCCAACTGCGGATGGATGGTTGTACGTCGCCCGTGGCGAGATCGGCTGGTTCCAGCTCACCCCTCAAGGACTGAAGATCCGTCGCATCCCCGTACCCGCCCTCACCGATGCCTACAACAACACGACCGATGGCAGCGGGGCGATCTGGCTCGAGTTGGGCGCTAGCCACGCCGCCCGGATCCGCCTGGCTCCCGAAAGCCCACCGCAAGTCCGAGTCTACAGTGCAGAGGACGGGCTCACTGACGGCTGGGTGAACATCTTCCTGCTCGACGGCGTCGCCCGCGTGAACCTCACCAACCAGATGCTGCGCCTCGATGAACGCACCGACCGCTTCTGCGAAGATGAAACCCTCCGTGTGCGCTACCCGGCCATGCGCGCCTGCGTTGCACGCCCCCTCATCGACGCGCTCGGACGAATCTGGTTCAGCGTCAACGGCTCCGTGCACCGAATCGACCCACGCCTGCCGCCCGCCGAACAGCTCCAGCTCATGCACTCCGGTTTCACCCCCTACGAGTACTCCGCCGAGGAGGGCGGCGTGGTCTGGATGCTCGAACGCAAGCGCCTGCTGCGCTACGACCCCGCCATGCCGACAACCCCGGCGCGGCCGTTGCGCGCCCTGATCACGGCAGTCCAGTTGCCCTCAACCGATCGTCACATAGCCACCCCTGGCGCAGCGCTGCCCGACCTGCCCTTCACGGAGAACTCGCTGACCATCCGCTTCGCCGCCCCCACCAATCCGTTCGGCCCGCCGGTCGCCTTCGAGGTTCTCCTTGAAGGCGGGGGCGAGCAGGCCGAGCACTGGACCTCCACCGGCACCGTCGGCTCGGCCTCATTCAATCGTCTCAAGGAAGGGCGCTACGTATTCCGAGTTCGACCACAGGCAGGACCCCGCCTGGGCGAGGAAGGCCGGCTCGCCTTCACCGTGCTTCCGCCGTGGTTCCGCTCACCTCTGGCCTGGACCCTCTACACCCTGATCTCGGTGGGCTCCCTCGCCCTCGCCCTTTGGTTGCCCTCGTACTTGGCGCGCCGCGAAAAGGCCCGCCTCGAGCGCCTCGTGGCGGCCCGCACCACCGAACTCCAGCAACAGGTCGCCGAGACCTCCACCAAGGCCACCGCCCTCGCCGCCAGCGAGGAGCGCTTCCGCCAACTCAACACCGAGCTGGAGATCCGGGTGGAAGTTCGTACTGCCGAGCTGGCCACCGCCAAGTCCGCCGCCGAGGCCGCCGACAAGGCCAAGAGCGCCTTCCTGGCCAACATGAGCCACGAGATCCGCACCCCGCTCAACGGCGTCATCGGCATGGGCCACCTGCTTAAGGGCACGCACCTCGACACCGAGCAGAAGGATTTCGTCGATACGCTGCTCTTCAGCGGCGAAACCCTCCTCACAGTCATCAACGACGTGCTCGACTTCTCCAAGATCGAGGCGGGACGAGTCACCCTCGAATCCGTCGACTTCGACCTGCACGAGCAGCTCGAGCGCACCCTCGACCTCCAGTCGGGCCCCGCCCGCAAGAAGGGTTTGGATTTGATGCTCGACTACGCGACCAACGCCCCCCGCTTCGTCCACGGCGACCCGGTGCGCCTGCGCCAGATCATCCTCAACCTGCTTGGCAACGCCCTCAAGTTCACCGAGGAGGGCGAGGTGATCCTGCGCGTCGGTCCGCCCGAGGACTTGCCCGAGGGGGTGCGCCTCAAGATCGAGGTCATGGACTCCGGCATCGGCATCTCCCCCGAGCACCAGGCCAATCTTTTCCAGCGCTTCATCCAGGCCGACAGCTCCACCACCCGGCGTTTCGGCGGCACCGGGCTCGGGCTGGCCATCAGCCGCCGCTTGGTGCAACTCATGCACGGCGAAATCGGGGTCGTGAGCGCGCCCGGCCAGGGCTCGACCTTCTGGTTCACCCTGACCTTGGCCCTCGCCCACGCGGCCCCGCCGCCCGCCCCCCCGCTGGGCACGCTCGAGCACCGGCGTATCCTAATCGTTGACGACAACGCCACCAACCGCAAGGTGTTCCACCACGTCCTCCACCGCTGGGACCTCGCCCACGAAGCCGTCGACTCCGCCGCCGCCGGCCTGCGCGAACTCGAACGCGCCGCGGCGGCCGGCCGGCCCTACGACCTCGTCCTGCTCGACCACCAGATGCCCGAAATGGACGGCCTCGAATTTGCCCAGGCCCTTGGCGCCGCCCCCGGGCCCGGGCGGCCCGTCCTCGTCCTGCTCACCTCCCAGGGTGAACGCCCACCCGCCGCCCAAATGGGCTCCCTCGGACTGGCCGCCTGCGAGTTCAAACCCATCTCCGAAGTGCGCCTTCGCGACACCATGCAGCGCGCCCTCGCAGCTCCGGCCCACCCCGTCGCCAAGGCCGTGGCGACGGCCTCGATGCCTGCGGATTCGGCCACCCCGCCCCCGACGGCCGCCATCGCCGCCATCGCCGCCACGCCCACCGCGCGCATCCTGGTGGCCGAGGATAACCCGGTGAATCAGAAGGTCGCGATGCGGTTTCTCAGAACGCTCGGCCACCCCGCCACACTTGTTGGCAACGGCCAGGAGGCCTTGGCCGAGCTTCGCCGCGAGTCCTTCGGCCTGGTGTTCATGGATGTACAAATGCCCGTGATGGACGGCCTCGAGGCCACCCGCGCCATCCGCAGGGCCCAAGCGGAGGGAGAACCCGGCTTCGCCCCCGGGCTCAAGATCGTGGCGATGACCGCCAACGCCCTCTCCGGCGACCGTGAAATCTGCCTGGCCGCCGGCATGGACGACTACGTTTCCAAACCGCTCACCCCCGAGAGTGTGCGCGCCATCCTGGAGAAGTATCTCAAGTCCCCGCTCCTCGAGAATTCCTGAGCATGCCATCCCCGACGGGTTTCCCTCAAATCCGCCGCGCTACAACCGATGGGGGAAACACCACTTCGGCTATGCTCCGTTCCTGGCTGCACTTCAGGCGGCTCGGCCACCGCTTCCACGCCCCTACCCTCGCCGTGCTGCTGTTGGGCGCACTGGGCGCAGCGTCGTCTTCGGCAGTCGATGACACCTCGGCCCGAATCCCCTCCGCCCCGCAGGGACAGACGGAAACCGGAGTACCGACATTCGTGGTGATGGGGCCCGAGTCGATGGGACTGAGCTCGGCCCCGGTGGACATGCATTTCCTGCCCGACGGGCGCATTCTTGTCGCTGCCCAGCGCGAGGTGGCCTTCGGCGACGGCATCCGCTGGGAAACCTACCGGCGCATCGCAGAGGATGAAAACTACATCAGCGCCAAGGTCGCCATCGACACCGACGGCCGCATCTACTCCGGCATCGAGGGCAAATTCGCCCGCATCGAGCTCAACGCCGATGCCCGCTGGCACTACACGGTGGTGGCCGGCCTGCCCGCCTACGGCCCCCTCGCCGGGGTGGTCCCCTCCAACGTCAGCGCCTTCGGCGACACCTGGTACTGGTACAGCGGTAGCGGGTCCCTTGTGACTTGGCGTCCCGGCCGCGAACCCGCCCTCATCCTGCACAGCGGCAGCATCGAGCGGGTTTTCGCGCTGGGCGAGACGGTCTATGTCAGCGATGCCGCCTCCGGCCAGCTCTACCGGGCGGATCCCTCCGTCGGGCAGACCGTCAATATCTCTCCACCGGGCACCAGTGGGGCCGACATCATCACCTGCAGCGTGGAGATCAGCCCGGGCATGCTGCTGGTTGGCACCTCGGCGGCCGGACTCAAGCTCTTCGACGGGACCAACCTGAGACCCTTCCTCGGCCAGGGAGTGCTCAGCACCCAGCAGCGCGTCAACGACCTGTGCGCCATGGGCAACAATCTCTTCGCCGCCGCCGTGGATACCGCCGGCATCGTGATCTTCGACCGTAAAGGGCGGGTCGTCCAGGTGCTCGACCGCGCCCTCGATCACCGTCTCTCCCGCGTGCGCCAGTTGTTGCGCTCGCCCGACGGCGTCCTGTGGGCCCTACTCAACGACGGGGTCGCCCGCATGGAGTTCCCCTCCCCGTTCTCGAATTTTTCGCCGCTGGTACCCACCGCGCTGACCTACGCGCTGATGACTCGGCTCCACGACCGGCTCTGGATCAAGAGCAACTCAAAGGTCCTGCGCGGCATCTACGACGCCGACAATCGCCTGTTGCGCTTCGACGACGACACACCGCCCGGCCACGCCCTTTACCACCTGGGCGTTGTCGCCGACCGGCTCTTTGCCTCCGACGACGCCGGCATCTACGAGCGCACTCCTTCTGGGTGGAACGTGGTCGCCGCCGGTATCGTCAACGCTCGTATCGGAATCGCCCCTGCAACCGCCGAAGGATGGTTTTACGTCGCCCGCGACGAGATCGGCTGGTTCGAACCCACCGCCGACGGCTTGAATATCCGCCGCATCGCCGTGCCCGGCTTGGGCAATGTCTACAACCACGCCGCCGATGGGAGCGGCGACCTGTGGCTGGAACTGGGGAGCAGCCGCGTGGGTCGGATCCGGTTTGAAACCGGCGGACCGCCTCAGGTTCAGATCTTTGGTACAGCCGAGGGGCTCACTGACGGCTGGGTGCAAGTCTTTGTCATCGACGGCGTAGCCCGTTTCAACCTACCCAATCGCGTCTTCCGTTTCGACGATACCACCGGCCGCTTCGTGGAGGACCGCGAACTCCTCCAGCGTTACCCGGAAATGCGCAACAGCGTGGGCCGGCCGATCAAGGATGCCGGCGGCCGCATCTGGTTCAGCATCGGCGGCTCGCTACACATGATCGATGAGAGCCTCCCCAAATCCGAGCAGTTCCAACTCATGTTTCCCGGGTTCGGCGCCTACGACTTCACTGCCGAAGAAGACGGGGTGGTCTGGATGCTTGAACGCAAACGCCTCATCCGCTTCGACCCGAACAGCCCCACGACGCCGGCCCGCCCGTTGCGCGCCTTGATCACCTCGGTCCAGTTGTCCGCAACAGACCGTCACATCGTCGCCCCCGGAGGCAGCCTGCCGGACCTGCCCTTTGCAGAGAACTCGCTGACGATCCGCTTTGTCGCGCCTGCAAACCCCTTCGGAGCCCCGATCTCCTTCGAGGTGCAGCTCGAAGGTTCCGGCGAAAAGGGTGAACACTGGACCTCTTCCGGTACCGTCGGCTCCGCCTCCTTCAACCGGCTCAAGGAGGGGCACTACGTTTTCCGGGTACGGCCCCTGGCCGGTGTCCGCACCGGCGAAGAGGCCCGACTCGCCTTCACTGTACGGCCACCCTGGTTTCGCACTCCGCTGGCGTGGACACTCTACGCGCTCGGGGCATTCGGCATCCTGGGCTTCGCCGTCTGGATGTCCTCCGTCTTGGAGCGGCGCGAAAAGGCCCGACTCGAGCAATTGGTGGCCGCCCGCACCGGAGAGCTGCACACCGCCAACGCTCAGCTCAGCGGCCAGATCCGCACCACGCTGGACCAGGCCGCTTCCCTCGCCGCCAGCGAAGAACGCTACCGTGAACTCAACAGCCAATTGGAGCAACGCGTCCAATCCCGCACTACCGAACTGGCAACTGCCAACACCGCGCTGCACGCCGCCAAGGAAGCCGCCGAGACCGCCGACCGCGCCAAGAGTGCCTTTCTCGCCAACATGAGCCACGAGATCCGCACCCCGCTCAACGGCGTCATCGGCATGGGCCATCTGCTGCTCGGCACCCCCCTCAACGTCGAGCAAAAGGATTTCACCGATACCCTCATCTTCAGCGGTGAAACGCTGCTGACAGTCATCAACGACGTGCTCGATTTCTCCAAAATCGAAGCCGGTTGCCTCACCCTCGAATCCGTCGACTTCGATTTGCACGAACAACTGGAGCGCACCCTCGATCTCCAAGCCGCCCTGGCCCGCAAGAAGGGCTTGGTCCTCGTTCTCGACTACTCCATCGACGCCCCCCGCCACGTCCACGGCGACCCCGTCCGGCTGCGCCAGATCGTCCTCAACCTTCTGGGGAACGCTCTCAAGTTCACCGAAAAGGGCGAAATCGTCCTTCGAGTGGGCCCGCCCGAAGAACTGCCCGAGTGCGTGCGCCTACGCATTGAGGTCAAGGACTCCGGTATCGGCATCGCGCCCGAACACCAGGGCAACCTCTTTCAGCGCTTCGTGCAGGCGGATAGCTCGACGACTCGCCGTTTCGGGGGCACCGGACTGGGCCTTGCCATCTGCCGCCGACTCATCGAGCTCATGCACGGAGAAATCGGGGTCGTCAGCACCGTCGGGCAGGGATCGATCTTCTGGTTCACCGTGCCCCTCGGTTATGCCCACGCCTCGCCCCCGGCAGCGGAGCCGCTCGGCCCGCTCGAGAACCGCCGCGTACTGATCGTCGACGACAACGCGACCAACCGGAAGGTCTTCCACCACACCCTCCAGCGCTGGAGTCTCACCCACCATGCCGTCGATTCCGCCGCGGCTGCCCAGCGCGAACTCACTCGCGCCGCCGAGGACCACCAGCCCTACGACCTCGTGTTGCTCGACCATCAGATGCCGGAAATCGACGGGCTCGACCTCGCGCGCACCATCAATTGCACCCCCCTGTTCGGCCGGCCTGTACTTATTTTGCTCACCTCCCAAGGCGAGCGCCTCGGGCCCGACGAGATGAGCGAAATCGGGCTCTCCGCCTGCGAGTTCAAACCGATCTCGGAACTGCGACTACGGGCGATCATGCAACGGGCCCTCGGGAGCACGGCTACCCCGCCCCCCCGCCCCGCCCCAGCCCAACTCGCCCCCCTCCTCTCCTCGACCGCTACTGCGGCCGCCCCGCGCATCCTTGTCGCCGAAGACAACCCGGTGAACCAGAAGGTGGCGATGCGCTTCCTCAAGACTCTCGGCCACTCCGCCACTCTCGCCGCCAATGGTCAACAGGCCTTGGATGCACTGCGCAGCCAGTCCTACGCTCTGGTGTTCATGGACGTGCAAATGCCCGTTCTCGATGGCCTCGAAGCCGCCCGCGCTATCCGCAAAGCCCAGGCAGCCGGGGAGGCCGGCTTCGACTCGGAGCTGAAGATCGTGGCCATGACCGCCAACGCCCTCTCCGGTGACCGCGAGATCTGCCTGGCCGCCGGCATGGACGACTACGTCTCCAAACCTCTCACCCCCGACAGCGTGAGGGCGATCCTGGAGAAATACCTCAAACCCACCCGCCCCGCTCCGGTCTGAGCGAAACGCCTTGGTCCCTTGCGGCCAGGACAGAGGCGGAGCGCCATCCTCGCCACCTCTCCCGGCAGGGCGGCGCGCAGCACTGCCAAGGGCAACCACCCCGGAATGGCCCGCACCTTTGACTCGGTTTGGCCGCCGTCTAGATTGGCGCCAGCCGGCACCTACCCTCCGGCGCGACGCCCCCAGACCCGCGACCGTTCTCCTGCCCGCATCCACTCTGGTCTCTCCAATACTCAAACCCGGAGCCTGACATGAAACTGCCGATCATCATCAACGAGGCCGGCAAAATCTACATCGAAGCCGTCCCCCAACTGGCTTGGGGCAAAGGCAAGGAATGCACCTTCATCGGCGCGCTGGAAGCGGCCTTGGCCGTCACCGCGACGCCTCACACCTACGAGAACCTGATGGGATGGAGCGGCCTCGCTTTCCGTGTTCGCTGGCATCATGGCGACGCGGGCCGCCGCTGGTGTCCGTCAAGTCCTGTTGGCGAGTGTCCCGAGGAAATTGCGATGCTGCGCCGGGCCATCGGCTGGGAGTTGCCCTTCGAATCCCGCATCGAGGATCCCCAGCGCAGCATGGCCGACTACGCCTCGACCATCGCCCACGAAGTCCGTGCCGGCCGGCCGATGCTCGCCTACGAACCCCAACTCAACGTCGCCGTAGTCTACGGTTTCGAGGACGAGGGCCGCATCGTCCTGCTCCGCGACTACATGAACGACGAATCCCAGCTGCGGCTGCCCGTCGACAAGCTCGGCCCCTTCCTCTGCTTCCTGGGCGGGCGCAAGGAAGCCCTCCATCCGCACGAGGCCCTCCTCGCCGGCATCCAGCAGGGCGTCGACAACTGGCATCGCAGCCACGCACCGTCGCAAGCGGGTCGCAACTGGTACGGCCGCGCCGCCCTGCTCAAGTGGCGCGAGGATCTCCAGCACAACGAGTCCTTCGATACAGAGCAGCGACGCCTGCTGTTCTTCGTGAACTGGTGGGCCTTCGATTCCCTCGCCGACGCCCGCGCCGCCGCCGACCGTTTCCTGCGGCGCAACGCCGAATACTTCCTCGGCAGCCAGCACCGCCATCTGCTGCAGGCCGCCTCCCTCTACGGCGACGAGGCGCGCCTGCTCCGCAGTGTTGTCGCCGAGAAACAGGCCTTCCTGGGCCCGTGGACGGGGAAGGGCTTCGAACATTGGACGGCGACCACCCGCCTGCGCGAGATGACCGTGCTCAATCAGGTCCTCGCCTTGGAGACCGATGCCATCGGCGAGCTGGAAAACACGCTCGATGCCGCCGTGCTCCCCCACGCCTCCGCAGCCGGGAGCTTGGCGTCCTGAGCGGCAGGCCTCGGCACGGCCGCGCTGGTTCGACACGCCTGACCTCGACTCCATCCTGGTCCCCCCTTCGCCCTCCCGGTTCACCGGGAGGGCGATTTGCTTCCCACCTGAAACCACGAAGCCCGGCCGGACGGTCGGGCTTGCGTGACCCCGCATCGGTTGCCCCTGCAACCCAGCCTGGCCCTACCGTCCGGCGGACTGCCGCCGCCGCCCAAATCCGCGGCGGTCGACGGCAGCGGGCAAATCGTGCACCTCGCGCCCGGCGCGCAGCCACGGGCGGGCACGGCCACTACTGACTACCGGTGCGTCCCATGAACCGACTCTGCTTCGGAGGCGCATCCCCGACAACTGCTCGGCGGCACCGCCCCCGTGGGCGACTCGCTGCGTGGGTTCCCCGAACACTTCATGGGCCGTGCCCGCCGCTGCTTCGAGGAACATCTGGATCGTGCCGCGTTTCATGTGCACCTCCGTTTGGGACCGCGCCAACGATAAGCCCGACACCCCGGCACCGCCAGCGGGGTGGTGAGATTTCCTCCCGCGCCGCCCCCTCCGCCCAAAGAAAAGGCGCCCCGCGGGGCGCCTTGTGAATACTACCGGAATGGTTACGCGCTCACTTCTGCCGCTTCGCCAGGATCGACTCGATCTCGTCCATGATGCGGTTCATCCGTTTCACCAGTGCGCGGTAGGGTTCCGGAGTGGCCAGGTCGACACCGGCCTTCTTCACCAGCTCGTAGGGATAGTCGCTGCCGCCGGCCTTGAGCAGCCCGAGGTAAGTATCCACAGCCCCCGGCTGCTGCTCGATGATCCGCTCCGCGAAGGCCTGCGAGGCCGCGATCGAGGTCGCATATTGGAACACATAGAAGTTGCGGTAGAAATGGGGGATGTAGGCCCACTCGACCGTGACCATATCATCGATGGCCAGCACGCCCTGGGCATCGCCGTGGTAGCGCTTGAGGATTTCGGCGTAGAGGCGGGTGAACGCTTCGCCGGAGAGGGCGTCGCCCTTCTCGACCGCCTCGTGGATACGCAGTTCGAACTCCGCGAACATCGCCTGCCGGAAGAAGGTGCCGCGCAGCTGCTCCAGCGCGCTGCCCAGGTAGAAGAGGCGCTCGTCGTCGTCCTTGGCCACCTTGAGCATGTGCTCGAGCAGCAGCGCCTCGTTGAGCGTGGAGGCGATCTCCGCGGTGAAGATGCTGTAGTGGGCGATCGGCGCCGGCTGGCTGCGATTGGCGAGCACGGAGTGCTGGCCGTGCCCCCATTCGTGAGCGGTGGTCGAGACCGACTCGTAATCGTTGTTGTAGTTGAGCAGCACGTAGGGATGGGCGTCGTGCACGCTGCCGCTCATGTAGGCGCCGGAGCGCTTGCCCGCCCGCGGATACACGTGGGTGTAGCGACCCGCGAAGCTCTTGGTGATCCCGGCCACATAATCGGTCCCGAGCGGCTGCACCGCCGCGATGGTGAGCTGCTTGGCCTGCTCATAGGGGAAGACCTTATCTAGCTTCACCATCGCCGGATAGATGTCCCAGTAGCGCAGGTCGGTGATCCCGAGCATCCGGCCACGCAGCCTGAAGTAGCGGTGCAGCGTGGGCAGGTTGGCGTTGGTTTCAGCCAACAATGTACGATAGACGGCCTCCGGCACATTGTTGCCGGCCAGCGCGGCCGCGAGCGAACTGGGGTACTTGCGCACGCTTGCATTGAACCAGTCGGTTTTCACCTGGGAGAACAGCGCCACGCCGAAGGTGCGCTCGTAGTCGCGCATCTTGCCCCAGAACGCGGTGAACACCGCCTGGCGGTCGGCGCGATTGTTGACTGCGCGCCAACGGGTGTAGCCGGCCTGGTCGAGCCGAGCCTCGGTGCCGTCGGCCAGCTTGATTGTGGGCCAGGGCAGGTCGGCGTTGGCAAGGATACCGTAGAGCGAGCTGGGCGTATCGGCGATCATGCCGGTGGCGGAGAGCACCGCCTCGGCCTCGGCACCGAGGGTGTGTGGGGCATTGCGCAGGACGTCGAAAATCGGAAAGCGATAGACCGCCAGCCCGGGGGTCGCGTCGAGGAAGCCACGCAGCTTGGCTTCGCCCACCGCGAGCAGCTCAGGATTGACAAAGCTCGCGGCGCGGGAGAACTCCGTGCCCAGCATATCCAGCTCCTGACTGCGCTCGAGCGCGGGGGCGTTGCGAGTGTTCTCGTCAGAGGCCTGCGAGGCGTAGGAGGAAAGCCGGATGATCTGCTTTTGCAGGTCGGTGAGCAGTTCCATCGCGGCAAACAAGGTTTCCGCACTTTCGCCCAACCGCCCCTCGAAGCCCTTCAACTTCGGCAGGTCGGCCACCAGTTTCGCCTTGGCCGCCTGGAACGCCGCTTCATCGGCATAGAGCAGCGTCAGGTCCCACAGCGAGGCAGGGTCGGGCTGGGCGGCGGGCGCAGCGGCGGGCGACGCCGGCTCGGCATTGAGGAGGGGCGTCATTGTTAGGGCGAGGAGAAGCATTCGAGGGGAAAGCATGGCGTCTATGTTAGCAGAACCCTCCGAAAATCGAGCTCTATCCGGTGGACTCTGCCAAGTATGCCACCCCATCCCGCCGCTCCTTCGCGTAAGAACACCAACTTCTGCCCTACCTCCCCCTTTCGCTCCTACTCGTTCTCCTACTCCTGCTCCCGTCGTCACCTTCTCCTCGCCTCCAACAGACGCCCCGACCGATTCCCTCGTGCTTACCGATCCCCGCAGCGGCCCTGCGTCTTCCACCATTGACCACCACGCCATTGCCGCTCCGGATTCCCGCCCATGCCTCGCAGCGTCGTTTCACGTCCCGGTCCGCGATGCCCGAATTGTCGAATGCCCCCACGCTGGTGCATCTGCGAGGGCCTGCGCCCGCTGAACAGCCCACTGGGTATCGACATGCTCATGCACTTCTGCGAGTCCAACCGCCCCAGCAGCACCGGGCACCTCATCAGCCGCCTCATTCCCGACTCCCGTATTCACCTTGGCGGCGGCGGCCGGCAGCCCAACTTCGGCCATATCCTCCGTCCCGGTCGCACCCTCTGGATCCTGCACCCCCAGGGCGAGCTGCCCCCGGCCGGAGCTGCGCCGGAAAACCTGCAAGTGCTGCTGATCGACGGCAGCTGGCGGCAGGCCTCCGACCTGATGCGCTCCGTGGTGGGCTTGGGTAAAACCATCCGCCTGCCGATGGCGGGGGAGAGCCGCTACTGGCTGCGCACCCAGAAGGATGAGGGCAAATTCTCCACCATCGAGGCGCTGATGTTCCTCTTCGCAACGTTGGGCCTGCACCGCGAGGAGGCACAGCTGCGCCTCGAATTCGAGCTGCATGTCTACGCCAGCCTGCTGGCGCGCGGGCGGCCGCCCGACGCCCGTAGTTACCTGGTCGACTCGCCAGTGCGCACCGCTTTCCCCGAGCTCGTGGAGCGGCTCGATCCCTGGCGCCCGCGCGAGGACGAGAGCCCGACAGGGTAGCCCCGGCGGCGCATCGCCATCGTCGGTTGACCACTCGGCTCCGCCCGCGCTACTCGAGTTTCGCCGCGGGGCCGGCAAGCAGCTTCTGCGAGCGCTCGACCAGCTCCATACAGGCTCGGCCGTTGTGATAGGGGCATTTCCAGGTGCTCACCTTCGGCATCCGCTCAAGCACCCGCCCTTTGGGATCGCGCGCCCAAAACCACTCGCCGTGTTCCCGGTCGACCATCTGCGTCGCGATGAATTCCCACGAACGCCGACACGTCTGCAAGAACTCCGGCTCGCCGGTGAGCTGATAGGCGTTGAGGAAGCCCACCGTGGACTCCGCCTGCGGCCACCAGTGTTTGGAGGCATCCGTGAGTCCCTTCGGTCCGGCCTCGTTGAACATGCCGCCATCGCCATCGAAAGCCTGCGCCTGCGTCACTCGCGCGATGGCTACCGAAATCGGCTTCATCCGCTCAATCAGCACCGGGTCGCCCAGCACCTCGGCCGCCTCGGCCAACAACCAACTGAACTCGATGTCGTGACCAAACGAAATCTCGTGCGAACGCGGCGCCCAATCGGCGCCGAGCAGGAGGTGAAGGTGATTCGAATCCGGGTTGCGCACCCGCGTCGCCATCCGCTCGACCAACTCGGTGAGTTGGTGGCGGAGACCAGCGTCGGGCCAAACGCGCAAGAGATTGGTATAGGCCTCCATGATGTGCAGCATCGTGTTCTGCGACTTGGGCTCATCGGTGGCCATCAGACTGCGGGTGCCCTTGGGCAGCGCGCGCCAATCGCGCGCATAGGCTTCGAAGTAGCCGCCGTGGGCGGAGTCGTAGGCGTGGGCTTCGACGGCGCGGTAGATGGCGATGGCCTGCTCCAGCGCCTCCGGATCACCGCACGCGCGGTGGTACTCGCTGAGTCCATAGATCGCAAAGGCCTGGGCATAGATCTGTTTGCGCCGCTCCAAGGGCTTGCCGGCGGCCGAGACCGTCCAGAACACGCCCCCGTGCTCGGGATCCAGAAAACGAATTCTCAGATCGTCGTAGGCCCATTTCGCCATCTCCAGATACTCGGGATCACGGTAGGTGCGATGGGCGGCCGAAAACGCCCAAAGAATGCGGGCCGTCAGCAACAGCCCGCGCGGCGCCTCCTTGCGGACTTTGAGATCGTTGCCGATCACCCCGAAGAACCCCCCTCGGGCCCGATCACGGGTATGGTTGAGCCAGAAGGGCAGGATGTTCTGCCGCAACTCCAGCTCGGCCTGGGCGGCGAGGGTGGCCAAAACCTGCCGATCAGCGGCGGACGGCCGGCCGGGATTGAGGGAGGTGACGCCGGGGGGCGGGGTGGCGGAAATCATGGCTGGACAAGCGGGCGATCCATCCGAGCCGGCAAGCCGCAGGGCGCATCCGGAAACCAGCAGGACAAAGAGGGGAGCTTTCATCGGGGATTGCTCAGGTTCACCGATTCCCGCCCGCCAGCGAGCACAACTTGCTCCCCCCGCCCCTCCCACGGGCCGCGCCGGCCGCCGGCGCCGGCGGCGCGGCAAGGGCACCTCAATTGGGAGCGAAACGGTAGTGGTACTTTCCTGCCACAAACTTCCCGCTGTCCACCGCGGGCACAAGCTGGGCCTGCTGCAGCGCCGCGGTGATGGGCGTCACCATGTCCTCGGGTACCTCGCCCCCGGAGACCATCGACACCGCGGTGACCGCCCCCTCGGCGGAAACAAAGAGCGTGGCGTCGAACCGTTTGACCGAAAGCTGCACGAGCTTCTCAGGGTTGAGCGGGTCGCCCACCAGCATCGGGTCGCATTTGTCGGCCGCATGCAGCGCGGGCTGGACGGCCATCCAATAGTGCAACCGGTCGGCCCAGGTTCGCGGATTGTTCGGGCTGAGCAGATCGAGAAAGCCGGTCAGATCCGCCATGATCGCCTTGGCGGATTCCTCGGTGTCCCCCTTGGTGAAGAAGAGCGGCACCCCGTTGCAGTTGCACACCACCACTCCGTAATTGGTGCTCGGAACGACTTTGAGGATCGAGGACATCTTTGGCTGGTCCTCGAAGCTGGAAACCAGGAACGGCACCTTCATCTGCGTGGCCATCTTCGTATGATCGAGTCCACTATGCTTCACGCCGAAGAGGAAGCCCTCAACCAATCCAGGGTGGTTCCTCTGCATCTCCTGAAAGGGCCAACCGATCTTGCCCAACATGTCCCACGACTTGCTCTCGCCGTTGTTCGCAAAACAGAGCACGTAGAAGCGCGGCTCGGGGAGCCCCTTCAGCTCGGCGTCGATCAGCCGGCCCTCCTTCACGCGCCGGGCACTGCCGTAGATCTCGCTGCCGATGTTCGTCGTACTCTCGGCCCAGTCGGCCGCAGGGACCGGGAGCGCTCGGATCTGTTCGGCGAACCGCACGCAGTCCTGGGGGCTGAGTTGGCTGAGCAGAACCTTTCTTCCGCTACGATCGGGCAACCGGAACAACGCGAGCGGACCGATGACCTCGGCCGGCTCCGCCTTGAAGGTCTTGCCCTGGAGGTCGGTCCACTTCTCCATTTTGGCGGAGCTCGTGGAAATCAAACCGATACTGGCTGCGATCAACGCGCAGCCGGTGAGGTGGCGGAATCGAGTAGACATGGGTATTGGGGTACGCCGGCAAGCTGCGCGTTCCCGGTCCAAACGCAACGGACACCTTGCCAAATACCCGGGGCTCGGTGCTGTCCGAAGGGACACACCAGGGCCCGATCGGGTCGCCCCGCTCAGGCGTCGCGCGGTTTCAGGCCTTGCCTCGCCCCCGGCTCACCCAGCGCCGCGGGGGGAAGCTCCCCCTCAGCTCTCGCCCGCGCTCGCCCCCAGCAGGGCGCGCACCATTGGGGCCAGCACCTCGGCCCAGCGACGGTAGCCCTCGGGCGAGAGATGCAACCCGTCGGGCATCACCTCCGCCGAGATCGAACCATCCCGCTCCAAAAAGACCTCGCCGTAGTCGCGCACCACCAACCGACCGCCCCTGGAGTCGAGCTCGAGCAACTGCCGGTTCACCGCCGCCACGCGCTGCCGGATCTCCGCGAAAGCCGAAAGCCCGCTCGGCAAAATGCCCTGGAGCAGGATCCGCGCATCCGGGAACACCGCGCCCAACTTCGCCACTACCGCCCGGATCCCGCGCACCGTAGCCGCCGGCGCCGCATTCTCGCGCCCCAGGTTGTTAATCCCAATCAGCACCACAACCAGCCGCGGCCGCAGCCCCTCCACGTCACCATGATCCAGGCGCCAGAGGACGTTCTGCGTGGTGTCCCCGCCGATCCCGAAGTTCACCGCTCCCAACGGAACAAAATGCCGCGTCCACTCCGCAGCTCCATTGCCCGCCCACCCTTCAGTAATCGAATCACCGACAAACAACAGCTCGCCGCACCCACGCCGCGCGATGGCCACGTGCTCGGCATGCCGCGCCCTCCATGTGGCCACCGACATCCAATCATAATCCTCCAACCGCGGCGCCGGCGCCGCCGCATCGTGCAGGTCTCCCTTCACCTCAGCCATGGCCGGCTTGGCTCCGCGAAACAGGGCAAGAACCCGCCGGCCAATCGACACTGGCCTCCTCGCCGGTGACGCACTGGTCCCGTCCAGCACCGCCTCGGCTTCGACCGGCAAATCAAGGTGCACCAGACTCTGGTTCACCGCCGCGGCCGCTCCTGTGCCCGCCGTGAAAGCATAGGCGTCGCCCAGCGCCACGTGGTGCATCGCATTCTCATCAAGCAGTGGATGCAGAAAACAACGCCTCGATCTCGCCATCGCCGTACCCTCCGGCACCAGCGCGACCTCGCCCAACCGGCACGCCCCCCGATCGGTGTCGAGCAGTCGCGTCAGCACCTCGGCCCCGCGCGTAGCCGTCGCCCGCACCACCCGTCCGCCACGAAATTCCAACTCGATCCCATCGATGAGCGCTCCCCCGTAGCTCACCGCCCGGGCCACCCGAAGATATCCCTCAGCCGAGGCCGCCTCCGGCGCCGTGAATACCTCCTCGGTCGGCAGGTTCGGCAGGAACCGTCGCCCTTCCTTCGTCGCCAAACCCGCAGTGCACCAGCGATGCCCGACCGGCAACTCCAGCCTGAGGTCCGTACCCGGGCCGACCAACCGCACCGTCCCGGCACGCCGCTCGTTCAATTCGTCGCGCCGTCTCTCCAGCTTCTCGACATGCGCCGACCAGGCGGCCACCGGATCCGCCACATCGGCCCGACACGACTCGACCACCGCGCGCCAGAGCGCGGGCAACCGTGCCTCCGCCGCGAAATCGCTGAAGGCGACCTCCGCCCACTCGGGAGTCGGCGCCGGCAGCGCCGACCAGTTGGTGGCTCCACCAAGAAGAGCCGGCGCCACCCGCGCATACTGCGCCGCGCCGTGGGCCCGCAGCCCTGCCACCGCCTTCGCTGACAAACCCTCCGTCAAGCGCGGATGGGAACCCATCAGAAACAACAACGCGGCCCCGTCCGTGACCGCCCGCTCCAACCGTTCGGTATTCACCTCGAGGCGAGCACCAAAATCCCGATCCGGCCAGCCGGCCGCTGCGCGCCGCCACTCCGCCTCGTCGCCCCAGATCGTCTCCACCCCACTCGCACCGGCGGCGAGGGCCGCCCGCTCCACCGCGGCAACCAACGGCGCCGCGCAGCACGCCACGCCCTGCAACACAAACGGCTCGGCGATGAGCACCCGTTGCCCGGCCTGCAGATTCAAGCCCACGCGTACGGCCACCTCGGCCAACCGGAGCGCCTGGGCTGCGAATTCAGAATCCATTCCAGATGCCATACGCCCCGCCCTCCGCCGACAAAACCAAAACCATTGATGGCCGCTCCCACTGCACGCTCGACGCCGGTCGCTCCGCTGTTTCCATACCGCCACCGCCATGCGCATTCTTGTCGTCATCGCTCATCCCAACCCGGCCAGCTTCAACCACGCGCTCGCCGCCTCCGCCGCCTCCGCCCTGCGCGTACAAGGCCACGAGGTACTCGTACAGGATCTCTACGCCGAGGGCTTCGACCCGCTGATGCCCGCCGCTGAGTTTGCCAAGGACGCCCTTCTTCCGCCCGACGTCGCCCGTCGCTGCGCCGAACTCACCGCCGCCGACGGCCTCATCATCGTCCATCCCAATTGGTGGGGGCAACCCCCCGCAGTGCTCAAGGGCTGGATTGATCGCGTGGTGCGTCCTGGGGTTGCATACGAATTCCGCCTGCGCGCCGACGGCAAGCCCGGCCCCGTCGGCCTGCTCAAGCTTCAGACCGCCCTGATACTCAACACCGGCAACACCCCGCTGGAGACCGAGCGAGCCGTTTACGGCGATCCGCTCGAGGGGCTCTGGAAGAAGTGTTTCTGTGGGATGTGCGGGATCCCCCGCGCCGAGCGCCTCTATTTCACCTCGGTGATCGTGAGCACCCCCGACCAACGCGCCCGCTGGCTCGGCGAAGCCGCCGCTGCCGCCACCACGCTGTTCCCTCGGGGCTGAGCCACCGGCCAGTCGGCCACGTGGTCGACTCCAGCCGGGCGTGGCAGTGCGAAGGATGAGCGTCCCTCCACGATCGCGGCAACCTGGCCGATTCGCCGCCCCTCCCCCTTCTCCTCTCGGGGCCATTTGCCCCTTAAGGGGGGCGAGGATGAAATCATTTCATCCGCCACCATCTGCCCGGCGGCCCCTCTCTGGGAGATTCAAACGCTAAATATCCGCCGCACCTGGCCGAGTAGACTGGGTGTGATCGCGGCTCTCCCTGTCTCCGCCCCCAATCCCCATCCTCGGGATCCCAATCAAGCGGAGCAGCGCCGGAGAATGGATCTGCGGCCCGCGACGATCTTGTTCGACCAAGCCCCCCGGCGACGACTCGCCCCTCCCGCCTCCACTGCTCGACTTTGCCCGGCCCTCCCCCAATGAGCCGCGCCCGAATCCTGATCGTCGAAGACGAGTTTGTGGTGGCCCGCGATATCCACCAGCAACTGACCGCGCTCGACTACCAGCCGGTAGGCCAGACGGCCGACGGCGACGAAGCCGTGCGGCTCACTGACCAGCTTCGCCCCGATCTGGTGCTGATGGATATCCACCTCCTCGGCCCCTTGGACGGCATCGAGGCCGCCCTCGCCATCCGGGAGCGGTTCGCCATCCCGGTGATCTTCCTGACGGCGTTCACCAGCGAATCGGTGATCGAGCGGGCCAAGGCTGCCGGACCGTTCGGATACATCGTCAAGCCCTTCGATGAACGTGAACTACGGATGATCATCGAGGTGGGCCTCCAGCAGCATCGCACCGAACTCACGCTCCGCCGCAGCGAGGAGGAGATGACAGCCGTGCTCCGTTCTTCGATCGACAGTTTCTGGGTCGTTAACCTACAGGGACGAGTGCTGCGGATAAACGATGCCGCCTGCCAACTCATGGGCTACTCCCGTGAAGAGCTCCTCCAGATGTCCATTGTCCAACTGGAGCACGGCCGCACGCTGGCGCAGATCGCCGAGGGAGTTGCCGATGTCATCCGGCTCGGGGCCGTACAGATCGAGCGCCAAACCCGACGCAAAGACGGCTCGATCCGGCTCGTGGAAATGAGCATCACCTGCACCCCGGGGCCAGATCGCCTCCTCTACTGTTTCGGTCGCGATATTACCGAGCGGCGGAGGGCGGAGAACCAACTCCGCCAACTCTCCCGGGCGGTCGAACAAAGCCCGGCCTCGATCGTGATCACCGACGCCGCCGGGATCATCGAATACGTCAACCCCCACTTCGAAAAGACCTCCGGCTATCAGGCCAACGAGGTAATCGGCCGGAATCCGCGACTCCTCAAGTCGGGCGAGCACTCCACCGAGTTTTACCGGGGGCTGTGGCAGACGATCACCGAGGGCGGCGACTGGTCCGGTGAGTTTCTCAACCGCAAAAAGAACGGCGAGCTTTTCTGGGAGCAATCCTCCATCTCTCCCCTACGCGACGACCAGGGCCGGATCGCACACTTTGTCGCCGTAAAGGAGGATATCACCGCCCGCAAGGCGACCGAGCATTGGCTCCTGCAGACGCAGGCGGAAATGCAGCAGGCCAACACCCAGCTGGAGCGCTCCATTGCCGAGGCACGCCAGCTCGCAGTCGCAGCCGAGGCGGCCAACCGAGCCAAGAGTGCGTTCCTTGCTACCATGAGTCACGAGCTGCGCACGCCGCTCAATGTCATCAACGGCGTGGCCGCCACCCTCCTCGAACAGGCGGAAAGCGCCGGCCAGAAGGAAGCCGCCCGGCTGATACTGGAAGGCGGCGCCAACCTGCTCGGCATCATTGAGGAGATCCTCGACTACTCCGGTCTGCAGGCCGGCAAGACCACCCTCAACCTCCGGGCCTTCGACCTGCTCGCGATCGTCTCCCATTCCCTGCGCCTCGCGCAGAAGGCGAGCCAAGCCCCCCAGGTGGAGCTGAGCTACCGCATCGACCCCGCCGCTCCCGCTGAGCTCATCGGCGACCCGCGGCGGCTCCAACAGGTGCTGCTCAACCTCCTCCACAACGCCCACAAGTTCACCGAGCGCGGCCGGGTTCACCTCGGCGTCTCGGCGCGAATGCTTCCGCCGGGGTCCTGGCAGCTGGTTTTCACCGTGAGCGATACCGGGCGAGGGATCGCCGCTACGGACCAGGCGAGACTATTTCAACCCTTCTCCCGCATCGAGGGTGGCAGCACGCGTACCACCGGCGGGACCGGCCTTGGCCTCGTCATCGCCCGCACGTTCGCCCAACTCATGGGCGGCGACATTGTCGTGCGCAGCCAGCCCGGGCGCGGGTCGTCCTTCCGCTTCACCGCCGTCTTTGGCGCCGCCACCCCGAGCCGCACCGTATTCACCCCCTTCACCCCAGCCGGCCTGCACGGGCGCCCCGTGCTGATCGTAACCAAGGATTCCCACCACCGACGCCTTCTCGCCTGCGTCGCCAAGCAGTGGGGTCTTCGCCCAACCGTACTTTCCCTCGCCGAAGCTTCCACTACGGCCCTGCCCACGCACGTCCCGGGATTGCTCGCCATCCTGGACCAGGAATGCGTCCGCCACCGCGGCGGCGCTACCGCCCGCTGGCTCGCCGCCGGAGGCGCAGGCCACCACGTGCCCGTGGCTTGGCTTGCCCGAGCCGACACCTCCGCCCTGCCCCCTACCGCCGCGCCCAGCGCCGTCCTGCCTCTTCCGGTCGATCTGGCCGAGCTCGCCCGCGTGCTCGCTGGATTTTCCCTCCAGAAACCCACGACTGCGACCGCCCCTTCCAGCCCGCCCGGCAACCAGCCCAAACTGGGCCAACGCCTGCCCTTGCGCATCCTCGCCGCCGACGACATCCGGACCAACCGCGAGATGCTTCGCCACCTTATGGCGCATCTCGGCTACACGCTCACCTTGGTGGAGAACGGCGCCGAAGTCCTCGAGTCGCTGCACCTGCAGCCCTTCGACCTCGTCCTGCTCGATATCCAAATGCCGGTGATGGACGGGCTCACGGCCGCCCGCGAGATCTGCCGCCGCCAACCCGACCCGGCCACCAGGCCCAAACTGGTCGCAATCACCGCCAACGCCCTCCCGGGGGATCGCGAGATCTGCCTCGCCGCGGGGATGGACGAATACCTGACCAAGCCCGTGCTCCCCGCACAGATCGAAGCGTGTCTGCTCCAGCTCTTTGCCGCGGCCCCCACCCTCACCCCTCCCGTACCTCCAACCGGGCTGCCGTGGGTCGACCGCGCCCACCTCGAAGCGTTTCTGCCGGGCCTCGCCCCCGAGGAACTCGCCGACGCCCTCGGCCTGATGCACACCGCGGCCGCGGGAGATTTCCGGCAGATCTGGCCCAAGATTGTCGAAGCCTGCGCGGCACACAACGCCCCCGGACTCGCCGACCTGACCCACGGGTTGAAGGGGTGCTTCCTGATGCTCGGCTGGGCCCGGGCCGCCGCGCTCTGCCTCACCGTGCTCGAAGCCGCACGTAAGGGCACGTTTACCGACTGGGACGACTTCCCCCCGCAACTCCAGGAAGCCTACACAGCCTCCTCGGCCGCGATGGAGCAGTGCCTGACCGCCATCCGCACCACCACCATCACTACAGAGGCACTTACTCCGCCACACACACCCTGCCGAGCTTCCCGGGCCGACAAGACCTCCACGGTCTGACCGCACCCACCCGACTCGGCCTACTCCAGCGCCGCAGGGGCATCGCCCGCCGCCTCTTCGGCCGGCTTCCGCAGCCGGTAACGGTAGTACGCCGCACAGGCCCCCTCGGTGGAAACCATGGGGGCGCCGAGCGGATGCTCCGGCGTGCAACGGCTACCGAAAGCCGAGCAGTCGTGCGGCTTCTTGATACCCCGCATGATCTGCCCGCTGATGCAGTCGGGTTCCTCTCGGCCGGCGGCGACTCCGCCGAGTCCGAATCTCGCCACCGCGTCGAACGCCCTCAGCTCAGCCCGCAATGCGTAGCCGCTCGCCGGGATCAGGCCAAGCCCTCGCCAACTGCGGTCGGTCACCTCGAATACAGTACGAATCGCCTCCAGTGCCCGCAGATTCCCCTCAGGGCGCACGGCGCGGGCATAGGCGTTGGCCACCTCGGCCCGTCCCTCTTCCAGCTGCTCCACACAGCACAGCACGCCGTGGAGAATATCCACCGGCTCAAAACCCGTCACCACCATCGGCACCCGAAAACGCTCCGCCAAAGGCCCATACTCCGCTGTGCCCATGACCGCGCACACATGTCCGGCGGCGAGAAACCCCTGCACGCGATTGTCAGGCGAGCCGAGGATCGCCGCGATCGCCGGGGGCACCAGCACGTGGGAGACGAGCAGCGTGAAGTTCCGCAGCCCAAGCTTCTGCGCCTGCAAAACCGCCAGGGCATTGGCGGGCGCCGTCGTCTCGAAGCCCACCGCGAAGAACACCACTTCGCGCGCCGGGTTCTGCGCCGCGAGCGCTACCGCATCGAGCGGCGAATACACCATGCGCACGTCGCCGCCGCGCGCCCGCGCCGTGAGCAAGTCCGTCGTCGAGCCGGGCACGCGCAACATGTCACCGAACGAGCACAGGATCACCTCGCGCCGCGCCGCCAACGTCACCGCCGCGTCGATCAGCTCGACCGGCGTGACGCACACCGGACAACCCGGACCATGCACCAGCGTGATCGAGGGCGGCAACAGCTCATCGAGGCCGAACTTCACGATGCTGTGCGTCTGCCCGCCGCAGATTTCCATGATCGCCCACGCCCGCGTCACGCGCCGGGCGATCGCCTCGGCCAGCCGCCGTGCCGGCGCCGCGTTGCGATACTCGTCAACGTATTTCATCGGCGGGGCGGGGAGTTTCGGACGGCGGAGTGAGTTCGTCCAAATCGCCCATCTCCCTCAGGTACCCGAATATTTCCTGAGCCTCCTTCTCGTCGACGATGCTCAGGGCCATGCCCACATGCACCAGCACGTAGTCACCGGGCTTCGCCTCCGTCACGCACGAGAGGTTCACCTGCTTGATGACGCCACCAAAGCTCACCCGCCCGGAGCGGAAGAGTGGGTCGTCGCCTTGAATGGTCAGAATCTGTCCGGGGACTGCGAGGCACATGGGAATCGAGAGTCTGCTACAGGCCAAGATACTTGGCGAGTTGGTCTTGAACGAGACGCCACTCCTCCGGGTTCAGCGCCCCCAAGCGTCGCTCCAGCCGGGCCACGGACACGGACTGCACCTGTTGCAGATGGAACGCCCCAGCCTTTAGGAAGGGTTTCGCAATCGGCAGCTCCCAGCGATTTCCCCGTAGAGCCGTGGTATGTGGTAACACCGTGATCAGGGCTAGTTCATCGTCGGCTGGATAATCGGTGGGCAACAGGCACGGTCGAGCCTTGGCGACCATGCCCAGATCGATGATCCAGACTTCACTGACCTTTGCCACGGGCGGCGTCCTCGGCTTCCATCCGGTCGAGCAACGCAAAACCCTCGACGGCTGAATACTCGAGAGTTTCCACCTCATCGGCCTCGTCGACAGCGAGAGCGCGACGGCACAGCAAACGGCGCTCCTCGCGTGTCAGGCGCGGCAGCTCGTCGAGGATCTCGTTCAGGCTCATGGATCGGAGCATAGGCGCGCCAAGCGCCATTTCAATCCCCCGTTTCCCGCGCGCCCCCGACTACCCTCTCTTGCCTCCCGGAGGGCTCCGATCCTCGTCGCTCGACTTCGAGAAACTTTTCAACAGATCCGCGGCAGTTGTTCCCCGCTCAGCCGATCGAGGATGCGTTCGACTCCGATCTGGCTGCGTATGGTCGTTTGTCCGCAGGGCGAGGCTCGAAATTCTCCAATACGCGCAGGCGGCCCGCCGGGCGCATAGCGCTCGATCAGCTCAAGTGCGCGGCCCGCATCGGCCGCTGGGACGATCGCCACAAACCGGCCCTCGTTCGCCACGTAGGCGGGATCCAAGCCCAGGATCTCGCAGGCGCCGCGCACGGGCTCGCTCACCGGTATCGCGCTCTCGTCCAAATGCGCCGCGAGCCCGGCCGCTTCCGCGATCTCGATCACCGCTGTCGCCAGGCCACCACGCGTGAGATCGCGCAGGCAACGCACCTCGATCCCGCCCTTCAGCAGCGCTTCCACCGCGGGCCACAGCAACGCCGAATCGCTCTCGATCGGCGACTCGAAGGCGAGCCCTTCGCGCTCGGCCAGAATCGCCATCCCGTGCCGCCCGATGTCGCCGCTAAGCAGGATCACGTCGCCGGCGCGGACCGACGCCGGCGCCACCACCGTCGGGCTCTCGACAAGTCCGATCCCGGAGGTCGTGATGTACAACCCGTCGCCTTTGCCGCGCTCGACGACCTTCGTGTCGCCCGTGACCACCTCAATTCCCGCCGACCGCGCCGCCGCGGCCATCAAGGCCACCACGCGTTCGAGGGTCGCCATCGGTAGCCCCTCTTCCAGCACGAAGCCCACGCTCAGCCAACGCGGACGAGCCCCGCACATCGCCAGATCGTTGGCCGTGCCGTGCACGGCCAGCGCCCCGATGTCGCCCCCGCGGAAGAACAGCGGGCTCACCACGTGACCATCGGTCGTAAACGCCAGCGCGACTCCGGGCGGTGGCGAAAGGAGCGCACCGTCGTGCCTCGTACCGAGGGCGGAGTTGCGAAAAGCCGGGATAAAGACCCGATCGATCAGATCCTGCGTGAGCCGGCCGCCACCGCCATGGGCCAACTGGATCTCCTGAGGCCGCCCCAGCGGAACCGGGCACGTGAAGGACAGCGGAACCGCAGCGGAGGCATTCACGGATTCGTTCGGCACGGCGTTGTTCTCACGGAGATTGGCTCCGGGCTCAAGCTTCGGGTGCCTCCACCAATCGCCGCACCTGCACCCGGACCTCGGCCAGCGCCGCGGCCACCGGCGGAGACAGCTCCAGGCACATCGGTCGCAACTCCTCGATCGCCACCGTCACCACCTGCAGCTCGCCCCAACCACCGAGCAGGGCGGCAGCCGACAGCAGATCCCGCAGCCCGAGGTCGTGGGCGCCGAGCGCCGGGGGACAATCCTGCGGCCCGCGCGCGCGGAAGAGGCGCACCGTGCCCGCCGGTGCACCGTCGCGCGTGGCATCGATGAGGATGATTCGCCGGAAGGACTGAAAATACTCCAGCAACTGGAAGCCGCCGGTGCCTCCATCCAGCAAGGTCACATGCGCCGGCCAACTCTCGGTCTCCAGCGCGCGCACGGCATGAACACCCACCCCCTCGTCACCGACGAGCAAATTGCCCACGCCGAGGAGGAGGATCGGCGTGGGCCCCGTGGCACCGTCCGGGGGGGTGGAGTCGGGCATGAGAGCTAGGCTGGGCCCTTCGGGCCGGATGCTTTCCGGCGCGGCGCGAACCACGACTTCCCATCGGCCGGCCGGGCTCGTTCGTCCACGTGCGTCTCCACAAACTTCCAGCCACCGACCATCGAGGACATGACGCCATGCCCTTCGACATAGTCGTGATAAAAGACCAGGTACACATGAACGATGGTGAAGATCAGGAAAAACCACGTCGCGCCATAGTGCCACTGGCGCAGGCCGTATTCGCCACCAAAGAGCGGCGTCGCCCAGGCGAACAACCGCGGAAACCACGACTGGCTCATCGGCGCGTACATCGCAAACCCGCTGACCACCTGGAAGACAAACACCAGGAACATCGCGAAGTAGGTGAAGTAGGCCAGGGCATTGTGGCCCACGGCGTGCACCGCGGCGCGGCGCGACTGGAACACGTCGACGCGCAGCACCGCCAACACCTCGCGGAACTGTGCCCGCCGCCACGGCAGGAAGTTCTTCCAGTCAGCGTAACGGTTGCCCACGAAGCCCCAGTAGATCCGCACCGCAAAGTTGAACAGGAAGACGTACGCCGTGAGGAAATGGATGAAACGAACCGTGCCAAACCAGTAGCTGAACGACGCCTCGGTGGCCCGCGTCAACGCCAACGGATGCGCGATGAGCAGCCCCGTTGCTGCCAAGACGAGGATGCAAAGCGCATTGATCCAGTGGTAGAACCGCACCGGCAGTTCCCACACGTAGACCCGCTTGAAACCATGCGCCTGGACTTCGGTTGGCATGGCATCACCTCCCGGAGACCGCGCCCACGGGGCCCGTCTCCACTGCGCTGAGCGGCTGGCCGCGCGCGTCGAACAGGTGGACCGCGCAGGCCAGGCAGGGGTCGAAGGAGTGGATCGTGCGCAAGATCTCCAGCGGTTGCTGGGGATCATGGACCGGGGTGCCGATGAGCGCCGCCTCATAGGGAGAGCGTTGGCCCTTGGAGTCGCGCGGGGAGGCGTTCCACGTTGTGGCGACGACGAGCTGGTAGTTCTCGATCCGTTGGTCTTTGATCACGAGCCAGTGGGCGAGCGCGCCGCGCGGGGCCTCAGTCGCACCCACGCCGCGGGCGGTCGCCGGCCAAGTGGACGGGTCCCAGCGTTCCTTCGTGAAGGTCCGCGTTTCGCCATTGCGGATATTGGCCAGCAGTTGCTGATAGAACTCCAGCGCCCAGCGCGCGACGAGCCGCGTCTCGATGCCGCGCGCGGCGGTGCGTCCAAGGGTCGAGAAGAGCACCGACGCCGGCGCCTTCAGCGCCGCGAGCGCCTCGGTCACCGCGTCCTTGATCTCGGCGTTGCCCGCCGCGTAGCCCACGAGCATGCGGGCGAGCGGACCGACCTCCATCGGATGCCCCTTCCAGCGTGGAGTCTTCAGCCAGGAATACTTCCCCTCGACGGTGAGATGCTCGTACGGCGGCTTCGGTCCGGTGTAGTTGAATTCCGTCTCGCCGTCCCACGGATGCAGGCCCTTCTCGTCGCCGCCCTGGTAGCGATACCACGAGTGGCCGACCTCCTCGCGCACCCCGTCCGGATCATGCGGATCGACCGGATGGATCCGCGAGAGATCGCGATCGAGGATCACCCCGCGCGGGAATTTGAAACGCCCGATGTCGGCATAACCGTTGGTCGGTAGGTCGCCATAGGAAAGGTAGTTCGAGACCCCGCCGCCAATTTCCGTCCAATCGAGGTAGTGCGGCGCAGTCGCGAGCAGGTCTGGTAGATAGACCTGCTCGATGAAACGTTGTCCATCCTCCAGCAGGCGCCCGACGTAGGCGAGCCGCTCCGCGTTGAGGGCATTGGCCTCGTCGATGTTGATCGCGCAGGGCACACCGCCGACGAGGTAGTTGGGGTGCGGATTCTTGCCCCCGAAGATTGTGTGGATCTTCACGATCTCCTTCTGCCACTCCAGCGCCTCGAGATAGTGTGCCACGCCGATGAGGTTCACCGCCGGCGGCAGCTTGTAGGCGGGATGGCCCCAGTAGGCGTTGGCAAAGATGCCGAGCTGGCCGGTCTCGACGAACTTCGTTAGCCGCGTCTGCAGATCGCGAAAATAGCCCGGTGAGCTCTTCGGCCACGCCGAGATACTCTGCGCGATCCGCGAGGTTTCTTCGGGATCGGCCTTCAGCGCGCTCACGAGATCGACCCAGTCGAGCGCGTGCAGGTGATAGAAATGCACCACATGGTCCTGCATGTAGAGCGCGCAGAACATGAGGTTGCGGATCAGCTCGGCGTTGGGCGGCACGGTGATGTGCAGCGCGTCCTCGACCGAGCGCACGGAAGCCAGCGCGTGCACCGTCGTGCACACCCCGCAAACCCGTTCGGCGAACGCCCAGGCGTCGCGCGGGTCGCGGCCTTTGAGGATCGTCTCAATACCGCGCACCATCGTCCCGGCGCTCCACGCATCGACGACGCGCCCGTCCTTGACCTCGGCCTCGATGCGCAGGTGTCCTTCGATGCGGGTGATGGGATCAACTACCACTCGTGTGCTCATGGCGGGTCAGTCTTGGGAGGGCTCGGAGGAGGGCGTGGTGGATTCGCCGGGCTTCTCGCCCAGATGTGGCCCGATCTCGTCGTGCTTGCGAATGTTGGTCATCACCGCGTGGGCGGCGGCACCGGCGACGGCAGCGGCGCCCACGGCCAGGCCGATCTTGTCGGCCGTCATCTCGATGCCGAAGCCGGGGAAGCTCGCAAGCCGCCCGTAGAACGGGCTCGCATCCCAGAACCCGGCCTCCGAGCATCCAATACACGGGTGGCCCGACTGGATCGGGTAGCTCACCCCGTTGTTCCAGCGCATCACGCCGCAGGAATTGTAGGTGGTCGGGCCCTTGCAGCCCATCTTGTACAGGCAGTAGCCGCGCCGCGCGTTCTCGTCGTCGAAGGTCTCAACGAACAGTCCGGCGTCGTAGTAGGGCCGGCGGTAGCAGGTGTCGTGGACTCGGCGGGAATAGAAGGCCTTCGGCCGGCCGAGGGCGTCGAGCTGCGGGATCCGCTCGAAGGCGAGCAGGTGCACGATCACCCCGGCCATGACCTCGGCGATGGGCGGGCAACCTTGGACATTGATGACGGGCTTGCCGGCGATGACCTTGTGGACCGGGGTGGCCTGGGTGGGATTGGGCCGCGCGGCCTGCACACAGCCGGCGCTCGCACAATTGCCCCAGGCGATGACGGCCTTCGCCCCCGCCGCAGCCTCCTGCACGATGTCGAGCATCGACCGGCCCCCGATGCAGCAATACGCGCCTTCCGCCCCCAGCGGCACCGACCCCTCGATCATCAGGAGGTAGTTGCCGGGATTCTCCCGCATCGTCTTCGCCTTGCACTCCTCGGCCTGGTGGCCGGCGGCGGCCTGCAGCGTCTCCGAGTAGTCGAGCGACACCTTGTCGAGCAGGATGTCGGCAACGATCGGATGCGACGAACGCAGGAAAGATTCGCTGCAGCAGGTGCATTCCTGCCCGTGAAGCCAGACGATGGGCAGGCGCCGCTTGGTCTCGAGGGCCGCCACAATGGCGGCCACCCCCGAGTGCTCCAGCCCGAGCATCGCGCCCATCGTGGTGCAGAACTTCAGGAAATCACGCCGGCTCACGCCGTGCGCACGCATCTCTTCCCAGAGCGTCAAACCTCCGGTCTGGGACGGAGAAGGCAAAGCGTTCATGGAATCGCTGATTGGGCCGGAAAGGGGGACACCGCGCGTGGCCGGATCGAGGTGAACGGGTGGCAGGTCGGGCCCTAAGGTGAATCCAGATCCCTATTTGTCGAACCAGCGAGGTAATTCCCCGAATACCTGGGCTCCTCCGGCATCCATTCCCCGTTCGTACGGATGCGGCCAGCCAGCGCCTCCGCCAGCGACCTACCGGGCCTCGCCGTCTCCCGATCCCCCTCCTCTGCCCGCTCGACAACTCCGTCCGCCTCCACAACCTCCAACCCGATGCACGAGTTGGGAATCGCCCAGGCGGCCCTGCAACACGTCCTCGCCCAGGCGCAACGGGCCGGGGCCCAACGCGTTGACACCATCTTGCTGCGCATCGGCGCACTCTCGGGCGTCGATCCGGAAGCGCTGCGCTTTGCCTTCGAAGCGATCCTGCCGACCAGCGCCGCCGCCGGTGCCCGGCTCGAGCTCGAAACCGTCCCGGCCTTGGCTCGCTGCCGGAGCTGCGGCCTCGACTATGCCCCCGGCTCCGCCGCACTCTTTGAATGCCCCCACTGCCGTGCCTTCGGCGCCGAGTTGCTCCAGGGCCGCGAACTGGACCTCGTTCGCATCGACTGCACGTAGGCCCCGAAAGTGAGATACATTCAGCTCCTTCTCCTGCTCCCGGAGGTCCTGCCGCCCGGCAGCCAGCTTCTTTTTCTCCCCTAACACCCGCCGCGCCCGCGCCACTTCCAATGTCCTCGTTAAGCCCGAAACCACCCCATCTCTCCGTCCCCTCCGATGACGTGGTCGTCGTCGATGTTCGCGATCCTGCCGACACCCTGCCCGCCCCCCCGGGCGATCGCCTGCCTGGCTCGCTCCGGGTCGATCTGCAGATCCCTCTGCTCGACGCCAACGACCAGCGCGCCGCCGAAAACCGCGCCTCGTTCGCCGCCCGGCGCATCCAAGCCCTGAACTTCGTCTCCTCCCCGGGCGCCGGGAAAACCACCCTGCTCAGCCGCACCCTCGACGCCCTCGCCGGCGAGATCCGTTGCGCCATCCTTGTCGGCGATCTGGAGACGGCCAACGACGCCCGTCGCCTGCATCGTCCAGGCGTGCCCGTGGCCCAGATCACCACCGGCGGTTGCTGCCACCTCGACGCCTCGATGGTGACGCGCGGGGCCGCGGCGCTCCCCCTTGAGGGCATACGCCTGCTCTTCATCGAAAACGTCGGCAATCTCGTCTGCCCCGCCTCCTTCGATCTCGGCGAGAACCGCCGCATCACCCTGGTCTCCTGCACCGAGGGCGAGGACAAGCCCCTCAAGTATCCGCCCATGTTCAGCAGCGCCCACGTCGTGCTCCTGACCAAGATCGACGTCGCCGAGGCCATGGACTTCGACCGGCGCCTCGCCCTCGACAACATCCGCCGCGCCGCACCCCAGGCGACCGTTTTCGAGGTATCCGCCAAAACCGGCGAAGGCCTCGACGCCTGGCTCGCGTACCTGCGGGCCATGCTCTGACGCGTGCGCGTATCTCAACGATACCAACTCGCGACCGACCAGCGGGCACGTAGGTCCAGTCTCCGACTGGACTTCTGGACCTTAGCTCTAGCCAGGTTGTTCGCGGTCACCCGCCAAGCCGGTCGGAGACCGGCCCTACCCAACCGACTCCCCTCCGTCTCCTCGTGCCCGACCACCTGATCACGATCGCCGGTACAGTCCAGGGGGTGGGCTACCGTCCCTTTGTTGCCCGAATGGCCGCCCGCCTCGGCATCCGTGGCTGGGTGCGCAACGATCTCCACGGCGTCCAGATCCGGGCCTGCGTCGCGGGCCCCTCGCTCGAGGTCTTCACCCGCACCCTCCAGGAGGAGGCGCCTCCCGCCGCCCACGTCACCGCGATTTCCGCACAACCGATCGCAACCGACCACGACCTCCCGCCAACCGACGACGGTTTCGCCATCCTCCCGAGCCCTGGGGCCGACGGCGCCGCCACGACCTCGGCCACTCCCGACCTCGCGCTCTGCGACGACTGCCGACGTGAACTCCTTGATCCAGAGAATCGTCGCCACGGTTATCCCTTCATCAACTGCACCAACTGCGGTCCGCGCTACTCGATCCTGCTGGAGCTGCCCTATGATCGTCCGCAGACGACGATGCACTCCTTCACGATGTGCCCGGAGTGTTCCCGCGAGTACAGCGATCCGGCCGATCGCCGCTACCACGCCCAGCCCAACGCCTGCCCAGTGTGCGGTCCTCATCTCGACCTGCTCGACTCCGACGGCAAGAGCGTGCTCGGGCGCGATTCTGCGGCCAAGGACGGCGCCCCCGGCCTCCGCATCTCCGACGGTGGGGCGGGCTTTACGCCCGCCATTTCGACGTCCGACCCCATGCCGGGCGTAAAGCCCGCCCCACCACCAGAGCGCTTCTCCGCCCTCAACTCTTCCGCCCTCAACGTCGCCGCCGAAGCCCTTCTCGCCGGTCAGATCGTCGCCGTGAAAGGCATCGGCGGATTCCACCTCATGGTCGATGCCACCAACGAGGCGGCCGTGCTCGCGCTTCGGCGACGCAAGCACCGCGAAGAGAAGCCGCTGGCGGTGCTGTTCCCCGATCTCGCCGCGCTGCGCGTCGTGGCCGAAGTGCCTCCGGCATCCGCCGCTCTCCTCCAAAGCCCCGGAGCGCCCATCGTGCTACTTCGCCGAAGAGTCCCGCCGGGCCAGCCAAGCCCGTCCGAGTCCGCCGCCTCCCCCCTCGCACCTTCCATAGCCCCCGGCAATCCTTGGATCGGAGCTCTCCTGCCCTACTCGCCACTCCACCACCTGCTGCTGGCCCGCGTCTCCCACCCGCTCGTGGCCACCAGCGCCAATCTCGCCGAGGAGCCCCTCTGTACCGACAACGCCGAATCCCTCTCGCGCCTTCGCGGCATCGCCGACCTCTTCCTCATTCACGATCGGCCCATCGCCCGGCCGGTCGACGACTCCGTGCTCCGCCCAGCCCTCGCTGGCGCGCCGATCATACTCCGCCGTGCTCGTGGCTACGCTCCATTCGGGTTGCCCCTGCCAGCCGCTGCGCGCGGTGGCGAGCCGCTGCTTTGCGTCGGCGGTCACATGAAGAACACCGTGGCGCTGGCCACCGACTCCGCCGTGGTGCTCAGTCCGCACATCGGCGATCTGGCGACCGTCGCCTCGCAACAGGCCTTCCAGCGCCACATCGAGTGGCTCATCTCGCTTCAGCGTACACATCCCCGCACTATCGTCTGCGACGCCCACCCCGACTACGACTCGACCCGCTACGCCCGCGCCTCCGGTCTTCCTGTCACCACCGTTCAACACCACCTCGCCCACGTCTTTGCCTGCCTCTTGGAACACCCCAACGGTGGCCCCGAACAGGTCCTCGGTGTCTCGTGGGATGGCACTGGTTACGGCGGCGATGGCACCATCTGGGGCGGCGAGTTTATCCACATCGACCGGGTCGCCCGCACCGCCCGCCGCGTCGCGTGCCTGCGCCCCTTCCGTCTGCCCGGAGGTGATGCCGCGATCCGCGATCCGCGCCGCAGTGCGCTGGCTCTGCTATACGAACTGCACAGCGGCGAGCGCGAACCGCTCCGCCACGCGGCCGCCGCCCTCGGCATGCCACCCACCGAAGCGGAGACGCTGCTTACCCTCCTTGCCAGCGGTGCCCACTCCCCGATCACAACCAGTGCCGGCCGCCTCTTCGACGGCGTCGCCTCCCTGCTCGGGTTGGCGTCTCGCAACACCTTCGAAGGCCAGGCCGCCATGCAACTCGAGTTCGCCGCCGAACGCCGCGCCGGCGACATCGAGGCGCTGCCGTTTGCCCTCGCCACCGTCGCCCTTGCCGGGGGCAGCACACGCCTCGAGCTCGACTGGCGCCCCGCGCTCGCCGCCCTCCTCGCGCTGCGTGCCACCCACACCGCCGACCCCCTCGCTGCCCGCTTCCACCGCGGTCTCGCCAAGGCCATTGCCGCCGTGTCGAGTACGATTGGAGTCGGCAGCGTCGCGCTGACCGGCGGGTGCTTCCAGAACCGCCTCCTGCTCGCCGGCGCAGGCGAGCGCCTTACCGCCGCCGGTTTCACCGTGCTGCGCCACCGCGAGCTCCCGCCCAACGACGGCAACCTTGCTGCCGGCCAGGCCCTCGCCGCCCGCCTGGGCGTTACCGAGGTCGCCGGTTAAGCCCGGCACATGAAACCCGAATCATTGCCGCAACCTCGGCCCCACGGGGTATCCGTCCTTGTCGGGCCGCAGGCAAATCGCTAGAGAACTGCGAATGCTCGCTTCTACCCTAGAGCGACTCATCCGCAGCCTGCGCCCCAGCCGGGATTTGCCGCTTCGTGTCCAGGTCTTCCGATTGGTCTGCGTGACCGTTGCGGTGCTATGCCTAGGGGTTGTCGTCCCGGCGAACCTGTTCCAGAACCTGCCACCGCAGATCAATTTCGGCGTCGCCCTTTTCGGCCTGGTCGGCGCCTCCTTCCACTTCGCCTCGTGCCGAGGCCGGCACCATGTCGCCGCCCTTCTGCTTGTCGCCGTGGTGCTGTTGGATGTGATCTGGTTCTGGAACGCGGGTTCCCAGGGCAGCCTCACCTACTTCTACTTCCCCGTCCTCCTCTATATTCTTGGTCTGTTCCGTGGCCGTACACAATGGATACTGACTCTCGGCCTCGTCCTTAATGTCGTGGCGCTCTTCGCCCTCGAGAGCCTGTTCCCCGATTGGGTCACTCCCTTCCAGAGTGCGACCGACCGCTTGATCGATCACGTGACGGGGATCTTCTGCAGTATTGCCACCGCCGCCGCCATCTCCACCGCGATTCTCACCGCCTACGACCGCGAACAGGAGCACATCAAACAAATCGCCACGCGGCTTTTCACCAGCGAACAGACCTACCGCGAGATCTTCAACTCCACCAGCGACGCGCTCTTCATCTACGACGTCGACGGTCACTTGCTCGATCTCAACGACCGGGCCTGCGCCCTGTTCGGGGTCGACCGGCAGACCGGCCTCACCCTGTCGATCGCCGACCGGAGCCTTGGGACCAGCCCGTACTCCCCGACTGAGATCGAAACGAGGCTGGCGCAGGCCCGGGCCGGCCAGACCCCGGTCTTCGAGTGGCGCAGCCGGCGCCACGATGGCACGCTGTTTTGGTCGGAGGTTGCCTTGCGGGCGTGCCAGATCGGCGGCCAACCGCGGGTGATCAGCTCCATTCGCGACATCTCCGACCGCAAGGAAGCCGAGGAGGCAACCCGCAAGAACGAGGAGCGATTGCGGCTGGCCTTGACCGCCTCCGCGCAGGGTTGGTTCGAGATGAACATCCAGTCCGGCCTCGGGGTTTCGAGCCCGGAGTACCTGCGCATCATCGGTGAGGACCCGGCCACGTTTCGCACCACTGTGCAGAACTGGATCCAGGAGATTCATCCGGAGGATCGGGCAGGGGTGGTCCAATCCTACAACGAGTGCGCCGCCACCGGCGAGACGCGCACCAGCGATTACCGTCGCCGAACAAGATCCGGTGCCTGGAAATGGATCCGCTCGGTCGGAAAAGTCGTCGAATACGATGATGCCGGCAGGCCGTTGCGGATGTGCGGTACCCATACCGATATCACCGAGCGCAAGGATCTGGAGTTGCGCCTCCAGCAAAGCCAGCGTCTGGAGGCGGTCGGCACGCTGGCCAGCGGCGTGGCACACGATCTCAACAACATCCTCACGCCGCTGTTGCTGGCCATCAATCTCCTGCGCGACAAGCTAACCGCGCCGGAGGACCTCGAACTCGTCGCCATGCTCGAATCCGGAGGCAAGCGCGGAACCGGCATCGTCAGGCAATTGGCGGCTTTCGGCGGCGGGCCGACCAAACACCTGGAACCGGTCGCACCCGCGGATCTGCTGCGCGAAACCGCCCAACTCCTCTGTCCCACCCTGCCAAACACAATCACTGTGGTGGTTCCAACAGCCTTCCCTCCCGGCAGCGTACTGGCCAACCCGACCCAACTGCACCAGGTGCTCATGAACCTGTGCGTGAATGCCCGCGACGCGATGCCGGACGGAGGAACACTCACCCTGGGGATCGACCGCATCGACCTGCTTCCCGCCGCACCGGAGCAGACCAACGCCCCTGCCGGCGGGCCCTATCTGGTCATGGCCGTGACCGACACCGGCCACGGCATCTCCCAGGAGAATCTGGATCGCATCTTCGATCCATTCTTCACGACAAAGGCGGTGGGGCGGGGCACAGGTCTCGGCCTCGCTTCGGTACACGGCATCGTGAAGTCACACGGCGGATTCGTCCGGGTGGAAAGCGCTCCAGGCCGGGGTGCCACCTTCAGGGTGTTCCTGCCCGCGATCCCCGACTTGCCGCCAAAAGCCGCCGCCCCGACTCCCCAGGCCGCACCCACTCGGTCCGGCCGCGGTGAGTGTATTCTGGTGGTCGACGACGAGGAGACCGTCCGCAAGGTCACCCTCCGCCGTTTGGAACGAGAGGGCTATCGCGTATTGGTCGCCGACAACGGTGCGGAGGCCCTCCGGGTACTGCGAGCCCATGCGGCAGAGGTCCGGGTGGTGATCACCGACTTTCTGATGCCTGAAATGGATGGTCCTACCCTGGCCCCCCTGCTGCGGGAAATCGCCCCAAGCCTCAAAGTCATCGGAGTCTCCGGCAACGACCAGACCTCGCGCGCGGCGGAACTCAAGCAACTGGGTTTCGCCGAGATCCTCGCCAAGCCGTACGAAGGTGACGCGCTCCTTCAGGCTGTACGCCGCCAACTGGGATAGCGGTCGCCAGTGACCGTTGCACGAAGGAGACTCAGGATCACACCACCTCCTGCGTCCTGCGACGGTGAACGCAACCGCAGCGGACCCGGCCGACGACGCCACCACTGCATGGACCCTATCGCGCAGCCGCCTCGGCCACCCCGCGGCCTCACACGATCCGAGCGGGCTATGGTGCCCCCGGTCCGTTGGCTTGGCCCGCATCCCCGTGGCATCATGACCCGTGCGCTCTTCATCCACCAACGGGTACGCCCGGAGGACCGCCAGCGCGGCAACCGGAAGGCTGCGACCTCGCCCACCGGCCCATCGCCAACCGGGGCGAAACCAATCGGGTCAATCACCGCCTTCTCCCGGAGTTCCATGCCCCGGCCACCACGGCGGAAATCCACCGATTTCCCGGTCCGGAGCTCGGTCTCCAACTACTGTCCCAGCTTTGTCTTGGCCGTGGAAATGGCTTCGAGGTGCTTGAGCCACGCGTCAAGGCCTTCGCCGGTGCGGGCGGAAAACTCGAGAATCGCCGCGGCGGGAGCGACCTGCGCGGCGGCGCGGGCGTGGGCGCAATCGAAACCGGCGGGCTCGGCGGGGTCGGTTATCGAGAGCACGACCGACTGCGCACCGTGGAAAATGGGCAAAATTCGAGGGGCCCGTTCTCTCCTTCGGTGGAGGCGAGCAGCACGATGCGATGGTCCTCGCCGAGCTCGAACGAGGCGGGGGAAACAAGGTTGCCGACATTTCCGATGAACAGCAGGCGGGGGCCCGTGCGGCAACGTCTCCAGCGCGGCGGCGACCATGCGCGCGTCAAGATAACGAGCTGTTCCGGTGGCAATTTGCATCACAGGCGCCGGAGGGGCGCAGCGCCTCGGCGTCCGCCTGGGTCTAGCGGGCGGCGCAGGACGGTCGTCTTGCCGGCACCGGGCGAAGAGATGAGGTTGAGGGCAAGATCTTCAGCTGGAGGAGGGAGTGACGCTGCAGAGAAGAAGATCCCGGCTGGCGTGCAGAAGTCGCAGGGGACCTCCGCAACGGGGACAGACAAACTCGAGGCGGCCGTGGTCAAGTTCGCCACAGGAACCGCAGTCGAAACGTGCCGGTTCGGTTTCGAACACGAGTGCGGCGCCTTCGGCTACCGTCCCGGCCCCAAGTGCGGAGAAGGCGAACTCCAGCGCCTCGGGGGCCACTCCGGAGAGCAAACCCACCCGCAACCGTACTTCCCTCAACCCGGGACCAGCCGCGCTGCGCGGCGAGGGTCGCGAGCTGGCCCAGGAGCGCCTCGCAGATGACGGCTTCGTGCATCGACGTGTCAGGGTCCGGCGCGCACGACGAGACGGTAGAAACAGGCGGGGGCGTCAATAGTGGTGTCGATGGACTGCTCTAGACCGTCGCCGGCAATCAAGGGGCCGAGGTCGGTCCAGGGAACGCGCGCAAGATCGGTGGTCTGCTGTACTTGGTAGATGAAGCCGGCGTCGGTAGGAAAGCGCAGGCTCACGGCGTTGGCGGCGAGTTGAATCTGCACGGCCGGAGTCGGCAGGTTGGCGAGCAGGGCGCGCAGGCCGGTGAGGCGCCAGAGAACCTGGGTCTGGTCGGGCGCGATGGCGTCGCCTGCGATGGTGTCTCCATCCTCAGAGAGGACCGGGCGACAGTAGGTAAAGCGGTAGTTGTCGAGTGGAGACCAGGCGGCGCGGGCGATGGCGGAGAGGCTGCGAACCCCGCGGGTGGGCTCCCAGACAAAGACCTCCCCGTCGACCGCGGAGGTGCCGAGCCCCACGACGATGGTGCCGTCGCCGCTGACCGCCGTGGCGGACGATAGAAACGCCCCTCCAGGCAGGTCGCCGAGTGCGACCATGCCAGTGCCGGTCGTCCAACGGAAGGCTTCGATTCCCAAAGCGGAGTGCGAGCGCCCCACCACAACCGAGCCGTTCGCGGAGACGGCGAGCGCCTCGGAGAAGGTCCGCCCGCCGGCGAGATCACCGAGCGAGACCATCGCGCCGCTGGAGGGTGCCCGAAAAGCAACGACACCGGCGGCCGTGGTCGCCCAGCCGACGATGGTGCTGCCATCAGCCGAGATGCGCGTGGCCTCGGAATGCGTGACACCGCCAGCCAAATCGCCGAGGGAAGTGCCGGTGCCAGAGGCCGTGGACCACCGGGTGGCGGTGCCGTAGGCGGTGGCATTGTCCGACGTGGCGTTGCGACCGACAGCGGTGGCACCGTCGCGGCTCACGTCAAGGGCGACGGCGTTGACCAACGAAGCGAGCGTTCGCGGGGCGCCGTTGACCCAGCAGGCGGCGCGACCGGAGGAGTTGAAGCGCCAGCCGGCGAGCACGGTACCGCTGGCCGAGACGCCCCCAGGCCCCCGGCGGCGGCCGGAGTCGTCGACGTATCTAGCCGTTGGGCACCGGAGGCCGGCGTCCATTTGACGGCCTGAGGTCCCCAGGAGGCAAGGGACCAGCCGGCGGCGGCGACCGTGGCGCCATCGGCGGAGATGGCGCCGATCTGGCCCATCCCGACGAAGTCACCTGAGGCGGGAAGAACTTCGAAGGTCGCGGCCGAAAGGCCGGAGGTGAACACTGCGGCGAGCAAGCCGCCGCGGAGAGCGAAGCGGAGAGGGAAGTTCATTGGGCGACGGGCCAATGGTGGAAGCTGGATTTGCCAAAATTTGCCGAGGTGCAGCCGATGCAGGGCGCGTGGGATTGGAGACAGCTCGTGGCAACCCCATTCCAGCCGCGGGAGACGCAGTCGGCGTAGGTGGAAGGGCCCTGCAGCCGTATTCCTCCATGCAACCCGGGGACCGGAAGGGCTGGCGTCCTCCATTTCCTGCAACGGCACATGCTGTGCACGGTCTTGCTGAAAAACTTCAACGGTCGGAGCTGGCTGTCGAGCGGCGGCACGCCGTACTGGATGAGGTGCACGAGGGTGCCGATCATCCAGTCGGGATGGGGTGGGCACCCGGGAACGCGTACAAAGGGTTTCGCGACGCCCTTGGACTGGGGGAACGTGATCGAGTCGACGGCACCAGTTGGGTTGTTCGGCGCAGCCGGGATGCCACCGAAGGCAGCACAGCTACCCACCGCTACGACGTGGGTGGCGGCTTGGGCAGCACGCAGGAGGTGATCGCCGAAGTTCTCGCCGCCAAAGCGGCACGCACTGGGGATGGTGGTGGGCACGGCGCCCTCCGTCACGAGCACGTAGCCCCCCCGGGCAATCGTGTCGTCGACCAATTCGACGGCAGGCGCGCCCTGGATGGTCGAGAGCGTCTGGTGAAACTGGAGCGAGAGATGCCGGGTGAGCACGGAGAGCGGCAGCACCGGGTAGCTGTTGAGCAGGGAAATGGAGCAACCGGAGCAGTTCGAGCCCTCGAGCCAGAGCACGGGCACGCGCCCCGTCGAGAGCGCCTCGAGCGAAGCGGCTAACGAGGGCAACGCAGTGCTGCTCAAACCCCATAAAGCGGCGACACGGCCGGCCAAGGAGAGGAAGTCACGCCGGGACATGCCGGCGGAAGAGTCGGAGTGGGCGGTGGAGGGCATGGCGGGGCGGGGCTCAGTGGACGGCGCAGGAGAGGCAAGGATCGAAGGAGCGGACGACGCGCACGGTCTCGACGGGCGCGGCTGAGTTGGCGACGGGGGTGCCGACGAGCGCCTGTTCCATCGCCCCGGGTTGGCCGCGATCGTCACGCGGTGAGGCGTTCCAGGTAGTGGGTACGACGCACTGGTAGCGGGAGATGAGGCCGCCGCTCACTTGCATCCAGTGACCGAGGGCGCCGCGAGCCGCCTCGGTCAGGCCGATGCCCTGGCAGGAGGAAGGCACGGTGAACGGGGTGAATGCGATGGCATCGGCGGTGAGCTGCTCGATCCACTGTTGGCAGCGGTCGGCGATGACCTTGGTCTCGATGGCGCGGGCGGCGTGGCGGCCCATCACCGAGTTGAGCTCGGGGAGCGTGCGGCCGGTCGCCTGGAGGAGCGCATCCACCTGGGCGGTGAGCGCAAGGTTGGTGCCGCGCTGGTAGGCGATGAGCACGCGGGCCAGGGGGCCGACTTCCATCACGCGGCCGTCATAGCGCGGGGCCTTGATCCAAGAGTAGGCGCCGGCTTTGTCAGGCGCGGGAGTAGTGTCACCGGTCAACGGATGCTTCCCGGAAGCCGACGAGAACCAGGAGCAGCCCACGTCCTCGGTAATGCGGTTCTGGTCGAGCGCGCTGTACACGCCGCCGGTGAGCACACCGGAAGGGAGGAGCTTGGTCGTGCCGGCGGCGTCCTCGTGGAAGACACCAAAGGCGAGGTAATTGCCGGGCCCGGCGCCGATATTGTAGTAAGCGGAATACGCCGACGCCACGGCGAGCACGTCGGGGATGTAGCAGCGTTCAATGAAGTCGCGCAGGCGCTGGATGAGTGCGAGGCAGTCGGCGATGATCCGGCCGCCAACCCGGATGGTGGCACCGCCGGGGATGATGGAGGCGACGTGGGGCAACTTGCCGCCAAGCAGGGCGCCGAGCTTGGAAGCCTCGCTGCGCAGCCTGAGGCCTGGAGGTAGTGGCGGAGCGCGCCGAGGTTGAGTCCGAGATCGGCGGCGTAGTCGCCGTCCATGCGCGGGAGGAATGGCGCGGCGGGGTAATAGTTGGTGGAAGTCAGCTCGGACTGGACCCAGCCCTTCAGGTAGTTGAGCGCGGGGTCTCGTCCTTGATATTCGAGCACCGCAGTCACGTCGATGAAGTCGATCGCCGAGAGGGTGTAGAAGTGAAGGATGTTGGACTGGATGAAATTGGCCGCGGCGACGATGTTGCGAATGAGGCGTCCATTCGGAGGCGGAGTGATTCCGTAAGCAGCGTCCTGCGCGAGCACGGAGGCGATCGCGTGCTCGACGGGGCAAACGCCGCAGATGCGTTGGGTGATGTGCTGGGCGTCGAGCGGCTTACGTCCGCGGAGGATGGCCTCGAAGCCACGAAAGGATTCGCCGATCGACTCGGCAGAGGTCACGCGGCCCTGGTCCACCTGCACGCGGATGGAGAGGTGACCTTCGATGCGGGTGATGGGATCGATCAGAATGGATTGTGCGGCCATGTGGGGTGTGGACGGGAATGTGGGTGTTTCCGATGCGGGTGTAGATTGTTCGCCGGACCGGGCAAGTACGGGACGCCGCAGACAATTGTGAAACTCACCTGTTCCCGCGGTTTCAAAGGCGGCGGGAAGAAAGATTCCGGCCGCCACGGCACTATCGAGGTACGGATCAACGGCGCCCTTCAGAACCGCGTGACGCAGGTCAAGCCACACGCCGCGCGCATCGGCCTGCACCTCGAAGGCGCTCCATACGAGCTGCGCAACGTGCGCCTCACCCCGCTCTCCTCCGAACGACCGCGTGCGGCCCCGACTGCCCCCGAAAGGCCCCCTCCCCTTGTCCGAAATGAGGGTCTTTCCCCTACATTTCGTTACGCTCCGGCCGATAGAACGCTCGCCGAAGCAACGCCGCAGGGCCTCACCGTCCCGCGGGCAGTTGTTGTCGGCCCGAGTCGATGGCTGCCGGAGAAGGAACGCGAACGCGCCTTCCCCATCGGGTGATTGGCCGAACCTCCGCTTCCTCCCGCCCTTTAGCTTGCCCGACTCGCCCATGAAAGAGACGATCTCCGTCAGCCCCGTCACGCGCATCGAGGGACACCTTGGGGTCAAGATCGAGACCGACAACGGCCGGGTCACCAGCGCCCACGTCGTGGGCGAGATGTTCCGCGGCTTCGAGCAGATCCTGAGAGGGCGCGACCCGCTCGACGCCCAGCAGGTCACCCAGCGCATCTGCGGCGTGTGCCCCGTGGAGCATGGCATCGCGTCTGTCCTCGCCCAAGACGCCGCCTACGGGATCACCCCGCCGACCAACGGCCGCATCCTGCGCAACCTCGCCCAGGCAGCGAACTTCATCACCTCGCACATCACCCATTTCTACCTCCTGTCCGGACTCGATTTTGTCGATGTCGCCCAGGTCACCACCTACACCGGCGCCGACCCCGCACTGGTCGCACTGCGGGACTGGGCGAAGTCGGAGATCGCTAACAACACCGTCAACGCCGGCGGCCCCTTCCTCCCGCAGTTCCCCGCCCAACTCATCCGCGACCCCGTAATCAACCTGGGTGTCCTGCGCCACTACCTTGAAGCCATCGAAATCCGCCGCGACGGCCACAAGCTTGGCGCCCTCTTTCTCGGCAAACTCCCGCATGCGGCCGCGCTCATCCCTGGTGGAGTCACGGAAAAGGTGAGCGCCATCCTGATCGTCTCAGCCCGGGCGTTGCTCGCCCGGTTGCGCACCTTCATCGAGCAAGTGTACCTGCCCGATGTGATTACCGTGGCAGGCGCGTTTCCCGCCTACTTCGACTTGGGCCGAGGCCGCGGCGACTTCCTGTCCTTCGGAGTTTTCCCAGAGAACGACTCGGGCAGCTCACCCTTCCTGCCCGCCGGCGTGCTGATCGACGGCAAGCTCCAATCCCTCGACGTCCGTGCGATCACCGAGGACGTGCGCTATTCCTGGTATTCCTCGGCCTCGGGCCGGCGCCCCACCGAGGGCGAGACCGTGCCCGCGCCCGACAAGTCCGGTGCGTATTCGTGGCTCAAAGCCCCGCGCTACGCCGGCCGCCCGCTCGAGGTAGGCCCGCTCGCCCGCTTGCTCGTCGCCTACCAGGACGGACGCAACACCACTGTGAAGTCCGCCGTCGACGGCCTGCTAAAGGCGATCGGCCGCGGCCCGGCCGACCTGAACTCCGTGCTCGGCCGCCACGCCACGCGCGCCCTCGAATCGAAACTCTTGGCCGACCGTTGCGCCGAGTGGCTCGACCAGCTCGTGCCCGACCAGCCCACCTCCTGCGACTTCACCATTCCGGCCACCGGCTCCGGCGTCGGCCTCACCGAGGCTGCCCGCGGTGCGCTCGGTCACTGGATCGAGATCAAGGACCACAAGATCGCCAACTACCAGTGCGTCGTCCCCACCACCTGGAACTGCTCCCCCCGCGACGACCGCGACCAACCCGGCCCGATGGAGCAATCGCTCATCGGCACGCCCGTGGCTGATGCCAAGGCCCCCATCGAGGCGGCCCGAGTGATTCGTTCCTTCGATCCCTGCCTCGCCTGCGCGGTGCACTAAACAATTTCCCCAAGTCCGCCCATGGAGCCCCTGACCCGCCGCTCGTTTCTCACTCTCGGTCTACGCTTGGCCACCGTCATGGGACTTGGCGCGACGGCCGCCCCCGCGATGGCCGAGGCCCTCGAGCGCATCGTGCGCGGCCGCGCCCCAACCTTGTGGCTGCAGGGCCAATGCTGCTCGGGTTGCTCGGTCTCCCTGCTCGACTCCGAGCCGCTCGGGCCCGACCAACTGCTCACCCGCCACCTCGCCCTCGCCTTTCATCAAACCCTTTCCGGCGCCACCGGGCACCAAGCCGTGGAGACGGTCAACCGTACCATCAGCGCCGGCGGCTACATTCTCGTGGTCGAGGGCAGCGTCCCCGCTGGTATGCCCCACGCCTGCCTTTTCGGGGATGAGCCCTTCGCCGACCAACTCACCCGCGCCGCCCGCGCCGCCAAGGCCGTTGTCGCCGTGGGGATCTGCGCCACCTCCGGCGGCATTCCCGGGGCCGAAGGTAACGCCACCGGCGCGATCAGCGTGCCAGTATTCCTCAAACAAGCCGGCATTTCGGTGCCGTGCATCTCCATCCCTGGTTGCCCCGCGCACCCCGACTGGATCGTCGGCACCCTCGCCCACGTGCTACAGTTCGGCCTGCCCCCGCTCGACGACCGCGGCCGGCCCAAGGCGTTCTTCAGCAAACTGATCCACGATCAGTGTCCCCGTTTCGCCGATTACGAGCGCGAGAACTTCGCCAAGAACTTTGGCGACGACGGCTGCCTGTTCCGCCTCGGCTGCGCGGGCCCGATCACCAAGGCCGACTGCAACCTCCGCCAGTGGAACGGCGGAACCAATACCTGTATTAAGGCCGGCGCACCCTGCATCGGCTGCGCCTGGGAGGGCTTCGCCGCCAAACGGGATTTCCCCTTCTACCTCAAAAATGGCCAGCTCCGAAACGAGGGAGGGCTCCCCGCATGAAACTGCACGCCAAAATCACCCTCTCGCTGCTTTCGGGCCTGCTGGTAATCGTGCTGCTGGCGCAGACCTTCCAGCAGGTGCGCAGCTCCGGCGCGCTCAAGGAGCAGACCGGCGAAGACCTCAAACAGTTGGAAGAACGCGAATGGAAGAGCGCCGAGAATATCGGCCGCACCGTCGAATATGCAGTCGCCGGCTCCCTCGAACGCGGCGAGATGGTGAAGTTCGAGCGACTCCTCGCCGCCCAGCGCCAAATCGAGGGCCTGCTCGAGTTCTCCCTCTACGACACTGCGGGCACTGCCCGCTACTCTTCCGATCCCGCGTTGGTGGGCAAACGCCTGCCCGACGATTTGCGCAAGCAGCTCGAGGCCACCCCGCAACGGCTGGCCCGCCGCAGCGCCGATGCCTTCGAGATCTACCAGCCCCAGAAGGTGGTGGCTGAATGCATCCGCTGCCACACCGGATGGAAGGAAAACACCTACTGCGGCACCACCGCCTTCCGCTTCTCCAGCGCCGCCCTCGCCCAGGCCGAAGCTCGCTCCGCCGCCTCGCTCGCCGGTCTGCGCCGCGAAGGAATCCTCACCACCGCACTCACCGCGCTCGTGATTGTCGCCGTCTTTGTCGTACTCGCCCACCGCGTGGTGCGCTGCATGGTCGTCCGTCCCCTCGCCAAGCTCGCCGCCGGCCTCGGCCAAATCGCCACCGGCGACACCACCACCCGCATCACGATCGCCTCCCACGACGAAATCGGCGACCTCGCGGCCACCGCCAACCACATGGCCGGATCACTCGATGCCAAAGCCCTTCTGGCCCACCAGATCGGCGAGGGCGATTTGAGCCAAGAGGTTCACCTCGCATCCGAGCAGGACCGCCTCGGCCTGGCCCTCCAGACGATGGTGACAAATCTGCGCGACGTCGTCGCCAACGTGCGCTCCGCCTCCGAAAACGTCGCCTCCGGCAGCGGCCAGCTCACCGGCACCTCGCAGAGCATTTCCGCCGGCTCCTCCGCAGGCAGCTTCGATCGAACAGGTATCCGCCTCGATCGAGCAGTCTTCCGCCAGTATCGCCCAGAACACCGACAACGCCCGGCGCACCGAAACCATCGCGGTGCAGGCGGCCGCCGACGCCACCACCGCCGGCCGCTCGGTCGCCCAGACCGTGCACGCGATGAAGGACATCGCCGGCCGCATCGCCATCATCGAGGAGATCGCCCGCCAAACCGACCTGCTTGCACTCAACGCGGCCATCGAAGCTGCCCGCGCGGGCGAGCACGGCAAAGGCTTCGCGGTCGTCGCCTCCGAGGTGCGCAAGCTCGCCGAGCGTAGCCGCAGCGCCGCCGCCGAGATTGGAAAGCTCTCCAGTTCGAGCGTCGCGGTGGCCGAGCAGGCCGGCGAACTCATCGACCACCTCGTGCCCCGTATCCGGGAGACGGCGAAACTGGTCCAGGAAATCGCCAACGCCAGTGCGGAGCAAAACACCGGCGCCGCCCAGGTGAACAAGGCCGTGCAGGAGCTCGACAAGATCATCCAGCAAAACGCCTCCGCCTCCGAGCAGATGGCCTCCTCGGCCGAAGAGCTCTCTGTCCAGGCCGAGCAACTCCAATCCTCCATCGCCTTCTTCCGTACCGGCGCGGCCGACGCGACCGGTGCCGCGCCCGAGTGGCTCCGCCGCCCGCGGAACGGGCCCGCCCGACTTCGTTGAGCCACCGGGCCCTCCTGCACGGCCGAGCAGCGCTCGTAGCGAAGTTCGCTAGAACTTCGTCGCCTGCCCTCGCAGCGAAGCTCGCCAGTGCGTCGTTCGTCCATTCCCCGTAGCGAAACTCGGCAGCGTTTCGTCGCGGCCCGGGCCACGGTCCAGTCGTGCACACAACCCAATCCGAGACCTACATCGCCATGCGGTTCGCTATCAGCGCCAAGGTCACCGCGCTCATCCAGGCCGGCAAGAGCCCCGACGAAGCGAAGGCCGCCCAGCCCACAGCCGCCGACAAAGGATGGGGCAAGCTCGGCCTCAAGCCCGACCTGTTCACCGCGCTGGTGTACAACGGCAGCGTGGCGCCCCCGCGCAAATAGCGGGTCCGAGCACGCCGCGCCGCTCACTCGCGGATGGCGGCCGCTGTCGGCACCACGACCGCAAACCGGTCGCCCAGCGCCGCCAACTCCACGCGTACCACCCCGCCCCGCCCATCGGGCAGATCGCGCGTCGCACACGCCGCCGCCACCACCGTGCACCGATAGCCGTGATCGAGGGCGGCCCGCACCGTGGCGCTCACGCACATGTGCGTCATGAAACCCACGACAATCAGCTCCTTGCGCTCCAGCCGTTTCAGTTCCTCGTCGAGCGCCGTGCCGGCAAACGAGTTGGGCAGATTCTTCACCACCACTACCTCGCCCGGCAGCGGTCCCAGTGGGGCGAGGATCGACCATGGTCCGGGCGCACCCCGGCCGGCCGTGCTGAACCGTGCGAATGACCAGCCGGCGGCCGCGAGACCGGCAACGGCAACCGGCCGCCGCCCGCTGGGCGTCCACGATAACCAGCACAGCCGTGGACAGCCGGGCCGGCGACCAGCGCGCTCCGGCGAGATCGAGCAGCGTCTTCGGCTCCGCCAAGGCGCCAGCGGCGGCAAGCGTAGCGGCGGCGGAGACGGCGAGGGTTTTCATGGTCGAGAGAAGCGTGTTCTTCATGGATCGATGTGCCGGGAGTTTACCGACACGGCGGCGTTCCTCCCAATGCCGTGTTTTTCGCTTTCGCTGCCTTTCGGTAATGTCTCAGCCTCGCGCCATGGAGCTGCGCCATCTCCGCTATTTCGCCGCCGTGGCGGAAACCCTGCATTTCTCGCGCGCCGCCGCGCGCCTGCACCTCACCCAGCCCGCCTTGAGCCGCCAGATCCGCGATCTCGAGTCCGAACTGCGCACCGCACTGCTCCTCCGCCATGGAACAGCGACTACGCTCACCCCGGCCGGAGCGGCGTTCCTTCCCCGGGCCCGGGAGATCCTGGCGGCCTCCGACCGGGCCATCGCCGAGGCCCGCGCCGCCGGCCGCCAGCTGCGCCTCGGCCACTATGGCACCCTCTGGCTCGACCATTTCGCCCGGCCCTGCGCGCCTTCGCCCGCAACCATCCCGAGGTGGACCTCCATACCGAGGAACGCTCGGCCGCCGACCTTGTCGACGGGTTGCGCCGCGGCGAACTCGACTTCGCACTGCTTGGCCCCACCAACGCCGCGCTTCAGCGGGAGTTCGTCACCCGCAGAATCGCCCAGGTGCCCGCCGTCATCGCCGTTGGCTCGGCCAACCCGCTCGCCAAAAAGCGCCGGCTCGCACTGGGCGATCTCGCCACCGCCGACTGGATCGCCTGGGACGAAGCCTCATTCCCCGGCCAAGCGGACCTGCTGGCCCACGCTGCCGCCGGAGCCGGATTCCGTCCGCGCCTCGTCGGCAGTGTCGATGGCGTGAGCTCGATGTTCCTGCGGGTTTCGACCAGCAACGCCATCGGCTACGTGCTTCCCATGTCCAGAAACTGCCGCACTCCGGGGTGGCCTTCGCGGCACTTCAACCGCCCGGTCTGGTCATCGAGATGCACGCCGCCTGGCTTCACCGCACCGACGACCGCCTCATCGCCCTGGCGGAGCAACTCGCGAAAGCTTCGCCCCTGCGCTGACTCTCCGGCGCGCCCGCCGAACCGTTTTCCAGTCCTTCGCCGCCAACCGCCCATGTCCTTCTTCGTCATCGTCCTCAGTATCTGGTCACTGCTGAACGCCTACGTCGGCTGGCGGCTCGCCGGAGTGCCGTGGGTGGCCGCGCACCTGCCGCCGCGAGCACTGGGCCCGCTGCTGGTTTTGCTCTGGCTGAGCTTTCCCACCGCCCGCCTGCTCCTGGCCAAGAGGCTGGACGCCCTCGCCCTTCCGCTGGAAGGCGTCGGCGCCACTTGGATCGGCGTGCTCTTCCTGCTGTTTGTCTCCCTGCTCGCGGCCGATGTCCTCACCCTCGGCGGTTGGCTGCTGCCGCGTCTCGCCCCGCAGATCCGCGGCTGGGCCGCGCTGGCGGGCCTGGTGCTGGCCCTCGTCGCCCTCATCCAGGGCCAGCGCCCGCCGGTGGTTGTCGAATACGAGGTGAGTCTCCCCGGCCTGCCGCCCGAGCGTGACGGCCTCACCCTCGTGGCCCTCTCCGACCTGCACATCGGCTCCGTGATCGGCGAACGCTGGCTAAGCGCACGGATCGCGCAAGTGGACGCACTGCACCCGGACCTCGTCGTGCTGGTCGGCGATCTGGTCGATTCGGACCACGACCGAGCCGAGCCCGTACGCGCCACCCTACAACGGCTGCGCGCGCCCCTCGGCGTCTACGCCGTGCTAGCAACCACGACGTCTATGCCGGCGCCGACCACTGCGCCCGTCTCGTCGAGTCCGCCGGCATCACCGTGCTGCGCAACCGCACCGTCCAACCCGCCCCAGGGTTGCACCTCGCCGGCATCGACGACCCGGCCACCTTGGGCCGGCCCGCCAGCGGCGACCACCGCCTCGCCACCGCCCTTGCCGCCCCGCGTTCTGGCGCCACCGTCCTGCTCGCCCACACCCCTGACCGGCACACCGCAGAGGCCGCTTCTGGGGCGGGCATTGGGCTCATGCTCAGCGGCCACACCCATGGCGGTCAGATCTGGCCCTTCAGCGAGCTCGTGCGCCGTCGGTATCCGCTCTTCATCGGCCGCTACGACGTGGCCGGGATGACGGTGCTGGTTGGCCGCGGCACCGGCACTTGGGGCCCGCGGATGCGGCTCTGGCGGCCGGGCGAGATCCTGTGCCTGCGGCTGCGCTCGTCGAAATAGGGCGAGGGACATGGGCCGGCAGCCGCGGACGCTGACCTCGATCCGGCATTCGTCACTTTCTGAGCGCGACTTGGGAAGGTCGCCCGCTTGACGGAAACCGCGCCCGCCCCACCCCAGGGATTTCACAAAAAAGGCGCGGCGAAAATTCGCCGCGCCTCAAGGGAATTGGTCTGGGTACGAAGCGAGCTTCGAGTCGGCTCAGAAACGAGATCCGGCCCTACTCACTACTCGCGACGGCGGATCAGTACGAAGCCGCGACACCCTTGATGTTCTTCTTGGCCATCCAGGGCATCATGCCGCGCAGGTAGGTGCCGGTCTTCTCGATCGGGTGCTTGGCCCCGTCGTTGAGCAGCTTGTTGTAGTTCTTCAAGCCGCCCTTGTATTCCTTCACCCACTCCTTCACGAACTGGCCGGACTGGATCTCCTTGAGGATCTTCTTCATCTCCTTCTTCGTATCCTTGTTGATCACGCGCGGGCCGCGGGTGATGTCGCCGTACTTGGCGGTCTCGGAGATCGAGAAGCGCATGCCGGCGATGCCGGACTCGTACATGAGGTCGCAGATGAGCTTCAGCTCATGGAGACACTCGAAGTAGGCCATCTCGGGCTGGTAACCGGCCTCGACGAGGGTCTCAAAACCGGCCTGGACGAGGGCGCTGGCGCCGCCGCAGAGCACGGCCTGCTCGCCGAAGAGATCGGTCTCGCACTCTTCCTTGAAGGTGGTCTCGAGCACGCCGGCGCGGGTCGAGCCAATGCCCTTGGCCCAGGCGAGGGCGAGCTTCTTGGCCTTCTTGGACTTGTCCTGCGCCACGGCGATAAGGGCGGGCATGCCCTTCCCTTCGACGTAGAGGCGGCGGACCATGTGGCCCGGGCCCTTCGGCGCGACCATGATGCAATCAACGTCGGCCGGCAGCTTGATCAGGCCGAAGTGGATCGCCAGGCCGTGGGAGAACAGGAGGGCCTTGCCCTTGGTCAGGTTGGGGGCGATGTCCTTCGTGTAGACATCGGCCTGCTTCATGTCGGGCAAGCCGACCATGATGACGTCGGCGCGGCGCACGGCCTCGGCGGTGTCGAGCACCTCGAACCCGTGCTGCTCGGCGACGGCGCGCGACTTCGAGCCCGGATACAGGCCGATGACGACCTTGCAGCCGCTGTCCTTGAGGTTCAGCGCATGGGCATGGCCCTGGGACCCGTAGCCGAGGATGGCGAGGGTCTTGTTCTTGAAGAGGCCGAGATCGGCGGAGGCGTCGGTGTAGACTTTGGCGGGCATGGTGAAAGGACGGACGGGTTTAGGGTTTTGAGTTTAAGTTGAAAATGGAAGTTGAGACGGCGGGGCCAAACGGAATCCCAAGGGAAAGGGAAGCGTAGGTAGGAAGTTGAAGTGGATTTGTCCCCTAGACTTCAACTTCCAACTTCAGCTCGCGCCCCGCGAGGCGTCAGCGGCTCAGCGCCAGTTTGCCGGTGCGGGCGAGATCGATGATGCCGAACTGTGCGAGCAGATCGAGGAAGGCAGTGGTCTTGCTGTCGTCGCCGGTGATCTCGATGATCACGTTGTCCTTGGCCACATTGATGATCTTGGCGCGGAAGATGTCGCAGATCTGGAGGATCTCCGAGCGGCTCTGGCCATCGGCCTTCACCTTCACCAAGATGAGCTCACGCTCGACGGCCTGGCCGGCGCGGAAATCGGTGACCTCGACGACGTTGATCAGCTTGCGCAGCTGCTTGGTGATCTGGTCGAGGGTCTCGTCGTCGCCGCGCACGATGGTGGTGATGCGCGAGAGCGCCGGATCGTGGGTGGGCGCGACGTTGAGCGAATCGATGTTGTAGCCGCGACCGCTGAACATGCCGGCCACGCGAGCTAGGACGCCGAACTTGTTTTCAACGAGAGCGGAGAGCGTGTGGCGCATGGGAGTTAGGGAAAGGGGAAGGTGGTGACGATCCGGCGGCGCGTACGATTGAATCCAAGCGGAAAGGAACTGGCCACCCCGGCCCGCGCAGGCGGGCGAAGGATGGTGGACGGCGAGGGACTTGAACCCACGACCCCCTCGGTGTAAGCGAGATGCTCTAACCAACTGAGCTAGCCGTCCGACGAAGATGCCGACTAAAGGCTGAACTGACGGGTGGCGGCAAGGCTTTTGCCACGGCCGCGCCCGGGAGCTGATCGATTCCGACAATTTCCAACGGGGAGGCGCGCCACGCCCGCCCTCAGCATGCCCGGTGGGGCGGGCTTCACGCCCGCCGGTTCGTTCACCATGGCATGGCGGGCATTAAGCCCGCTGTAGGCCAGGGCGGAGACCTGGCCAGAGAGCGAACAGGCCAGGCGCAGTGGCCTACATTCCACCGCCGCCTCAGGCGGTCGGCACGCGCAACAGGCCGCGAGCGATGAGGGTCTCGGCCACCTGGATGGCGTTGAGGGCGGCGCCCTTCCAGAGGTTGTCGCCGCTCACCCAGAACGAGAGACCGTTGTCGAAGGCCGTGTCCTTGCGGATGCGGCCGACGCCGCACTTCACCTTGCGGGTGAAATCCAGCGGGGTCGGATAGAGGCGCTTAGACGGATCGTCGACCAGCTCGGCGCCGGGGAAGGCGGCCACGGCGGCGCGAGCCTGCTCGACATCGACCGGGCGCTCGAACTCGGCGGAGACGGAGACCGAGTGCGCCTGCACCACCGGCACGCGCACGCAAGTGGCGGAGACGCGCAGATCGGGCAAGCCCATGATCTTGCGGCTCTCCAGCATCATCTTGTTCTCTTCGCCGGTGTAGAGGTCCGGGCCGAAGGTGTCCACCTGCGGGATGCAGTTGAAGGCGATCTGGTACGGATAGACCTTCTTGATGATCGGCGCGCCGGTCTGGAGCGCCTTGACCTGCGAGGCCAGCTCGCGGATCGCCTCGGCTCCGGTTCCGGAGACCGACTGGAAAGTGGAGATGATCACGCGCTTGACGCCAAAAGCCTGATGCAACGGCCACAGGCCCATCAGGGTCACGGCGGTCGAGCAGTTCGGATTGGCGATGATGCCCTTGTGGCGGGCCAGATCGTGGGCGTTGATCTCGGGCACCACCAGCGGGATGTCCGCCTCCATGCGCAGGGCCGAGCTCTTGTCGATCACCACGCAACCGGCCGCAACCGCGTCCTTGGCAAAGGCGCGAGTCACCGAGCCACCCGCGGCGAAGAAGCACAGGTCGAGTCCTTCGAAGGCGCCGAGCTTGGCCTCCATCACCGTGAGTTTGCGGCCGAGCATCTCGACGGATTTGCCCGCGGAGCGCGCCGAGGCGAGCAAACGCAGCTCGCCGATGGGGAATGCCCGCATCTCGAGCAACCGGATCAACTCTTGACCGACGGCGCCAGTGGCCCCGACGATGCCGACATTGTAAGCCTTATTCATGGTGATGATTTCCGAATTGGAACTGGTGAGCGATAAGTGTGCCGCGCTGGGGATCAAGCCCGCAGTCCGGGTTCTGCTCGTTTCTCTCAACGACCAGACCCTGCGCTTTTTCGAGTCCGGGCGCCTCAAGAAGGCCTACGTGATCTCCACGTCGAAGCGCCCTCCCTCGAATATCAAGGGGTCGTTGGGCACTCCGAGCGGTCTGCACACGATCGCGGAAAAGATCGGTGCCGGCAGCCCGCCGGGTATCGTGTTCAAGAGCCGGCGCAGCACCGGTTTTCACTTCAACGAGTACCGCGACCCGAGCGGCGCCGAATGCCTGGTGACCAGTCGTATTCTGTGGCTGCGGGGGTTGGAGCCCGGGGGTGAACGCGGGGGGCGAGGTCGATTCGCACAGTCGCTACATCTACATCCATGGCACCAACCGCGAGGACCGGTTGGGCCGGCCGCAGAGCGCCGGTTGCGTGGTGATGAACAACCTGGAGATCTGCGAACTCTTCGAGCAGGTGCGCACCGGCGACCAGGTCTGGATCGGGCCGTAGGCTAGGTGGCACCGGCTCCCGCTCCATGGGCCACCCGCGTCGTTCTCGTTCTCCTACTCGTTCTCCTTCTCCTGCTCCTGCTCCTGCTCCTGCTCGTTCTCGTTCTCTCATATCCCCGTAGCGAAGTTCACCAGAACTTCGTCTGTGGCCCCGCCCCTGCCGTAGCGAACCGCAAGAGTTCCGCTTCCAGCGTGGTCCCCCCTTCAGCGGCCGCCCGACTCCCGGCGAAGTCCGCCAGAACTTAGTTCCCCCCGCGTCCTCGTGCCCGATGCATCGTTCCCCCGAGTTCGAGCACACCGCCGTGAAGCTCCCCTCACTCTGCATTTGCGCCGCCCTTCGTCGCCGCCCTGCCTTGCGCCTCCATGAGCACCCCCTTTGGCATCCCCGGCCTCTCCAAATACGTCTACGGCACCACCCGCCTCGGCGACTCCGCCATCCCGCTCGACGACCGGATCAAGATCGCCCGCGCCGCGATGGACTCCGGAGTCTGGTTTCACACCAGTCGCCAATACAATGACGCTCTTGAGGTGCTCGGCCGCGCCTTCGACCAGGACCGCACCCACGTGCCGCGCCTCTTCATCAAGATCGGCCACGACAACCTCGACCAGCTCCGCGCCAGCATCCGCGAACAGATCACGCCCCTCGGCGTCGATCACGTCAACGTCGGCCAGCTCTGCCTGGGCGGCGACTACGCCCAACAATGCCGCAGCGGCGGCAGTTGCTACGACGACTTCCGCCGCCTCAAAGACGAGGGTCTCGTTCGCCACTTCGTGCTAGAGGTCTTCCCTTGGACCTCGGAGGTCCCCTACGAAGCGCTGAAGGCCGGCTACACCGGGGGCGTAGTCGACGCCTTCATCTTCTACCTCAACCCGCTCCAGCGTTTCGCCGCCAACAAGCTCTGGGATCTCATCGACGAGAAGAACACTCCGGTCATCGCCATGCGCACCGTGTGCGGCGCACCGGTGCACACCCTGCGCGACGTGCCCGGCGCCGCCTGGGTACCGTATCTTCAAACCCGCGCCGTCGAGGTGGCTCCGATCTTCGAACGCTCCGGTGTCACCGACTGGGCCGAGTTCTGTGTGCGCTTCGCCTTCAGCTTCCCGCAGGTGCGCGCCACCGTCGGCTCGACCAGCCGTCCCGCCAATCTCGAGACTCTGCTGCGTCTTACCTCCGGCGCCACCATCGAGCCGCTGCCCTCCGAGATTGTCGCCGATCTCGCCCGCCTCCAGTCCCGCTGGTCTGACGAGACCGACATCCAAGCCCAGCCCTGGACGATGTAGTGAGTCGTTCCTGCTCATCCTCCTGCTCATTCTCGTCCTCGTTCTCTTCGATCTGCTGCATTTCCTCCCCTAGCCCGTTTCCTTCGTAGCGAAGCTCGCAAGAGCTTCGTCGGCTCTCGTCCCGTAGCGCAGTTCGCAAGAACTTCGTTCCTTCCGCCCTTCCCCGTAGCGGAGCTCGCAAGAGCTTCGTATTCTATGGTTGGAGCATGCTAACACGCGATTCCTCAGCACCGGTCGCGCGCCTGCACTCTCCTACGGCAGACTCGTTGGCCACACACCGACGACGTCCTGCGGCCGGTTCCAATTGATCAACTGGCCCTCCTCTTCCGTCGCCACCGGCCACGTCCGCAACAACCCGGCCGCCGCGCCCTCTTCCACCAGCGAGTGCATGGCCCGCCGGCCCGCCACGAGCGCCGCGCGCACCAGCGGCGCCAACTCACGCGGATACACCGCCGCCACCGCTTCCCACCCGCGCATCGTGCGAGGTACCACGCCCACCCCGGGCGCCCGCGCCGCCAGCAACCGCCGCAGAAAGGCCTCGGTGAGCGCCGGCATGTCGACCGCCAGCACGAGCACATGCGGCGCATCCACGATCTCGAGCACGGCCGCCAAGCCGCCTAGCGGGCCCTGCCCCGGCTGCGCATCGCTCACGCCCCGAGCTCGCCACCCCGCCATTTCGGTGTCGGTTCGGCCCGCCACCCACACCTCGCGCGGCCCCAACGTCCACGCGAGCGCCACCTGGCGCTCCAGCAGCGTCCGCCCCTCCACGACCAGCAGCGCCTTGTCGCAGCCCATCCGGGTCGAACGGCCGCCGGCCAGAATCGCCACATCGAACGTTGTGCTCGCAGCGTCCGACCCAGGGCCGGACCGCAGGTTGGGGCCCGCTCGGCTGCCGGAATCGATTTCACCCGACACGCAGCACACCCTCCCCACGCCGCAGAACACCGTCGCTCAGGATCCTGGCACGCAGACCGCCGCGCCCCCGCAACCACTCGCATGCCCCCGGTGCCACAGCCTGATCCATCCATTCGCAGGGCCGGCACTCCTCGGATCCGCAAAAACGCACCCCCTGCAGCTCGAACTCCCGCCCCACCAGCGTCAGCAAATCCACCCCACGGGTAAACACATTGCGGCGCACCGCCATCGGCCGCCCGCCGGCGCAGCCCAACGCGGCGACCAACTCCTCGTAGGCTTCCACCGCGAAGAACGTGATCTGCCCCTTGTAGTCCGGTTTGTAGTCGAAGAAACGATCGCCGCGCAGCCCCTGGCCGGCCACGCATTCGACTTGCTCCACCTCGACCAGCGGCGCTTCGCCCGCCGGTTGTCCCGTATGGCCGAAATAGTTGTGCCCGGGCGAGATCACGAGATGAAGAATCTCGATCGGGCTCTCCCGCGGCAATCCGGCTGTATCGACGTTCGTCATGGCGGTGGTGGCTCGGCTCACCGTGCGCGCCTGCACCGCCGATGCAATCCCGCACCGCGCCCACCTCTCCCCCGCCTTGACCCAGATCACGTCCGCCACCGGCGAAGGTTGACCCACCACCCTCAACCGCCGAACCTCCGCGCCGCCCGCCGAGCCTCCGCCCCATGCGCATCCTTTTCTTCGCCCACCTCAAGGACATCACTGGCTGCGCCCAGACGGACCTGGCTGCGGACAACATCGACACCCCCGAACTCTGGCGCCGGCTGATTGCCACCTATCCCGGGCTCGCCCCCCAGCAGTCCCAGGTCCGGCTCGCGCGCAACTGCGATTTTGCCACCGCCGACACCCACTTCTACTCCGGGGACGAAGTGGCCCTCATCCCCCCGGTCTCCGGTGGCTGACCATGGACATCCGCGTCGAACTCACGCCGCACCCAATTCCCCTCGCGCGCCCGCTGCCGAAGGAGCTCACCGGCACGGCCGGCGCCATCGCCGAATTCCAGGGCATCGTCCGGGCGCAGGAGGCCGGCCGCGAAATCGGAGCGCTTGAATACGAGGCCTACTCCGCCATGGCCGAGCCCATGATACGCCGGATCTGCCAGGAACTCGCGGCCGGTGGCGATTGCCAGTTCGTATCCGTGACCCACCGCATCGGGGTCGTGTCGGTCGGCGAGGCCGCCATCCATGTCGTCGTCGCCTCCCGCCACCGCGCCGCCGCCTTCGCCCTGCTGACCGGTTTCATGGACCGTCTCAAGCAGGACGTGCCCATCTGGAAAGCGCGTGCCCTCGACACCGCCGGCCGCCCCATCGCCCCCGCGCCATGAGCTCCGCCCCTCCGTTGCCCGCCGCCACGATCGACGAGGTGCTGACTCTGGTACGCTCCGCCTGCGCCCCGCTCGACCCCGAGCGCGTGCCGCTCGCCGCCGCCCTCGGGCGCGTGCTGCGTGAGACCGTCACTACCCCCGAAGACCAACCGCCCTTCACCCGCTCGGCCGTCGACGGCTACGCCGTACGCCTCGACGACGCATCGACCGAGTTCCGCATCGTGGACACTCTGCGCGCCGGCGACTGGCGCCCGCGCACGCTCAAACCCGGCGAAGCTGTGCGCCTCGCCACCGGCGCCGCGCTTCCGGGCGACTCGCTGCAGGTCGTGATGAGAGAGGACGCCGCCCTCGGTGACGGCACCGTGCGGCCGCTCCGGCGCGACCGCGAAACCCACATCCGCGAACGCGGCGAAGACGCCCAGGCCGGACAAGCCCTCGTCTCCGCCCCGGCCCGACTTTCCGCCGGTTCGCTCGCGCTTTTGGCCAGCGTCGGCGCCGCCGCTCCGCTCGTCACCCGCCTCCCCCGTGTGTTGCATCTGGCCACCGGCAACGAGATCGTGCCGCCCGACCACGAGCGCCCGCCCCTGGCCAGATCCGCGACTCCAACTCCACCCTCGTCCGCGCCTTTCTGGCCACAAACGGCATCGCCCCTGCCCAACACCGAGTGCCGGAGAGCTACGACGCGGCTCTGGCGCTCCTGCACGCCCCCGCCAGCGGCGCCGCGGCCGCCGATCTGTTGCTCATCTCGGGCGGGGCGAGCGTGGGCGAACACGATTTCACCTGCCGCCTGCTCACCGACCTGGGCTACAAGATCCTCCTGCGCAAGACGGCCGCCCGCCCGGGCAAGCCCTTGATCTTCGCCCGCCGTGGGCCCGCGCTCGCCTTCGGCCTGCCGGGCAACCCGCTCGCTCACTTCGTCTGTCTCCACCTTTTTGTGCAAGCCGCGCTCGACACACTGGCCGGACTCCCCGCCACCGCTCCCTTCCAGCCCGGCCTGCTCGCGACCGACCTCACAGCCGACGGCAACGCCCGCGAGACCCTCTGGCCCGCCCACTGGCAACTGGTGAACGGCGCCGCCACGCTCACCCCGCTACGCTGGATTAGCTCCGGTGATCTCAGCTCCCTGGCCACGGCCAATGCCTTCATTCGCGTTGCCGCCGGCGCCGGCCGTCTTGCCCGCGGCGCCTCGATCGAGTTTGCTCCCACCCTGCCGCAGCCATGACCGCCGCCCGCAAACCTGCCACCCGCTCCGTCGCGTTCTCGCACCTCGATGCCACCGGCGGCGCCCGGATGGTCGACGTCGGCCCGAAGCCGGTACAACAGCGCCGCGCCGTGGCCGCCGCCCGCCTCGTCTGCCAGCCCGCCACCATCCGCGCGCTGCGCGCCCAAGCACTGCCCAAGGGTGATGTGCTTACCGTAGCCCAGATCGCCGGTATCCAAGGGGCGAAGCGCACGGCCGAGCTCATCCCGCTGTGCCACCCGCTGGCCCTCGACCGCGTGGCCCTCACGTTCCGCCTGCGCCGCGACGCCATCGAAATCACCTGCACCGCGCAGACCAGTGCCAAGACCGGCGTCGAGATGGAGGCGCTCACTGGCGCCAGCATCGCCGCCCTCACGCTCTACGACATGTGCAAGGCCGTGGACAAAACCATGCGCATTGAGGGCCTCCACGTCGTGGAAAAGGTGAAGGCATGAAGATCGGCCGACTCACCGTCAGCGACCGCGCTTCGGCGGGCATCTACACCGATCTCAGCGGCCCCGAGATCGAGCGCCTGCTGCGCGCTACGCTCGGCCCCGACCTGGAATTTCTCGCCGCCCTCGTGCCCGACGAGGTTGACCGCATCGCCGACCAACTGCGTGCCTTCACCGACCGCGACGCGTGCGATCTGGTCGTCACCACCGGCGGCACCGGGATTTCCGCCCGCGACGTCACCCCCGAAGCCACGCGCGCCGTACTCGAAAAGGAGTTGCCCGGCTTCGGCGAGATCATGCGCATGCAGTCGTTCGCGAAGGTCCGCACCGCCATCCTCTCCCGGGCCACCGCCGGCACCCGCGGCCACACCCTCATCGTCAACCTACCTGGCAAGCCCTCGGCCGTGGCCGAGTGTCTCGAGATCCTCGGTCCCGCGCTGCGCGAGGGTCTCGCCCATCTGCGCGGCGCCGACCCGCATGCGCCGCCGCCTGCCCGCTGACGTCATGGATCCTTTCGGCCGCATCGTCGATTACCTGCGCATCTCGATCACCGACCGGTGCAACGAGCGCTGCCTCTATTGTATGCCCGAGGGCTACAAGGGCTGGGAGTCCAAGCCCGACCACCTCAGCGCCGAGGAGATTGTCCGCGTCGTGCGCGTGGCCGCCGGGCTGGGCTTCCGCAAGTTCCGGCTCACCGGCGGCGAGCCGCTCGTGCGTCGCGACGTCGTGGACATAACCCGCGCGATGGCCGCCATCCCCGGGGTGGAATGCATCGGCCTCTCGACCAACGGCACCCGACTCGGCCCGCTCGCCGCCGCCCTGCACGACGCCGGCCTGCGCACCGCCAACGTCAGTCTCGATGCACTGGACCCCGTGATCTACCGTCGCGTGACCGGCGGTGATCTCGCGCAGGTACTCGCCGGTATCCGGTCCGCCGTTGCCGCCGGCTTCGAACGGGTGAAGCTCAACTGCGTGCTCATGCGCGGGGTCAACGAGTCCCAACTCTGGCCGCTCGCCCAGTTTGCCGCCGAACACGGCCTGCCGTTGCGACTCATCGAGCTCATGCCGTTGACCAGCACCGAGGTGCTCACCGAGCAGAACTTCCTCTCCGTCGCCGACGCCATGGCGCTGCTCGCCCAGCACGACGAGCTGATCCCGCAACCCGACCGCCGCCTCGGCTGGGGCCCCGCGAAGTATTACCAACTGCGGCACACCGGGGGACTCGTCGGCTTCATCGGCGCGATGACGACCCAGCACTTTTGCGAGACGTGCAACAAGATGCGCCTCACCGCCGATGGAAAGATCCGGCCCTGCCTCGGCGACCACGGCGAGTTCGATTTGCGCGAGACCCTCCGCCACGCCCCGACCGACGCCGCGCTGCGCGAAGTCCTTGAGGCCGCACTGCTCGCGAAGCCGAAGGAACACCAGTTCAACGGCCAGTACCGTCCCTGCCGCCCGATGACCGCCATCGGCGGGTAAATGGTTCAGGCAGGATTGGTGGCCGACACCTTGTAGCTGGACGACGAGGTCGTTCAGCACAGCCCGATCCTGGGAACGCCGGGCGCCCTGCGGCCCGTCCCTCCCAGAGGCAACAGGCCTCGTTCACACCGGCACCAGCCTTCTCGGGTGCTGCGGCGTCGCACCCCACGCTTGACATACTGCATTACTGCCATAATACACCAACCCACACAGCCACAGTGCACCGCTCACTGCCCCTCGCAGGCTGACCCAACGTCACGGATAACCAATTACTGGCCACTAACTGCCGCCCTCAGCCTCCTTCGTTAGGCCGCCGCTTCCCGCCCTCCACTCTTCCGCCTTCTGCATTCTGCCTCCGTTCTGCCTTAGGCCGCCGCCATGCCCCCCCTCCTCTCCATCGATCACCACAACGGCCATCAGCAAGGCGTACGGACTGCTCGAACACGACAGCGTACTCGAACGCCGTCGCGGCCAAACCCTCATCGTGCGCGAGCGCCCCGCCGCCGCGCAGCAGACCGCCAAGCTCGACCCGCTGCGCCAGCACCTCACCGCCGCCGCCCATCTCGCCAAACAGCTCGATGTCTCGCCCGCCCAAGCCGTGAAGCTCTTCCGCGAACTTCTCGACACCTGACGCGGAGGAGAAACCCCAAACGCCATTCCCAGAACGCCAAAGGCGTCACCAGCAGACGCGCACATCCCAGCGCACCCTCCCTCCGACTTCTGCATTCTACATTCACCACTCTGCCTTCCATCCCATGACCGACTCCGCTTCCTCCGACACCGCCGTTGCCCCGCCTTGCCCTGCGGGCCGTCACCCAGCGCTTCGGCAAACAGACCGCCCTGCGCGACGTCACCCTCGACATCCCCGCTGGACGCATTGTGGGCCTGCTCGGCCGTAACGGAGCCGGCAAGACAACCCTCCTGCACATCGCCGCCGGCCTGCTCCTGCCCACCGGGGGTTCCTGCACCACCCTCGGCGCGCCTTCCAAGAAGCTCGACACCCCCCAGCTCACCTGCCTCGGCCTCGTGCAACAGGAGGGCCGTTACCTCGAATGGATGACCGTGCGCCAGCATCTCGATTTCAACGCCTCCTTCTATCCCCGCTGGGATCGCGCGCTCGAGAAGCGCCTACTCGAGGCGCTTGAGCTCGATCCCAAGCGCAAGATCGTCCAGCTCAGTGTCGGCGACCGCCAGAAGGTCGGCATCCTCCTCGGCGTCTGCCACCGCCCCGCCCTGCTCCTGCTGGACGAGCCGATCAGCTCGCTCGATCCCATCGTGCGCAAGCGCATGCTCGACTTCCTGCTCGAGCTCCTGCGCGACGATGGCACCACCGTCGTGATCTCCTCCCATATCCTCAATGACGTCGAGAAGATCGTCGACTGGATCGTCGCCCTGGATGCGGGCGCCCTGGTCGAGGATTCCGCCTTTGACTCGCTCCAGGAGAGCTTCGCGGAGTGGACCCTCACCTCCACCAACGGCGCCCTGCCCGTCGCCTTTGCCGAGCCCTTCATTCTCAGCCGCCAGGGCAACGAGCGCCAAGCCGTGCTGCGCGTCCGTACCTCCGATACAGAGGCCGCCGCCCGTTTCGCCGCCACCCATCACGTCGAGCTCCACGCCCGCCCGCTCAACCTCGACGAGATGTTCCCGCTCCTCACCAGCCAGCGCAGCCGGGACCGCGCCTCCTGAGAGAGTCTCGCCCCCCCCATGACCTTCTTCGCCTACCTCACGATTCTCCGTCCCGTGCGGACGCTGCTCGTCACGCTGCTCGTCGTCTTGATCGCGACCGCACACCTGGCCGGAGTACTCCGAGGGCATCCCTCCGAAGAAATCCTCCTGTTCGTGTTTGCCGCAGTCGGTCCGCTCATCGTCGGGGCGCTGCTCTTTGGCCCGTTCCGCGAGTTGATGAGTCGGAACTTCTTCCCGACACTGCCAAGCGCTCGGCGCAGCCTGCGCCGCTGGCACATCGCCACGGTAACCGCGACGGCCCTGGTTCTCCTTCTGGCGGCCTCGCGCGCCCTTCCGGGCATCCCCCGCGCGACCATGCTCGGACTGATCGTGGCCGGTCTCACGCTCCCCTTGCTCAACGACGCCCGGCGCCCATCAGCTGCAGCGGGCTGGCTGCGCGCCCTCCTGCTCATCGCCCTCGTTCTTTCGACTCGCCCCCTAGCCGCCGCCGTCGGTCCGCCGGCGCAATGGGCGACCCTCGCCGCCGGAGTCGCGTGCGTCGTCCTCGGTTTCCACCGCGGTTTCGCGGCGCCGAAGGGACAAGACCGCCAGCCGTGTTTCAGTCTCCAAAGCCAGCTACCGATTCCCGGTAGTGGATTCGTGGAAATCATGCGCTGCGCCCAAGCCGACAAAGCTCGCTTCGCCGCCCGCAAGACCACTCGCCGAACCTGCGCGTGGACGGTCACCTCAGTAAGCTCCTCGCTGCGCGATTGGGTCGCAGTGCTGCACCACGCCCGCCTCGGCCACGGAAGCCGCTTCGGGTCGCTCTTGGGGCACGCCGCTACGGGCGGCCTGGTCGCCATCATTTGCCCGGTGGCGATCTTCTTCCTCGGCCGTCGCGACTTTGGCGACGGGTCGACCTACGTGGCGTGGTGCCGCGAACTCGCAGAGGCCAGCCGCTTCGGCCCGGCCGGCAAGCCCCCGAGCAGCGACTTCGGAGCGAGCCGCGTCGCCATGAGCATGATGATTCTGATGATCGCCAGCGGAACCACCGCGATCACCACCAAGCTATTTCCGCTCTCCCGTCGCCGGCTCGCCTCCGCTGTGTTCGCCGAAACGATTCGCTTGGGCGCCAGCGCATGGCTTGGATACGCCTTCACTCTTTTTGCCGGGGTCGCTCTGGCGGGTCGGGTCGCGGGCATTCCTCTCACCGCCGATTCTTTTGCAGGGCCGCTTCTCGACACTCTGCTTACGCCCCCTCTCTGGCTCGGAGCGCTCGCGTTCCTGTTCCTGGTGGGCCGCTGGCTCGGCTTCTTCGGCCTGCTCGCCACCTATTTTTTGTTCATCCTTACCTCCGGCGTCGTGACCGGGATCATCTCCGCCATGTCGGTATACTTTCGCTTCCTCCCGTTCGGCCCACTGGTCTGGCTTGGGATCACCGCCGTAGCCGGCTACCTGTGCTGGCTTGCCTTACAAGGCCACCTCCGCCGTTGCGACCTTACCCGACCTCCCGCTTGGGCGAAGCTCTTCAATTCGGGCCTCTGAGCACCCCGCCATGAACGCCCGCACCTATTTCACCATTCTCCGCCCGGGGCGGACGCTGTTCGCCTCCGCACTCTACGTCGGCTTCGTCTATCTCTGGCTACGCACCCTCTTCCATGCTTCCCCCCCGGAAGCGCTCTGCTTCACTCTGTCGCTCTTCGGGCCCGCCATACTCGGCATCCTGCTGCTCGGGCCATTGCACGAGGTGATGCACCGCAGTGTGTTCCCACTTCTTCCCAACGCCCGCCGCCAACTCCGCCGCTGGCATCTGCGCGCTCTCGCGACTGTTGCGCTGCTCTTCTTCATTCCGGCCGCGCTCTTCACCGCGATCATTCCGATTCCCGCAATGATCGGTCTGATTATCGCCAGTCTCTCGACTCCGTTGCTCAACCAGCGGCAGCGTTTCCGCCGGCAGCTTCGGCCCCAGTTTCTTCTGCTCCTCGCCCTCGGCATCCTCCTCGCCTCGGTCGGCCGTGGTCCGGTCATCTTGGCCTGCAACGCAGCTCCTTGGGGCATCCTCGCGGGCGGACTCGTCTTTGGCGCGCTCAGTTTCCGCCGCGGCTTTTCGTCGCAGAATACCCGTGACCGCTGGCGCGATCCGGTGCTCTATTGCGCACAAAGCACGCTGCCGTTCGTCGGCACCGACATCCAGCTCCACGCCCAGTTTCAGGCGCGCCAACTCCAGCTGGACCGAAAGACCACGACTGGGCGCGACTGGAGCAGCCCCACTGTTGGCACCACGCTCCGCGACTGCTCCCGGGCCCTGCACCACGCCCGCTTCGGCCACCGGGGCAAATACGGCCATCTGCTCGGGCTCGGAATCGTCACCGCGGGCGTGGTCCCGGCCTGCCTCGGCCTAGTTCTCGGCATGGAGAGACTCAGCGGCAAAGCGACGACCTTGGCCCAGTTCGGTCGCCTGATTCTCGAGACAGGAGAAGTCGACGGCCGCATCGACCATCCTCTCTCGATGGTCGTACTCACCCTCCTTCCCATGATGGGCTTTGCCCTCTCGTGCTTGGCCGCTTTGCTGACTTCAATTCCGGCCTGCACACTGCCGATTTCACGTTATCGACTGGCCACCAGCCTGTTCCTCAACGCCCACCGCGCCGTCGCCGCTATCCTGGCCGTCAATATTCTGAGCACGGTCATGATCTGGTTGGTACTGAGCCATATCGCCGACGTGCCCTTCGAATTCGGTCTGCTGGCGAGGCCGCTCGCGGCATGGCTGGCCCTCCCGCCCGCCATCACCCTCGCGCTGAGTACCTACTTCCTCCACAGCGCCCTCTGGCGGCATCTTGCCTCCTTCGTCTGGAGCATCGGCTTCATCGCCGAGCTCTACGCCACCGAGATCGCCTTCACCTCCCTCGTCCTGTCCCCGCTCGGCCTGCTCTTGTGCGTTGCTGTCACCGCCCTCTCCGGTTGGGCAAGCTGGCAGGTCATCCGCCGCCACTACCAAACCTGCGACCTTACCCAGGCCGGCGAGACGCTCCGAAAACTCGGTATCGGTCTTGCCTGACCAAGGCCTCCCATAGGAATCTATCCGCCACCAGCCCGCGGCTCCCTCCGCCCTTCAATCGAGAATCGGCAACCCAAAATCGAAAATCCGCCGCTCTCCACTTCCCCCTTTCCCTCATCACACCATACAAAACCCGCTAGCTCCGCACATGAAACGTCTCCTCCTCTCCCTCGCGCTCGCCTGCTCGACCGTCTTCGCGGCCGACACCAAACCCAGCGAGGCCTCCATCAAGGAACTGCTCACCGTCTCCGAGGCCCAAAAGGTCATCGACATCGTGATGGGCAAGATCGACGGCATGATGAAGAACATGATGGACCAGGCCACCAACGGGCAGCCGTTCACCGCCGCGCAACAGGCCGCCTTCGGCAAATACCAGACCAAGGCCGGGGCTCTCATGCGCGAAGAGCTCACTTGGGCCAAGTTCGAGCCGCTGTACATTCAGATCTACCAGGCCTCGCTCACCCAGGAGGAAGTCGACGGCATTGTTGCCTTCTACAAAACCTCCGCCGGCCAGGCGCTGGTGAAGAAGATGCCGGTGATCATGCAGAAAACCATGGCCGCGATGCCCGCCATCATGGGCCCGATCATGCAGAAGATTCAGCCGCTCGCCCAGGAACTGCGCGCCGAGATGCAGGCCGCAGCTGCTGCTGAGGCCGCTCCGGCTGCCGCTCCCGCGAAGTAATTCGGACAAAACCCGAGTCCCTCTCCCGCCCCGGCCGGTTCATCCGCGCCGGGGCGTTTTGTTAGCCGAAGTGGCGCGGGCCTCCGTGCCTGCGAGATCCAACCACGCAGGCACGGAGGCCTGCACCACCCAGTCAAGAATCGGCAATCCAAGACTCCGGATTCAGCGAGCACACGTCACTTACGCGTCGGCCAACGTCTCGGCCACAAATTGGTTCAAGCTCGAGCCCTGAGCCATCGCCTGAAGCGCGACCTTGCGATGCACCTCCGGCGCTACCCGCACGACAAACTTCCCACTAAACACCCGGTTGGCGGTCGCCTGCGGCAGAGGCTTCTTGTCACTCAACAGGTTTCCCACCCACTCCTCGACAACCACCTGCAACTGCGCGAGGACCTCAGCCTCGGTCGTGCCATGACACGACTGCCCCACCAAGGGAGGCGCGCTGCCGATGTAGGCGCGATCCGTCTCGCTCCACTCGACGACCTTCACATAGCGCTTCGCGGCCTTCTCGATCTGCTGGCGGGTGATTTTCATATCTGCGTTTCCTCGATGGACCGGCGGACAAGCTTCTCCTGATAGGGTTTCGCGTCGTCACCCGAGGCACCGGAGAGAGTGACACGCGAACCGCGAGGGTGTTCGTAGTTGCGATGACTTCCCTTGCCCGGCCGGTGAACAAATCCGGCGCGCTCAAGATCGGCGATCAACTGGCGAACCTTCCGCGGCACGGCTCGCAGTATCACCGTGATATCAGAACCGTCAAGGAGGAGCCCCAGCTCTCTTCCTTGAGCATGCAGCCTTCCGCCCCCTCCTCCCTGCTTCGGCCCCCACTTCTGCATTCAGCATTCTCCATTCTGCCTTCCCTCCTTCTGCCGCCCGACTTCTTCATTCATCATTCTTCATTCTGCCTTCCCTCCTCCCCCTCCCGTTGACTCCACCCCGGCCCGCCTGCATACCCCTGTCGCGTTAGTGTCCGCTACCATGGAAAAGCCGCAGCACCTGCTGGAATTCGAAAAGCCCATCCGCGACCTAGAGAAACAGCTCGAGCACCTGCGCGAGCTGGCGCTCAAGCACAAGGTCGGAGCCACCGACGAGATCGCCGCCATCGAGGCAAAGATCGAGACCACCAAGCGCACGGTCTACCGCAACCTCACCGCTTGGCAGCGTGTCCAAACCGCCAGACACCCCAAACGCCCCTACGCCCTCGACTACATCGGCGCGCTCTTCCGCGACTTCCAGGAACTCCACGGCGATCGCCAGTTCAACGACGACCGCGCCCTCATCGGCGGCACCGCCTTCTTCCACGACCGTCCCGTGATGATCGTCGCCCAGCAGAAGGGTCGAGACACCAAGGAGAATCTCGTGCGCAACTTCGGCATGCCCAACCCCGAGGGCTACCGGAAGGCCCTGCGCCTGATGCGCCTGGCCGAGAAGTTCGGCCTGCCCGTGATCTGCTTTATCGACACCCCTGGCGCCTTTCCCGGTATCGGCTCCGAGGAGCGCCACGTGGCCGAGGCCATCGCCGTCAACATCCGGGAGATGGCCGTTCTGCGCACCCCGAGCATCGCGATCGTCATCGGAGAGGGCGGCTCGGGCGGCGCGCTAGGCATCGGCGTGGCCGACCGCATCCTTGTGTTCGAGAACAGCTACTACTCGGTGATCTCGCCCGAGGGCTGTGCGGCGATCCTTTGGAAGGACCGCGCCGCCGCCGAGCAGGCTGCCGCCGCCCTCAAGCTCAACGCCGCCGAGCTCACGAAGATGGGCATCGCCCACGAACTGCTCGCCGAGCCACTCGGTGGCGCCCACTACGATCCGGCCGCCGCCGCCCGCACCCTCGACGCATCCCTCCAGCGCCACCTCGATACGATCTGTGCGCTCCCGTTGGAGACCCTGCTCGAGCAGCGCTACCAGTTCTTCCGCCACCTCGGCCAGTACGCCGAGGCGCCCGCATAGCGATTCATCATCGTGTAGGCCAGGGCGCCGATCTGGCCGCTGGCTGCAAACCAAGGATGCGCGCCGTTCGCCATCATGTACGCACGCTCTGAACGGCCACCTCAACGCGGTAGCCCACAGCCAGCCGGAGTAACACGCTTGCCCTGTAGGCCAGGGCGCCGACCTGGCCCTCTTCCCGCCGCCCCGCCCAACGAAAATCGGGCGCACCTCCCAGTGCGCCCGATCGTCTGGGGTTGGCGTTGCGCTTAGTCGTGCATGTAGCGCATCACCACCTTCGACCGTTTCCCTGCGCCGTCCGAGGCGCTTGTTTTCCCTGCGCCGTCCGCGGCGCTCGTTGCCCCTGCGCCGTCCCCGGCGCATTCTGCATCCCTCTCGCCTGCCGAGAAATTGGCCACCCGTTCGCCATGCCCGGAGAGCTTGGCCATCGCGGTGTAGAGGCCGGCCACCAGCTTGCGTTCGTCGGCCATCGTACGATCCGAGTCCGCGGCGAGCAGCTCATGGAGCTCACCGAGCTGCACATACGCCTTCTCCTGATTGTTTTCCGTAAGATGGGCCGTCATCGCGCTCTTGAGCGCGAGGTATTCGCTCACCAGCAACCGCCCACGGGTGAGACCGACGCTCGCCCCGCGTTTGCTCACCAGCGGCAGCTCCAGCTTCGCCGTCTTGGCGACCGTGGAACCGACCTCCCGATACGAGAGCCCCACTGCGGCCAGCGGCCGACCTTCGACGTACCGGCGCTCGGGCAGGTCTTCCGCCTCCGGGGCGAACGCGGCGTAGATCGCCCCACGGCTCTTGCTCAGAAACACGGTCGTCACTTGGAAGCGCACATCGCGGTCACCCTCCCACTTGAGCATCTCGCCCGGAATCCCGTACACGCCCACCAAGCGCAGACCGGCCGCCGGGCGAATCGTCACATCGAGATCGTGGGCCAGCTCGGTCACCATCGTATCGAGGTCCTCGGTAAAGGTCTTCACCATCGCCGCCTCGTCGGGGAAGAAGAAAAGGTTGCCGCCGCGCACCGAGCTCACCTTCGACGCCAACTCGGCGCCGAAGTCCACGCCCACGCCGACGGTGGTTTGGCCGATGCCGTCGCGCGAGCCGGCCTCCATGATTCCCATAAAGCCACCGGCCGTAGTATCGCCAACATTGGGGCGTTCGTCCGTGAACTGCATCACGCGAGTGCGTCCACGGAAGGATGTCTGGCTCTGGCGCGCCAGCGCGAAGCCCACCTGCAAGCCCTCCTCCATGTTGGTCGAGCCGGAGCTCTCAATGGCGGCGATCGCCGCCGCGATGCCGGCTCGGTTCGCCTTGGTGGCGGGGGTCGGAGCCAGGTGCACGTGCGAGGTATCACCGTAAAGCACAATCGAGAGCTGGTCGTCGGGCCCGAGCTGGGAGTGGATCTGACCCAGGCATTTCCGCACCAGGGCGAGCGGTTCACCGTCCATGGAGCCGGACTTGTCGACAACGGCAACCAGGTTGAGCGGTTCGCGGTGCCAGGTGGCCGCATCCAGCCCAGAGGAGAGGCCGATCTGCCCGAGGTATTTAACCTCCGGCTTCGTCAGGAGCGCGGCCGGCATCGCTTCGCCGTTGAGAATGAAGAGCTCCTTGCTCTCGGTCCGGCACTGCAACGGCAGGTCGTGTTCGCTGAATAGTCCCTCGGCCGTGATCGTATTCGGGTGGGGAAACCCGCCGTCTTCGGCGGCATCGCGAAAGAAGCGGGCATCCTTCGCCCCGCCCACCGTGGCGCCCAGGCGCACGCCGGCCAAAGTGGACCCGGCCGAATAGCCCGTCGCCCCCACAGCAGTGACTTCGAAGGGGCTGAGGACGATGATGTCCTCCTCCTTGTCCTTGTCCGGCGGAACCGGCGTGGTCGGATCACCGAGCAGGATAAGCGGAGTGGAGAGAAGGAGGCTGGAGACGAAGGCAGCGGCGAAGCGGCGGGGGGTGATGGTTTTCATGGTGTGTTGAAGTGGTCTGTGTTCTGAACGTCACCAGCCTACCATTTCCGCCCGGTCAAGTTGTCAGACCCGCGTAAGACTTTGTCAGAAGTTTCCCCGCAAATGTCATGGGCCGGCGGTGGGTGTGGCCTCCCATCCCCAGGGGCTGGTGGACGTCGCCGGCGTCCTCAGCACAGATCGGCAGCTTTGCACAAAGTTCGAGTCGCCACGAGGTCACCACACAAGGGCTGGACTCGACAGTGCGCTCGCAGTTCGGGTAATCCTTCCTCCGGTGCGAAGCTGTGTCCATCGGCCAGCGCCCCCTCCCAACGCCGTTCCTCCGACTCGTCCAGCCCATGAGAATCCCGGTCCTTCTCCTTGCTCTGTGTGTCCTCTGCCATTCCGCGCTGGCCGAACCCGAGACACTCTCGACCGAAAGGCTGCTTCGCCAGCAATCGACCGCCTGGGACGAAGCGATCTGGCGAAAAGACGAAAAGGCCATTGTCGCCAACATCGGCGAAGGCTTCCGCCAAGTGGATGTCCGCGGGCACGTCTGCGCCCAAGCCGAGTTTGTCGCCGATCTGCTCGATCCGGAGGTCCACATCGACCCGTACACGGTGGAAAATCTCGAGGTGAAAGTCCTCGGCGAGGTTGCGCTGCTCACCGGCGTAACCCACATGACCGGCACCTACCAGCTGAAACCGTTTCAGACCTACTACCGGTACGTAGATGTCTACCACCGCGTGGACGGCCGCTGGGTGGTCGTCTACATCCACGTCACACGCGTGGAGAAGTAGGCGCGCCGCTCACTCGTCCTTCTTCGCCCGCTCCGCAATCACGACATCCTCGGCCACTTCGCCTCGGATACGGGCCCAATGAAAGAGGTTGTCGTCGTTCGGCACGAAGAAGTTGTGGTTGTAGTGGGTCAGCCGCATGTCGCGGTAGAGCGGCCGGGTGATCCGCACCACCTCGTCCCAATGGCCAAGCGCGCCACGGAGATGCTCGATCGCGGCGCGCTTCGCCTCGGCGTCGCCCGTCTTGCGGAAGGTCTGCAGCGCCACCGCCCCGCGCAGTTTCTCCGCGAGGTGCAGTCCGAGATGGGCCCAGGTCTGCACGTCGGCCACCTCGTAGCGGAGGGAGGCGTTGCCCACCACGTCCACGCCCGCGACGAGCCGGAGCGCCTCGCAATTGTCGCGTTCGAGTAGGTCGGCCAACGCCGGCGGCGTCACCCGGCCGGCCGCGAATTCCTCCCCACGCTGAGCAGCCGCCACCCAATCGGCGACGGCAACGTAGTCGGGATCCAGTACGGGATGCGTGATCAGCTCATCCACCGAAATGTATTTGGTGATGTCGCCCTGCAACGCGAGGAAGCCCTCACCGTAGAGCGTAAAATCCCAACGGGTATCGTAGAGCGAGTTGAGCCGAAGCTGGGTCGCCGAGGCGAGCGCGAAGGCCTGCAGCAGCGACTCGCCTTTCGCTCCGTAGCGTCGGACAAACTCCGCCTGGAACACCGTGTCTGGAGTGGTCGGATCGTAGAGCAGCCGTCCCCAGAGTTTGTAGAACAGCCACTGGCGCTGGAACGCCCAGGTCCAATCGACGGGTTGTTCGGGCGCGGTGAAGTAGTCGAGCGCCGGGATGTAGCACTCCGAGCCGACAAAATAGCCGCCCACATAGTCGGCCGAGCCATTGCGTGCGAGGTGTTCGCGGATGAAGTCCGGTACGCCCCAGCGCAGCGCGAAGAAGTCCTCGTTGCGCGCCATCCACACCACTTTGTAGTTCTTCGGCGGGGGATTGAAGTAGGTGTCGCCGAGCTTGCCGCCGTGCACCTTCACGAGCTTCGGCGTCGAGTGGGCATGGGACCAGTTGAACTTCATCTCCACCCAGATCGGGCCGTCGAAACGGTCGCCGAGCCGCTCCAAGGCCTCGCGTGTCATGCTCTCCACTTCGGTGCTGGCCCCGGGGCCCGAGGACAGGCCCGAGGAGAACGGCACCCGGTAGAGCAGCTTGGAGCGACGGCCGGCCTTAAGCATACCTCCGATGAGCACATCGTCGGCCCACTCCAGGCGGGCGCGCGGGGTCATTCCGCCCATACCCTCCCCGAGCGAGATGCCGAAACCGTCGAGATCCGGATACTCGTTGAGCACCTGCGTGACGCTTTCGCGCAGGTAGCGGCGCACGAGCTCCGAGGTGTCGCCGTCGACGTAGTAGTGGGGATAGACGTTCTCACGGGCCACGCCGTGGGCCTCCGCGAAGGGCCGGCTCACAAAGATATTCCAGGGGACGAGGTAGGTATCGAGGCCCCGCTCCTTCGCGAGGCGGAAGATCTCGCGGTAAAGATGCTGCCACTGCGTGAACTCCGCCTCCGACCATGGGCTCGCCTCGGGAAAATTGGCCGGCCGCACGAGGTAGGTGTACGGATTGAGATTCCAGAGACTGATGACATTGAACCGGTTCTCGGCCATCATATCAAGAAACGCCTCCCAGAACTTGAGGTCGCGCACCGTGGCGCCGTGCTGATCGAGTGCCGAGGTGGGCCGGTAGGTCTCCCACGGCAGGTTGAACTTGATGCCCCGAAACGGCAGGCGCGGCTTCTCCTCGCTGGCGGGAATGTGCGCCAGGTCGGTGCCATTGCGCAGCAACTCCACCAGCGCCAAACTCCCGTAGATCATACCGCGGGGATCGCCGCCGCGAACGACGATGTCACGCTCCTCGGGCATGAGGGCAAAGGCCTCCGGGGCTAGGCGCGGGGCATCAACCCCGAGACGGATCAGCCGGTCGAAACCAGTCTCTTGCGACAAAACGGTGTGCCCGGCCTCCGTTAGCGCGGCCTTCAACCGGCGCACGGCGTAGGAGGACTGAGGGACGTTGGCCTCATCACGGACATACACCCGCTCGGCGCGCGCCGAGCCCGCGGCAAAGACTCCGAGCAGCAGAAGCGGAAACAGCAGGATCGGCTTAGTCATGGCACCGCCGACTCTCACCCGCACGCGCCGCCCCACAACGGCAAAACAGCGAACCAGCCAACCGCGAAAGTGGGCCCCCTGCCGGAATCCGCCAGGAACCATGTCCCCCGTTGGCGGGCTTGCCCGCTTCGCCTCCCAGGGCGCAATCGGCCCGGGCTGAGCCTCGCCAGCTGGAAGGCCAGAGGAGCGGGGAAACCTCCCGGGCGCCCGACCCGCTTTCGCATCGCCAACCCAGCCCCTCCGTGGTCTCTGTTCCTTGACACCTCCCCCCATGGACACCCCGCCTCTGCCCGCTCCAACCACCCCACCGCCGCGCCCCGTCGTGGCCAGCAACGACAGACTCTGGGCGGTGCTCTGTCACCTCTCGGCCCTGCTCGGTGTCGGCCTCCTGCTTCCGTTGATCGTCTACCTGGTCATGAAACAGGACTCGCACTACGTGGCCGCCAACGCCCGAGAGGCGCTCAACTTCCATCTCTCGATCTTCCTCTACTCGCTCTGCTGCATTCCGCTCGTCATCGTGCTCATTGGGATCCCGCTCCTCATCGTGATCGGAATCGGGTCCCTGATCCTGGCCATCCTCGCCGCGCTCAAAGCGTCCGAGGGAGGCTGTTACCGCTATCCACTGACGCTCCGCCTGGTAAGCTGATCCCGGCCCACCCCTTCAGGCGAATTCCGCAGGAGGCCGCTGTTCGAAGCCTGGATCCATACCCACGCCTCCGTTTCGACGGCCGGCCGCGTTTTAGGATCCCTTGACATAACGCCGTTCTTGCGACGCCGGGGAAAAACGGAACTACTGGCTGAATGGAATATTCCCGGGTGCCAACCTCCCGCAAGGGAGCTCCGACCGGCGGCGCCGCCGCGGGCCGGATGAGCGACTGTTCCGCGGCTCCCATCGTCCGCCCGCATCGGCGCCGCTCCGGACGCTTGCTCGCCCTGCTGACGCTTGCCGCCTTCGCGCCCGGTTTGGCTTCCGCCTTCACCCGGCAGGAGATCGCTCAAGGTTTCCGCGACGATCAGGTGATCGCCAAGCCCCGCGCCGAATTCCGGACCTCCACGGCGGCGGCCGAGACCGCCGAGGGGATGGCGGTGCGTCGGAGTTTCTCGCAGGTGGAAGACCTGCGCGTCCTGCAACTCAACCCGGCCGAGACGGTCCCCGCGGCGATCCAACGCCTGCGCGCGACGGGAAGGTACGAGTACGTGGAACCGGATCGCCTTCGCTTCGCCAGCGCCACGCCCAACGACCCCAGCTATCACCAGCAATGGGCGTTGACCAACGACGGCCAGGAAGCAGGCACCGTAGGCGCCGATATCGGGGCGCGCAGCGCCTGGGATGTCCGTACGAATGCCGCGGTCGACCGTTCCAGCCGGGCGGTGATCGTGGCCATCATCGACTCGGGCCTGCGGCTGACGCACACCGATCTCTCCGCCAATCTCTGGGCCGCGACGGGGCGGGGAAACCACGGCATCAACACGCTGGCCTCCAGGAGCGACCCGGCGTACTATGTTCCTTCTGACGAGAATGGGCACGGCACCCACGTGGCGGGAATCATCGGCGCCATCGGCAACAACGGCCTCGGCACCAGCGGCGTGGCCTGGACCGCCAGGATGATGCCCCTCAAATTCATGGACACCGAGGGCTCGGGCAGCACGTCCGACGAGATCGACTGCATCGTCTACGCGATCGCCAACGGCGCCAAGGTCATTAACGCCAGCTACGGCAGCGCCGGTTACTCGACCGCCGAGTACAACGCCCTGCGGGCCGCACGCAACGCGGGCATCGTCGTGGTCGTGGCTGCCGGCAACGACGGCGTGGACAACGACACGACCGCGGACTACCCGGCCGCCTACGCGCTCGACAACATCGTCACGGTGGCCTCCACCAACCGGGGCGATGTGCTTTCGGACTTCTCCAACTACGGGGCCGGCAGCGTCGAACTGGCAGCCCCAGGGGAGGAGATCCTGTCGACCTACAACACCGGTGATCGCGCGCTGGAGACTCTCAGCGGCACCTCGATGGCCGCGCCCCATGTGGCCGGCGCCATCGCCCTGCTCCGGGCCCAGTTCCCCAACGACACCTATCGGCAGAGCATCAACCGCCTGCTCCGCTCCGCCAAACGCCTACCGGCCCTCTCCGGCAAGGTCCAGACCGGAGGCCGGCTCGATCTCGCACATGCCCTGATTGAGACAGACACTCGTCCCTTCAACGACGGCCTCGCAGAGGCGGCGACGCTCGCAGGCAGCAACGTCCGGGTGAGGACCTCCAACGCCGGCGCCACCCTCGAGGCCGGCGAACCGCCGCCAGCCGGAGTGGCCGGGGCGAGCACCTCGCTCTGGTGGACCTGGACCGCGCCGGAGACTGCGCAGGTTGTCATCGATACGGCCGGCAGCGACTACGACACCGTGCTCGGCGTCTATACGGGCGATACCATTGCCGCCCTGCAGGCCGTCGCCGCCAACGACGACGGCCTCCCTGCCCAGACCACAAGTCGCGTAATGATCGAGGCTGTGGCCGGCGCCACCTATCGTCTCACCGTGTCCGGCAAATCCGGAGCGATCGGTTACACCGCGCTCCACGTGGGAACCATTCCGCCCCACGATGCGTTCGCCACGGCAAAGGTGCTCACCGGCAACAGCGTGCGCTTGAGCGACACCAACCGCAACGCCTCTCCGGAGAGCGGCGAGCCCACCCCGATCAGCACGGGAGCCGGCCACACGGTCTGGTATCGCTGGATCGCGCCCACGTCCGGGCATTACAGTGTCGCCGCCTACGCCTCGGATATCGACACGGTGCTCGGCGTATACACCGGGGCTTCCGTAGCCACACTGCGGCCGGTCGCCACGAGCAAGGACAGCTACACCTTCGCCTCGCTGATCAACACAGATGCGCTGGCTTCCTTCAACGCGGTCGCCGGAATGGAGTACACGATCCTCGTCGACAACGAAACCGACGATGCCACCGACGGGGGCTCGTTCGTGCTGACCCTCGCCGACGCTGCGTGGGAAACGCCCACCATGGACGAAATCACCTCGTCGCCGGCGATTGGGCGCGACGGCACGGTCTACTTCGGCTCGATGGACGGTTGCGTCTACGCGGTCGGAGCCGATGGCACGCGCAAGTGGCGCTACGATACCGAAAAGGCTATCGAAGGAGCCTCGCCGGCGATCGGCAGCGACGGCACCATCTACATCGGCTCCGGCAACGGCTATCTCTATGCCTTGGAGCCGGCCGGAGCCGCCGAGCGAATGAAATGGCGGCTCCCCACCGCCTCGGCGATCACCTCGACTCCGGCAATCGGCCCAGATGGGACCGTCTACGTCCGCGACGACGTCGCCCTCTATGCCGTCGCGACCTCGGGCACCGGCGCGGGGACGATCAAGTGGTTCTATACGCTGAATACGGCCGCGGCCGCCGGAACCTACGCCTCGCCCGCGGTCGCCAGCGACGGCACCATCTACATCGGTACGACCGGAGGCCTACTGGCCGCACTCACCGACCACGGCACCGGCGCGACGCTCAAGTGGCAGTACACGGCCGATGGCGACATCTACACCTCCCCTTCGATCGGAGCCGACGGGGCCGTCCACTTCGCAACTCTCGCCGGGACGGTCTATGCGCTCGAGCCGGGCGGTTCGTTGCGCTGGTCCTGGAGCACCGACTCCGGAGCCAGTGTCACCTCCTCGTTGGCGGTGGCCGCCGACGGAACGGTATTCTTTGGTGCCTACGACAATCGGCTGTACGCCCTGGACCGCGGCGGCGTCGAACGCTGGAGCTTCCCGCTGGGCGACGAAGTCCGCGCCTCTTCCCCGGCGATCGGAGCCGACGGCACCGTCTACGTGGGCTGCTACGACGGGCTTCTCTACGCCGTGGGCCAGGACGGGACCCTCCTACGAACCTACCCCACCGCAAAGCGGATCCGTTCCAGCCCGGTGCTCGCCGGCAACCGCCTCTATTTCGGAAGCTCCGATGCCAAGATCCATGCGTTCGACCTTGTATCCGGACCCCAGGCTTCGGCGTGGCCCATGTTTCAACAAGGCAGCCTGCACAACGCCCGCAGCCTCGGCACCGCGACCTCGATCGAGGAGCAGCCCCGGAGCCTGTCGGTCTCGGCTGGCAGCGCGGCGACCCTCTCCGTGACGGCATCCAGCTCGCTCTCACTCGACTACCAGTGGTCCAAGGACGGGGTGGCGATCGCCGGAGCAAACGGGCCAAGCCTCGCTCTCGCCAACACGGAACCCACGGATACGGGCGTCTACACGGTGACGATCTCGACCTCGGCCGGTACCGTGACCTCGGCCGCGGCGACCTTGAGCGTGTCGGCCTCCCCGACGATCGCTGCCCAACCGACCGGAGTCGCTGCGCCCGCCGGCACAAGCGCCACGCTCGGGGTTGTCGCGGGCGAAAGCGGGCTCAGCTACCAATGGTACCGTGCTGGCAAATCCGTATCCGGCACTGCATCAGCCACCACGGCCACGCTCACCTTCGCCGCCGTCGCCCCCGAGCAGGCGGGCATCTACGACTGTGTCGTCACCGCACCGGGCGGTGCGCAGGCGCTCAGCCGGCCCGCCGTGCTGGGAGTCGTCCCGGGGCCGGGTACCCGCACCGCCGGAGCCGCGACCACCCGCAACGAATGGCAGGACATCCACCACCCCAACGGGGCGGTGTACGACCAGTTTCTGCTCACCGGAGCAGCCGGCACTTTCACGGCCGACGCGGGCCAAATCGCCCGCATGTCCTTCCTCGATCCCAACGGCAGCATCGTGCAGGTCGAGATGGCCGGCCACGGCGCCGTGACGGTCATCCTCGACGCCGCCACCGGCCCGGTCGATCCGACGCTCTACAACCAAACAGGAATCCAATACATGCAAGGCGCCGCCACCGTGATCGTGGCCGGGGCCGATGCAACCACCCACGTTTCGCTCTATTCGGTGGGCCCAGGCAACAACCCGGCAGTCGTGCGTTCAGGGGTTACCTACAACGGCTGGGCCCACGTCGTTGTTCTGGGAGTCGTCGGCGAAGGACTGGGCGGGCTCCACATGGGCAACGGGCTGTTTTCGGCCAGCGAAGGATTCGCGGGAATCTATGCCCCCGGCCTGCAGGCGATCGCACAGCTCCCGATCGTACTACACGACATCGCCGCCCTGGGCGACGCCCAGGCGTATCTCTACTTTGGAAGCGGAGCCGGGGTTGAGGTCCGCATCGCCGGCGGCGATCTCGCACAAGCGAACGGAGGGGCAGTGTCGATCGGAGGTCTTGCGCTGGTCCGGATGGCCGCCGGGCAGAGCGCCGCCGGGATCGCGGCGCCAGCGCAGAGCTGCGCCGGCGAGTTGGTCGACGATACCGGCACCGCCCTCAACGCCTCGTTGGTGGCCGGTCCGTAGGCTGCGTCCACTCCGGCCTTGGATTTTCCGCGCCACCGCCGCTTAATCCGCGCCCACCTCTGCCGGCATGTTCCGCTTCATCCTCCGCCGCCTGCTCGAAACCATTCCCGTGATGCTCGTGATCGTCACGGCGGCCTTCTTCATGATCCGCTTCCTGCCCGGCGGGCCATTCCTGTCGGAAAAGTCGCTACCACCGGAGGTGCAGCGCAACCTCGAGGCCCACTACGGACTGGACCAGCCACTCGGCCGGCAATACCTCAGCTATCTCGGCGACCTCTCCCCGAAACGCCTGATGCCACACCGGCTTTTCGCCGACACCGATGGCGACGGCCATTTCGACTTCGATCTCAAGGCGGCCTTCGGCATCGATTTTGGCCCGTCGCTCCGCTACGCGAACCGCTCCGTCAACGAGGTGATCGCTGGCGCGCTGCCTTACTCGCTTGAATTGGGCGGTTGGGCCCTGTTGGTCGCCCTGGTCGTGGGTGTGCCGCTGGGCGTGCTCGCGGCGGTCGGACGCAACACTTGGCTGGATTACATCGGCAGCGGTGTCTCCCTGCTCGGATTGTGTGTGCCGACGTTTGTGCTCGGCCCGCTGCTGGTGCTCGGTGGGGCGATCTATCTCCAACAGTTCAACGCCTCCGGATGGGAAGAGCCGCGCGACCGCGTGCTGCCGGCCGTCGCGCTCGGGTTGGCCTACGCTGCCTACGTCGCTCGCCTCACCCGTGGCGGCATGCTCGACATGCTCTCGCAGGATTTCATCCGCACCGCCCGCGCCAAGGGCGCCTCGGAGCTGCGCATCGTCCTTCGGCACGCACTGCGCGGCGGGCTGCTGCCACTGGTGGCCTTCCTCGGGCCGGCGGCGGCAGGCATCCTCACCGGCTCATTCGTCATCGAGCGCATCTTCCAGATTCCCGGCCTCGGTCGGCAGTTCGTGAACTCCGCTTTCACCCGCGACTACACGATGGTGGTCGGCACCGTCGTGCTCTACGCGGGGGCAGTGGTGATCTTCAACCTCGCCGTCGATATCGTGCAGGTGTGGCTCAACCCCCGGCTGCGCTTCGACAGTTGAGCCATACTCATGCACTCGCGCTGGATTTCTTCCTGCCTCAACGATCGCGCCGGTGCCCGATGTGGGAGCGTGCTTGCACGCGATCTGCGCGTTGAATCGCGTGCAAGCACGCTCCGACAACGGAATGGTGACAACTGAACGTCCGCCCTAGCCGATCGCGCCTTGCCCCGCGCCCTCCGCCATCCGCCAATCGGCAATCGAAAATCCCCATGCTCCGCCTCTCGCCCAACTCCGACCGACTCCCTCCGCCCCCTCCGGCGGCGGCCGAGCTTGAGCGCGGTTCATCGCTGGGCCGCGACGCGTGGCGCCGTCTGCGCCGCAACCGCCTAGCGGTGACAGCGGCGGTGTTTCTCTCCGTGCTCCTGCTCGCGTGTGCGTTGCTGCCGGGACTGCTCGGGCTCTCCTATTCCGCCCAAGATTTGAATCTGCGCTACGCCGCCCCGGGCCCGGGCCACTGGTTTGGCACCGACCGGCTTGGGCGCGACGTGCTCGCCCGATTGCTCTTTGGCTGCCGCATCTCGCTGGCCGTCGGCCTGGCGGCCACGGTGGTGTCGCTGACCATCGGGGTGACCTGGGGCGCAGTGGCCGGCTACGTCGGCGGCAAACTCGACACGGTGATGATGCGCATCGTCGACATCGTCTACGCGCTGCCGTTCACCGTATTCGTGATCTTGCTGATGGTCTTCAGCGACGCCTTCGCGAAAAGCCACAACCTCGGGCCGACCTGGAACATCCTTATGCTCTTCGTGGCCATCGGCGCCGTCGAGTGGCTGACGATGGCGCGCATCGTCCGCGGCCAAGTACTGACCTTGAAGCGCATGGAGTTTGTGGAGGCGGCGCGGGTGCTCGCGCTCGGTCACGGGCGCATCATCTTCCGCCACCTCCTGCCCAACCTGCTCGGGCCCGTCATTGTCTACACCACCCTGACCATCCCGGGGGTGATGCTGCTGGAGGCGTTCCTAAGTTTCCTCGGGCTGGGGGTGAAAGCACCAATGAGCTCGCTGGGCACCCTGATCTACGACGGCCAGCTGGAGATGGAAAGCCACGCTTGGCTGCTGCTCTGTCCGGGCGCGGTATTCTCGCTCACGTTGCTGGCGCTGAATTTCCTGGGCGACGGCTTGCGCGACGCCTTGGATGTGCGGGCCTCGGCGGACTGAGGTCCGGCCCACGTATTGACACCCTGCCAAACCGGTATTACCCAGTCCGGCCATGCCCACCGTAACCGTCAAAATGCCGAAGGAGCTGCATGCCCGCCTCGAAGCGGAAGCCCGCCGCGGTGGCACGACCAAGTCGGCGCTCCTGCGCGAGGCGTTTGCAAACCGAACCACCACGGCGCCGACCGGTTCGCTCTACGAACGGGCGCGACATCTGATCGGCTCTGTCGACGGGCCCGGCGATCTGTCAGCCCGCAGCAAAACGATGGAAGGTTATGGATCATCCCGTCGTCCTTGATACCGGGCCACTGGTGGCGTTGCTCGATCGCCACGACCCGTGGCACACTTGGGCGAGCGAACAACTCAAGCAGCACAGCGACCCGATGCTGACCTGCGAGGCGGTACTCTCCGAAAGCGCCTTCCTTCTCGGAAAGCATGATCCTGGTTTTCGCCGCCTGACCGGACTGTTTCGCGACGGTGTGGTGCGATTGGGGTTCGATCTGGACGACCATTTCGACGCCATCTCCGGACTGCTGGCCAAATACCACGATACGCCGATGTCGCTCGCCGATGCCTGCTTGGTGCGTATGAGCGAGCTGCACTCAACCGCGCGGGTCTTCACCCTCGACAGCGACTTCAGGCATTACCGCCGCAACGGGCGGCAGGCCATCCCCCTGATCTTCCCCACCACACGCTGAACCGCGCCGCCTTTCCCGATGCTCGCCCGCTTTAGACCCTATTACCGTTACCTGCGCCCCGTGCGCGGCAAGTTCATCGCCGCGATCATCTTTGGCGTGATCAGCGGCGGCGCGAGCGGCGGCGGCGTGCCCTGGGTGATCGACAAAGCGCTGCGTCCGCTGTTCGAAGCAACCGGGGAGGCCCGGCTCACCACTTGGGAAATCGTGCCGCTCCTGGCCCTGATCCCGTTGCTCATCGGCATCCGCTGCGGTGCCCAAGTACTCAACACATATCTGGTCACCTACACCGGCACCGTGGTGCTGGAAGGATTGCGCACCGATCTCTTCAAGAAATTCCAGCGGCTGCATCTTGCGTTTTTCCAGCGGGCCCGCAGCGACGACCCCGTTTGCCCGCGGCATCTCCGACACCCAGCAGGTACAACAGACCCTCACCACCTCGGCCAACGACCTGATCGTATTACCGATCACTTTTCTGAGCGCGCTCGGCTACATCACCTGGGCGGCGTGCAAGGTGCAAGGCGCGCCCATCTTCCTGCTCGGGCTGGCCGTGATTCCGGTGTGCGTGCTCCCGCTCAAAGTGATCGGTAAGAACCTCTACCGTCGCGCCAAACAGGCCTTCAGCGCCGGCGGCGATGTTTCCGAACATCTTCGCGAGAATCTCTCAGCCGTGCGCGAAGTGCGTGCCTTCGGCCTGGAGCAACGCGAAATCACCCGGTTCAGCGAAGGCATCCGCCATCTCTTCGGCATGCAGATGAAGGTGGTGAAGTACTCCGCCATTTTGTCTCCGTTAATTGAATTCATAGCCGTTTTCGGCATCGCCGGTTCCCTCTTGCTCTCCTATCGCGCACAAACCCCTTTCAGTACCGTGCTCGCGATGATCGCGGCGCTCTACATGGCCTACGACCCGATGCGCAAAATGGGCAAACTACAGGGGGAGATCACCCGCGGCAGCGCCGCCCTCGACCGCATCGAGCAGGTGATGCTCGAACCCGAGCCCATCTCCGACCCATCCCAACCAAAGACGCTCGGTCCGGTGCGCGGAGAGATCGAGTTCCTGGACGTCTCCTTCGCCTACGGAGCCACCGCGGAAGAATCGGTCCTGCACAAGGTCTCGGTGCGCATCCCCGCCGGCACGACGTGCGCGCTCGTTGGTCCCAGCGGCGCGGGCAAATCGACCTTCGCCAACCTCGTGCCGCGTTTCTACGACGCCACGTCGGGCGCGGTGCTCGTCGACGGCATCGACGTCCGCGACCTGCGGCAGGCCGACCTCCGCGCCCACATCGCCGTCGTCAGCCAAGACTCGTTCCTCTTCAACGACTCCATTTTCAACAATCTGCTGCTCGGCCGCGTTGGCGCCACCCGCGCCGAAGTCGAGCAGGCGGCGAGGAACGCCTCCGCGCACGAGTTCATCTCCGCGTTTCCCCAGGGTTACGACACCGTCGTCGGCGAACGCGGCACCTCCCTCTCCGGCGGCCAACGCCAGCGTATTGCCCTCGCCCGCGCCTTTCTGCGCAACGCCCCCATCCTCATCCTCGACGAGGCCACCTCCGCTCTCGACAGCGAGAGCGAAGCTGCAATTCAGCGGGCGCTCCAGAAGCTCGTGGTCGGCAAGACTGTACTGATGATCGCCCACCGATTTAGCACGTTGCGCGACGCCAATCTCGTCCTCGTCTTCGACCGCGGTCGCATTGTCGCCCGCGGCCCCCACGCCGAAGTCTACCGCGCCAACCCGCTCTACCGCGGTCTCTACGACCAGCAGCAGATCGGCTGAGCTCCCGAGGCTGGACGGCTGGGCCATTGAGCTTCTCTCGTTTCCTTCTTGCTCCCTTTCAGCACTCCGCTTTCCGGTCATCCCCAATGCGCGAGCCCCACGAGTTCTCCCGACCGATCGAGAATCTCATCGCCGAGCTGCGCGGGCTGCCGGCCGACCAATCGCGTTCGAAACGGCGCCACGAGCAGCCGCTGGGCTCCGCGATCGACAAGCTCCTCCACAAATACCACATCGGCGCCGACGCCCCGGACCATACCATCCGCAAGCACTGGCCCGAGATCGTCGGCAACGCCAACGCCGCCTACAGCCACCCGGTCAAGATCGACGGCAAGACCGGCAAGCTCCTCGTCATGGTCTCCCACGCCGTCGTACGCGACGAGCTCCGTCTCTTGGAGACCATTCTGATGCAGCGTGTGCGCCAACTCCCCGATTGCGACAAAGTTACCGGCCTCACCATCCGTGCCGGCGGGTGAAGGGGCAACGTCCTGGTGTAGCGACGTTCGCCGAGAACGTCGGGCCGGCAGGGCCTCCCGCTGACCTACTCCCCCACTCGTCGCCCGAAAAAAACCGCTTGCCCCCCTGCTGGCCGCTGGGGATAAACAACGTTCGCGTTAGTGGCGGTCCATCGGTTTTGGACCGTCACCTCGACAGGTTCTGGCGCCTCCCGGCGCTGAAACCCCTAACGGTGCGACCGGCCTTCCACAGCGGGTTGCACGCCTCATCCGAGGCCCCAAACAGTCGTGGATTCAATACCAACAACCATGTCAGAAGTCGCTGTTAAACAAGACGTCATCACCAAGTTCCGGACCCACGAGACGGATACCGGCTCGCCCGAGGTTCAGATCGCGCTGCTCACCGCACGCATCGTCCACCTCACGGATCACTTGCGCTCCCACCGCAAGGATTTCCACAGCCGCCGTGGTCTTCTCGCGATGACCAGCCGCCGCCGCAAGCTCCTCGATTACCTCAAGAGCGAAAGCGTCGAGCGCTACAACGCAGTCCTGGCCTCGCTCAGCCTGCGCCGCTAAAAACCTCCCTTGACCCGTCGGCGGCGATACCCGGAAAGATCGCCGCCGACGCCTTTACTGGAAACCGCATCGAGCTGGGACATTTCCGCCCGCTCTTCGCCCCACAGCGCCAACCCCGCGCGGAGGGCGGACGGAAATCTCTCTTCTTGGTTCGGCAGGTCGGAGCCCTCGGAAGCTCTCTACCCTATTCCGAATACCGTACCATGAATCAGAAATACTCCGTCAGTGTCGCCGAACTCGGTCTCAAGATCTCGACCGGTTCCCTCGCCCAGCTCGCCTCCGGCGCCGTCACCATCAGCCTCGGTGAGACCGAGGTCTTCGTCTCCACCCAAGTTTCCGGCAGCATCAAGCCCGGCCAGGACTACTTCCCCCTCACCGTCGACTACCGCGAGAAGTTCTCCGCGGCCGGCCGTTTCCCGGTGGCTATTTCAAGCGCGAAGGCCGTCCCTCCGAAAAGGAGATCCTCACTTCCCGCCTCTGCGACCGCCCCCCGCCGCCTGCTCTTCCCCGAGGGTTTCCTCAATGAAGTCCAGATCATCGGTATGTTGCTCGCGACCGATCTGCAGAACGATCCGGACATCCTGATGGTCAACGGCGCCTCCGCCGCGCTCTCCATCTCCGACATCCCGTGGGCCGGCCCGATCGCCTGCGTGCGCGTCGGCCTCATCGACGGCAAGTTCGTTGCCAACCCGACCCTCGACCAGATGGGCGGCTCCGCCCTCGACCTGATCTACGTCGGCAACGAGAAGGACATGCTCATGATCGAGGGCAGCGCCGACCAGCTCCCCGAAGAGGAGTTCTGCAAGGCCCTCGAGTTCGCCCAGAACGCCATCCAGCCCATCATCAAGGCCATCAAGGAACTCGTCGCCCTCTGCGGCAAGGCCAAGGTCTCCCCCGCCCTCGTCATCGCCAAGCCCGAGGCCGTCGCGATCATCAAGCGCGTCGCCGGCGACAAAGTACAGCCCGCCATCTTCGGCAAGGAGAAGGCCGAGCGCGCCGCCAATATCAAGAAGCTCAAGGACGAGGCCAAGGCCGCCCTCCTCGCCGAACTCGGCGAAAAGGGTTTCACCGACGCCGACCTCTCCATCGTCTTCGAAGAGCTCCAAGCCCACGCCTACCGCTCCACCGTGCTCGCCCAGGGCAAGCGCGCCGACGGCCGCGACTCCCTCAGCCTGCGCCCGATCTCCTGCGAAGTCGGCGTGCTCCCGCGCGGCCACGGCTCGGCGATCTTCAAGCGTGGCGATACCCAGGGCCTCGTGATCACCACCCTCGCCCCCTCCGGCGATGCGCAGGATCTCGACGGACTCACCGGCGGCGCGAAGACCAAGAGCTTCATCCTCCACTACAACTTCCCCCCGTTCTCCGTCGGTGAGACCGGCCGCACCGGCACACCCGGTCGCCGCGAGATCGGCCACGGCGCCCTCGCCGAGCGTTCGCTCCTTCCGGTGGTGCCTTCGGAAGACGCCTTCCCCTACGCCATCCGCCTGTCCTCCGAGATCATGGCCTCCAACGGCTCGACCTCGATGGCCTCGATCTGCGGCGGCTGCCTCGCCCTCATGGATGCGGGTGTGCCGATCGTCGCCCCCGTCGCCGGCATCTCCTGCGGCCTGATCAGCGAAATGGATGCCTCCGGCACCATCACCCGCCACGAAGTCATCACCGACATCCTCGGTGAGGAAGATCACTTCGGCGACATGGACTTCAAGGTCGCCGGCACCACCACCGGCATCACCGGCTTCCAGCTCGACCTCAAGATCAAGGGGCTGCCCTTCGAGATCGCCAAGAAGGCCATCATGCAGGCCCGCGAAGCCCGCCTCCAGATCCTCAGCACGATGCTCGGCTCCCTGCCGGCCCCGCGCAAGGACCTCAGCCCCTTCGCCCCGCGCATCCAGACGATCCAAATCGACGCCGAGAAGATCGGCCTGCTCATCGGCCCGGGCGGCAAGACCATCCGCCGCATTGTCGAGACCACCGGCGCGCAGATCGACATCGCCGAAGACGACTCCGGCAAGATCCTCATCTACTCCAACAATGTGGATTCGCTCAACCGCGCGATCCAGGAGATCGATGCCCTCTGCGGCGGCGGCGCCCAGATCGAGATGAACAAGGTCTACAGCGGCACCGTCACCGGCATCAAGGACTTCGGCTGCTTCGTCGAGTGCCTGCCCGGCAAGGAAGGCCTCTGCCATATCTCCGAGCTGGCCGACTTCCGCGTGCGCCGCACCGAAGACGTCGTCAAGATGGGCGACCAGATCTGGGTGAAGTGCGTCGGCATCGACGAGCGCAGCGGCAAGGTTCGCCTCAGCCGCAAGGCCGCCATGCAGGAACGCGAGAAGGCCGCCCAGCCGGCTGGCGCAGTCCCCGCCACCGGCGAGCAGCAGCCCGCCCCCCAGGCACAGGTCTGAGTACCCATCCCGTAGGGGCGTTGTACCAGCGTGCTTCGCAGCGAAGCACGCGAGGCGACGCCCTCTCTTCTTCGCCCCGCGGCTCCCCAGCCGCGGGGCTTTATCTTGCCCACCCGTTCGCCCGCGAATGGGCCGTCGGTACTCCGACGGTGGGACGGGCTTCATGCCCGCCAGTTTGGCTCCGGAAGGTCCCGAAGGGAAGGCGGGCGTAAAGCCCGCCCCACTACAGGGGCGAAGACGGAGCGGAAACAACCCCGGCCCCACCCCGGACCGCGGCCCACGTCCCCGCCTACCGGAAACGGAAGATCGTCTCGTCCTGCTTGGCGTAGCCGAGCTTGCGGCGGATCATCGACTCCACGTACTGCGGGTCGCTGCGCAACTGGGCCAGCATCCGCTCCTGGTCGCGCAACTCCTGCTCCGCCACCTGCAGGCGTTGGCGGCTCTCCGACTCCTGCGTCTGCAGGTTGGCGAGCTGCTGATACGTCTGCACGAACGCGATCCCGGCGAACGCACTGAGCGCCAGGAACACGACGGCATAGAGGGTGGCGAGGAAACGGCCTAGGGTCATCGAACGGACGGGAAACCGCGGAGTAAGAAACGGGTTTAGATGCCGCGGTCTTCCAGCACCCAAATTTTAGAGTCCATAATCGGCACCGTTTCAATATTTTTCCGGTTGCGCGCCGCCGCGCCGCCCGTCACGACGACCCAACCCAGCCCGCACGATGTACCAACGTTTCTACGGATTCGAGGAGATGCCCTTCAACATCACCCCCGATCCGAAATTCCTCTACCTGAGTCCTTCCCACGTCGATGCGCTCCAGCATCTCAAATACGGCATCCAGGAGCGCAAGGGCTTCATCGTGCTCATCGGCGAGGTGGGCTGCGGCAAGACCACCCTCTGCCGGCGCCTGCTCAACGAACTCGACCCGGAACGCTTCGAGACCGCGCTCATCCTCAACCCGCGCGTGACCGAGACGGAGATGCTTGAGACCATCCTGCTCGAGCTGGGCGAAACCATTGAGCAGCACACCCAGAACGCCCTCGTTGCCCAGGTCTACCGCGTGCTCATGGAACGGATCCACGCCGGCAAGGACATCGTGCTCGTCATCGACGAATGCCAGAACCTCTCCTTCGAGGTGCTCGAACAGGTGCGCCTGCTCTCCAATCTGGAAACCGACAAGCAAAAGCTCCTGCAGATCGTCCTGATGGGCCAGCCCGAGTTCAAGGAGAAGCTCCGGCAGGACCGCCTGCGCCAGCTGCGCCAGCGCATCCTCGTGCACTACGAGCTCAAGCCGCTCTCCAAGGCCGAGATGGACCACTACATCTACCACCGGCTCACCCTGGCCGGCGCCAGCGGCCGCCCCCGTTTCAGCAAATGGGCGCTCAAGGCCATCTACGGCCACAGCCGCGGCACCCCGCGTATCATCAACAATCTTTGCGACAAGGCCATGCTCGCCGCCTTCGTCCGCGATTCCGACGAGGTCACCTGGTGGGATGTGCGCCGCGCCCTCAAAGAAGTCGCCCACCTCACCGACTGAGCCCCGCCACGGTCGACAGCCGACCGTGCACCGTATACCCCTCTCCAACGTCCACCGACGACCGACCACCGGCACCCGCCCATGAGCCTGATCAACGACGCCCTGAAAAAAGCGCAACGCGAACGCAGCGGCGGCGCCCCTCAGCCGCTGCACTCCTCCACGGCCAACCCGGTCCAACCGGCCGCCGTTGGCCGTCCCCAGGCCAGACCCGCGGTGAACCTCTGGCCCATCGCCATCGCCGCAGTCGCCCTCGTCGGTGGCGGTGCCGCCGTCTGGATTCTCAAACCGACTGGCGCGCCCATCACCGTGGCCGCCAACGTCCCGCCTCCGATCTCGCCCGGCGCCGCCGCCCCGATCCAGGAGCCTCCCGCTCCCATCGCGGTGCCACCAGCCGCCGAGCCCGCGGCCCCGCAGCTGCATATCAATCTTCCCGGCACGGCTCCCGCCGTCCCCGCGCCGGCTCCGGTCCAGGCTGCGCCCGTCCAGCCCGCCCCGGCTCCCGTCGCCGCGCCCGTAGCGGCCGCGCCCGCCAGCGCCCCGGCGCCTTTCCAGGTCACCCTCAAGCTCGACGACCCCCAGGAGCGCCGCAACGACCCGACGGCCTCCGTCGAAGATCCGCGCGTGCTCGCCTTCCTCGACAATGCCCGCATCAGCGGCATCCGCATCGCTGCCGACGACGCCAAGCTGCTCATGAACAGCAAGGTCTACCGCACGGGCGACACCGTGGATCGCGAGCTCGGCCTGAAGGTCACCCATTCGCCCCGCCGAATTGATTTTCGAGGACAAGCGTGGTATCCAATACCGCAAGCTGCTCTGAGCCGGGCGCCTGCGATCAGCAAGCGCCCAAACCGGAAGCGGAGCCGATCCAGCGGAACGGAAGCCGTTCCGCTACGCAGATAAGGCCTGTTCGCCGAGCATCAGGACTCCGCGTCGTCGTAGCGGAAGCGCTTCGCTTCCGCCTCCTAATTTGACCCACAAGCGGCCCGGCAACCGAAGCTGCCGGGCCCAAATGAAAACCCTGCCGTGGGTCGTCCCTTCAGGGCGACCGGCCGACAGGTGCCCGCATCATTTGCGAGCGCGACGCCGAGCGGTGCGGGCTGAAGCGCCGCACCACGCTCACCGCGCTCAGCTATTCAGCAGCAGCCCTGCCGAGCCACTGGGGTGACGATCACCTTGCCCGACTGCGCAGCGTGGCCTGGATGTCGAGGAGTTTTGAACAACGCCTCGGCCACCTCGGGTTGGCGGCGAATCTCGGCGAGCGCCTGACTGATCACCATCGGCCGCACCGCCTGCGCCTCACCGGAGCCGTTGCGCGGCCTTCATGTCGGCCGAGGAATGAATCAGCGCCACCTCGTTCTCGCCGGCCTGCTTCATCGCGGCAGTCACCGGCGCAGGCGGTTCACCACCTTGCGCTGATCTCGATGATCATGCCGTGGTCACGGAAGGCCACCTTGCGGATGTAGGCCGAACCCAGATGGAAACCCCACCGCACGGACGTGGGGGTAACCTTCTTCACGGACGCGCCGCGAAAGGGCATCGCGGTTCTCCAGCAACACCTCGAGCTTGAGGTTGGAGAGCTGCTTTGACGACAGCGGTGGCCACGTTGGCCTGGAGCGAACCGAGCGGATCGGCGTTCTGAAAGAGGAACGCCTCGGGGGTCGCTCACGAAGCCTCGAACCAGATGCTCATTTCATCGGCGCGCCCTCCTCCGAATTGACGAGTTGGTTGCGCAGATACGACTGGAAGATGTGTCTTCACCGGGTAGGCCTTGCCGAAGAACGGCAGCAGCAGCGCCTGCGGCCCGAAATGCGCGATCGGGAAGAACAGCCAGCTCCTCGACGCGGCCGATGACCTTGCCGAACAGGGTGTAGACGAGTACCGAGCGCTCGGGCAACACGCCCCACAACTGAAATACACGACCGAGAGCCAACACGATGGGTGTGGCGATGAAGGTGCCAATGAAACCGATGACGAATGTGATCAAAAAGGGCATGACAGGAGGGGGTCAGAGGTTGACGACGGTCTGGGCAGCCTTCTCGCGAAGCGGGAGGCTCGCATTGCGCAGGTACGCCTCGAGCGCGGGCATACCGCCGGTGGCGCATAGCGGTGATGGTCTTGCCAAGCTCGATGAGCGGACCGGCCTCGGCGGCCGCGCGGTTCTGAGCGATTTGGACAGCTTG
>JADJTK010000013.1 GCA_016711225.1 Opitutaceae bacterium
ACCTCAAAGTCGAAATTGAAGACGATCGCGCGGAAGGGGCGAGGGAGGGCGGACTGGCGGTGGTGGTGGGGATTGAGCGGCAGTTGCGGCGGCGGGAAGTCGAGGGCCTCGGCGAGGTAGGGGTCGCGGGCGCCGCCGTGGGCGGCGGTGAAGGCGGCCTGCGCGGCCGCGTTGGCGCTCGCAGGCGGGTGCGAGGTCGCACTGCAACACGGCCTGCGGGGTGAAGACAGTGCGCTCGCCCAGGCGCGCGGCGCGCAGGCAGTAGTCGACGTCGTTGTAGGCGCCGGGGAAGGACTGGGGGGCGAAGCCGCCGAGCTGGCGGTGGAGGGCGGTGCGGGTGAGCAGGCAGGCGCCGGAGACGGCGGCGACGTTGCGCGCGGCGTGGGGCAGGAAGACGACGTAACCGAGGTCGTCGGCAGAGGTGTGGGCGAACAGTGCGTGGGGCAGGCTGTCGGCGCGCCCGAGGCCGAGGCCGGCGTTGGCGATCGTTCCGTCCGGATACAGGAGCTTCGGACCGACGATGCCCACGCCGGGCACGCTCGCCCAGCCCACGAGATCCTCGAGCCAGCCGGGCTGGAGGGCCTCGACGTCGGGGGAGAGCAGGAGCAGCAGCGGGGTGTCGGCCTGCGCGGCGCCGAGGTTGAAGAGCCGCGAGTGGTCGAAACCCTCGCCGGGGGAAGGGGGAGCGGTCACCACGCGGCAGTGACGGTCGGTGCGGGCGGGCAGGCCGGCGAGCAGGGCGAGGGCCGCGGGCTCGTCGGAGCCGGCGTCGACCACGAGGAGGCGCACGGACTCGGGCGGCGTGGTACGGGCGAGGGAAGCGAGGCAGCGCGCGAGCCGGTCGGCGCGGTTGCGGGTGGGGATGACGATGGTGACGGGGTGCTCGCGGAGGACGGCCGGGTCCCATTGGAGCTGGTGCAGGCAGAGCGCGTACTGCCGGGCCAACGGCGGGAGCACGGGCGTGGCGCGCAGACCGCGGCGGGTGCAGGCTTCGGCGATGGCGAGGCGGGCGGCGTCGAAGAGGTAGCCCTTCTGGTCGCCGCGGGCGGCGGTGCTTTCGGCGTGGGCCCGCCAGTGGTAGCAGACGAACGGGACGTGGACGATGGCGGCGGGATCGAGGCGCTCGAAGCAGCGCAGGAAGAGGTCGAGGTCCTGGGCTCCGTTGAACTCGGGGCGCAGGCCGCCGACAGCGGTGACGACGCTGCGGCGGAGGACCGAGAGATGGTGGGTGTAATTGTGGGTGATCGCCATCTCCGGGCTCCAGTCGCCCTTGAACTGCGGGTCGTAATGATGGCCGGAGTCGTCGACCTTGTCCTCGTCGGTGTAGAGGTATCCGACGGTCGGGTGCGCGAGGACCGCCTGGGCGATGTGCAGCAGGGCGTCGGGCGGGAGGAGGTCGTCGTGGTCGACGAGGGCGACGAATTCGCCGGTGGCGGTGGCGAGGGCCGAGTTGGTGGCGAGGGCGATATGGCCGTTGGTCGGGCGGAAGACGGGCTTGATGCGCGGGTCGGTGCGAGCGGCTTCGGTGAGCAAGCGCCGCACATGGGGGGCACGGTTGAAGCGTCGTCGGCGATACACAGCTCCCAGCGCGGGTAGAGCTGGGCGCGCAGGCAGGCGAGGAGCGCGAGCAGGTAGGGCTCCGGGGTGTTGTAGGCGGGGACGACGACGCTGATCAACGGGCCGTCGGCCGCGACGGCCTGGCCGGCTTCAGCGGTGAGGATGGCGGTGAGGCGCGGGGTGAGACGGTTGTGCCAAGCCCAGCGCGAATACGGGTCCTGCTGACTGCGGCGAAGGGGCGCTGGCGAAGCGGGGGCCGGGCGAGCGGGGCCGGGCGAGCCGGATAAGGAGCGGCGCAGGCGATGGACCTCGGCGCGGCATTGGTGCCAGTTGTCCACGGCGACCCGGCCTAGCAGTGCGGAGCGGAAGAAGGCGAGGGTGCAGCGGGCGAAGTCGAACGGGGCGAATCCGGGTTCGCCGCCGGATTGCCCGTCGGTTCGGTCGAGGTGCAGGCGGCGGGCGAAGACGAGGTGTCGGGTGCCGTCAGCCAGCGTCGCGACGATTCGGAGGCAGACCGGCCCGGGGCTTCCGGCTGGCAGGTCCACCAGTCCGCTGAAGCCGGAGCGGGCGGCCGCGGGTTCGGTGGGGAAATGGGCGGCGACGTCGGGCCGCTCCTGGCCGAAGCTGAGGCTATTCTCGCGGGTGCCGCCGACGCGGGCGGAGAGCTGGCGGACGGCCTGCCCGGGGGCGAACGTCCAGCCGGAGACCCGGAGCTCGCCTTCGTTGGAATCGATCCAGAGACATGGAATTTCGAGGTGCCCGCGGAAGGGGCCTTCGGCGGCGAGCTCGGTATTGAAGGAGGTGATCGCGGCGAGAATGGCGTCGGCCGCTCGGCGCAGGGCGGTCCAGTGGGCGTCGCGATGGTGCCGGTAGAGCAGGCGCACGGAGTCGAAGACGAGGGCGGCGCGCAGCTGGGGACGGGGGCGGCGCACGCCGGTCAGGCGGGCGGTGTCGAGCGGGTGGGAGGCAAACGGCTGCCAGTGGTTGGAGCCGTCGAGGTATTCGAGGGACAGCGTGCGGGCGCCGGCCCAGAGGCGGGTGCGCACCCGGAAACCAGTGCCGGCGGTGGTCGCCGGCTGCGCGGTGCAGTCCAGTCCGCAGATACCGTAGAAGACGACGCTGTCGATCACCGCGCGCAGGTCGCGGCATTCGGCCCTGGGCCCCACCGATAGCCAGCCGCGGACCTCCAGGTCCGACTGGGTGGGTGCCCAGTCGACCGGGTGGTCGATGCGATGGTCGAGGGTGGGGGCGCTGCTCATGAAACGGTCGATTGAGTTGGGACGTGGGGCTGGCCGCAAGACGCGAGCCGTCGATACGCCCCGGGGGAGCGTCAGAACAGGGAGTCGTAGAGCGTGGCGAGACTCTCGGCGCTGTGCGCCCAGCTGAACTGTTGCCGGGCGAAGTCGGCCGCGCCGGTGGCGAGGCGGGCGGCAAGCTCCGGGTCGCGCCGGAGGGTGGTGATAGCTTCGGCGATCGACGCGGCATCGGCTCGCTCCAGCACGAAGGCATCGAGGCCATGCAGGGTGATCGCTCCGATGTTGGTGCGCGGCAGGATGACCGGCCGGCCCGAGGCGAAGAACTCCGGCAGTTTGGAGGGGAAACGGTAGTCGTTGAACGGGTCGGACTCGCCGGGTTGCACGAAGAAATCGGCCAGGGCCATGAGCGGGGCGAGGTGGCGCTGCCGCCCGATCCGGCCGAGCGCGACGACATGGGGCGCGGCGCGTTCGCCGAGGTCGCCCGGCAGGGGGCAGGCGTCGCAGCCGGTCCGGAGCAGCGTCGTGGGTGTACCGGCGGCGTTGAGGCGCACGACCGCCTCGTAGAGGGCGGCCAGATCGTCGCAATTGGCTGGATGCAGGTTGCCGTGGTAGAAGAGCACGGTGTGGTCGGAGCCCCAGCCCAGCGCGGCCCGCAGGTCCCACGGGATGGGGCGCGGGAGGAAGTCGGCGGTGGCGGCCGGCCAGATCACGCGGGCCGGCTTGCCCGGCGGTACCTGCTCCAGGAGCCGGTCGAGAATCACGGTGCAGGCGGAGGCTCCGGCCAGGAACTCGGCGCTATGCTGCGGGTGGGAGAGGTGGTCGCCCACGAGGCGGTCGAGCTCGGCCGCCGGCAACGCGGCGAGCTCGGTGAGCGGCCGGCCCAGCGTCGTCTCCAGAATATGCAGTTCGTGGTCCTCGAGGTGTACGACCAGTCGGGGCCCGCCACTGGCGCAGAGCCGCTGGCAGAGGCGGCGCACGCCTTCCCGGGGAGTCCAGGCGTGGATGATGTCGGGCGGGGTGTGGCCGGCGAAGAGCTCGGCGCGTTCACCGCAGGCGGCGAAATCGACGCAGCGAAACCGGGCGCCGGGATGGAAGCGGATGGACTCGGCAGCGCTCGGAACGGCGACGATGCACTCGTGGCCGGCTTGGGAGAGCTCGTTGGCAAGCGCCGCCACATGCAGCGCGCTGTTGGCGGTCATGTCGCCGTATAGAACAAAGAGGATACGCCGGGGTGTGGCCGCGAGCGGACCGGGGGGGGCGGCGGGGCGGGGGGCTGCGGAGATCCGGGGCGCGGTGGTGGCGAGGAGCGGCCGGAGTGGGGGCTCGTCTTCGATGGCGACCTGGATGTCGGTACGGAAGAAGAAGTGGCCGCCCTCGGGGACGGCGCAGAGGCGCAACGGCCCCCGGCCGGGTGGCAGGGGCTCGCTGGCGCGGAAGCCGGCGTGGGAGGCATCGGGCGAGTCGGGGAGCGGGAGCGCCCCCTCGGGGATTGGCAGGCCGTGGTCGCAGCGCACGCGGCGGTGACCGTAGTGGAGCCAGACTTCGTTGATGGGGTGCTCCGGGTGGGTGCACCATCCCCGCAGGCAGGTGCTCTCGCGGATCACCCCGGACGCGGGACCTTCAAGGGCGGCCTGGAGGGGTTTGGGGGTGGCGGCGACGGTGAAGCGGTGCAGCCCATACCATTCGGTGCCCTCTTCGGAGGCCTCGAGCCGGGCGACATGGACGCCGGTTGGGATGGTACCGGCGATCACGAAGCCGCAGTCGAGCGCCCCGGCGGGGGCGGCTTGCGCCGCACAGACGTCGGGTCGGGGCTGGCGAGAGTGGACGGGCAGAACCAGGCCGGCGCAGAGCAGGCGGACGCCGGGTGGGCGGACGGTATTGGAGTGGAGGCACCAACCGGTCACGACCAATCTGCCGGCTTCGGCCTGCGCGGGTGCCGGGCTTTCCAGCCGGAATTGGAATCCGTCGGCCGGATTCACGGGCGGTGGCCTCCCCACCGCCGGCACAGGCGTTCGACCGAGCGTAGCGGCGCGGTGAAGCGCCAACTGCGCGAGGCCCGCAGAGAGGTGAAGCGCTCCTGTAATGCGCGGTGACGGGCCGTGAGGTCCTCGTGGGCCTGGCGGGTGCGGTCGGCGAGTTGTCGGATCTTCTCGAGGTTGGCGGCGAGGGCGTCGGCTTGGGCCTTGGCGGCGGCGAGTGCGGAGAGTTGGGTTACGTTTTGCGCGTGGAGTTCGCGCAAAAGGGGGTCGTTGGCCAAGAGCGACTGATCGGCGTGTTGCTGGCTCTGGAGACGCAGAACCCGCTCGCTGGCCAACTGGGTGCGCAGATCGTCGCGCAGATCCTCCAGTTCCATGAGCTGGACCTGGGCGAGGATGAGCTGTTGGCGCAGTTCTGCGGTGGCGAGGTCGCTGCTTTCCGGGGCGGGCGTCATCAGGCGCTATGAAGCGGGATGCGCCGGCACAAGTGAAGCCCGTAGTGGGAGGAGGGCCGGCGCGGCGGACCGAAGCGGAGGACCTAAGGCAGAAGGCAGAGCGCAGACGGCGGAAGAGAAGGGCAAGTAACAAGGGCCAAGTGACGGTGTGGCGAAGGGACAAGTAACAAGGGACAAGTGCCAAGGGAAGACGGCGGACCTAAGGAAAAAGGTAGAGCGAAGAAGGCGGAAGGCTGAGGCGGAGGCCGTAGGAAGCGACCAGGGACGGCCGTGGGCCAAGGTCTAGCGAACCCACAACGACGTTCTGGCGAACGTCGCTACGACCGGAAGAAGCGCAGACGAAGGTCTAGCGGACTTTGCTACCAGCGGACGAGGACGAGAACGACCGCTGAGCAGGAGCCGGTGATTCCGGACGTGATTTCTCTTTTCCCCGGGCGCGCGGTACCTACGCTGCCGCAGCGCAGATGCAGAAACCAACCAACATCCAACTCATCGGCCCGGAAGTCGCCATCGTCTGGAACGACGGTGTCGAAAGCTATTTCACCGGCGAGTTCCTGCGCGCGGCCTCGCCCAGCGCCGAGAACATGGGCGAGCGCGACGTCCTCGGCCGCCAGATCGGCGGCGACCCGCGTACCTCGTTTCCCGGCGTGACCGTCTTGGGCTGGAAGCAAATCGGCAACTACGCCCTCCAGTTCGAGTTCAGCGACGGCCATCGCACCGGCCTCTTCTCGTTCGACTATCTGCGACGCCTCCACGACAACCCCGACCAGCCGCCCAAAGCCCTCTGATTCCATGAGCCAGCCCGCCACCTTTCCTGCCCGCACTGCCACCGCTGAGATTGAACTCGGCCAGCTTCTTCAGCCGAAGTTCGACTCCGATGGTTTGATTCCCTGCATCGCCCAGGATGTACGCACCGGCGAGGTGGTGATGTTCGCCTTCATGAATGCCGAGTCGCTGGCGCACACGCTGCAGACGGGCAAGGCCACGTACTGGAGCCGCTCGCGCAAGAAGCTTTGGCTCAAGGGCGAGGAGTCGGGCAATGTGCAGCTGGTGAAGGAACTGCGCACCGATTGCGACCAGGACGTGCTCCTGATCAAGGTCGAGCAGGCCGGGGTGGGCGCGGCCTGCCACAATGGTTACGAGTCCTGCTTCTACCGTCGCCTGGCCGACAAGACGACCTTCGCCCTGGAGTTCATCGGCCAGCCGAAGTTCGACCCCAAGCAGGTCTACAAGAAGTGATCGCAGTGGCACGGGTCTACGGCCCCGTGTCTGGTCCCTCGTAGTGGAACGGCGTGCCGTATCTTCCTGGGAGCGCTGAGCTCCAGAGCGGCTCTGGGGATCCACAATGGTGAGCGGGCTTCCAGGTCCGCCATCAGACGCTTCTCACCCCAGAAATCGAGCACTCCACAGAAGCGGGGAACCCTCAGGTTTCTCAGCTTTCGTGATCTTCGTCATCGAGATTTGGATGATGCGGCCAGGGGACCGCAGGCAGGGACGCCTGCGTCACGGCGAGAGAGAGGGCAGCCGACTTCGCCCAAGCCCACGGGTCGGGAGACCCGTGTCACCCACGCCGCCCGCCGTACCCAATAACGACATGCGGCCACCCAGGGCCGCGGGGACGAACTGGCCGTTGGCCGGTCGAACCACCGGCCTGCGGAGGAGGGAAGGCGTCGCAAGCGACGCCCCTACGACGGATGCGCCGCGGGGACCGCTCAGCGCGCCCCCGACATCAGCCCACGTTCGCTGTGCTCGGCAAAAGAGATGAAGGCAGCCACCTCGGGCTCGATCGCGTTGCCGTTGGCGCGCAGCTTCTCCAAGGCCTGCGCCCGGTTGAGGCCGTCGCGGAAGAAGATGCGGAAGATTGTCTTCACCCGCTCCAGTTGCCCGGGGGAGAAGCCGGCCCGCTCCAGCCCGACCTTGTTGATCGCCCGCACCACTGCCGGGCTGCCCTCGACGATCATGAAGGGGGGGACGTCCAGCGACACGCGGCTCATCCCGCCGATCATCGCATGGTCACCGATGTGGCAGAACTGATGCGCCGCGGAGAGCCCGCCCATGACGACATGGCTGCCCATCTTGATGTGGCCGGCCAGGGTGGCGTTGTTGCTCATCACCACATGGTTTCCCACCGTGCAGTCGTGGGCGATGTGGGTGTAGGCGAGGAAATGATTGTGGGAGCCGATAACGGTGAAATGCCCGTCGTTGGTGGCGGCGTGCACCGTGCAGAATTCGCGGAAGACGTTGCGGTCGCCGATGCGTGTGCCGGGATGGCCGCCCTTGTACTTGAGATCCTGAGTCTTGAGGCCGACGCAGGCGAAGGGGAAGACCTCGTTGGCGCGGCCGAGCGTGGTATTGCCCTCCACCGTGGCGTGGTGGTGGAGCACTGATTCGTCGCCCAGTTGCACGCCGGCGCCGACGAAGGCGTAGGGACCGATGACGACACCGGCGCCGATCCGGGCGGAAGGATCGACGATGGCAGTGGGGTGAATCTGCGTGGGAATCACGATGGGTGTGGGGCGGGGGCGAAACCGGGGCGGCGCATTCGCACGCCCCGTATGGAGCAACTCAATCGATTTCGCTGTTGTCCACCATCGCAAACATCAGCTCGGAGGAGGAGACGACCTGGCCGTCGACGGTGCAGGTGGCTTCAGCGACACAGATCTTGTTACCGCGATTCTTGGTCATCTTGACATTGATGACCATTTGGTCGCCCGGGCGCACGGCCTTGCGGAACTTGACCTTGTCGCAGCTCATGAAGAGGGCGGTCTTGCCCTCGGCCGAGACGCGGCGCAGCAAGAGGATGCCGGCGGACTGGGCCATCGCCTCGATCTGGAGCACTCCGGGCATCACCGGATTGCCCGGATAGTGACCTTGGAAGAACGGCTCGTTGACCGACACGTTTTTGAGCGCCACGAGTTCGTCGACGCCCTTGAGTTCGAGCACCCGGTCGATCAGCACGAAGGGGTAGCGGTGCGGCACCATGTCGAGGATGCGGCGGATATCGAGCGAGGTCTCCGACTCCAGCACCATGGTACGGGAGGGGGCGGGCGCCTTGGGCTTGCCCTTCTTCTGCTCCTGCAACCGGTCGAAGAGGATCTTGGTGAGCTCGGAGTTGATCGCGTGCCCGGGGCGGATGGCGATAATGTGCGCCTTCAGCGGGCGGCCCAGCAGGAGCACATCACCGATGATGTCCAAAATCTTGTGGCGGACGAACTCGTCCTTGAAGCGCAACGGTTCCTTGGAGATCACCTTGTCGCCGCGGATGACGACGGCGCAGTCCAGGCTGCCGCCGCGGATCTTGCCCATCTTGAGCAGTTCCTCGATGTCCTCGTAGATGGTGAAGGTGCGCGCCGCGGCCACCTGCGAGATGTAGATCTCGGGATCGATGGTGAGGGCGAGGTGCTGGGTATGGATGCCGCGGTCGTCGGCCGAGGTGCAGGTGATCTTGAGCTGGTCGCAGGGCAGCGCGATGATCGAGGAACTGCCGCGGGAGACCGAGACGGGCTGGTCGAGCACGTAGTATTCGCGCTCCGCCTCTTGTTCGACCGGCTCGCCCTCGAGGATGAGATTCACGAAGGGGCGGGCGGAGCCGTCGAGGATGGGGGGCTCGGAGCCGTCCATCTCGATCACCACGTTGTCGATGCCGCAACCGTGCAGCGCGCTGAGCACATGCTCGACGGTGTGGATCTTGGCGTGGCCGCTGGCGATCGTGGTGCTGCGGATCAGATCGACGATGGCGTCGACCTGAGGGCGGATCTCGGGCTGGCCATGGAGGTCGACCCGTTTAAAGACGATGCCGTGGTTGGCGGGAGCGGGCTTGAGCGTGAGGCGGACCATGTCGCCGGTATGCAGGCCGGCTCCTTTGGTGCTAACCTCGCGCAGCAGGGTGCGTTGTTTCATCAAGAAAGCGTCGGAGTGTCCGGCGCCGGGCCGAGCTGGCAAGTCATTAGCGAGATCCGGGCAGGGCGGCTGGGTCGGGGGTTTGGCGAAATCCCCCTGACTGGCGGGTTGACAGCGCAAGGAGCCACCCCTTACTCGACCCCTTTTTCCCAACTCCGACCCGTTTTCGAAATGCAAGCGAACGACCTCCGCAAGGGCCAAGTCATCAAGTTCAACAACGAGGCCTGCCTCGTTATGGAAGTCATGCACCGCACGCCTGGGAACCTGCGCGCCTTTGTGCAGGCCAAGCTACGCAACCTTCGTACCGGCCGTTCCGGCGACCAGCGTTTCAACTCGACCGAATCAGTCGAGGTCATGTCCACCGATCGCCAGACCCTGGAGCTCAGCTATATCGAGCGCGACACGTGGTTCTTCATGAACCCGACCTCCTTCGAGCAGTTCGAGCTCAACGAGGTGCTCATCGGCGACGCCAAGAACTACATTGTCCCGAACGGCACCGTCGAGGTGCTCTTCGTCGACGACGTGCCGGTCACCGTTTCCCTGCCCAGTTCCGTGACGCTGAAGATTGTCGAGTCGGCCGACGGCGTGAAGGGCGACACCGCCAGCAACGTGCAGAAGCCCGCCAAGCTCGAGACCGGCCTCATGATCCAGGTGCCGCTCTTCATCAAGGAAGGCGAGATGATCAAAGTGAGCACCGACAACGGCGCCTACATGGGGCGCGCGTAAGCGGCATCCGATTTCTTTTCCCAAGCCGGTCCCCATGCGGGGGCCGGCTTTTTGCTGGGCGGCGGAAACGGCTCGGGCGGACCCTCGCCCTCCATTCGGCGGGGACGGCATCAGGGCGAGCCTCCGAGCCGGTGAGCCCCAATACGAAGCTCTTGCGAGCTTCGGCTACGACGAAGCGAGAAAAAGGAAGGGCTAGGTCGACGCCCTGGCCTACAGAGAGGGTGCGAGGGCCAGGTCAGCGCCCTGGCCTACAGAGCGCCCAACCTCGCTCAGCCCTTGCCGATGCCGGAGGCCTTGAAACCGAGCGCCCGCAGCTTCCCCAAATCGAGAATATTGCGCCCATCGAAGATCGACGCGGGCTTCATCATCCGCGCAAAGACCCGCTCGAAGTCGATGGACTTGAACTCATCCCATTCGGTGAGCACCACCGCGGCGTGTGCGCCCTCAGTGGCAGAATACGCGTCGTGGCAGATCGTGACGGCGGGGTTGGGCTTGCCGTCGGCCGTGCGGGATGGGAGGCCCAGGTCGCGGTAGATCTCCTCGGCGGGCACCTTCGGGTCGTAGATTGTGAGCTTGGCCTGTTCGGCGAGCAGGTCCTGGCAGACGGTGATCGCCGGCGACTCGCGCGTATCGTTGGTGTCCTTCTTGAAGGCGAAGCCGAGGATGGCGATGCGCTTGTCGGCCACCGTGTTGAAGAGTTCGCGCACGATACGCTGGGTGAAACGGTGCTTTTGCCAGTCGTTGGTCTTCACCACGCTTTCCCAGTAGGCGGCCACCTGCGGCAGGCCGAAGCTCTCGCAGAGGTAGACCAGGTTGAGGATGTCCTTCTGGAAGCAGGAGCCGCCGAAGCCCACCGAGGAGCGGAGAAATTTCGCCCCGATGCGTGAGTCCTTGCCGATGGCGTTGGCCACCTCGTCGACATCGGCCCCGGTGGCCTCGCACAGGGCGGAGATCGAATTGATCGAGGAGATGCGCTGGGCCAGGAAGGCGTTGGCCACGAGCTTGGAAAGCTCCGACGACCAGAGGTTGGTCGTGAGGATCCGCTCACGCGGCACCCAGTGGGCGTAGACGTCGGACAGGGTCTTCATCGCCGCCTCACCGGCGGGGGTGCGTTCGCCGCCGATGAGCACGCGGTCGGGGCTCTCGAGATCGACCATGGCGGTGCCCTCGGCGAGGAACTCGGGATTGGAGAGCACCTGGAATTTGTGGCCGCGGGAGTTGGCGGCCAGGATGGTCGAGATCGACTCGGCGGTCTTCACCGGGATCGTCGACTTCTCGACGATGATCTTGGGGCCGTCGGCATGCTCGGCGATCATGCGCGCCACCCCCTCGATGTATTTTAAATCCGAGGCCCGGCCGGCGCCGTGGCCGTAGGTCTTCGTGGGGGTGTTGACGCTGACAAAGAGGATATCGGCCTGCTTGATGCCGCCGGCCACATCGGTCGAAAAGAAGAGGTTGCGCCCGCGCGACTCGCGCACCACCGCGTCGAGCCCCGGCTCGAAGATCGGCAGCGTCTCGGAATTCCATGCCGCGATGCGGGCGACATTCATGTCGGCCACGGTCACACGGATGGCGGGGCACTTGCGGGCGATCATCGCCATGGTGGGGCCGCCGACGTAGCCGGCACCGATGCAGCAGATATTCATGGTCAGGAGTTCGGGTTCGGGATGCGACCGGGTTTGTGTCGGAGAAACGGACGCCTGTCGACGCCGGGTTGTACAGGGAAAGCCTGATTGTGGAGTTCGGTACGGAAGTCTGCCTCAGGCCGGAGGGCGTTCGGCCGGATGGCTGAATTCCCCGGGGCTGCACGCCGCATCGAGGTCAACGAGGCCCCCCTAAGCCAGCCCATACCCGCACGGCTGGGTTACGAGGCGGTAACATCCGGTGCGCCCTACTGGAGTTTTGGGGCGAGCTTGCTTAGCACGTCCTTGGCCGCCTGCAACGGGGCGCGGGTTCCCAGTCCGGCCGGGTTGTCACCGGTACGCACCGACGAGATGGTCCGCAGTTGGTTCAGCACGAAGCAGTAGTCGTTGTTGACCATCAGACCGAGCAGTTCGCCGGTCTTGCTGAAGACTAGGTCGCCGGTGTGCGGGGAGAACTCGCCGAAAAGGCGTTTGAAGAAGCGGTTGTCCATCTGCACGTAACGCGCCGCCGAGGCGTCGAGCTTGAAGGGGATTTCGCCGTAGTATTTGCCGGTGCTGCCGATGAGAACGGCTTCGGGGAACTTGAAGGGGTCGGCCGCCAGCGGGTAGATCTTCACCCCGAGGGTGGCGGCGCGGGTGGCATCGATGGGGATGAGCACCACGCGCGGATCGAGCGCGTGGAAGGCGAACTCGGTTACCGGCACCTCGGCTCCGGAGCGCTTGAGCTGGGCGCGTACGATCTCGAAATCCACCGGCGAGCCGGCGAGGTCGAAGGGTGTGTCGGCGGAGTGCAGGAGCGCGAAGACGCGGGCTCCGTCGGAGACGAGTACGGTGCGCGTGGAGCGCTCGACGGTGAGCGGGCCCAGCAGCACGGTGCGGCGGGCGATGCTGTCGACGGCGAACTGGTTGGCGACGAAGTCGCTGTAGAGTGTATTGGGGTTGATCGGGCGGTTGTCGCGGATCTCGCGGGTGAGCTCGCCGGATTTCTCCGCCAGCTTGCCCACGCCCTCGGCGAGCACGCCGGCCTGCGCCTGGATCTGCTGCTTTTCCTCGCGGACCACGGCGACCTCCTCGCGCATCTGTTCGATGTTCTCGCGCAGCAGGCCGCGCTCCTGCTCGGCCACCTTGACGGCGACGTTGAGATTCTCGATCTCGCCGCGGGCGGCGGCGTGTTTCTGTTCGAGGGTGGCGAGGGCCTCCTTCTGTTCGCGCGCCTGTTGCTCGCGCAGTTCCAGGTCGCGCTGCAGTTGGGCCAGGCGGATGCGGCTCGCCTCGAGGTCGCGCGCTTTGGCGGCGGCCTCGGCGGCCAGCGCGGCGGCGTTGGCCTGAGTGGTGGAAAGATTCTGCTGGAGCCGGTCCTTCTCGGTCTCCAAGCCGGCGACCTGTTGCTCGCGTTGCTGGAGATTCTGGGCGGTGGAGGTGAGCTGGGAATGCAGTTCCTCGCGGGCCGCCTGTTCGTCGGCCAGCGAGAGGCGCATGACCTCGACCAGTTCGTTGGCCGGGCCGGCGCTCTCGCCGGGTTGGGCAGCGGAGGCGGTGGGCGGGGGCGGGGTGCGCGGGGGTTCGACCTGCTCCCAGCGGGTGAGCGCGAGGAGATTGAGCAGGAGAAAATCGCAGATGATGAGCAGGAGAGTCTTGTTCATGCGGCAACCCGCAGCGGGCGCGGTTTCGAGTTACTGGCTCCGTATTTCCGGATCTTTGTCACGTGGTCGATCGATTCCGGGTTTCGTCACTTGGACCTTGTTACTTGGTATTTCACTTCCGGTCACTTGACCCTGGCACCAAGTCCGTGGCCCGGTCGCCTTTGTGGTTTGGCCCTTGGGGCTCATGCGGCCGGCTTGGCGGGCACGGCGTTCCCGCTCTCGAGGATGAGCTTCTTCTTGTAGGGGCGCACATTGCGGATCTTCACCATCGCCACGCAGGTGATACCGAAAAGATTCGAGGAGTAGGCGGCCAGCAGGTTGGGCTGGATGATCCCGATCACCTGCAACACCAGGGCAGTGGCCGTGCCGGCGATGCCCACGTAGAGGCCGGCGTCGAAGAGGTTCTCCTCGTTTTCCATCAGGCGCAGCTTGAGCAGGCTGGGGATATTCTGGCGCTCGATCTCGCGCATCTTCAGCAGGCAGATCCAGTAGACCATTACTTGGATGGCGCCGAAGAAGACGATCGTGACGATCGTGGATAGGTCCACGTTGGCCGGTGAGGTGGCCGCCGGTGCCGCCACCTGCCCGACCAGGCTGAGCGCGGGGATGCTCACCTGCACCAGGTCGGCCGGCGGGCTGCCGCGCAGCAGGAACGGCTCGCTGAGCACAAAGAGCACCCCCGAGAACACCAGGGCCATCACGCCGCTCTTGGCATGCATCAGGGTGCGGTTGGTGGCCGAGATCACCGGGCCCACCACCGCACGGTCGAGCGCGCGGAAAACAAACCAGACACCGGCGAAGAAACAGAGGTATTTGAGGAGTGTCATGACGATTGGGTAACGAAGGCTGAAGGAAGCGAAAAAGTCCCAGGCCAGCGGGAATCGGGGTTCACCGGCACTTGGCGTAGCACGAGTTGGCGCACTGCGCCTTCCCCTTCGCGCAGGGCGGACTCGAGCCCGGCCACGCCGGCCTTGCCGAAGCTCAGGGCGTAGCGCGTCACCCCGTCGGGGGCGCGGCTCTGCAGCGAGGCGGCGTAGAGCACCGACATCGAGGCGGGCGACACGCGCAGCAGGTGGGCGAATTCACCCGTGGTCTTCAAGTCGGGGCACACGCGCAACCACTCGCCCAGCTGCACCCAGTTGAGGCGGCGCGCCAGCGAGAGCAGGTCGTAGTAGAACTCTTCAATTGGGGCGAGGTCCTTCGCGGCGACGGCCGCCTCGGCCCGGGCGCGGATTTCGCGGCCCAGTGAATCGGAGAGCCAGTTGCCCTGTTGCAGCAACGCTGTCATCAAAATCGTGGCATCCAGCGGTTGCCCGCCGGCGCGGCGGGCCGGGATGAAACGCCGGGCACGATCGATTTCCGCGGTGGCCGCCAACGCCTTCACCGCACCGGAGCGCGAGTTGGCGAGGTAGGCGCGTACCGTGTCGCGGGTTTTGGCTGGCAGAAACTCCTGGATTGCGGGCCGCGCGACCGGGGTGGCCGCGGCGGGGCGGGTTTCGCCGGAGAACACCTGTTCAAGATAGGGATCGAGGCCGCCCCAGGGGACCAGCTCGGGCTGGCGTTGCACATCGGAGGCGAGGGCGGCGGCCAATTGGTCGGCGCCGGGCAGGGTGAGTTGGGTGGCGGCGTCGCGCACGAGGGAGGCAGGGCCGACCTTGTCGGCCTCGCGCAGGCTACGGCCATACTCCACCAGAGTCTGCGAGCCCATGCCGGCCTCGCGCAGCAGCAACGGGCTCACCGATTTCACCTGTACCGGCAGCAGCCAACCCGCGGCGACCAGCACTGCGCCCACGACGATGAGCCAAATGGGCTCCCCGCGATTGCCCGCGAGCCAGTCGCCGAGCGAGTGTTTCATGGGGCGTGAGGTTGGCACGGGAGCGAGCGGCGGGACAGTTTTAATTTGCGGCGCCAAGCACCGGCGACACCGTCTTGCCCTCCGACCCATGCTCCTGCCGATTGTTCGCTTCAACCAGCCCGTATTGCGTAAAAAAGGCGCGCCAATCACCGCCTTCAACGCCGCCTTGCGCAAACTCGCCGAGAACATGGTCGAGACCATGTACGAGGAGGAGGGCATCGGATTGGCCGCCCAGCAGGTGGGCCAGGCCATCCAGTTCTGCGTGGTCGATCTGCGGCCGGCCGAGGCGAAGTTCGATTGGACCCTCGACGGCCGCAAGCCGCCGCTGGACCTCTGCATGCCGTTGGCCATCGCCAACCCCAAGATCACCGTGCTGCCCGGCCAGGAGACCAGCTACGAGGAGGGTTGCCTTTCCTTCCCCGGTATCCGCGGCGAGGTGATCCGCCCCGACGCCATTCGCCTCGAGTTCCAGGACCTCGAGGGTATCGCCCATGTGCTCGTCTGCAACGGGCTGTTGTCGCGCTGCATTCAGCACGAGGCCGACCATCTCAACGGCATCCTCTTCATCGACCAGATGGCCAAGCGTGTCCTGCTCGATCTCAAGCTCGAGCTCAAGGAGTTGGAGAAGGAGACGAAGGCGGCCACCAAGAAGCAGGCGAAGTAGCGTGCGCCCGCGGCCCCGGGGCTCCCCCTGGCGGCGATGCCCGAGGGAGGCGCCGGACTTCACGCTTCGCGTTGGCGCAGCTCCCTTTGTCCGGGCTGGTCGCGCCCAGCCAGGCCAAGTTGACCGGTCGCAGAAACGGACGCTGATCGTTCCGGTCAGGCCGGCAGGAGTGCGAAGTCGCGACCGGCCACGATCTGGCCGTTGACCAGCAGATCGAGGCGGTGCGTGCCGGGATAGAGGCGACGTGTGCTCACGGGACGAAGGCTGTGCTGCTTGGCGAGGCCGCGCGTTTCTCCGGGGGCGAGGGTGAGTTTCCAGCCTTTGAACACCTTGCGGGAACGCTCGCCGTTGGCGCGCACGTGGTGCACCGCGTAGTCGACGACCAGTGGCTGCGGTGCGGAGTGGCTGGACTTGAGGGTCACCCGCAGACCGAGGGTTTCGCCCACGCACACGGAGCGGGAGGCGAGGGCGAGGGTGGCTTTGCCAACGAGCGCCTGGCCGAGGCCCCACGCGTGCAAGGTGGCAGGATGCCCCTGCTTGATGAGGGTGCGGCTGGCGTGGCGCAGCAGCGCGATGCGCGCGGGGCCGGCGCCGGCGAGGTGTTCGTGCACCCAGGCCGCGACGAGGTCGGCGTGGTCCTTGGCGATGTCGTTGAGATGGTTGGCCACGCTGCGGCGTACGTAGGACGAAGAGTCGTCCTGCAGCTTGCGCAGCAGGGGCAACGTGGGCGAGGGATCGGCCACCAGCGCCTGGAGACGCAGGCCCCAGGGCAGGCGGGGGCGGCTGCCTTCGCTGACGAGCCGGCGCACATGCGCACTGGGATCGTGGACCCATTTGGCCAGCGTGCGCAGGGTGGTCTCGGGGTGGCGCTGGAGGAACGGCCGGATGGCGAATTCGGCGGAGAGGCGCTGGGTCAAGGCGTGCAGGCAGGCGAGCGCGCGCGGGACGTCGCCCATGCCGTGGCGGGCAACGTATTCGCCCATCGACCAGACCGCCCATCCGGACAGGCCGGCGTCGCGTGCCGCGTCGCCGAGCCCGGCCGGCTCGCCCTGGGCGTCGAACGGCACGGGAGGCGTGAGGCTGGCTTCCAGCACGATGCAGGCGTGGTCAAAGTCCGGAGGCAGGGTTTGGGCCAGCGCGTCGGTGATGTGCATCGCCCGCGCCTTGAGCTCCAGTTGCTCGAGCCCGGAACCGGCGAGCTTTTCGAAGCGGGAACGATCGAAAGCCGGCCAGACGCGGGCGAGGTGCCTGCCGGCGGTCTGCACGGTGTTCTGGCTGATGAGGTTCTTGAACGGCTCGGCCATGGGGCTGGATCCAAGCAGAATCCGTCGAATCGGCAAGGCAGGCGGGTATCGAGAGGGCCATTCTGTTTTGGGGCCGGGGCGGCGCGGCGAAACCGGCTCTCTTCCAATTGGTGGATCGAATCAGGCTTGCCGGCCTATTTGGCAGTGGATGCCACTTCGGCGAATCGGACGGTGATGGTCAGCTCGCCGTCCCGGTAGGTGTGGTTTTGCCACGGGATAATCTGGAAGGTGCTGTCGAAAGTCCTGCTCTCATTCCCAACGAAGTAGCCTTGTGAGGCTCGGTATCTCCAGGGATCGCCGTTACAGTCAAAGTCCGTTGAGGTGGTGCTGCCTCCCGGGTTGCCCTGGCAATCGACATAGGCGGCGCTCTCCACTGCGACTCCGGCGCTCGCATCGGTCTGTGGCTGGCCGGTCGTGCGGGGCACCAGAAAATAGGACTCCTCGCGAATGGCGGTGCCTCGCCATTTCCAGTGAATTCGAACTTCGAATTTGGCTCGGGCCGGTTTTGGGGAAAATGGGGACGCCAGCACCGGCGAGACCTCTGGTGCCGCAACAGGCGGGATCCATGGCTTTGCCGCAACGCAACCAGCCAGTGCGAGCAGGGGTAGGAAAAGAATCGGTTTCATTCTTTGGGGTAGCGAAGTGGCGACGGTGCGGGTGCTAGCTGTACGCGGCAACCATGAAGGGCACGGCGAGACCGGCCACTCCGGACGACGTTCTGGCGAACGTCGCTACGAACGGAAGAAAGCGACGGATCTCCGGAAGAGATGTTCGCTACTCACGACTCGCTGCTTCGGCAGGAGCAGGAGGGGCCGCTTCCAGAGCGCCCGGATTGAGGCTTGCTGCTCCCTTCGCCGGAAGCGCTACCACTCAGGGCGAAGGCAGGGCGTAACCATCGAGGCTGCGGCCTTCCAAGCGGCGTAGCTGCACAATAGAGACGAGCAGCGCCACTTGCGACGAGAGCTCGTTGACCCGGGCGGTATCGAGATCGGTCTGGGCATCGAGCACGCGGCGCGCCGTGCTCAGGCCGGCGTCGAAACGAGCCTTCTCCAGATCGTATTGCTTTACGCCGAGCTGGCTGGCGAGTGCCGCCACCTGCACAGCTTCACGGTTGGTGGTGATGGCGCGCACTGAGATGCGGGCCTGCACCAGAATGTCCTGCTCGAGGCGGCGCAGCTGGAGGCGGGCGTGGCCGAGGCTGTTGGTGGCCTGGCGGAGGCGGGCGCGATCGCCGCGGGAGCCGATCGGATACGTAAGCTCGAGACCGACCTGCCAGTTGTAGCCTTCGCTGCCGGGGAGATTCTCGAGTGCGTCGCCGGCGTGGTCGCGCTCCGTGTTGTAGCCAAGGGTGGTGGCGAGGTTGAGCTCGGGCAGGCGGTTGCGGCGGGCGCTGTCGGCCTCGATCTGGAGCTGTTCGATGGAGGACTTGGTGGCCAGGTATTCGGGCTGGGCGGCCTTGGCACGCTCGAAGGTGCGGTCGACTGCCAGCGTTTCCACCTCGGCGGTGGTGAAGCCGGTTTCACCGAGAGGCGCCTCGAGCGCGAACTGGCCGATCAGGGCGCGCAGGCCGTCCTCACGGTCGTGCAGCTCCTGTTCGGCGAGCAGGACGTTGCGCTGCTGGGTGGCCACGCCGACCTCGGCGGTGAGCACCTCGAGGTCGGTGAGCACTCCGGTGTCGCGCTTGGTCTTGTTCTCCTCGTAGAGCTGGCGGGCGGCGGCCAGGGACTGGTGACGCACAGCCAGTTGGCGCCGGGCGAAGTGGAGCTCGAAGTAGGCGATTTCCGTGGCCCGGACTGTATCCATCATGGTGCCCCGGTAGAGCAGGCCGGCGCGGTCGGAGCCCAGGCGGGCCTGGGCGAGGGCGGCGCGGTTGTACGCTAGGCCGGCCCCCTTGAGCAGGGGCTGGGAGAGGCTCAGGCTGACGTCGGAATTGTAGCTGAGATTTGAGCCCGGCGGGGTGGTAAGGTAGTTGCGGTTGCGATAGAGCGAGGTGCTCACGCTGACATTCGCACCGGTGACGAGGTGCTGGGAGGCGCCGAGGCGGGTGTCCCAGGTGGAGGCCGCAAAGCTCGCGCCTTCCTGGCGGGATCCTTGTCGGGTGGAGGAGGCGTGCAGGGTGGGGTCGAAACCGGCGCGGGCAATCGCGATGGATTCGCGGGCGTTGGCGGTGTCAAAACGGCCGAGCTCGATGTCGAAGTTGTGCTGGAGGGCGCGTTGCACGCAGTCGGTCAGCGAGAGCGTGGCTGGAGCCTCGTTGGCCTGGGCCGGAAGGGTGGTCAGGAGAACGGCAGTGGCGAGAAGGACGGTGAAGCGGGAGGCGCGGTGCATGGCGGGAGGAGGGTCGGTGGCGCGGGAGACGAGAACGGAAGGGTGACAGTTTCCAGAACTTACTGCCAGCCGTCGTTGCGGAGCGGTGAAAGGGCAGCGTCGGGCGGTTGTTCGGGAGGGCGGACCGGTGGCTGCGGGCAAAAAAAGGGCGGGCCTTGCGGCCCGCCGGGAGAGCGGAAGGTCTACTGGGCGGGCGGCGCGCTGCGCTGCAGCTCGGCTTCGACGAGCTCGGAGAGGGCGGAGGAGCGCGCGGCGTTGGCCGAGTTGGCGGCCACCGCATTGCCAATCTGGATGTATTCGGGCGAATTGCGGTCGATCACCGGAGATTTGCGTTCGATGACCTGCACGAAATACGCCTTGTTGGCGTCGCGAAGCAGGTCGGACAGGCCGCCGGCATTGATCCGCTCAAGGCCGTCGGAGACCGTGCGGGAGAGGCCTTCGGGGGGCTGGCGGCGGGTGAACGGGCCGTAGCTCTTCACTTCGGCTTTAGGGGCGCCGGCGATCGAGGCCAGGGCGGCGTCGAGCTGGACTCCGGCGGCGAGCTTGGACTCGAGGGCGCTCTTCCATTCCGGGGCATTCTGGAGCAGGGCGCGGCTCTTTTCGCTGTCGGTGAAATCGGCGAGCACTTGGTCGCGGGCTTCGACGAGCGAGGGCGTGAATTTCGGGAGCGTTTCGCGCCAGAGCAGGACGAGTTGGTCGTCGCCGAGGGGAAGGGCATCGGAGTAGAAGCGGGTCGCTTCGAGCCGGAAGGCTTCGTCGACCAACTGGCGCGTCCAAGGCAGGCCGGCGGGTGGGGCGCCACGGGTGAACAGGGGCGCGGTGGCGCGGTGGCCGTGGAACTTGGCGACGAGGGCGTCGATCGCCGGGGAGTCCTTGGAAATCTTCTGATCGAAAATCTCGAAAGCGAAGTCGGAGGCGGCTTTGGCGGCGTTGCGGTTGGCGGCTGCAGTGCGCAGGGCGGCTTCCACTTGGGGGCGGACGACAGCGAGCACCGCCGGCGTGGCGGGCTTGCCGGCTTCGGTGGAGGGGGTGGCGAAGCGCTCCTTGTTGGCCTCGAAATAGGCGACCACTTCGTCGTCGGTGAAGGTTTCGGCACCGGCGAAATCGGCCGCCTTGAAGGTGACGTAGTCGATGTTTACCCGGTCGGGGACCTCGAACTTGGCGGCGTTGTCCTCGAGGTGCTTGGTGAGGATCTCGTCGGTCGGGCGGATACTCGGTGCGTAGGTGCCGAGATCGAGCTCGGCCACCTTCAGTGTCCATTGGGTGGAGGCGAGGGAGAGCTGGTTGGCCACCTCGATGGGGGCGACATAGCCGGGGCCGGCGAGCAGTTCGCCGATGCGCTGGATGCGGCATTCGTCCTCGACCACGCGGGCGACGTCGGCCTCGGTGAAGTCGGCGGTGCTGGTCTTGAGCTGGTCGCGGAAGCGGTTGTACGCGGTGGCGTCGAACTGGCCCTGCTGGCTTTGGAAGATGCGCAGGGAGGTGAGGAACGTCTGGCGTTGAGCGGCCGTGGGGCGGGGCAGGTGGTAGCGGTCGGCGAGGGAGAGGCTGGCGGCGCGCTGGAAGGCGTAGTCCTGCAGTTGGCGGCCATCAAGGTCCATCATGTATCCGGCCTGGAGCAGGATGCTGATGCGGGCGTCGAAGGTGAGCCGGCGGGTATCGCCTTGGCTGCTCAGGTTGTAGCCGAAGAACTCGCGCTGTTGGGCTCTGCCATCGCCTTTGCCGATGCCGGGCGCGGCGCCGATCGTGAAGACGAACGGGATCGTGATGACGAGGAGCAGGAAGGCCATGAAGAACTTCGTGTGCTTCTCAAAGGTGGTTTGGATCCAGGAAATCATGGGGCAGAAAAAGGGGTGACCGTAGAATGGGGGAAAGGGGTGTCAACCTGCGAAACCGGCGACGATGCGAGCGGCGGCGGAGGAACCGGCCAGGGTCCTCAGACCTTGGCTGGCTGGCAGGGCAGCGGCAGCTCGGCGAGCAGTTGCTCGAGGTTCTGGTTGCCGAAGGCCTCTTGTTGGAGATGGGCGATGCGCTCGTGGAAATGGCGCACGACCGGATCGATGGCGTCGAGGCGATCGCTGGAAGGAGCCGAACCGAGCAGGGCGAAGGCGTCGCGGAATTCGGCCAAGGTGATGCGGTTGAGGGGGCGGGCCGGTTGGTAGTGGTTGTCCAGGGAAGGTTCGTTGGGGCCGGGGGGCGTCGCGGAGATCAGGTGGAGATCGAGCAGGCGGTTGAGCGACTCGTTGATGATCTGGGTGGGCACGCGCACGGCGTCGCTGAGTGCTGTGGCGGTATAGGGTGCCTGGCATTGCTGGAAACGACGGGCGATGAGCACGAGCACCAGCAGCGAGAGGCCCTCGCGGCTGTGCTGGTTGAGGTCATCCCAGGCGATGCGGCTGGAGCGAAAATGGACGTTCTGGACCGCGTAGGTGATCTGCCCGCCCAGCAGCACAAAAAACCAGAAGACGTAGAAGCCCGCCATGAGCACGGGGAGAATGCTCAGACGTCCAAAGAAGCTTTCGGCGCGCAGCGCGCTCTTGAAGTAGAAAAAAGCGAGGTAGTTGTTGGCAAAGAGCAGCACCACGACCACTCCGGCCCCGACCAAGCAGGGCAGCCAGCGGACCTCGGCGTTGGGAATGTAGCGATAGAAACAGGTGAGAAGCCCGACGAGCAGCGCGAAGGCGATCAGCGGAGCGGAGAACCCCAGGGCGGCATCGAGTTGGGCTCCCCAGGGGACGTTGGTGAAGACTTCGGAGATTGTCGTAGCCGAGAGCAGGGTGAGGGCCGCCAGGGTGAGCACGGCGCCGAGTGTGACCGCTGTCCAGTACACGATGATACGCAGGAACAATGAGCGGCCCCGGCGCACGCCCCAGATGGAGTTGAAGGATTCCTCCACTGAGATGAACAACTGGATTACGATCACCACGAGCATGAGCGCGCCGGTCACCCCGAGGGTGCTGGAGCGGCTGCCGGCGATGAACTGATTGAGCAAATCGCTGAGCCTTTGGTTGACGCCCACGCGCACCGCGTCGCCGGCGAGGTCGTCGGCTTGGGTGAGTTGGTCGATCTGCGGTACGATGAAGTGCAGGGCCTGAGTGAGCTTCTCGACGGCAACGGTGGTGTCGGAGTGGTTCAGCATGGTGCCGGCCACCATCACGCTGATGGCGATGAGTGGGCCGATGCCCAGCAGCGAGCTATAGCTGAGCGCGGCGGCCCGGCTGAACAGCTTGATCTCCTGCAGTCCGGTCAGGGTGATCGAGAGAATGCGTAGGGCCGAATAGAGTCGGCCACGCAGGCTGCGGTCATCGTCGATGGCCGCCTGCCAAATCTTCTGGGTGTAGAGCGTTATCCAGCTGCCCAAGATGCGGCTGTACCACGCGGACATGGGCAGGACGACCGCCGACTCAGCTGGTCGGAAGCTCAGCGAAGACCCGGAAGTACGCGAGGGCCACCATGCCTCCGAGGCCGAGCAAAGCCGCCGGGATCAGCGCCACCCAGGAGACGGCCAAGGTCATGAAATAGGCGCCCAGAGTGCCGGCTCCAACGGCGATCATCATCTGGTAGTCGCCGCTGAGAAAGTACATGAAGCCGAGGAAACCCACCGCGAAGAGCACGCGGAAGCGGACCAACGGGTAGAACTCGGTGGACCCGAGGAAGAGCACGACGACGAAGAATACGTCGATGAGGCCGAGCACGATGAAGGGATCGGTGGCCATGCCCACCCAGTCGCCGGTAAAGATGGTCGTGAGGTTCTCGCCTACCCAGAACATCGCGAAGACACTCAGCACCAAGGTGAGGATGAGCAGGTAGCGCGAGGCGCCCGATACGCGCTCGGCGGCGAGCTTGGGATCTCCTCGGCCGGCGGTCTCGGAGGTGCGCCCATCGGCGGCGGCCAGCATGTCCTCGACGCGAATGGGGGCATCGCCGGCCTGTTCGACGTTGAGCGAGACGATCTCATCCTTGGGCCGCACTTTGAGGCGGCGCTTCTCGGGGAAGAGGAAGGCCATCACGCTCTCGTTGGAGCTGATCGGCACCCACTGCTCGAGGGCGGCATCGTAATAGAGAGTAGAACCGTCGACCTGCTGTGCTTCCACGAGGGAGGCGAGCTGGTCCTGGGTAAAGGGACCGCGGGCGTCGGTGTCGTTCTCGCCGCGAATGTAGAATTCCTGCGTAGACATCCTTGTGGAGGGCAATCTGCCCGGGGGGGCGTTTTCCAGCAAGAGCAAATCCCCGTTAAACCGGGACGGGGAGGCTGGAAAAGGAGTTGGCGGCTCGGTCGGGTGGTCTCTTTCGCTCGGCCGACGGGCAATGCCCACGGTGGGGGAGCGAATTCCCGATGGACGACAGCGGAGCGAGAGCGGCGCCCTCGCCGAGCGCGCGCGGCGCTACATGCGCTGGAGCGTGCGCAGCCCGAGCAGGTGCAGGCCCGTCTCCAACCACACCAGCGTGCGGGCGCAGAGCTGCAGGCGGCGGGCCCGTACACCCGGGTCTTCGACGACGACCTTGTCGGCCGCGTAGAAGGTGCTGAACTGGCCGGCCAGTTCGTAGAGATAGGTGCACAGGAAATGGGGGCGCAGGGAGGCGGCGGCCTGGCTGAGGGCGGCGGGGAAGGCCACGAGCTTGCGCGCGAGGGCCAGCTCGGTCGGCGTCTCGAAACCGCTCGCACCGGTGAGCGGCGCGGCCGGATCCAGCCCGGCCTTGCGGAAAATGCTGTACTGGCGGGCGACGGCGTAGAGCAGGTAGGGAGCGGTATTGCCCTCCAGGCTGATCATCTTGTCCCACGAGAAGAGATAGTCCGAGGAGCGGTTCTGCGAAAGGTCGGCGTATTGCACCGAGCCCACCCCCACGATCTCCGCGATTTGGAGGCGCTCGGCCTCGGGGATATCCGCGCTCTTTTCGGTGACGAGCTTGTAGGTGCGTTCGCGAGCCTCGTTGAGGAGATCCTTCAACTTGATGTTCTCGCCGCTCTTGGTCTTGAACGGGCGGCCGTCTTCGCCGAGCACGGTGCCGAAGTCGACATGCTCGAGCCGGGGCAGGGCGCGGCCGGTCTTCTCGAACCATTTCTTGGCGGTGAGGAAGAGCTGCTCGAAGTGGTCGCCCTGGCGTTTGTCCACGACATAGAACGCCCCGGTGGCGCCGAGCTGTTCGATGCGATAGAGGATGGTCGCCAGATCAGTCGACGCGTAGTTGGAGGCGCCGTCGGACTTGCGAATGAGGAAGGGCTGCGGCCGCTCGGCGTGGCGCGAGAAGCGGGGATGCTCGTCGTGGAAAACAACGAGCGCCCCGTCGCTCTCCTCGGCAAGTCCGCAGCCGGTCAGCTCGCGGTAGATCTGGTCGACCTTGTCGTTGTAGAAGCTCTCGCCCAGGGTGAGGTCGAACTTGATGCCGAGTTGGTCGTAGATGGACTGGAAAGCGGAAAGACTGGCGGCACCGATATGCTGCCAGATGCCGCGGTTCTCGGGATCGCCGGATTGGAGCTTCACCAGTTCCTGGCGGGCTTCGTTCATCACTGCCTCGTCGGCCTCGGCGGCGTTGTGACCCACTTTGTAGAGACGCTCGAACTCCGCGAGTGCGTCGCTGGCGAGGGCGGCGGAGTCGAGGTGGCGCTTGTAGGCCCAGAGGATTTTCCCGAACTGGGTGCCCCAGTCGCCGATGTGGTTGTCGCGAATGACATGCGCGCCGCTGAAGGCCAACAGGCGGCACAGGGCCTCACCGATCACCGCGGAGCGCAGGTGGCCCACGTGCATTTGTTTGGCCGTGTTGGGCGAGCTGTAGTCCACCACCCAGGTCTGCCCGGTATAGACACTGGCGGCGCCGGCGCGCAGATGCGCCTCGGAATCGTACTCGGACAGCCAGCTCTGCAGGGCGGCGGGGGTGAGGCTGAAATTGATGAAGCCCGGGCCGGCTACCTCGATGCGGCACACGTCGGCGGGCAAGGCGATGAGCCCCACCAGCTGGGTGGCCAGGGCGCGGGGGTTTTGTTTTTGGCGCTTGGCGTAGGCGAGCACTCCGTTGGCTTGGAAATCACCGTGGGCGGGATCCGCAGGGCGCACGTCCGGGGCAAAGAGCGCGAGGTCGAAGCCCGCTTGCGCGGCGGCGGTCTTAACGGCAGTCTCGATTTCGGCAGCGACGTTGAAGGGCAAAACCATCGGCGCACTCAACGCCCCACTCCGGACCCGATCAAGACCGCAATTCACCCAAGTGCGCCCTCGCTGTGCAGTGGCAAAAGCCTCGCTAGGTCGGGCTCTGTGCGTAAGCGGCCAAATTATACTCGACAGGCCCCTTGCAATCTGCTTACTGGCAACGCTTTGGGTCGCAAGGCTTTTTGCCATAACCACGCCAAAACTCGTGAATTCCTCCATCAAAAAACGCACTCTTCCCCCCCGTCGTTACGTCAAGCCGTCCTTTACCTATCTCATTGAGAAGAAGCGGGATGGCGGCGAGTTCACGCAGGAGGAAATCCGCTTCATCATCGACTCCGTGCTCGATGGTGAGATGCCCGATTACCAGATGGCCGCCTTGATGATGGCCATCTATTTCCAGAGCATGTCGGCTCAGGAAACCGCCATCCTCACCGAAGAAATGATGCTCGTCGGCGAGACCGTCGACCTCTCCCATATCGCCAAGCCCAAGATCGACAAGTACTCGACCGGAGGGGTGGGCGACAAGACCTCCCTGGTGCTCGTGCCGTTGGCCATGGCCAGTGGCGTCGTGGTGCCGATGATGTGTGGGGTCGAACCCGACTACGAGATCTCCACCCTCGACAAGCTTTCCGCGGTGCCCGGTTTCCGGACGGAAATCCCGGTGGAACAATTCGTCGATCAGCTCGCCCGCGTCGGCGGCGCCATTGTCAACCAGAGTGCGGACTTGGCCCCCGTCGACGAGAAGCTGCATGCCATGCGCAAGCAGACCGGCACCATCCCGAGCCTTCCGCTCATCACCGGCTCGGTGCTCTCCAAGAAACTGGCCGAGGGCGCCGAAGGCCTGGTGATCGACGTGAAGTGGGGCAATGGCTCCTTCATCAAGGATCTCGAGCAGGCCAAGCAGCTCGCCCGTTCCATGACCCGCGTCGGCCGCTCGATGAAACGCCGCTGTGTGGCGCTGGTCACCGATATGAATCAGCCTCTTGGTGACAGCGTGGGCACCTCCCTCGAGCTCAAGGAGGCCATCAAGCTGCTCAAGGGCGAGGGCCCCGAGGACATGAAGGAGCTGGTGCTCAAGCTGGGCATGGAGATCGTGCGCCTGGCCGGGGTGGCCGGCTCGACGCTTTCCGCCAAGCAGACCGTGCAGCGCCATCTCTCCGACGGCTCGGCCTTGGAGAAGCTCAAGGAGCTGGTGCGGGCCCAGGGCGGCGACGCCAGTTATATCGACAACCCGGACAAGTTTGCGCAGGCCAAGCATATTCGGAAGCTGCCCGCGCCGAAGCGCGGCTATGTCCACACCATCAATGCGGCGCTCATCGCCAAGGGCGTGCACATCCTGGGGGCCGGCCGCGCCGCCCCCGGCGACAAGATCGACTACACGGTGGGCGTCTCGGAGATCCGCAAGGTGGGTACGCAGGTCAAGCAGGGCGAGCCCCTGATGATGATCCACTACAACGACGAGGCCAAGCTCGAGGCCGCGCTGGAGCATTTCAAGAACGCCTACCGTCTCGCCCCCAAGCGCCCCACGCCCCCGCCGCTGGTGGTTGAGCGCGTGGCCTGAGGCGCGAGCACCTAGTGTTTCCTTACCGGCCGGTCGTCCACGAGGCGACCGGCCGTTTTGTTTTCGGGCGGGACGCGGTTCCCCGCTGTGGAGCTGGTGGCGGGCGAGGCTTCGTCGGGCCGTGGTGGCGGCGGATACAAAGGGGCGCCCTCCCGGAGGGCGCGGATACTATTGCGACGGCGAGGCTTCGCCGAGCCGTGGCGTGCGGCGGACCGTTTTGGGGAAGGGCCCTTGCCCTCGGTTGCAGGGGGAGAGTCGCGCGCAAGCGCGCTCCCACAGTCGGCGTCGCGCACCGGGAGGTTCACCAGCGGTGGGCGTGGCTGCAGGTGGGAGGGCGAGGCTCCGCCGAGCCGTGCTGAGCGGCGGATACGAGAGGCGGTCCTTCGCCGGCGGCGCGGCTCGCCGGGAGGCTCGCCCCACTTTCCCTCTGGTGGGCGGGTGGGGCGGGGAGGGGAAGCAAGGTGGATACGGGGAGGGCGGGAGGAAAAGTCACCCAAAAATAACGTCTGAACTTGTTCTCTTTAAGGGGAATGGGGGAATGTAAATGAAGAGATGGTGAAAGTTCTTGCTGAGGGGGGAGCAGGCTACATGGTCGGCACTTCACTTTGCTCTTTGGCCTGACAGCGCGACGCGGTTTGAACGAAACGAAAGTTTTGAAAAAAGCTCTTGACCGCTGGCAGGCGACTCGGCACGGTTGAACTCTTTCCCACCGGGGAACGGCTCTTTGAAATCTCTGAAGTGCGATCGATTGGAGTACCCAGTCATTTAATTAAAGTATTGAAACCTCGGCGAGCCTTCGGGCTTGTTCGAGTGTAGTTCGTGAATCACTAGGATTTATAAACTCTCTTATCGGAGAGTTTGATCCTGGCTCAGAATGAACGCTGGCGGCGTGGTTAAGACATGCAAGTCGAACGGGTTTTTCGAAAGGGCAACCGGACGAAAAGCCAGTGGCAGACGGGTGCGTAACACGTAAGCAACTTACCTTTGTGTGGGGAATAACCTGTCGAAAGACGGGCTAATGCCGCATACGGTTGATCTCCCCATGGGGGTCATACTAAAGCCCGGGACCGAAAGGCCGGGCGCATAACGAGGGCTTGCGGCCTATCAGCCAGTTGGTGAGGTAACGGCTCACCAAGGCTAAGACGGGTAGCTGGTCTGAGAGGACGACCAGCCACACTGGAACTGAGACACGGTCCAGACACCTACAAAGGTGGCAAGCAGTTTCGAATTATTCACAATGGGCGAAAGCCTGATGGTGCGACGCCGCGTGAGGGATGAAGGTCTTCGGATCGTAAACCTCTGTCACCGGGGAAGAATGGTTGCGACCTAACACGTCGCAAATTGACTTAACCCGGAGAGGAAGCAGTGGCTAACTCTGTGCCAGCAGCCGCGGTAATACAGAGACTGCAAGCGTTATTCGGATTCACTGGGCGTAAAGGGTGCGCAGGCGGTTATGTGTGTTAGATGTGAAAGCCCGAGGCTCAACCTCGGAATTGCGTCTAAAACTACATGACTAGAGTACCGGAGAGGATAGCGGAATTCACGGTGTAGCAGTGAAATGCGTAGATATCGTGAAGAACACCAGCGGCGAAGGCGGCTATCTGGAAGGTTACTGACGCTCAGGCACGAAAGCGTGGGGAGCAAAAGGGATTAGATACCCCTGTAGTCCACGCCCTAAACGGTGCACACTAGGTGTTAGCGGATTCGACCCCGTTAGCGCCCAAGCTAACGCGTTAAGTGTGCCGCCTGAGGACTACGGTCGCAAGACTAAAACTCAAAGGAATTGACGGGGCCCGCACAAGCGGTGGAGCATGTGGCTCAATTCGATGCAACGCGAAGAACCTTACCAGGCCTTGACATGCATTGGACCGTCGCTGAAAGGCGACTTTCCCGCAAGGACCGATGCACAGGTGCTGCATGGCTGTCGTCAGCTCGTGTCGTGAGATGTTGCCTTAAGTGGCGCAACGAGCGCAACCCCCTGTCCTTAGGTGCCATCATTCAGTTGGGCACTCTAAGGAGACAAACCTCTTTTAGAGGTGGGAAGGTGGGGATGACGTCAAGTCAGGATGGCCCTTACGGCCTGGGCTGCACACGTGCTACAATGCTCGGTACAGAGGGAAGCAAGACCGCGAGGTGGAGCGAATCCTCAAAGCCGAGCCCAGTTCAGATTGGAGTCTGCAACTCGACTCCATGAAGCCGGAATCGCTAGTAATGGCGCATCAGCTACGGCGCCGTGAATACGTTCCCGGGCCTTGTACACACCGCCCGTCACGTCATGAAAGCCGGTTTCGCCCGAAGTGCGCTTGCCAACTTGCAAAAGAGGCGGCGTCCTAAGGTGAGGCTGGTGATTGGGACGAAGTCGTAACAAGGTAGCCGTAGGGGAACCTGCGGCTGGATCACCTCCTTTCTAGGAGAAAAGCCAAAGCTTCGGCTCTGGCTTGGTCGAAACGACTTTAAGTCGTTCGCTGGGATACTTTTTTCGATCGCACTTCAGAGATTTCAGAGATGGTTCTTTTCAACGAAAAGACTCTTTTGGACAGCGCCCTGGGCATACGGCCCACGGGAGTGTGTCTGGATGAATTTAGGCGGGCTCATAGCTCAGTTGGTTAGAGCACGCGCTTGATAAGCGCGGGTCGATGGTTCAAGTCCATCTGGGCCCACCATTTTAGCACCGGCGGCCCGCCGGACATTTTCGTTCTTTGACAGCATGACAGATGATTTTAAGGTAAATTAAACGCCTAAGAATTGTTGGAAACGATAAACCAAATCATGGCAATCAGTGGATGCCTTGGCGTCATCAGGCGATGAAGGACGCAGCACGCTGCGAAAAGCTTCGGCGAGCCGCTAGCAGGCTTTGACCCGGAGGTGTCCGAATGGGGCAACCCACCAGCACTCAAAAGCTGGTACTTCCATGCGAATTCATAAGCATGGTTGTGCAATACGCGGAGAAGTGAAACATCTCAGTATCCGCAGGAAGAAAGCGAAGCGATTCCGTAAGTAGTGGCGAGCGAAAGCGGAACAGCCCAAACCGGAGGGATTTATCCCGACGGGGTAGCGGGACCAATTTTAGGACTCTTAAAACCTAGACGAACGGCATGGAAATGCCGGCCAAAGAGGGTGATAGGCCCGTAGTCGAAAGGTTTGAGAGCCGTTTGGTATCCCAAGTAGCACGATGCACGTGAAACTTCGTGTGAATCTGCGCCGACCACGGCGTAAGGCTAAATACTCGATGACGACCGACAGTGAACTAGTACCGCGAGGGAAAGGTGAAAAGCACCCCTGTTAGGGAGTGAAATAGTAACTGAAACTGATTGCCTACAAGTCAGTAGAAGCCGCCTTGTGCGGTGACTGCCTGCCTTTTGTATAATGAGTCTGCGAGTTATTGTCTGTAGCAAGCATAAGTCGTTCAGCGACCCATGCGCAGCGAAAGCGGAGTCCGAATAGGGCGCAAGTTTCAGGCAATAGACCCGAAGGGGGAGGTGATCTAACCATGGCCAGGATGAAGCCTCGGTAAAACGAAGTGGAGGTCCGAACTCGTCAACCTTGAGAAGTTGTGAGATGAGTTGTGGTTAGGAGCGAAAGACTAATCAAACCCCCTGATAGCTGGTTCTTTCCGAAATATATTTGGGTATAGCGTCCGGTGCTGATCCGCGGGGGTAGAGCACTAAATAAGCTAGGGGCCCGACAGGGCTACTGAACTTAATTAAACTCCGAATACCGCGGAGTGAAGCCGGGCAGTCAGACGGTGGGGATAAGCTTCATCGTCGAGAGGAGAAGAATCCAGACCATTGGTTAAGGTCCCAAAACGCCGCTTAGTGTGAAAGGATGTGGTTTTACATAGACAATGGGGATGTTGGCTTAGAGGCAGCCATCATTTAAACAGTGCGTAACAGCTGACCCATCGAGTGAAATTGCGCCGAAAATGATCGGGACTGAAGCGGTGTACCGAAGCTATGGGTTGAGCGAAAGCTCAGCAGTAGGAAAGCGTTCCAAATGCAGCGAAGGGGAAGCGCAAGCGACTCTGGAGCGTTTGGAAGTGAGAATGCAGACATAAGTAGCGATAAACTTGGTTAAACTCCAAGTCGCCGAAATCCCAAGGTTTCCTGGGCAAGGCTCGTCCTCTCAGGGTTAGTCGGGGCTAAGGTGAGGCCGTAAGGAATAACCGATGCACAACTGGTAACATATTCCAGTACCGATGTTAGAGCGTTATCAACAGAGTAGTACGAAACAAAGATTGGTCCGAGAGGCATTGATTTCTCTTGTAAGCGTCGCGGTGTAGCGGAAGGCAAATCCTCCGCTTTTTAGCCGTGGCGCGATGCATAGTTCCGGCCTCGGCCGGGGCAATGGACACATTTAGGTTTCCAAGAAACACTACGCTGTGAGTTCTAACGTCGCCCGTACCGTAAACCGACACAGGTGGGATAGATGAATATTCTTAGGCGCGTGAGTTAAATCTCTCCAAGGAACTCGGCAAAATAGCCCCGTACGTTAGCCAGAAGGGGCGCCCATTTATGGGTCGCAGTGAATTGGGTCAACCGACTGTTTAGCTAAAACACAGCTCTCTGCGAAGTCGCAAGACAACGAATAGGGAGTGACACGTGACCAATGCGGAAAGGTGAACAGCTTGGGTGCAAGCTCAGGCTCTAAGCCCCCGTGAATGTCGGCCGTAACTATAACGGTCCTAAGGTAGCGAAATTCCTTGTCGGGTAAGTTCCGACCCGCACGAATCGTGTAACGAGTTGACCGCTGTCTCGGAGAGATGCTCAGCGAAATTGTAGTAGCGGTGAAGATGCCGCTTACCCGCAGCAGGACGGAAAGACCCTATGCACCTTTACTGTAAGCTGGTATTGTCACTTGACTTTCAATGCGTAGAATAGGTGGGAGACTTTGATGCCCGGTTCTAGGATCGGGCGGAGTCGCAATATGAAATACCACTCTTTGTTGGTTAGGTGTCTAACCCGCTGCCCTAATCGGGCACGGGGACAGTGCTAGCAGGTCAGTTTTTCTGGGGCGGAATCCTCCCAAAGAGTAACGGAGGATTGCGAAGGTTCCCCTCAGCCTGGTTGGTAATCAGGCTTTAGAGCGCATTGGTATAAGGGAGCTTTACTGTGAGACCAACAAGTCGATCAGTTGCGAAAGCAGGCCAAAGTGATCCGGTGGTTGAATGTGGAATCGCCATCGCTCATAGGACAAAAGGTACGCTAGGGATAACAGGCTGATCGCGCCCAAGCGTTCATAGCGACGGCGCGGTTTGGCACCTCGATGTCGACTCATCACATCCTGGGGCTGGAGAAGGTCCCAAGGGTTCGGCTGTTCGCCGATTAAAGTGGTACGCGAGTTGGGTTCAGAACGTCGTGAGACAGTTCGGTCCTCTATCCGCTGTGGGCGTCTGAGACTTGAGGGGTTCATTCTTTAGTACGAGAGGACCGAGAATGACGCACCTCTGGTGTTCCGGTTGTCGTATCAACGGCAGCGCCGGGTAGCTATGTGCGGAAGAGATAAGCGCTGAAAGCATCTAAGCGCCAAGCTCATCCCAAGATAAGGTCTCGTTGCCCCGCAAGGGGCGAAAGGATCCAGGTAGACCACCTGGTTGATAGGCCAAATGTGTAAATACAGTAATGTGTTTAGCTTACTGGTACTAATGATCCTAATAGGTTTAAGTTCCTCCAATTCTTCGGGCGTTTAGTTTACCTTACATTTTTTCGACTTTTCTGGTGATAATTGGCGAGGGGAAACACCCGTTCCCATCTCGAACACGGCCGTTAAGCCCTCAGCCGCCAATGGTAGTTGGACGTTAGGTTCCGCGAGAGTAGGTTATTGCCAGGATTATGGCCCGGAGTTCCGCAAGGAATTCCGGGCCTTCTTTTTTTCCGGGCTTCTCCACGAGGCCAGACTTGCCCGCCGCCGCCGCCCCGCCATACATGGTCCCGGGCCCCGGCCCGCCCGATGTCGATCAAACTGGCCATAGTCGAGGATCAGGAGCTGTTCCGCCGCATGTTGGTGGCGCTGTGCGTCACCCAGTTCGGCTATTCCGTGGTGTGCGAGGCCGGCTCGGTGGCCGAGGCCTTCGCCCGTGTGCCCGCCGCCGCCCCCGACCTGCTCCTGCTCGACCTGCAGTTGCCCGACGGGGACGGACTCGATCTGGCCGTGCGCCTCTTCGAGGCCCTGCCCGGCCTGCGTGTGCTCGCCCTCACCTCGCTGCATGACGAGGTCTCCATCCATCGCATTCGCGAACTCGGCATCCAGGGCTTCGTCGATAAGAATACCCAGCGACCGGAGACTCTGCACGAGGCCATCGAGACGGTCGCCTCCGGCCGGGTCTACTACGCGGAAGTGGTGCAACGCGTGCAGCAGGCGATGCGCAACGACCCGGTGGCCTTCGCCAAAGTGCTCAGCGACCGAGAGCAGGAGCTGCTGCATTTGCTGGGACGCGGCTTTTCCAACGAGGAGGCGGCCGCCCAGATGGGCCTCACCGCCTGGACGGTGCACTCCCATCGGCGCAACATCATGAAGAAACTCGGCGTGGCCACCCAAGCCGAGCTCATCCGCTACGCCCTGCGCAAGGGTTTCGTGCGCCCCACGGCCGATCAGTTCTAGAAATGGCGGTCGGCGGAGGGCAGTGATTGATGAGCGGTGGGCCGTACCGGTGAGCCGTACCCCAGCTAGCTGCGGGCGGCGAATGGAGCGTGAGTTCGCCCGGCCGGCTTGCCCCCGGATGCCGTCACCTGTCCGTGACCGCGAGTTCACCCGGCGGTGACGCTGGGGAGTTCAAAAACCCTTGAACACTGGGCGGCGGGCGCGAAGCTTCCTTCCTCTTGTCTTCCCTTCGCCCCAGCACCGACGGCACACCGGTTCCCGCCACAGATGATGTGGCGGCCGAGCGCCGGCTCTCGCCCACTCAGGTTGAGGTGGTCGAGCTTTGCGCGGACGCGGTGCAGCAACTGGGACTCTCCCGTTCCGTCGGACAGATATTCGGGGTGATCTACGGCTCTCCCCAGCCTTTGGCCTTCGCCGATGTGGTGGCGCTGTTGGGCATCAGTAACGGTTCGGCCAGCCAGGGCCTGCGTTTTCTGCGCGAATTGGGCGCGGTGCGCCTGGTCGACGATCCCGAGGGGCGGCGCGAACGTTTTGTGCCCGAAACGGAGCTGCGCCGCCTGCTCGGCGGCGTACTCAAACATCGGGTGCGAGATCCGCTCGAGGCCGGCGCCGCACGGCTGGCGCGCCTGGAGGAGCGGCTGGCCGCCGGCGACGAGCCCGACCGCGAGTTTTTGACCCAGCGCGTCGACAGCCTGCGGGTCTGGCACCGCAAGGCCCTGCATTTTCTGCCCCTGCTGCAAGTCTTCCTGCGCAGCGGGAGAGGGTAGTCACCGTATCGCTCTTGCACCGAAGGCAATCCAAGAAATGAAGACACAGAAGACTGTACAGCAGAGGAGAAGGTCAGAAGGTATTGACCACAGAGAAGGCAGAGATCGGTAGAGAAGAGTAGGGAATGACCAATGACCAGGGCCTCAGGGCGAAAGTCGGCGGTCGGAAGGTTCGAAGGTAGGGACGGCGCCCCGCGCCGTCCGCAGGTAACAGTTCACGAATATGCGCGCCATTGCCGCCCCCGCTGCAGTCACCTCCCCGGGAAGTGACGGGGCGAAGCCTACCGCGGCGCTTGGGCCGCGGTACGCCCCGCCAATCTTTGCGGAACGCAAAGATGAGAGGTGGGTTCTTTCTCTACCGCGGCGCTTGGGCCGCGGTACGCCCCAGGTGTGGCGCTGCGCCAAACCCCAGCGGTTGAAATCCCCGAACGAAACTCCATTCTAGCAATCCATGAAGCGCACCTTTTCGGCAGTCATCAAACGCGATGGACCTTGGTGGATCGGATGGATCGCCGAGGTTCCCGGCGTAAATAGCCAAGGGAAGACCCGCGCGGAACTGGTTGCGAATCTACGTTCGGCCCTCCACGAGGCCCTGGAAATCAATCGTGCCATTACCTTGGCCGAGGCGGGAAGCACCTACGAAGAGTTGGCGATCCCCGGGTGAAACGCCGGGCTTTTCTCCGATATCTAAATAGTCAGGGCTGTTCCCTTGACCGGGAGGGGGCGCGACATTCCAAACCCGAAACAGATCGTTCACCACAGAGGGCGCGGAGAGCACAGAGCGGCTATTGCACCGCGAATGAAGGCTGTCTCGCGGCGCAGCCGGGTAAGGTTTTGGCGCTGCGCCAAACCTCGCCGAACCTCATTTGACCTTTCTCCGCTGAACCGCAGCATTTCCCAATCATGAGGACCGTCGCAGAAATCGAGGCCGCGATTGAGCGACTCAGCCCTGAAGAAGTCGAAGAGCTCGCCACTTGGCTGGATCAGCGCCGGCCGTCCGTTGGTTTTGATTCCGAGGTCGAGGAAGCCTGGTCGATCGAGATTCAACGCCGGGTGGCGGAGATCGAGAGCGGGCGGGCCGAGTTTATTCCCGGCGAACAAGTAATGGACGAACTGCGCAAGATTGCCGGCCGGTGAAACCGTTTGGATTCCAGCGTGAGGCGCGTGAGGAAGTGCTGGCAGCGGCGCGGTTCTACGCGGCAGAGAGTCCTTCTTTGGCCGGACGTTTTCTCGACGAGATAGACTCGCTCATTCAATCGATCTGCGAGGCACCAAACCAGTTTCGCGTTATTTATCCGCCCTGTCGCCGAGCCCTCGGGAGCACATTCCCTTACGCCCTCGTCTTCGTCGACCAAAGTGAGCGCATTTGGATCGTCGCTGTCGCGCATCTCAAGCGTCGCCCCGGCTACTGGAAAGACCGGATTCGCCTGTAGCGCGAGGTCGGTGTAGTAAACCCCGATCGTGAACCGCCAATTTTCGCGCCACGCGAAGATTCCTAAGGTTTGGCGCCGCGCCAAACCTCGCGAAACCCGAAACGGATCGTTCACCACAGAGGACACGGAGAGCACTGAGCGGCTATTGCACCGCGAATGAAGGCTGTCGCCAAACCTTTGGGCTCGAGTTCATTGGATACACCATTTGCCCGCGCATCGGCGACGGATCTCAGCTCGGGGCCGGCTTCTGTGGAGAGCTAATTCATGCCCCCTTTGACCGCCCCGGGGCTACTGATGACTATAAATGCGGTATGCAATATATGCCGATACATTCAATAGAGAAGAATTGTTCGCCCGCTCCTCGGATTGGGGCAGGCCATTTGGAGCGGAATTGATCTAGCTCGTGGGGTTGCGGCCTTCGCTGTGGTGCAGAACCACTCGGGATTTGGTCCGAGCGTTGGCGGGAGTCTTGCGCCGGCAAACTACTGGATGGCCGCACATTTGGGATTTCATGTGCCCTTCTTTTTTGCTGCGGCGTTCTTGTTCTATCCGGAGGCGGCCGGTTTGGTGGGATGGGTGAAAAGGGTGAAGCGCGTGATTGTTCCATTCTTGTTCTGGGCGTTAATGTACACCAGTTTGCGTCTGTTGAAGATCCGTTTCTTGCACTCGCCAGCGTGGACACCGCTGGATGATCCGATTGGTTGGGCGTACAGTGGAGCCTCGGTGCATCTGTATTTCGTGCCAATGCTAATAACCGGCATGGCAGTAACATGGTTGCTCGATTGGACCCGGTTGATTCACTCAGCGTGGATCGCTGGCGTTGCTGGATCCGTTGCACTGGTTCTTTTTCACTGGCTCGCCTCCTCCGGAAACTCCTTCGAACTCGGGACTTCCTCTGGTTTTGTCTCGGCCTGGGGAAACGATCAATTTTGGCTGTTGCGATGTTTAGGGTTGCTGCTTGCGTGGGCCATAAGGGTGTTGCCCTACATTCTGTTTGCGGCCTGTCTCCGGCGTTCCGGAGTCATGAATTTGTCTCAAACGCGGCATTTTGGGGTTCTCCTTGTTTTCCTAGTGACGTTCCTCTGCGAATGGCTGGGCTGTTATCTTCCTCCGGCGCCGCACGAGGTGTTCTTGGGGATCACCTTTCTGCTGATGGGCATTGCAGTAAGTGCATGGATCCCAGCGGTTGGTTGGATTCAGGATATCGGTCGGTGGACCTTCGGCATCTATTTGTCACATCAAGTCTTTATGCAGATTGCTCAGCAGATTGGACTGCGAGCCGGGCTAATTTCTCCGAGTAACCAGTCCCTCTGGAGCGCATTGGCCCTGACGGTTTTGGCGTTTGCGGCTAGTGTGGCTTTCATTGCCGGAGTCGATCACTGGGCTCCGAATTGGACTCGGCGGATTTGCGGGCTTAAGTAGCGACAATCCAACAGAGTATTGTTTGAGAACGCGGTTGAACTGATTGTGGCCCGCGCCCACCTGAATAACTAGCGCTCAGAAGGATGACTGTGGCGAATCGGCGGTGAAGATACCAATAGATCCAACGAATTTGGGCAGGGTGTATAGTGAGCCCCCCTGGAATATATTAGGGCGCGCGTTTGGGAATTGTTGGCCTTCCGAGTTTGCTTCTCTTGCCATGATTTCACCAACAATATCATCCCCGCTGGGGGTCTCCCCAGAGTTCCGTCATATTGCAGTGTTGGACGCGATCAGAGGCGTTGCGGCATTGGCTGTGTTTATCCATCACTATAGTCAACAATTTCTTGACGGTTCGAATGTGGGGGCAATCGGCTGCGTCTTCAGCTATCTCGGTGTTTGGGGTGTAGGAGTATTTTTTGTGCTGAGTGGGTTCTGCATTCATTGGTCCACTCTGACGAGCAAGGGAGGCATTCGCTCGTTTAATTTCCGGACCTATATTATTCGACGATTCTTTCGGATATATCCGGCCTTAATTCTCTGTTTGCTTGTATGCGCCATTTTGGGTTTCTACTGGCAGACTAATAACATCAGCCGACCATCTTGGGGTGCGTTCTGGCGGCATGCCGCACTTCTAAGCACATTTTCTGCCGGCAGTCGTGTTGCGATTAATAGTGTCGTTTGGTCGGTTGTTATCGAATGCCACTTTTATCTGTTTTATGCCCTATTTGTGCCGTTGCTGCGAAGGCGCGGCATGGTTGCTTTGCTCTTGCTAGCATTGATGCTTGGTTTCTCAGCTTATATGATCTCGGTCCTTACCTTCCCCCGCGGTGAGATGAGGGTGCTATGGCAGCAAACCTCGATGGCGTTGTGGTGGCAGTGGTGCTTAGGCGCGTTGTTGGCCGAATTTGCGGTGCGACAGACTTCGTCGTTATGTGGAATGAGCGCGTTATGTTTGGCCCTTTCGTTGGTAGCTTTTGCGTTCTCACTCGGAATCGCATTCATGCCGGAAACGCTTCGAATACAGGCCCAACGGTTTGCTTTGCCTCCCCTTGCTGCCATTGCGATCGGTGGGTTGATCCTGCCGTCATCGCGGGGTTGGCGGGTTCCATTGCTTAGTTGGCTCGGAGAGATCTCCTATTCGATTTATCTCTTTCACCCGGCGGCGATTCTGATCGTATATTACACAATAGGCCGATCGAGCGAAATCAGGGAGTTTCTTGCGGCTTTTGCTATCATGGTTGCTATTGCTGCAACGATGTATTATATAGTAGAGAAGAACTTCGTCCAAATTGGTAAGTCTATTGTTCGGAAGTTGGAGTCGCCTTCGAGCTAGTCGTAGCGTCTTGCGCTTTCTCTGCGCACATTAGTTGCTGCTAGTTTCCCCGGCGAAATGCACCGTGAAGATTCTCTACATTGGGGACGACCAAATCGGAACAACTTCGCTTCATCGCGCCGAGGCCCTGCGGCGGCTTGGACATGACGTCGTGCTGGTGAATGCAAGTATGCCAATCCCGCGGCAACGTTGGGCGATTTCTCTGGCGGTCCGCACGGGCTTCCGGGTGTTCGAGCCCTGGATCCGGAGCCACGTGCTGCGCCGCATTCGGGGCCAGCATTTCGATCTAGTCTGGCTGAACTGTAGCCCGGAGGTGGGGCCGGGGTTGGCACGGACCCTTCGACGACAGAGCCGGTGGATCGCCGGCTATATGAACGACGACCCTTTCGGTGGCCGGGATGGGCGCAAATGGGACCTTTTCAAGAAGGCTTTGCCCTGCTACGACCTCTTGGCGGTAGTGCGAACACCGAACATTGAAGAAGCCTATCGGGCCGGAGCTAAGAAGGTTGTGCATGCCTTCATGTCCTGCGATCCGGTTGCGCACTCACCGGTGGTGATGACCGCCCCCGAGCGGCGCGAGTGGTCCTCCGAAGTGGTCTTCGTGGGCAATTGGTTTCCGGAACGCGGGCCGTTCATGGCACGGTTGTTAGAATTGGGCGTGCCGGTGACGATCCGAGGCCTGGAATGGCAGCGCGCACCGGAATTGGGCAGGTTCCAGGACGCGTGGAAGGGACCCGCGGCCAACGGTGCGGACTACGTGCGGGCGATCCAATCCGCCAAGGTGGCGCTCGGGCTGCTCTCGAAAGGGAACCGAGATCTGCATACGACCCGCAGCGCCGAGGTACCGTTCATCGGTGGCGCGGTGTTCTGCGCAGAGCGCACTAGCGCACACGAGATGCTCTATCGCGACGGTGAAGAAGCGGTCTTCTGGTCCTCTCCCGAGGAATGCGCCGCCCGGTGCAAGGAATTGTTGGCTGACGAGGAACGCCGCCGGAGAATTGCCGCGGCGGCGCGGAATCGGGTCATCGCGTGGGGCCTGACCAACGATGAAGTAATGGCGGCGTTGCTGCGCGTCTTGGCCGGCGAGCCTGCGGATCATCTTCTGGTCCAGTCCTCGGGTTGACCTTGATTGGTCGATAGGAATGATACGAACGTATTCGAGCGATAACTATTCAATACAGGCCATCCTCTTCTAATGCTTCTATTCCCATGAACACAACTCCTTCCACCGTGCTAGTTACGGGCGCAGCTGGGTTTCTCGGCTCGCATGTTGTCGATCATTGTCTCGCGCTCGGAATGCGAGTGGTCGCAGTCGATGATCTCTCAGGCGGGTTTCTCGAGAATGTCCCTAAGGGGGCGGAATTTTTCCGGGGCAGCGTGACGGACCCGAAATTCGTCACCGAGATATTTTCGCACTACCGGTTCCGGACGGTCTACCACCTGGCGGCCTATGCGGCCGAGGGCTGAGTCACTTCATCCCGCCATTTCAACTACGAGGTGAATCTTCAAGGTTCGATCCGGCTGATCAACGAGGCGGTCAAGCACGAGGTGAAGGACTTTGTGTTCACCTCTTCGATCGCCGTGTACGGTCCTGGGCAGACGCCGATGCGCGAGGATACCGTACCGCGGCCGGAGGATCCTTATGGGATTTCGAAATATGCGATCGAGCTCGACCTCGAGGCGGCGCACCGGATGTTCGGGTTGAACTACGTGATCTTCCGTCCGCACAACGTCTACGGCGAGCGCCAGAACATTGCGGACCGCTACCGCAACGTCATTGGTATCTTCATGAACCAAGTGATGCGCGGCGAACCGATGTCGGTCTTTGGCGATGGTTTGCAGACTCGTGCCTTCTCGCATGTCGACGATGTGGCCCCGGTGATTGCTCGGGCTCCGCTGGTGTTGGCCGCCAAGAACGAGATCTTCAATGTGGGGGCAGATAAACCGTATTCTGTGCTGGAACTCGCCCACGAAGTGGCCGCGGCCTTCGGCGTCGAAGCCAAACTCCGGCATCTTGACCCCCGGCAGGAGGTCGTGCACGCGTACAGCTCTCACGAGAAGGTTCGGCAAGCCTTCAACCCTCTTGAGGCCATTCCGTTGCGGGCGGGCATCCAGCGGATGGCCGTTTGGGCGCGGGCACGAGGGCCGATGGCTGCCGTCAATTTCGACAATATCGAAGTGTATAAGAATCTCCCACCCTCCTGGCGACCTGCCAAGGCCTGACATGAATGCGCAACTGCCATTTGTCAGCATCTGCCTGTTAACCTACAAACGGGCTTCCGTATTGCCCCGATCGCTCGATTCGTTGTTGGCCCAAACGCATGGCAACTTCGAATTGATCATCAATGATGATCGTTCGCCTGACGAAACCGAGCAGGTCTGCCGGGAGTACGAACGACGGGATCGCCGTATCCGCTACTTCCGCAATGAGACCAATCTGCGCTACGCGGGCAATCAGAACGCAGCCCTAGCCCGTGCGAAGTCCGACCTGGTCGCTATTGTGCATGACGGTGACGTTTATCGTCCCGATCTGATCGAACGCTGGACCAGGGCGCTCATGGAGCAGCCGAGCGCCGCGCTCGTCTTCAATGCGCTTGAGGCCATGGACGAGAACGGGGTGGTGCAGCGCGTCTATCGGAACAACTATCCACCCTTGATCGCCGGCAGGATTCTATTGGCGGAAATGCTACTGCGACCGGATTCGCCGATTTTTGGCATCGTGATGGTGCGCAAGTCCTGCCTGCAGGCCGTGGGCCCGTTTGATACCACAATCCCGACCCTGGCGGACGTAGACGTGGTTGCGCCTGCTCGCGCGCTACGATGCGGCCTATATTAGCGACCCATTGCTGGCGATCGCTGCCCGGGAAGCCGGGCATCACAATCGGGTCGGCAACTGGAAGGTTTTGGGGGAGTATGAGCGGATCTACGGATTGAATCTTGACCGAGGGAAGGCTGATCCATTGCTGGGCAGTCCCGCCTTCCGCCACAAGGTGGCGCGAATGCTGTGGCGAGGCCGTTGTTTCTGGCTGGCGTGGTGCATCCGGCACTGGGAGTGGGGCAAACTCCGAGAAGGCTTGCGGTATTGCCGTCGGAATCCGCTCGATTGCTCACTGCCGCCGCGGTGAACGTTAAACGCCGTTGGGTACAGCAGTCGGTTGAAGTGCCATCCAAATTAGCACCATATTTGGCATTGAAACAGGGGGCGATACGTTGAGCCCAGTGCACGCCGCGTTTTAGGGGCGCTCTCGCCCCCTGGGTGGCGAGGCAGATCGCGGTATTCCAGCTTCTAACCTCTAGAATATGCGACTCCTATTTCTGAGCGACGGGACTGAGGACTATCTGGCCGATAGTGTGCTGTTGGGGTTGCGCGAGCTGGTTGACGTCGAGGTGGTCGACCTCCCGCGGCGCGACTTTCTTTATGCGGATTGTCCGACGCAGGTGAGGGCGCAGGTCCGCGGCCACGGGTTCACGCTCTATACAGGGCTGTTGCGGGCGGATCCCTGCGACCGCAGCCAGATTGCGGCCAAGCTGGCTGGTGGCTACTTTGACCTAGTGATCATCGCCGATGCCTGGCGGGCCTTTGGGCATTTCGTGCAGTGGCGGCCCTATCTAAATCCCGCGAACACGATCTTTTTGGATGGGGCCGATACGCCGCAGGTTTATTGCCACGCGGTCTACTGGTGGCGCAGGCCCTACTATTGGGGACTACCGCGGGCCTCGCGGGGATTCTTGTATTTCAAACGAGAGTGGACGAGCGAGACGCAGTTCAATCTCTGGCATCGCGCGGTGCCGCGCTTCGCGCGCCGCTTCCTGCCGCAGTATGGCGGGCTGCGGCGAATCGCTTTCGCTATTCCAGGCTCGAAGATAGTGCCGGAGGTCCCCGCCAAGACAAAACGCTTCGCGCAGCACCTTGTCGATCCCGAGGTTGCCGCCATTGTTCCGGAGGCGTCCGTGAAATACGCGTTTGCGAGTGAGGCCGATTATTATGCGGATCTCCAACAGTCGCGGTATAGTGTTACCACGAAACGCGCCGGTTGGGATTGCCTGCGCCATTACGAGATTGCCGCCAACGGTTGTGTGCCCTGCTTCCGAGACCTCAACAGCAAGCCCATCGATTGCGCTCCGCATGGGTTAGTCGCTGACGTCAATTGTTTGGCCTATCGCACTGCTGCTGAGCTGCAGGCGAAAGTGGCCGGGATTGGCGAGGTCGAGTATGGGCGACTGGCCGGCGGCGCACTCCGGTGGGCGCGCGAGAATTCGACCGCGGCTCGTACGCGCGCGCTGTTAGCCGTATGGAGACAAAGACAAGATGAGTGCGGAAACTGATAGTTTGTAAACTGAAATCGCTGCTGGCCCGGCTCCTCAACAGCGATCACGCGGCACTTAATACTCTAAACTAAATATTGTCCTATGTCATCCATTGTTGGGAAACTGGCAGTAGTTTACGCGCGCAACTTCCCGAATCATCGCGGTCGGTTCCGGTTGTTTTCGCTGCTAGACAGGTGTTTCGGCCCGTTCGTCGTCCGGACAGCGGAGGAATTCTCCCTCGAGGTCTTCTTGAGCAGCGCGATGGACCTATCCTATTTCCGTAATCAGAATTCGAGGGGCCCGGAACTCGCCATCGATCATATCGTGCCAGCTCTGATCCGAGAGCTGAAACCGGGTGAATGCTTCATCGATGTGGGTGCGAATATTGGCTGGCTCAGCAACCTTGCTTCACGCGTAGTTGGACAAGAAGGGCGAGTAGTCTCCTTCGAGCCGTCTCCCCGTGAATATGTCCGGTTGATCCATGGTATCCTGCTCAACAAGGCTGAGAATATTATCCCGGTGAACTGCGCGCTAGGCGAGGCTCCGTCCGTTGCGGTACTTGAGGTTGCCAGAGACCACACGGGCCTGAACCGTCTAGCGTCTGCAGCCGGCCCCGCAGGTTCAGGTTGGACCAAGGTGGCGGTGCCCGTATGGACAGGTGATGAGGTGTTGCCACCTCTGGTAGGGTCGCGGGCGGTCGGTTTGCTGAAGATTGATACGGAGGGTGCAGAGCTCCTCGTCCTGAGTGGCCTGAAACGGTTCATCGCAAAGTTTCGTCCGCGGAAAATCGTTGTTGAAATCACTCCCGCGTTTCTTCTGCGATTTGGCTCGGACAAGAAGGGCATTTATGAGCTGTTGAGTGTGCTCGACTATGTCGGGACCATCAATTCTGATCTGCCTCAATACGATGAGGTCTTCGTTGCTCGCTGACTTGGTAACCGGGACGTTGCCGCAAAGTTCGAGTCAATGCATTCTGATGGAAGCGGTGCGGCTAATGCCGGCGCGATGAGTGAGAAATCCGGAGAGGCCGCAATCGCGGAGACCGTGCACCGGCGGGCCGCCAAGGGCGGATTGATCGGAGGCGTGAGCTTTGCTGTGAATCTGGGTTTGAACGTCGTACAGGTGCCGCTCTTGCTGCGGTTCTGGCCTCAGGAGACCTATGGGCTATGGCTGAGTGTTGGAGCGTTGGCGACATTATTGACGACGCTTGACGGTGGGCACCAACTCTACATCGGGAATCTGTTGAACCGGTCTTATGTGGAGGATCGGGAGCAGTTCCGTATCACGCTCGCCAGCGCGGTGCAGGTGACGGCACTTACCTCTGCTGCGCAGGTTGTGCTTGCGCTTGTATTCTGTTTCTCCGGGTTGGCCTCGCGCTGGCTCGACATTGCGCTTTCAGATTCGGCCAGCTACGCACTGGCGGTGGTGATCTACACTGCCGGTTGGATCGCGACAGGGTCAATCGGTTCGGTCCTGGTGCGATTGTTTCCGCCCACCGGGCATGTCGTGCGCTCGACCTATTGGGCTATTGCGATGCGGGTGGTTCAGTTTGCCGCCGTTTGCCTGGCCGCTTGCCTCGGTTGGGGCATCGTAGGTACGTCGATGTCGTTTGTGGCGGCAACCACACTGTGGGCCATTCTCCTTTTCCTCGATCTAGGGCGGCTCTATCCGGAGTATACCCCGTGGTGGCGAGGGGGGAGTCTGCGCATCGGACTGCGGAATTTTGTGCGCTCGGGAGTGGTGAGCATTGTGGCCATCCTGGATTTGGTTTCGCTCAAGGCGTGATCCTGCTGGTGACGAGCAGCTTGGGTGCGGTGGTCGTACCCCTGTTCACGACGCTGCGTACGATGGCCAATACCGCGATGCGGGGCACCGGCTTTGCTCCTCAATCCTGTTCAGCCGGATCTAGTGCGCTATCACGTGCAGGGCGAAGGTGGGAAGATCGGATCCGTTTTCGCCTTTTTCTGGTTTGCCACCGGGCTGGCGATCAATGCCAGTATGGTGGCGGGGTTGTACGTGGTGGAGCCGGTATATCACGTATGGACTCACCGGCGAGTGGAGTTTGACGGGGCATTGTTCGGTTGGCTGGTGGGGGCGGTGCTGGTGCGCACCGCGGCCTCGCCGGACCAAACCTATTTGTCTTCGATCAATCATTTGCGTGCCTTGTTTGTGACAACCCTCGTGCGTGCCACGCTCGTGCTCCTAGGGGCACTCGCATGGGCGCCGCACTGGGGATTGGCCGGAGTGGGGGCCGGTGTTTTCGTGTCGGAGTTCGTGGCCTCCGGGGTTATAGCTCCTTGGTTTGCTCGGCGGGTGATGGCTTCCCTCGGCTTCTCGTTTGCCGCTGGCACCTATTGCGCGGCGGTGGGCTCGACAGCGGTAGCCTGCGCCGCGGTAGCCGCCTTTTCGCTGGAATTGCCGGGATGGCGCTGGGCTGGAGCAGGGGCGTTAGCAGTACTGAGCGCGATCGCTCTCTGGCAATGGCGGGCATTGCCTGAGGAATTGCATCAGCGCTTGCGCTCGCTCCTGCGTCGGGCGTTCTCCTTTGCTTGGAAGCCGGCAAATAGAGGGGCCTGATCTACCCGTTGCCGACCCTTTGAACGATCGTAGCAATTCTCCGAGAATTAGTACTCTGTTTCTAACCCAATCCGATTCATGGACTTGAACCGATTTCGCCGGTATTTCCCGTTGGCCCACTGGGTGATTCAGCGCGTCTGGTTCCTATTCCCCCTCTTTGCCTTGGCGGCGATGGGGCTCTCGGTTTTTTCGGTGCATTATGGTTTGTCGCTGATGTGTTGTTGGATTGGCGTGGTCTGCCTTTGGGTGGATCGTAAGCACCTCAATTACTGCCTACTGACGCCCTTGGTCCCGATGGCCTACATCTTGGTCCTAAGTCTCGGCGCTGGGATCAGTATGGTTGTCTATGATCTCGGCGGAAGATACCAGTACGGCTATATGGTGATGCAAGTAATCGGATTGCTGGGCTTTCCATTGTTCATTGTGGCCTATGCGGCCGTGATGAAACGGGTCCCCGGGTTCGTCTTCCCGGCGAAACTCCAGCGCTCGGCTGCCAGCTATGTGCGGCCTCTTCTGCTGATCGGCTGGTTCTGCCTCCTGCACGAGTTGGCCAAGGTAGGTGCCGGTATTGCCAGCGGTGTAGCTGACAAAGGTGAGGCCGGTGACTTCCAGGTGGATACGCCATTCGGCTGGTGGAGCGCCTTCGGCATCTTCCTGCGAATCCAGACTCTCGGGTATGTTTTGGCACCCTTTATCTGGCGGGAGAGCCGATTGTTCGGGCGCGTGCTGTTGATGGCTCTTCTGACCACTCTCGTGTTCCTGAACTTTGTGACTGGTTCCCGCGGGATGGTGTTTGCCCCCGTCGTCATCCTGTTGGCGGGCTGCTACATGTTTTTGGAGTTCCGTCGGATTAAATACGAGATCCTCATCGCCGTCGTCGTGCTCGCAGCGGTGCCGGTCGTAACTCTGATGTCGCACTACCGCAGCACGGATGCGTTCCGCGAGACCAGCATCCGTAATCCGTTCGCCAAGCTGGCCACGATTCGCGAGGGGATGGAACGCATGGAGACCGTGACCGAAGCCTCGGGGGAGCGGTTCACCGAGGCCGGGAAAGCGTTCATCGGTGTCAACGATGCGATCATCTACGAGCTGACGCCGGACACTATTCCGCACGAGGGTTTCGGCCGGGTAGAGCATCTGCTTTGGATTTACGTTCCCTATATGTTGAGCCGGGGCGAGCGGCCGGTTTTGCAGGATGAGAACATGGTTTCGGTCATGTACACAGGCCAGGCCTATGCGCGGTCTTCGATCGGCATCACCTGGTCGGCGGAGCTGTATCGGAGGTGGGGGTGGTTTGGGATTCCGGTCGGCTTGTGCCTGTATGGTTTGTTCTATGGAGCGGTGTTCCGGGTCGTCTATAATTATTACCTGAAACGCAATTTGCTGTTCGGCTTTTTGATCTGCGGGGTTTTTTTTCACTTCTTCTTTCTCTGGATCTTCCATACGCTGCTTTTAACTTGTTGGTTGTGGCTCTACGATGTGCCCAAAAACCTGGCCTTGGTAACCTGTCTCTATTTCGGTCTCAGGTCGGCGATCGGTTTTCGTCAGTCCCCGGGGCTTTGGCTCTGATGGCGAATACCGAACCTAAGTCCCCGACCGGGCCTGGCCAGCGGGGTGCCGGGGCGAGTGGGTTTCCGGCCCGCTTCCGTAGGATACTCTCACACCGTCCAAACGAGGCCAACCTGTGAACAAAGTGGCTGTAGTGCAATTTTTCCGGCGACCCGGCGCACGGAGCTTCAGCATCGAGCGATTGTTCGCGGACGTGCGTGCCGCGCTGCCGGCGGATATTGGGTGCTCGGTGGCGGTATCGCCCTGGGAAAGCAGCGGCGTGTGGCCTCGGTTGCGCAACATCCTAGCGGCTCGCCGGGCGCGCGGTCGGGTGAATCACATCACAGGTGATGTGCATTTCCTCGCGCTCGGCCTGCCGAAGCGGCGGATGATTCTGACCGTGCACGACTGCGGGAACCTGCACCGGCTGAAGGGCTGGCGGCGGGCGATTTTGAAGTTCTTCTGGTTCTCCTGGTCGATGGCGCGAGCCCCAGATCGTCACTACGGTGTCGGAGGCCACGCGCCAGGAACTGATCGCGCTCACAGGAGTAGCGCCCGCGAAGGTTCGAGTGGTACGGAACTGCGTGTCGCCGGAGTTCCTGCCGCTGGCGGCGGACTTCAATGCGGGACGCCCGCGCATCCTTATGCTCGGCACGGCGCCGAACAAGAATCTCGAGCGTATGGCCGCGGCGTTGGCGGGTTTCCCTTGCACTGTGGACTTGATCGGACGGCCGACGCCGGCGCAGGCCGCGGTCTTCGCGCAGCACGGAGTGGCGCTCGCCGCGCATGGCGACGTGACCAATTCCGAGATCGTCGCCGCCTATGGGCGGTGCGATCTGGTGCTCTTTGCCTCCACCCATGAAGGGTTCGGGCTGCCCATCGTCGAGGCGCAGGCGGTGGGCCGGCCGGTGATCACCAGCAATTGTTCTTCCATGGCCGAGGTGGCCGGCGACAGCGCTTGCCTCGTCGATCCGTTCGATGTGACTTCGATCCGGGCCGGGGTGGAACGCGTGGTCGGCGACGCCGAGTATCGCGCCGAGCTGCTGCGCCGCGGCTTTGAGAATGTGAAACGGTTCAGCGCGGTGACGATCGCCGAGGAATATTCGGCCATCTATCGGGAGCTGGCGGGTGGGGGGAACTGAAGTGAGCCGCCAAGCTCCCATTCGCTGTTTGTTCGGGGACGGCCTCGCAACGGCTCGACTCCCGGGGCGGAATGGGCGGAGTGCCTGTCATCGGGCCGAGACGAACACCCGAGCCACCGGGAGCAGGAGTAAACTGTAGTGAAAGCGCCGGGATTATCCCAAAGTCGAAGCCTGTGATTTCATCACCATGTCGGATGAACGCATAGGGACGGAGTGGCTTTGCCATGCAACGAATGACGGGGGCTAGGTGCCCGACAGGTTGTAGGATCGCTGCTTAGCGGCTTTCGCGAGTTGGGCTTGCTCGAGCGTGCCCGCCTTTGCGTGGACGAGGGGGAACTTGCGCAGCGGTTCGGCGGGGCGTCTGGCCTGTGTCATCTCTATTGTAGAGGATTGCCGAACCGTGTTTCCAGAGGTGTGGGAGTTGCTGCGCCCCGAGGTATTTCCGCGGGTGCCGGAGTGCCTTGGTGCTGGGGGATGTGCCGCTAAGGGGGATTAAGAATCAGACGGTGCTGGTGCACCAACCCCATTTGATCCGACCTGAAGTGTGCCGCGAGTCCGAAGGCGCGCCAACCTACCGGCTGATGCGATGGTTGTTTGCCGCGAATCTCCGGTATGTGAAGAACTGTGTCGTGCAGACGGAGGTGATGCGCGGCAATCTCATCGCCTCCTATCCGGCACTGGCCGGCAAGGTGGCTGTGATTCCGCAACCGGCGCCGGAATGGTTCCGGACGGTAAGCAGGGGCAAATTGGTCGGCGACGAGGTAATTCTGTTCTATCCCGCGGCATACTATGCCCACAAGAATCACGCCTTGATCGAGGCCATGAATGCGGAGGTGCCGGGTGAGCTGGCGGGGCGTGTGAGATTCGTGGTCACGTATGGTCAGGATCGAATGGTAACCGGCTCGATCGAGAACGTAGGTCGATTGGACGCGGCCGGTTGCCTCGAGATGTATCGCACCGCATCGGCCCTGTTCTTCCCGTCGAAGGCGGAGAGTTACGGGTTGCCGCTGGTGGAGGCCATGTGCGCCGGTTTGCCGGTCCTTTGCGCGGATTTGCCCTACGCACATTGGCTGTGTGGCGGGAGGCGATCTATTTCAATTCGGACGATCCTGCTGCCGCCTTCGGGGCGATCCGAGAGCTGCGGAAGCGGCTGAAAGCGGGATGGATTCCGAACTGGAGCGAAGCACTGGCCAAGCTCCCGGGCAGCTGGCGTGAGGTCGCTGCGCGGATGGGGGCGGTGATGGGTATCGCCGACGAATAGGCTCCGGCGTCGCGGTAGAGCGCCCGGGAGCGCTTGGCGTGGCACTGCTGATTTCGATTCAACCAAGATGAGTGAGTACGCTCTCCATTGCGGGCCGCCGTGAGGATGAGGTCGGCGGAGCCCGGCGAGGGCTTGAGGCGTCGCCGGTAGTTCTGGCTCTTCATTTGGCGGGAGTCGTGTTCTGGGAACGGTTGGTGGCCGAGTTGAAGGCGCTCGGGCACCCGGTGGAAGTATGGACCGAGCTGACGGAGGACGATATCGCCGCCGGCGCGGGCGCATTGGCGGGCGAGGGGTGCTTCCGCGTTTGGGCGGTCTTCCCCCTGCGCGTGATGCTGCGCTGCCTGCGGCGCGCACGCGGGCGAAGAGGGGCGCTGCTCGCACGGACTACGCCGTTCTATTTGCCGGTGTTGGCTACTTTGCTTTGCAGGGCGAGCGGACTGCGGGTGGGCATCTCCTTATGATCTGTATCCCGACCAGCTGATTCTGGCGGGCAAGATTCGACGCGGGTCACTCGCCGCCCGACTGCTGGCTGGGATTACTCGGCTAACGTTGCGCAGTTGCGCGGTCACGGTGTTTCTCGGCCAGCGACTCAAGGAAGCTGCGGAACGGCTCTATGGCGCGGCGGCGCGGAGTGATTATCGAGGTGGGCGGCGACGGGATACTGTTCCCTGGTGCTGTGGTCCAGCGCGAAGGAGTCGTACGGATTTTGTATGCCGGCAACTTTGGGTATGCGCATGATTATGAGACCCTCGTCGCTGCGCTCGCTGCGCCCCTGCCCAAGGGGGTCGAGCTCGTGTTTCATTCGAGCGGGGCGGGATATGAGGTGTTCAAGCGGCGCATAACCTCCATGCCGGGCGCCGCGCGTGTTGTCTTGGCTGGTCCGCTGGGTACGGAGGACTGGGTTGATGCCATGGCTCGGGCGGATATCGGCCTCGTTACCATGCGGCCCGGCGCCGAGGATATCCTATTCCCGAGCAAGACTTACAGTGCGATGCTTGCAGGTCAGGCGATCTTGGCGGTGTGTCCGCGGCAGTCGGATCTCGCGGACACCATCGTAGAGTCGGACGGCGGTTGGGTAATCGAGCCGGGCGATCGGGCCGGCTTGCGCCGCCTGCTGGAGGAACTCGCCACGGCTTCCGGACCGCGTGCTTATCGCGCGGCAACACGCGCAGGATTACGCCCGACAGCATTTTGAGATGAGCGTGATCGCCGGGAAATGGACGCAGTTGTTGCGTGAACTGGCTCCGATCCCCTGAGTGGAACCGATGAATGACGGTGCCTCGAATCTGACCATCCGCCCCTGGAAACCCGGATGTGGCGGCGGTGGTGGCGGTGCACCTGCGCGCATTCCCCCGGCTTCTTTCTGTCGTTCCTCGGGCCGCGGTTCCTGCGGGAATTCTACTCCTCGTTCATTGTCGATCCGGTTGGTCGTGGATTTGTGGCGACCGATCCCGCCGGCCGCGTGCTCGGTGCGGTGGTGGGTCCACTTAATCCTGCCGGCTATTTTGGGCGCTTGTTGAAGCGGCGGTGGTGGGCCTTCTGTCTGGCCAGCGCCACAGCCGTGCTACGCCGGCCGACGGTGTTGCCTCGGCTCTTCCGAGCGGTGTTCTATCGAGGTGGAGGGCCGGCGGGGCCGGTGAGAGCGCTGCTCAGCTCGATCGCGGTGGATCCGGCAGCGCAGGGCGCCGGCGTGGGGCGGGTCTTGGTCCAACGCTGGAGCGAGGCCGTACGCGAGCAGGGAGTGGGCGGGTGCTTTCTGACCACCGATGCTGACGGCAATGAGGTGGTGAATGCCTTCTACCGGCGGATGGGCTGGAAGCTGGATGCGAGCTACTCGACCCGTGAAGGGCGCCGGATGAATCGCTACGTCTTGGATTTCGGATGAAACGATTTTTCGATATCGTGGCCTCCGGTATAGGCTTGGTGGTGCTGCTGCCGGTGCTGGTGCTGGTCGCATTGGCGGTCGTCGTGAATTCTGGGCTGCCGGTGTTCTTTCGCCAAATGCGAGCGGGGAAGGGGGGGCGTGACTTTCGGCTGATGAAGTTTCGCACGATGTCCGTACTCAAGGCCGCGGAGCGGGGGACGTTTGAAGCGGGAAGTGCCCGGCGGGTGACGGCGGTGGGCCGGATTCTGCGCAAGACCAAACTGGATGAGCTGCCCCAGCTTTGGAATGTGCTCCTCGGAGACATGTCCCTGGTCGGTCCGCGGCCCGAGGTGCGGAAGTGGGTCGAGGAATACCCTGAGCGCTGGGCGTGGGGCATACCGTACGACCAGGGAATCACCGATCCGGCTTCGATCCTCTATCGCAACGAGGAGGAGTTGCTCGCGGCGTCCCCCGACCCGGAGCGGATGTATCGGGAGGAGATTCTTCCTCGCAAACTGCAGTGCTACGAGGCCTACGTTCGCGATCGCTCGTTTTGTGGCGATCTCGGGATTCTGTTTCGTACCGTTTGGGTGGTCGTAGGTTTCGAGCAACACAAAAACTAATACGTCTTCGTGTAACGCGAAAACAGGGGCGGCCTTCCGCTACCGCGAGACGATTTGTCTGTGAACTACAATTTCTAAGATGATGAAAAAATCCCTTTTCCCGCGTGGTGTGTGACGGGCGCGAGCTGGAGCTCGTGCGCGAAGTGCTGGAAAGCGGATGGCTAACCACCGCTGGTAAAGGCGCAGGAGTTCGAGAAGCGCTTCGCCGCCGCGGTGGGGGCGCGCTTCGCCTGTGCGGTGAATTCGTGCACTGCGGCACTGCACCTCGCACTGGAAGCGTTGGGAGTCGGGCCGGGCGACAAGGTGTTTGTGCCCACCTGGACCTTCACCGCCTCGGCCGAGGTGGTACGTTATATGGGGGCGGACCCGATCCTCCTCGATGTCGAAGAGGAGACCTCGCTGCTCACTCCGGAGATTGTCGAGGCGGCCATCCAGCGCCATCCCGAGGTGAAGGTCATTATTGTCGTCCATTTCGCCGGCCATCCCGCCGAGATGGAGCGCCCGGGTGGCGGAGGTATCGTCGAGGTTTGTCGGCGCCACGGAGTACGGATCGTCGAGGACGCCGCCCATTCTTTCCCCACCCGCCATGCCGGCCGGATGATCGGGGCTTTCGGAGACATCACCTGCTTCAGCTTTTACGCCAATAAGACGATCACCACCGGGGAAGGAGGCATGGTGACAACCGAGGATGAGGCTTTGTACCGGCGCTGCAAAATCATGCGCCTGCATGGGATTGACCGCGATGTGTGGGCTCGCTTTACCTCCGACAAGCCGGCGTGGGAGTATGATGTAGTGGCTCCTGGCTTCAAGTATAACATGCCCGACATCAACGCGGCAATCGGCCTGGCGCAACTGGAGCGGGCCGAGCATTTGCGGGCGGAACGTCAGCGCTGTGCGGAGCACTATTTCCGCGAACTTGGTGAAGTCGCCTGCTTACGGTTGCCGCGAGGACGCGTGCCGATGGGCGACCATTCCTGGCACCTATTCCCTGTTGTTCTGCGGGAGAGCGCGCCGCTGGCGCGCAATCGGGTGATCGAACTGTTGGCCGCGAGGGGGATTGGCACTTCAGTCCATTACAAGCCGATCCATCGGATGACCTATTATCGCGATCGCTACGCGCTGAAGCCGGAGGGCTATCCCAATGCCGAGCGAATTTGGCACGGGTGCTTCTCGCTGCCAATTCACTCCTGGCTGACCACCGAGGAGCTACACTATATTACCGAGAATGCTGAAGGAAGTACTGGGCGGAGCGAAACCCGGAACGGGCCGTTTTGGCTGATGCAAAACCTCTCGCTGTTTCCGCAGCAACAGGCGGCCGGATCTTTCTCTCTCCGCCGCATATCGGAACGTACGAGCGGGACCTCGTGAATGAGGCCTTTGCCTCCAATTGGTTGCTCCGTCCGGGCCTCACATCGAGGCGTTCGAAGCGGAGTTGCCGCCCGGGTCGGGCGGAAATTCGCATTGGCTGTGAGCTCGGGTACAGCGGCGCTCCATTTGGCGATGCGGTGTGTCGGCCTGAAGGCAGGCGAGGAGGTGTTGGTATCGACCTTTACCTTTATTCCGAGCGCCAATCCGATCGTGTACGAAGGAGGGCGCCCGGTGTTCGTGGATAGCGAGGTGAACTCGTGGAACATGGACCCGGTGTTACTGGAACGCGCGCTTGCCACCCGCGCGGCGAAGGGGCGGCTGCCCCGAGCGGTGACTGTGGTCGATCTCTATGGGCAGTCGGCGAACTACCCCGAGATTGCTGCGATCTGCGAACGCTATGGCGTGGCACTGATCGAGGACGCAGCCGAGGCCCTCGGAGCGACCTGCGATGGTCGGCCTGCGGGCGCCTTTGGGCTGGCCGCGGCCTTCTCTTTCAACGGCAACAAGATCATCACGACCTCCGGCGGCGGCATGCTGGTGTCGGACGACGCGGCATTCATTGCACAAGCTCGCCATCTGGCGACCCAGGCGCGTGAGCCGGTTGCGCATTACGAGCATCGAACGATTGGGTACAATTATCGCATGAGCAATGTGCTCGCCGCGCTTGGCCGCGGCCAGTTGCGCGTTCTGGATGACCGGATCGCGGCGCGGCGGCGGATCTTCGAAGCCTACCGTGCCGCTCTGGCGGACCTGCCCGGCGTGGGTTTCCGGGCCGAATCGCCGTGGGGACGCTGCAGCCGATGGCTTACGTGCCTCACGATCGACCAAGGTGTGGCGCCCACGGACTGCGAGAAGGTTCGGCTTGCCCTGGAGAAGACCAACATCGAATCGCGGCCAGTATGGAAACCGCTACACCTCCAGCCGGTGTTCCGAGACATGGGTTGCGAGATCGTCGGCGGAGCAGTGTCGGAACGGCTGTTTGCGCAGGGACTGTGCCTGCCCTCGGGTTCATCGATGACCGAGGTCGACCAAAATCGGGTGATCGCGGTGGTGCGGAAGGCGTTTGCGGCGGGGTGAGCGGTGCTCGGTGTGGCCCGCTGGGCGAAGGCTAGGCCTGTGCTCAGTTCCGGGCCCATTGGACGAAGCTGATTTGGTGTCGTAGAGGGCCGGTCTGGCAGCGCGGGGTGTCCCGAGGCAACTCCTTGGCCCTTTGCGAGTCCAGAACCCGCTCGACGCCCCGGTTGGCTGTCGCAGAGTCCCTCCCGTGATTCCACGGTCGCCATTATCAAGCGTCAGACGGACTTCGCTCGTGGAAGGCTTCCGCCGGCGTCCCCAACAGCCCGAGCTGCACCCGCAGGAGAAGTGGGTGCTGGCTCTGGTAACCTTGCATCTGTGTTTCCTCCCGTGGGCGTTGGGGACGATGCACCTGTGGAGCCAATGTGTGAGCCTCGGCCTGGCGTTGGTCGGCTTCATCGTGGCCTTGCAGCCACCCACCTACGAGGGCCATCAAACATCCGGCGATCCGGCACGAGCCCGGCCGCTGAGGCGTCTATGGCGTTTCCCGTTCTTCTGGGCCGGGCTGTTGGTGCTGCTCTATATAGCGATCCAAGGGGGGAACCCTGCCTGGCGCTATCGCAACAATGCCAGCTATTGGTGGATGGAGCCGGTGGCGCACTTTGCGTGGCTTCCGAGTGGGATGGACGTGCCGTTTTCTCAAGCCGGCCCATGGCGGGCGCTTATCATTCACGCCTCGCTATGGCTCGTTCTTTGCACGGTCTGGATCGGCTTCATGCGCCGGCTCACCTTTCGGCTGCTATTCACGTTCCTCGTCGTTAACGGTGTGCTGCTTGCATTGTTGGGGCTGGCGCAGCAGACCACCCACGCGACACGAGCTTTCTGGCTGGTGTCGGTAAGCACGCCGACGACGTTTGTTGCGAGCTTCATCTACCGCAATCACGCCGGCGCCTACTTCAACCTCATTCTGGCGTTAGCCGCTGGTTTGGCTTGGTGGTACTTTGATCGCGGCAATCGGCGGATGGACAAATCGAGCCCTGCCGGTGTGTTTGCGTTCGCGGCGATCATCGTCGGCCTGATGGTGCTCTTTTCGTCTCTCGCGCGGCGCGACTCTTCTGTTGCTGGTTTTTGGAACCCTGGCGGGCGTGGCGTTTCTCTGGGCACAGATTCGGCAGCCCGCTTATGAACGCAATTGGTTCGTGATTACGGCGCTGGCCCTCCTGCTTGTCGGCTTCATCGGAGTGGGGGGCTATTCCCTGCGAGTGGAGAGTGTCCGAAAGCGTTTCGATAGCATGTGGATCGCCGCCGACGCCTCTTGGCGCAACCGGGTTGAGGCGCGCGAGGCCGCCACCGAGATGCTTGTTGCCGACCCGCTCTTCGGTTGGGGCGCGGGGTGTTTTCGTTTTGGGTTTCCCAACTACGTGTATCGACGTCCGAATATCTACTATGTTGGCACTGAGCGGCGCTCGTTCTGGGAACATGTTCATAACGACATCATCAGTATCCGATCGAGTTCGGCGCAGTCGGTACGTTCCTGCTGGCTGCGCCACTCGGCTGGCTTGGCTGGATGCTTTTGCGGAGGCGCTTCTGGGTCAATCCGCTCGCGTTGCTTGCTGTGCTCGGTGGTTCATTGACGGTCGTCCATAGCTGGGGCGAGTTCGTGTTTCAGAATCCCGCAATCCTGCTCACGTGGGCCGTCATCCTCTTGGCGGCTTCGCGATGGGCCGAGCTGGATCAGCAGCCCGGCAGTGAGCGGTAACCAAGGAGAAGGGCCATCAATAAGATGTGCGACTGGAGCTCTGGCAGCCCAATGGGTCTCTGGTGGCCATGCGCCCCGGTGCCGAAAAAGTGGTGATGCCGAGCAAAACCTATAGCGCGATGGCCGCCGGGCAGGCCGTGCTGGCGGTGTGTCCCAAGGAATCCGATTTGGCGGACCTCATTCTCGCGCATGATTGCGCGCTGGCCGCGTCGACGACGTGGAAATATCAGGGGCGAATAGCCAGATCGGGTTCTGCGTCGCGCAAAACCTCAGCCCTTCACGTTCGCGATATAGTTGACCCCGGGCTTGCCGGCGAAATGGGTATCCTGGGTCCAGAGTGTGGCTCCGTAGGCCTTGGCCACCGCATAGACGATACTGTCCGCCAAGGCGAGGTGCTCCTCCAGCCCGAGAGTCGCCGCTTCCAACGCCAGATTGGCATCGAGATCGATCGTCAGTCCCTGCTGCATCGCGGCCACGATCTGGAACGCCGCCTCTTCGCCCCGCTCGCGGCGGACGATTTTGGAGACTTCGTAGAGGCAGACGACGGGCACGACCAGCGCGGCGGTGTCCTCGATGGCCGGGGCGAAATAGTTGGCGGTGAGTTCGTCGGCGAAATAGGCGAGCCAAGCCGAGGAATCGACAACGTTCATTCCCGGTCGGCAGCTCGCCCTCTAGCGTAGAAGGAGGGCGATTTGACAGCGCACCACGATTGCGGATTATCCGCAGTATGATTGCGCGATTGATATCAAACCGGTTAGTCACTGCTTTTCAGCAGTTTCCGGCTGTCGTGCTCACCGGGGCCCGGCAGACGGGTAAGACCACTTTGGTGCGCAGCCTCTGGCCAGCGGCTTCCTATGTGTCCCTGGACCAAACCGAAATGGCGGCTCAGGCCGTGGAGAATCCCGATGCTTTCCTGCGCGGCCTCACGACCCCGGTCATCATCGACGAGGCGCAGTACGCCCCGGGCCTGTTTCGACAGCTCAAGGTATTGATCGATGAGGACCGTCGTCCGGGGCGCTTTCTACTCACCGGGTCGCAGACATTTCCCCTGATGCAAGGGGTGAGCGAATCGTTGGCGGGGCGTTGCGCGGTCTTGGGGTTGGACACCCTCTCGGCGGGCGAACTGAATGTGGGCGCCGAGCGCGCGGCGATCGACGCTTTGTTGTGGCGCGGCGGCTACCCGGAGCTGTGGGCGCGGTTGGAGCTTTCGCGTGAACTGTGGCTGGGGTCGTATGTATCGACCTATCTCGAGCGCGATGTGCGCAGTGCGCTGGCGGTGGGCAGCCTGCGCGACTTCGACCGGTTTCTGCGCATGGCGTCCCTGCGTTGCGGCCAGATGCTTAACTACTCGGAGTTGGCCCGCGATGTCGGCGTGGCCCCGAATACGGTCAAGGCTTGGCTTTCGGTGCTGCAGGCCAGCGGGGTGGTGTTTCTGCTGGAGCCATGGTTTCGGCAGCGAAACAAGCGCCTGATCAAGACGCCGAAGCTGTTTTTCGCGGACACCGGGTTGTTGACGATGCTCCTGGGCTTCGGCGCGGAGGCGGACCTGCACCGGCATCCGTTGTGGGGCGCTGTATGGGAGAATTGGGTGGTCTCGGAGGTTCGGAAGGCGCTGGGTGTCGGGGCCGGCGCGCCCGGGCTGTGGGGATGGCGCACGGCGGCGGGCGAAGAGGTCGATTTGCTGGTCGAGACGGCGCCGGAGCAATTCATCGCCATCGAGTGCAAAGCGGCGGCGCAGGTGGACGGCAGTGCCGCCCGTGGCCTGATCGCGCTCCGCAGCGAGATGGGGGCCGCGGCGGTTTCCGCGGCGTACATTGCCTGCCGCACGGAGACGCCGTACCCGCTTTCCAGTGTTGGTGTGATCGCCGTGCCGGTCGGTGGCGCCGAAGGCCTGCTGGCGCGGTTGGCGGGAGCCCGCTGATCGGCTGGATCGCGCTGAGGCAACCCCACGGAAAGCGCGCGGGGGACCGCGCCCCTCTTGGAGCGCTGAACCCGGAGAGCGAAAAGAGCAGATCGACGTAGGGGCGGCGCTTGCGCCGCCTTCTCTGGAAGCCGATCGAATCGGTGTAGACGCGAGGTCTGGCCCACGGGCTGAACCGCTTTGCGGTCCAGCTACGTCCGGAAGGCGCCTGACGAGGCGGCCACTCTCTTTTCGATCCCACCCTCGCTTGCGGGCGGCGGCTTGCCCCAGAACGCGCTCCAGCAGGAGCGAGACGAGAGGCCGGGAACAGGAGAATGCTCGCGACGGTCTCCTGCTCGGTGATCTTCGGATCCTCCTGTGACCGCTGACTTAAGAGTTCTGTATTTTCCGTGGCGAACGCCCCCGACTGCCGGAACCGCCCGGCCGCAAGGTCACAGGGCGAGCTACGGTCCCGTGGGGCCGCAGCTGAAGATTTTATCGCAGGCCGGCCGGCGGCACTGGAAGGCGCCGCTTGTTCGCCTGCTGCTGACCGGCTGGATCTTGGCTGCGCTGGCACCACTGCACGCGGAGGTCACCGTCTTCGCGCGCGGCCAGGTGCGACTGCCAGTGATTGTCGCGGCGCAGGCTGCACCGGAGGAGCGCGCGGCGGCCGAGGAGCTCGCGCGGGTGCTCGGGGCGATGTCGGGGTTCGACTGGGCGGTGCGCACGGAGGTCGGTTCCGAGGCGGGGATTTTCGTCGGGCGTACTCGGGCGGCAGCCCGGGCGTTGCCGGCCTTGCGCCCGGCGGCCGATCTGCTCCGGCCGCAGGCCAGTGAGATCGGGCCGGACGGCTTTCGTATCTGCACGCTCGGGGAACGGGTGTTTCTCGAAGGCGCCACTCCCGAGGCGACCGCCTTCGCGGTGTCGTGGCTGCTGCAGCGGCACGGCGGCGTGCGCTGGTATGCGCCTGGTGCGGTGGGCGAGGTGATCCCGCGGCGTACGGAATGGACGCTGCCCGAGCTGAGCGTGGCGCGTGAACCGGCCTACGTGTCGCGCGAGATCTCCGGCGTGGATGGTGCGTGGGCGCGGCGCAACGGGCTGGGCTCGCGTATCGAATACAGCCACAGCCTTACCCACGTCTTCCCGCCCGAGCTGGGCCGGACCCACCCGGAATGGTTTCCCCTCATTCAGGGCCGGCGACTCATTCCCGCGACGAAGTCCGACTTCAATTGGCAACCGGACCTGGTGCGGCCCGAGGTGGCGGATTGGGCGGCCGAGCAGGCCGTGGCGGCCTTTGGGCGTGAACCGGGGCGGGCGAGCTTTTCGCTCGGCATGAACGACAGTGTGCGCTTCGACCAGGGCGCGGCGACGCAGGCGGCGGTGACGCCGTTGCGCTACTTTCGCGGCATGCCCGACTATTCGCCGCTGGTCTTTGGTTTCATGAATCGTGCGGCGGCAGCACTCGCCCGGACGCGGACCGACAAGTACCTCGGCTGCCTGGCCTATTTCTGGTGCGAGGATACGCCGTCGTTTCCGGTGCACCCGCAGGTGATCCCGTATGTAACGACCGATCGCACGCAGTTCTACGACCCGCTCTATCGGGCGGCGGACTATGCGTTGATGGCGCGCTGGAGTCGGTCGGGCGTGCGCGCCTTCGGGCTCTGGGAGTATGCCTACGGTAGCGCGTATGTGGTGCCGCGCGTGCCGCATGCCATGTTGGCGGAGGCGGTGCGGGAGGGCTGGTGGCGCGGGGCGCGCGGGTACATGGCCGACACCACGCCGCACTGGGGGTTCGACGCCTACAAGATGTGGATGCTGGCGCAGCTGCTCTGGGAACCGGAGCGCACGACGGCGGAGCTGGAGGATGATTTCTTTCGTGGCTGGTACGGGCCGGCGGCGGAGCCGATGCGGCGGTTCTTCGCGCGCTGCGAGGCGTTATGGATGGCGCAGCAGGGCCCGCCGTGGTGGATCAAGTACTATCGGCAGCAGGACCAGACGCTGCTCTTCCCGCCGGAGGTGTGCCGCGAGCTGCGGGCGATGCTCACCGCCGCCGAAGCGGCGGCGAAGGTTGAAGGCGGACCATCTCTCGCTTCCACTGACGTAGAAGCTGGCGAGGCGGGCCGCGGTCCAGTGGGTCCGTGGCCGAGTAACAAGGAACAAGGGACACGTGGGGAAATTCCAAAGAGGGCCAGGGGAAGCGAACGTGGAGGCAAAGCAGCGAGCACGCTGCAGGCTCAGGGGCGCTCGCAATCGAAAATCGGCAATCCCCAATCGAAAATCGTGTGGCGCTCACGAGTCGGGCGTTTGCGGTGACGGAGGCGGCGGTGGAGTTCGATCGTGTGCGGCGGGCATTGGGGGCGGCGGCCGACACAATCTTGGCTACCGAGCTGGCGGCACAGTTGCGGGAGTTGCAGCGCGCTCGCGTTGTGCTGGAGCTGGCGGCGCAACAGGCAGCGGTTGCGTCGGGCGAGGGTACGCCGCCGGCTATGGCCTCTGCCGATGTGGCTTTTCTGTTACGCAACGATCCAGTGCCCCGCCTGTTGGCGGCGCTGGGGCGGCGCGAGGCGACCGCGCCGCTGGCGGCCCTCACCGCGCTGAAGGGCGCAGGCGAAGCGCCGGTGGAATCGGCCGTGACGGTGCCGGCGCCGTGGCTCGACCTGGCGGCGGCCTACGCCGACGGGAGCCTGGAGACGCTCAAAAACCAGCTGGCGAACGGCGACTTTGCCCGGGCGGCGGCGGGCCGACAGGATCCCGCTTTCCTGTATCCGCTCTGGGGCGGACTGCCGGCGGGCTGGACGGTGCGCGGGATCGCCACCGAGACCGGACGGGTGGCGCTGGTCGCGCGGACGACGGAGGACGGGGGGCGGCCGGCGGGGCGGGCGCTGCGCATCGAGGGCGCGTGGGAGACCCAAGTATCAACCACGGTGGCGGCGACGCCGGGCCGGTTGCAGGTGTTGTCGGCACGGATGCGCGGGCGGAGCAGCCCGGGCGGCGATGCGGCGCTGTTCCTGGTCTTTGTTACGGCCGACGGCCGGATCACCGGCGAGTATCGCACGCAGACTTTGCCCAAGGGGGACAACGGGTGGCGGACCCAGTTGCTGGCCGCCACCGCGCCGGCGGATGCGGCCTGGGTGTCGGTGGGGGTGACGGCGCTGCGGCAGCCCGCCGGGGACTGGCTGGAGGCGGCGGAGGTGGAGCTTCTGGGCGAAGGCAGAAGGTAGAGTGCAGACCGCTGAACGCTGAACGGGCAGGAGCCGGCTGCTGGTATGGGGGCCGAGGCTCCGCCCGAGCCGGTTCTGCTGCCGGCGCCGTGCCCCGTTGTAGGGGCGCCGCTTGCGACGCCTGTTAGGCGGCGGCTCGCCGGGAGGCTCGCCCTCCAGGGAACGCGAGCGGGCCGACGAATTGGAGTACCAGGATGAGCATTCTGCCTTTCGGAAGAGCTCTCGGGGAGCAATGCTCGCTACTCGCTACTCACTACTCACTACTTTGTTTCCCGTGAAACGTCTCCTTGATTTCTGCGGTGCGCTGCTGCTGCTGCTGGTCCTCTCTCCGCTGTTGCTCGGGCTCGCCGTGCTCGTACGGGTAAAACTGGGTACGCCGGTGCTCTTTCGTCAGCGGCGGCCGGGGCAGGGCGGGCGCATCTTCACGGTGGTGAAGTTCCGCTCGATGCGCGAAGCGCGCGGCACGGACGGTCAGCCCTTGTCCGATGCGCAGAGGCTCACGCCCTTCGGGCTGAAGCTGCGGGCCTCGAGCTTGGACGAATTACCCGAGCTCTGGAACGTATTGCGCGGCGAGATGAGCCTGGTGGGCCCGCGGCCCTTGCTGGTCGAATACCTCGAACGTTATACCCCGAGGAGGCGCGGCGCCACGACGTGCGCCCCGGCTTGACCGGCTGGGCCCAGATTCATGGGCGCAACGCCACCACCTGGGACGAGCGGTTGAAGCTCGATGTCTGGTATGTGGATCACCACAGCGTGGCGCTCGATCTGCGTATCCTGTTGCGAACGGTCGCGCTGGTGTGCTCGCGCGACGGCATCAGCGCGCCGGGCGAGGCGACGATGGCCCCGCTGCGGCCTCCGCAGGTTTCGGGCGACGCGAAACCTTAAGCGCATCGGTTTCAGCGGACGGGTTGACGCAATACGCGCTACGGCCATAACCGAACGCATGCCCCCTGCGCCTCTCTCGGTCACCCAGTTGCTGCAACCCGCTCAGGCGGAGTTGGCCCGGCTTGGCGTGCGGGAGCTGCTCCTCTTTGGTTCGAGGGCTCGCGGTGATGCCCGACCGGACAGCGATTGGGATTTTGTCGTCGAGTTCTCCGCTGCGCCCGACTTCGACCGGTTCATGGGCGTGCGCCAGTTGTTGGAGGATTGTTTGAAGGGACGGGTCGATCTGCTGTCCCGCAGTGCCTGCCCTCCGAGGCTCTGGCGGGCGATCGAACCGGAGCTGCTTCATGCCGCGTAATCCCACTGATCGGCTGCACGATATCATTGAAGCGTGCGAGGCGATCGCTCGATATATCGATGGACTCGATTCGGCCCGATTTGCGACAGATGAGAAGACCCGCGATGCGGTCGTGCGGCGGTTTGAGATCGTCGGTGAGGCGGTCAAAGCGCTTCCTCCCGAATGGACCGCGCGGGAACCGGGCATCCCATGGCGCCAGATCACCGGTTTTCGCGATGTGCTTGCCCACGCCTACTTCGCTGTCGAGGTCTCGGTAGTCTGGGATGCGGCGGCGCGGAAGGCCCCTGAGTTGAGGTTGGCCTGTTTGCGCCTGCTTGTTTGAACTCGTCGCTGGCAGATTGGACCACACTCCAAGGCCGTTGATCGGTGGACGGCCACTTGGCCCTGGACCCTTGAGACTTGATACCTCGGAGCCGGCTCGTTTGCCCACCAACTCCTCCCTCGACAGCTTCGCCCCAGAAAACGACTCTTGGCCATGACGATGCCTGCTCCTGCACCTGTCTCCTCCGATTCCCTTCGCCGCCTCATCCTCGCCACGTTGCCGGAGTCGGCGCGCATGGGCGCCAACCCGGTGATCTTCGGCGCGGGCGGCGCGCTCGACAGCCTCGGACTGGTCAACTTCCTGGCCGACCTTGAGTATCGAATCGCCGAGGATTACGGCCGTGAGCTCGTGTTGGCCAGCGAGCGGGCGATGAGCCGCAGCCGCTCGCCGTTTCGCGATGTGGACACGCTCACGGCCTATATCCTCGAACTGTTGGGCGCATGAAAACATCGCGCGTCATCCTCATCACCGGCACCAGCCGCGGCATTGGCCGCGGGCTGGCCGAACATTTTCTGAAAGCGGGGGACACGGTCTGCGGCTGCAGCCGCTCGCCGGCGGGGCGCACGGAAGGCGCGGCAGCCCGCGCTGGGGCGGGCCACACGGAAAGCGCGGCAGCCCGCGCTGGGGCGGGCCACACGAAAGCGCGGCAGCCCGCGCTGGGGCGGGCCACACGGAAAGCGCGGCAGCCCGCGTTAGGGGCTCCAGCACCCGCGCTACGAGCACTTCGAGCTGGAGATCGCCGACGAGAAGGCGGTGGTAGCGATGGTGCGCGAGGTCGTGCGCCGCCATGGGCGGATCGATGCGTTGCTCAACAATGCCGGTATCGCGGCGATGAACCATGCGCTGCTCACCCCGGCGGCGGTGGCCCAGCAGATCATGGCCACCAATTTCCACGGCACCTTCCTGTTCTGTCGCGAGGTGGCGAAGGCGATGGTGCGGCGCAAGGTGGGGCGGATCGTGAATTTCACCACCGTGGCGACCCCGCTGCGGCTGGAGGGCGAGGCGCTCTACGCCGCGAGCAAGGCGGCGGTGGAGTCGTTCACCCAGGTGCTGGCGCGCGAGCTGGGAGCCTCGGGGGTGACCGTCAACGCCGTGGGGCCCACTCCGGTGCCCACCGATTTGATCAAGAATGTGCCGGCGGCCAAGCTGGAGGCGCTGCTCGCCCGGCAGGCGATCCGGCGTTTGGGCACCGTGGAGGATGTGGTCAACGTGGTGGAGTTCTTCCTGGCGGATAGTAGCGAATTTGTCACCGGACAGGTGCTTTACCTTGGCGGCGTGAACGGTTGAGCTGACTCTTCCGTCATGATCGAAGTCCTCAGTCCGGAAACCTTGCTGGTGCTCGCCGAGCGCCGTGCGGTGCGCGACCTCTGGGTCGATGGCGGTGGCGTGCGCACTTGGATGGAGTTGGGGCGAGCGGTGCGGGCGGCGCAGGCGGCCTGCCAAGCGGCCGGGGTGCAGCCGGGCGAGATCGTGTTGACCCCGGGCGAGGCGACGTTTGCGGCCTTGGCGTGGTTTTTTGGTGCGGCGCTGGCCGGCGCGGTGGTGGCCCCGCTGCGCGGCGAGCGCGAAGGTGAATTGGAGACGTGGAGCCGCCAGGCCGCTCCGCGGTGGCGGGTGTGTGGTGAGCAGCTCGCAGCGCTGCCGGGCGGGGCAGCTTCACCCGCGGCGGAGCGCTTGCTCGCGCCGCTGCGCGCGGCGGGGCGACCGGGGCTGATCTTGGCCACCGGCGGGACCACCGGAGTACCCAAGCTGGTCTTGCATGATTTGACGGCGTTGCTGGCCACCGTGCCGGTCAAGCAGAGCGTGGGGCGGCGGATCATGCCGTTGATGCGCTTCGACCACATCGGCGGGCTCGACATGGTGTGGCGGGCGCTGGGCAGCGGGCATGTGCTGGTGGCTCCCCCGGCCGAACTTGCTCCCGAAGCGGTGGCCGCCGTGATCGAGCGCCATCAGGTGGAGGTGATGCCGGCGACCCCGAGCTTTCTCAACCTCATGCTCGCCGCCGAGGTGCACCGGAGCTGTTCATTGAGCTCGCTGCGGGTGGTGCCCTATGGGGCGGAGCCGATGCCGGTGGGCCTGCTGGCGCGCCTGGGCTCGGCGCTGCCGAAGGTGGAGTATGTCCAACGTTTTGGTACGAGCGAGACCGGTGCGCTGCCGGTGAGCGAGTCAGGGGCCGGCCTGCTCTTGGGCGATGATTCGGCCGGTTTCCAGTGGAAGATCGTGGCCGGCGAGCTGTGGGTGCGCAGTCCGGCTCGGGCGCTGGGCTATCTGTCCGGCGCACCGGGAGGGTTCGACGCCGACGGCTGGTTTCGCACTGGCGATCTGGCCGAGCGGCTGCCCGATGGGGCGGTGCGCGTGCTCGGGCGTTGCGAGGAGCTTATCAATGTGGGCGGCGAGAAGGTGTTGCCGGCGGAGGTCGAGGCCGTGTTGCAGGAGCACCCCCAGGTGGTCGACTGCCGCGTGCACGCCGAGCGCAACGCCCTGCTTGGCCAGGTGGTGGCCGTGGAGCTCGTCTGGCGCGGGGCGGAGACCGACGTTGTGGTGGTGAAGCGCTCGCTGCACGAGTTCGCCGGTGCGCGGCTGCCCCGTCACAAGCTGCCGGCGAGCGTGCGCCTGGTCGCGGCGGTGGAGACCACGCGCAATCTTAAGAAAACCCGCAGCGCTTCGCCGGCATGAAACAGCTCGTCATCATCGGGGCGGGTGGCTTTGGACGCGAGGTGCTCGACTGGGCCCGGCAGTCGGAGGCCTGTGGGCGGGACTGGCTGGTGAAGGGTTTTATCGATGACAACCCGCGCGCTCTCGACGCCGGCCCGGCCGATGCGCCGTGGCTGGGGCCGATCCTCGGGCATGTGCCGGCGGCCGACGAGGTCTTCATCTGTGCGATCGGTCAGGTGGCGGCCAAGCGCCGGTGTGTGAAGGAGGTGCGCCGTAACGGCGGGGTCTTCACGCGGGTGATCCACCGCACGGCGGTGGTGGGCTCCGAGGTGGAGCTGGGCGAGGGCGTGATCCTGTGTCCGCACAGCGTGGTGACTTCGCGGGCGCGGCTGGGCGCCTTTGTGGCGGTGAACCTGCACTCGACGGTGGCGCACGACGCGGTGGTGGGCGACTGGTGCCAGTTGCACTGCCACGTTGACGTGACCGGCGGGGTGGTGATTGGCGAGGGCGTGCTGGTGGGCAGCCACGCCTCGATCCTGCCCGGGGTGAAGGTCGGCGCGGGCGCGGTGATCGGTGCCGGCTCGGTGGTGATGCGCGAGGTGGCGGCCGGTACGACAGTCTTTGGCTCACCGGCCCGGCCCTATGCGGCCGCGGCACCGCAGGAGACGGCAGCCCGCGTGACGGAAGGCGCGGCAGCCCGCGCAGGGGACGCGGCGGCCCGCGTAACGGAAAGCGCGGAGGACCGCGCTGGGGACGCGGCGGCCCGCGTAACGGAAGGCGCGGAGGACCGCGCAGGGGAAAGGACGAATCATGGCTGAGACCAAACGGTGGTGGTGGCGGTGGTCGTTGATCTTGCCTGTCGTGGTGCTGACCGCAGCGGCGGTGTTGCAGGGCATCGGGGTGTTTCGCGAGGTGCCCAAGCCGCGCGGCCCGCACGTGGCCGCGCTGGTGCCAACCAGCCTGCCGGGCTGGCGGGTGCGCAACGTGCCGCTGGGGCCCACCGAGTTCATGACCGGCCAGGTGGAGAAGACCTTGAATTTCGACGAGGCGGTGAGCCGCGAATACAGCCGCGCCGGCGCGACCTTCGGGGTGTATGTGGCCTACTGGGGCGCGGGCAAGATGCCCACCCGCCTGGTGGCCTCGCACACACCGGACCGCTGCTGGACCGAGAACGGCTGGACCTGCCAGGAGATGCGCTTCCGCCAGCCGCTGGCCGCCAATGGCGCCCCGCTGCAGCCGGCGGAGTGGCGGCGCTTCCAGCCGCCCAACGGCGGCGCGACCACGTATGTGCTCTATTGGCACTTGGTCGAGGGGCGGGTGTACGACCAGGGCGGCCGCTTCAACGCGGTGCCCGATCCGCTCGCCTGGTGGAAGGATGCCGTGCAGCAGGCGCTGCTGGGCAGCCGCGAGCAGTATTTCATCCGCCTGACAGCCAACGTGCCGCTGGAAACCCTCTGGGCCGATCCCGGCCTGGGCGAGGTGCTGCGCGGCCTGCAGGCCCTGGGCCTGGGCACCCTTCCCCCTGTCGCCGTCTCCCCGTGACCAATCTCCCTGCCCCCGCCCCCCGCCTGTTCCTTTCGCCCCCTCACATCGGTCCGGCGGAGAAGCAGTACGTCGACGAGGCCTTCGCCACCAACTGGGTGGCGCCGGCCGGTCCGCATCTGACCGCCTTCGAGCAGGAGATGTGCGCGGCCAGCGGCGCGGCGGCGGCGGTGGCGGTGAGCTCGGGCACGGCGGCCCTGCACCTGGCGGTGCGGCTGGTCGGAGTGCGGCCGGGCGACGAGGTGCTCTGCTCGACGTTTACCTTCGTGGCCAGCGCCAACCCGATTCTCTACGAGGGCGGCCGGCCGGTGTTTGTTGATGCCGACCGCGCGTCCTGGAACATGGACCCCGCGTTGCTGGCCGGGGCGTTGGAGGCGCGCGCCCGGGAGGGGCGCCTGCCGCGGGCCATTCTTGTCTCCGATATTTACGGGCAATGTGCGGATTGGGACCCGATCCTGGCGGCGGCGCAGCGCCATGGGGTGCCGGTGATCGAGGATGCCGCCGAGGCGGTGGGGGCGACCTACCGTGGGCGCTGGGCGGGCACCTTCGGGGCGATCGGCGTCTATTCCTTCAACGGCAACAAGATCCTCTCCACCAGCGGGGGCGGGATGGTCGTCTCGCCCGACCGGGCGCTGGTCGACCGGGCCCACAAATTGGCCACGCAGGCGCGCGAGGCCGCCCCCCACTACGAGCATGCCGAGTTGGGCTACAACTACCGCTTGAGCAACGTGCTTGCCGGCATCGGCCGCGGCCAACTGGCTTGGCTGGAGCAGCGCATCGACCGGCGTCGGGCGATCTGCGCGCTGTACCAGTCGGAGTTGGGCGGTTTGCCCGGGGTGGCCTTCATGCCGGAGGCGGCCTATGGACGCAGCACGCGCTGGCTCACCTGCCTGACGATCGACCCGACCGTCGCCGGCACTGATCGCGATGCCGTGCTCACCGCGCTGGAGGCGGCCAACATCGAAGCCCGGCCGCTGTGGAAACCGTTGCATCTGCAACCGTTCTATCGCGGCGCGGAGTGCATCGGCGGCGCGGTGTCGGCGGATCTCTTCGCCCGGGGGTTGTGTCTGCCGTCCGGATCAGGCATGACGGAGGCCGATCTGCAACGGGTCGTCCGGACCGTGCGCCGCACGTTCGGACGCGCCTGAGCCCGGTCCATTTGAGCCCAATTCCTCCCATCATGGCCGTCCCTTTGCCCAATACTGGTCGCGTTGCCATCGCCGCGCTCCTGCAGGAGCGCAGCCAATGGGCCTATCAGCGGTTGCTCGGCTGGGTGGACCAGCATATCGGCCGGCACCGCTACACGCGGGTGCTGATGCTGATCGCCATCTATACGCTGGAACTGGCGACGGCGTTTTGGCTGGCCTACGAGCTGCGCTGGGATTTTGCGGTGCCGCCCGAGTTCGCGGTGCAGCGCCTGCAGCTGCTGGCGGTGGTGGTGGTGTGCAAACTGGTGCTGCTGCAATCGTTCGGCCAGTTCCGCTCCATGCTGAGCTATTTCGGCCTGGCCGACTTCAGCGGTGTGGTGCTGGCGATGAGCTCGGGTTCGGCGATGATGCTGGGGTTGTGGTTGGTGGCGCTGCCGGGAGCGTCGCCGCCGCGCGGCGTCATCCTGATGGATTTTGTGCTGAGCGTGGCGTTGCTCGCGGCCTTCCGGCTCTTCCTGCGGGTGGTGCGCTCCTGGAGCCTCTCGGGCTCGGTGCAGCCCGGGCTGGCCGAGCGGCGTATCGCGATCGTGGGAGCGGGCGACGTGGGCGAGGCGCTGGCCAAGGAGCTGCTCTCGCGGCGCGGCAGCGGCCTGCGGCCGATGTTCTTTCTCGACGACGACCCCGACAAGATCGGGCGCAGCATCCACGGGCTCACCGTGCATGGGCCGCTGACCAAGCTGCTGGAGGTAGCCTCCGAGGTGGGCTTGCAGGAGCTGGTGGTCGCCATGCCCTCGGCCGGCCCGAAACGCATCCGCGAGATCGTGGAGCTGGGTCGCCAGATCGGGGTGACAACACAGATCGTACCCTCGGCCACCCAATTGGCCACCGGCGAGGTGAAGGTCGATCGCACCCGCCCGGTGGCGATCGAGGATCTGCTCGGGCGCGACCAGGTGGAGCTGGACTCGGCCGGTATCGACCGTTTGCTGCACGACCAGGTGGTGCTGGTAACCGGGGCTGGCGGCAGCATTGGCAGCGAGCTGTGTCGGCAGATTCTGGCCAAGGGCCCGCGGCAACTGGTGATGATCGAGCAGACCGAGATCGCGCTCTTCGAGATCGAAAACGAGCTGCTGGCCACCCCGGAGGGCCGGCGGATTCTGCCGCTCATTGCCGACATCACCGATCCGCACTCGATGCGGGTGATTTTTGAGAAGCATCGGCCGGCGCTCGTGTTCCACGCGGCCGCCCACAAGCACGTGCCGCTGATGGAGCGCCAGCCCAGCGAGGCCATCAAGAACAACACCTTGGGCACGGCGCACCTCGCGGGTCTGGCCAGTGAATACGGGGTGGCCCGGTTCGTCTTCATCTCCACCGACAAGGCGATCAACCCCACCAGCGTGATGGGCTGCAGCAAGCGGCTCGCCGAGAAGGCGCTGCTGGCGCGCAGCCGCGTGGCGGGCAATACCACGCGCTTTTTGGCGGTGCGTTTCGGCAATGTGCTGGGCTCCAGCGGCAGCGTGATCCCGACCTTCCGCCGCCAGATCGCCCAGGGTGGCCCGGTGACGGTGACCCACCGCGAGATGACGCGCTATTTCATGACGATCCCGGAGGCCGTGGGGCTGGTGCTGCAGACGGCCACGCTCGGGCGCGGCGGGGAAATCTTCATTTTGGATATGGGCAAGCCGGTGAACATCCTCGAGATGGCGCGGCAGATGGTGGAGCTCAGCGGCTACAAGCCGGAGGTCGACATCGAGATCCGCATCACCGGGCTGCGTCCGGGCGAGAAGCTCTACGAGGAGTTGCGCCACAGCGACGAGACGCACGAGCCCACCGAGCACCCGCGGATCTTCCGGTTGAAGGCGGTGCCCAGTGCGGTAGCTGAGCAGGACGACGGCTGGTTGCCGGCGCTGCGGGTGGTGGCGGAGTCGGGCAAGGCCGGTGAGATCAAGGCGGCGATGAAGCGCCTGGTGCCGGAGTACACGCCCTACGAGGAGTAAGGTTTCTGCGCGGCGCAGAAACCTAGGGGAAAGCGACGGGGCCCGGGCTTTACCCTTTGGGCAGCGCCGGAAGAGCCGATTGATAACGAGGCTGAACCTGTTCTCTTCGACTTCGCTGACGCGTTTCCGCCTCCCACCATGAGAGTCCGTTCCCACCTGCTGCCGCTGGTCGCCGCTGCATTGCTGCAGGCGGGGCCGCTGCCTTGCCCGGTGGCAGCGGATACAGCCTCCCCCGCGGCCCTGGTTCCTGCACCGGCTCCGGTTTTTGCGCGGCTCGTGCTGGCACCGGCAGCGGACGCTCCGCCGGCCGATCCGCTGGTGAGCTCCGGGCAACTGGCCAACGGCTTCCGCTACGCCATCCATCCGCAGGCAGTGCCGCGGGGGAGGTTGTCGCTTTTCCTGTTGGTGGAGGCGGGCAGCGCCAACGAGGACGACGGCGAGCTTGGCTACGCCCATTTTGTCGAGCACCTGGCCTTCACCGGCACGCGCGATTTTCCCGGCGATTCCGGTATCCGCACGATGCAGCGCTTCGGGCTGGCGTTCGGGGCGGGGGTGAACGCCTACACCAGCCGCTTCCTGACCGTCTACGAGATCAAGAACCTGCCCACAGCGGAGCCGGAGGCCCTGGCCGCAGCGTTGCGGATTCTGCGCAACTATGCCGAGGGGCTCACCTTCGAACCGGAGGCGGTGCGGCGGGAGCGCGATGTGATTCTCTCCGAGGGACGAGTGCGGGAGGGGCGCATCGCCTACTGGTGGGAGCGGGAGTTGGAGTTCCTGCCTCCGTTCAGTAGCGACCTTTTCGACCGGGAGATGGAGGGGGTGTTCGCCGGCACGGCGCTGGCGCGCCCCCAGATCGGTACGACACGGAGTATTCGGCGGGCGAAGCCCGAGGGGCTGCGGGCGTTCTATGAGCGCTGGTACCAGCCCGAGCGGATGACACTGGGGGTGGCGGGCGAGGTGGATGCGCCGGCGCTGGCGGCCGCCATCGCGGCCGAGTTCGGCGGCCTGAGGGCGCAGGGGCGCGCCGAGCCGCCCGCGTGGGAGGCGCCCCGCTGGCGCGCCGACCGGGTGAAGGTGCATGTGTTCTGCGAGCCGGAGGCCCCGGTGCAGATCGTGACTTTGGTGGCGGCGGTGCCTCGGGACGGGGCTGATACGGAGGCGCGTCGCAGCCGCGAGTTGGCCGGGGCCCTCTCGCTCGACCTGATAGAGCGCCGGCTGGGCCGCACCATCGGAGTGGCAGCCCAGATCGAGGTTCTGCTTGGCCACGAGGTACCCGGCTGGCTGGTGCCGCTGGTGCGGGTGCGCACCTCGGCGACCGCTTGGGCGGTGGCTGCCGGGGCGATGGAGACGGAGGTACGCCGGGCGATCCGGGACGGGTTTACCGCCGAGGAGTTTCAACGGGAGGTGGAGGTACGGCGGCGCCATTTGTTGTGGGCGCAGCGCGACGCCCCCAATCGGCCGGCAAGCGAGGTGGCGATGGCCCTCGTCCACGCCGTGGGCCGAGGGGCGGTCTTTTCCGATGCGGCGGAGGAACGGCGCTCGGGAGAGCGCACGCTGGGGCGGCTGACCCCGGAGGACTGCCGGGTGGCGCTGGCCGAACTGTGGCCGGTGGAGCGCACGCAGTTGGTGCTCAACGGTCCGGTACCGGAGGCGGCGGTGGACCAGCCCGCGGTGCGCAAGGCGCTGTTGGCCGCGCGCTCGCGCGAGCCGGCGCCCTACTTGGAGACGACGGAGACGGCCGCCTCGGTATCCACCGAGTTCGGGGTGCCCGGGGCGGTGGTGGAGGAACGGCAGGATCCGCTGTTGGACTGCTGGTTTGTGCAGTTCGACAACGGGGTGCGGCTCAATTTCAAGTCGACACCCCACGAGCATGGGCGGGTGCGGCTGCGGGTGGCCTTCGGAAATGGCTTGTTGGGGACGGAGGTGGGACGCGAAGGGTTGGCGTTCGGCATAGCAGCGCTCTATTTCGGCGGCCTGCAGGGCATGACCGCCGAGCAGGAACGCGAGCTGCTCGACCGCAGCGAGATCGAGGTGACGTTCGGGTTCGGGGCGGACCGTTTGGGGATGGCGGCCACCTGCCCCAGCGGCGGGGTGGGCACGGTGCTGCAGTTGTTCGCGGCCCGGTTGGCGCAACCCGCCTTCCGACCGGAGGGAGGGGAGCAGACGCGAGCGTTCATGGAGCGGCAGTTGGCCGGGGCGGCGCGCACGTCCTCGGGCCGGGCCGAAGACCGGTTGCGCGAGCATCTTTTTGGGGGGCACCCGGCCTTGACGCGTCCGCGGCTGGCGGAGAGCCGGCGGCTCAGCTATGGGGAATTGAAGGCGTGGATCGAGCCGCAGCTGCGAACCTCCCCGATCGAGATCTCGATCGCGGGGGATATCGACTATGCGGAGGCGGTGGCGGCGGTGGCGCGCACCTTCGGGGCCCTGCCGCTGCGCTCCACCGTGGACCCGCTGGCCGATCGCCGGTTGTACAGCCCGGGGGCCTCGCCGCAGAAGCTCGAGCAGCGTTTCCAGGGCAAGGGCTCGGTGGGCACGGTGGCTCTGGCGTGGCGGTTGCCCGATGTAGTCGGGCAGACCGACGACTGCCAGTTGCGCCTGCTTGCGCGTATCCTCGAGGACCGGATCCGGGTGCGGCTACGCCAGGAGATGGGCAAGACGTATACGCCGGTGGTCGGGCTGCTCTCCGAGCGAGCGTTGGCGCCGGCGACGTTGTTTTTGCGCTGTCGGGTGGAGACGGCGCCGCGGTATGTGCGCCGGGTCGGAGAGGCGGCGCAGGCCGTGGTGGCGGAGTTGTGGCGCGACGGGGTCACGGCCGAGGAACTCGAGCGGGCTCGGTTGCCGTTGCTGCGCGAGGGGGAGGAGAACCGTGCGAGCAATACCTGGTGGCTGTTCGTGTTGAGCGACGCCCAGAGCAAGCCGCAGTACCTCGAGGGGGTCGCCGAGCAGCAGCAGATCCTGGCAGCGGTGACAGGCGCCGAGGTCAATGCGATGGCGCGGGTGCTGCTGGCGAAGGATCGGCTGTGCGAGCTGGAAGTGCTGCCGGAGTAGCCGGCCGGGTCCGACGGGAAGGGGGGGCAAACCGGCCTTTCGGGAGGGATTGCCAAGTGGAGACGGTGCGGTTCTCTTCAACTAAATTGATTTCCGACCGATAAGGGCGCAACCCCACCCATCGACTCGCTCGGCTCCCGACACTACTTGCTCTATGGCTACACAACTGATTCGTGGTTCTTGCGTTTCCTTCATGCTGATGGCTGCGGCCACCGGCGCTTTCGGCCAGAATACCGGCTCCTCCACGGGGGATAAACCGGTTTCCCAGTGGGGGGGCGACGCCCGCTTCCGCTTCGAGGCCTACAACAACGTCCATACGCTCCGCAGTTACGGCGCGCATGACCGCGACTATCTGCGCACCCGCCTACGCCTCTGGGAGACCGTCAACCCGCTGCCCGGGTTGACCCTCTTCGGTCGTGTCTCCGCCGAGCCGCGGTACTGGTTCAACGCCGCCTCCGTCGCGGCCGAGGGGACGGAGTGGAAATACGCCATCTTCGACAGCCTCAATGCCAAGTGGGTCACCGAAAGTGATGGTAACCCGGTCACGGTGGTGTTGGGCCGGCAGGACATTCAGCTTGGGGACCAGTGGCTGGTGGCCGACGGCACTCCGCTCGATGGTTCGTGGACCAACCATTACGACGCCCTGCGTGTCACCATCGACGCCAAGGACCTCAAGACGAAGTTCGACGTGATCGCCTTCAGGCAGCGGGCCTTCCCCGGCGATACGTTGCCGATTCTGGGCAGCGAGGCCCGGGCCGCGGCGCTCACCGAGCAGGATGAGACCGGCGTCATCCTCTACGCCCAATAAGTCGGTGGGCTAGATGCAGCTCGACGGCTATTTCATGTACAAGGGCGACGACCGGGTGACTGCCCGTGGTTACAATGCGGACATCTACACTCTCGGAGGCAAGATCGCCGGCACCCCGGCGGAGAATTGGCAGTACTCCGCGGAGGCCGCCTATCAATGGGGCAACCGTCGTGACTCGATTTTCCCGACGTCACGGGATGTGTCCGCCTATGGGCTCAACGCGAAGGTGACCTACCTGCTCAAGGACCCGCTCAACAACCAGTTCACGTTTCTCACCGAGTATCTCTCTGGAGACAAGCGCGGCAGCACCGGCAAGGACGAGGCGTTTGACGTGCTCTGGGGCCGCACCCCGCGGGTGAGCGAAGTCTGGGCGGTGGCGATCGGCCAGGAGACCGGCCGCAATGCGCAGTACAGCAATCTGTTCCGGGTCGGCGCGAGCTGGAGTATTGCCCCGAGCAAGAGCACCAGCATCAACACTACCTACGGGGCGCTGTTCGCCCTCGACGATTCGCCCACCCGTACCACGAGCGCGCTCTTCAGCCGCGACAGCAAGTTCCGCGGCCATCTGTTCCAGGTGGTCGTGAAACACAAGTTCACCAAGACGCTCAGCGGTTTGGTGCTGGCCGAATACTGCCCGATGGGAGTTTCTAACACCCACACCGACGATGACCTTCCTGCGTACCGAGCTGACGGTCACATTCTGAGTCCGAGGATCGCTTTTCCGGCCCGAGCGGCAGCTGCCGCCCGGGCCTTTTCTTTGGTCGGGTTTCGGGACTGGCAGGGGAAACCGGTCACAACGGGCAGATCATGGCACAGGCCGTCGGGCCGTAGGCCGCCAATTTGCCCGGGGGCAATGGCGGCGTGCGGATCCGGAAGCCGCAGCGGGCCCAGAGGGATGCGTGCCATAGACCGACACCAAGGTGAGGGCGTGCAGCCCGTGGGCGTGGGCGACGGTTTGCATTTCCGCGACATAACGGGCGGCGAGGCCGTGCCCGCGCGCTTCGGGGGCGACGACGGCATCGTGCAGGTGGAGACAATCCGCCGCGCTTGGCAGCGCGCCGAGGAGCGTGTCGAGGGGCGGCGGCTCGTCGGTGAGCCAAGGATGGGCGATCCGTAACCGACGAGCCGGCCGGCGTCATCCAGCTTTCGGCACCCGGGCGGGAAGAGCCGGAGTTTTCGGCAAACACCGATTCGTGTTCGGGCAAATCGGGGTGGGCGATATCGGCCAGGGCACGCACGCGGCGAGGTCGGCCGGGGTCAGGGGGAGCCAAGCGAGAGGGGACTCATGGGTGGGCGCTGTCCGGAAGGGACGCCCTGTGCGGAAAGGGCGGCAAGTGGGGCGGGGCGGTAGCGGCGGGGCTGAAACCCACACGATTATTGCTACGAAAACCGGGCGGGCTGCGGTAGCGACGTTCGCTGGAACCTCGGGGCCTATTCGAGCGCCCGGCCACTGCGTGAAAGCGGGTGTCGTCGGTGAAGACGAAGGCGAGCAGATCCTCGCCGCGGGTGCGCACTCGGCCGGTTGCCGTCCACATCGGTGCAGGTGAAACCGGAGGCGTCCGCCTAGACGCCGGTGGGAGGGTTGGGCGGGCGGTGGCGAGAATGGCCGAGGCGGCGAGCTGTTGCGACAGCGGCATCGGCGGAAAGGAAATGCAACAACAGCAGTTTGCATCCGGGATAGGTGGCGACGAGGCCTTCCTTTGGAATCGAAGAGCTCTGTGATTTCGCCGGCGGGATGTTGGAGAGTCCGATCCGCCCGCGGAAATACTTTCGTCCTGCAGGTCCTGGGCGGGCAACCGGGTGAACCACGCGGGCAGTTCGCCGGAAGGCGGAAGCAGGGCGGCGAGCTGGGCGCCGAGCCGGTCGACTTCGGCCTGGGTGGCGGCGTCGGCCCGCGCGCCGGTGACGCTGGCGAAGTAGGGTCCACTTCCAGAACGCGAGGTAGTATCCGAAACGGAGGGAGCCTGACCGAGCCGGCCGGGGTGAATTTGCCCGACTGCATCAGCGACCACCCCGTAGGCGGCAGGCGTCGGCCATTTCGTAGTTCGACCTGGATACTGGCGCGGGCTTGGTCTCCAGTTGCCAGGAGGCGGCTTGGCGGAAGCCGAACTCATGGTAGAGCTCGGCGCCGCCGTCGATCAGATCGAAGAGACCGTCGCCGACGGCCACGCGGGCCGGTTCGGGGGCGGTCCAGCCGGCGGCCGGTTCGAGCCGGGCGAGCAGCGCGAGTAGCGCGTCGCCGTCGGCGGCGCGGAGTGCGGGGGTGGCCGCCAAGGCGGCGCAAAGGAGGCGAGGGAGAGTGTGGCGCAGCTGGGACATGGGGAATTGCGGAATGCGGACCGAGGCCGGGCGCGTGCGAACGGCAGCTCTACAGCACGGTGGTGATCAGGCTATGGATGCCCACGCTGAGCGCGGCGAGCGACTCGCCGGCGATCAGGCCGCCGCCCACCAGCGAAGTGGTGCTCATGTCGGAGGGAATTTCGGCCACTCCAGTGGCGCCGGCCGCGCTGGCCGGCCGGGCGGCGGTGCGCTTCTCCCACACCTCCCAAAGCGAGCCGACGATGCCGCCGGCCACCACCAGTGGTGGTTTTCAGCGGCACGAAGCCGCCGAAACTGGAGGCGTAGGGGCTGGGGAGGATGACGGCGTCGAGGACGAAGTCGGTGGTGCGGCCCGTGGTGGAACCGGTGGCGAAGGCGCGGTACCAAGCGGCGCGTTTGAGCAGTTTTCGCAGCGCCTCGGTGACGAGCCCGATGGCGATGCCGATCTGGAGGGCGGTCATCACGTGGGGTTGGTGGTGATGATGCCGCAGGGCGCCGACAAACTTGCACGTCATGGCGCTTTTCCAGCGGCCCCCGCCCCGGCGAGGGCGAATTGGTCGACCCGAAGCTCGGGATACGCACTCATGAAGAGCTTGGCCAGCACCACGCAGAGCACCGCGCCCATCGCGATGCCCACCACCTGGTAGCGGAACTGGATCACGCGATTGGTGCCGAGCCGCCAGCCGGTCGAGCGGTCCTGCTGCATGTCGCCGCCGGAGGAGCAGGAGATGAGCATGATCGCGCCGCACATCAGGCCCACGCCCGGATCCTGAGGCCGAGGGCGGCGAGGATGAATACAACGGGAGCGACGGCGCTGGAGATCGGGTTGCTGTCGGAGATGCCAGCGGAGATGCCGTTGACCAGCACGAAGAGAAACACCAAGGCGACGGCGGCGGTGACAAACCAGATCGGTTGCGCGAGCACCTGGCTGCCAATGCCGATCACGGCCACAGCCCAGAAGACCACCCAGAGGATGAGCCGGGTGAGGTTCACCCGTTTCCAGTCCTCGGCCGGCAACGCGGCGGTGGTGTGGGCTTGGCGGAACTGCCTGCGGCCTGCACCATGATGAGACCGATGTCGACGATGGCGGCGCCGAGGATGGTGCCGAGCGCGATGATGAATCCAATTTTGCGAAACAAGCGCCCTCCGCCAACCAGCCAATGGCGGAGACCAGGGTGGGCTTGAGCTCATCCGCTGTCGCCCTGCCACCACGAGCGCCGGAAGCGCGATGCGTGCACCACGATCGTGCCGGCACCGAGGTGGAGGTGGAGATCAAACCGTGCGGCCGATCAGCTTGGCGGACGCGCCGACCGCGGCCAGGGAGGCGGTTTTGAGCGCGAGCAGGCCGCCAGAGTAGCCGGCCAATGCGCCGCCACCAAGCTGTGCGATGGAGCGCTTGAGCAGCGTTGGGTCGGTAAGCGCGCGTAGGATGTTGGCTACGGCCAGTCCGAGGGGAAGGCCAGTTGCATGCGATCGACCACGATGGGCGTGTAGAGCATGCCGGCACCCACCCCAAGCATGCCGATCGACAGGATGTAGAGCACGAGCTTCCACGACGCCGGTTCGGGCGGCCCGATCCACGCCATGGACGGATGAGCACGACGATGCCCGACATGCCTGCGACCGAGGCGGCCATGGTCTGCATGTAGTTGGCGCCATGTTTGCCTTCGGGTCCGTAGGGCAGGGTGACGGCGCTACCCAGGATGCCCGCCAGCACCTGCCCACCGATGAAGAACCCGATGGAGAAGTTCATGAACGCCGCGGAAATGCTGCGGAGGTCCGAGGATGAAGATCGCCGCGAAATGAGCAGGGCGTGGTAACCAGGAACCGATCGGAGGCAGCGCGGGCTCCGCACACGGGGAGATAGTCGACCATCGGGAGCCGAAGTTGTAGCGCCTATGCCGCCGGAGCCAATCCTTTTCGCAGGGCGGTGGCGGTGTCGCCGCCGGTCGGTGACGGGGGGCCGGGGCGAGGTGTTGGGGCGGGAGGCGGTTTGCGCGGAATGTGGTGGCTGCCGGCTGCGCCAGGCCGCCACCGCTCGTTCTCCGCGGAGTGCAGACCGCCGGCGCCGCGGGAATTCCAGCACGGTGCGGCCGGAGCCGTCGGGGCGTTCGCTGGCGCAGTTCCAGGGCAGGCGCCGCAGTGGATGCACTTCTCGCGGTCGAAGACGGGTACGCCGTCGCCGTGGGCGATCGCTTGTCCCGAACAAACTTCGACGCAGGTGCGCTGGTCGCATTTCGCGCAGACCTGAGGGAAGGGGAAAACGACGTGGTCGGCGTAGCCCGGTGCGGCTTGGACCTTGCCGCCCATGAGCAGGGCGTCCTGATGTGAGACGAGCAGCTTTCGTCGTAGGGAATCGCGGGCCAGCCGGCGCGATCCATGAGGGCGTTAAGAGCGGGAGGCCTTGCGCGGCATAGCCGGATCTTCGGGATCTCGGCGCGGGATCTTCCCGCGATAGTAGCGCTCGATGGAGGGCAGGCGTTTGTGCGGCGGGAGAGCCTTGCCGAAGGGGAAGTTGAGGACGCCCTTGGTGAGGCCGGTGAGGCCCATGCCGATGAGGCCGGAGACGACGCCGCGGGTGAAACCGTCGCGGGACTTTTTTCGGCGATGCGGCTTTCCTTTGTCGACCCAGAGCCTGGCGCGGCGGCGGGCGACGTAGGTGGCGGCGAGGTTCTCCTTGGCAAGGGCTTGCCGGCCTTGGAGCAGCCCGATCACCCGTCCGCGAGCTGGGTCCGCGGCCCACGCTTGGTCGACGCCGGAGCCGGAGGACGTTGGTGGTGCCGGAGCCCTCGCCGATGCGGGCGTAGCCGTCTCCCATGAGGTGGGTTCGCCGCGGCGGCCGGACTCGCCGAGGGCTCGGCACCCAGGAACGCAGTGTCCGCCTTCGAGGTGACGCCAGAGGTACGGGTGCCGCACCCAGTGCTGGAGGCAGCGGTGAGCGGTGCGCGCCGGGCTGTCGAACCACGAGGGCACGAAGATGCCCAGCGAGGCGATGTTGCCCGGGTGGATGTACATGAAGCCGAAGATCTCCGGCTCGGGGAAGCCGAAGGTGTGGAAGACGGTCCCTGGTCGATTGTCGACCGCGGCAGGTCATTGACGAGCTTCAGTGTCACGGCCTACCGTGGGTGTGGTGGCCCGCAGCCAGCGGAAGGTAGCGTCGAGTTGCTGCCGCTGCGCGCTGACGGGCCGTCGCCGATGATCGTGAGGGCAGCGCGGATATCCATGCCGGGCGTGAACGCGCCGGTAGGCCGTTGTCGCGTCGCCCTGACCGGTTGGGCACGCTTTGCATCACCCTCTTCTTTGTTCTCGACGAGGGCGAGGCCACAGGAGTGGAGGGTCAGACCTGACGGCGCTGGTTGGTGGCCTGCCTTTACCGAACCCATTGCAAACTAGCCCATCGAGAGGACTAGGCCGGTCGTGCTTTGGCGAGGAAGGAACGGGTATCCACGTGTAGCTCGACTGGCGGTATTTGACGCCCTGAAGAGCTGCAGCACGACGTCGGCGCTGCGCAGCGCGAGGGAACGGCGGCTGGCGCCGATTGGATCGAGCAGGTAGGCGACCTTCTCCGACTTCACCGGCGCGGCCATCGGGATCTGCGCGGGATCGAGCTGCGGGAAACTGGCCTTGATGCTGCGCGCTGGTGTGACCACGCCGGAGACGCCGAATCCGACGTCGTCGGCCCGTTCGTAGCAGATGACCTGGGGCGGCATACCCGGCATGGCGGTGCTTCGACGACGGGCGAGCCGTCCTCCTTCACGAAAAAAGAGGTCCGGTTTGAGAGCGTCGGAGGAAGGGCCGCCCTGGCCGGGCCGAAGCCGACGCAGACAATGTCGACGTCCATGTCGGGTCGTTCAATGGCGGGGCGGAGTCGGAGGAGGTTTGGGCGACGGTGGACACGGTGAGCTGTTCAAACGTGACAGGTGGGAAAGAGGGAAGCTGAAGTGTGGAGATGCGAAGGCGCAATTCACGCCAATAGGACGCTAGTCCGAAGGAGCGAATGGGGAATGGCGCCCCCGTAAACGCCAGCAGAGCGGCGGGCGGAGGCCAGAGAGCGCCGGAGGGGTCGCTCCGGAAGCGAGAGCCAGTGTGCCGACCGCGAGCGACGGTCGTCCACTTAAGCGGTCGGACGAATTTCTGGGGGGCGCCGGGTTGGGCGGGCGGGTCGCAGTCAGAGGGAGTTGAAGGCTTCAATCCCCAGGCCCGTTTCGCGAACGATGGCGCGTAGTGTGCCTCGGGGGACATCGCCCGGATGGTTTGGTACCGATGGTGAGGTCGCTGACGGCGAGGTAGAGTCAGGTGCCGACTGGTCCGGATCTCGACAGCCGGCCCGGCGCAATTTGCGCGAGCTCGCGATGCGAGACAGGAACCAGTTTGAGCATGAACCCTGCCGACGGTGCATACGTTCACCCGGAGGCGCGCGGCTTTCCGGGGTTTTGCCACGACGAGGTCTCGGGCCTCGAGACAGCTGCTGGCGATGACGATGACGGCGTTTCTATAGGCCTCCTCCAATGTCTTGCCCCAGCGATGCAGCGCCGCGGGATCGCGGGGACCTTCGCGGAAGAGACCGTCTTCGTCCTGGAAAATAACATCGACGTCGAACTCCCGGTAGGTTCTCATCGTGTTCTGAGCTTGACTATGCCTGAGGCGAGTCCTGGCGCAAGGCGTTGGGGCCGGACGCAGGATTGAGGGCGTGAGTTAGGCGGGTGGAATGTGATCTGGAGCTGGCGACAGCGGCGATCACTCTAAAAGCGCAACCCGATCTCATCCGCTGGCGGGGCTGCGTGTGGCAACGTTCATCCCGGCGCAAGCGGCAGCACGCGCGAGCGACACCATCGCGTGCTGCTTGCATCGAGCGGTCCGTGCTGAAGCAGCGGACCACGGTTGTGCGGACGGCGCGGAATCGAATATCCCCAAGATCCCAAGCACGAAACTCTTGCGAGTTTCGCTACGGGAAAGGCCGATCCGCAACCGAAACACCCCCAACGCTTATTCCAAGTCGCTTTCAAGATACCTATGGTGCAAGCACGCTCCTCCAAAGACTGGGCATTCGCCTCATCTTGAGCGCGACTTGGAATTACGGGTAGTCGAGCGCTTCGGGGATCATCACCTGGGCGAGGGCGTCGGCGGCGCGGTCCTTCGAGACGGCTGCCGGCAAGGCGCACGTCGATCTTCGCACGGAGTTGCGCGAAGGCCTCGTTGACGACCGGCTCGGTGCCGTTCTAGGCACCGAAACCACACCAGCTCGGCGCAGAGGCGCGAAGCCTGCCCGGGCGGCGGTATTGCCGCCTGCACGGCGGCGAGATCGGAGAAAGTTCACGTAGCCCCGCAGGCCTTCGGCGACCGTCGCGCTCTGCGGTCTTGGCCTCGAGCTCCGAGGATATCCAGGATTTGCTGGCGCGAGGCGAGCAGCCAGCACAGGGCGTCGCACAACGGGAAGACCACCGTGGCGGTTGCCCGAGTGGGCTTGGCGCCGGTGGTGTCCTTGGCGGTCTGGAAGCGGAGGTGCTCGAGGGTCCAGAGCCAGAGGTCCATCGCGGGGGCGAGGGTGCCGGCGCCGGTCTCGGGATGGCTCACGGCGATCGCGCGCAGCTGGCGGATCCAGAGGCGCAGGCAGGCGAGGAAGACCTCGTTGGTCATCGTCACCGAAATCTGGCGGCGCTGGACGGCCTCAGGGCCCTCGTAGGTGGCCTCAAGCTGGGCGTCCATCCACTTCTGGCCGAGGAAGCCGGGGCAATCCTCCGTGACCCCGTAGCCGCCCAGAGCGCGACGGCCTCGCGCATCATCGGCGCGCGCCGGAGTGTTTCACAATTTGGTGGCGGGGCAGAGCACGTTGGCCTGCGCGTCGAGGATGAGATACTGGACGAGGGCGTCGGCCTTGAGGGTCTCGTAGCGGATGGCGTCGCGGTCGGCCTCGGGCTTGGCGTCGAGTTCGAGGAACTCGAGGGCGGGCTTGGTGAGGGCGCGGAACGCCTTCATCTGCTGCATGCCGGTTACGATGCCCTGCTCGGCGGGCAGGCGTCCTTGAGCTTCTCGATCGGGTCAGGCTGGTCGAAGAGGCGGGCGGTGGCCAGGCCGAGGAGGCGCCGGCTTCACCGGTGGCCCAGATGTCCACGAGGCGTTGGAGACAATCCTCCTTCTGCTGGAGGCCGAGCTCGAAGCGGGGGGTGCCGGGGTTGACGCTGGCGGCGCCACGGAAACGGGTGCGTTGGTAACGGATGACCGGCTCTACCGCGGAGAGGAGTTTTGCCGAGGTCATGACGCCCACCGGCACGCGGGTGCGGCGGAAGACGGCCTCGATGATCTCACCGTGCGAATACTTGGGGATGATCACGCCGTCCTTCACGGTGTAGCCGCCGATGATGCGGGAGGCGGGCACGGTCATGTTGAAGACCGGGTCGTTGGTGGAGGAGAGCTGGTTCACCATCTTGTGCGTGGGCGCGCCGCAGTCGAAGACCGGGGTCGGTTTCCTCCAGGATGATCACGCAGCTGGATTTTATGCGCGCATCAGCGGTATCAACTGCGACGGTGGCGAAGTTGGCGAAGCCCATGTTGGTGATGAACCGGGCTCGCTTGTCGACGTGGAGCATGGGCTCCTGGCCTTCCTGCCACTCGGCGATGCGAACCTTGCCGCAGAGCAGGCCGGTCTCGACGCCGCATAGGGCAGGGGCTCGGTGAGGCTGAAAGCGCCGCGCCACATCTTGCGGTCCTCGCCGGGCTGGGAGGTACGCACTTGCTCATGTAGTTGTGCGCTGCTCCGGCGTGCCGCGTTCGTGGATGGGGGAGAGGGCGAGGTTGCCGGCGAGCGAGCCGGTGGCGGCGCCGGCGTCGACCCAGGCGAGTTCGAGGCAGACGAGGGAGAGCACGAGGTTCTTGGGGCCTTCGATGAAGCCGCCCTGGTGGGGGTCCATGAAGCAGGTGGTGATGCCGGCGTCATCGTAGGCCTTGAGCAGGGCGTTCTTTTCCGGGTCCACTCGTGGGTGTTGGCGCACCTTTAGGCACAGGTTAGGGGACCATGCCGCGGGCCACGCTGCGGGTGGACTGTACGAGCATCTGTATGTCGTAGCGGTCGCTGAAGCGCCACAGGATCTGGCGCACGTCGTCGCCGGGGAGCGTCTGGAGGGTGGGGCGGGGCTGCGAGGCGGGCTTGTTGTCCATGGAGAAGGAGATTGGTGGGGGGCGCGGCGCGAAGGGGCGCGCGGCGCAGACGTTGTTTAAGGCATAGGCGGGCGGCGGCGGGCCATCAAAAAATCGCAGAGCGAAGAACGTAGAATGCAGAAGTGCGGACGTTTCGCGCGGCGCGAAACCTGAGGCGGCTTCGCCGCGGGGACGGAAGGAGCGGGGATTCCTGAATGGGTCGTATGGGACCTATAGGCCCGATATGACCGATGCGGCCTGCACCGCTATTCGCGCAACTTGGTGTCGAGCAGCAGGGTGACGGGGCCGTCGTTGACGAGGGACACCTGCATCATTGCGCCGAAACGACCGGTGGCCACGGGCCTGCCGAGAGCGGCACTGGCCTGGGTGACAAATCGTTCGTAGAGGGGAATCGCGAGTTCGGGTTTGGCGGCGTCGTTAAAGGACGGGCGCGTGCCTTTGCGCGTACTGGCGAATAGGGTGAACTGGCTGACCACGAGGATGTCGCCGGCGATGTCCTGAACGGACCGATTCATCTGGCCGGCCTCATCTTCGAAGATGCGCAGGCGCACGAGCTTTTCGGCCAACCATTGGCCCGTCGGCCTCGGTGTCGGCGGGGTGGATGCCGAGAGCAGCACGAGGAGACCAGGGGCCGATCTGGCCGGTGATTTCGTCAGCGGGCGGGCGGCAGGGGGCGGTTGGGGCGAATCACTCGGCTGCGATGTGCTTCCGGTAGGGAGGGCGGGAATGGTGACGCGGGCGGAGGAGACTCGTTGGACAACGGCGCGCATGACGGAAGGGGGCAGGGCGTACGGGAGGAACGAAGGACAAGTAACAAGTACCAAGGGATAAGTAACAAGTACCAAGGGGGGAAGGGACAAGGGCAGGGGACCGTAGCCGGAAGGGGACAGGTGGCAGAGGCCAGAAAGATGAAGGGGCAAGGGGCTGGAAGGTCCAAGTAACAAGTGGTGCCGGGCGAGCTTCGCACGGATGGATACCTGGGCCGAGCGCAGGGTGCCTGCCGTGGTGGCGGATGAGCCGCCTCACCGGGGTGGCGCAAGGGGTACACGGGAAAAACCGCCCTTCGGGCCGCTCCGGAAACCGGGCGGCCCCGCAGGCGCCTCCGGGATGCGGGTTTGGCAGCCTTCCGCTCTTGTCGTGGCTGCGATGGCATCTACTCTGCTCGTACCCCATACTCCATGAAGACTCCGTTCCCCCGTCGCCTCGACCCTCTGCGCCAGTCCCTCCCTGCGTCAGCGAGCCACCGTTCAGGGCTTCGTTCGCGTGGTCATGCTTTGGTGATGGCGGCCCTCGGGGTCGTCGGGTTGGCGGTCACCGGCCTGGCGGCCAGCGACAACCCGCTGCTGGTTCCGAGCGATTTGCCGTTCGGCTACCCGCGTTTCGATTTGGTGCGCGATGAGCATTTTCGCTCGGCCTATGCGCAGGGCATGCTCGAGAACCTGCGCGAAGTTGACGCCATCGCCGGCAACCCGGCGGAGCCGACCTTCGAGAACACTGTCGTTGCACTCGAACGTGCCGGCCAGTTGCTCGACGGTGTGGATCGGGTTTTTGACGGTCTCAACGGCACCAACACCAATCGCGAGCTTCAGGCCATCGAGAAGGAAATGGCCCCCAGGCTCGCAGCCCACGCCGATGCCGTCCGCCTCAATCCCCGGCTTTTCGCCCGGATCGATGCGCTCCATGCCCGGCGGGCGGAGCTGGCACTTGATTCCGAGTCGGCGCGTTTGCTGGAGCGTTGCCATACCGATTTTGTCCGCGCCGGGGCGAAGCTGGGCGAGGCCGAACAGGCCAAATTGCGCGCGCTCAATGCCGAGCTCGCCACGCTGCAGACCTCCTTTTCCCAGAATGTGCTGAAAGAGGCCAACGCGGCCGCCGTCCTCGTCGAGACGCGCGCGGAATTGGAGGGATGGGGGGAGGATGCCATCGTCGCCGCCGCGGCCGCGGCCAAGGCGGCCGGGCACGAGGGGCAGTTTCTAATTCGAATTGTAAATACAACGGGCCAGCCGGCCCTCGGCCAGCTGGCCAACCGCGCGCTGCGCGAGCGCATCCACCGGGCTTCGGTGGCGCGTGGTTCCATCGGGGGTGAGTTCGACAACCGGGCCGCGGTGGCCGCCATCGCCCGGCTGCGCGCCGAGCGGGCGCTGCTCCTGGGGTACGCCAATCACGCCGCTTTCGCGCTGGCCGACCAGACCGCCCGCACCGCCGACGCGGTGAATGGTCTGCTCGCCCGCCTGGCCCCGGCGGCGGTGGCCAATGCCCGGAGGGAGGCCGGCGATATCCAGAAGCTCATGTCCGCTGAGACCCCCGGCTCGCTGCTCGAGCCCTGGGACTGGGCGTTCTATTCGGAGAAGGTCCGCGCGGGCCGCTACGCCTTCGACGAGGACCAGTTGCGTCCCTATTTCGAGGCCAACCGGGTGTTGGTCGACGGCGTTTTCTACGCGGCCACGCGGCTCTATGGGATCACCTTCAAGGAGCGCACCGACCTGCCGCGCTATCACCCCGACACGCGCACCTTCGAGGTGTGCGATGTCGACGGCTCGGCGATGGCCCTGCTCATCGTCGACTGGTATGCGCGTCCGTCCAAGCGCGGCGGGGCGTGGGCCAACGCCTACGTTTCCCAGTCGGGTCTGCTCGGCACGCGTCCGGTGATCGGCAACCATCTCAACATCCCCAAGCCCGCCGCCGGCGAGCCCACGCTGATGACCTTCGACGAGGTGAACACGGCGTTCCACGAGTTTGGGCACAACCTGCACCAGATCTTCTCCGCGGTGCGGTATCCGCGCTTTTCGGGCACGAGCGTGCCCCGCGACTTCGTGGAGTTCCCCTCGCAGGTGAACGAGATGTGGATGGACTGGCCGGAGGTTCTCTCCCACTACGCGAAGCATCATCGGACCGGCGAGCCGATCCCGGCCGAATTGGTCGCCAAGGTCGAAGCGGCGGCGAAATTCAACCAGGGGTTCGCGACGACGGAGTACCTCGCCGCCTCCCTGCTCGATCAGACTTGGCATCAGGTCACCGCCGCCCAGGTGCCCGCGGCTGACGGGGTGGTCGCCTTCGAGGCCGCGGCGTTGCAACGGGCGGGGGTGGATTTTGCAGCGGTGCCCCCGCGCTACCGCTCCACCTACTTCTCCCACATTTTCGCCAACAGCTACTCGGCTGGTTATTACGCCTATCTCTGGAGCGAGGTGCTGGATGCCGACACCGTCGAGTGGTTCAAGCGCAATGGAGGCCTCACGCGCACCAACGGCGATCGGCTCCGTGGGATGGTGCTCTCGCGCGGGGGCAGCGGGGAGCCGATGGATCTCTACCGGGCCTTTCGTGGAGCCGAGCCTGACATCCGGCCGCTGCTGGAACGGCGAGGGCTGCAGACGGACCGGAACTGACCGCGCGACTATTTGTAGGGCTTGCAGGCGATCAGAGCACGGATCGCCTGCAAGCAGGCTCCTACTACGGAAACCGAGGGCGCGTGCGGGCACGCTGCCTACAGGGGAAGGCGTTCGGGGTAGGCAGCGTGCTCGCACGCGCTGCCGTTCCTCCAGCTTAGGCGACGGCGCCTATGGCATCTCGACGTGCGGGTCGGTGTCGGCCTCGTAGTCGACGCCAGCCAGACCGAACCCGAAGAGCTTGAGGAACTCGTACTGGTAGCCGGCGAAGTCGGTGAGCTCGGCGAGGTTTTCCGTGGTGATGGTGGGCCAGAGGCGGGTGACCTCGGCCTGGACCTCGGGGCGCATTTCCCAGTCGTCGATGCGCACGCGGCCGCCCTCGTCGAAGGTGAGGGCGTTGCCGGCGTACATCTGGGTGCGGTAGAGGCGGTCGATCTGTTCGATGCAGCCTTCATGGAGCCCGCGTTCCTTCATGATCCGATAGAGGATCGAGATGTACAGGGGCACAACCGGGATGGCGGCGCTGGCCTGGCTGACGAGGGCCTTGTTGACGGAGACAAAGGCGCGGCCGTAGCCGTTGAGGCGCATCACGGTGTTGAGGCGCTTGGCGGTGGCATCGAGATGGTTCTTGGCCATGCCGATGGTGCCGTTGCGGTAGACGGCCCAGGTCACCTCTGGCCCGATGTAGGAATAGGCCACGGTGGTGGCACCAGGGGAGAGTAGCTTGGCCTCGTCGAGGGCGTTGATCCACAGCTCCCAGTCCTCGCCCCCCATGACGGCAACCGTGTCGGCGATCTCGGCCTCGGTCGCGGGCTCGATGGTGATGTCGGCAACCGCGCCCGTCTCGGTATCGACGGTCTTGTTGGTGTACGGAGCGCCGATGGGCTTGAGGCAGGATTTGTGGACGACGCCGGTGCGTGGATGCACCCGGCGAGGAGAGGCGAGGGAATACACCACCAAGTCGACGGAGCCGAGGTCGCGTTTGATCGCCTCAAGGGTCTGGCGCTTGATGTCGTCGGAGAAGGCGTCGCCGTTGACGCTCTTGGCGTAGAGGCCGGCTTTGTGGGCCGCGGTGTGGAAGGCGGTGGTGTTGTACCAGCCGGCGGTGGCGGTGCGGTCCTCTTCGGAGGGTCGATCGTAGAACACACCAAAAGTGGCCGCTCCGGAGCCGAAGGCAGCGGCGATCCGAGAGGCCAGTCCGAAGCCGGTGGAGGAGCCGATCACCAGGACCTTTTTGGGCCCGTCAGCGATGGGGCCGCGACTCAGGACGGTGTTGATTTGCTCCTGCACGTGAGCGGCACAGCCCTCGGGATGGGAAGTGATGCAAACAAAGCCGCGGGTCTTCGGACGGATGATCATCGTTGAGACGGGCGAGGTTCCGGCCGGATGGCCGACAGGCAAGAGGCAAAACGGCCCCAGCCGACAGGTATTCCTTCGGCAACGCAGGGGGCGGACGGGGGGGATGTGGGGCCTTATGGGCGGTGGACGGGCGGTGAACTTCGAACCCTGAAGCTGACGATTCTGTCGCCGCCGTTGCACGTGTGATCGAGGCGGTACCAGCGGCGAAACGTAGGCCGCGTGCTCGCCCGTGCTTCTGCGATCGCTCAGAACGGGCCGCGCGCAAGCACCCAGCCTACGGGCAGAAAGAGTGGAAGGGACGCGTGCAGGCAGCAGCGACTGCCTCAGCACGGTTGAGGCGTCTAGATCAGCCAGAGCCCCAGCACGCCCAGTACCAGCAGCGCGGCGAGGACCACGAGGATCTTCTGTTCCTGTTTGGTGACACGGAAGGGCATGGGCCGGCAGGGTGCCCGCCAACCTGGACTCGACTTGCGGAACCTGCGACTCCGATTTCTGTCCCCGCGCCCGGCGCTCCTACCCGAACGCTGTTTGGCCCGCATCAACCCGAAACCCAGTCCTAGTCATGAAACCGTTCACTCACTCGTTCTTTGCCGCGGCCCTCGTCGCCGTCGTCGCTCTTGTTTCATCCGCCGCTGCCGCCGAGCGGCCCGAGGTCGGCCAGCCGGCCCCGGATTTCACGCTCACTGACACTCGCGGTGTGGTGCAGTCGCTGTCGGCGTTCAAGGGCAAGGTGGTCGTCCTGGAATGGATCAACCACGGCTGCCCTTTCGTGATCAAACACTACGACTCCGCCAACATGCAGAAGACCCAGAAAGCGGCGGCGGCCGATGGCGCGGTGTGGCTGTCGATCTGCTCGTCCGCTCCCGGCAAGCAGGGACACATGACTCCGGCCGAGTGGAACACCGTCAACGCCGCCAAGAGTGCAGCCCCCTTGGCCGTGCTTCTCGACGAGGACGGCAAAGTCGGCAAGCGCTACCACGCCACCAATACTCCGCAGCTCTTCGTCATCGATGCCGCCGGCCGCATCGCCTATTCCGGTGCGATCGACAGCATCGCCTCGGCCAAGGGCGAGGATGTGCCGAAGGCGCAGAACCATGTGTTGGCCGCGCTGGCGGACTTGAAAGCCGGGCGCCCCGTGGCCACGCCGGTAACCAAGCCCTACGGCTGTTCGGTGAAATACGCGGACTAGGCGGACCACGGGGATCGAACGCCCTGGTTCGGGCGACGCGTACCTCGATTGGCGGGGCGGCCGTTTGCCAATTGAGGGACCGCTACGCCGCCGCGGCGCATCCCAGAATCGGAGATGCGCTTCGCGGCGTTCGTCGTTCAGGCGGTGCGGTTGACACAGCCTCGCCCCGGCGCACCCTCGGCCTTTCTCCCCCCGTAGCCCATGAGTCACGCCGATCTTCATCCGCATTTCGATTCCATCGACGACGCCATCCGCGCTATCGCCGCCGGCCAACTCATCATCGTCACCGACGACGAGAGTCGCGAGAACGAGGGCGATCTGGTGATGGCCGCCGGCAAGGCCACCGTGGAGGCCGTCAACCTCATGATCCGCCACGCCGGCGGGCTCATCTGCGTGCCCTCCACCGGCCATCATCTCAAGCGGCTGGGGGTCGAGCAGATGGTGCGCGAGAACCGCGAGACGCTGCGCACCGCTTTCACCGTGTCGGTGGACGCCGCCTCGGGCATCACCACCGGCATCAGTGCCTACGATCGCACGCGGACCATCCAGTTGCTGGCCAGTCCGGATACACGCCCCGACGAACTCGTGCGCCCCGGCCACGTCTTCCCGCTGCAGGCCCGTCCCGGCGGTGTGCTGGAGCGAGCCGGCCATACCGAGGCCGCCGTCGATCTCGTATCGTTGGCCGGGCTGGAGCCGACTGCGGTGATCTGCGAGATTCTCAACGAGGACGGTTCCTGTGCGCGGTTGCCCCAACTGATCGAATTCAAGAAGCGCCACGGGCTGGCCCTGGTATCGATCGCGCAGCTCATCGAGTATCGGCACCGGCGCGAGCCTTTGGTCGAGCGGGTGGCCACTCGCGCCTTTGCCTCCGAGTTTGGCCAGTTCGCACTGCATGTGTTCCGCAGCAAACTCGATGGGCGCGAGCATCTCGCCTTCACGCTGGGAACGACCGGTCCGGAGCCGACCCTAGTGCGGGTGCACAGCGAAAATGTGCTCAGCGACGTCTTTCGTGGTTCAGGGCTGACCGGATACCATTCGCTCACCGAATCGCTGCGCCAGATTGCCGCCGCCGGGAGCGGCGTGGTGCTCTACATGCAGCGCGGGCTCACGCTGGGCTCGTCTGCCGCGGATCCGGCGGTGGCACTGGGGCAGCCGCCGCCGATGGGGCTGCGCGACTACGGCATCGGTGCCCAGATCTTGGTGGCTTTGGGGCTGCGCAAGATCCGGTTGCTTTCCGGCACGGCGGCGCGCCATGTTGTCGGGCTCGAGGGCTACGGGCTGGAGATCGTCGAGCAGGTGCCGGTTTAAGCGGGCGTAGCGCGTACTTGTAGGCCACCGCGCTGAGGTGGCCCTGGAAAGGCCGGCCCCGCCGGCGTCCCGGCCCCGAGGCATTCCTCGCTTGTCGGCTGCGGATTCGGATTGCTAGTGCCGGCCGAAGCCGAACCGTGAAGCCCTTTCCCTTTTGCCAACCACCACCATCACCGAGCCATGAGCCTCCAAGCCCCTTCCGCCCTCGCGATCGACGCCCGCGGCCTGCGCTTCGGCATCGCCGCCGCCCGGTTCAACGCCGGCTACGTCGATGCGTTGCTGGAGCGTTGCCTGGCCACGTTGACGGCGGCCGGCGCCGCCGCACCGGTGGTCGTGCGCGTACCGGGCTCCAACGAGCTGCCGGTGGCCGTGCAGTTGTTGGCCGACCACGCCAAGTTCGATGCCCTCATCGCGCTGGGCGTATTGATCCGCGGCGACACCATCCACTACGAGGTGATCGCCAACTCCGCCACGCAGGGGCTGCAGACCGTCGCCCTCTCGCGCCGCCTGCCCGTGATCAATGGCGTGCTCACCGTCGAAAACGACGCCCAGGCGCACGATCGTTGCCACGGGGCCACCGATCGCGGGGCCGAGTTCGCCCGCGCCGCCCTCGAAATGGCCGTTCTTTTCCGCCAACTCCCCCCCACTGAATGAGCAACCCGATCCAACAACGACGCGACGGCCGAGTCGCCGCCGTCCAGTTTCTCTATTCCTGGGAGCTCAATCGCCCCGAGGATCTCGCCAACGCCTTGGCGCTGTTTTTCCCGGAGATGGAGCAACCGCGCGACTACTACGGCTTCGGCGAGGAGCTCATGCATGGCACCATCGAGCATGTCTCCGAGATCGACAGCCACATCCGCGCCCTGGCGCAGAACTGGGATTTCGAGCGGATCGCCAAAATCGACCTGACGATCATGCGGGTGGCCATCTTCGAGATGCTTTACCGCAAGGACATTCCGCCGGTGGTCTCGATCAACGAGGCGATTAACCTCTCCAAGGAGTTCTCCAACATGGATGCCAAGCGCTTCATCAACGGCATCCTCGACCGACTCAAGGACCAGATCGGCCGCGACGCCCGCAAAAAGCAGGACGAATAAACCGGGCGAGCATGGGATGACCGGACTCGGAATGTTTAACCGCAAAGAACGCAAAGATCGCAGAGAAACAGGCCCGCTCCCTTTGTGCTCTCTGCGTTCCTTGCGGTTAACTTCTCTGTTCCGTTCTTCTGAACGCCCACCCTCCCGACTCTCGCTCCACAGAATCCATGTTTGGTCTCTTCAAGAAATTTAAGGATGGGCTGACCAAGACGGCGCAGAAATTCGCCGCCAGTGTGGGCGGGATTTTTGGGCAGAAGCCCATTGATGCCGCCACGCTCGACCAGCTCGAGGAGGCGCTTTTTGGCGCCGACTTCGGCGTCGAGACCACCGCGGAGATTCTCGAGGAGATCCGCGCCGCGTATAAGAAGGACAAGAACCTGCACGGCCGCGATGCCGCCGCCATCGGCGCAGCGGTGCTGCGCCGGGTCCTGGCCGGCTCCGAAGGCGTGCTCGGCCCGGTGGGCAATTCGCCCACGGTGATCGCGCTCATCGGCGTGAACGGTTCGGGCAAGACCACCACTTGCGCCAAGCTCGCCTGGAAACTCAAGCAGGACGCCGCCAGCGTCACGGTGGGGGCGTGCGACACCTTCCGGGCAGCCGCCAACGAGCAGTTGCGCTCCTGGTGCGACCGCCTCGACCTCGAACTGGTTGCCAGTCAGCACGGGGCCGATTCGGCCTCGGTTGCCTTCGACGCCATGGCCGCCGCCAAGACGCGCGGTCGCGATTATCTGTTGCTGGATACTGCGGGCCGCTTGCACACCAAGACCAATCTCATGGACGAGTTGGCGAAGGTGCGGCGCGTGCTCCAGAAACATGACCCGGCCGCCCCCCACCACAGCTGGTTGGTGCTCGACGGCAGCCACGGCTCCAACGCCATCGAGCAGGCGAAGGAATTCCACCGCGCCTTTGGGCTCACCGGGCTGGTCGTCACCAAGCTTGACGGCACCGCGCGTGGCGGGGCGCTGGTGGGCATCTACCGGCAGTTGAAGTTGCCGGTATATTTCCTCGGCTTTGGCGAGCAGCCCGAAGATCTGCAGCCCTACACGGTCGACAACTACGTGAAGGCCGTTTTCGGACTGGAGAGCTGAGGGGACGAACGCGGACGAAGCTCTTGCGAGCTTCGCTACGGGGGAGGGTGTGGACGTAGCGACGTTCGCCAGAACGTCGGGATCGGGGAGCCGTGCGGAGGCTTGAAGACGAAGCTCTAGCGAGCTTCGCTACGGGGGAGGCCGGACGAGATCGGAGTCGTCAGGGAGCGGCGGCGCTGCAAGCCTTCGCCGTATGGAAGCTCCCACACTCGTGCAGCTGCTGGATTATCCCGAGGGCGATTGGCTGCCGGCGCAGTTGCGCCACGAGTTGGGCGATCCGTTCGCGACGCGTATCGTGCGGCTGCTGGCGGAACTGCAATTGGCGCATTTGCCGCAAGCTTGGCCGACGGAGCTGCATGTGGCGCCGGGCGAGCGGGTGGCCGACGTGCGGCAGTGGCTGGGCGCCAAGCCGATCACGGTCCATGCGCAGTTGACGGCGCCGTGGGGCGAACGGCTGGCTCAGGTGGCGGCCGAGGCGACGGCGCGCCACGAGGGGATGGTGATCCTGGTACGCAGCGACTGCCCCTACTGCGAGGGAGAGCAGATCGTGGCGGCGGCGCTGGCCTTGCTCGACCACGACATCGTGCTGGGGCCCGCCACCGACGGGGATTTTTATCTGCTCGGGCTGCGTCGCTGGCCGGTGGGGCTACTGCATGAGGTGAACTGGGGAACGAACCAAGTGCTCTTCGGCATCACGCGGCGGTGCGCGGAGTTGGGGCTCACCTACAAGCTGCTCGATCCGCTGGAGCGGGTGGGGAGCGAGGCGGCGTGGGATCGGGCGGTTGCGCGGATCGCTAAATCAGGCGAGGGGACCAGCCCGGCGGGATAGGGCGAGCGAGGAAGGGCCAGGCGCCCACGCGCCGTAGGCTGCACGCGCGCTTGGGAATCCATAGGACCTATACGTCGTATACGACGTATAGGACCGAGCGGGCCGGGGGATAGGCACGAAACTCCAGCGAGTTTCGCTACGGGGAGCTTGGCGTAGCGACGTTCGCAAGAACGTGCGGGAAGGCGTGCGGGGCCGAGCACGAAACCCAGCGGCTTCGCTAGGGGAGGCGGGGCGGGCTTCAGCTGCCTGCGCCCGTGGTTGCCGGGGGAGGGGATCGGCTGGGCGGGCAGGTGCACGGTCACCGTCGTGCCGAGATCGGGCTGGCTGGTGATGGTGACCTGGCCGCCGTGGAGTTCGGCCAGACGCGAGACGATGGCCAAGCCGAGACCGGAGCCTTGCTGCTCGTGGATACGCCGTTCGAACTGCACGTAGGCGCCGATGTTGGCCACGTGCTCGGGGCGCATGCCGCGGCCCTGATCGGAGACGTTGATCTCGGTCCAGGTGCCGTCGGTGAGGGTGCGCACGGTGACGGGCCGGCCGGCGGCGGAGAACTTGAAGGCGTTGTCGATGAGTTCCTCGACGATCTTGGCGAGATTGGTCTCGGACATGGCGGCCAAGCCGCCCTGAAGGTCGAACTGGAGGTCGGCGAGGCGTCCGGTATCGTGGGCTTTGCGACGAGCGGCGGTTTCCACCGGGCCGTTGACCGGAATCGAGGCGACTTCGCGCAGGGCGCGGACGCGCTCGGGTTGGACGGTCATCATTTCAATCTGGGCATAGACCAGAAAGTTCATGATGAGGCGGTGGAGCCGCACCCCGGAGAGCTTGATGTCGTTGCCGAACTCCCGGAGCTCGGCCGCGGTGAGCCCCTCCGACTCGTTGACGATCATTTCGGCCATTCCGATGATGCCGGTCAGGGGCGTGAGCAGTTCGTGCGGCAACATCATCGAGATGTTGGTGCGCAGCTCGGAGAGGCGGTGCTCGGCCTCGTCGCGGATCGCCTGCTGCTTGCGCAGGCGGGTGCGCACGACGTCGACAAGCTCATGGAGGCGAAAGGGCTTGGGCAGATAGTCGTCGGCGCCCAACGACATGCCATGGCGCATGCCCTTGAGGTCGGCGCGGCCGGTCATCAGGACGAAGGGGATGTTGGCCGTATCCTTGTCGGTGCGCAGGGCGGAGAGCGTATCGTAGCCGTCCATGCCCTTCATGTTGATGTCGCTCACGATCAGGTCGGGACGGACGCTGCGGGCCAACTGCATGCCGCTGATGCCGTCGTCGGCCTCGTAGACCTCGAAATTTTCCGCTCTGAGGCCGAGGACGATGGCTTCCCGAAGCATGGCTTCGTCATCGATGACAAGAATTTTGGTCATGGGACGCTGGGTAGTGGGGATACGTGCAAGCTACTCCCCAATCGGCGCTTCCGGGAGCGAATTCTGTTCAAAGAACTATGAAAGGGGGCGTTTCCGCCCCGGGCCTCTCCAGATCCCGAGCGGGTGCCCAATCGTTCAAAGAAAAATCGTGGGCGCAAAGCGGTCGGACGTTGACTCTCCGGATTTAGCGCCAGCAAACGAAGGGCATGCTCTCGTAATTAGAGTTAATATCTGAGAAAAATAACTCATTCACACCGTGGAGACGGTTGGCTATTCTCTGCCCGATCCCGTCCACCGATGTGATGGGAGTAAGCACAACCCCCCAAACCCAAGAGAACGGACCCTATGACCCGTAAATCTATTACGGCCGGCGCCTATGTCGCCGCAGCTGTATTGTCCCTCGCGGTTGCGCCGAGATCGCTCGGCCAAGCCGCTCCGGCGGCTGCACCCGCCGCTGGTACGCCCGCCGCTGACGAAGAAGTCGTCCTCCTGTCGCCCTTCGTTGTCAGCGCTGCTGAAGACAAGGGCTATCGCGCGACCAGCACCCTGGCTGGCACCCGCATCACAACTGACCTGAAGGACGTCGGTTCCGCCATCTCGGTCATCACCGAGCAGTTCATGTCGGACACCGGCTCCCACAACGCGGAAAACCTGTTGGTGTATGCGACCAACACGGAAGTCGCCGGTCAGGGTGGTTCGTTTGCCGGTACCGGCGACGGCGCCCAGGCTGGCATGGAGATTAGCTCGAGTCCGGTGGCCAACACCCGCGTCCGCGGCTTGGTCTCGGCCGACAACACCCGCGACTTCTTCCTCACCGATATTCCGTGGGATTCCTACAATGTCGGCCGCGTCGACCTTCAGCGCGGACCCAACGCCATCCTCTTCGGTATCGGCAGCCCTGCCGGTCTCGTCAACAGCAGCACCAATCAGGCGGCGTTAAACAACGCCAATAAGGTCGAGGCCGGTCTGGTCAGCTACGGAACGAATCGTCTTAGCGCCGACTTCAATCGGGTGCTCCTCGACGACGAGTTGGCTGTCCGCGTGTCGCTCCTGCGCGACGACACCAAGTACAAGCAGACCCCGGCCTACCGCCTCGACAAGCGTGGTTATGCCGCGTTTCGCTGGGACCCCAAGTTCCTCAAGACCGACAGCGCTCGCACGAGCCTCCGGGCGAATTTCGAGAAGGGCAAGGTTGGCGGCAGCGCTCCCCGTCTGCCCCCCCCGATGGACGCAATCACTCCGTGGTTCGCGAACCTGAACAAGGCCGGCTACGACATGAGCACGGTCAATTCGACCGACCCCAAGGTGCTGGCCGCTGATCCGCTCAACCTCGCGGGTTCGGCAAACACCGGCAACGCGAATTACAATGCCTGGCTAGGCTCCACCGGCAATCGCGTGTATGACGGCGTGATCATGCAGTGGACCCCGCGCCCGTGGCCAGGGTGGTGCGTTTGCTTCTTCGCCTCGCCAGTGGCCTGATACTGCCTCCGGCGCGGTCTGGCCGGCCGTCGGCTCCGGTTCGCTGCATCGCGGCATCGCGTTGTACAACGGTTACGCCCAGTCGGCGAAGCTGAACGGCTACCCTATCTCGCCCTTCAAGGCGAAGTCGCTCACCGACCCGTCGGTCTTCGACTTCTACAACAAGCTGCTCGACGGCAAGAACCAGCGCCAGTGGACTGAGTTCACCGCCTACAACGTGGCGTTGGAAGAGACGCTCTTCAACAACCGCGTCGGTGTGGAATTGGTCTACGACAACCAGGAATCCGACTGGGGGCAGACTCGTTACCTCTCCGGTGATGCGACCGCGATTACGGTCGATATCATGGATACTCTGCTGAACGGGATCCCGAATCCGAACTTCGGCAAGCCCATGGTGGTGGCCAGCGGCGGCGGCGCCGGCGGCGACTGGACGAACAAGAAGCGCGAAACCATGCGCGCGACCGTGTTCGGTACGCTGGATTTCGCTGACTTCATGGACAAGAAGTCCATGCTGACCAAGATCCTCGGCAAGCACACCTTCACTGGTTTGTACACGACCCAGGAAAACACGACCCAGACGCGGACGTGGAAGAACTGGTACCTTGGGAACAACTTTGGCATTGTGGGCGACTCGGCGGTCAACCAGGCCGTGCGCGACGTGATCGTGCTCGATTACCTGAGCGACTACAGCATGGTCAATCTGACCTCGCCGGCCGGGCTCAACCTGTCGAATCTGCAGGGGAAACGCATTCCCGCTGCCGGTACCGCGATGGTGTTCGACAACACGCCCACCGCCGCCTTTGACGCGGTGATTGCGGCCAAGTTGAACAGCAAAACCGGAATCGTCACTGATCCTATCACCGGAGTGAGCGTCTATCATCCGGAGTACGACAACAACAACATCGCCAATTACAAGGGATGGCGGCAGATGCCGACGGAGCTGGTGAACAACTTCGCTTTGTTCGGCGACAAGGGCGGCAACTACGGGAGTGCTACCCATACGGTCAGCAAGGTCGACTCCCAGGCTTTCGTCTGGCAGGGTCATATGCTCGACGACGTGCTCGTGCCGATGGTTGGCTGGCGTAAGGATACGGAGCTGTTCCGCAGCGCCGGTTCGGCGCCGGTGACTGGCGCCACGAAGGGTGTCGGTCCAATCCGAACGCACCCAAGTGGGTGCTCCCGACCGAACCGATCGCCGACCCGAAGACAGATTTTCGCACCTATTCCAAGGAGACCGGTGAGTCGCTCACGTGGAGCGTCGTGGCGAAGAGCCCGAAGTTCATCAACGACAAGCTGCCCTTGGGCCTGAACTTCTCGGTCTTCTACAACAAGTCGAAGAACTTTCAGCCGGATGCCGGCCGTCTCGACCTCATCGGCAATCGCGTGGCTTCGCCCGCCGGCGACACCAAGGACTACGGCTTTACCGTCGCAGCCCTGGACAACAAGTTGACCCTCAAGATCAATTGGTATGAGACCAACATGACCAACGCCACCTTGGGCGGCGCCATTGGCAACTTCTACCTGATCGGCGCCGGCGAGGCCTGGTGCCAGGCCAAAGCGGTGGATACCCGTGACGGTAAGGGCAGCATGGCCACCGTTTGGGGCACTTCCTCCTCGGGTGGTGCGGTTCGTTGGCAGCCGGCCGGCAACGGCGGTGTTGATGGCGCCAGCTCGGTCGGTTCGTATACCCAGGCCGAGTTGGATGCTCAATACGCGATCCAGCAGGCGTCGGTGACCGCGTGGTTCGCCAATCAGATCCCCACCTCGATGCAAACTGCCTGGGGCATGACCGGACTACGCCACCGGCGGCGGCTCGTGGAGCAACGTGGTCCGAAGATCGCGATCACCGGCGACACCAGTCGAAGGGTACGGAATTTGAATTGACGGCGAACCCGATCACCGGTTGGGACATCTCGTTCAACGCTTCCAAGACGACGGCCAAGCGCCTGAATCTGGCGAAGACTTACTCGGATTGGCTCGATTCCCGTTATGAGTTCTACAAGGGCCCGGGCGGCGACATGCGCATGTGGGGCAATGGCAACTGGGCCATTCCGGATGATTCCGGTGGCACGGCCCGTGGCAAATTCCAGCTCGAGACCCTGGGCAACTACCACCTCCAACTGGCGTTGAACAACTCGAACGTGTCGGAACTCCGTCCGTGGCGCTTTAGCCTCACCACTAACTATAGCTTCCAGAACATCGCGTTCCTCAAGGGCGTGAACGTGGGCGGCAGCTATCGTTGGGAAGACAAGATCTCCACTGGTTTCCCGGTCATGCAGGATTCGACCGGCGCCTGGAAATACGACGTGAGCCGGCCCTACAAGGGGCCCTCCGAGGACGCGACCGACTTCTGGATCGGCTACGAGCGCAAGGTTACCGAGAAGCTCAAGTGGCGCGTGCAGTTCAACGTCCGAAATGTCTTCGGCAGCCGCGAGCTGATCCCGATCACGGTGCAGCCCGATGGCACTGCCGGTTCGTTCCGTATTCCGGAGCCGACCACCTGGACGCTCACCAATACCTTCACTTTCTAAGGTAGCGGGTTGTTGAAAGTCCAAGACTAGGCACAGAACTTCAAGCCGCACGGGCGCGAGCCAGGGCGGCCTCTTCGCCCAGAGGGGGCGCAGGGCGCAACTGGCTCGGCCCGCGTGTTCGCGCTCGGCGCCAGCCGAGCCAGCGAGGGACCCTGCGCTCATGGCCTTTGATTGTGGGAGCGCCGAGAATCAGGAGCGTCTTGCGGGGCGCACCCTGTCGTCCCACCTCCGTGCCGCTGCCCTCCGTCCGGGGCCCGCTCCTTCAGGACGGGCGTTGGGGCCCTGCGATAACCCGTAGGCCCGCGGCCTGGCATTTCAGAGATTTCATTGGGCGAAGAATTCTGCGACTTTCGCCCTGCTGCCCGTGTTATCGTCGTGAACGAGCCTCCATCACCTTCCACCGCTGGAATGAGCGACCACGCCGCTTTCACGACCTTTATGCGCAGCTATCAGGACATGGTTTACACCACTGCGATCCGACTCTTGGGCAATCCCGCCCAGGCCGAGGACATCTCGCAGGAGGTGTTCCTGAAGGCTTACCAGCATTTCGACGACTTGGAGGACGGAGTGGGGGCGGGAGGCTGGCTTAAAACCGTCGCGACCAATCTCAGTCTCAACCACATCCAGCGCTACCGGAAACGGTGGAGCTTTTTTTCCGAACTGATCCATCGCGACTCCGACGCTGAAGGCGATGCGCCCCCGGTGGATTTCCCGGCGCCGGAGAACTTTTTCAACGAGTTCGACTCGGCGGAGCGGCGCGAATGGGTGCAGGAGGCACTGGCGAAACTGCCCGACAAACAGCGCGTGCCGCTCGTGCTCTACCACTTCGATGAGCTCTCGTACGAGGAAATCGCCGACCGGCTGGGCGTCTCGCTCGCCAAGGTGAAGACCGACATCATGCGCGCCCGCCAGGCGCTCGCCCAGCACCTCAGCCGCACCGCCGACGATCGCCGGCAACTCAGCAACTGAATCCCCTTTTCGCCATGCCCAACAAAAACTCCCATCAACCGCTCGAAGCCTTCGTCCATCGCGCCCTGCGCGAACTGCCGACCGAGCGCGCCCCGGCGGCACTGGAGGCTCGGGTGCTCGCAGCCCTGGCGGCGAGGCACCAACAATCGTGGTGGCAGGCCGGTTGGCGGGCCTGGCCGGTGGTACCCCGTACCATCGTGCTGGCGGCGGCCGCTGCGGCGACACTGGCCCTAGCTTGGGGCTTCTTCGCCGGAGCCCATGTTGCCGGAACGTTTTCCTGGTCCGCCTGGATCGGGACCCACGCCCCGACACTCGCAGCACTTGGTTCGGCCGCGGCGACGCTGGTCGACGCACTTGGGCTGTGTGTTCGCAAATTCCAACCCTATTTGGTCGGTCTCGCGGTGTTAGTGACCGGCGCCTATGCCGCGTTGATCGCGCTGGGATCCGGCCTCTACCGCGGTCTTGTCCCCAATCGTTGAAACTCTCCATCGCCATGAATGTTCGTTCCACCCAGTTCTTCTCCCCAATGGTCTCGGGGCGGTCCGTTGTAGCGATTCCGGGCCCAGATCGCGTGCAAGCACGCTCCTACAGCGGACAGGCGCGCGGTGCTCTTGGTTTTGCGGCGCTGGCCCTGTTGCTCGCCTTCGCGCCGACTCTGCGGGCGCAGGATCCGGTTCCGGAGGCTCAGGACAAGGCGGCGCCCGCCACGGTGGTGGCTACAGTCGCCCCGCAGGACGCTCAGAGCGGCACCGACACAACTTCGCCTTCGCTCAGTTCAGTAACTCCCGCGCCTACGGCGGACCATGCCCCGGTGTCTGAATCGACCGTAGTACTGGAAGCGCCGGCCCCCGCGCCTGCCGCGGGGAAAGTTCCGGACACAACGCCTGCGCCTACGGGAGACCTGACATCCGCCGAGCCGGAGTGGGTCTATCGCGGTGAGGTTGTGGTTATGGGCAACGACGTGGTCATTCGCGAGAACGAGCGCGCGAGCAAGGTGGTGGCGATCGGCGGCGACGTCACCATGCGTGGGCGGGTAGACGGCGAGTTGGTTGCCATCGGTGGCGACGTACGGATCGATGGACCGGTCGGTAAGCTGGTGGCGGTGCTGGGTGATGTGACGCTCGGGCCGAAGGCAACTGTGGCCGGGGAGGTCGTTGCCGTATTGGGCGAACTGGACAACCCGCATCACGTGCCGATCCACGGGGAGACCGTGGCGGTTGGCGGCTTCATCCCGCATCCGGGGTTTGGATCAATGCTGGCTTGGGCGGGCGATGCCATCTCGCACGTGCGGTTGCTCTCTCCGCACATCGTCTGGCCTTGGTACATCTTCGGCGCGGGTGCGCTGTTCTATCTGCTGCTGGCCGCGGTGTTCGGCCGCGGGATCAACGCCTGTGCCCGAGTGTTGGAGGAGAGTCCGGGCACGACGTTGTCCACGGCCATCGCGATGCTGCCGCTCCTGCCTTTGTTCACGCTGCTATTGATCTGCACGGTGATCGGCATCGTGTTGCTGCCTTTCCTCGCGGTGATCGTGTTTTTCGCGGTCGCCTTCGGCAAGGCGGCGGTGCTGGCATTCCTCGGACGCAGTCTGCTGCGCGCCTTTGGTGGCGGTGAGGCGGTGGAGCGGGCGTGGCTGACGGTACTGATTGGTGTGGCGCTGCTGGCGTTGCTGTACTGCCTGCCCTTCGTGGGCCTGCTGGTGTGGGCGCTGACGGGCTGGGTGGGCCTGGGCATGGTGGTTGCGGCGGTTCGGGAGAAGCGCCGCCGGGAGCGCGCCGTAGCGGTCTCCCGTTCGGTTCCGTCCCCCGTCGTGATGGCTGCGGCGGTTCAGCCCGAGTTCGTCTCTGCGCCCCCGCCGTCGGTGGCGAGTGGCGCGCCGGAAGCCGCGGCGTTCGTGCCGCAGGGAGAAGCGTCGATCTCGCCGGAGGTGTCCGAGGTTGGGGTGCCGCCGGTGATGCCGCCGCCCCTGGGGCTGAGGGCCGCAGGCCGAGCGTTTTCCCGGGCAGGAGAAGATGCGCCGTGAAGTGGAGAATCGGAATCGCGGCTGGACTGGCCCTGATCTGCCGCGGGCGGATTTCTTCCAGCGCCTGTGGGCACTGCTGATCGATATTGTCCTGGTGGCGGTGGGGGGCGGGGTGAGCTTGGCCTTCGCTCTGCTCCCGTTCCCGCTGTTGTTTGGCGGTTACGTTTTCGCCATGTGGCAGTGGAAGGGGACGACCGTGGGCGGTATCATCTTCAATCTGCAGGTGGTGCGCTTGGACGGGCGGCCGATGGACGTGGCCACCGCCTTGGTGCGCACGTTGGTGGCATTTCTCTCGGTGGTGGCGGCGGGCCTGGGCTTCCTCTGGTGCCTCTGGGATCCGGAGGGCCAGACGTGGCACGATAAGGTGGCCGGCACCGTAGTGGTGCGCGTGCCGAAGTCGACGCCGCTGGTGTAACTCAAGACCACTAGACGATAGAAGCGGAGAACCCGGCCGGGCGGGGAGATGCCCGGCAAGAAACACTCCGTGTTTTTTGAGAGTTAACGAAGGAAACGAAGGCATTCCGGATAGCGGGGGATCGCTATCCCTGCGCCCGGGAAGTTCGAGGTCGCCTGCCAGATGAGGCCGGTGACGTTTGAGGGAGAGGGGGCACGGCCCGCCGCGAAGTCGCGGCGGGTATTTGTCGTTTGCCTATCGGGAGGGCGCTGGCTTGCTTCGTGCTTGTTGCTCCCAGCGGTTCGGCCCCCCAACGGCCGGGCTCCCCTAATCAAACCAGCAGCCCGAGAAACTATGAACATGCCCACGGTACGTCTGACGGGTACGGCGCGCGCACTCCTTTTTGGTGCGGCCACCCCCCTGTTGTTGTCGGTCGCCCTCCACGCCCAGGCGGCGGAGTCGGCGAGCTCCTCTTCCGAGAAACCCGGCGAGAAGGATCTGATCGTTCTGGAGAAATTCGAGGTGGTCGGCACGCGCCTGACCGATGCCGCAGCGGAGGGCGCCCTCTCCGTTTCGTCGTACAAGCTCGATACCGAGCTCGCCCTCAAGGGCTACTCCAACTTCGGTGACATGTTGCGAGTCAAGCTGCCCCAGTACGGCGGCGGCATCGGCGTGATCAACGATTCGTTCGGCAACGGCGGCTCCGGCCAGTCGACGATTTCGCTCCGCAACCTTCCTGGCAGCCGCACGCTCGTCCTGGTCAATGGTCGGCGCACTTCCGCCGATCTTAACTTGATCCCGAACGCGGCAATCGACTCGATCGAGGTGCTCAACGACGGCGCGGCAGCCGTCTACGGCTCCGAGGCGATCGCCGGCGTCGTCAACATCAAGCTGAAGAACGGCTTCGAAGGCGTCTATTCTTCGGCGCGCTACGCCAATACCACGACGACCGACATCAGCGAACGTCGGTTCAGTATGGTGGCGGGCGCTGCGGTGAAGGACCTGCGCATCTCGATCGCCTACGAATACAGCAAGGCGAATCCGCAGATGGGGACTGACCGGGAAATTTCCACGCCCTCCGGCGACATGGTGTCCGGCACCTCCAACCCCGGCCTGTTCACGCCCCGTTTCACCACGGCCGAGCTCAACGCCCTGAAGGCCAATCCGGCCGATGCAGCCAATCAGCAGTCCATTCTCGTGCCGCTGCGCTGGTATGTGAACGCGGACAAGACCGAAGGCTTGAAGCCCGGCACTGTGTTGCCGGGGAGTTTCAACCCTTCCGCCTATATTCTGGCCGACAAGAGCACAACAGCGGCCCAGCGTAATGCCCAGCGTGCGGCGGAAGAGACTCGCCTCAACGGCATTCTCGGCAGCGACAGTCCCGTCCTCTACGGGCCGAACTACACCTATGCGAGCCTCGGCGATCTGAATCCGGGCTTCCCGTACGGCTTCTACACGCCGTCGTATCGGGGTCATGAGCGCAACGGTCTCACGGCCACCTTCGAGAAGGACTTTTTGGGCGGAGCGGTGACGGCGTTCGCCGATTTGCTCTACTCGACCAACGTGAGCGCCAACATGCTCGCCCCTTCGCCTTTGGGTGGCAACGTCTTGCCCGGGACGAATTACTTCGTGGCGTCGGTGCTCCCGGGGCTTCCCGCCGGCCGCAACTTCACCTACGGTTATCGCCCGACCGAGCTTGGGCCGCGGGTCTACGACGACAAGTTCACGAGCCGGCGGTTGGTGGCAGGTTTCCGTGGCGAGGTGGCCCATAACTGGAAGTGGGAGACCGCCTACATGTACGACGCCTGGAAACAGCATTCCGTGCAGTCGGGCGGCGTCTACGCCGACGAGTTCACGAACGCGTTGGAGAGCACCTCGGCCGACGGTGCCTTCAACCCCTTCGGTGCGACCCCGCTGTTCGGTACCTCTTCGCCGGTCAACTCGGACGAACTCATCCAGAGCTTCTTCGGGGCGGCGGACGGGACCTACCTGTACGACATCCGCGCGATTGACGCCTCGATCAGCGGCACGGTGTTCCAGCTTCCCGCCGGCGACCTCAGTGTCGCCCTAGGTGCTGAATACCGCGATGAACTCCAGCGCGATCAGCCGAGCAAGGCGCTGATCGATGGCGACGTCTTCCCCTTCAACGCCGAGCCGCCGTTCAATGCGAAGCGGACCATCAAGTCGGTGTATGCGGAGATCGGTATTCCGATCCTGAAATCCCTGACGCTGTCGGGCGCCGGCCGCGTCGAGAACTACTCCGACGCCGGCTCCACCGGCCTCAAGCCCCGCGTCAATCTTCGCTGGGAAGTCCTGCCTGACGAGCTGACCCTCCGTGGTTCCTGGGCGCAGGGCTTTGTGGCTCCTTCGCTGCTCTCGCTCAAGAGCGGTGATCGTGGACAATCCTTCGACGAGGTGCTGAACCCCGTCACCGGTACCCGTACCCAGCCCGAGGACGGGGTGTACTACGTCGGCAATCCCAGCCTGAAGCCGTCGGAGTCGGACTCCTACCTGGTCGGTGCGGTGTTCTCGCCCAAGCGGGTCCCGAATCTGACGTTTGGCATCAACTACTACCGGATCGAGGAGACCGGCATTCCGTTTGAGAGCGCCCAATACGTGGTTTCGCAGTGGGCGGCGGCGGGCGGCGACGATAATGCGTCGAATCCGTTCAGTGCGACCGCGTCCCCCAGCGCCGCCAATCCCACCGGGGCCCAGGTCGAGGTTGCGCCCAGTGGTGAGCTCGCGGTGGTGCGCAACGTCGGCTCGATCAACTCGGGCGAACGCGTGACGGATGGCATCGATCTCTTCGCCTCGTACAAGTTCGAGACGTCGGTCGGCAAGTTCTCTCCGAGTCTTTCCTGGACCCGCGTGATGACCTTCGAACAGGAAGATTTCCCGGGAGCCGGCAAGATCGACGATCTCCAGGCAGTACTGGGGTTCTGGCGCCGCGCTCGGAAACTACGGTTTCCCGAAGTGGAAGGGCTCGGTGGGTCTGGACTTGAGCTACAAGGCCTTTGGGGCCGCCTTGGCCTACAACTACACCTCCGGCTATCTCGAGAACGAGAACGACATGCACAAGGTTCCGGCCTACGAGACGATCGACCTGCGCGTCTCCTACAAGCTGCCGTGGTGGGAGACCTCCATCGCCGTGGGCGTGAACAACCTCCTGGACGAGGATCCGCCGCTGGTGGTGACGAGCTTCGAGAGCAACATGGACCGCGCGATCGCCGATATCCGCGGCCGCATGGTCTTCGCCGAGATCTCGAGCAAGTTCTGATCCGGCGCGAGAAGATATTTGATTCCCAAGGGCGCCCTTCATGGGCGCCCTTTTTGCGTCCGGTCGGGGCGGGAACGTTGGCCTGGAGTGAGGGAAGCCGGGGGGCCGACCCTGGACAGCGCCTACCTTCTTCGCTTGGCCGCGCCGCCCGGTTGCGCACACTCCGAGCTCCCCTATGTCACGCCTTCACCTCTCCCGTTGGCTGGCCGCGCTCGGCCTGTCGCTATCTGCGTTCTGCGTTCTGCCGTCCGCTTTCTGCCTTCCGCCATCCTCCCCCATGCCCGCCTACCGCAATCCCGCCCTGCCCGTCGAAGAACGCGTCACCGATCTGCTCGGACGCATGACCCTCGAGGAGAAGGTCGGGCAGATCATGATGACGGATGCACGCAGCGAGGACCTTTCCTTCATCACGACGCAGCAGCCCGGTTCCATCCTTCACATTCTCGGGGCGAAAATCGACCGGGCGATGGATCTCGCGGCGAAGAACCGCCTGGGCATTCCGCTGCTCATCGGGGAGGACGGCATTCACGGCCACTCGTTCTGGAAGGGCGCCACCATTTTCCCCACCCAGCTCGGACTGGCCGCCAGTTGGGATCCTGCGCTTTTCGAGCAGGTCGGCCGCGTGACCGCCGAGGAGATGGCGCCGACGGGCATTCATTGGACCTTTTCCCCCGTGCTCTGCCTCACCCGCGATCTGCGTTGGGGGCGCACCGGCGAGACCTTCGGCGAAGACCCGTATCTCATCGGTGAGTTTGGCGCGGCGCTCATCCGCGGCTACCAGGGCAAGGGCCTGGCCGATCCGACCGCCGTGCTCGCCACGGCCAAGCACTATGCCGGGTACTCGGAGACCCAGGGCGGGCGCGACGCCTCCGAGGCCGACATTTCGCGGCGCAAGCTGCGCAGCTACTTCCTGCCGCCGTTTGAGCGTGCCGCCCGCGCCGGTGCGATGACCTTCATGACCGGCTACCAGTCGATGGACGGCGTGCCCTCGACCGCCAACCATTGGATGCTCACCGAAGTGCTCAAACAGGAGTGGGGCTTCCAGGGCGTGCTCGTCACCGACTGGGACAACGTCGGCCGGCTCGTCCACGAACAGAAGGTCTGTGCCACCTATACGGATGCGGCGATCATGGCGATCCGGGCCGGCAACGACATCATGATGGTCACCCCCCAGTTCTACGAGGGGGCCATCGAGGCGGTGCGCAGCGGCCGGCTCGCCGAGTCGGAGATCGACGCCCCGGTGCGCCGCTTCCTCGCGCTGAAGTTCCGCATGGGTCTCTTTGAAAATCGACGTGGTCCCGACCTGGCGCGTGCCGCCGTCGAGATCGCGAGGCCTGAGCATCGGGCGGTCAACCTCGCCGCGGCGCGCGAGAGTCTCGTGCTGCTCCAGAATAACGGCCTGCTCCCGCTCGATCCGGCGAAGGTGAAGTCCATCGCCTTGATCGGTCCGAATGCCGACGACGACCTCCAGCAGCTCGGCGACTGGTCGCTGGGCTCGCCCCAGCATCCGCCGGAAGCCGGCAAACATCCGCGCGAGAAGACGACGACGGTGCTCGACGGTATCCGTGCGTTGGCGCCGGCGGGTTGCGCGGTGAAGTACGCGCGCGGTTGCTCGATCATCGACGACGATCTCACCGGCATTCCCGCCGCCGTCGCCGCCGCGCAGGCGGCCGACGTGGTGGTGGCGGTGGTGGGCGATCATCTCAGATTCATCGGTGAAGGCCAGAGCACGGCCACGCTCGAGCTGCAGGGCGGGCAGATCGCGCTGCTCGACGCCTTGGAGAAGACCGGCAAGCCGGTGATCATCGTCCTGGTGAACAGCAAGCCGCTGGTGTTGCCGGCGTCGGCCAAGCGTGCGGCGGCGATTTTGGAGGGGTTCAACTCCGGCATGGAAGGAGGGCGGGCGGTGGCCGAGGCGGTGTTCGGCCAGCTGAATCCGTCGGGCAAGCTCACCATCTCAATCCCGGTGCATGTGGGCCAGCAGCCGGTGTTCTACAGCCAGGTGCGCGGCCAGCATGGCGAGCGTTACGCCGACCTCACGCAGGAGCCGCTCTTCCCCTTTGGTCATGGCTTGAGTTACACGCAGTACCGTTACTCGAATCTGCGGCTGGCCTCGCCCACGCTTGCCCGAGGGCAGGCGGCGACGGTGACCGTCGAGGTCGAGAATGTCGGTGCGCGTGCCGGCGACGAGATCGTGCAGGTCTACGTGAGCGACGTCGTCACGTCCGCCACTTGGGTGAACAAGGCGCTGAAAGGGTTTGCCCGCGTGTCCCTTTCGGCCGGTGAGAAGAAGACGGTGACGGTCACGCTACCGTGGGAGGCGTTCCAGCTCGTGGATGTCGAATCCAAGCGGGTGGTCGAACCGGGCTCGTTCGAGATCTTGGTCGGCCCGTCTTCGCGGGATCGTGACCTGTTGAAGGCGACGCTGCGCGCGGAGTAAGGGAGGACGGCCGGGCTCCGCGCCGGGAATGTCGGGCCAGTCTCGGACTGGCCTGATGGGTGACGACCTCGGGCGGGGCGCATCCAGGCCGGTCGCAGACCGGCCCTACGCTTGGCTCGGCCCGGGCTAGCGGAAAATCTCTGCCGGAGGGATCGCTTGGGCGAAGAGCCAGTCGAAGAGGTCGGCGTTGCGGTGCATGAGATCGACGTGCGGATAGTCTCGATAGATTGAAAGCCGGACCACGGGATTGCCGTCCAGTTGCACCGAGGAGAAGTCGGAAACCAGAACCGCCGGATTCCAGTAGTCGATCCATCCGGTGGCGACAGTTAGTCCGTCACCCGGAGTGCGCACGCCGATCGTCTCGGTGCCGCCTTGGGCCAGATGGACGCCACGCAGGTAGGCGTAGCTCTCCCTAGCGAGCGCGCGCGGGCCGGTATCGTCTCCGCCGACGTGGAACCAGACCGGGCTCAACGCGAGCGAGGCGTGAATCTCGGGGAATTCTGCGACGGAGGGCGACGCGCCCGCGCCGCGACACACCGCGGCGAAGCGTGAGCCGGTGGCTTCGTGGAAAGCGTGGGCGATGTAGAAGGATCCCGATCCGCCCATGGAGAACCCGGTGATGGAGATGCGGCGGCGGTCGATGTTGTGGCGGGAGCAAAGGTTGCGGATGGTCGCCACGATCATGGCCTTGGCCTCCGGTGAGTTCCACTGGCCGCCGGACTGGGCGCTCTGGTTCGAACTCGCGGTGTAGGGCAGCGGACAGAGCGGCGCGTAGACGAAGGCAGGATGCTCCGAGGCGGCCAAAGTCAGGTCTTTGACATACCATGGCGCCGCGGTCTCGCCGTCGCGCAGAGTGGCGGGATCATTGGAGACTCCGTACCAGTGCAGACTGACGATCAGGGGATAGGAGACCGTGCGGTCGGCGTTGTAGGCGGCCGGAGCGCGGAAATGGTAGTAGTGGGGTTTCGGAGTGCCGGCCACGTCGACGGTGGCGTTGATGAGTTTGAAGAGCGTGTCGGGCGCGACCTCGGTGAAGCTGGCGACCTTGGGATTGTGGCCATTGGTCACTTCCCAGCCGTCGGTGAGCCCATCGAGGTCGGTGTCGGCGACGGCTGGCGAGGTGCCGAGTTGGGCTTCCTCCCAATTGTTGAGGCTGTCGGCGTCGGTGTCGGCGTCTGACACGGCTACCCGCCAAAAACGTGGTTGGGTAGAGGGATCGCCGGCAGGGCGCACGGTCGGGTGGAGTGCGACCCCAGTGCCGGAAAGGTCACCCAAGTCAGTTGCGACGCTCCATTGGTGCAGATCGGAGCTGGTCTCGACCTGGTAGCGTTTACCGGCCACACCGGCCCAGTGCAGCGAGAGGCTACCGTCGGCTTCGGTCTGGGGCGTGGCCGCGAAGCGGCTCGCGGAGAAGAGGGGATCGGTGCCGGCGAGGGACTCTGCGAGGTTGGAGGCGCCGTCGCCGTCGGGATCGGCGCCGGGGGCGCCGGCGGAGGGGTGGTGATCGCTCCAGAGGTCGGAGATGCCGTCGCTGTTACGGTCAATCGTGGCGAGGAGCGGGAGCGCGCCAAAGGCAAAGGCGAGCCCCGCACGCAGAGCGGGACGAAGGGAGAACATAGGATTGGGTTTGAAGGCCTGCGTGGGGGGCTGGGCGAGCGAAGGCGTGGAGACGGGCACCGGTCAACCCCGGTGAGTGGAAAGAATGGTAAGTTGCACTGCGCCGGGGTGGTGATGAGACTCCGCCCCGTCCCCTCTCCGCCGATGTCCGATCACGCCAACGAGCTTGCTGCCCAGCCCGATGTCCGCCTCGACAAGTGGCTTTGGTGTGTACGTGTCTACAAGACCCGGGCGCAGGCCACCGAAGCCTGCCGCGGTAACAAGATCACAGTCGACGGCCAGCACGTGAGACCAGCGCGCGAGGTGCGCACCGGGCAGCTGGTCGCCATCAATCTCGGGGGCTGGACGCGTACCCTGCGGGTGGGCGCCTTGTTGGATCATCGGGTGGCGCATGCCGAGCTGGGGCCCTACATCGAGGATGTGACTCCGGCGGAGGAGCGGGAGCGGGGGCGCGAACGGCAGGTGCAAAACTTGATGGCTCGGCCGCATGGCGAGGGCCGGCCAACCAAGCGCGAGCGGCGCGCGATCGATCAGGCGTTTCGCAGCCCCTACGACTATTGAGCGGGTCGGGTGGGGCGCGGGCGGGGCTGGCGGAAGGCAAGGCCTTCCGCTACGGGCAGAAACTCGGCCAGGGCAAACAAGCGCGCGGGGGCTGTTTTTCCGCTTGCGGGTGGGGTGGCGGCACTGCGACGTTGATCCTTCGCGGCAGAAATTGATCCGATCGGTGTTTTGCCGCCTGCTCCCGCCGATCGGCTGTCAGTACCAACATTCAACCCAACCGACTCCGCCTCGCGGGGTCGTTCACGGCCGAGGCACGTTCCTGGAGCGAAACGGGCATCGTCCGCTATCACCGTCATGAGCAGCGTAATGCAAGAGTTGTTGGCGAATTCCTCCTTCGATAAACTGAAGGAAGGCGCCATCGTCCAAGGTACCATTACCGAAATTCGCCAGAACGAAGTCGTCGTCGACATCGGTGGCAAATCCGAAGGTACCATCCCGGCCCACGAGTTTTTCGACCTCGGCGAACTGCAGATCGGTTCTTCGATCGAAGTCTTCGTTCAGAAGCTCGAAGATAAGGACGGCAGCCCGATCCTTTCCTACGATCTCGCCCAGCAGAAGAAGAACTGGGAGAACATCCTCCTCAAGTGCCAGGAAGGCACGATCGTCTCCGGCCGCGTCAAGGGCAAGGTCAAGGGCGGTCTCATCGTCGGCATGGGCGTGGACGCGTTCCTGCCCAGCTCGCACATCGACGTGCAGCCCCCGAAGAACCTGGACCAGTACGTGGGCCAGACCTACGACTTCAAGGTCCTCAAGATCAACCTCGACCGGAAGAACATCGTTCTTTCCCGCCGCGAGCTCATCGAGCAGCAGCGCACCGAAAAGCGCCGCACCCTCCTCGACTCGATCCAGCCCGGCCAGCTCCGCAAGGGCGTGGTCAAGAACATCACCGACTTCGGTGCGTTCATCGACCTCGACGGCATGGACGGCCTGCTGCACATCACCGACATGTCCTGGGGTCGCATCTCGCACCCGTCCGAACTGCTCAAGCAGGGCGAGGAGATCGAGGTCATGATCATCGAAGTGAACCGCGAGAAAGAGCGCGTATCCCTCGGCCTCAAGCAGACCAAGAAGAATCCCTGGGACGACATCGACCACAAGTATCCGGTCGGCGCCAAGATCCGCGGCAAGGTTGTCAACCTCGTGCCGTACGGCGCGTTCGTTGAGATCGAGCCCGGCGTCGAAGGCCTCGTGCACGTCACCGAGATGTCCTGGACCAAGCGCATCGCCAAGCCCTCCGACATCCTCAAGGTCGGTCAGGAAATCGATGCGGTTATCCTCGGCCTCAACCGCGACGAGCAGAAGATCTCGCTCGGCATGCGCCAGCTCGATCCGAACCCGTGGGACATGGTCAAGCACAACTACCCCGTGGGCGCTCGCGTCCGCGGCAAGGTGCGCAACATGACCACCTACGGCGCCTTCATCGAGCTCGAGGAAGGCATCGACGGCATGGTCCACGTCTCCGACATGTCCTGGACCCGCAAGGTCAATCACCCCTCCGAAGTCCTCAAGAAGGGCGACGAAGTGGATGCAGTCGTTCTCGACGTCGATCCGCAGCAGCAGCGCATCAGCCTCGGCATGAAGCAGCTCGCCGAAGATCCGTGGTCGGACATCGACCGCGTCTTCAAGATCGGCGACGTCGTGCAGGGTACCGTCACCAAGATCACCTCCTTCGGCGCCTTCGTGGAGCTCAAGGACGCGATCGACGGCCTGGTGCACATCTCGCAGATCCAGGAAGACCGTGTGGAGAAGATCAAGGACGTGCTCAAAGCCGGCCAGGTCGTCTCCGCCCGCGTCGTCAAGATCGACCGCGAAGAGCGCCGCCTCGGTCTCTCGATCAAGGCCGCCAACTACAGCATCGAGCAGATCCAGGCGGAAGCCTCGGCCTACGACTCGATGAAGACTGGCAACGAGCTCACCAACCTGGGCGACATCCTCGACGAAGCCACCAAGGGCTAAGTTGGGTAGTCGGCCTTGATGGCCAAATCTCTCAAGGCGCCCGGTGCAAACCGGGCGCCTTTTTCGTGGGCAGGTAGCGATCGCCGGCCGAGCGGGGAGGATACCACCGTTTTCGAGGGGGGGCCTCCGCTGGGCCGGCTGTGGGAGCGAGCTTGCTCGCGACTTTCCGGTTGGGAGTCAGGTGCAAGCACCCTCCCACCAAGAAGTGGGGGCATGGTCTCACAATGGGCGAGCCTCCCGGTGTGCCGGGCCGCCCCCCCCCATCCGGCTTGGGCGGAGCCTCGCCTTCCCGCGAAAATGGCGCACCGGCTCAGTCCTACCTTTACCCAGGGAGGCGAACCACCCAGGGAGGTTGGGGGAGATTTTCCTTTGGGCGGAACCGAAAACGGCCGATTGGGGAGACGATTCGTCGTCTTTCGCCTCAACATCGTGAGTCCCGGAACCAGAACGGAACCCAACAAAACTCGCTCTGCCCGCTTGCGTGGAGCTTCTGCACAAGGTGGCGGAGGATCGGGCAGCCGGCTGGTCGCCCGCTTTGTGGGACGATCGGGCCTCTTGTCACAGTTTCTCTCTGCCGTTGGGGAGGATCCGCGTTCCTCCGCGCGCATCGTGAGTGTGAGCGGTGAGCCGGGCGCTGGGAAAAGCCGCTTCGTCGAGGAGGCGCTGGGGCGCCTCGCGCAGTCCGGTCGACCGGTCACCACTGTGCGACCCGAACTCTCGCCCGGGATGGACGGCATGCAGTTGCTGCGCGCCTTCGCCGCGAAGCTGCCGATTGGCGGGGCGATGCTGGCCGGGGCCGTTTCGCGTTTCCATCAAGGCGGGCCCACGGTCCAGCTGGACGAATCCTCGGCGCGCGCGTTGCTCAATGGCCTGTTTCATGAGGTCTATGATTGCGGGGTGGACCGGCGCGGGCTGATCCGCCCGAAGTTCCAGCGCTTGGCCCTGGTGCTCGACGACTTTGATCTCCTGCCCGCCGGCATTGCCTCCTGGTTGGCCGACACCTTTCTGCCTCGGCTCGACGAGGTGCGTGGCCATCTCGACTACATGCTGATCTTGGTGGGCGAGCGTTCGTTGGCGAACGATCCCGATCCGGTGGCGTGGAATGCGCAACCCATGCGCTTCCTCTCGATCGAGGTGCCGCCGATGAGCGAAGAGGAGAGTGTCGAGCTCTTGTCGCTCTTCGCCCGACGCAGCGCCGAGGCGCGGACCTGTCATCAGCTCGGCGAAGGCTTGCCTGGGGCGATGATCGAGTTGCTGCGTCACCGTATTCGCCCGATGGAGGAGATGGCCGGGAGCGTGGAACGGCAAAGCGGCGCTGTCGCCGAGGCGTTGCTGGCGGTGGCCATTCTTGGCTTTGGCACCACCGAGGGGCTGCGCTTGGTGCTGGGGCTGGAGGCGGCGGAGGCCGCGGGCGAGCTGTTGGGCTCGAATACCGCCGTGCCGGTGTTTGGCAGCCTGCGTAACGGTGGCCTGTGGTTGCCCGGGGCCATCGCGCGATTGGTCGTTGAGAAACTCGGCCCACGCCTGCCAGCCGTCGCCCAGCGTGCCGAGGATGTGGCCGAGATGCTCGATGGGCTCGCCCAATACTTCCCTTCCGAGCAGGATCGGACGACGGCCGTCCGGCTTGGGGTCTTCCACTGTTTCAATCGTCCCGCGCTGGTCGCCTGTTTCGGGAAGACCGAGGGGGAGAACCTCGAAAGCTTCGCCCGTGGTCATGGTTCTGGTTTCATCGAGACTTCGGCGGACAATCTGCGCTTCGCTGACGGCCTGCCTCCGTTGCTCGATCGCTACGCCGAGGCTCTGGCTGAGTCTTCGCGGAGCGCGCTACGCGAAAAGGCCAACCGCCTCTGGACCGAACGGGAGCAGGAACTGGAGGGGGAACAGAAGGCTGCCGCCGAGGGTGTGGCCCGTTTGGAGAAGGATCGCGGCGAGTTGCTCCGGGAGTTGGAGGGGGCGCGGGCCCAGACGGTGCAGCGGGTCGACGAGAACCAGCGCGAATGGCGGAGCCGGATCGACGAGGACGTGGTCCGCGTGGGCGCCTCGCTGCTGGCCAACGGGGCTGGCGTCGCTTGTTTTTGGATGGCGCTGTTCACGACGAGCCAGCGGATGACCTTCATCGTCTTTGGGGGCATCCTGATCGGCATCGGCATCGGGACCCCTGCGTTTAAACGAGGCAAGAAGCCGTCGCGTGTGGATCATGCGGCGATTACCCGGCGCAAGCAGGAGGAACGGGTGGCGCAATCGCGCGGGGTGGTGGCCATGCTGGAAGCGCGGATCGCCGGCCTGCAGCAGCGTCTGGCCGAGGATCGCCGCAAGTTGGAGAAGCTTCGCGCCGCCGCAGACGAACCGTATGTGTAGGACGGGAAGGATGGAGTGAGGGAGGGGAAGCGGGGGTAGACGCATCTTGCCGGCTGGGGCGCGGTCCGCCCCTGGCGACTGGGCCGTCGGTGTAGAGACGGGCGCAACGCCCGCCTCACCACCCGGAACCGACATGGACTGCAACAGTCGTGTGGCTGCTTCCTCTCGCCTTGCCCTGTGTGGCGCCCTCGCGAAGATCCCCGCGTGTCCATTCTGGTGAAACTTAGGCAGAGCGCGACTGCTGGGTTGTTGCTGATCGCCTGTGCAAGCCTGCCGGCAGCGGTGCCGGCGGCCTCCGCCCCGGAGGTGGAGCGAGTGGTCATCGTGGCCAATGCGGCTGATCGTGATTCCCTGGTGCTGGCCGAGTATTACGCCGCGGCCCGTGGTATTCCGGCTGGGAATATCGTCGCGCTGGCGCTGCCCACGGCCGAGACGGTCAAGTGGCCCGAGTTCATCTCCACGGTTTTCAACCCGCTCTTTGCCGAATTGCTCAAGCGGGGCTGGATCGAGGGATTTCCCTCTCAGCTCAGCGATGAGTATGGCCGCCGCAAGGCCATGATCTTGGGGCATCGCATCAGTTATTTGGTGCTCATGCGCGGCGTGCCGCTGCGCATCGAGGAGAACGCCGCCTGGCACCCCGCTTCGCCGCCGGCTGGCCTCAACTCCAATCTTGTGTGTAATCAGGCTGCGGTCGATGCCGAGCTCGCGCTACTCGCCGTCTCCGGTACCCCGATCTTGGCGTATGTGCCCAACCCGCTCTACAAGCAGCGCCAGCAGGGCGGCCCGCTCGCCGCCGCAGTGGTGCGGGTTGCCCGCCTGGACGGCCCCACCCCCGCCGCAGTCCGAGCGATGATCGACAGCGCGCTCGTCGGTGAACGTCAGGGGCTGGCCGGCCGCGCCTACGTCGATCTCGGCGGGCCGCATCCGGCCGGCAATACCTGGCTGGAAAGTGTCGCTCGCCAGCTCGATGAGGCCGGGTTCGAGAGTGAGGTGGACCGGACCTCCGCCACGTTCGGGCCGCTGACCCGCTTCGATGCCCCAGTGCTGTATTTTGGCTGGTACGCCTGGAACGCTGACGGGCCGTTCACCGTACCGGGCTTCCGCTTTCCACCGGGTGCGGTGGCCGTCCACATCCACAGCTTCTCTGCCCAGTCGTTGCGCACGGACGCCGCGCACTGGTGCGGCCCTTTGGTCGCTCGCGGGGTCGCGGCCACGGTAGGCAATGTCTTTGAGCCCTACCTGGAGGCCACGCACCACCTCGACCTATTCAGCGAGGCCTTGTTGCGGGGCGAGACGCTCGGCAGCGCGGGCTATTACTCCCTGCCCGCTCTGAGTTGGCAGGGCACGTTGCTGGGCGATCCACTCTACCGGCCGTTTCTCCGCCCAAAGGAGACGCAGTGGGCGGAGCGCGCCAAGTTGCCGTCGGAACTGCAGCCGTACGTGGCGCTGCGCCAGGCCCGCCTCGCGCTCCACGCCGGCAGGAAAGAAGAGGCGCTGAGTGTCGCCCGCGTGGCGTTTCGTGAGTTGCCCTCTGTGGCCGTTGGTGTGTCGGTGGCGCAGATCGCGCGTGAAGTCGAGGGTCGCGAGGCGGCCATACGGGCGTTGGAGTTTCTGGCGCTGCTCCCGCGCTATGAGTTGCGTGACCTTGGTGCGATTCGCGCCGCCGCCGTCTTGTTCGTCGAGTGCGGCGCCCCCGCCAAGGCGCTGGCGCTCTATGACAAGGCTCTGGCCCAGCCGCCGGCCCTCGGTGAAGTGGAACTGCTGGAGGAGGCGATCCGCGTGGCGTCCCAGGCCGGGCTGCCGGCGCGGGCCAGCGTGTGGCAGGCGCGGCTCGCCGTCGTGAAGCCACCGCCCGATGCCAAGGGCGGGGCGAAGTGACACCCCATCGTAGCGACGTTCGCAAGATCGTCGGCCTGCGGCCGCAAGTCGGCAGGGTCCGTCCGAAGCTCTTGCGAGCTTCGCCACCATGATCCAATCAATTGAGCAGGTGCAGAAGCAGGAGATCCAAGCGTATCGTTCAATTCAGCCATGAAACGCCAAACCCTCTCGGGCAATATCGTCGACGTCGTCGGCCGCCGGATCTTTCCAGGCCGCGTGGAATGGGCCGGGGGGCGGATCCTGCGGATCGTGCCGACACCGGGCCGTCGCTACACCAGCCAGATCGCGCCGGGCTTCGTCGACGCCCATATCCACATCGAAAGCTCGCTGCTGCCGCCAAGTGAGTTCGCCCGCCTCGCGGTTGTGCACGGCACCGTGGCCACCGTTTCCGACCCGCACGAGATTGCCAATGTCCTGGGCGCCGCCGGAGTTCGGTACATGATCGCGGATGCGCGGCGCTCGCCCTTGAAGTTCAACTTCGGCGCGCCGTCCTGCGTTCCAGCCACCGATCGCGAGACTGCCGGCGCAGTGCTCGACGCGGTAGCGGTGGAGAAGCTGCTCGCGTTGCCGGAAGTCCGTTACCTCAGCGAGGTCATGAACTACCCCGGCGTGCTCGGTGGCGATCCGGACCTGCTGGCCAAGATCGCCGCCGCGAAGCGCCGCGGCAAAGCCGTCGACGGCCACGCGCCCGGCCTGCGCGGCGCCCAGGCGGCCGCTTACGCCGCCGCAGGTATCACCACGGACCACGAGTGTTTCACCCTCGCCGAGGCACGCGACAAGATCGCGGCCGGTATGAAGATCCTCATCCGCGAGGGCTCGGCTGCGAAGAATTTCGACGCGCTCGCACCGCTGCTGCGCACGCATCCCGAGTCCTGCATGTTCTGTTGCGACGATCTTCATCCCGATCTGCTGCTGCGCCGCCACCTCGACGAGCATGTCCGGCGCGCGCTCGCTTCCGGGGCGAGCCGGCTTGACGCGCTGGCCTGTGCCAGCCTCCACCCGGTCCGACACTACGGGCTCGACGTCGGACTGCTCCAGCCAGGCGATCCGGCCGACTTTATCGTGTTCGAGGGCTGGAAGACGTTGCGTGTACGCCGCACCTACATCGACGGAGTGCTCGTCGCCCGCGCTGGTCGATCGCTTCTGCCTCGGCAGGCGCCAAAGCTCGCCAATGTCTTCCGCGCGAAGCCGATCCGGCCGGATGATTTTCGCGTGTCCGACCAGCTGGGACGGCTGAATGTCATCGAGGCCATCGACGGCCAGCTGATCACGCGGTGGAAGCGGATGAAACCGAAGTGCGTCGGCGGTGCCGCGGTGGCCGATCCCGTACGCGATCTCCTCAAGATGGCGGTCGTCAACCGTTACGCGCCCGGCGCGCCGGTGGCGGTAGGGTTCATCCGCGGCTTCGGATTGCGCGAAGGGGCATTGGCGTCCTCGGTGGCGCACGATTCGCACAACATCGTGGCCGTGGGCACCGACGACGAGTCGCTCGCCGCGGCGGTGAATCTGGTGATCGCGCACAAGGGCGGTTTGGCCGCGGTAGGGCAGGGGGCGGTGCGCATTCTGCCGCTACCCATCGCCGGGCTGATGGCCGATGGCGAAGGCCGGGCTGTGGCCGCTGCGTATACGGAGATCGATGCCGCGGCGAAGGCGCTGGGCAGTCCGCTCGCCGCGCCGTTCATGACGCTCTCGTTCATGGCGCTGCTGGTGATCCCGGACTTGAAGCTCAGCGACCGGGGCCTTTTTTCCGGCGCGAAGTGGGCAAGCGTGCCGCTGTTCGAGGAAAAGGCTGAAGGATGAAGCCGGAAGGGGTGAAGGCGGGGCGTGGCACTCGTTTGCGGCGCAGCTGATAGTCTGACGCGCTGTCTCCGCAAGGCTGCCGATGGACTCACCGAGCGAACGGAAGGCGGAGCACAGTACCTGCCTTGCTAGTCCAGCACGCGCGCCTCGATCGTCTAGTTTTGCCGGAATTTGATGGCGGGCCTCGCGCGGTTTTAAGATCCCGTTACGCTGCGGCCAATCGAACACCATGCCTTGTTTCATCGCCTTTCTCCGCGGAATCAACTTGGGCAAACGGCGGCTGCCGATGAGCCGGCTCAAGGCGTTGTTCGAGGAATTGAAGTTCAAGGACGTCGCGACGTTCATTGCCAGCGGCAACGTCCTGTTCACGGCTACCGAGAGGGACACCGCGAAACTCGAGGCGCGCATCGGCGCCCACCTGGAGAAATCGCTGGGTTACTCGGTCGACACTTTTGTGCGCACCGCCGAGGCGGTGGCCGCGGTGGCGGCGGCAAAGGTGTTTCCCGAGGACGGGAGGGACGGCGTCACGATCCATGTCGCGTTCCTGCAGCGGGAGTTGCCCGCCGAGGTGGCGACCAAGCTCGCCGGAATCCGCACCGCTGACGACGAGTTCCGGGTGATCGGCCGGGAGTTCTACTGGCTGTGTCGGATTCGCACCTCCGACTCGAAGGTATGGACTTTGCCGGAGATGAAGGCATTGCGCCTGCCGACCGTCACGATGCGCAACCTGGGAAGCGTCCGGAAACTGGTGGCGAAGCACGTGGCGTAAACTGGACGAAGTTCTTGCAAGCTTCGCTACGAGACGGTCGGTGGCGTGACGGAGGTCGGGGCAGTGCTTGCGCCGCCTGCTGGGCGTGGCTCGCGATTCGGAGAGAACGAGAATGAAAACGCGCAGGAGCAGGAAGACGGAAGGCGTCGGCAAGCGACGCCCCTACGGGAGAACGCGTGGTCGGGGCGGCGCCTGCACCGGTTGTTGGGGCCCCGGGGAGTCCCCCGGTCTACCGGTCCGCGTAACCGCGGGGATGCGACTCGTGCCAGCGCCATGCCGTCTTGACGATGGGCTCGATGGTCTTGAATTGCGGCGTCCAGCCGAGCTCGGTGCGGGCCTTGGTGGCGTCGGCATAGAGGGCGGGCGGATCCCCGGCGCGGCGGGGCGACTCGTTCACGGGCACCTTCAGGCCGGTGACCTTCTCCACGGCATGGATGACTTCGCGCACCGAGGTGGGCGTGCCGGTGCCGAGATTGAAGAAGAGAGCCGTGCCGGGCTCGGAGAGCTTCGAGAAGACCGCGATATGGGCGCGGCTGAGATCGTCGACATGGACGTAGTCGCGCAGGCAGGTGCCGTCGGGGGTGGGGTAGTCGGTGCCGAAGAGCTGGAGGGCGGGACCGCGGCCGGTGGCGGCGTCGATGGCGACGGGGATGAGATGCGTCTCCGGTTTGTGGTCCTCGCCGATGGTGCCGTCGGCGGCGGCGCCGGCCGCGTTGAAGTAGCGGAAGGCGGCAAACGAGAGGCCGTGGGCGCGGGCGAGGTTCTTGAGGGCGTTCTCGACGTCGAGCTTGGTCTGGCCGTAGGGGTTGATCGGGGCCTGCGGGGTGGCCTCGGTCATGGGCAGGGTGGGCGGCACGCCGTAGGTGGCGCAAGTGGAGGAGAAGACGAATTTCTTCACCCCGGCCTTCAGCATCGCGCGCAGCAGGTGGAGCGTGGCGACCGTGTTGTTGAAGTAGTACTTGAGCGGGTCGGTGACGGATTCGCCCACGTAGGCGAAGGCGGCGAAGTGCATCACCAGTTCGATCTTCTCGTCGGCGAGGATGCGGGCTAGGGCGGTTTCGTCACCCAGATCGCAGTTATGGAAGGAAATGTCGGGGGCGACCGCCGCGCGGTGGCCGTAGACGAGGCTGTCGAGCACGACCGGGCGATGCCCGGCGGCCGCGAGTTGCCGCACGCAATGACTGCCGATGTAACCGGCGCCGCCGACGACGAGAACGTTCATGGAAGTGGGGAAACTTTTATTGCGTGTCGGGCCGGAGGCTAGGCAATCTTTCGACTTTTCCGGCGCGGCCCCCTGTCGTTGCCCAATCTTCACCATGAACCTCAGCCGCATCGTCATCACCGGCGTGGGCCTCACCGCCCCCAATGGCAACAATCTCGCCGAATTCCGCCAGGCCCTGCTCACGGGCAAGTCGGGCGTGGAGCTCTTCGAGACCCGCCACATGGGCAAGGTGCTGGCCGGGGTGTGCAAGTTCGAGGCGACCCGCTACCAGACTCGCAAGGAGCTGCGGGTGGGCACTCGCGCGGGCAGCGTGAGCATTTATTGCTGCCGCGAGGCGGTGAAGGACTCCGGCGTGGCCTGGGACCTGGTCGACAAGAGCCGGGTGGGAATCTACGTGGGCATCACCGAGCACGGCAACGTGGAGACCGAAAACGAGATCGCCAGCCTCGCCACCTTCAACAACGACACGAAGTACTGGTCGCATTACCACAACCCGCGCACGGTGGCCAACAACCCGGCCGGCGAGGCCTCCCTCAACCTCGGCATCACCGGTCCGGCCTACACCCTCGGTGCGGCCTGCGCGGCCGGTAACATCGGCATCATTCACGCCGCCCAGATGCTGCGCCTGCGGGAGGTCGATTTCGCGCTCGCCGGCGGAGTGAGCGAAAGCATCCGCTCGTTCGGCATCTTTGCCGCCTTCAAGAGTCAGGGCGCGCTCGCCCACCACGAGGACCCGACCAAGGCCAGCCGCCCCTTCGACAAGGCGCGCAACGGCATTGTCGTCTCCGAGGGCGGCGGTCTGTTCGCCCTCGAACGCCTCGAGGACGCGTTGGCCCGTGGCGCGAAGATCTACGGCGAGATCGCCGGCTATGCGATCAACTCCGACGCCAGCGACTACGTGCTGCCCAATCCCGAGCGCCAGGCCCAGTGCATCCAGCTGGCGATCAAGAACGCCGGGATGACACCCGACCAAATCGATATTCTCAACACGCACGCCACCTCCACACCGCTGGGCGACGTACAGGAGTGCCAAGCCATCGCCGCCGCGTTCGCTGGCTACCGGCTCCCGCACATCAACAACACCAAGGGCTTCATCGGCCACGCGATGGGGGCGGCCGGCAGCATCGAGCTGGCGGGCAATTTGCCCTCCTTCGACGACCTGGTCGTGCACCCCACCATCAACGTGGACGAACTCGATCCGCAGTGTGCGTTGCCCACTTTGGTGCTCAACCAGCCGCTTGCGGTGAAACGGGTTGACGCCATTCTGAACAATTCCTTCGGTATGCTCGGAATCAACTCCGCGCTGATCGTTAAGCGCTATTCAGCCTGAACCGCCCCCATGACGAAAGACGACATCAAGAAGCTGGTCACCGACATCATCGCCGACATCGCGCCGGATGAGGACCTCAATGGTCTGAAGCCCGACGTGCGTTTGCGCGAGCAACTCCAGCTCGATTCGATGGACTTCCTCGACATCGTGATGGAGCTGCGCAAGCGCTACGGCATCGAGGTTCCGGAGGCTGACTACATGCAGCTGGCCACGCTCGACAGCTGTGCCAACTACCTCGAGCCGAAGTTCGCCGCGAAGGCCTGAACGGGCGCCCTCGCTTCGTCCAACAGCGTCCGGCAGATCTCTTTTCTGGGCCCGGCCACACCGCCGGGCCTTTTGCATGTGCGGTTGCGGCGGGGCGAGTGCGACGGATAGGGCGCGGCTGTGCGGCGGGCGAGGATCCGCCCGAGCCGGTTTGGCGAACGGTGCGGCTCCTTTGTGGGAGGGTGCTTGCACCCGACTGCCGGCCCAGAAGTCGCGAGCAAGCTCGCTCCCACAGCTGGCGGGGGCCGGCGAATGCGCGCCCTTCGCCATGCTTGGTTCCTTCTAGTCCGTCCGGAACACCAGCGAGGACTGCGAGGTGGCGTCGGCGCGCAGCCAGACCCGACCGGGGATGTCGGCACAGTCGATTACCCGCACGATGTCGGCGAAGCGGGTGGCGTCGGGCTCCAGCTCCAGGAGGCGGTTGGGCGCGCTGCGGAACCAGGCGCCGTCGATGTTGTTGCCGGCGTTGCGGGGGAAGTAGGCTAGGTAGAGCATGTCGTGCTCGACGATGTCGTTGAAGAAATGGGTCCCAAGCGACACGTCGGGGATGAGCCGCTCGTGCATCTCCACCATCTCGCACACCACGGAGGCGCGACTGATCTCGCCGAAGGAGACCGGGATGCCCAGCGAGGGGCTGTGTGTGCCCCAACGGCCGGGGCCGATGAGCATGAGTCCGCGGTCGTCCTCAGGGTGCTTGCGGTTGAGCCGGCCGATGAGGCGGGCCACCTCGTAGCGGTCGCGATCGGCGAGCTGCGCGTAGGTCTCGGTGACGATGTAGATGATGCGCGTGAGCGGCTGCTCGCGGCTCACGCCGATGACCGCGCCGTTGGCGGTGAGCAGGCGCTGGCGCTCGATCTGCTCGGAGGGGAGCATCGAGCCGGTTTCCCGCCGGAACTGGAAGGTTCGGCACTGAAGCAAGTGGATACGATAGGAGCCGTCGGAGAGGAAGTTGAGGGTGAACTCGACGTCGACGGGGTGCTCGTAGGCCTCCTCGAGCAGCGCGAGCATGCGGCGCAGGTCGGGCGCGACGGTGGTCTCGGTGAGGAGGCGGTCGAAGGTGACCCAAGGGTAGTTCTCGGCCGTGTAGGTGAGGTAGAGGTCGAGCGGGTAGTCCGGCGTCTCCTTGATGACCTCGGGGAAATCGAGGGAGACGAACTCGCCCTCCTTGAGGTCGAGGCAGTCCATGCGGCGTTGGCAATGCTCGCGCACGTCGTCGAAGTCGGCTTCGGGACGGCGGGCGGGGGCGTTGAGGGCGACCAGGCGGGTGTAGTCGTCGTCGCTGCGGTCGACGGCGCGCGTGCCCAGGCCGAAGACTAGGCGCACCACGCCGGCCAGCGGATCGATGTCGGGGTGCCAGACGAAGGGGTTGTAGGAGAGGCCCACGCCGGCGGCCTGGGGGTAGTAGTACCGGCCTTGGGGAGAACCGGATACGCGCATGATGAGCAGCGCCATGCGCTCCTCGCTTTGCAGCAGGCCGCGGCGCTTGCGGTAGCGCAGGGCCTCCTCGTCGAGCACGCTGGCGTAGACGGTGCGCACGGCCTTGAGCAGGGCGGTCATGCGCTGCTCGCGGGAGCCGCGGTTGACCACGAAGACGCTCTCGTATTTGCCGGAAAAGGCGTTGCCGCGGGCGTCCTCGAGGATGGAGCTGGAGCGCACGATATAGGGCGACTCGCCGAAATAATCGAGCATGCCCTGGAACTGCTCCATGATGTTGGCGGGGAAGCGCCCGTGGGTGATGTGGCGGCGGCCCTCGTCGAGCCCGCACAGGAAGGTCTCGTCGTTCTTTTGCTGTTCGCGCAGCCACCAGACCTTGTTTTGGACGAGGAAGGTGATGAATACCTCCGCTCCGACGAAGAACGAGTCGTGTGCCTCCAGCTTGGCGGCGAGGTCGGGGTCGCGCTCGCGCAGGATGGCGCGGGCCACGAGCATGCCGAGGGTTTTGCCGCCCACCGATCCGATGCCGATCATGCGGTCGCGGATGGTGAGGAAGTCCTCGAGGGTGAGGTAGCGCTCGACCAGGGGGGCGATCCCGGAACGGTGGACACGCATCGACCAGCGCACACGCACAAGCATCTCCTCGTAGTGCTCCTTGGTGCACCGGCCCGCCTTGAACTCCTCGGCGACGGTGTGGGCCTCCTGGAAGAGCTTGCGCCAGTAGCCGGCGCGCCGGTCGCTTTGCAGGCGGGGCCACTGGGTGCGGGAGAGGATCTGGGCGAGCACGGCGCTCTCCTTGACGGGAAGGAAGGCGTCGCCCTGGCGCACGTGGATGGTGTTCATCGCCTCGCGGGAGCGGTGCTGGACCTTGATGGGGCGCACGTAGAGGCGACCGTCCAGACGGAACAGATCCAGCATGAACTGGGTGGTGCTGCGGATCGGGTCGAGGGCGTAGCTGGAGTGCTTGTCGCGGTAGAGGCCGAAGTAGGTCACCGTCTCCAGGTCGAGGAGTCGCGGGCAGGTGAGCACGAAGAAGTTGCCCAGGCTCTGGTCGGAGCGCCAGATGTCAGCCAGATGGGAGAGGCAGTCGAAGACGTAGATGGCGCCGCGGCCGGCGCGCTCGATCACGGCATGGACGTCGCGCACGAAGTTCTCGAAGCCGTTGGAGGCGTCGACATGGCAGGTCTCGACCTCGGCCGATTCGGGCATGAGGGCGGGATGGTCGGCAAAGCGGAAATAGATGAGGTGCCGGCCGGCGTTGCGGGCGGCCAGGGTGTAGGGGCCGATGAGCTCGTGGTACTCCTCGAGCGCGTCCACCTCCCAGACGACGTTGTCGCCAGCTTCGATGCCGTGGAGCACCTGGTCGAGACCGGGCAGGCCGGTGGTGAAGGCGGGGGCGGGTTTTAGCGGCATGGGAGGACCGGATGTGGATTGCCGAGAGCGGGGAGCGGAGGGCGGCGTGGGAGCCGGGGGACTCGAGGCCGGAAAGGAGTAAGGCGTGGCAAAAGGCCGCGCCCGTTGTGGGGCGCGGCCTCGAAGTAGAAAACAGGATGCGCTCTTAGAGCACGCCCTGGTCGATCATGGCATCCGCCACCTTGGTGAAGCCGGCGATGTTCGCCCCGAGCACGTAGTTGCCCGGCTGGCCGTATTCCTTGGCGGTGTTGGCGCAGTTGCTGTGGATGTTGACCATGATGGTGTGTAGGCGCTGGTCGACTTCCTCGCGGCTCCAGCCCAGGCGCATGGAATTCTGCGACATCTCGAGACCGGAGGTGGCCACGCCGCCGGCATTGGCCGCCTTGCCCGGGCCGTAGAGGATCTTGGCGCCCAGGTAGGCTTCGATCGCCTCGGGGGTGGAGGGCATGTTCGCACCTTCGGAGACGAGCTCGCAGCCGTTCTTCAGGAGGACCTTGGCCTCGTCGCCGGTCACCTCGTTTTGCGTGGCACTCGGGAAGGCGCAGTCGCAGGCGACCGACCAGGGGCGCTGTCCCGGGATGTACTTGGCGCCAGCGAACTTGTCGGCGTAATCCTTGATCCGCCCACGCTTGACGTTCTTGAGCTCCATGACGAAGGCGAGCTTCTCGGGGGAGATGCCGGCCGGATCGTAGATGGTGCCGTCGGAGTCCGAGAGGGTGACGGCCTTGGCGCCGAGCTGGGTGAGCTTCTCGACGGTGTACTGGGCGACGTTGCCGGAGCCCGACACCGTGCAGATCTTGCCTTGCAGCCCGTCGTTGCGGGTCTTGAGCATCTCTTGCGCGAAATAGACCGCGCCGTAGCCGGTGGCTTCCGGACGGATGAGCGAGCCGCCCCACTTGAGGCCTTTGCCGGTGAGCACGCCGGTGAACTCGTTGCGCACGCGCTTGTATTGGCCGAACATGTAACCGATTTCCCGGGCGCCTGTGCCGATGTCGCCGGCGGGCACGTCGGTATCGGCGCCGATGTGGCGGGCAAGCTCGGTCATGAAGCTTTGGCAGAAGCGCATCACCTCGGCGTCGCTCTTGCCCTTGGGGTCAAAGTCGGAGCCGCCCTTGCCGCCGCCCATGGGCAGGGTGGTGAGCGAGTTCTTGAAGACCTGTTCGAAGCCGAGGAACTTCAGGATACCGATGTTGACGCTGGGGTGGAGGCGGATGCCCCCCTTGTACGGCCCGATGGCGCTGTTGAACTGGATGCGGAAACCGCGATTCACTTGGACGCGGCCCTTGTCGTCGGTCCACGCCACGCGGAACATGATCTGGCGCTCCGGCTCGACCACGCGTTCGAGGATGCGGTTGTCCTTGTACTTCTTGTGGCGTTCGACCACGGGGCCGAGGGTCTCGAGCACTTCACGTGCGGCCTGGAGGAACTCGGGCTCGCCGGCATTGCGGCGTGCCATCACTTCGATGACTTCAGCGATGTATTCGTTCATTGGACTGTTTTGAGTAGATCGTGTCTCTCATAGCCACGTCGCAGACTTCCCTGCGGGGTGGCAGGGCGTCGTCTCAAGCCGCGGGGTTTGGGTGCGGCGCAAGTTCGAGTGGCGGCTGCAGGCTTGCCGCGCGCGGCAGTGGCGACAAGGGGAAAACGGAGGGCGCGGGCCCGGCCACGGAAATCCCCGTACTGCCGGTACACGCGCAAGCATCAGGCGCACCCGGATCCTGCGTGCGTTTCAGGAGAGGGCTGGGTGACTGGAGCGGGAGGCTCCGTCCGAGCTGGGCGGCTGTTTGGTATTGCTGGGCCGCGCGGGCTGAAGCCCCGTGTCGCCTCGAACCGTAGTCCACTGGTCGCTGGCTACTGATCACTGATCCCCGTGGCCCGTTCCTCCAGGAAGTGTATCCGGGGAACTCGGCTCGACGGGAGGAGCGCCCTCCAAGTGTCGATGCTGGTGTGGCGCCGGCCGTCCGTGCGTCGCGGGCGCGGCCTGCAGCCGGTGGCGCCCGCCGCTGCGGCTGAGGCGGACGGGTGCACCGAAGGTCGCCGAGAGCCGGGCGGAGGTGAGCGTGCTCGCCAGCGGCCCGGCGGCGAGCACCCGTCCCGCCCGCAAGAGCAGCGCATGGGTGAATCCGGGGACGATCTCCTCGACGTGGTGGGTCACCAGGACGAGGCCGGGCCCGCGGGGGGCGGCGGCGAGGCGCGCGAGCGTCGCAAGAAAAGCCTCGCGCGCCACCGGGTCGAGGCCGGCGCAGGGCTCGTCGAGGATGAGCAGGCGGGGTCGCGCCATCTGCGCGCGGGCGAGCAGGGTGCGCTGCCGTTCGCCCTCGGAGAGTTGTTGCCAGGTGCGGTCGGCTGCGGGGGTGAGCCCGACACCGGCGAGCAGGCGCCGGGCGCGGCGGTGGGCGAGGGAGGGAAAGCGGCCCCACGGGTTGAGCATCGCTCGGTATCCGCCGAGCACGGTCTCGAAGGCGGTGGTATCGGGCTCGATCAAGCGCGGCAACCCGGCGCCGACCAGCCCGATGTGCTCACGCAATTCGCGCCAGTCGCTGCGGCCGAACTGGCGGCCGAGCACCTCGACCTCGCCGCCCGAGGGTGTGATGTATCCGGTGAGTGCCGCCAGCAGGGAGCTCTTGCCTGCGCCGTTGGGGCCGAGGATGACCCAGTGCTCGCCCCGCTCGACGGTCCAATCGAGGCCGTCGAGAATGGTGGTGCGATCGCGGGCGATGTGCAGGCCTTGCAGGCGGAGCAGCGGGTGGGCGAGGCGGCGGGAAGCGGGCATGGCGGGCAGCGGAATCGTTTTCGGTGCTTTGTCGGCCACGGCGGTGAGGTGGCTGGGCGAAGAGGGTGCCAGGTCGGCGTCCTCGCCTACAGGAGTCGGGACGGAGTGCCGCACTGCGCGAAGAACGGATTGTGTTCCAGCTCCTCGCCTACCGTCGTCAGCGGACCGTGACCGCAGGCGAGCACGGTGGCGGCCGGCAACCGGAGGACCTTTTCCACGTTGTTGCGGTGGGCATCCGGGTACGACTCCATGCCCCCGCCCATCGAGGAGGCAAAGAGCGAGTCGCCCACGATCGCCAACGGATGGGCCAGCCCGTTCACCACATAGCTGGCGCCGCCGCGGGAATGGCCCCAGGTCGAGAGCGTGTGGATGCGCAACGCGCCGACTTCGAAGGTCTTCCCCTCGCCGAAGGAGTGGCCGCCGGCGATCGGCTCGCGCTCCGAGGCCCAGACCGGGGCGTGGGCCGTCTTGATCAGGGTCACTAGGTCAGCGATGTGGTCGTGGTGGGTGTGCGTCAGAAAGATGAATTCGAGTTTGAGCCCGTACCGGCGGAGGGTGGCGAGCAGCGGCTCGGCGGTAGCCCCGGTATCGAAGGCGGCGGCCTGCTTCGTGGTCGGGTCCCAGACCAGGTAGGCGTTCACTGTCATGTCGTGGAACGGGGTGGTGGCCATGGCGAAGCCGTCGGGGAACGCGACGGGGCGAGGGAGCCAGCCGCCACGGGCCATCGCCAACAGCGCCTCGGTGCCGAGCTGCAGGGGCGGGGCGATCGCGCGCAGCGTGGCCTCATCGCCCTGGTTTTTGCGCGCGGCCTGCACCGCCTCGGGCGATACGCCGGCCAATCGGCCCAGTGCGGTGTCGCCGAGGTCGGCGCCGCGCATGGCTTTGCTGATGACGTCGCCGGCATTGTCCTCGAGGGGAAGTTGCACCATGGCGCGAAGAAACCGGGATTGGCCCCGGTGGCCAGCGCGAAGGGCGCGTGCGGACGAGGCCCCTCAACCTGCCATAGCCAGCGCGAGGTCGGTCGAGCCGGTGGTGACTCACGGCTTCGAGTCCGCCATTCGTTTCCGAACGGTGACTACGAGCCCCCCGTGCCGGCGACCGTTCAGGGTGCCAGTGCGTCGGCCCGGGTTTTGGCGGGGAGGGGTCCGACCATCGGGCTGAGGTCGGGCCCGGTCCAAGGCCAGGGATTGCCGGCGGGCCACCAGGCGGGTTTCCCGGAAAGGTAGAGGGAGGCCGGGATGATGCGCTGGGTGTTGCCGGCTTTCCACTGCGTCGCCCGGTTGACGGTGTCGTAGTTGCCGTGGAGCCAGGCGGTGGCGTAGGCGGAGGTTTGGCGCGACGGGGTGCCGTCGGTCGTGAAGCTGAGGATCCCGACGCCGGCGTTGTCGCAGATGAACTGAGTGATGGTCGCCGCCGAGCGGGAGTCCGGGTTGAGGACCGGGCCGAGGACGTTGCCGACGGCGCTGACGTAGTTGGACCTCGTGCCGATGCTGAGGGCCTGGACGTTGCTGGTCTGTTTGGTCTGCGTTCCCACGACCGCAGGAAAGCGGTACTGGCTCGAGGCGTAGTTGCGGAAGAACGTGATGTAGCCCGAATTCCCGTGGGTCTCCGGCAGCGCCAGGTGCGGCGCCCAGTTGCCCTCGACCAGCTCCATGTGCGGGTAGGCGCAATGGGCGTCCACGGCGACTTCCTGGAACTCGGCCGGCGAGGACCAAGCGTTGTCGGCATAGTTGTAGGCGACGACGTTGCCCCCGCCGGAGTTGGAGAACTGCAGCGGCTTGTTCACGAAACGAACGATGTTGTTCTCGACGAGGTTGTCGGCTGCGCCGGCGATGAGGCAGATGCCGTAGCAGTCGGCGCCGAAACCGTAATACGCGGAGTGGTGCAGGTGGCTGTCGCGCACCACGCAGCGGTAGGCGCCGTGCAACGCGATATGGATGCCTCCGATCAGGGCGCCGTTGGTCTCGACGTCGCGCACCCAGCAAAAGGCGGTGTTGGTCATCTCGACACCGCCGGCGGTGGCGCCGTTGTAGTATTTGTTGGTGCCGTTTTCGATCCGCACGGCTTCGAGCCCCGCCCATTTCACGACGCGCGCGGTGACCGGGCGAGACCGGCGGACTTCGCGGTCGAGAAGGTCCAGTGCAAGGGCGATGCCACGGTGACGGTGTCGCCCGCGACGGAGGCGATCTCCACGCGCTGGCTGATCGAGCGGAGGACCTGCCGACCGGCGACGCTGTCCTCGCGTTTGAACATGGCGGCGGCGGTGATCTCAGCGTCGTCGCGTTGGTCGATGAGGGCAAAGTCGCCGGCCTTGAACTGCGCGGCGTTGGCCCCGATCTTGATGGTGGTCGAGCCCTTGACGGCGTCGGCGGCCAGGAGGAACGAGCCCTTGGCGAAACTACCGTAGTCGTAGCAGGCGGAGTCGGCGGTGTAGCCGGCGGGCGTGTAGCCGATCTGGACGACTGTGTCATTGTCGGGCCAAGACTCGGCGCAGGCGATGGTGGTGCCGCCGGCGTCGGCGCCCTGTGATCCGCTGCCACGCAGGACGATGCCCCGGTTGAGCATGACGGTGGTCGGCGAGGTGAAACGACCGGGGGCGAGCTGGATTACGCTGCCTTCGGGGCAGGCCTGGATGGCGGCGTTGAGGTCGTCTCCCGGTTGGAGCGTCCTGAAGATGGTCGTTCGCGTCGGGAGCTTGCGCTCGGTGAGGGCGAGGCCGAGCTGCGAGTCGGCGAGGATGCCGGGATTCCAGGTGGTGATCAGGTTCGGGTCAAACAGACCGACTGGGATGATCGGGCCGGAGGCGAGGGTGGAGACCCGCCAGAAGGTTCGGGCGGCGCCGTCTGTCCCGGCGGCAAGGACGGTTCTGGTGAGGTCGGCTCCGGTACCGACTGGACCATCCTCGAGGGCGGTCCAGGTGATGAGATCCGGGGAGGTTTCGAGAACGTAGTGTTTGCCTGACTCGCTCGCCCAGCGGAGCACCAGGTTCCCGGCGCTGTCGCGTTCGAGTCGGGCCTGGAAGTCGGCAGCGATCGCATTGGAGGCGAATAGTGCGCCGGCGAGGAGAAGGCGCATGGCGATGGTGGTTAGGCCGGTTTTCATCGGTTCGGCGGTCGGGGAGGCGGGACGGTGAGAGGAAGCGAAGGCTGGACTTGGGCGGTGGGTGGGGAGGTGCCGGGCGCCCCCCACGGACGCCCGGCGATTTCTCCACCACCCACCGAAAGGACGCGTCGGTTCCACTGGGAGCGGGCGCGCGGACTCGAGGAAGGTGGCGCGGGTGGACTCAAGGGACGATCATGACCCGGACGCGCAGGAACCGGCGCGTGGCAGCGCCCAACGCGACGGAGTCTTGCGCGGTGACGTGGGCCGGGCTGCCGGGCGCGACGGTTGTCAGCGTGGACCACGCCATCAGGTCTGTGCTGCCCTCGACGACGTAACCGAGATCAGGAGCTGTGGCTCGGCGGTTGAAGGAGAAGGTCAGATAGCTCTGGTTGCCCGAGGTCGTGGTGCCGAGGGTGTACGGTGCGGCGACGGCGCCGCGCGCCGCGAGGTTGAACCCGTAGCGTTGAAGATTGGTGACGCCGGAACCGTCAGGATCGGCGAGCGGGGCGGAGACGGCGTCGTCGGAGAAGGCCGCACCGGGGAAGTTGGTGGCGCGCCAGGCCGTGTAGGTGTTGGGGGCCACGGTGGTGACGAGCAGAGCGGCGCAGTGGCTGCCGGTGGCGCCGGCGGAGCTGGTGGCGATGCAACGGAACCAGAGGCTGCCCAGGCCGGTGTTCACGTTGGCGATCGAGAGGGTCGCGGTGCCGACGCCCGAGTAGGTGGCGTTGTTGGTGAGATCAAACCAGCCATCCTGTCCGCTGTTAACGGTGGCCTGCCACCGGTAGGTGGGCGGGGGTGTGCCGATGGCCGCGACGGTCACGATCGCGGTGGTGCCGGCGATGGCCCGCAGGTTCATCGGGGGCTGGGTGGTGAAGTACGGGGCGGGTGCGGCGCGCATCATGGCCTCGTAGCGCGCCTTGGCGGGGAGGACTCCGGGCAGCGGGTTCGACGGGCTCTCCGGCGTGACCCAGGGCCAGGGAGCGGAGCCGAAGAACGCGGGCTTGGCGGTGAGGTAGAGGGAATTCGGGAGGGCGTGGTCGGGGTTGCCAGCATCCCAGATCACGCTGTTGGTGACGTAGTCGAAGTTTCCATGCCGGAGGATCTCGCGCAGAGCGGTGCCGTCGTCCCGGCCGTCGCCGCTGGTGCCGATTTTGTACACGGCGGCCGAGAAGACGTTGCCGATCTCGGCGGAGCCGTTCCACGCGTACTCATAGACGGGCAGATGTCCCGGGCCTTGGAACGTGGGCAGGCCGGGTTGGAGGAGGACGTTGCCGACGACGTTGTAGCATCGGCTGTAGGCGGAGGCCATCACGGCGGCGACGTTGGAGTCCGTGAGGTGGTCGCTGTTGCGGCCCGGTGCGTAGTTGCGGAAAAATGTCAGCCAGCCGGTGTTGCCGTGAGTGGTGTCGCCGCCGATGTTGGGGGCCCAGTTGCCCTCGATCAGCTCGAAATGCGGGAAGGCGTTGTGGCCGCCGTCGACTCCGCTCTCTTGGAAATGCCGGTCGTGGTTGGTGTCGATGATCGCCTGGTCGACATAGTTGTAGCCCACGACGTTGCCGCCGCCGCTCGCCACGAGGACGATGGGCTTGTCGAGCCAGACGGCGATGTTGTCCTCGACGAGGCAGTCAGAGGTCTGGCTGCGGAGGTCGATGCCGTAGGCGCCACCACCATACACGATCTGCCGGGCGTGGTGGACGTAGCAGCCGCGAATCTCGCACCGGAAGCACTGGTCGAGCGCGATGGAGGCGCCCGCCATGCCGGGGCCCGTCGCGGGGTTGCCGTCGGATTCGACATTGCGAATCCAGCCGTAGGCGAGGTTGAGAGCCTGGACGTTGCCGCTGCCGCCGCCGTTGATGTAGAGGTCCTCGAGACCGATGTGGTGGGTGCCCCATTCGCCGCTGGCGGTCGGGAAGACCTGGGGCTGGAACGCGGCGTCGAAGGCCATGTGGGTCGGAGTCGAGACCGTGAGCACGTTGCCGCTCTTCGCGGCGACCTCGATCTGCTGGCCCATCGAGCGCCAGAGGCCGCCCGGGGACGGAGGCCAGTTGAGCTTCCCGCCCTGTGAATAGCCGCCGCGCTTGTAGTAGGTGCCGCCGGTGTCGCCGAAGCCGAAGAACACATAGCTCGGGTCGTCCGCCTGATCGAGTTGGAGGACGTCGCCGACCTGGATGCCGCTCGCATCGGCGACGGTCAGGGTCGTGGCGCCCTTGGGGACGCTGCCGACGACGTTGATGCAGGGGTCGGGCACCTTGCCGCCATCCGGCCAGAACCAGCCCATGCGGATAGCTGGCTCCTCGTTTGGTGAGTACAGGACGATCTTTGTCAGGCTCATGCCGGCGCCGCGGAGGACAACATTGCTTCGGTTGAGCAGGATCGGTGCGGTGATGCGGTAGGTGCCCGCCGGCAGGTACACCACTTGACGGACACCGGTTTGCGCGGCCTTCGCGCCCGCGCCGGTGATGGCGGTATTGATGACGGCGGTGGCGTCGGAGGTGCCGTTGCCGTAGGTCGCGGCATCGATCGTCGCGTGGAGGGCCGTGACGTTGGGAATCCCGCCCACCGCATTGAGACCCGGGTTCCAAGTTGTGACCCGGTCGGCAGGGATGATCGCCGCTTGGGCCGCGGAGAGTCGCAAGAGCGCGAGCCCGAGGAGTGCGATGCGGAGCTGGCAATGATGAAGGCGCATATTGAGAGCGGCGGGTGTGGCGAGGTAAAGCTGTCGGTGTCGGGATAAGGAACACCACCGGTGGAGCGAAAGAGCGCTTCGCCTCATTCATTTGCGGTTCGCGGCTTTTACCGGAATTTCGATGGGTCGTAGTTGCCCCCGGTGCGAGCCTCAGCCGGGATCGACCGCGGCCGAGAAACGACCGCAACGTGAGCACCCAGAAATCCACGATCAACGATGTCGCGGCCGCCGCCGGGGTGCATTTCGCCACGGTGTCGCGCGCGCTGCGCGGAGTCGGGGAGGTCGCTCCGGCGACACGGCTCCGGGTGCAGGCGGCCGCCGCACGTCTGGGGTACGTAAGGGATCCCGCCTTCCTTGCGTTGTGCGGTCGGAAACCCGGCGGCGCGGGAGGCGTTCGGCGCCAGCGAATTGCCCTGCTTTTCAATCGGGCGCCGGAGAACGGGTTTGCGGGCTACCACCATTATCGGGCCATGGAACGGAGTGTGAGCGCCCGGGCGATCGAACTCGGTTACGACTGCGAGGTGTTGTTCGTGGACCGGGACGAATACCGCGGCCGGCTGCTGCACCGGTATCTGCAGAGCCGGAGTATTCGTGGTTTGGTGTTCGCAGCGTTCGAGCCGGGACGACCGACGGTGGAGCTGCCCTGGGACGAGTATTGTGCGGTGAAGTTCGATTCGCACCGGGTTCTCCCGGAGTTCACTCTCGTCTCGGTGGACCAGTTCCACTACACTCGGCTTGCGTTTCGAAGGATGCGGGAGCTCGGCTACCGGCGGATCGGCCTTGCGGTGGCGCGGCGCGACGAGGTGGTCCTCGACGGGCCGCATACCGCCGCGCTGCTGTTGGAACAGGCGGGGATCGCCGACGAAGATCGGGTGGCACCGTTTCTGATCGAATCGGGCATCGGGCTGCGTGCGGTTGGACGGGCGATCGGGGAATGGGTGCGCGGCGAGCGAATCGACGCGGTCATCAGCAATCTGACCCAGGTGTGGTGGTTGGTGCGCCCGTATAAGACCGACGGGGGGCGGCCGGTAGCCAGTGCCGCGCTGTGCATGGTCCGCCGGGTTCCACACGTGGCAGGCATCGACGGAAACATAGGGCTCGTGGGCACCCACGCGGCGGACCTGCTGGCGGGCCTGTTGCAGGCCGGACGAAGCGGTGTTCCGCTCGCGGCGACGCGCACCTATATCCGGGGCACATGGCGCGACGGCGCGACGGCGCCTCCGGTGCGGCCTCGATGAAACGTGAATCTCCACTCGTGACCATGGCCGAGCTCGGGCGCCGCGCGGGCGGCTACCACCAGTCGACCGTTTCCCTCGCCCTGCGCGACAGGCCCGGGGTGTCGCCGACCGTGCGGAGCCTGATCAAGAAGGCGGCACGGAAGTTCGGGTACCGCAGGGATCCACTCCTCGACGCCTTCAATCTGCATCGGGTCAAGGGACTGCCGCGACGTGCGCTCGAGGAGATCGCATTCGTGGCGGGCTTCGCGACAAAGGCCGGGATGGAGGCGTCGCCCCAGCACATGGCTCTCTGGCGCGGAGCCGACGCCGCGGCGAGGATGGCCCATTGCCGGCTCGAGTTCTTCCCCCTCGTGCCGGGCGGCATGACGGCCCGCCGGCTCGATGCGGTGCTGCATGCCCGCGGTATCGAGGCGATGATTCTCGCGGAGTTCGAGGATGCAGACGAGACGCCGCAGTTCACCTGGGATAGGTTTTGCGCCGTGCGTGTGGGCTGCGCTCATTTCGATGCTCCGGGGCATTTGGTGGTCGGTGATCTGCTGCACGGGACCCGCAACGCCGTGCGGCGGATGCGGGCCCTCGGCTATCGTCGAATCGGCTTGGTGACGACGGAGGTGCGTGGCCGGCTGCGCAGTGACGACGCGAGAGCTGGAGTTCTCTACGAGCAGATGCGGTCCGCCGCCGACGAACGGGTAACGCCGCTGGCGCTCACCGAAGTAACGACGCGACAGGCGATGAAGGATTGGTTGCGGGTCCAACGGGTCGACGCGCTGCTTGCCGATACGGATGCGTACCGGCGCGTGGGCACCCTGCTTGGGGTTGGCGGACTACGGGGGCTCGGGCGTGCGTGGCTGGATGTGACAGCCGCGCCGGCGGGTGCGGCCGGTATCGTAGTCGACCATGAGGCGCTTGCGGTGCAGGCCATTGAACAGATCGCCGTCTTGCGGCGCCTCGGAAAGTGCGGCTTGCCGGGCGAGGTGGCGGTGATGCAGGTGCCGGTTGGCTGGCGCGACGGCGCGACGCTGCCGCCGCGCAAGACCAAGGAACGGGCGGCAGTAAATCGGCGCTGACAGCGGGACTAGATCGGGCCGCCGCGGGCGCGACCACGGCAGACGGTGGCGGCGTTGCGCAGTGAACTCCGACCAGGTGGTCACGGCACGGCAGTGTGGCTCGCGCCGATGTATTGCTAATCGGGCGGATCGGGGACGGAGATGGCGGGAGGCCGTGGTCCCAACCGACAGTGCCGTGGATCCCCGGTAGTCACTCTGCAGGAAGTCGACGGTTGCCCCCACGCGGTGCCGTCGCAGGAGGCCCAGTAGATGCCGTGGGTGTTCATGCCGTGTTCATTGAGGAGATGCAGGGCAAAGATTTGCCCGGTCGACGGCCCGGAGAACGAGCCCACGCCGTCGTCGCTCGGTGTGGTGTTGGGCTCGGGCATGGCTCGACGGTGCCAGTGCCGGCGGAGAAGTAGGAGTCGAAGCGGATGTTGTGAGTGGGATCGTGCCAGCGCACCCAAGCCGCCGTTGCGCTGCAGTAGGCGCAGACGAGGTGCTGGTGGGCGACGCCATTGGTGGAGCTCCGGGCGACGAGTGGGCCGATAGTCCCGGTGTTCGGGCCGCTGGGAGTCAGGGTAGGTGTAATGAAGATGTTGCTCGTAGCCGCCGTGGCTGACGTTGTTCGGTAACGACCGGCAGGCACGGCGCACGCTGGATGGTTTGCGCGCCCTAAGGCGGCCGCACTTTTGCCTGGGATGGGCATCCATGGAGCGGATCAATCGTTGACGCGATTGCCGGAGCGCAGTGCTGAGTCTGCGGATGGGTGAATGACGGACCGTGGGACGGAGCGAGCCGACGGGGACATGCTGGGCAGAAAGGAGCTTCGGGGGGCCGAACGACGGTTGAATCCCTATTAGTCGTTCGCGCGAGCGGGAGACTCCGGTGAAGCGCCCTTCACAACTTTGTCCGTCGGTTGCAAGCGGCGCTGCCGCGTCCACTTAGGGACTGCAACCCTTCCCCTATGGCCCCGCGATTCACTCGAGCTTCGCTTCTGCTGGTGTGCTTCCTTGGCACCCCGCTCTTGTTCTCCGCCCCTTATGCCGACTGGTCCCTGGCGACCCTCGGCACGCCGTCAACCGACGCTTGTGCCGACGACGACGGCGACGGCGTACCCGCGATCTGGGAATACTACGCGGGCCGCGACCCGCGGGTGGCGGACGGGCCGCTGCTGACGGCCGTGGCGACGGCGAGCGTCTCGGGCGTGGCGACGCTGACGGCCGAGTTGGCCGCTCCGGTGCCCGGCACCGACGCCACCGTCGAATGGCAGGTTTCTGGGGACTTGGTGAACTGGACCACGGCGGCCACCAGTGTGAACGGTGCGCCGTTCTCCGGCGCAGGTGCGGCCGGGGTCGCCAACGGCCGCGCGCTGTTCCGCGACCCGACGCCCGGGGCGCGGCGGTTTGCGCGCTGGAAGATCGGAGCCACCAGCGCCGGACCCGGGGCGTTGGGTGCGGCGCCGGTGGTGACCTTGTTGCGCGACGATCGGGTGGCGACACTGGACCTCGACTACAATGCGGCGCATCCCTGGGGGCATGAATGGGTGGTGGAGGAGCATGGGCGCTCCGACGCCGGGTTTCGCGTCACGTGGTGGCCGGACGGGGCCTCGCCCGCGGCGATGAAGAGCATGGGCGGCTGCGGTGGTTGCAACGGGGCCTGCGGGATGCCGACCGAAGGCGCCTCGCTGGCGAAGTCCCTGGTGACCGCGAGCCGGCGGGTGCAGCTCCAACCGCTGGTCAACGATGCGGTGTACCATGTGCGGGTGGAGCGGCTCAATGCGCTCGGTGAGATCACCAGTGCGCCGACGGAGCTCACGTTCAACGGCGGCGACGGGGCCCGGGTGGCGGCCCTGCGCGCGAGCATGACGTACTTCGACGACTTCAATCTGCCCGAGGGACCGGCGAACCCTTGGTTGTGGAACCATGCGCACACGACGGCCGCGGATCCGCGGTTCCAGCAGTTCTTCATCAATGCGCAGTACCACGTGCACAGCCTCATCGGCACCCAGACGACCGGGCCGTATCCCGGCGACAAGGCGCAGGTGGCGCAGCGCTTCCGCCGACCGCTGGCGATCGAGCCGGGGGTGCGCCGGCGGATCGTTTTCGATCTGGATACGCCGGTGGGTCCCCGGGCGGTGTGGTACCTGGATTTGAACCCGGTCCCCGTGGATCTCACCGGGCATACGGAGTTCTTCGATGACGACGGAACTTTCGGGCTTCCCGCGGGCGTGCTCCGGCTTCGGGGCGGCGGCGAGAAGTTCAGCGTGCACCTGATCGGCCCGGACGGGACGATGCGCCAGATCGCGGCGACGTATCTCTTCGACAGCGGCCTGCAGTCCTTCCCGAACGTCCGGCGTTCCTACGATGTGCGGCTGGGCACCGACGGGATCGAGGTGTACCTCGACGGCCGGAAGATCATCGACAGTTCCTTCGGCGCCACACCGTTTCCTGTGGGTAACTACAGCCTCCTCTGGTCGGCGATCGGCTATAACACCTCGAAGGAGAACAGCCCGTACTTCCTTGTTCATTGGGATAACTTCGGCTTCGACGGTCCGGTGGTGGAACCGCGAACTGTGCACAACTACGTAGCCCAGATCGCCGGCGACGACTACCGCAAGGCCGGGCGCTGGGCGGGGGCGTTCCCCACGATCACCGTGCCGATCCCGGACGACACGCATCCGACGGTGGCCGGGGCGACGGCGGAGGCCTGGCTCGTCTGGACGTACCAAATGGGCGAGTACCATCCGTTTGCGCTTGTGCCGGGGGATCACGTGCTGGTCAACGGCGTCGCCTATCCGCTCCCGGATCTGCTCAACAACAGCAGCCCGCTCGCCACCCGCCTGGTGAAGTGGGACCAGGGCCACACGGCGCGGATCAAGCTGGGCGACATCGTGCGAGGCGGACCCTCTCCGCTGCGGGTGGGCGACAACACGTTCCAGTTCTTCGCGGAGAACACCGGCATCCTCAACCTGCATGTCGAGGTGCTCTTCCCTCCCGGTATGGAGCCGGTCTACACGCCGCCGGCGGCGCTCCACCATTTTCCGATGCACCACGAACTGCCGAAGTTCGGCGCTCCGGCGCGGATCCAACAGATCGGAACCGTGGTCCTGGGCGACGACATTCCGTACTTCGACGAACCCGCCCGGGTGGTGGCTGTGGTCGCTGGTCGCGCGCGGGCGACGGTGCTGATCGGCAACGAATCCGGCACGAACCAGCCGCTGAGCCATCTCGTGACCCCGGCCCGCTCGGCCGAACTGTGGGCCACCGGCGGAGTTGCGGGCATCCGCAGAGTGGAGCTCTTCCTGCGGCCGTACGGCGGCGGGCCCGAGACCTCGCGTCGCCTGAGCGTACTCACCACGCAGCGCGACGCGCCCGCGCCTCAGGTGCGCCACGGCTTCGAGTTCGACACCACGGCGCTTCCGAACGGTGATTACGAGCTCTTCGTGCTGGCGACCGGGGCCGACGGGGTCCTCAGTCATCCCGCCTACCTGCACTCCGGCTTCCATTTCGACGCGGGCGAATGGGCCGGCGCGTATTTCCCGGTGCGCATCCGGATCGCGAACTGATGAGGCTTGTTTGTTGTTCCGAGGTCCTGCGCGCGGCGTAGCAGAAGCCGCCAAGGCTCCCATGGGGGACCTGAGAGTCGAAGTTCTGGCGGACTTCGCTACCGCAGCTTTCGGACTATCGGGCGACGAGCAATGGGCCGGCCGGTGGACCCGACCTAAGCGATGCCGCGATCGGGGCAGGGCAGGGCGATTCGAAGATCCGCTACGGAGCCGGCGTACTGTAGATGCCGGAGCGCACCAGGGCTTCGGCCCAGAGGCGGTTGGCGGTGGCGCCCCCCGCCTCGCTGTGATGGACGCCGTCGCTCAGGAAGGAACCCTCCGGGTAGTCGAAATTGTCGCCCCCCAGCGGGATCGGGGGAAACGCCTCCAGGTTCTCGCGAAACGGGGTGTAGCTGTCGGGTCCGGGGATGAGCCGGTACTGTGCGGCGAGATCGTCGACGTAGGCGAGGGCCCGGCGTTTGCCGTTGGGCGTGCCCCAGCCGTGGGTCTCGGGGACGCGGGCGAAGATCGGCACTTTGCCGGCGGCGAGGATCTGTTGGATACCCTGCTCGTAGTTCTCCCGGATCTCGAAGCCCATCCAGTCGTCCCCGGCGCCGTTGGTGCCGAGGGCGATGCCGACAAAGCGCAACTCGGGCTGGAGCTGCAGCGCGGACGCGAGGGACACGGGAAGGTGGGCTAGGTCGAACCGCAGGCCGCCGGTGTTCTGGCCGGACAGCCCCATGATGAAGGTGAGAGGCTGGGTGCCGTCGCCCTTCAGGGTGCGCAGGACATTCCACGTGCTCGAACCATTGATACTGCCGAAATCGTTGGCGGTGTTGCTGTCGCCCATCAGCCCAAAGATGTCGTGGCCCGTGCCGGTGCTGCCGGCCTTCGGGCGGAAGAGGCGGATCTCGTTCACGCGAAACGTCGGGCCGTTGGCGGAGGCGGTGACCCGCCACCGCATCCAGCGCTGCCCGGAGAAGGTGACGGGGTGGATGCGGTTGTTGCGGGTGTTGCCCGTGATCGCGGCGAGGACGGACCAGTTGCCGTCGAGCCCGTTGCTGGAGTCGCTCGAGGCCTCGACGGTATAGTCGCGCGGCATGGCCCCGTCGTTCTCATACCAACTGCCGCCGATCTGGAAGGTGAAGAAGGTATTCCCGGATACGGCTGCGCCCAGGTCGATCGCCAATGCGGAGGCGGGAGAGAGGGAGACTTCGGCGGTGCCGTTGCCGAGGTTGTGCGTGAGAAATGTGTCCGGCGTGCCAGAGTAGCTCCAGTAGTTGTAGGTGCCGTGGATCACGACGGGGCGCCCGTGGACCAAGTTCTCGAGCTCGACGGGCTTGCGCAGGAAACGTGGATCGACCGCGTACACGATGAAGGGGCTGCGCGCGGTGCCCGCGGCCGTCTCGACGGCAAGGTCTCCCTCGCCGGCGGGTACGGCGGGAACGGTCGCCTTGATGAGGCCGTCCGACCAGTGGGTGACCGTGGCGGTGGCGCCGAGGATGCGCACGGTGCCCGGGGTCGTGCCGAAGCGGGAGCCGAAGATTCCGATCGGATAACCAACGACGCCGCTGCGCTGCGCGGTGTCGAGGCGCGGCGCAGCGGCGTCGGCAGGGTAGGGTTGTACGGTGAGCGCAATCGGGGCGGAGGTGATGGAGCCTTGGGCGTTGGTGATCGTGACGGTGTAGTTCGCCCCGCTGTCGCCGACGGTCGCAAGCGAGGTGGTGTACCAGGCCGACGCGGCGGACGCGATGAATTCACCATTGCGATACCAACGGTAGGTGAGCGGCGGGGCGCCGCCAGCGGTCACCCGGAAGGTGGCCACCAAGCCCTCGGTCACGGTCTGCGGTGTCGGCACCCGGTGAATGACTGGTGCGCCGGTGGTGGCGAGGGCGGCGATGCGCCAGAATCGGCGTGGGCCGGCGTCGGCGCCGGCAGGTTGCACGGTGGTGGCGAGGAGCGAGCCGTCGCCGGCGATCTCGCCGGGCAGTTCGGCCCAGGTGGCAAGGTCGGCGGAGGACTCGACGACGTAGCGTTGGCCGGCGCCACTCGGCCAGCGGAGCACGAAGTTGCCGGCGGAGTCCGGTTGCGCGATAGCGGCAAAGGTGGCGAACGCAGCTTCGGCGGAGGGGACCTGGGCGAGGGCACAGGCCAGCGCTGCGAAGGCCGGAAGAGTGCGGAGAGAAGGCGATGGCATGGGAGGAGGCCGGGAGGCGGCGGTGGCTCGGGCGCGAGCCGGAGAGGGCGGATAGGGAGGACGTCGCGGGGAAACGTCCCTACCTTAGGGAGACGCGAGGCGCACGCGGAGAAAGCGGCGCGTGACGCCGGCGGTGCCGAGAGCGACAGAATCTGGGGCGACGACCTCAGTGTCGGAATCCGGTGCGTAGGTCCGCACGGTGCTCCAGTTCACGAGGTCGGTGCTGCCTTCGACGATGTAGCTCAGGTCGCTCGCGGTGGCGCGGCGGTTGAAGGTTAACGTGAGGTAGGTCTGCCCGGCGTCGGTCGTGGTGCCGAGGGTCGTCGGAGCGGAGACGGGGCCGCGGGCGGCGAGGCCGAAGGCGTAGCGTTGGAAATTGGAGACGCCGGCGGCGTCGGGATCGGCGTTTGGTCCGGAGACGCCGTCGTTGGAGACGTTGGGATCCGCGAAGGCCGTGGCGCGCCACGTGGCGTAGGTGGGGGGCGGGTTGCCGCCGAGGATCTCGACGGTGACGACGCAGTACGGAGGCAGGGAGAGCAGCCAGTTGGCGTCGACAGTGGCGGTGCCGACCTGCACCGGGGTCGTGCGGGTGCCGGAGAGGCGGAAGATGCGGGCCGGGCCGGAGAGCGCGACGCCGGTGAAGGCGACGACTTGCGGCGCCGAGGAACGGTTGAGAGCCACGATCACATGGCGATTCGGGTGGGCGGAATCGCGGCTGAGGTAGGCGGCGACCTTCGAGGTGTCGCTCGAGGTGGTCGGGATCGAGATGTTGCCGAACTCGCCGAGGTTGCCATCAAAATCGCGGTACATCTTGAATCCCGAGTAGATGAACGGACCGTCGCGCTCGGGCCAGAGGGTGGCGGCGAACACGCCGTGCTGGCCGAAGACTCCGAGGTTGTCGGCCTGGGCGATGGCGCCGGCGATGTGGTTGTAGCCGCCGCTGTTGTATTCGGTGACGGCCAGCTGCGTGCCCGGTCAGAGGGCGGCGATCTTTTCCTGGAGGCGGGACAGGATGCGGATCGGCTGGTTGCCGAGGGTGCCCACGATCCAGTTGTCGGGTTCGACGAAGGTGGGGTCCCAGAGGCTGCGCGGGTTCTGGACGATGGCCTGGATCTGCGCGGGGCTCAGCTCGGCGGAATCGAGCCAATTGATACGAGTACCCGACCCCGGGTAGGTCTCAGGGTACCAATGGAAGTCGTAGACATCGAGCAGGCGCCGGCCGTAGGCGTCGGAGGCGGCCTTGAGCTCGGCGAGGTAGCGGTCGACGAACCAGTAGCTGGAGGAGAAGCCGGCGGAATCCTGCCAGTTGTAGAGGCCCATGAAGCCGTAGTTGACCGGTCCGAACGTCTTCGCGGCGGGTGCGAGGTCCTTGATGGCCCGGCTGAGGGCGATGGACTTCGAGATGAGGGTCGCGGGAGTGACCAACGTGCTGCCCTGAATCTCGGGATGGGTGTCGTGCCAGAGTTCGGGTTCGTTATCGAGACTGAGGAAGACGGGCGCGATGGGATCGGTGTAGATCGTGGTGGCGGTGCCGCCGGTGGTGCTGTTGGTGACGCGGCGGTCGAGGTTCCAGAGAAACTCGTCCATGTAGACGGAGGCGTCGGTCGTCGAGGGCGAGAGGGTGAAGGCGGAGGGCTTCTTGTAGAGGACCTGCTTGAGGCGGGTGGTGAAGCGCGCCGGATCGGTGAGGCTGACCGGACCCGCCTTGTCGCCGGCGACGTAGCCCTGCATCTGCAGCGAGACGATGGTCGCGCGACCGGCGTTGCGGTTTTCCACCACGTTCGGACGGATTACCTCCGCCGGCAGGTTGCCGCCGCCGAGGTAGTCGTCGTTCTGATAGAGCCAATCCTTGCCGGCGTTGGAGGCGTTGGTCTCCCAGTTGTAGGCGGTGAGGCGGTTGCCGCCGGAGCGGGTGAGCGGGATGTTGCGCAGACCGACGTTGGTTGGGTCGGGATTGAGACCGTAGATCCACGGCGAGATCGGACGGGCGGCCGCCGGGTTGGCGGTTATGGTGATCGTGGCGGTGGTGGGCGGCGGGGGATCGACGATGAAGTAGGTGCCGGTGATCACGGCCTGCCCCGGCGTGGCGGCGGGGTCGTTGCGGTGGTGCATCGCGACGATGCGGTACTGCAACGTACTGCCGAGAGTGAGATTGTTGAGCACAGCGGTGTGGCGGGTGCCCCAGTCGGCGGTGCCGTCGTAGGTCTGGTTGTAGTTACTGTATCCGTACTCGACGCGGAAGTTGGTGCCTTCGTTCGTGGTGAACGGGAGCGTGAGTTGATCGTAGTCGAGGGTGAGCGTGCCGAGGGTCGCGGTGGGCGGGGTGGTGTCGTTGCTCCAGCCGATGCGGACGGCGGCAAGGCGGAAGTGTTGTCCGGCCGAGCCAGAGGAATCGCGCCAGCCGAGGCGTTTGAAGCCGGCGGCGGCCGGGTTCAGGGAGGCGAGGTTGAGAGAAACGTGGTGCCAGCGCCCGTAGCGCTGGGCGTTGGTCATGGCCGCCCATCCGGCGATGAAGTTGGGCAGCGCGATCGGGGTGCCTTCGGCGTCCCAGAGCGAGAACTCAAGGGCCGCTGTGTTTTGCGAGTCGGACTCGAGGTAGATCTCGAACTCGATTTGGAGGCACTCGTTGAAGAAGTTGTTCCTCGGTGCGTGCCAGTCCTCCACCAAACTGAAAGCGCTCCAGCCATCGTTGATGCGCACCTCGATCGCCTGGCCGGTGCGGCCGCGCGGATCGGCACTGAAGTTGTTCGTCGTGCCCCAACTGGCGTCGAGCCAGAGGCCCTGAAGCGAGTTGTTGTAGATTGTTTCGTAGTGCTGTGGCGTTTGCGCGAGGGAGAGCAGGGAGACGCCGAGGAAGGTTGTGGCGGCGATGAGACGGCGGAAGCCGCGGGCGACCTTGGCGCCTGCACGACAGGCAGGGGGCAACACAGGGTGTGTGTTCATGGCAGGGCGACCCGTTGGTCGATTGAGTGATTGCCGCAAACGCGAATCCGTCCCGGCCCAGATCTTACCGCCGCTTCACCGTTCGTTGAGTCGTTTTTGACCGGATTGATGAATCAGATCGATGGCCGGTAGAAGTGCGGAGATCCCTTTGTTGCAAGGGAACCAGTAGAACGCGGGCAAGCTCCGGGGCTCTACGCGCCGCGGGGTCCGTGCCCCAGCGGCGCCTTGGGCGAACCGGCCATCCGCCGGCCTCCTCTCCGCGCTCGACAGGATGAGCTCGTATCGGATCAGGGGAGCGGCCCGCCGTGGCGGAGGGGCTGGAAACGCACGCCGTTGACGAGCTTCAACGGGCCATCGAGGGAGAAGCCGAGCTTGGCGTAGAAGCGGATGGCGTTGGGGCTGGAATTGACCGTGACGGGTGCCTGCAACGCGCCGGCGGCGATGGCCGTCTCGATGAGCTCCGTGCCGCAGCGGTGCCCCTGCAGCTCCGAGGCGATGTAGAGCATGGCGATATGGTTGCGTGCGTGAATGTGGAGTACGCCGACCAATTGCGATCCGGCCACGGCCACCCAAGTAGTGTAGCGCGTCTTGTGGCGGAGCAGCAGCTGGCGGGGCTGGGCGTAGCGGTGGAACAGCAGCGCACAGTTCTCGTCCTGCTTGGGCGCGATGAAGCGATCGAAGACATCGCGGGCAAGCTGGCACGCCTCGTCGATCTCGTCGGTGCGGATCGGGCGGAATTGGATCGGCGACAGGTGCGGGACGCTGGGCGAGGAGGGCTGAGGGCTGGGCGTCGGCATGGGGCGAGGATAAGTGGGTTCATTCGCCACGGACAGCACGGAGAGCCCCGTGGGCGAAATTTCGGAAATTGTTCACCGGCGCGAAGGAGGCGAGCGCAAAGGGCGTCGTCTGCGGCGCCTTTACTGCAGGACGCAAGCCCAGCGGCGTGGGAGGGGCGGCGCTGGGGCGCATCCGGCCCTGCGGCCAGACTTTAGGCGAGCAGGAGAACGAGAACGATTCCGAGAACGAGGACGACGATGGAGCAGGCAGGGAAAGAGCAGGAGGATGCGCACTCCGCACCCTCGCTACTTCTTCGGATAGAGCGGCTGGAGATGCTCGCGGCGGATCCAACCGGTTTGACCATTGGGGAAACTGAGCTGCTCCCAGCCGAAGAAGGGCTTGATGGCCAGAGCGATGGTCCCGGCGGCGAGCGGCTCGGTCTTCTGCTCGCCGGCCTCGGTGGGAATGCTGCGCAGTTCTGTGGCCTGCCAGACCAGCACCGCGTTGGGTTGGGCGAGCGGCCCGTAGAAGTGCAGTGCCACAAAACCGGTGACCAGGGCGGCCACACCGCCGAAGGTCAGGACGGCGGCAGCCCAGGGCAATCGGCGCCGGTGTGGGTAGTGGCGGGCGATTAGTACGCAGCTGAAGGCCAGCCCGAGGAGGGCACTACCGGTGAGGACAATCTTCTGCCATTCCGCCGGCGAGGCGGCGCGGGCGACTCGGGCCAAACCTGTGCCGACGGACAGTTGCGCGAATTCGGGCTGGGTGAACTCGGCCTTTTCGAGGCCGAGCGCGAGGTGCCAGCGTACGGACGGATCACGTGGTGCGGCGAGGAAGGCGGTGCTCCAATGGGCGGTGGCCTCGGACCAGCGGCCCTGCTGGGCGATGGCGAGCGCGAGGTTGTGCCGGAGCATCCAGTCGTCGGGCGAGACGGCGACGCTCGCGCGCCAGGCTTGCTCGGCCAGGGCGAATTCGCCGTTCCGGTACGAGCCCTCGGCTGGACCAGCCGCCTCGGCCCGTGGTGCGGCGACCAGCAGGGCGCCGAGCAGCAGCGGCCAGAGGTTGGAGGGGCGCAGCGGGGCGAAGAAGCGGCGGCGCCGCAGGCGGGCTTTGCTCTGGGCCATGAGAGCGCGTGTGGCCCAGTCGGGGGGCAATGGCACCTGGCGTCCGTAGATTGCGGCTTCGGCTTCGGTCCAGAGACGGGCCCAGGTGGCCACGGTGTCGGCGGTGGCGCCCACGATTTCGGATTGCACAGCGGCGTTGAAAGCCCCGAGGGCGGGTGCGGCGTGGCCGGTGCCCCAAGCGAGGGCGGCGGTGCGCTGCCATTCCCGCAGGGGTGCGGCTTGATCGGCGGGGGATTGGGCGCGCTGTACGGCGGCGAGGGCGCCGGGCAGCGCGGCGAGGGCTTCCCTTTGTGCACGACGTGCATCGGTGAGCCGGGAGCGACGGTAGCCGAGCCCGAGCCAGAGCAGGAGCAGCACGGGCAGCGGCGCCAACAGGGCTGCCGGGGCGATCCCGGCCGAAGGACGGCCGCCTCTGGCCGAGCCGGTCAGCGGCTCCATCGGCAGGTGCCCGGGCAGCGTGGGTGCCGGAGATTTGACGACAGGGTTCGCGGCGGTGGTGGCGTTCGTATCCGGGGTGAACTGGAACACCGGCGCGGTGCCGTTGGGGGTCGTGATCGAGGCGGCGGAAGCGGCCGCCGGGGTGACGATCACCTTCACCGCTTCGGTCCGTACGGTTTTGTAGGTGCCGCTCTTCGGGTCGAAGGAGGAAAAGCTCACCGGGCCGAGGGTGTAGGTGCCGGGCTTGGTCGGCATGAGCACGACATCCTCGGTGAGCGTGGCCTCGAAGAGGGTGCCGTCCTTGACTTTCTTCTGCACGTCGGGACGGAAGGCGCGGAAATCGCGGGAGACCTCGCGGGGCGGGAGCGTGAGGCCCTCCGGCCAGTTGCCCATGCCCGCGAGCGTGAGTGTCCAGGTGATGGGTTCACCGACGGCCACCGTGGTGGGCACCACTTTCGAAGTGAAGGTAAACTGGCCGACGGCCTGGAGAAAGTCGGCGGGCACCGGTGTGGGCAACGGTTTCACCTGCACTGTGGGCACGCTGCTGGTGATGAGGAATTGCTCGGTGTTGGGCCGGCCGCCGAAAAAGTCGAAGGCCGAACCCCCGCTGGAGAGGTCGATCGTTTGGCGGGCAACCGGGAGGGCGAGCGTTCCCGCCTCCTTGAGATAGGCGCGCGTCTGGGTCGCGACCCCCACCCGCGTCTCGCCGCCGACGGTGGCGTTGATCATTTCGAACTTCGCCCAAGGTTCGACGACCAGGGGGGCCGGCGGCGTCCAATCGAGAATACCGACGTTGGTCGGATTGTAGCGGCGCGAGACGAGCAACTGGTATTGCAGGTCGAAGACCTGTCCCGCCCACACGGTGGAGGGATTGGCGGCGAGTTGGGCGGCGGCCACGCGCTCGATGGGCACGTTGGTGCGGCCGACGGTGGCGTCGCCGATCTCATAGGTCGCGGCGGCCACCCGCAGCTTGCCCTTGTCGGTATCCACTTCGAACTCCGGGATGACTACGCTGCCGCTGCCGGTGGGGGCCACCGGGTAGACCAGCGAGACGCGCTGCGACATCTTGAAGTTGACGATGGAGGTCTCGGAGCGTTGCGAGGGCCGGCCGAACTGCAGCCCGGCGATGGCGGGCAGGGCGGGAGCGCCGGAGGGGGAGCAGTCCTCGAAGATGAGGCCGAGCTCGGAGGTCTGCCCCCGGCCGAGACTGCCGGCCGGCGGATCCCAGGAGACGCGCTGGGCGAGCGCGGCGGCGCTCAGGAACGCTACGGCGAACAGCGCGAGGACAAATCGGGCGGCCCGGCCGTGGGTCGTCCCTTCAGGGCGAAAGGCGGGTGTGATTCGGGCGACGGATGCGAGCACCGAGCCGAGCAACCCGATTGGGGACAACCGGGTCCACCCCTGCGTGGCGTGCAACGCGGATGTTTGCGGGTGGACCGCGTTGACCTCAACGCGGTCGAAGGAGCGAGCCGGCAGGCCGGGTGCATCCCAAGGACGGGTGCCCTGGATCGAGGCGGCCGGTGCGTGCTGAAACCGCGCAGCACGTGCAAGCGCAGGGTAGAGGGAGAGGAGGAGGCGCGGGAAATGCGTCATCGGGAAATGGTCACCAATCTTTCTTGGGCTGGCCGGCGGGTGCCGGTTCGTCGTTGTGCAGCATTTGGAAGAGCTCGGCGGGCGAATCCTTGTCGCGCACTTGGTCGAGTTTTTGCAGCGGCACGGCGAGCTCGGGGTGTTCCTTGCGTTCGTCGTCCTTGGGCTTCTCGCCGCCGACGGACTGGGTGTCCTTCGGGGGCTCGGGTTTGTCGGACTGCTGCGCCTGCTGCTGCTTCTCCTGCTCTTTCTTCTCCTGCTCCTGTTTTTGCTGTTCGGACTGCTGCTCGTCTTTCTTCTGCTCCTGGTCTTTGTCCTGGGATTTCGGATCCTGTTTCTGTTGCTCGTCCTGCTGCTTCTGCTCTTCCTTCTGTTGCTCCTCCTTCTTTTCGTCCTGCTTTTTCTCGTCGTCCTTCTTGTCCTCTTGTTTGTCCTGCGGCGGCGGTGGCTGGAGCAGCTCCTGCAGCTGGGAACGCAGCGCAGGCCAGTCGGCGGCCTTGGTGTCGAGGGATTCGCCCTGGTTTACGGCGGCCAGGCCGTCGTTCAGGATACCGGGCTTGGCCGGCTGGCCGGACTGCTGTGCGGCTTGGCCGTGGGTGATGGTTTCTTGGGCGAGCTTGGCGCAGTCGGCGGCGGAAAGGGAGGGCTGGGCGGCGAGCGAGGCGACGATCTTGGGCAGTTCGCTCGGGGGCGGCTGGTCGGCGCCGGGCGGTAGCTGGATCTGGGGGGCGGAGGAAGGCGGGGGCGGGGTGAGCGTGGCCGCGCCGAGGGAAAGCGGTGTGAGTGTGGCGACGAAGGCGGCCATCCCGGTTACGATCGTCCGGAGTCCGTAGGGTGGGGCGGGCTTTATGCCCGCCATTTGTGCCAGAGTCCGACTGGCGGGCGTAAAGCCCGCCCCACCGGGCAGAGTCGACCGTGCAGGCGTGTTGGGGTGTTTGGACATTGGGGCTGGTGATTTCGCGGTCATCTCAGCGCCTCCGCTTCGCGGTAGCGGCGCAGATCTCGCGCCTTCGGACTCACGGGGAATTCATGCCAGTAGCTCCAGAGCAGGAGCAGCAGGGCCGGGGCGAGGAACCACTGGAAACGTTCGCCCAGCCGCACGGTCTTGCGCTCGGCCATCGCGCCCTGTTTGCCCCGTTCAACGGTCTGTTGCAGCAGGGCCGGAAGGTCGACCCAGCCGGAGGCCTCGGCGTAGGCCCCGCCGGTGGCGGAGGCGAGTTGCTTGAGGGTGGTAGGGCTGAGCTTCGACATGACCACGGCACCGCGCTCGCCCTTGATCAGACCGCCGCCCTTAGCGGGGACCACCGAGCCGGCCTCGGTGCCCACGCCCAGCGCCACGACTCGAATACCGCGCTGCTTGAGCGTATCGAGCTGGCTGCGCCACTCGTCGGTGAGCGCCTCGCCGTCGCTGAGGATGATGAGATAGCGGTCGGCGCCGGCCTCGTTGGAGAAAGCCTCGAGGGCGGCCTTGAGCAGGCGGCCGTAGTCGGTGCCTCCCTCGGGCAGGTAGTCGGGGTTGAGGGCGGGCAGAAACTCGCGTAGCACCTCGTAGTCGGGGCTGAGCGGACACTGGAGAAAGGCGGTGCCGGAGAACACCAGCAGGCCGACGCGTTCCCCCTTGAGCTTGTCGAGCAGGGTTTCGACCAGCAGCCGGGCGCGGTCCAAGCGGGCGGGCTTGACGTCGGTGGCGAGCATGCTGCGCGAGAGGTCGAGGGCCAGGAGCACCTCGCGCGACTGGTCGAAGACGCGCTCCTCGATCTTGCCCCATTGCGGGCGGGCCAGGGCGGTGACCAGCACGGCGAGGCCGAGCCAGAGGCGCCAACGCACGGGATGCTGGGCACCGTTGTGACTGGGCGCGAGGCCGCGCGGGCCGGCCCACAGGCGGCGGATACCCGGCCAGGCTGCGGACTCGGCGGCGGCGCGGCGGCGGCCGTCGGCGGCGGCGAGCGCCGCCGGCACTAGGAGCAGCCAGAGGAAGTAGGGCAGGGCGAAAGTCACGACGGGAAGGGGTGCCAAGTGACAAGGGCCAAATGACAAGGAAGACGGTCGCCGGTGTAAGCGCCGTTGCTGAGAAGAGCAGGAGAGGTGTGGGTCGATTGCATGTCGTGTCCCTACTTGGCATTTCCAACCTGATACTTGTCACTTCCTGTCCGGTACGGCCAGCGGACGATCAATGCCGCCGCGGCAAGCAGCAGCGAACCGGGGACGGCGAACCAGGCGAAGAGCTCGTCGGTGAGCAGGTAGGACTTGGCTTGAAATTCGATCTTGAGCGCTCGATCGATGGCGGCGAAGGCGTTCTCGATCGTGGTTGAATCGGTGGCCCGGTAGAACTCGCCGCCGGTGTCGCGGGCGATGGTCTGCAGCGTGCGCTCGTCGGTCTCAGTCCATTGGCGGTCGTAGCCGAGCTTGCGGCCTTCGTTGTCGAAAACGGGAACCCGGACATAGCCCGTGCGGCCGGCGCCGATGGTGTAGACGGGGATACCGCGCCCCTTGGCGATGGCGGTGGATTGGGCCGGGGTGAGCGCACCCTTGTTGTTCACGCCGTCGGTGAGCAGCACGACGAAGGCCCCGAGGCGCTTGCCGGCCTGCTCGCGTTTGGCCTGCTCGAGCCGGGTGAGCGCCACGCCGAGGCCGTCGCCGATGGCCGTGCCGTCCTCGATGAGACCGATCCTGAGGCGCTCGGTCTGGCGGCGCAGCCACTCGTGGTCGAAGGTGAGCGGCGACAGCGTGTAGGCGCGGCCCGCGAAGACGATGAGACCGATGCGGTCGTTGGGGCGGCGCTGGATGAACGCATCAACGACGGGGCGCACCGCCTCGAGCCGGTTGAGCCGTTCGCCGCCACGCTCATAATCCTCCGATTGCATCGAGCCGGAAATGTCGATGGCGAGGACCAGATCATAGCCTTCCTTGCGCTCCTCCTGGCGTTGCTGGACGAACTGCGGGCGCGCCAGGGCCACGACCAGCAGCACCAGGGCGGTCCAGGCCAACGCCATGGGCCAGCGGCTGAGCACGACATGGCCGCTGCGTTGCCAAGCGCCGGCGAAGGGCACCACCAACACGTCGCTGCCGCGGTGGGCGCGCAGCCACCACACCAGCGGCAGCACAGCCAGCAGCAAAAGCCAGAGCGGGGAATGGAGCGTGAAGTTGCTGAACGGCGACAAGGTCGAAGTGGCAAGTGGCAAGTGCCAAGGGGCGGCAGCGAAGGGCCAAGTACCAAGTGACAAGGGACAAGAGCCGATGGAGAAGGACCAAGTTCCAAGTACCAAGTGCCAAGGGGCAGCGGCGGCTGCGCCGCTAGCAAAGACGGAAGAGGCTGTAGCGAATGCGGGCATCTATTCTTGTTACTTGGAACTTGATACTTATTACTTTGCTTTCGCGGTTACGCTGCCATGCGGGCTCTGAAGAATCGGACGACGGCGTCGAGCATGTCGTCCTGGGTGCTCACCACCAGACGAACGAGCGGGTCGGGTTGGACCTCGCGCAGGGCGGCATCGCGCGCCTCCCTCCACTCGGCGTGTTGGCGGCGTTCGGTGGCGTTGCGCGGCGAGAGCACGACGATGCGGCCGGCAAGGGGATCGTAGGCGCCGAAGGGCGCGGAGTCGGGCAGGGCGCGGTCCCAGGGGTCGTCGACCCGGAAACACATCGGTTGATACCGGCGCCGGATCACGCTCCAGCCGTCGGGCACGGGGCGCGGCGGGAAGTCGCCCAGCCAGAGCAGCACGCTGTGGCGGGGGGCGGCGCGGGCGATGAACTGCCATGGGATCGGCACTTCCGCCGGGGCGTCGATCGCCGGTGCGGGCCGGCCGAGCAACTCGGCGGCCATGTGCATGATCTGGCTGCGGCCGCGCACCGGGGGTGCGAGATGGTGGCCGTCGGGCGTGACGTGGATCAGGCCCACGCGGTCGCGGTTCACCGCGCCGAGCAGCGCGACAAGCCCGGCGAGTTCCAGCAACGCCTCGCGCTTGGTGCGCCCGCCGGAGCCGAATTGGAGCGAGGGTGAGTCCTCGAAGAGGATCAGGACGGATACTTCGCGCTCCTCGACGAACTTCTTGCGGTAGGGCTCGCCCAGGCGCGCGGTGACGTTCCAGTCGATGTCGCGCACGTCGTCGCCGAACTCGTATTTCACGACCTGGTCGAACTCCATGCCGCGTCCGCGGAAGGTGGACCGGTACTCGCCGCTCAAGGCCGTTTCGACCGCATGCTTCACGCGCCACTCCAGGCGGCGCAGGGCCGCGAAGGAGGGCGCAGCCGGCGCGGATGCGCGGGCTGAAGGCTGAAGGCTGAAGGCTGAAGAGGGGGAGGGCATGGGCGACAAGCGAAGTGCTCCAGAAATCGGATCTCCAGTCGCGTTCACCTGATTACTTTTTGCAGGGCTTCGTACCTTCGGTCGTAGTCGGCATCTCCTGGGAAATGGCCGCTCTTGTCCGGCCATATGACTTGTAGCGAAGGAAAAGGTCTTGGGAGGGAATGGTAGAACCAAATCGCATAGCCTAGGTAGCCCTTGTATTGCTCGACCGGAATTGTGGAGAACGTACAGGAAAAGGACTCAATGAGTCTATCGGCAGTCGCTCCGGACTGGTAGCATGCGCCGTGGCGAATTTCGGCAACCGCAGCACTCAAGATTCCGTGTGAGACCTCTTGAGAAAGGCCCATAATCACGAGTTCAGGATGGCCGAACGAGTAGAAGAGCCCGACAGTAAATGAATACCCCGGATCGTCTGTATTTGTTGTTATATGAACCACGTGCCAGCCATATTCAGCAATATCAGCCAAGAGCTTGCGATCTGAAGCGTCTTCAGGGGCGCGCAAGTTGAAGTTTTTGAGCGGCATGTGGAACAAGGGATCCGTCGCTCACGCCGCCGGCACGGGCACCGAGCGCAGCAGATCGCGGATTACGGCGTCCGGCGTGAGCTCGGCGGCTTCGGCTTCGTAGGTCAGACCGATGCGGTGACGCAGAATGTCGGGCGCGAGCTCCTGCACCAGCGCCGGCGTCACGAAGTCCTGCCCGCGCATCCAGGCCAGCGCGCGGGCGCCTTGTAGCAGCGCGAGCGAGGCACGCGGTGAGGCGCCGAAGGTCAGCTGGCGTTGGCCTTCGAGTTTCGGGTTTCGCGTTTCGGGTTTCGGAAGCGCAGGCGGGGTGGCGACGCCGGTTTTTACGTTCTGCATTCTGCCTTCATCATTCTGCGTTCCCGCGAGTTCGCGGGTCCCGCGAACGAGCGCGAGGATGTAGCCCTGCACGGCGGGGGAAACATGGATGGCGTCCACTTCCTTGCGCAGTGCGAGCAACTCCGCGCCGTTGGAAACGGGATGCAGCTCGGGTTGGACCGTCACTGAACCCCAGCGGTCGAGCATTGTGCGCTCCTCCGCGGCGTCGGGGTAGTCAACAATGAGTTTAAATAGAAAGCGGTCGGTCTGTGCCTCGGGCAGCGGATACGTGCCCTCCTGCTCGATGGGGTTCTGGGTCGCCATCACGAAGAACGGCGAGGGCAACTGGTGCGAGGTGCCGCCGATGGTGACTTGGCGCTCCTGCATCGCCTCGAGCAGGGCGCTCTGGACCTTGGCCGGGGCGCGGTTGATCTCGTCGGCGAGCACGAGGTTGGCGAAGACCGGGCCCTTGTGGACGGTGAACTGGCCGTCGCGCGGCTGGAAGACCATGGTGCCGACGACGTCGCTCGGCAGCAGGTCGGGAGTGAACTGGATGCGTTCAAACTGCACGCCCAGCGCGCGGCCGAGGCTGCGCACGAGCAGGGTCTTGGCGAGGCCGGGCATGCCTTCGAGCAAGACATGGCCGTTGGCGAGCAGGGCGACGAGCAGGCGCTCGACCACCGCGTTCTGGCCAATGACGGCCTTGCCGATTTCAGTGCGCAGTTTCTGGGTCCAAACTTGTCCGGAATTCATGCGTCTAGGGTTCGAAAGAGTGAGGCAGAATTGACCGCGAAGGGAATCTTTAGTTTCAAGGCAGGTTCGTGAGCACGCTCAACGAGTTTTTTTTCCTGCATGACGACGCCTTGGCCGCCCGCCTGGTGGCGCTTGGCGTCGGCGTGGCCGACTGTGAGGAGCGTTTCATCCTCGGCAGCGGGCCGGGTGGGCAGAAGATCAATAAGACCTCGTCGACGGTGCAGTTGTCGCACCGGCCCAGCGGGGTGGAGATCCGGATGCAGCGCGAGCGCACGCAAACGCGCAACCGTGAGCTGGCGTGGGCCGAGTTGGCCACGAAGCTGGAGGAGAAGCGCCGGGTGGAGGTGGCGGTGGTGCGCGACGCACGGGAATTAGAACGGCGGCGAACCCGGCAGCGTTCGCGCGGTCAGAAGGCACGAGTTCTGCAGGGCAAGAAACACCGGGCGAAGCGCAAATCCGCGCGACGTGGGGGATTTGAAGAATGAAAACACCAATCATTGTCGGGCTGGGCATGATGGCACTGCTGCTGGGCGGCTGTGTCGTTGGGAACCAGTTGCTGCCCGAGGGCACGTTGGCTCCGACCGAGGATCCGGCGGGCGAAGTGCGTGTGCGTATCGAATCGCACCCGAGCGGGGCCTTGATCGTGATGGGCGGCCAGGTGGTCGGCCATGCGCCGCTGGAGGTATTGCTGCCGGTGAGTCGCCTTGGGCTTTTTTCCGGAATCGACGACGGTGCGGGCGCGGTTCCGCGCCGAGGACGAGCGTTATGGTGGCGCGCAGACCGTGAGCGCGAATTTCACGGTGCAGCAGAAGGTGCCCGCGGTGGTACGCTTCACTCCGGCCGGGTTTACGTGGGTCGCCCGGTGAGGTGCGGGTGGGGCTCAGGGCCCAGTGAGCAGTGAACGACTGTTCGAGGAGCAAGTGGCCTGTGCTGCGGGGCGACGACGGAAAGGCGTCGCAAGCAACGCCCCGACGATGAATGGGCGGTTCGCTGTAGGGGCGGCGCTTGCGCCGCCTCAAGGGAGCCGTCACCGCATCCGGCGGCCGACGGGCAGACGCAAGGGGCGGTCGGGCTTGGCCGGAGCGGCCGCGGCACGGGCGGCGGCTTCGCGCAGCTTGTCCTTCTTGCTCTTGCGCTTGCCTTTGACGCCACCACCGGCCGGCGACACCGGCGGGGCCGGAACCTCGAGATCCTCCGGCTCAAAACCCTCGATCTGCTCGCGTGGGATGTGGAGGTTGTGGGTCTTCTCGATGAGCTCGAAATGGGTGTGCGTCGAGGCGCTGACGAAGCTGACGGCGATGCCCGTCTCGCCCGCACGGCCGGTGCGGCCGATGCGGTGGGTGTAGTCGACGGCCGAACGCGGCAGGTCGAAGTTCACCACCACGGGCAGTCGCACGATGTCGATACCGCGGGAGGCGAGGTCGGTGACGACGAGCACGCCGACCTTGGCCTCTTTGAAGCGGGCCAGCGCGGCGGTGCGGGCGCCTTGGCTGAGCTCGCCGTGGAAGGCCCAGGCGTCGAGGTCGGCCTTGCGCAATTTCTCGGCGATGTGCTCGGTGGCGTACTTGGTGGCGACAAAGACGAGAACCCGGGTCCATCCATTGGACTGGATGAGGTGGCGCAGCAGTTGGGTGCGCCGGGGCGGGTCGACCTCGATGGCACGCTGGAGGATGACGGGCTGGGCGGCCGGCGCGGTTTCCCCTTCGAAGCGGGTGGGGGAGCGGAGGAGCTTCTCGGCCAGGGCGCGGACCTCGGTTGGGAAGGTGGCGGAGAAGAGTAGATTCTGGCGACGGCTGGGGAGGAGGCGCAGGATGCGGTTGAGCTCGTCGGTGAAGCCCATGTCGAGGAGCCGGTCGGCCTCGTCGAGCACGAGGGTGGAGACGGCGGCGAGGGACAGGGCGTTGTGCTCGACGATATCGATCAGGCGTCCCGGGGTGGCCACGATGACGTCGGCGCCGCCGCGCAAGGACATCATCTGCGGGTTGATCGAAACGCCGCCGAAGAGGGGCATGATCTTGAGGGCCGGCAGTGGCAGATGGCGCCCGTAGTTGCGGAAGGCTGTGGTGATCTGGGCGGCAAGCTCACGGGTGGGCGCGAGGACCAGTGCGCGAACGAAGCGGCCACGTTCCCGGGGGCTGGCGGCGAGTTGCTGGAGAATGGGCAGGGCGAAGGCGGCGGTTTTGCCCGAGCCGGTCTGGGCCGAGGCCCAAACGTCTTCCCTTGTAGGATCGCCGGGATCACGGCGGTTTGCACCGGCGTAGCCGTCAGGTAATTCAGTTCGGCGACGGCTTGGGTGAGGGGGGCGATGAGGCCCAGGGAGGAAAACGGCATCTCCCAGCGATGGAGCGGTGCGCCGGGTTTTGAAACGCAAAAGCGAGTCCTTGGCGCATTCGGAGCGGGGCGGAGTAGGGATGGCGCAGTGCGAGGCCTGAAAGGGGGGCGGGCGAGGGCTGGGCAAAGTTGCCGTGCGCGAGGGCTTGCCAGCGCCAGTCCCGGTCTCTTACTTCGCCGACCCTCTTCCAACCATGGCCCGCATCGTCCAGAAATTCGGCGGCACGTCCGTCGGTGATATTGAGCGCATCAAGCGCGTCGCCCTGCGCATCAAAGAATGGCGCGACCAGGGTAACGAACTCGTGATCGTGGTCTCCGCCCGTGCGGGCGTGACCAACGAACTCATCGCCAAAGCCAAAGCCATCACGCCGCATCCCGATGATCGCGAGATGGACATGCTGCTGGCCATCGGCGAACAGGAGACCATCGCCCTCACCGCCATGGCGCTGCATGCCATCGGCGTGCCGGCTGTGTCGCGCACCGGCCAGCAGGCGGGCATCGTCACCGACTTCTTTCATACGAAGGCCAAGATCAAGCGCTTCGACTCCTCGCCGCTGAACGCCGACCTCGCCGCGGGCAAGGTCGTGATCGTCGCCGGTTTCCAAGGCGTGAATGAGGAGGGAGAAACAACTACCCTCGGGCGCGGCGGCTCCGATCTCACCGCCATTGCGGTGGCTCATGTGGTCAAGGCGGACATCTGCCAGATCTACACCGATGTCGACGGCGTCTACACCGCCGATCCCCGCGCCGTGCCGAATGCGAGCAAGATCCAGGAGATTTCCTATGACGAGATGCTCGAGCTCGCCAGCTCCGGCTCGAAGGTCATGCAGTCCCGCTCCGTCGAGTTCGCCCACAAATACGGCGTCGATTTCGAAGTTCGCTCCAGTTTCAACAACAACCCCGGTACCATCGTGAAGGCAGAAACCAAGTCCATGGAAGATGTCGTTGTCCGCGGCGTGGCCGTCGACAAGGACCAGGCAAAGATTTTCATCAGCGAGATTCCCGACAAGCCGGGTACGGCCGCCAAGGTCTTCCGCGCGCTTGCCGACGCTGCGATCATCGTCGACATGATCGTGCAGAACATGGGCCGCGACGGCGTGGCCAATCTCACCTTCACCGTGCCGAAGACCGAGACGCACAAGGCGCAGACGCTCGTCGCCAAAGTCCTCGCCGAAGTCGGCGGCGGCAAGGTCGAGGTCTTTGAGAACACCGCCAAGCTCTCCATCGTCGGCGTGGGCATGAAGACCCACTCCGGTGTGGCTGCGACGCTGTTCCAGTCGCTGGCCGCGCAGGGCATCAACATCGACCTGATCAGCACCTCGGAGATCAAGATCTCGGTGACGGTTGACGCCGCCCGGGTGGACGACGCCCAGCGCGCCGTGCACACCTCGTTCGGTTTGGACAAGGCGTAAGGACAGTAGTGAGCAGCGGGTAGCGAATAGCGAGCATCCCGAAATCCATTTCAAGGCCCGGAGCGCTTCGGCGGCCGGGCCTTTTTGTGGCCGGCGAACCGAGGCGTGGGCCACTGTGGGAGCGAGCTTGCTCGCGACGCTCCTCGCTGGAGGTCGGGTGCAAGCACCCTCCCACAATCGGAGCAGGCAGAATGCAGCTCACCGCCCACCGACCACGGCCCACCGAACACCGCCCCTCGCCATCACTCCGCGGTGTGGCGCACGGCCTTGCCTTCGCGACGGCTGCGCAGCACCCGGGCGATCACGCCGTAGCGCGGGCTCACCAGCGCTGACACCAGGAAACAAACACCGAGGCTGAGCACGATCGTCGCGCCGCTCGGCAACCCGGCGTGGTAGCTCACGAAGATGCCGACCACCGAGCCGACCACCGCGGTGACGGCGGAGACGGCGAGCATCGTCGGCAACCGGTCGCACCAGAGGTAGGCGGTGACGGCCGGCAACAGGAACAATCCGAGCGAGAGCACGATGCCCATCGCCTGCAGCGCGGCCACGAGGTTGACCACGCAGAGCGCGAGAATGCCCAGATGCGTGAGCCCGCCATGGCCGCCAGTGGCGCGATGGAAGATCGGGTCGAAGGTCTCCAATACGATGCTGCGGTAGAAGACGAGGAAGACGGTGAGCGTGAGCCCGGCCGCGGCTCCAGCCAGGGCGACATCGGTGCGGCCCACGCCGAGGATGTTGCCGAAAAGAAAATGCATGAGGTCGATGCGTGTCGGCAGTTTGCTCACGAGGACCACGCCGGCGGCGAAGAACACGAGGAAGATCGAGCCGAACGCGGCGTCCTCCTTCACGCGCGTGAGCCGGCTGACGAGACCACTGCCCAGCGCGGTGAGCAGGCCGGCGAGCAGCGCGCCCACCAGGAGGGCGGGCAGGCTGGGGCCGAAAATCAGGTACGCCACGCCGATGCCCGGCAGCAGGGAGTGGGAGAGGGCGTCGCCCATGAGCGCGAGCCGCCGCAACACGAGGATGCAGCCCAGCAGCCCGCCGCTAAGCCCGAGCAGCACCGCGACCAGCAGGCCGCGCTGCATGAACTCGTACCGGAAAGGCTCGATGAGGAAGTCGATCATGGGGCGGGTGTGGCTCTTGGCCTGGACGTTTCTGGAGCCCTATCTGTAGGTGCTTTCTCGGGTGACGAATGATCCAGCTTCCATTTTCGTTCCACTTCCCGCGTTCGCCTCCGAGCGTCGAAGTAGGAGTCTGGAAGGTCTTTCCCCTCTTTCTCCCACCAGTCGTGATAGGCTTTAGCGTCCCACCAGAAGTCTTTGCCGGTCTGCATACGTAGTGCGTCCACGCAATGGACAACGGTACAGGCGACAGTCCTCCCCTCGCCTAGGTTCGAATAGCTTCCAAGTGCGGCGATCAATAGTGGAACGGCTTCTTTGCTGCCGTGTGTGGTGAAAAATAGGAATGCCTCATGTTTTGAACCAGAGTCGCAGCGGAGCTCTGCCATCGACTCTCGCCATCTTCTGCGCTCCTCATCGGCTAGGACGACAACAGCGAACTGCTGGGAACGGGAGATGAACGCAGATCCTTCAGTATATCCATCCTTCGTGACATGGACAGAGGTTGTATCCTGATCTTGCATCTGAAGACATGCAATGCCTTCGGTATTCGACCGATAGGCGAGCGCGTGAGCCGTCTCATCTCCCAGGCGGATCGTCGCGTCGGGCAGATGGTCTCCCTGTTCATCAACCACAATAAGCTCCACGGTCGGCTCTCGTTCTTCGACAGAAGCAACCTTGGCGTTTGTGACGGCGTCGATTGCCCAGGTTCCCAATTCGGAGAAGAGCTCGCTCCCACGCCCGAGGCGAAGGGCGACAACCTTTCCGGTTCGCTTGCTGTGGAAGGTGAGCTTGCTCACGACGCCGGGGGCTCATCCGAAATTCGGCACTCTTCGATCGTGGTCTTCTCGGCTTTCAGTACCGCGGCCACTGAACAACCAACGTAATCTCTCGGCGTTGGGAAATGGGTGCAGCCGGGACCGAGGAGCAGGACAAATGCGAAAAGAGAAGGTCGGCTCATTGGTTTGGTGGTTAGCCCCCGAGCGCCGCCGGGTAGGTCTGCTCCAGCTGCGCCGGGGCGAGGACTTCTTCGACGGGGCCAGCGGCGAGCAGACGGGTGTTGAGCAACAACGCGTGTGAGAAGACACGACGCGCGAGCGCGAAGTCGTGGATCACGGCGACGACGGTACGGTGTTGCTTCTCCCAGGACTTTAGCACGGCGGCGAGCTCGGTGGTGGCGGGGGCATCGAGCCCGGCGAAGGGTTCGTCCAAAAGGAAGATGTCGGCGCCCTGGGCGAGGGCTCGGGCGAGGAAGACGCGCTGCTGTTGTCCGCCGGAGAGGGCGCGGATCTGGCGGTCCTGCAGCTCGGTGAGCTTCATCTCGGCCAGGGAGCGCTCGACGAGCGCGTGGTCGGCGGCGGCGAAGCGCCGGCAGTTGCCGAGCGCCGGATACCGGCCTTGCTCGACCACGCCGCGCACGGTGATGGGGAAGTCCCAATCGATGTCGAGTCGCTGCGGCAAATAGGCCAGGCGGGGCAGGGCGTGCTGGGGATGGGAGTCGCCGATACGGATCTCGCCACGGGTGAGAGGCATCCAGCCCAGGATGGCGCGTAGCAGCGTGCTCTTGCCGGCGCCGTTGGGGCCGAGGATGGCGGTGAGGCTGCCGCAGTGGATCTGGGTGGTGACGCCTTCCACGGCGTTGCGCCGCCCATAGGCGACGGTGACGTCCTGCAGCCGGATGATGTCGTGATGATGCAAGGGCGAAAGGAGAGAGGGGACGAAACTTGGGCTTACAGAAGGAAACGAAGAGAACGAAGATCCGGAGGATTCGTCGACTGGGAAAGGAACGGAGGAGAGGCGGCGCTACGAGATGTGACTCCGGTGGTGGGGCGGGCTTTACGCCCGCCAGTTCGTTGGCTGATCGGATGGCGGGCGTGAAGCCCGCCCCACCATTTCGGAGGAGGTCGGATGTAATCGCCCTTGGTGGAGGCGGGTGGTGTGTGGTGGGCGAAGCGCGCGACGCGCTTGGGGTCAAGCGCGTCCACCCGTAAGCGGGCCTTCAGGGGCTGAGCGCGGCGACGATCCGCGAGACGTTGGAGCGCATCGCGGTGAGGTAGGTGGCGGTGTCGCTGCCGGGCGCGCCGAGGCTGTCGGTGAAAAGGGGCTCGGCCAAGCGCACGCCGGCATCGGCGCCGATCTGGCGGACGAGCTTCGGGTTGCTGGTCACCTCGAAGAAGACGGCCGGCACTTGTTCGTGGCGAATGAGGTCGATGATGGCGGCGACATCGCGGGCGTTGGCCTCGGCGGCGGTGGAAAGACCGGAGACGGGCACCGGCTCCAAGTCGTAGGCGGCGGCGAAATACCCGAGCGAATCGTGGGAGGTGACAAGCTTGCGGCGTGTGGCCGGGATCGTGGCTATCTGTTCGCGGGCCCAGTGGTCGAGTTCACTGAGCTCGGCCAGGTAGGCGGTGGCGCGGGCCTGGTATTCGGAGGCTGCAGCCGGGTTGGCGAGGGTGAGGGCGTCGCGGATGTTGGCGACGTAGAGGGCGACGTTGCGCGGATCCTGCCAGGCGTGGGGATCGGCCGATTGCGGAGTGGCGGAAGCTATTTTCGATTTTGGATTGCCGATTTTCGATTGGGCGGAGGTGGCGCAAGTAGAGGGTAGCGAGGAGCGAGGCGCGTGTAGATCGGACTGATCCGACGGATTCGACTGATCGGTCTTATGTACCTTCGCTTCCGCTTCGTGATCGTGGTGGGCGCAGGCCGAGTTGGAGCATGGCGTTCCCAGGGGAGCATGGTCGGCGTGCTCGCAGGCGCCGCTGCGCGGAGTGATCCCGGCGCTGGCGACGACCGTAGTGCCGCGGAAACCGCAGTTGGCGGCGAGCTTGAGGATGGCGGGTTCGAGATCGAGGCCGTTGACCACCAGCAGGTCGGCCGCCACGAGGTGCTTCACGTCGGAGGGGCGTGGCTCGAAGCTGTGCGGGTCGGCCCCGGGCTGAATGAGGCAGCGCGTGCTCACTTGGTCGCCGCCCAATTGGCGTACGAGGTCGTCAAGGATGGTGTTGGCGGTGACGACAACGGGCGGGCGCGCCGCTGGCTCGGCGGAGAAACCAAGGCTGGTGGCGGCGAACAAGAGGACGAAGAGGAGGCAGCGCATGTGTGACGGTGACTGTAGCAAAGCCGTCAAGGCCCGGCGAGGGAGGATGCGGGGAGTGCGACGGACACGAAGCTCTGGCGAGCTTCGCTACGCGAAGGAAGCGGCTAGTTCGCGGCCGCTGCGGCGGCGGGCAACGCTTCGGGGACGATCACATAGCTTACTGCGCGTGAGGGGAGCAGATACTGTGCGGCCAGGGCGTTGATCTCGGCGGGCGTGATGGCGGTGATGTCCGCTCGGCGGCTGCGTGCCCAGTCCTGGCGCTGCGGGAACTCGGCAGCGGAGCCGAGGACATTGTTGAGCCAGTAGCTGTTCTGTCGCTCGCTCTCGACGATTTTGGTGAGCGTGGGCTGCTTGGCCCGCTCCAGCTCATCGGCGGTGATGCCTTCGGAGCGCAGGGCTTCGGCAACATCGCGCACGGCGGCGAGAATCGTGGGGGCCTGGGCGGGATCGACTCCCACATAGACCAGGAGAAAACCGTAACCGGCGAAGGTGTCGCTGCTGACGTTTTGGGCATTGGGGCTGTAGGCGCCACCGAGCCCTTCGCGGATCTTCACGCGCAGGCGGTCTTCGATGATGTTAGCGAGCAGGTTGAGGCGGCGGGTACGGGCGATATGCCACATGTCGGTGGTGGGCCAACACGCGAAGACCACGCCGCGAGGGATCTGTGTCTGCACCTTGCGCTCGAGCGCGAAGCCCTCGGACGGGAAGACGACTTTGCGCTGCTCGGCGTAGGCGGGTTTGGCGGTGCGGGCGGGCAGGGCGCCGAAGGTTTTGGCGACGAGCGCGATGGTGGCTTCGAGGTCGATGTCGCCGACGATGGAGAGCTCCAGCGGGCCAGTGGTGAGCTGCGGGGCGAGCCAGGCTCGTACATCGGCCATCTTGTAGCGAGAGATCGTCGCAAAGGAGGGCAGACCGAGGCGGGGATCATCGCCGGCGATCTTGCGGAAGGTTTCCAGCTGCAGCACGCCGTCGGGCGCGTGCGTCAGTTGCTCGTAGTGCTGGGTGAGCTGTCCCTGGATGAGCACTTCGGCCTCGGTGCGGTAGCCGGGATCGCTGGCCCAGGCGGAGAGTAGCTGCAGCTCGAGTTCCAGGTCTTGTGGGGTGGTGCTCCCGGAGAGCGTGAAGGCGTCGTTGGCGACCCCGAGACCGCCGCCGACGGAGCGGCCGGCGAGGATACGGCGGAGGTCGTCGGCGCTGTGCTTGCCCAGGCCCATCTGGCCGGCGGCGATGCCGGCGTAGAGATTGAGTCCGGGCTGGTCGGTGGGCAGAGTGAGCAGGCCGCCGCCGAGGCGTGCGCTGAGATGGACGGTGGCGGCCTCGAAGGCGGTCTTTTTGAGGTTGAGGTGAACGCCGTTCTTGAACTCCACCTGTTCGATACCGAGGTCGTTCACGGTGCGCCGGGAAGTGATCTCGCCGGCGGGGCCGAAGTCGGTGTAGCCCCACTTGCCTTCTTCGATTTTGGCGGGTGCGGCGACAGCGACGGCCTTGCTCTCCTGGTAGGCGGCGATGAGATCGGCCTCGGGGTTGGCGAGTTCGAGGTTGCCGGAGACAAAGATCAATCGGCCCGGCGCTTTCCATGCGTCGCGCAGGGCGGCGAGGCAATCGGCCGGGGTGAGGGTGGCGAGAGCGGGTTTGAAGAGATCACGCCGGGTGGCAGGCAGCTCGAATACGTTATCGTTGGCGATGGTGCCGAGCAGCTCGGCGCAGAGGGCGGGTGAGCGGCGGGTCGATGCCTGCTGCACGTCCTCCTCGAGCTCGTTGGCCAGATTGGCGGTGACTTCGCGCAACTCGGCGGGCTGGAAGCCGTGGGCGAGGGCGCGGCGCAGTTCCTGGTCGGCAACGGCAAGGGCGGCTTTCCACTGGTCGGCCTTGGTGGTGACGATTTCCACGGAGCTGTTGCGCACGAAGTCGAGGAACTCGGCGGTGTTGGCGCTGGCCGAGGTGAAGGGGGCCCCGGGTTTTTTGGCGAGCTCCTCGAAGCGGCGGCTGAGCATCGCGTAGGCGAGCTGCCGTGGGAGGTATTTGAGACGGTTGGCCGCGGTATCGGGCTCGAAGGCGTAGGGCTCGGTGGTCTGGATCGAGAGGGTAAGGCGGGCGAGCTCGGGATCGCGGTGGAGGTGAGCGGATACGCCGGTGGGCAGGGCCACGCGGCCGAGGTCGGGCTCGGGGCGGGCGGGGGCGCGGTTCTTCATGTCGCCGAAGGCCGCGGCGATCAGCGGGGCGACGTCCGCGGGCTGCACCGGGCCGACGACGACCAGGGCCATGCGCTCCGGGCGGTACCAGGTATCGTAGAAGTCGGTGAACTGGGCGCGGGGTGCGGTGCGGATGACCTCGGGTACTCCGATGGGCCAGCGCTGGCGAAGGAGGGTGTCGGGCAGCACGAAGTTGAATTCGGCCTTGGTGGCGCGGAATTCGACGGAGTCGCGGTCGCGCGTCTCGGCCAGGATGACTCCGCGCTCCTGCTCGATCTCTTCGGGCAGGAAGAGGTTGCCGTCGGCGTAGTCGCGCAGGGCGGTGAACGCTTCCTTGAGCGACGCGGCGTCGTTCTTGGGGAGTTCGACCTGGTACATCGTGCGCTCGAAACCGGTGGAGGCGTTGGTGTCGGGACCGAATGCCATGCCCAGGCGCTGGAAGTATTCGACGAGTTTGCCGGGCGGGAAATTGCGGGTGCCGTTGAAGCCCATGTGCTCGATGAAGTGGGCGAGGCCCTGCTGGGCGTCGGTCTCCATGAGCGCGCCGGCCTTGATGAGGAGACGTACGCTCACCCGCTCCTTGGGCTCGGCGTTGGGCAGGATCGCATAGCGCAGGCCGTTGTCGAGGCAGCCCCAGGTGACGGCGGGGTCGGCGGGGATATCACTGTTGGCTTGGGGCCAGACCGGCGCCGGCGCGGCGGCGTGCAGCGCGAGGGTCCAAAGGGTGGCGACGCAGAGGGCGGACAGGGTACGGCACTTCATGCGGGCGGAAGTGATGCGGAGTATTCTCGCTGGTACAAGCCGGCGCTGCACCGGGGAGGTGGGGCCCGGGCAGGCTGAGGGCGGAAGCCGGACGCGGCGGACGCTCCGTGGGCGGAGAACTCCGATCTGAAAGCGGAGGAGGAAGGCGGGTTGGCTACCGGAGCGCCGGTGAGCAAGGCGGTGTTTCGTCCATTGAAACCGTGCGGGCCTTGGTCCAGGGTGCGCGTTGCATGAAGGCTCTTCTTATCATCGACATGCAGGTGGCGTGTTTTGCGGGCGAGCCTCCGCGCCACGACGCCGAAGGCATGGTTGGCCGGATCAACGCGCTGGCCGAGGCCATGCGGCCGGCGGGACTGGTGGTCTTTGTCCGGCACACCGAGCCGAGCGGGGCTTTCGCCCACGGTTCGCCCGGCTGGCAGGTGCTGCCTGGGTTGGTGAGCATGCCCGCCGATGCCTTCGTCGAGAAGGCGGCGTGCGACTCCTTTCTGGAGACGAATCTGGACCAACTGCTGCACCAACGAGGAGTGACCGACCTCGTCATTTGCGGCTGTGCGACGGATTTCTGCGTGGACACCACGGTGCGCGCGGCCGGCGCGCACGGCTACACTGTGACCGTGGCGAGCGACGCGCATACAACCCGCGATCGTCCCCATCTCGGGGCGACGAAGGTCATCGAGCACCACAACTATGTGTGGGCCGATTTCATCCTGCCGCGCGGCCGGACAATCCGCGTGGTGCCCACGGCGCAGGTGATCGGGGAACTGTAGTGATCTTTACCCGGCACAGTGCGGCGCTTGGCGGAGTGGTGCGGCGGTTGCGACTGGTGCCGGAGGAGCGGTTGCGGGAGCTGGAGGCGGAGGCGGTCGCCTCGGGGCGCCCGCTGGCGGAGTTGCTGCTGCGTCCTGGCGGGCTCGACAAGGCCGACCTGCTGGCAGGCATCGCTAGGGCGCTGGGGGTGGACTGGCTGGATGTGCCCCCTCATCGGCTGGCTCCCGGGGTGGTGGCGCTGGTGCCCCCGGCGTTGGCGCGCGCGCATGGCGTGGTACCCCTGCGCGGCGATGCACGGGAGGTCACCGTGCTCTGCCTCGATCCGTTGGCGGCCGGCGATTTGCACGAGCTGAGTTTTGCGCTCGGCCGGGAGGTGCGCGCGTGCGTGGCCGATCCGGAGGATGTGGCGGGGTTGCTCCGCGAGCACTACGGCGCGGGGGCCGACCTGCTGGCTGGCTTTGGGGAAGGCGCCGGGGAGGAAGGCGCGGCCGGGGTTGCCAGCGCCGAGGAATTGGCGGCGATGGCGGGGCAGCCGCCGGTGGTGCGGTTCGTCAACGAGGTGCTTGAGGAGGCCATCCGTGAGCGGGCCTCGGATATCCATTTTGAGCCGTTTGAGCGCGAGCTGCGGATCCGGTGCCGCATCGACGGGGTGTTGCGCGAGTGGCCGTCGCCGCCGCCGGCGTTGGTGTTGCCGGTGGCCTCGCGGCTGAAGGTGATCGCCAACCTCGACATCGCCGAACGGCGGGTGCCGCAGGACGGCCGCATCAAGCTCACCCTGGCCGGCCGGCCGGTGGATCTGCGGGTGTCCACCTTGCCCACGCAATTTGGCGAGAGCGTGGTGCTGCGCGTGCTCGACCGGGAGAACGCGGGGCTTTCACTCGACCGGGTGGGGCTGCCGGCGGCGGAGTTGGCGGGGCTGCGTGCAGCGATCCGCCGGCCCAGCGGCATCATCGTGGTCACCGGGCCGACGGGCTCAGGCAAGACCACCACCCTCTACAGCTGCCTGCGCGAGATCAACGAGTCCGGGGCGAAGCTGCTCACGGTGGAGGATCCCATCGAATACGAGATCGAGGGGCTGTTGCAGGTGGCGGTGAACCCGGCCGCCGGGCTCACGTTTGCGACGGCGTTGCGCTCGTTCCTGCGGCAGGATCCTGATGTGGTGATGGTCGGGGAGATTCGGGACTTGGAGACGGCCCAGGTGGCGATCCAGGCCGCGCTCACCGGCCACCTGGTGCTGACGACCCTGCACACCAACGACGCTGCCGGTGCGGTGGCCCGGCTGGTGGACTTGGGGGTGGAGCCGTTTCTGGTGGCGGCGGCGCTGGAGGTGGTGGTGGCGCAACGCCTGGTGCGGCGGATTTGCACGGACTGCTGTTGCGAGCAGGTGCCCCCGGCAGAGACCCGGGAGCGTCTCACGCCGGTGGGCGGAACGCTGGCCGGCATGTCGTTTTACGTGGGGGCCGGTTGCCCCAGTTGCCAGGGTAGCGGGTATCGGGGGCGCCTGGGGCTGTTCGAGCTGTTGACGGTGACCGACGAGTTGCGTGAGCGGATCGCGCGACGGGCGGGCACGCTGGAGTTGCGCGACTGCGCCCAGCGGCAGGGGATGCGGACCTTGCGCGACGCAGGGATGGCGGCCCTGGCCGCGCGGGCGACGACCCCCGAGGAAGTCCTCAAATATACCTGAGGTGGACCGATAGGATCGTGGCCGATCCCGGCCTGAATGACCTCCATCACCGATGCTTCGCCGCAGGAGGCGCGTGCGCGCCAGACGCTGGAGCGTGTGGCCTCGGGTTTGGCCGGAGGCGGGGTGGCGGGCATGGCCGAGATCGTGAAACTGGTCGAGGCGCTCGCCGCCAACGCCTCGCATATCACCGTGTCGGAGATGGCGGAGTTGATTGAGAAGGACGTGGTGGTCTGCTCGAAGGTGATTTCGGCGGCGAATACGCTGGGCTACAACCCGTCGGGGGTGGAGGTCTCGTCGATCTCGCAGGCGATCCATGTGATCGGGTTCTCCAAGATTCGCATGCTGGCGATGTCGCTGTTGCTCATGGAGAACGCGGAGCGTCGCCTCTCCGCCAGCGCGCAGCGCGAGACGGCCACGCTGGCGTTGACCAGCGGCATGATGGCGCAGGCGTGGGCGGAGGGGCAGGGCCGAGGCGATGCCGAACAGGCCTTCCTCTGTGCCTCCCTGCGCAACTTCGGCCGGTTGCTGATGACCGCCCTGATGGCGGACGACTACCGGCTCGCGCAGACCCAGGCCGTGGCGCTGGGCGATCCGGAGGCTGGCTACCGCGCGGTCTTCGGGGTGACGCCGCTGGAACTCGGATACGAGTTGCTGAAAAGCGCCAATCTCCCCGAGTCGCTGCTGCTGGGTCTGCGGCAGTTTTCCCCCCAGATGCTGGAGGCGGCGGTGCTCGACCCGTCGACGGAGCTGTTGGTGGCCTCCGAGTTTGCGGTGCGCCTCTCCCAACTCGTGCTGCAGCCGGAGCTCTCACCGACGGCTTATGCGGATCAGTCGCGGGCGTTGCTGCGGCAGTTCGGCAAGCATTTGAACTTGGATGCGGAGTCGCTGCGGAGTGTCTTCGAGCGGGCGGAGCAGCGGATGTCGGCGTTCGGCCAGGCTTTTGGGCTGCAGGCGATGAGCCGTGGGGTCACCGCCAAGGTGGCGGCCCGGAGGCAGGGCAAGGCGGCGCCGTCGAGCGAGCTGAGGCCGGCCGATGGGCCGGAGTTGGCGCGCGCGGATACGGCGGTGGGGACGAAACCGGCGCAGGCCGGTGAGCCGGCCCTGGCCGGCGCAGAGGCGCCGCCCAAGGGGGCGCTTGGTGAAGCGGAGGTCGCTTCGCCGGTCGCCGCCCCGGCCGAGTTGCCGGCGGAGCGCCGGCCGCTGATCGAAGTGTTGCATGAGACCGTGGCGAAGTGCGCCGAGTTGCTGGGCCAACCGGTGGTGAGCGAGGAGATGCTGGCCACGCCGATCGCCGCCGCCCTGCGCGAGGGCTGGGGGGCCGACGAGGTCGTGATCCTGCTGGAGCGCGGCAAGGGGACTTTTGCGACGGCGGCCGGGGCGGGGAACCGCTGGCGGGAGTTTCGCAACAAGATCGGGTTTCGGCGCGAGGAGCGCAATGTGCTCGGCGTATCCACCGCGCGTTGCGAACCGGTGCTCATCCACGACGCGTCCGACCCCAAGATCGACCCGTATTTGCCGGTGTGGCTGAAAAGCGGGCTGCAGCTCTACTCCTGCATCATCATCCCCGGAGGGGCGGCCCCGACGGCGCACTCAGTGGTGTTTGCCGGCTGGCGCGTGCGCCAGAAGGTGCAGTTGAGCCCGGAGGAGACGCGCAGCATCCGGGCGTTGCTGGGGATGATCATCACGGCGCGCCGGCTCAGCGGGAAGTGAGCGCGGGGGCGCGCCGGCGGCCGGGCGGCGCGAAGTTTTCGGGCTACCCGCGGCATCGGCCAGGAGACGGTGGCCCGGGCCAATCTCGCCCGCTCTCGCTGTGATTTCGGGATCGGCGCCCGTTGCGCGGGCGGGAGGGAGGAGCGGCGGGCCCGTGATTTTTTCCTTCCGCGCGCCCCTTCCGGCGGGTTTCCTCAAACCTTTCGTCCAACCACCGCCATCCTCATCCACCATGTCCAGCAATCGTAAGCCCGTGCTCCTCGTCATCCGCGACGGTTGGGGCAAGAATCCCCATCCCGAGCAGGATCAGTACAATGCCGTGAAGCTCGCCCGCACGCCCTGCGACGACTGGCTGCACGCGAACTATCCACATCCCTCGTCGCCGCCAGCGGCCTCGATGTCGGCGTGCCGGTGGGCGTGATGGGCAACAGCGAGGTCGGTCACCAGAACATCGGCGCGGGCCGCATCGTCGACCAGGAGATCGTGCGCATCACCAAGGCGCTCTTCGAGGGCGACCTCGAGACCAACGAGGTCTGGCTGGCCGCGATCAAGCGGGTGAAGGAGCGCGGCTCCAAGCTGCACTTCATGGGCCTGTGCTCGGACGCCGGCGTGCACGCCCTGCTCGAGCATCTCTACGGCTTCCTCCTGCTGGCCAAGAAGGCCGGCGTGACCAAGGATGTCTATATCCACGCCCTCATGGACGGTCGCGACACGGCCCCCAAGAGCGGCCTGGAGTTCATGAAACAGCTCGACGCCAAGTTGGCGGAGATCGGCGTGGGGCAGGTCGCCAGTGTTTGCGGACGCTTCTGGGCGATGGACCGCGACAACCGCTGGGACCGCGTGAGCAAGGCCTACTACCTGCTCACCGGCCAGAAGGCCGATGCCACCGCCACGAGCGCGGTGGAGGCCGTGCAGGCCTACTACGACAAGCCGCTCAGCGAGACGCAGAACGGCGACGAGTTCGTCTCGCCGACTTGGATCGTCGGCCCCGATGGCAAGCCCGTGGCCACCATGGGCGACGGCGACGCGGTGATCTTCTTCAACTTCCGCGGCGACCGCCCGCGCGAGATCAGCCGGGCCTTCGCCGAGGAGAACTTCACGGAGTTCGAGCGCGGCAAGAAGCTCGACCTCTTCTTCGCCGGTCTCACCCAGTACCAGAAGAGCCTGCCGATCGAGGCCATCCTCAAGAAGCCCGCCAAGATGAAGAACATCCTGGGCGATTGGGTGCAGCAGCACGGCAAGACGCAGTTCCGTTCGGCGGAGACGGAGAAGTTCCCCCACGTGACCTTTTTCTTCAACGACTACCGCGAGGAGCCGTTCCCCGGCGAGGACCGCGGTATGGCCTCCAGCCCGAAGGTGTCCACCTACGACCTGGCCCCCGACATGTCGGCGGGCAGCGTCACGGTGATCGCGCGAGAGGCGATCCTCTCCGGCAAGTACGACCTGCTGGTGGTCAACTTCGCCAATCCCGACATGGTCGGCCACACCGGGTCGGTTCCGGCGGCGGTGCGCGCCTGTGAGGTCACCGACCTGGGCACCGGCGTGCTCGTCGAGGCGGTATTGAAGATGGGCGGCAAGGCGGTGGTCTGCGCCGACCACGGCAACGCCGAGCAGCTTTGGGATACGGAGGCCAACTGCCCGCACACCTCGCACACGCTCAACCTCGTCGAGGTGTTCGTGGTCGGGGAGGGGCTCACCACCAAGACGGCGATGCGCAGCGGTGGCCGCCTGGCTGACATCGCGCCCACGCTGCTCCACCTGATGGGCCTGCCCCAGCCGCCGGAAATGACCGGCAGTGCCTGGTGCAGGGCTGAACTGGATCGTGCCCCCACGGGGTGCGGGCGACGGCGGCGGGCTCTGGCCCGCCGCTTTTTTGCATCCAACCAACGATTAGTACGAGCGAAGGATTGCCAAGTTCATGCCATCTTCACAAGCTCGCGACATGGTACCCCGGCTATTCCTCACCGTGCTGGCGCTGTTCACCGTTTTCGGCGCCGCCCAAGCCGCCCCCGACAATGGCCGGACCGGGGAGCGCCCCCGCCCGACGACCCCCGCCATTGTTCAGAAAACAATTACGGTGGAGGTCATGACTCCGGACGGTGCCTGGGAGCTCAAGATCGAGGAGATCCGGCAGGTCGGCCGCGAGCTGTGGGTATTTGCCAAAGTGGAACGCCCCGACGGGGCCCTCGGGGCCTTGATGCAGTCGGCGGCCAGCGATCAGGTCAGCGGTCGCTTCCCGGATCTGCCCGAGAAGGTCTTTGTGGTGGGCAAGAATTGGACGTGGGCCAACGAGGAGCCGGTGCAGTGGCTCGCCAAGGGCAATGACGCCATCGAGAAGCGCCGGCAGGGCCAGCGGCTGTGGCGGCGCTGAGCGGCCGCAGAAAGGCGTTGAACCGGCGCGGACCGGGCGAATGCTCCCGGGTAACCGCCCGCCCATGCCACGCCGCCGCCTTCCGACCAGCCCGATCGACCTGATTGCCGAGAGCATCGGCCGTTTTTCCGCCCGTCCCTCCTGGGATGAGTATTTCATGGCCACGGCGCATTTGATCGCCTCGCGTTCCCCCTGCGAGCGGTTGCATGTCGGCTGCGTGATCGTCTCGGCGGGCGAGCGGCGCAACCGCATCGTGGCGGCCGGCTACAACGGCTTCCTGCCTGGCACTCCGCACGTCTCGCGGCTGCGCGACCAGCACGAGCAGGGCACGGTGCACGCCGAGCAAAACGCCATCGCCGACGCCGCGCGCCGGGGCAGCAGCGTGGACGGCTGCGTGGCCTACATCACCCACTATCCGTGTATCAACTGCGCGAAGATTCTGGCCGCCTCCGGCATCCGGATCCTCAAGTTCCACCAAGACTACCACAACGACCCCTTCGTGGCGGAGATCCTCGGCGACGCCGGGGTGCTGCTGGAGAAACTGTAGCGCCCCCAGGGCCCGGCCGGTGGGGCCGGCCGGCGACCGGACAGGCCGGTCCCCAGACTGGCCCTCCGACGGCCGGGGCGGTGGAGGCGACGCGAGCGCCGGTCCGCGACCGGTCTTGCACCCGGCCGCTGCCGGCGCCGGGAGCCGCGATTTTCGCGCTGGCGCCTGGCGGGAAAGCGGGCCTCCTTCGTCGCTCATCTGGCATGAGAGAACGTGGCAACAAACCCGAGAGTCTGGCCGGCTCGCTGCTTCTGGCGCATCCGAAGCTTCGCGATCCGAACTTCGCGCGCACCGTCGTGCTCGTCTCGTTGCACAATCCGGAGGGGGCGATGGGGGTGGTGCTCAACCGCCCGCTGGGCCGCACCATGTCGGATCTCGGCCCGGAGTTCCGCCGCAGCGAGCTGGCGAAGGTGCCGCTGTATTGTGGAGGCCCCGTCAATCCCGAGCAGCTCATCCTGGTGGCCTGGCAGACGGCCACCTTCGACGGCACGTTCAAGCTCTACTTCGGCATCGATCCGCAGAAGCTCCAGGAGCTCATGGGCGAGAGCCAGCTCGAGGTGCGTGCGTTCCTCGGCTACTCGGGATGGCAGGCCAGCCAGCTCGAAGCCGAGATGAAGCAGGATACCTGGCTGGTTTCCCCGGTTCCGGCGGACCTGCTCGGTGCCCTCGACGGCGTGGCGCTGTGGAAACGCGTGGTCGGTGGGCTCGGCCCCGAGTGGCGGGTGCTCGCCGAGGAACCCGAGGACCCGAGCCAGAATTGAGCACGCGCCCCGACGCCCCCATTCCCCGATGAAACTCCAGATCACGCCGAAGGAATACCGCCGCCTGCTTCAGATGCTCTATCTGGCCGACCATGTGTTGAATGGTCGCCGGGAGGACGAGCCCACGGGCCTGCGCCTGAAGTGCGAGGAGGTCTTGCAGGGGTTCCTCGGTTACGCCACGCAGTTCTCCTGCGCCGACCTCGTCGAGGAGCCGGAGCCGGGGCTGTTCAATTTCACCGCCGCCATGCCCGAGGAGCCCGGCGTGAGCGAGACGGTCAATGACTACGAGGAGGACATCTTCTGGCAGGAACTGGTCACCCGTCTGGCCGGGCGCGATTACGAGCGCATCCACGGGCGCCCCTCCGAACCCGACCCGGACGGCGCGCCCGAGACCGACGAGCAGCACGAACAGCGCGAGGACGAGCTCGAGCGGCTGGAGGACGGCTATTGGCGCGAGTTCGAGGCCTCCGGGGTGAAGAATTTGGAGCTCATCAAGGGCGGCTTCGGCCGGCCGTCGTAGGCGTCTGAGGTCGGTCTTTCTGCTCCGGCTCCGGTCCTACCTGGGGCGCCGTCGGAGCCGGCTCATCCTTGCTGGGGGGGGGAATCGACTCCGGCGATCGGATCGTGCGCCTGGGGCGGTCCGCCCTCGGCGGACACGGCGGTGGTGGAATCTGCTAAACTGCCATGAACCGCACTGCGGCTCCCGGCCTGTGGCTTGCCTTTCGTGGTGCGGCGCCACCAAACTCCCGGCACAAACGCCAACAGCCGCGTAGGGGAACCGGAAGCTTCCGGCGCTCCGGGACGGCGCAAACCTGCTTGAACATGACTCCGCAATCCTACGCCCGGCGCCTGTGCGCCGGCTTCCTCCTCTTGGCGCTGGGCGCCACCATCGCCGCAGCCCAGACCGGCACGCCGCCGGCGGTCACCTCCGATCCGCTACTCCGTGAAGTGGCCTCCGGTGCGAGCCTGGTGCTCGCGCCCACCCTTGAAGGCGATCCGGTGACCGCCACGCAATGGTTCAGGAACGGCGTAGCCATTGATGGGGCGACCGGCGTCACCCTTCCCCTCGCCAGTGTGGATGCCGCCGACGCTGGCTACTATACGGCCGTGTTCACCAACGCCGCCGGTTCCACCACGGTGGCGGTCGCTGCGGTGGAGGTCGACGGGGTACCGGTGCCGCCCGACACCTCGGCGAGTTCCTATCGGCTCATGGAGTATTTTTATCCGGCTTCAGAGGGGGCGGAGTGGCTCTACGCCGGGCTCGACGCGACGACTCACACCACCGTCCACACCCGGGTGACGCTGGCCGACCTCGATCGCGCGGTGACCTGCCTGACCGGGCGCCACTCGCCGCAATCCTACCAAGTGACCACGACCGCCCTAGCCGGCGCCTATGGCAGCTACGCCGCCGGGGTGTTCACGCCCACCAAGACGTGGACCGACTATATGGGCGCGAGCCCGACTGGACTGGTGATGTGGGGTGATGACTACACGGACGGCGAGAGCGTGCGGCTCGACGGCTCGTACGCTTTCCCGGGCACGATGCGCCTCGGTCAGACGGCCGAGCGCACGGCCGACTACTACGAGCATGGGGCGTTTGTCTGTCCGGTGACGGCGTTCTTCCAACTCCTCTCCGTAGATACCGTCGACACCCCGGCGGGCCGCTTCCACGGGAGCTTGCATGTGCGCATCGTGCTGCAGGCCCCGGGCAACCTCCGGATCTGGGACGAGTGGTGGGTGGCGGGCCTGGGCAAGGTGCGCAACCAGTGGATCGCCGGCAGCGGGCTCCGGGCCGACAGCCGTCTCGTCTCCACGACGCGGCCGGTGGCGCCGACCTACCGCCTGGCGGACTACTTTGTGAGGCCGATCACCGGGAGCGTTTTCCACTCCACCGGCAAGTCCTGGAACAACAGCGATTCGCACACGGTTTCCACGATTACGGGGACCAGTGTTCCGATAACAACCTACACTGGTGGCACCTTCCCGCTCACTCCGGGAACGCCGGTAACCCAGTTGGTCATGGCCGACCAGAATGTCTCGAGTGCCACCGATGGCACCGTGCAGGAAACGTGGGCGGAGTATATCACCACCGCGTCGGGCCTGGTGTATTGGGGACTCGACAACCCCACCGAGGTCGGGTCGGTGCGCTTCGAGAACGGGGCCGCGCTGCCGGTTGTCATGGCGGTGGGGGAGACCGTGGTGGTGCCCAGCAAGGCCTACCTCAACGGCCTCTACGTCGGGACGGGGTCGTTGACGGTGCGCCTGCTCGGGGTCGAGAACTGCACGGTGCCCGCCGGGACCTTTGCCAACTGTCTGCGCCTCGAATTCACGGTGGCCATCGCCACGAACAGCCAGACCTACGAGATGTGGCTCGCGCCGGAGGTGGGCTGTGTCCGCTATCTGGCCACGGCAGGGGGCGGCGATCGCGAGCGCAACCTGGTGACGTGGGCGGTGCCCAGCGCCCCGGCGTTCAGCAGCCAGTCCACCCTCGAGAGCTGCCCGCTCAACGGCACGGCCCAGCTTTCGGTGATGGCCGTGGGCACCGCAGACCTGAGTTTCCAGTGGTATCGTGGCAGCGCGGGCGATGTGTCCACCCCGGTTGGCACGAATAGCCATTTGTTCACCACGCCGGCACTGACCGCGTGGACCCGCTATTGGGTACGCGCCACGAACGGCGTCGGCTCGGCTGATAGCGCAACGATGCTGGTGATGCCCGCCGGTGGCACGATGACGCTGGCCGACTGGGTGCTGCTCGATCCGCTCCCCGCCAATCAGCGCGGGGCGTTGAACACTCCGGCAGGCGATGGCGTGACCAATCGAATGAAGTTTGCCCTCGGTGTTGCTCCGATGGGAGCCGCCACGCTGAGCCTGCCCAAGCCGGTGGTGGTCGCGGGCACGGGCAGCAACCGGCATCTCGGGCTTGAGTTCACCCGCAATCTGGGCGCGCAGGGCATCAGCCTGGTGCTCGATGTATCCTCCGATCTGGTCAACTGGGGCGAATCCGCCGCGACGCTCGAGCCGCTCGCCGGCACCCCGGGGGTGGGGCTGCAGAATGTGCGCTTGCGCCAGAACCTGGTGCTCGGCGCCGATGTGCGCCGTTTCGCCCGGCTGAAGGTGACGGCGCCCTGAGCCAGCTCACGTGCCGCTGAACCAACGCCGCAGCACACCCGTGCTGCGGCGTTTGGCTTTCCGGTGCCGCCTTTCAGTCGTTTCGCGCGACGTCCCATTTGGGCCCGGGCGGTCCCGGAGCGTCTGGTGTCGAGACGGGCGTGATGCGCCGGCGCGTCCTACCGGCCGAGTTTCTCGCGCAGGTACGGAGCGGTGGGACTGCGCTTGAGCTTGGCGAGGCCGGAGACGGGGCCTTGGTAGAGAATCTCGCCGCCGCCGGGACCGCCGTCGGGCCCGAGCTCCACAATCCAATCGGCTTCGGCCAGTAGGTCGAGGTGGTGCTCGATGACGATCACGGTGTGCCCCTGTTCGACGAGGCGGTGGAGGAGGTGAATCAGCTTCTCGCAGTCGCTGAGGTGCAGGCCGATCGTCGGTTCCTCGAGGATATACAGGTTGAGCGGCTTGAGGCCGCGGCTGCGCTCCTTGTAGGACTGGAGGCCGCGGGAGAGCTCGGTGACCAGCTTGAGGCGCTGGGCCTCGCCGCCGCTCAGGGTTGGGCTGCTCTGGCCGAGGGTGAGGTAGCCCAGGCCGGTTTCGCACATGAGCGCGCAGACCTCGCGCAGCTGGCTGTGAAAATCGAAGAAGTCGCGGGCCTCCTCAAAGGTCATCTCGAGGAGGTCCGCGACGGTCTTGCCCTTCCATTCGATCTGGAGCACCTCGGGGCCGTAGCGGCGGCCACCGCAAGAGTCGCAGGTGACGAAGGTGTCGGGCATGAAGTTCATCTCGAGCTTCACGCGACCGGCACCGGAGCAGGTCTCGCAACGGCCGCCGGCGGTATTGAACGAGAAGCGACCGGCGGTGTAACCGCGGATTTTGGACTCAGGGATGGTGGCGAGGAATTGGCGGACGAGGTCGAAGACGCCGAGGTAGGTGGCGGGGGTGGAGCGAGGGGTGTGCCCGATGGGGGATTGGTCGACCTCGATGATGGCCTTGAAGGCGGCGGCGAGGGTGAGTTCGTCGAAGGGGGCGGGGGATGGTGGAAGGAGGCGGGCGGACCTGACGAAGCTCTTGCGAGCTTCGCCACGGGGAAGGGGAACGAACTCGGCGGCGGCGGAGAGGGAGACCTCGTGGGTGCACTTCGGGGCGAGCTTGAGAAAGTCGCGGCCGGTGAGGCGCGTCTTCGACTGTTGGATCGCGCAGGCCACGGCGGGATGGAGCAGGTCGCGAAAGAGCGTGGATTTGCCGGCGCCGGAGGGGCCGGCGACCATGATCAGGCGGCCGAGCGGCAGCCGGAGATCGACGTTCTGGAGATTGCGCAGGCGCGCGCCGGTAAGCTCCAGCCAGGAGATTTCCGATTTTGGATTTCCGATTTTCGATTGGGCGGAGGAGCGGGCCGATGGGGCGGATAGGTCCGATAGGTCGGATGGGGAGAGACGGGAACCGTGCTTCTTGGCTGCGGCCGCACGGACCCGGCCGTCCTTTGGCGTTTGGCCACTGGCGTCTGAGGTGTCTCGGTACGAACCCCGAATGGGGTGCGGAATCCCTTTCTCGAGATAGAGGCCGGTCAGGGAGCCGGCGTTCTTGCGGAGGTTGGCCGGCGTGTCCTGAGCGAGCAGCTCGCCGCCGTGGCGACCAGCGCCGGGCCCGAGGTCGAGGATGAGATCGGCGTGATCCATCACGGCGTCGTCGTGCTCGACTACGAGGAGCGTGTTGCCCTTGGCGCGGAGGCGTTCGAGGGTGGCGATGAGCCGGTCGTTATCGCGCGGATGCAGACCGATCGAAGGCTCGTCGAGCACGTAGAGCACCCCGGAGAGGTTGGAGCCGAGCTGGGAGGCGAGGCGGATGCGCTGGGCTTCGCCGCCGGAGAGGGTGTCGGCGGAGCGCGCGAGCTCGAGATAGGCGAGACCGACCTCGTCCATGAACTTGAGGCGCTCCTCGATCTGCGGCACGAGGTCGCGGACGATGAGCCGACCGCGCGAATCGAGGTCGAGGTCGCGCAGGCCGGCGAGGAGCTGGGAGGGGGTGAGGGCGGTGAGCTCGGGCAAGGAGAGGGCCGGGCCGTGCTTAAAATCCAGTTTCACCGAGCGGGAGATGCGATTGAGGCGGGTGCCGGCGCATTCGGGGCAGGGGCGGTATTGGGCGCCGGTGTCGTCGTCGAAGAGGTGGGCGAGCTCGGCGATCTCGGGCGGGGTTTCGTCGTCGGGGTCGGTCTTGAGCATCCAGGGTGCGAGGCGGCCGTGGCCGCGGCAGACCGGGCACCAGCCCTTGGGCGAGTTGAAGGAGAAGTCCTTGGGGTCGAGCTCGGGGAAGGTCTCGCCGGTGGCGGCATCGGTGCGGGTGGTGGAAAACCAGGACACGATCGCGCCGTCGGGCAGCAGGAGGAAGCAGGTGCCTTTCCCGAGGCGGAGGGCGTCGACGAGCGCGAGGGCGGGCGTGCGGGAGGTGGTGACGGACGGTGTGGACGAAGTGGACTTGGTGGACGATCTGGACGGGCGGGCGCGGGGCGTGGCTGAGGCCGCCGGTGCGAGGTTCTTCAGGTCGGCGACGACGACCTCGACGTTGTGCTCCTTGAAGCGGTCGAGCTTGGTGAAGTTTTCGACGAGCAGCAGGCGACCGTCGGCGCGCATGTGGGTGTAGCCGTGGTCGGCGATCCAGTCGGCGATGGGCTGATGGTGGCCCTTGCGGCCGCGCACGAGGGGGGCGCAGAGATAGAGGTGCTTGGCCTTGGCGGCGGCGGGGTGGCGGAGCGCGGCTAGGAAGTGCTGCTCGAGCTCGGCGGTGGTGAGGGCCCGCACGGGGGCGCCGCTCACGGGATGATGCTGCACGCCAAGCTTGGCGTACAGGAGGCGCAAGTACTGGGCGACCTCGGTGATGGTGGCGACGGTGCTCTTGCGGCCGCCGCGGGTGATGCGTTGCTCGATGGCGACGGTGGGCGGGATGCCGGTGATGCGGTCGACGGCCGGGCGGGGCAGTTGCTCGACGAATTGCCGCGCGTAGGGCGACATCGATTCCATGAAGCGGCGCTGGCCCTCGGCGAAGACGATGTCGAAGGCGAGGGTGGACTTGCCCGAGCCGGAGACCCCGGTGACGACGGTGAGCGTGCGCAGCGGGATGGAGACGGAGAGGTTGCGCAGGTTGTTCTCGCGGGCGCCGGTGATTTGGAGGAATTGCGGACTGCGGAAGGCGGATTGCGGAATGACGGAAGGCTCGGGTGATTTTCGATCTTCGATTGCCGATTGGCGATTGGTGGAGGCGGGCGGGGCGCAGGGTGACTGCTCGGGCTCGGTGGGGAGGGCGAGCGATACGTTGCCGGAGCTGGCCGCGAGCGCGGCGCGCAGATAGGGCGCGGTGGCGGTGCGGGTGAGCGCGACCTCCTCGGGCGTGCCTTCGGCGACGATACGTCCACCGCCAGAACCCGCCTCGGGCCCCACTTCCAGGATCCAGTCCGCACTCTTGAGGACGTCGGTGTTGTGCTCGATCACGACGATGCTGTGGCCGCGGTCGACCAGGGCGTGGAGCACGGAGAGCAGGCGGCGCACGTCGTGGCGGTGCAGGCCGGTGGTGGGCTCGTCGAGAAGGAGTAGAGCCCCTCTGGATTGCGGAATGGGGAGGGCGGAGGGCGGATTGGCGGTGGTGGGGGGCGCGGATTTGTCGACTGGGTCGGATAGGTCCGATAGGTCGAATGAAGGTGTCGCTGGGCTCGCGGAGGAGCCTGTGTAAGTACCGAGGAATTTGACGAGTTTGAGCCGTTGGGCTTCGCCGCCGGAGAGGGTGTTGAGGGGCTGGCCGAGCGTGAGATACCCGAGGCCCACGGCGGCGAGTGGGGCGAGTTGCTGGCGGATGGCGGGCGTGGACGCGAAGAAATCGAGGGCCTGGTCGATGGAGAGCGCGAGCACTTCGCTGACGCTGCGGCCCTGCCAGGTGCAGGCGAGGATCTCGGGTTTGAAGCGGCGGCCCTCACAGATTGGGCAGGGCACGTAGACGTCGGAGAGGAACTGCATCTCGACGGCCTCGTAGCCGAGGCCCGAGCAATGGTCGCAGCGGCCGTCGCCGGCGTTGAACGAGAAACTGGAGGCGGAGTAGCCGGCTTCGCGGGCGGCGTCGGTCGAGGCGAAGAGCGTGCGGATGCCCTCCCAAGCCTCGGCGTAGAGCGCGGCGTTGGAGCGCGGGGTGCGGCTGAGCGGCGACTGGTCGACGAGCACAATCTCGCCGAGGTGTTCCAAGCCGTGGATCGAGCCGATTGTTGCCGGATCGTCGGCGAATTGGCGGCGGGCGGCGAGCAGGCCCTGGTGGATAACGGCTCCGAGGAGCGTCGATTTGCCGGACCCCGATACCCCGGAGAGGGCGACCAGACGCCCGAGCGGCAGACGGAAGGAAAGGTCGCGGAGGTTGTGCTTGGAGACGCCGGAGAAGGCGAGCCACTGAATTGCGGAATGCGGATCGCGGAGTGAGGACTGGGCGGAGGGCTCGGCGACTTTCGATTTGGGATTGCCGATTCGCGATTGGGCGGAGGTCGGAATCCGGGATTCTGTATCTGAAATTTGAGAGGCGACGGGGCGGCGGTGCGCGGGGAGGGGGATGAATCTGCGGCCGCTGAGATATTCGCCGGTGATCGCCTTGGGCGAGGCCAGCAGGGAGGGGAGGTTGCCCTGGAAGACAACGTAGCCGCCGGCGGCGCCAGGCTCCGGTCCGATCTCGATCACGTGGTCGGCAGCGCGGATCATCGCCTCGTCGTGCTCGACCACGACGACGGTGTTGCCGGCTTCGGTGAGCGAACGGATGATACCGATGAGCCGGTCGATGTCGCGCGGGTGCAGGCCGACGGAGGGTTCGTCGAGGACGAAGAGGGTGTCGACCAACGAGGAGCCGAGGCAGGAGGTGAGGTTGACGCGCTCGACCTCGCCGCCGGAGAGCGTGCGCGACTGGCGGTCGAGGGTGAGGTAGCCGAGGCCGACCTGCTCGAGGTAGCGTAGGCGCGCCAGGATGGCGTCGAGGGCGAGGTCGGAGGATTTCCGATTTTCGACTGCCGATTTTTGATTGGGCGCCGGGGCGGCAGTCGGTGCAGGGGATGAGGCGGAGGGGGGGAGCGACGGACGTGCAGGGATGTGCTTGCCCAGGAGTGTCAGGAGTTCGGATACGGGGAGTTGGTAGAGGGAGGGAAGGGTGCGGTCCTGCCATTTCCAGCAGAGGGCTTCGGGCTGGAGACGCGAGCCGGCGCAGTCGGGGCAGAGATTGTAGGCGCGGTAGCGCGAGAGAAAGACGCGCACGTGCATCTTGTAGGCACGGGCCTCGAGGTAGCGGAAGAAGCCCTTCACCCCGTACCACGCCGCCGGCCACTCGATACCGTTGGCCCCGTAGCCGGGCTCGCCGTCGATGACGAAGGATTGCTGTGCGGGGGTGAGGTCGGCGAACGGGATGCCGGTGGGGATACGCTTCTTCTTCGCGAAGGAGAGGAGGTCGCGCTTGGACTCGCTGTAGACCTCGCCTTCCCAGCACTTGATCGCGCCCTGATCGATGCTCAGCGACTGGTCGGGGATCGCGAGGCGGTAGTCGATGTCGATGATGCGGCCAAAGCCGCGGCATTTCGGACAGGCTCCGAGGGGCGAGTTGAAGGAGAAGAGCGGAGGCGCGGCGGGACGGAAGCGGCGGCCGGTTTTTGGGGAATGGAGACCGCGGGAGTAATGACCCGTTTCCGCGAAATGCCCCGCCTTCGTCTCGCGGAAACTGAAGACTTCGCCTTGGCCGAAGTGGAGCGCGGCCTCGACCGCTTCGATGAAGCGCACCTTGGCGGAGGATTCGAGCGCGAGGCGATCCTGGACGACGAAGAGCGAGGCGCCGGTGGCGGGCAGGGCGTCGAGCGGGGCAGATGAGGCGAGCAGATCGTCGATGCGGTGGGGCGCGCAGTCGCCGGCGGGCGAGGGCAGCAGGACGCGTTGGTAGGATTGGCCCTGGAGGTTCTGGAGAATCTCGTGCCATTCCAAGTTGGCGGGGCGGGTGAGACGGAAGGCCACGAGCACGATGGTGCCGGTGAACCGGGCGGAGGTCTTGGTCCAAATCGATTGCGGGTTGTCGTCCTCGACCCGTTCGCCGGTGGCGGGATCGAAGCACTCGGCGACATGACTGAACCAGACTTTGAAGTAGTCGCAGAGCTCCGTCATGGTGCCGACCGTGGAGCGCGAAGTCTTGACCGTGTTGGTCTGCTGGATCGCGATGGAGGGGCGGATGTTCTCGATCGAATCGACGTTGGGCTTGGCGAGCAGCTCGAGGAACTGGCGGGTGTAGGCGCTGAAGGTCTCGACGTAGCGGCGTTGGCCTTCGGCATGGAGTGTGTCGAAGACGAGCGATGATTTGCCCGCTCCGCTCAGGCCGGTGACGACGATGTAGCGGCCAAGCGGGATATCGAGATCGAACCCCTTAAGGTTGTTTTGGCGGACGCCGCGGAGACGGATGGTTTCGAGAGTGGGCATGCGGGGAGCGCGGAGGGTTATGCGTTGCCCGGCGCGGCGCAACTCGGGGGAGATGGGAGGCTGACCGCGGAAGAAGGCAGAAGGAAGAATGCAGGATGAAGAAGGCGGAGGACGGACAACGGAAGAAGGACCTAGTAACAAGGGGCAAGTGACAAGGGAGGATCGAGTAGGAGCAGGAGTAGGGGGGGCGGCGCGGCGCCGTAGGAGGACCGTGAACCGCAAAGGAAACGTAAGACTGCGAGGCGCAGGCACGCGGCCCGGTTTGCTCTCGCATCCGAGGAGGGGGGCCGGTTCGCTCGTAGCCCACACGACTGCGGATGAGAACTCGGCGAAAACGTCTGCGCCTCCTGGGGCTCCTCGGGCTGCTGATCGTCGCGCTCGGCGCGGCGGCTGCGGCTGGCTGGCTGCCGCCGCTCAATGATTGGGTGGAGCGCCGGTTGTTGGCCGAGCTGAGCGTCCTGGGAGTGGAGACGAGTGCCACCCAATTACGTGAACTTTCGTGGCGCCGGGCGGTCGTGGGGCCGGTGGAGCTGCAGTTGCCCGGGCTTACCGTGCGCGCCGACGAGGCGCGGGCTGAGCTGGGATGGAGAGTGTTGGCGGGGCGGGCTGCGCCCGCGGTGGTGCTTCGCGGGCTGGTACTCGATCTGACCCTCGAGCGCTGGGCCGAGCTGCGCGGCGCGCTCCAGTCGCAGAGTGGCGGTTTCCCCTACGGCCGCCTGGACGTCGAGGAGTCGAGAGTCGTCTTGCGGCAGGGGGAGCGGCGGCTGGAGCTGCCGTTTTCGGGTTTCATTGATTCTCGGGTGGAGGAGTGGCGTGCGGAAGTGGTGGTAATGGCGCCCGCACTGGCCGGCCGGATGAAGGTGCGCACCGACCTCGGGGAGGACTCGGTCGAGCTCGAGCTGCGCGAGGGGCGGGTCGCCCCGACCCCGTGGCGGGAGCTGCTTGCCGGCCTTGCTCCGCCCAGCCTGCTGGCGCTCGACACGACGCCCGAAGGGGTAATCCAGATCTCGGGAACAACGGTATTTGCGAGCGGGCGGCTGCGTCAGGCCAGAATGGAGGCGAGTTTGCCCGCGTTGCTCTGGCGACCGGAGGGCCAGCAAGCCGACCTGGGCGCAGTGAGTCTGCAGCTCGGCGCTGGAGCGGACGGACGGTGGCGTTTGGAGGCCCGCACGGAAGCGCTGGCCTGGCAGCGCGAGGAAATGGCCGCCGGGCTGACCGATCTTGATTTCGTGATGGAGCCGGGCTCGGCCCAGATGAGCTTCGCCGGAGGCCGGGCCGTGGTGGCAGGCACGGAGGTGAAGCTGCACGGGCGGTGCGAGGCGCACTGGGGCGAGACGATCAAGGCAGCGCAGGTCGAGGCGCAGCTCAAACTCGAGCCGACCGCTCACACGGGGTGGCGCCTGGCGGAGCCCTGTGAACTGGCCGCGCGCTGGAATGGTGCTGAGTTGATGCTCACGGTGCCGGCACTGGAGCTGGATTTGCCGACGCGGGTGCAGGTTGGGGCACTGGAGGCCACGGTAGTTGGACTCCTGAGCGAGCATCCGGCCATGACGGCTCGGGCCCGGGTGGCGACCACGCCGCTGCAGGGATCAACGGGGGCCGGCCTCGTCGTAACCCCGGCGCAGGTGGTGGCGCAGGTATCGCTCTCCGCCGGGCTCACCCACGGACAGGAAGGGGCGCGGCTAGAGTGGACGGTGCCGCAGCAGCGCCGGGACTTTGTCTGGGAGGGAGGCAGGGCGGAGGCGGCGATTGGGGGCGAGGGGCTCCTTAATCTCGATCGTAGTTATGTATCCGGGCGGGCTACTGTCGAGGTTCGGACGTTTTCGGCCTCCGGAGCGGATTGGTATGCGGCGGCGCAGACGGGCTCGTTTGGTGTGCGCTGGCCGCGGGTCTGGCTGGATTCGCTGCGCCGCTGGAGTGGGCTGCCCGTGGGGCGTTTGGCGCGCGAACTGGCTTGGGCCGGCGACTACGAAGTTAAGGTCACCGAGGGACAGGCCCGGCAAGGGCGAGCGGTCCGGGTGGAGGGAGTGGAGCTGCGCGCGACCTCGCGCGGGGCCGAGCTCTTTGAAACCGGGGGCGCCGATGTGGCCCTGAGTGTGGCCGACGCCGCCTTCGGGGGATTGCGACTCTCCAAGGGGAAGCTGCAGGCCGGTTTTGGGCTGGATGGTGGCGCCGTGCAGGGTGGATTCGCCCTGCCGGGGCTCGAGTTGAATCCGGCCTTCACTCAGACATTGCACTGGAACGACGGCCTAGTAGCGGAGGGCACTTTCGGTTTCGAGTCGACGGTGCTGGGGGGCGAGGGAGCATGGGGCGACTGGTTGCCGGCCTTGGCCGGGTGCAAGCTCACCGGCGGCATTGGATTGCAGGGACGGTCCCGCTACGCCGGGGGCGAATGGATGGCGGGCGCCGATCTGGCACTGCAAGATTTCGGCGTGGCTTGGCCGGCCCAGAAGGTCGCGGTTGAGCAGATCAACGGCACCTTGGCGCTGGCGGATTTGGGAGCACTGCGCTCGGCACCGGAGCAGCGCCTCAAGATCGGACGGGCAGACCTGGCTGGAGTGGAGCTGACGAATACCGAGGTGGCGTATGCCCTCGATGGTCCAGGGCGGGTCGCGATCGCGAAACTCGAGGCCGAGGCGTTTGGCGGGCGGGTGGCGGCTGCCGGTTTCGAGTTCGATCCGCGGCAGCCCTCGCTTTCGACGAAGCTGGAGGTGAAGCGGGCGCGGATGGAGCAGTTGCTGCGCTTGTTCGATGACGTGCCCGCCGAGGCTGAAGGGCCGGTCGACGGTGAGTTGGCCGTTTCCTGGCGCGACGGGCAGTTGCAGCTGGGCACCGGCTTTTTTGGACTCACCAATGGCGAACTCGGTCGGGTGCGCTTCACGCGCGATCTGCATCTGCTCACCTCGGGGCGTTCGCCGAACAGCATCGGCTACGCTTCGTTACTGGAGCTCGAGCGTTCGATCCAGAATCTGAATTTCAACCGCCTGCGCATCGACACCTACCCGAAGGACGCGCCCGGGCAGTCGCTGCGGTTGCGGCTGGTGGGGACACCGGTGGGCGGTACGATGGGCACGCCGGTGAATCTCGATGTGAACGTCAACGCCCCGCTGGAGCATTTCCTGAACTGGGGACGTCCACACGGGGCGGCGGCACCTTGACGGGCATGCGAAACAACCGTTGCCCCGGCCGAACCCAACTTCCAACCTGCCAACCATGAATATCCGCATGTACGCGACGCTGCTCGCGTTCGCCGGCGCCGGGCTCACCGGCTGTGTGTACACCACGGTCGAGGTGAAACCGATCCACATCACCGTGGATGTGAACGTCCGCGTCGAGAAGGCGCTGGATGACTTCTTCGGCGACCTCGACCGCAAGTCCACCACTCTCACTGCTCCGTCAACCTCCCAGAAATGAAGACCCAATTGGTTCGAGCCCTGTCGATGATGGTCCTGCTCGGCTTCGCGGTGCCCGCGGCCTTGGCCCAGGAGCCCGGGCTCAAGCAGCGGCTTGAGCAGCGCCTGCCCGCGCTTGACGACCTGCGCCTGCGGCAGATCGCCGGAGAGAACAACCGTGGTTTTCTCGAGGTTCGAGGGAAGGCCACGCCCGAGGAGGTGCAGTTGGTGGAGGAGGAGAACCGGGATCGCTCCTCGGTCTACGAGGCAATCGCCGCCCGCAGTGAGACGACCAAGGATACGGTTGGTCGCGCACGGGCCAAGCAGATCGCCGCAGCCAGCGCCCGGGGGGTGTTGTTGCAGGATGCCAATGGCGCCTGGGCGCCCAAGCCGTAGGGCGGGGCTGCCAGGCCGGCTTTTTTGCGGCGGAGCCCGGCAGGCTTCGCCGCCCGGCCTGGAACAAATCGCAGGATGCCTGCAATCCCCCGGTCGACCGCCGTCAACGGCGGGGCGTCCTTTGACTACGGAGTCGCCGCTGCCGGTGCTGGGGGAGTGGCGACTGGAGTCGGCTCCGATGCTGCGGCTGGCGCCGGGGCCGGAGCGGGTTGATCGCCGTTGGTCGCTGGCGGCGAGGGCGGCGGGGGCCCGGGGTCGCGGGGGCCGAAGGTGAGGGCAAAGGTGGCGTCGAGGAAGGTCTGGCTCGCGTGAAAGAGGGTGTTGAATTCGGCTGAGCCGACCAGCTGAGTGGTGCCTCCCTGGCGTTCGCCGAGGAAAAGGGTCGAGTGTATCGCTTGATTTTCCTCGCCGGCGCCGCTGAGGGCGATGGAGAGATCGAGTTGGTAAACCCAGGGGCGGGGCTGGCCGTCGATCTCGGGCTGTTGGGCGAAGCTGTCACGCACGAAGTCGCGGGCGCGCAGGGTGCGCAGCTCCTCGAGGAGCTTGAGGACGGCGGCCTGGGTTTCAGTTTTCTCTGCTGCCAAGGCGGTCTCCCATGTTTGACCGGCAGGGAGGTCGCGGGCGAAGACCTCGGAAGCATCGGCCAGCCGGGTGAGTTTCAGCCCGGTGATGCGGGCTCCGGGGGGCAGGGCGCGCAGGGTTCGCTCGCGGTATTGTCGGGCGACGACGGGCAGTTCGGCGAGGATGTCGGCGCGGACCCGATAGACGAACTGGGCGCCGGCCACACGGGCGTAGGCGAAGGGCTTGCCGGCCTCGTTGCCGGTCACACCGATTTGCAGGGTAAGGGCGGGGGCGGTGGCGCTCGGGGTGGTGGCTCCGTTTTCCGGTGAGAGGGTGAGGGTGACCTCGCGTTCGGGGCGGTTGAATCCCCATTGCTCAAGTTCGGCCGGAAGGGGCGCGTCACTGTGGAAGGCGTCGGCGCTGAGCTGGCCGAGCTGGGTCATGAGTCGGGCGACAATGGCGGCATCGGCGGCCTGGGGCAGCGGGGTCTCGGCAGTCTGGCGATCAAGCACCTGCCACGCGCCCGTCTCCAGCCGTTGGAGCGAGACTTCGGGCTGGCCCGGGCTGCGCAGGGAGATGGCGGTGAGGCGGGCGGGCTCGAAATCGAGCAGGTGGCGGTCGCGCAGGGCGCTCTGGGCGTTGTGCAGACTGTCGAGGAGGGCATCCTCGACCTTGACGGTGAAGACGGCGGCGCGGTCCTCGAGCTTGGCGAAGAGCTCGGTCTCGGCGAAGTGGGCACCGATCTTGGGTTCGGAGGACACCGGGGCCCCGAGCAGGAGGATGGACCGGCGCCGTGTGCCCTCGACGGTGAGGCGCAGGGCGGGGTTCTCCAGGCCGGTGGCGCGGGCGTCGGGGGCGTCGAGGAAGGAGGCCACCCGCAGTTCGCGCAGGCGGTTGAGGGCGAGCTCGACGGCGTTCTTGTCGGCGCGGGTCTGGATGGGCGACTCGAACATCCAGCGCTGGCCGCCGACCGGGCGGGCGAGGCGGACGCGAAGGTTCCCGGGGGCGGAGACCTGCACGGCGAGTGTGCGGGCCTCGAAGACGGGGATGTCGATCAAGCTGGTGTCGCGCAGTTGGTCGGGGGTGAGCTGAAGGGCCTCGACGAGGCTGCGGCCCACGACGTGGATGCGCGTGCCATCGGGGGACAGCACATAGAGGCGGTTGCGCACCTGGGTGGCTGCGCCGATGGGCAACTCAAGGCGTTTCTCCCCGGAGCCGAGAACAAGGACGATGCCGGCGGGGGCAAGTCCGTAGTCGGCGAGTTTTTGGCCGGTGTCGGGCAGTTTCGAGACCTCGAAACTGGTCTCGTGCTCGAGAAGGCGCAGCTCGTTGAGGAGGCGCTCGATGGCGTTGCGGTCGGCCGGCCAGTCGTAGGGGGCGCCCAGGTACCAGGTGTCGCCGCGCTTCTCGAAGACGAGGGGGGCGGTGTCGGTTCGGCGGACTTCCAGGCGCTCGATGGCGGCGACCTCCGGGGGCAGCACTTTGCGGGAGTGGGGCTGGGGCGGGCGGAACGGATCCAGGAACTGGAAGATGTAATAGAACAGCGCGACGTTGAGGAAGAGCAGGACGAGAGTGACCTTGGTGCGCATGGTGCGGAAGAAAACGGAGTGCGGAATGCGGAGTGCGGAGTGGCGCGGCCGGAGGCCGTCGCTGGTCGGTATTTGTTACTTGAACCTTGTCACTTGGTCCTTGCCCCGAGGCGGGGAGCTCAGGAGCGCCGCGACCAGTAGACGCACAGGCCGAGTACGGCGATGGCGCCGGGGACCACCAGCAGCAACCCCAGGCGCAGTTTGCCGAGATCGGTCTGGCTCAGGGAGAGTTGGAACTTGGTGATGGAGCGCGGGGGAATGTTGAGCTGGGCATCGCGTTCAGTGGCCCAGTTGATGGCGTTGCGGGCGAGCACGAGGTTGCCGCCGTCGAGGCGGCTGTTGCTCAGGAAGTCGCCGGAAGCCAGGGCGATGAGCCGGCCGCCCCGCACGCTGAAGGGGAGGTTGGCCGCGGTGACGCGCTCGGAAACGACGGCGACGGGCAGAGAGGGGGCGGCGGCCGTGCCCTTCAGGTCGATGCCGCGATCGTATTGGGCTCGGTCGACGTAACGGAACGACTTTTCCCCCCATGCCGTGGGCGAGGCGCCGACGAGTGCGGTGAGCTTGAGGGTGGGGTCGGGCGGGCGATTGGGATCGGGGCGAACCACGCGGACGCGGCCGGCCAGCAGGGTGATCTGGTTGGTGAGCAGCAACTGGGTGATCGGGTGGGGTGCGATGGTTCGCAGGATCAGGTCGCCGCCCTCGGTGGATTGCTCCGGGTCAGTATCGAGCACGAGTACGTCCTCGGCGCGCACGCCCCAGTCCTGGAGGAGTTGGTCGAGGCCGTGGTTGGTGTCGGGGTCGAGGGCGAGCAGGAGGCGCCCGGCCTTGTTGGCCAGATACTCGCGGAGCCGCTCCTGTTCTTCGGGGAGATAGGGGGCCTTGGGGGAGACGCCCAGCAGCATGGCGGCGTCCTCGGGAATGAGGCGGGTGCGGGCAAGGTCGAGGGTATCGACCTCGAAGTTGCGCACCCGCAGCTCGGTGCGCAGCTGGGAGAGGCCGCGATCGACGGCGACGCTGCTGGGATCCATCTCGCCGTGGCCGGTGAGGAAGTAGAGCTTCTGTCGGGCCGGGGCGGTGACGTTGAGAAGGGCGGCGGTGAAGGCCCGTTCGCCGATGAAGGCGCGTTTCTCGCGTTCTTCGATGAGGTAGAGGTCGCCGCCCGAGAGGTAGTGGCGGCGTTCGCCGCAGACGAACACGATGACGTTCTTGGCGTCGATACCGAGGCTGGCGGCGCGGCTGGTCTGTTGGAAGACGTCGAGCTCCTCGCTGGTGATGCGGGGCTGGCCGCTGGAGCGGGCCGCGTAGGTGTATTCGCGGACTAGGCTGATCACGTCGCGACGCGCCTGGGCGTCGTCTTCGTTGTCGGGCTGGGTGTCGAAGGCGATGACGATATGGACGGGCTCCTTGAGTTGGTCGATGTAGGAGCGGGTCTCGGCCGAGAGGGAGAAGAAGCGATTGCGCGTGAGGTCGAAGCGCCAGGTGTAGCGCAGGGCGAGGTAGTTCACCCCGACGAACAGGGTGAAGAAGAGCAACGCCTGGAGCACCAAATTGATGGTACGGAGCCAGCGGTTGGCTTGGAAACTGTCGGGCCAGTGCATGTCAGCTGCGCAGGATCTTGGCTTCGAGCGCGAGGATGCTGAGAATCAGCGCCAAGGCCGTGCCGGTGAAGTAGAAGATGATCTGGCGGGTGTCGACCACGCCACGGGTGAAATCGCCCAGGTGGTGGAATACATCCACGGAGACCACGGAGGTGCGCATGCCTTGGAAGGCCTCCTGCTGGAGGAGGGTCATGTTGGTGGTCACGCGGGCGCCGAAGACCGCGAAGAGGATTACGGCGAAGGCGATGATGCCGGCGGCGGCCTGCGAGCGCACCAGCGCGCTGGCGAGGGTGCCGATGGCCACATAGAGCAGACCGGTGACGGCGATGAACACGTAGCCGCCGATGAGGGGGCCAGGGTCGAGCAGGCGCGAGTCGCGGGCGAAGTGGTGGAGAATGAAGACGAAACCCACAGTGCTCAGCCATTGCAGCAAGTAGAGCACGTAGGAGGCGGAGAACTTCGCGAGCACCACCACCGTGGTGTTGACCGGGGCGGAGAGCAGGGTTTCCAAGGTCCCCGAACGGCGCTCCTCGGCGATGCTCTTCATGGTGAGCAGCGGCACCATTACGCAGGCGAGGAAGAACAGGCTGAAGAAGGCAACGGCCGGCGAGGTGTCCTGGGCGGCGCGGGTGTACTCATCGAGGATGCCCACGAAGATGAAGCCCATGCAGAACAGGAAAAGCATGGCGGACACATAGGAGCTCGGGTTGAGCAACAGCATCCGGACCTCATGACGGAACAGGGTGAAAAAGTGGCGCATCGTTGCGGAGGACCTAAGGGAGAAGGAAGAACGGAGAACGCAGAAGGCGGAAGGGGAAAAGGGACAAGTAATAAGGATCAAGTGACAGGGACTCGGGCAGCAGTCAGCCGGCGGGGAGCGATGCTGGGTTTTCGATTGGACGGAGGGCGGGAAACCGAGAACGGAGAGCAGGAGGCGGATTGCGGGCTCTGCGTACTTGGCTCTTGGACCTTGTTACTTGATACTTCCGGGGCTCGTGGTGTTCCGTGGGCTCTGGTGTTTGGAGGTTTGGCGCTTTGTGATTTGCCGGGCCGTGGGCGGTGGACCGTGCGGGCTGTTCAGCCCTTGGGGGCCTTTTTGTCATCCAAGGTGGCGTCCCACGAGCGGCGGGTGGCGGCCAGAAAGACGTGCTCGAGAGAGGCGGCGGTGCGGGCGCAGGAGCGCAGGCGCAGGGAGGCGGTGGTGGCGAGACCGTGCAGGATCGCCTCGCCGAGGTCGTCGACCTCAAGAGAGGTGACTTCATAGGCGGAGAAACCGGTAGCGTCGGGCCCATCGATGGTTTCCAGGGTCAGGCCGGGGCGCACGGTGTCGATTGCGGCGCGCAGGGCTTCGAGTTCGCCGGCGACTTCGGGGCGGTAGGTGGCCCGCCCGAGGAACTCGCGGCGCAGTTCGTCGGGGGTGCCGGTGGCGACAACGCGTCCCTGGTTAATGATAATCACCCGGTCGCAGGTGGCTTCGATCTCCGGCAGGATGTGGCTGGAGATGATCACGCTCATGCGGCCGCGCAGGCCCACGATGAGGTCGCGGATCATGATGATCTGGTGGGGATCGAGGCCGATGGTGGGCTCGTCCATGATCAGCAGGCGGCTCGGCGAGGATGGCCTCGGCGATGCCGACGCGCTGGCGCGTGCCCTTGGAGAGTGTGCCAATGATGCGGTGACGCACGCGCTTGAGGTCGCAGAGCTCGATGACGGTCTCGATGCGGGTGCGCAGGCGCTTGCCGGAGAGATCCTTCAAACGGCCACGGAACGCGAGGTATTCGGTGACACGCACCTCCTCGGGTAGGGGGTTGTTTTCCGGCATGTAGCCGATGTGGCGTTTGACGTCCTCGGGACGGCTGGCCACCGGCACGCCGCACACGCTCACGAAGCCGGAGGTGGCCGGCAGGTAGCCGGTGAGGATACGCATCGTGGTGCTCTTGCCCGCGCCGTTGGGCCCGAGAAAACCGATGACCTCGCCGCGGCGCACGGAGAACGAGATGCCGTTGACCGCGGTGACGCTGCCGTAGGCTTTAACGAGATTGGCGACTTCGATGGTATTGGTGGGCGCGGGGCCGGTCATCGGGAAAGCCGGAGTGTAGGGGGGCGAGGGGAAGCGCGCCAAGGGGTTTCTGTCAGGGGGCGCCGAAATGGCCTGTGTCCGGCCGGTGGGGGCGCACGTGCGGTGCGCGGTGCATAGCGCTCCCGGTCCCGCGGGGGGGCGAACCTGGCGAAGGGGCGGGGAAGGGCCGGTGCGCGGGGGCGGATGTTCGCCGGGGAACGCACCCGCGGGCGGCCAGGCCACGGGGAGCGGAGGAGTAAAAGTATTTCTTGCGGGGGGAGAAGTCCTGCTTATCGGGCAGGGCGTCATGTCGCCCACCGCCGCGCCCGCCTCACTCCCTACCAAAGACCACCCGTTGCTCACCCGCATCGTGGAGAACCGTGAGCTCCCCGGCCCGGCGTCGGAAAAGGAGACGCGGCATTTCTCGGTCGACTTGGCTGGCAGCGGCCTGAGTTACGTCGCCGGAGATGCGCTGGGCATCTTCCCGACCAATCGTCCGCTGGAGGTCGAGGAGATCATTGAACGCCTGGGGTCGACGGGCTGGGAGGCGGTGACGTTGCCGCGCGGAGGCGAGACGGCGCCCTTGAGGGAGGCGCTACTCAACAAGGTGGCGCTGGCCGGGCCCACGCGGCGGGCGGTGGAGCTCTTCGCGCAGCGGGCGAGTGCGCCCGCCGAGCGGGCTCGCCTGGAGGCCTTGCTTGCGCCGGAAGCGGCGGCGCAGCTGGCGGAGTTCACGGCCGAGCGGCATTTCGTGGATTTGTTGATCGAGAACCCAAGCGTGCGACTGACGCCACAGGAATTTGTCGACCAGTTGCGCCGGCTGACGCCGCGGTTGTATTCGATCGCCTCCTCGCCGCGCCGCCACCCCGAGCAGGTACATCTCACGATCTCGGTGGTGCGCTATGTCACCAATGAGCGCGACCGTCACGGCGTGTGCTCGACTTTCTTGGCCAACCGGGCGGCGCTGGGCGAGACCCCTGTGATGGTGTTTGTCGCCGAGTCGCACTTTCGCCTGCCCGAGGACGGCACGCGCGATGTGATCATGGTTGGCCCGGGGGCGGGCTTGGCCCCGTTCCGGGGATTTCTGCAGGACCGGGAGGCGAGCGGAGCCACGGGGCGCAACTGGCTGTTCTTCGGCGAGCAGCACCGGGCCTGCGATTTTCTCTACCGCGAGGAACTGGAGGCATGGCTGGCGAGCGGCCATCTCGCCCGGCTCGATCTGGCCTTCAGCCGCGACCAAGTGGAGCGGATCTATGTCCAGCACCGGATGCTGGAAGCGGCGGCCGAGCTGTGGCGTTGGCTGGAGGGTGGGGCCTGCCTTTATGTCTGCGGCGATGCCAAGCGTATGGCCAAGGATGTGGATGCGGCTTTGCACCGGATCGTCGCCGAGCAGGGCGGGCATTCGGCCGAGGCGGCCGCCGAGTACGTGAAGCGCCTGAAGCGGGAGAAACGTTACCAGCGGGACGTGTATTGATGCATCGAGGGGCCGCCGCGGCGGCCGATCGGGGGGCGCGATTGGGCCTTGCCAAAGGGCGGGAAGCCGCCGGAATCCTGCCCTTCGTCTCCAACACCCGCCTTCACCCGATCCCATGAGCTTCACCTTCAACAAGCGCACCGCCGTTGTCACCGGCGCCGGCCGCGGTATTGGCAAGGCCATCGCCGAGGCGCTGGCCCGTCGTGGCGTGACGGTGATCTGTGTGAGCAAGACCGAGGCGACCTGCACGGCGGTGGCCGAAGGGATCCGGGCTGCGGGCGGTTCGGCCAAGGCGGTGGCAGTGGATGTGGCCGACGGAGCGGCCGTGGCCAAGGTGTGCAACGACCTGCTGGCCGAGTTCCCCACCATCGACATTCTGGTGAACAACGCGGGCATTACCCGCGACGGGCTCATCCTGCGCATGTCCGACGAGGACTGGCACAGTGTGGTCGAGACCAATCTTTCGAGCTGCTTCTACTGGACCAAGGGATTGGCGCGGCCGATGACCCGGCAGCGCTGGGGCCGCATTGTGAACATCACCTCCGTGAGCGGAGTGATGGGCAACGCCGGCCAAGCCAACTACTCGTCCGCGAAGGCCGGCATGATCGGCTTCACCAAGACGATGGCCAAGGAGTTCGCTAGCCGCAGCATCACGGTCAATGCGGTGGCCCCCGGTTTCATCAAGACCGATATGACTACGGAGTTCACCGGCAATGCCGAGATCTCCACCAAAATTCTCGAAGCTGTGCCGCTCAAGCGCTTCGGCGAAGCCACCGATATTGCTGCTATGGTCGAGTTCCTCTGTGCAGAGGAAGCCGGCTACATTACCGGTCAGGTTTTTGCCGTTGACGGCGGCATGGCGATCTGAAACCCATCCCAAATCCCACCAACCCAAAAGACCATGGCTGATAAAACCATCGAACAGCGCGTTAAAGAAATCATCGTTAACCAGTTGAATGTTAACGAAGAGCAAATCACGCCGAAGGCCTCCTTCCTTGACGATCTCGGCGCCGACTCGCTCGACACCGTCGAGCTCATCATGGCCTTCGAAGAAGAGTTCAAAGAGGAGCTGGGTGGCGAGATTCCCGAGGCCGAAGCCGAGAAGCTTCAGTCGGTCGGTGAAGTCATCACCTACATCGAAGCGAAGGCCGCCGCCAAGAAGCAGTAACGCTTCCTGCGATCCCATTTCCCTATCTGAAGTCCCGACGTCACCCGTTCGGGACTTTTGCTTTCCTGCCCGCATCTATGGCAAAATACGAGTCCCCGCGAAAAGTGGTGGTCACCGGCATCGGCGTCGTTACGGCGCTGGGTCAGACCCTGGATACATTCTGGGCCAGCCTTTTGGCTGGTCGCAGCGGCATCAGCCCCATCAAGGGGTTCGACGTGACCGATTTCCCCTGCAAGATCGGCGGCGAAATCCACGATTTCGACCCGACCAAGTTCGGCATGGATCCCAAGGAGGCTCGCCGCAATGATCGCTACACCCAATTCGGTTTCGCGGCGGCCAAGCTCGCCATGCAGGATTCCGGCCTCGATCCCAAGACGGTCGATCGCGAGCGCGCCGGGGTGATCATCGGCTCGGGTATCGGCGGCATGGCCACCTTCGAGGCTCAGGCTCGCACGATCATCGAGAAGGGGCCCCGTAAAGTCTCGCCGTTCTTTATCCCGGCGATGATCAGCAACATGGCCAGTGGCATCGTGGCCATCGAATTTAACTTCGCCGGCCCGTGCTTCACGGTGGTCAGCGCCTGTGCCACCTCCACCCATGCCTTGGGCGAGGCGATGCGCACCATCCAGTACGGCGATGCCGATGTGATGGTCGCCGGCGGCGCCGAGGCCTCCTGCACTCCGCTGTCCTTCGCCGGCTTCTGTTCGATGAAGGCGATGAGCACCGCCAACGATGCGCCGGAGAAGGCCTCGCGGCCCTTCGACGCCAATCGCGACGGCTTCGTCATGGGCGAGGGCGGCTGCGTGTTCATCCTCGAGTCCGAGGAATACGCCCGTGCCCGCGGCGCCCGCATCTATTGCGAGCTCGCCGGCTATGCGGCCACGGCCGACGCCTTCCACATCACGCAGCCCGATCCGGAGGCCCGCGGCCTCGCCACGGCGATGCGCCGGGCCATGGCCGATGCCGGGGTTGCACCCGAGCAGGTCAACTACATCAACGCCCACGGCACTTCCACCCCGTACAACGACAAGTTCGAGACCATCGCCATCAAGAAGACCTTTGGGGAGGCCGCCAAAGCGGTGGCCGTGAGCTCGACCAAGTCGATGACCGGCCATCTCCTCGGCGCCGCCGGCGCGGTCGAGGCGGCGGTGTGCGTGATGGCCATCAAGACCGGGGAAATCCCCCCGACGATCAACTACGAGACGCCGGATCCGGAGTGCGATCTCGATTACGTGCCGAACGTGAAGCGCACCGCCAAGGTTGATGTGGCGATGAGCAACAACCTCGGCTTCGGCGGGCAGAACGCCTCCATTGTCTTCAAGCGGATCTGATCCGCTGTTCTGTTTCCTTTTGCGCGGCGGCCCGGCTTCGGCGGGGCCGCCGTTTTTGTGCCTGGACTGCGCCAGCCTTTCGGCGCCAGCGCGGAACGGGAAAGGCAGGGCTTAGGCCGGTGGGGCTGCGCTCAGCGGGCTGGGGCGGGCTTTCCGGTGCAGGACCAGCTCCAACCCCTCGGCCGCGGCATCGACCCGGAGGCTGCTGCCTGCCCGGGCCACGATCTGGCGGGCGTGCTCGACCATGGCGTCGATCGCGGCGTCTTCGTGGGTTGGATCGTGGTGGAAGAGGATGAGGTGCTTGGCCTGGGCCTGGAGGGCGAGTTGCACGGTATCGTCGATGCAACTGTGGCCCCATCCCACGCGCCGCTCGTATTCCTCCGCCGTGTATTGCGCGTCGCAGATGAACAGTTCGGCCCCGCGGGCGAACTCGGCCAACAGCTGATTCTTGTAGCTGTTGAAGTCCTCGGTGTCTGGGGCCGCCTGCGCGGGCGTGGCCGCGGCTGGGCGTGGCCGGGGATAGGGCAGCACCTCTGTGTCGGGCATGAAGACCACGCCGCCGGCGGGGGTGTGCAGGCGGTAGGCGAGTGTGACCCCGGGGTGGTGCGTGAAAATCGCCTGCACCGGCACCCGGCCGGCCCGAAACTCGAGCTCGTGGAGCTCGCGCACCGAGAGGCCACCGGCCAGTTGATCAAGCCCGACCGGGAAGAAGGTGCTGTCCATCTGGGAGGAAAGCGTTTTGAGCAGGCTCTGGCGCGCCCCCTCGTAGCCCAGCACGGTGACGCTGCTCCCGCGGTCGTGGATCGGCCCGAAGAAGGGCAGTCCCTGGATGTGGTCCCAGTGCGTGTGGGTGAGGAGCAGGTGTACCTTCACCGGCTGGCCGGCGAATTCGCGGCGCAGTTGCTCGCCCAGGAGCCGGATACCGGTGCCGGCGTCGAGCACGATGATCTCCTCGCCCACGCGCACCTCCACACAGGTGGTGTTGCCGCCGTAGCGCACGGTATCGGGGCCCGGCGTGGCGATCGAGCCGCGCACCCCCCAGAAGCGCACGCGCGTCGAGTCGGCCTCGCCGCAGGCGGCCCGTGGAGGGGCGACGGCGGAGGGGCAGTCGCAAGGACGCGCTGGCACGGCGGAGAGGATGGCGGCGATCTCCTTCGGACTTACCGGTTTGACCAGATAGTGGTCGGCGCCGGCCTCCAGCGCGTTCTGTCGATCCGCGGGAAAACTGCTGCCGGTGGTGACGATGATGGTGATGGCGCCAAGCTCGTCGCGCCGGGCGCGAATGGCCCGGCACACGTTGAAGCCGTTGGTGCCGGGCATGAGCAGGTCGCACAGCACGGCGGACGGGCGGTGGGTCCCGACCAAGGCCAAGCCGGCATCGCCGTTGTCCGCCTCGAATACGCGCCAGCCCTGCGCTTCCAGATGGCGCACGAGCATCTCGCGGATAACCGGCTCGTCGTCGATGACCACCAGTGTTCATGGCCGGCGGCGGGTGGACGGCCTGGCGGCCGGCCGGTAGGTGGATGAGATCACAGCTGCTCCCATACGGGTGAGACTTGCCGGGAGTCGGGTCCGAGGCAAGCGGGGGATGCGGGACGGACGGCATGGGGACAGCATGGGGACATGCATGGGGACGGCGGCGGCCGTTGCCCCATTGCCCACCAGGTCCGTGCTGGAGTCAAAACCCAATTACGCAAGGCGCCGCCGCCCGAGGTGGCGGGGGCGCCGCGGCCGGGGAAGGACCGTCCCTGCACCCCGACCCGGGTTAAGGCAACGGGGTGGTGGCGGCCGGGATCTGCATGGCGGTGACAATCGTGACGAGTCGATCGAGCAGGACCCGGTCCTCCTCGGCCGCCGGGACTTGGTAGGTGCTTTTTTGGGTCACCCGTTCGGCCAGTTCGACGGCGAGCACGAAGGCGAGGTCGTTCTTCACGAAGACGAGATGGCCGCGTTTGGCGATCCCCGGGGCGTGCCCCGGCAGGGCGGCGGCGACGGGATCGAGGGAGAAGGCCGAGCCGCCCGGCATCACTGTGTAGGCGAGGAGCGTGCCGCCGTGATATTCGGGAAGAAATTTCACGTTCTCCACCCGGCTTTCCGGAAACTCGGCGGTGTAGTCGCGCAGGATGTTGTCGCGGAAAAAGGCGATCAAGTAGTCGCGCGCCCCCTTGGTCTGGTACTCCCACCGGGCAAAGGCGGGCATTGGGAAGGCGGCGATGGTCACCAGCACCGAGGTCTTGTCCTTGAAGACGGCCACGGTGTCGGTGTCCATGATCACCGCGCTGTCTCCGTTCAGCTTGGGCACGGGGACGGAAAAGGCGCCGGATGGGGCGTGGTAGAGCCCGTCGGAGATCCTGCCGAAAAGCTTCGGCTGTACGGGCGGGGCGTCGGGGGCGGAGTCACCTTCTGTGCGCGTAGCTGCAGCTGAGGGGGCGGTAGTTTCCGCCTCGGGGGCGGCGGTGGAAAAGGAAGCGGCGTAGGCCAGCAGGGCGGTCAACGCGAGGGTACGGCGGATCATCGGGGGCAGGTTCTGGTCGGCGGACGGCAGGGAGGCGAGCGAGGAGGCGAGGTCAGGATGGGCGTCTGCGACCGCCGAGCAGGGGGCAGGTTCCCCTGCTTGGCGAAGCGAGGCAACGACTGACCGAGCTGGCTCGGTCGGCCATCCGGGTTTCGGTGGGCGCTGGTCTACTGTGCGAAGCCAGTGGAGGCGGGGAGCTCGCCGGCGAGCATGCAAATGGTCCGACTTGGTCCGGCAAGTGCGCGTTGGCCTCAGCCAGGTGGTCTCCGGGGCTAGATTGGCAGCGAGAAGTAGAAGGTGGTCCCTTCGAGGGCCGAGGAGGAGAATCCGACGCTGCCGCCCAATAGCTGCTCACCGATGAGTTTCATCGCAAAGGTGCCCAAGCCGCGTCCCAGAATCCCTTTGGTGCTGAAATTGCGCTGAAAGATGCGTCGAGCGATTTCGGGTGGGATTGGGGTCTCGTTCCACACCTGAAAGATCACTGCGGAGGGAGTAATCTCCGCCTTGATGCGGATCTCGCCGTCTGGTTGGGTGGCCTCGAGAGCGTTGAGGGCCATGTTGCCAAGCACCCGCAGCAGCAGGGTGGATTCGGCCCGGACGGTGGTGGCTGCCTGCGGCCGGGTGATGGTCGTGCGTTTGCCGCGTGAGGAGGGATGGTGGCTGATGAGCCGGCGCAGTTCTTCGAAGAGGGTGTCGAGCGGCGTCGCTGTGTGCAGCGGGCGAAGATTGTCGACGGTGGCGGAGATGAGTTGTCGCTGCAGCTCAAGTTCGCGTACCACCCGCTTAGTGAGGTGGAGGACCTCCGCCGCCGAGGTGGCTGCGGGGTCGCCGGGTTGGGCCGTGGCCAAGGCCTCGCTCGCACAGAGCAAGCTGGTGAGCGTATTGTTCAGATCGTGGTGAAACGCGCGTTCAGCGAGGGCGCTCTGCTGCAGCTGCGAAACGTCCTCGATGAAAACCAGGATCAGCTGCCGGCCGTCGAGTTCGAGCGGGGTGGCCCGTACGCGTAGGAAGAGCGGGCGGAGCTTGTCGCCGCGCATGACGTCTACGGCGCAGAGACGTTCGGCCGAGCGGTGGTGATGGAGCGCGACGGCCTGGGCGACGGCGGCGCCGCAGGTGCTGCAGTATTTGCTGGTGCCGCAACCGCCGGCCATCTCGCCGGCGTGGGGGCAGCGCAGCGCCTCGCCCAGACGCAGACCAAGGAGGGTGTCGGCGGAACCGATCCCGAGGTAGCCGAGGAGGCTTTCGTTGATGGCCAGAATCTGGCGGTGCTCATTCAATACAGCAACCAGCCCTCCGACGGTCTTCAGCAGGGTGCCGAGCACTGGGTGGTCGCAGATCTGCGCGAGCTGCTCGTTTAGCTGCTGTTCGTCGAGTCGTTCGGCGCTCGCGAAATGGGTGCCGGCGGGCTGCGCGGTGCCCGGGGCAGGCGCGCGGTCCAAGGACTGGGGATGGACGGGGTTGGTCAGCATCGGGGAGAGGCGGCTGGGGTAAGCGGGGCGAGACCGTATTCGGACGACCCTATTGCGCAAATGCTGCCCGCAAAACGTGCAGCGTCGGGCGAAGGGGCCGGGTTGGGCGTGTCCGCGCCGCAACGCTCGGGCGGCGGTCCCTGGGCAGCCAAGGGCGCGCGCCCGGTGCGGTTCCCTTCGCGCCGGATCAGGCGAGCTGGCGGTCGAGCTGTTGCCAAAGTGCCACCGGGATCTGCTCGGGGCGGGATAACAGGCTCAGGCCGGCGGCGAGCAGGGCTGGTTCCCAGACCGCCACCGCATCGGGGGCGTGGCGACGCAGGAGGGCGCCGATCTGCTTGCGCCGTTGCTGGAAGCAGGCGCGGACCAGTTGCCGGGTGGCATCGCTGAAACGATACGGAGTAGGGCGGCGGCGCAGGTTGAGCAGGTAGGAGTCGATGTCGGGCACCGGGTAGAAACAGCCGCGGCTGACGGCATGGCCGGGTGCTGCGAGGAAGGCCGACTGGAGGAAGACGGAGATGGCCCCGAAGCTCTTGGTGCCGGGAGCTGCCAGGAAGCGGTCGGCGGTCTCCCGCTGCACCATGAGTACGGTGCACTCGGGCAGGGGACCGGCGAGAATGCCCTCGAACCAGGGCGAGGAGATGGCGTAGGGGAGGTTGGCGACGATCTTGAAGTCGCCGCCGGCCGGGTCGTAACCGGCCAGGGGATGGTCGACGGCGTCGCCATGCAGCAGATGCAGGCGCCCTTCAGCGCGGGGGAGCAGATCGGCGGTGAGGTGGGCGTACAGGCGGGGGTCGAACTCGACCGCCCACACCTCGGCGCCAGCGGCGAGCAGCTCGCCGGTGAGGGTGCCCAGGCCCGGCCCGATCTCGATCACGCGCGTGCCGGGCCCAACCCCGGCGAGCTCGAGCGATTTGCGCACGATATTGCCGTCGATGAGGAAGTTCTGCCCGAGTTGCCGGTTGGGGCGGTGGCCGAGTTGCTCCAGTTGGGCGCGGGTGGAGGAAGGGGAGAGCGGCATCGGAGCGACGCTAGCGGAGGCCGGCGCGGTGCGGCGAAAACAAAAAGGGCCTCCGGTGGCGGAGGCCCGCGGGGGCGATCGGTGCGGTTGTTCAGGGAGCCCCGGTGGCCGGGGTGTTGTGGGCGAGGCCCGTTCCGGTACCGGCGCCGGTGGAGGAAAGCACCCGGGGGGTCTGCCAGGCACTGGGGCCGGTGATTACCGGGGCGGAGGTGAGGATCTGGCGGGTACGATTGCCATTTACGGCAACCAAGCGGCCGTTGGCATCGTCGGGGCCGAGGCTGTCGAAGAATTGGACGTTGCCTCCGAGGAAGAACACGTGGCCGCCGTCGCTGCCGTAGACGGAGTTCTGCCGGTCGTTGTCCCAGTCCCCGGTGGCGGCTGCGAGGCCGCGTGTCCACACTACGGGGGTGTTGGGGCCCATCGAGGTGCGCAGCCCGCTGAAGGCCTGGAAGCTGAGCGTGGCCCCGTCGAAGGCCGGGGTCCCGGAGGAGAAGCCACGCGGCCGGGCGTTGTCGAGGATGGTGGCCAAGCCTTGGGTACCGACGAGGTCGGCCGGTGAGACCCAGACTGCCCCGTTGTTGAGTCCCCCACTCAACGCCAAGGCTGCGGCGTAGGCGTAGAGCGTGGTGGTGGCGGTGGTCCCGGTGGGGATGAAGCCGACGGTGCCGGCGGCGGCGGGCAAGTTGGTGGGAGGCAGGCTACCGTTGTGCTCGTGGGCATAGACGAGGGCGGCCTGCCCGATGCTGCGGATATTGGCGAGGTCGGAGGCGCGTTGGGCGTTTTCCCGAACCTTCCCCACTACGGGGATGAGGATGGCGGCGAGAATGCCGATGATCGCAATGACCGTCAGCAGCTCAACAAGAGTGAAGCTTTCACGCGGACTGGTGGAATGACGCATAACCGGTTGGTTGAGGGTTTGCGTGGGGATCGAGGAACGCGTGGGGGATGAGACCGTCCGCGGAAGTCGGGGGACGGCAAGTCGGAATCCGCCGCCAGTCGGCGGAGCGTTACTTGCGGGCGTCGGCGCGGGCGGAGGCGAAGAGGTATTGTTGCGCCAGGCCGGCGAGCGGGCCGAAATGCACCCGGCCAAACTGGGCGAGTTGCGCCGGTCCCCAGCCGGCGAGGCCGTAGCGGGCCGCCAGCGTTTTCAGAATCCAAACATCCACGGGAAATGCCTCCAGCCGGCCGGCCCCGAAGAGCAGCACGCAGTCGGCGACTTTTTCGCCCACTCCGGGCAGGGTGGTCAGCTCGGCCTTCGCCTCCGGGTACGGCAGGGCCTCGACCCGCTCGAGCCAGCCGGGGTGGGTAGCCAGGAAACCGGCGGTCTCGTGCACGTAGCGGGCGCGGAAACCGAGCGCGCAACGGCGTAGTTCCAGTTCGCCGACGGTGGCGAGGGCCGCCCAGCTCGGCAGGCCGTGGATGCCGGGGGCGAGCTCCGGGCCGAACCGTGAAGCGAGGGTATCGCAGAGTTGCCGGATTTGCGGGATACGCTTGGTGGAGCTGAGAATGAAGCCGAGCAGTGTCTCCGCAAAGGGCTGTCGCAGCAGGATCAGCCCTGGGCAGGCTGCCAAGGAAGCGGCAAGCGCGGGGTCGCTTGAGGCGGGCAACCGGGCTAAGGCGGCCTCCAGTTGCGGAGCCATCGCGAGGTAGTGGTGCAGGGCTACTTGGGCGAGGGGGACGGGGGTGGCCGCGCGGAAGTGCAATCCGGCGTCGACCGCGAGGCGCAACTGGACGACGTGCTCGCCGAATACGCCCTGCCACGCGGCTGGTTCGGGCTGCCAACGCCAGCGGAAGGCCTGGCCGCCGTCGAGGGTCTCCGCGAAACTGGTGGCGGTGAAGCGATGCTCGAGGCCGAGGGGAGCCCACTCCGACCACCGGGGCACAGGTGCGGCTGAGTTGTGGCCCACGCGAGGGAAGGGGGATGAGCGCTCCGGGTGGCCCTAATTCGCCTTGGGCGCGGGCACGCTCCAGAGGAAGCTGGGGGAGTCGGCGAGCAAGGCGCCGTCGGCGCTGCGGATGGTCACGCGCCAGGCGGCGGGGCGGGTCTGGGTATCGGGCCAGTCGGTCCCGGTGACGCCAACCTGGAAAACCCGGCGGCCGGCCGGCACGTCGACGGAAAACGGATAGGTGTGGACCTCGGGGCTGCCGGGGAGCACGACCTCGAGCAGGAGCGTGGCGCCGGCCACTGGGGCATCGGCCTTGGTGCGGGTGAGAAAGTAGCAGCCGTCGCGTGCCTCGGGTCTGGTGCGCAGGACGGTTTCACGCCCGCTGTTCTCGGTGCCGTCGACGTATTCCGAGATCCGGCGGAAGGAATCGGCGCTGCGCTGGGTGGGCCAGACGTGCACCACTGTGACGGCGGCTGGAGCCAGAGCGGGGAGGGTGAGCAGAAGCGCGGTGACGAAACGCGGGAGCATGGACGAGCGAGTAGCGGGTTGGGAGCGGACAGGCAAGGTCGGGGAGCGGGCGAAAAAAAAGCGCACCGCGTGGGCGGTGCGCTGGAAAGTGGTTCGGACGCGGCTCAGGCCACGCTGACCATGCGGTGCTTCTTGTCGAAGGTCACCACTCCGTCGCGCAAGGCGAAGAGGGTGAAATCGCGGCCCGTATCAACGCCGGCTCCGGCGTGGTAGCGGGTGCCGCGCTGGCGGACGATGATGTTGCCAGCGATGGCCTGCTGACCGCCGAAGAGCTTAATGCCGAGGTTCTTCGGCTTGCTGTCGCGACCGTTGCAGGATGTGCCCTGTCCTTTTTTATGCGCCATGACGATTCCTTAGGCGGAGATGGTTTTGATTTTGATGACGGAGAGCTCCTGGCGGTGCCCTTGACGGCGCTCGTAGCCCTTGCGCTTGTTCTTCTTGAAGATGATGACCTTCTTGCCGCGCTTGTTCTCGAGGATTTCGGCAGTCACAGAGGCTCCGGCCACCGTGGGGGTTCCGACCTTGATCTCGGCGCCCTCACCGACGGAGAGGACATCGTTGATTTCGACAATGCCTCCCTTTTCGGACTTCTGAAAACGGTTGACGAACAGCACATCGCCTTCGCTGACGACGAACTGCTGCCCCTGTGTCTTGATGGTGGCTTTCATTGGAAAAGCCTGCGAAGAAACGGGTCCGGTTGGGGGGAAGCAAGACCTTTTTGAACTACTTTGAGGTCTTGGGCTGCTTGGCGGCGGCGCGGACAGGCGCCGGGCTAGGGCTCCGGGGTTGAGAAAGGGGCGCTTTGGCCCGACCGTCGGCGGCGCCCGGCTCCGCAGTGGGGCGGCGGGCAGTCGAGGCAATCGAATCATGATACGCAAGGTCAACCGCAGGCGTAGCGACGGCATGGCGAGCGGCACGCCGGTGGCCGGGCGCGGCGGTTCCGGCGGCGGGGGGGGCGCCGGTGCGACCGGACCGGGCCGGAGTGGAGACGGTCGATGATGAATACGGCGGGCGAACTGCCCTTGGCGCGGTGGTGGCGGCCGTTGGACGCAGGCCGGATCGAGTGCCGGCTGTGCCCGCGGCAGTGCCGGCTGCGCGACGGCCAGGACGGGTTCTGCTTTGTGCGCGGCAACCGCGGGGGCGCGATGCGGCTGGTCGCCCACGGCCGCAGCAGCGGGTTCGGCGTCGATCCGATCGAGAAGAAGCCGCTGGCGCAGTTCCTGCCCGGCACGCGTGTGCTCTCATTTGGTACGGCGGGCTGCAACCTCGCCTGCCGTTTCTGCCAGAACTGGCGCATCAGCCGCGCCCGCGCCGGGGCTCTGGCGGGCGCGCCGGTGGCTCCCGGGTGGATCGCGGCGGCGGCGGTGCGGCAGGGCTGCCGGTCGGTGGCGTTCACCTACAACGAGCCCACGGTCTTCGCCGAGCAGGCGTTGGAGGTGGCCGCGGCCTGCCACGCGGCGGGCGTGCGCACCGTGGCGGTGACGGCCGGATACATTGGGGCGGAGGCCCGGGCGGAGTTCTTCGCCGGCATGGATGCGGCCAACGTCGACCTGAAAGCCTTCACCGAGGAGTTCTACCGCCGCCAGTGCGGCGGCCGGCTCGGCCCGGTGCTGGAGACGCTGGCCTTCCTGCACCGCGAGACGCCGGTCTGGCTGGAGGTGACCACGCTGCTCATCCCCGGCCTCAACGACAGCGAGGCCGAACTCGGGCGCGCGGCGGAGTGGTTCGCGACCCACCTCGGGCCGGATGTGCCGTGGCATTTCTCGGCCTTCCATCCCGACTACCAGTTGCTCGACCGTCCGCCGACTCCGGTGGCCACGCTCGGCCGGGCCCGGCGCATCGCGCAGGCGGCGGGGCTGCGGTATGTGTATATCGGTAACGTGCGCGATCCGGAGGGCGGTCGCACCCACTGTCCCCGCTGCGGCCGGGCCGTGATCGAGCGCGACGGCTATCGGTTGACCGGCTGGCACCTGCGGGCCGGCCGTTGCGCGTATTGCGGGAGCGAAGTCGCCGGGGTGTTCGAGGAAGCGAGTGCGGGAGTAGGGGGGCGCGGGTAGAAAAAAACCGGCCCAGGTGGGCCGGTTCGGGAGCAGACGCAGCGGATGGAGTTCGCGGCCGGCGGCTTGTCCGCCGCCCGTGTATCACTTCTTCGCGGCGGGGGCGGCGGGCTTGGCGGCGGGTTTGGTCGCGGACTCGTCGGGCGGGGTGAGCAGGCCGGCATTCATGAGCTCCACGTTCATATAGTAGTGGCGGCGGCGCTTGTAGTCCTCCGGAAAGACGATGCGATCGATCTGCTGGCGGGCCACCGCGGAGGCGAGGGCGTTGAGCTCCTGCTGGCGGCGCAGGGCCTCCAGGCGGGCGAGCTCGCGGGTCTCGAAGGCTTTGCGCTCGGACTCGGAATCCTCGAGGGCCTTGAGGGCGGCCAGGCGCTTGGCTTCGGCGTCGCGGGTTTCCTGGTCGCGCAGGGCGGCGAGGCGTTGGGCTTCGAGTTCAGCCTGCTCGGCGGCGAGGCGGGCGGCTTCCTTCTCGGCGGCGAGGCGGGCGGCGCTTTTCTCGGCGGCGAGGCGGGCGGCTTCGGCGGCCTCGCGCTCGAGCCGGGTGGCTTCGGCGAGACGGGCGGCCTCCGCGGCGTCCTGCCGGGCCTTGAGCTCGGACAAGCGTTTGGCCTCGGTATCCGCCTCGGCCCGGCGCAGGGCCTCGAGCCGGGCGCGTTCGGCATCCTGGGCGGCGAGGGCGATACGCTCGGCCTCCTTCTCGCGGGCGACGCGGGCGGAGTGCGATTTGTAGGCAAAAATGCCAGCCAGCGCGAGCAGCAGGACAAGGACTCCGACAATGACGCCACGTTTCATGGAACAGGATGGTTGGGTTGGAAGTTCGGCGGGCGGAATGTTTCTGGCAGTCTGCTCAGCCGCGGGCAAGGATAGCCAAGGTGGCGCCGGTGCAAAATACGGACTTTTCGCACTCGGCGGACTGGCGCGGGCTGCTCATGGACTGGCGGCGGAGAAGAAAGATCCCGGGGAGAGCTGATATCAGAGCCGAGAGTCTGTCGGGAGGGCCCAACAAAAGCTGGACAGCGGATCCAGCGTTATGGCTGGGCCGCGGGGCGTGGGGCCCCCGGTTCGTCTCACTTCTCCGATGGAAGCGGGAACTCGGCGATGCCTTCGTGGGCGGCGTTGGCGGCGGCCAGCGGGAGGGCGAAGGCGAGGGCTTCGGGCCAGGTTTTGCCGAGCTGGAAATGGGCGTGCAGCAGCGAGGCGAGCAGGACGTCCCCCGAACCGGTGGCGGAGACTTCGCGCACCGGCGGCGGGCGCAGCGTGGAGGTGGTGCCGTCCTTGAGTGCACACCACGCCGGCTTCGCGCCGTCGCTAATGATCCAGGCGGCCACCGGCCAGCGGGCGGCCGCCTCGGCCAAGCGCATGGTGAAGGCGAGCTCGGAGGTGTCGCCCGGGGCGGGAGGGACTAGGCGGTCGAATTCTTCGCGGTTGATCTTCACCAGGGCCAGCGGGCGATCGACCAGCCATTTGAGCGGCGGGCCGTAGGTGTCGGCCACGATCGGGCCGCGCCAGTGCTTCAGCCACTCGCGGAAGGCGGCGCCGGCGGGGCCCTCCCAGCCGGGGATGCTGCCGCAGATCGCGAGCACGCTGTCGGCCGGTTCCTCGCCCAGGGCGGCGGCGGCGGCTCGTACCGCATCTGGGGAGACGGGCTCGTCGGGTCCGAGGAAGGTGGTCTCGGTGCGCAGGCTGCGGATGACGACTCCGCTGCGCGTCTCGGGCTTGGCGGCGGCGAAGGCTTTCAGGGCGAAGCCGCGCTCGCGCAGCCAGCTTTCAACGACGGCGCCGGTGCCCCTCCGGGGAAACACACCGCACTGTGCGGGCTGCCGAGGCGTGCGAGCATCTTGGCGACGTTGATGCCCTTGCCGCCGACCTGGAAGGCGGAGCGGGTGGCGCGCTGGGTGCGGCCGGGCTGCCATTCATTGTAGAAGAGGGTCTGCTCCCAGAGCAGGTTGGCGGTGACGGTGAACAGGTGGGGCATGGCGCGGAGGAAAAGGGTGGATTCGGCGGTCGAGGACGGCAAATTGC
>JADJTK010000014.1 GCA_016711225.1 Opitutaceae bacterium
GATAGGCGTAATAACCAGCCGAGTAGCTGTTGGCGAAAAGGTGGGAGAAGTAGGTGGAGCGGTAGCGCGGGGGCACCGCGCTGCAAAATCCACCCCGCCCGTTGCAACGCCGCGGGCCTCGAAGGCGACCACCCGTCAGCCGCGGGCACCTGGGCGGCGGTGACCTGATGCCAAGTCTTGATCGAGCAGGGAGGCGGCAAGGTACTCCGTCGTCGCGAACCCCTGGTTGAAATTTCGCCGCCGCTTCGACCTTGGCGACCAATTCGGCCGGGATCGGCTCGCCGGTCCGATGGTGCTTCGCGTAGTGGGGAGAACCTCCGGCCAGTCCATCCACATCTCGTTCACCTGCGAGGGGAACTCCACAAGTCGCGGGGCACGCTCGTGCCCGAGAAGCGCGGATACCGCACCGCGGAAAGATCTGGTGCAGGTTGTGCCCAAACTCGTGGAACGCCGTGTTCACCTCGTCGAAGGTCATCAGCGTGGGCTCGGCGGCGGGGCTTGGGGATGTTGAGATGGTTGCCGATCACCGGACGCGTGCCGAGCAGACCCGACTGGGAAACGTAGGCGTTGGCCCACGCCCCGCCGCGCGCTTGGACGGACGCGCATACCAGTCGACGATGAGCAGGGCCATCGCCGAGCCGTCGACATCGCACACCTCGAAGGTGCGCGTGTCGGGATGATAGCGCGGCAGGTCGGTGCGCTCCTTGAAGTGATCCCATAGAGCCGCGTGGCTGCGTAGAAACGCCGTCGACCAGCACCCGGTTGGCCTCGAAATAGGGACGCAACTGGTCCTCGTCGAAGGCGTAGCGGCCCGCGCGGACCTTCTCCGAATAGAACGCCCAGTCCCAGGGCTCCGAGCAGCGAGCCGGGGGTCTCAGCGGACATGAGGCTTCTGGATATCGCCGGCCTCCTCCGGGCATTGGCCACCGCCGCCGGGGCCGGGCGGGCGAGCAGACCATTCACCGCGTCGGCGGTGCGGGCGGTCTGGTCGGCCAGCGCGAAAGCGGTGATTGGCGTACCCAGGAGCAGCGCCCGCTCGGCGCGCAGCCGGGCGATGGCAGCCACTGCGGCCCGGTTGTCGAACTCACCCCGATGGAACCACGCGCCACCGAAGCCCGGTGGATGCGCTCACGCAGGCGGTTGGCCAGCTGGCCGAGGGCCGGCTGGCCCGTTGTATTTACAATTCAATTGGAAACTGCCCCTCGTGCCCGGCCGCCTTGGCCGCGGCCGCGGCGGCGACGATGGCATCCTCCCCCATCCTCCAATTCCGCGCGCGTCTCGACGAGGACGGCGGCCGCGTTGGCCTCTTTCAGCACATTCTGGGAAAAGGAGGTCTGCAGCGTGGCGAGCTCGGCATTGAGCGCGCGCAATTTGGCCTGTTCGGCCTCGCCCAGCTTCGCCCCGGCGCGACAAAATCGGTATGGCAACGCTCCAGCAAACGCGCCGACTCGGAATCGGTGCCAGCTCCGCCCGCCGGGCATGGAGCGCATCGATCCGGGCGAAAAGCCGGGGATTGAGGCGGACGGCATCGGCGTGGGCTGCGAGCCTGGGGGCCATTATCCTTCTCGATGGCCTGAAGCTCGCGATTGGTGTTGGTGCCGTTGAGACCGTCAAAACCCGATCCACACCGTCGAGCAACTGGCCGGCACGTTCAGTGCAACGACAGTGTTCTCGAAGGTCGGCTCCGCCGGGTTGCCGGCGATGGCGTCACTTCGCGCAGGTTCTCGAGCATGCCCTGCGCATAGGCCGAGCGAAAATGCTCATCGCGCACCAAATCGAAACGCGGGTAGCCGAACGGCAAATCGCTCGGAACCAGCAGCGGGTTGTCGGCCGCCAGGCCGGTGACCGCCAACCCGACGACCCCGGGGCCGCCATCACCAAAGCATGACCACGCGAACGAAGCCCTGAACGGTGGCTCGCTGACGCAGGAGGGACTGGCGCATAGGGTCGAGGCGACGGGGAACGGAGTCTTCGCGGAGTATGGGGTACGAGCAGAGTAGATGCCATCGCAGCCACGACAAGAGCGAAGGCTACCAAACCCGCATCCCTGAGGCGCCTGGGGCCGCCCGGTTTCGGAGCGGCCGAAGGGCGGTTTTTCCCAAATCCCTTTACCACCCCGGTGAGGCGGCTCATCCGCCACCACGGCAGGCACCCTGCGCTCGGCCCAGGTATCCATCCGTGCGAAGCTCGCCCGGCACCACTTGTTACTTGGACCTTCCAGCCCCTTGCCCCTTCATCTTTCTGGCCTCTGCCACCAGTCCCCTTCCGGCTACGGTCCCCTTGTCCCTTCCCCCCTTGGTACTTGTTACTTATCCCTTGGTACTTGTTACTTGTCCTTCGTTCCTCCCGTACGCCCTGCCCCCTTCCGTCATGCGCGCCGTTGTCCAACGCGTTTCCTCCGCCAGCGTCACCGTCCCGGCTCCTCTTAGCGGAAACCCTTCGCTACCGCCAACCGCGCCCCTGCCGCCCGACGCTGAGACCACCGGCCAGATCGGCCCCGGCCTCCTCGTGCTTCTCGGCTTCCACCCGCCGACACCGGAGGCCGACGGCCAATGGCTCGCCGAAAGCTCGTGCGCCTGCGCATCTTCGAAGATGAGGCCGGCCAGATGAATCGGTCCGTTCAGGACATCGCCGGCGACATCCTCGTGGTCAGCCAGTTCACCCTATTCGCCAGTACGCGCAAAGGCACGCGCCCGTCCTTTAACGACGCCGCCAAACCCGAACTCGCGATTCCCCTCTACGAACGATTTGTCACCCAGGCCAGTGCCGCTCTCGGCAGGCCCGTGGCCACCGGTCGTTTCGGCGCAATGATGCAGGTGTCCTCGTCAACGACGGTCCCGTCACCCTGCTGATCGACACCAAGTTGCGCGAATAGCCCAAACTACTCCTGGTCGTTCTCCTACTCTCGTTCTCCTACTCGTTCTCTTTGTCTTTCCGCTCCCCGTCTTTCCGGTCCGCGTAGCGAAACTCGCCAGAGTTTCGTCCGGCGTTCGCCGATCGCGCACCGCCGGGGATGCCCCACGCAACCTCCGCCTTAGCGCCCCCCCACGGGAACAGCCCCGGCGGGTACCACCTGCCCCGGTTCGCCGAGCGCAACCACAGGACCTTGTCCGCGGACCACCAGCGCGATCCGCTTCCCCAACGGATCAAGGAGACAAATCTGATCGTCCCCGAGCTGGAAGAGCACCAGGTTCCCCTTGAGGTGAGTGGCATTGCGCGCGAGCCACTGGACGAACGGCGTTTCCAATGAAAACCGGAGCTTCGCATCTGGGTCCGTACGACTAGCCGTGATGCCCTCAACTGGCCAAAAGCCTACCCGCATGGACCACGGGCTCTCGACTCCGAGCTTTCCCACCTCGCCAAAGTTGTACCACGACACATCGAGCTCTTGTCCCTCGAGTCCGCGCATCCGCTCATCCACAGCGGCCTTCAAAGCAAAATCCTCCGCACCGGCACAATTCTCGGTTTGTTCCCGATTCCCGTTCATCTGGATGGCTGTGAGATCAAACGTCCCTCTCGCGCCCTGCCGCACATACAGCCTGTCTTTGTGGTCGACCGCCCCAAGCGTCGCGACCCGCTCCTGCCGTGCTCCGGTGAGGTCGCTCCGCATCACATCCCCGGCCGTCGTCAGATAGTAGAGCGCATACTCCGGTGACGGTTGCAGCTCCTCCGCTCGCATCACGCTCACGCCGGTCAGCAAGCTCGTGCCGCTGGCTAACCAATACCATCCAAAGAGCAACGGATAGCTGATCGCATTCACCAATAGGACCCCCTTGGCCGCCACTCGCCATCCATTCGGCCGTCGTCCGAGTGCCAAGCGAACCATCGGGTACTCGACCACCAAGGTCACCACAAAGGCCAGCGCGACAAACGTCCAAAACCACGGCCGCAGATTTTCGATGTTAGCGGGAACACGTAAGGCCAAGCCTTCAAGCAGCGTCGCCCCACCCACCCAAGCAGAGGCATAGTTCGCCACGATCATCGCGCCAACCGATCGTCCCCGACGGAGGCCGAACAGAGCCGAGAGCACCAGCCCTTCGCCTAATCCGATAATGGCATTGCCAAACAATAGATGGAGCATCTTTGCCCAAATGAGTGGGGTGCCTGCATTCGCCCACGCGACGCTCGGAACGACAAGGCACAGAACGGCAAGAATCATCCAGCGATGGCGCGACAAGCAAATACGAGGATTGGCCATCCCCCGACCATGGTGGCCAGCTGTATTCATGCAAGTCCGCCGACACCGGGCTCCTGCTCTCTCGTAGCCAAATTTGCCGAGAATCTCATCTGCAACCCTCGCTTTGGTCCCACCCGACCTTTGCCTGACAGGTCCCATACCCGGATCCGCGGCCCTCGAGTCTCCCCGCTCCCTCCGTCCCCGCGGCGAAGCCGCCTCAGGTTTCGCGCCGCGCGAAACCTCCGCACTTCTGCATTCGACGTTCTTCGCTCTGCGATTTTGATGGCCCGCCGCCGCCCGCCTATGCCTTAAACAACGTCTGCGCCGCGCGCCCCTTCGCGCCGCGCCCCCCACCAATCTCCTTCTCCATGGACAACAAGCCCGCCTCGCAGCCCCGCCCCACCATCCAGACGCTCCCCGGCGACGACGTGCGCCAGATCTGTGGCGCTTCGGCGACCCGCTACGACATACAGATGCTCGTACAGTCCACCCGCAGCGTGGCCCGCGGCATGGTCGCCCAACTCGTCGCCCAAGGTGCGCGCAACACCCACGAGTGGACCCCGGAAAAGAACGCCCTGCTCAAGGCCTACGACGACGCCGGCATCACCACCTGCTTCATGGACCCCCACCAGGGCGGCTTCATCGAAGGCCCCAAGAACCTCGTGCTCTCCCTCGTCTGCCTCGAACTCGCCTGGGTCGACGCCGGCGCCGCCACCGGCTCGCTCGCCGGCAACCTCGCCCTCTCCCCCATCCACGAACGCGGCACGCCGGAGCAGCGCGACAACTACATGAGCAAGTGCGTACCTCCCCAGCCCGGCGAGGACCGCAAGATGTGGCGCGGCGCTTTCGCCCTCACCGAGCCCCTGCCCTATGTCGGCGTCGAGACCGGCCTGCTCTGCGGCAAGGTTCGCATCGCCGAGTGGCAGGAAGGCCAGGAGCCCATGCTCCACGTCGACAAGCGCGCCCGGTTCATCACCAACATGGGCTTCGCCAACTTCGCCACCGTCGCAGTTGATACCGCTGATGCGCGCATAAAATCCAGCTGCGTGATCATCCTGGAGGAAACCGACCCCGGCGTCTTCGACCGCGGCGCGCCCACGCACAAGATGGTGCACCAGCTCTCCTCCACCAACGACCCGGTCTTCAACATGACCGTGCCCGCCTCCCGCATCATCGGCGGCTACACCGTGAAGGACGGCGTGATCATCCCCAAGTATTCGCACGGTGAGATCATCGAGGCCGTCTTCCGCCGCACCCGCGTGCCGGTGGGCGTCATGACCTCGGCAAAACTCCTCTCCGCGGTGGAGCCGGTCATCCGCTACCAGCGCCCCCGTTTCCGTGGCGCCGCCAGCGTCAACCCCGGCACCCCCCGCTTCGAGCTCGGCCTCCAGCAGAAGGAGGATTGTCTCCAACGCCTCGTGGACATCTGGGCCACCGGCGAGGCCGGCGCCTCCCTCGGCCTGGCCACCGCCCGCCTCTTCGACCAGCTCGACCCGATCGAGAAACTCAAGGACGCCAAGTTCGCCGAGCAGGGCATCGTCACCGGCATGCAGCAGATGAAGGCGTTCCGCGCCCTCACCAAGCCCGCCCTCGAGTTCCTCGAACTCGACGCCAAGCCCGAGGCCGACCGCGACGCCATCCGCTACGAGACCCTCAAGGCCGACGCCCTCGTCCAGTATCTCATCCTCGACGCGCAGGCCAACGTGCTCTGCCCCGCCACCAAACTCTGGAACACCGGCCACGGCGCGACGATGATGCGCGAGGCCGTCGCGCTCATGGGCGGCTACGGCATCACCGAGGATTGCCCCGGCTTCCTCGGCCAGAAGTGGATGGACGCCCAGCTCGAGGCCACCTACGAGGGCCCCGAGGCCGTCCAGCGCCGCCAAATTTCGGTGACGATGACCAACGAGGTCTTCCTCGCCTGCCTGCGCCTCTGGATCCGCCAGCTCCGCGCGATCGCCGTGAGCCATCCCGAGACCGGCGCCGGCACCCTCGCCCCCGCGATGGACCTCTGGCTCTGGACCCTCGAGCACCTCCAGACCGCCAAGGACACCACCGGCGCCAAGCTCTACTCGGGCAACCGCCACGGTGTGGTCTTCCCGTTGTGCGACGCCCTGTGCTGGCTGCTCGCCTCGCGCCAGCAAATCCTGGACATCCTCGAACTCGAGGCCAAGGGTCCGCAGAGCGCCACCGTCGCCGAAGGCCTCGCGGGCTACGTGAACTTCTTCTCCGATCTCGCCGCCGTGCAGGCGGCCACCGCCGCCGGGCAGGCTTCGCGCCTCTGCGCCGAGCTGGTGTATGGTTTCGGTGCCCACGTGAACGGCACCGAGCCGGTCGTCAACGAGGCCTTCGCGCAACTCCGCGCGAAGATCGACGTGCGCCTCGCCGGCAGTGCGGTGGCGTTCTTCCGCGCGCCGCCGCCGCGCCCCCCTCGAAGGGGATCGCCGCCGACACCCCTCGCCCAGGTGATGATCACGAAGCGCCCGACTACCCGGCGTAAGCGAGGCTTTCGAGGTAGGGATGGCGCCTCGCACTCTTCGCTGCGAAGGGTGCATTGGCGCCGTCCGGTTCCGCAGTAGGCCAGCGTGCTTGCACGCGCCGGTTCCGGGCTCCGCGTTTCGGGCCGGGCTTCCCCGTAGCGAAACTCGCTAGAGTTTCGTGTATGGGGTCCGGGGATTTTCGATTTCGCGCCGTACGCACAACCGTGGTCCGCTGCTTCAGCACGGACCGCTCGATGCAAGCAGCACGCGATGGTGTCGCTCGCGTGCTACCGCGCGCCCGGGATGAACGTACCACATGAAACCCACGCCAGCGGATGGATCGGGTTGCCCCCAAAGTGATCGCCGCTGTCGCCAGCTCCCAGATCACATTCCACCCCGCCTAACTCCGCCCTCAATCCTGCGTCCCGGCCCCAACGCCGCACTTGCGCCCAGATTCGCCTCGGGCACAGTCGATCCCTGCCGATGAAACTACCAGGAATTCGACATCGATTATTTCCAGGACGAAGACGGTATCTTCACCGCGAAGGTCCCCGCGATCCGCGGCTGCATCGCTTGGGGCAAGACATTGGAGGAGGCCTATAGAAACGCCATCATCGCCATCGAGAGCTGTCTCGAGGCCCGAGACCTCGTCGCGGCCAAGAAGCCCCGGAAGCCGCGCTACTCCGGAGTGAACGTATACCGTCGGCAGGTTCATGCCTAAACTGATTCCTGTCTCGCATCGCGAGCTCGCGCGCAAATTGCGCCGGGCCGGCTTTGTCGAGATCCGGACCAGTCGGCATCCGGTCTACTACCTCGCCGCCAGCGACCTCACCATCCCGGTGCCCAACCATCCGGGCAATGTCCCCCGAGGCACACGACGCGCCATCGTTCGCAAAACGGGCCTGGGGATTGAAGCCTTCAACGCCCTCTGACTGCGACCCGCCCGCCCAACCCGGCGCCCCCCAAGAGACTCGGCCGACCGCTTAAGTGGACGACCGTCCACTTAAGCGGTCGGCCCCATCCACTAGGCTCTCGCTTCCGGAGCTCCCCCTCCGGCGCTCTCTTGACTCCGCCCGCCGCTCTGCTGGCGTTTGAGGCGCCCATTCCCCGCGTTCCCCACGCTCCTCCGGACCAGCGTCTATTGGCGTGAATTTGCGCTTCAACTCCGCACTTCACCTTCCCACTTTCCACCTTTCACCTTCCGACCAGCTCATCGTGTCCACCGCAGCCCAAACCGCCTCCGACTCCGCCCCCGCCATCGAACGTCCCGGCATGGACGTCGACATCGTCTGCGTCGGCTTCGGCCCGGCCATGGGCGGCTTCCTCACCACGCTCTCCAAGAACCTCGTGAAGGAGGACGGCTCGCCCGTCGTCGAGAGCACCGCCATGCCCGGCATGCCGCCGCAAGTGATCTGCTACGAACGGGCCGACGACGTCGGCTTCGGCGTCTCCGGCGTGGTCACACCGGCGCGCAGCATCAAGGCCAGTTTTCCCCAGCTCGACCCCGCCCAGATCCCGATGGCCGCGCCGGTGAAGTCCGAGAAAGTCGCCTACCTTCTCGACCCCATCGGCGCCAGCCGCCGCTCGTTCACGCTGCGCAGCGCCGACGTCGTGCTGCAGCTCTTCAAGGGCAAGCACCACGCTATTGAACTGCCGTGGATCCCTCCCTTTCTGGCCAAGCACGACGGCCTCGTGCTCTCAATGGGCCAGTTCATGCAATGGGTCGGCCAACAGGCCACCAGCACCGGTGCCGTCCAGGTCTGGCCTTCCACTCCCGTCGCCTCGGCTCTCGTCGAGAACAAGAAGGTAGTCGGCGTGCGCCTGGCCGACCAGGGCGTCGAAAAGAACGGCACACCCACCGGCGCGTTCACGCCCGGCATGGATATCCGCGCTGCCCTCACGATCATCGGCGACGGCCCCGTCGGCGCGCTCGGCCAGCAACTCGACGCCACCTTCGGCCTGCCCGAAGGCCACCACAACCACGAGTGGGCCGTCGGCATGAAGCTCGTCGTCGATCTTCCCGCCGGCTCGAAGCTCGAGCCAGGGACCGTCTTCCACACCTTCGGCTTCCCCGAGCCGGAGATCTTCGGCTTCATGTACATCCACCCAGGCAACATCGCCTCGCTGGGCATCTTCGTGCCCTCGTGGTTCGACAGCCCGGCGCGCACCGCCTACCGCTACCTCCAGCACTGGGTGCAGCACCCGTACCTCTGGCGTCACCTCGAAGGCGCGACACTGCGTTCCTGGGGTGCCAAGACCCTCGGCGAGTCCGGCCGCCGCGGCGAACCCCACCTCGTGGGCGACGGCTACGCCCGCATCGGCGAGGGCTCCGGCACCACCAACGTCCTCACCGGCTCCGGCGTCGACGAAGCGTGGGCCACCGGTACCCAGCTCGCGGATGCCGTGATCGAGCTGCTCAAGGCCGGCAAGCCCTTTACCAAGGAGAACCTCGCCGCCACCTACGTCGCCCGCCGCCGCGCCAGCTGGGTCGACAAGGAAAGCCGCATCGCCGAAAAGTCCCGCGACGGTTTCACCCGCGGCGTCGTCTCCGGCCTCATCGGCATGGGCCTCACCGGCCTCACCAAGGGCGTCCTCAACTTCCCCTTCGGCAAGGCTCTCCCGCCGCACAAACGCCTGCCCTCCATCGAGCGCTACTATCGGGGGAAGATCCCCGCTGCCGAGATCGCGAAGATCCGGGCCGACTGCCTCGCGAAAGGCCTCCCGCTCTCCAACGCCCTCATGGATCGCGCCGGCTGGCCCGCGATTCCCTACGACGGCAAGCTGCTCGTCTCACATCAGGACGCACTGCTCATGGGCGGCAAGGTCCAAGCCGCACCGGGCTACGCCGACCACGTCGTTTTCCCCTTCCCTCAGGTCTGCGCGAAATGCGACCAGCGCACCTGCGTCGAAGTTTGTTCGGGACAAGCGATCGCCCACGGCACCGACGGCGTACCCGTCTTCGACCGCGAGAAGTGCATCCACTGCGGCGCCTGCCTGTGGAACTGCGCCAGCGAACGCCCCGACGGCTCCGGCCGCACCGTGCTGGAATTCCGCGCCGGCGCCGGCGGTCTGCACTCCGCGGAGAACTGAGCGGTCGCGGCCCAACCAGCCGGCGGCCACCGCGTTCCGCGCAAACCGCCTCCCGCCTCCACACCTCGCCCCGGCCCCCCGTCACCGACCGGCGGCGACACCGCCGCCGCCCTGCGAAAAGGATTGGCTCCGGCGGCATAGGCGTTGCTAGCTTCGCCCCCGATGGCCGACTTACCTCCCCGTGTCACCGGAGCCCGCCGCTGGCTGCCTCCGATCGGTTCCCCCGGTTACCACGCCCTACTCATCTGCGTGGCGATCTTCATCCTCGGACCTCTCGGCGGCATTTCCGCGGCGTTCATGAACTTCTCCATCGGGTTCTTCATCGGTGGGCAGGTGCTGGCGGGCATCCTGGGTAGCGCCGTCACCCTGCCCTACGGACCCGAAGGCAAACATGGCGCCAACTACATGCAGACCATGGCCGCCTCGGTCGCGGGCATGTCGGGCATGGTCGTGCTCATCCAGGCCATGGCGTGGATGGGGCTGCCCGAACCGGCGTCGTGGAAGCTCGTGCTCTACATCCTGTCGATCGGCATGCTCGGGGTGGGTGCCGGCATGCTCTACACGCCCATCGTGGTCGATCGCATGCAACTGGCCTTCCCCTCCGGACTGGCCGTAGCCAACATCCTACGCGCGCTTACCGACCCAACGCTGCTCAAGCGCTCCATCGCACAGCTTGGTGGCGGCGCATTGGCCGGCTACTCTGGCGGCCTGCTCGCGCTCAAAACCGCCTCCCTGGCCGCGGTCGGCGCGTCCGCCAAGCTGATCGGCCGCATCGACGGCTGGGAGATCTCCACCTCCACCTTCGGTGCCGGCATGATCGTGGGTGCACGCATCGCGTTCCCGGCGCTCGTGGTGGCGGCGGCCGGCGAATGGCTCAAGCCCACCCTGGTCTCCGCCGGCTGGTTGGAGGAGGGCGCCCCGTTTCGCAAAATCGGATTCATCATCGCGCTCGGCACCATCCTCGGCGCCGCCATCGTCGACATCGGTCTCATCATGGTGCAGGCCGTACGGCAGTTCCGCCAAGCCCACACCACCGCCGCGGTGCCGGCCGAGGACTGGAAACGGGTGAACCTCACCCGGCTCATCCTCTGGGTGGCCTTCTGGGCCGTGGCCGTGATCGGCATTGGCAGCCAGGTGCTCGCGCAACCGATCTGGTTTGTCACCGCCGCCGTCGCCTTGGTGTTTCTCTTCGTGCTGGTCAACGGCATCTCCGCTGGCATCTCCGACAGCAACCCGATCTCCAGCGCCTTCGTGCTCACCGTGTTCATCCTCGCCGCCCTCGGCCTCAAGGACCCGGGCGTGGGCCTGATGTGCGGGGCGATCATGCTCATCTCGTGCTCCTCCGGCGGCGACATGCAGCAGGATCGCTCCACCGGCTGGCGCCTGGGAACCAACCGCGTGATCCAGTTCCGCTACCAGGTGGTCGGCATCGCGATGGGCGCGGTGCTCTGCGTGGTGCTGGCCAAGCTCTTCATGAGCGCCTACCCCGAGCTTCGGGTCGACCAGTTCGCCCAGTCGGGGGCGGAGGAGGCCAGCCGCTGGAAGAGCGCCATGACCTACAAGTTTGTCGGCGCCCTGCGCGGCATCACCACCAACCAACCCCACGTGATGACCGCCCTACAGATCGGCATCGCCATCGGGCTCGTCACCGAGGCGCTGCGCAAACTGCTCAAACGCGCCGCTTGGTACCGCGCCTTCGCCACCGGTTCCACCACCGGCCGGACCACCGACTTCGTCCTCGACGCCGTCATCCTCCCCAGCCCCTACGCCTCCAGTTTCGGCGGCTTCGTGCCGCTGAAAACCACCTACTGGTGGGTAGCCGGCGGCATCGTCGGCTCGCTTTGGGAGGTGTGGGAGAAGCGCACCGCCGCCCGGCCGGCCAGCGCGGGCCGGCGCCACTGGAGTGGCCGAAATTCCCTCCGACATGAGCACCACTTCGCTGGTGGGCGGCGGCCTGATCGCCGGCGAATCGCTCGCCGCGCTCAGCGTGGGCATCCATAGCCTGATCACCACCGTGCTGTAGAGCTGCCGTTCGCACGTGCCCGGCCTCGGTCCGCATTCCGCAATTCCCCATGTCCCAACTGCGCCACACTCTCGCCCTCGCCACCCTTTGCGCCGCCTTGGCGACCACCCCCGCACTCCGCGCCGCCGACGGCGACGCGCTACTCGCGCTGCTCGCCCGGCTCGAACCGGCCGCCGGCTGGACCGCCCCCGAACCGGCCCGCGTGGCCGTCGGCGACGGTCTCTTCGATCTGATCGACGGCGGCGCCGAGCTCTACCATGAGTTCGGCTTCCGCCAAGCCGCCTCCTGGCAACTGGAGACCAAAGCCCGCGCCAGTATCCAGGTCGAACTATACGAAATGGCCGACGCCCCCGCCGCCTACGGGGAGTGGTCGCTGATGCAGTCCGGCAAATTCACCCCCGGCCGGCTCGGCCAAGGCTCCCTCCGTTTCGGCTACTACCTCGCGTTCTGGAGTGGACCCTACTTCGCCAGCGTCACCGGCGCGCAGGCCGACGCCGCCACGCAGGCCGAAGTCGACCGGCTCGGCGCCCAGCTCGCCGCCCTGCTTCCGCCTTCCGGCGAACTGCCCGCGTGGTTCACCCGGCTGCCCGCCCAGGACCTGCAGGAGCGAAAGTATTTCCGCGGGCGGATCGGACTCTCCAACATCCCGCTTGGCGAAATCACAGAGCTCTTCGATTCCAAGGAAGGCCTCGTCGCCACCTATCCCGGATGCAAACTGCTGCTCCTGCATTTCGCCTCCACCGATGCCGCTGTCGCACAGCTCGCCGCCTCGGCCATTCTTGCCACCGCCCGCCCAACCCTCACCGGCGTCAAGGCGGACGCCTCGGTTTCACCTTGCACCGATACGGACGGCAACCACATCGTAGTGCGCACCCGCGGCGAGGATCTGCTCGCCTTCGTCTTCACCGACGAAGCCCGCTTTCACGCGGTGGCCGGGCAACTCGAATAGGCCCCGAGGTTCCAGCGAACGTCGCTACCGCAGCCCGCCCGGTTTTCGTAGCAATAATCGTGTGGGTTTCAGCCCCCCGCCGCTACCGCCCCGCCCCACTTGCCGCCATTTCCGCACAGGGCGTCCCTTTCGGACGGCGCCACCTATGAGTCCCCCTCTCGCTTGGATCCCCCTGACCCCGGCCGACCTCGCCGCGGTGCGTGCCCTGGCCGATACCGCCCACCCCGATTTGCCCGAACACGAATCGGTGTTTGCCGAGAAACTCCGGCTCTTCCCGCCCGGGTGCCGAAAGCTGGATGACGCCGGCCGGCTCCTCGGTTACGGGATCGCCCATCCTTGGCTCACCGACGATCCGCCGCCGCTCGACACGATCCTTGGCGCGCTGCCAAGCGCGGCGAATTGTCTCCACCTGCACGATGCCGTCGTCGCCCCCGAAGCGCGCGGGCACGGCCTCGCCGCCCGTTATGTCGCGGAAATGCAGCTCGTCGCCCGCGCCCACGGGCTGCACGTCCTCACCTTGGTGTCGGTCTATGGCACGCATCCACTCTGGGCCCGCTGCGGCTTCCGGATCCGCACCCCGCCATTGCCCCCGGGCATATTGGCGCCCTACGGCCCGACGGCCTGTGCCATGATCTGCCCGGTGTGACCGGTTTCCCCTGTCGGTCCCGAAACCCGACCACAAAAAAAGGCCCGGTCGGCAGCTGCCGCTCGGGCCGGAAAAGCGATCCTCGGACTCAGAATGTGACCGTCAGCTCGGTACGCAGGAAGGTCATCTCGTCGGTGTGGGTGTAGAAGCTCCCCATCGGGCAGTATTCGGCCAGCACCAAACCGCTGAGCGTCTTGGTGAACTTGTGCTTCACGACCACTTGGAACAGGTGGCCGCGGAACTTGCTGTCGCGGCTGAAGAGCGCGCTCGTGGTGCGGTGGGCGAATCCTCGAGGGCGAACAACGCCCCGTAGGTGGTATTGATGCTGGTGCTCTTGCTCGGGGACGTACTCAGCTCGCGCCGACCCGGAACAGATTGTTGTACTGCGCATTCGGCCGGTCTCCTGTCCGATCGCCACCGCCCAGACTTCGCTCACGCGAGGTACGGCCCCTGAGCACGTCAAACGCCCCGTCCTTGCCGGTGCTGCCGCGCTTGTCTCCAGAAAGATACTCAGTGAGAAATGAACTGGTTGTTGAGCCGGTCCTTGAGCAGGTAGGTCACCTTCGCGTTGATCCCATAGGCGGACACATCCCGATAGGTCCGAAAAATCTAGTCACGACGGTTGCCCCATTGATAGGCGGCCTCCGCTGAGTACTGCCAATTCTCCGCCGGGGTGCCGGCGATCTTGCCTCCGAGAGTGTAGATGTCCGCATCGTAACCACGTGCGGTCACCCGGTCGTCGCCCTTGTACATGAAATAGCCGTCGAGCTGCATCTTGGCCACCGACTTGTTGGAGGCGTAGAGGATGACACCAGTCTCATCCTGCTCGGTGAGCGCCGCGGCCCGGGCCTCGCTGCCCAGGATCGGCAGCGCACATCGCCGGGGAAGGCCGGTTGGCTGAAGGCGATCCGTCGAACTTCGTCTTGAGGTCCTTGGCGTCGATGGTGACAACTCAGGGCGTCGTAACGGTTGGTCCACGAACCCATCGAGCGGGGTGCCGTCGGACACCAGCCACTGCTCCCCGAGCTGGATGTCCTGCCGGCCCAACACCACCGTGACCGGGTTACCATCACTTTCGGTGACCCACTTGGCGTTGAGGCTATCGAAGATGGCGTACTTCCACTCCGTCCCCTCGGCCGCGGCGGAGGCGGCGTTGAACCAGTACCGCGGCTCCGCGGAGACACGACCGAAGAGGGTCAACCCGGGCAAAGGTTGACGGTCCCAGGGCGTAGGCGGGTGCGCGGATAGTCGCGGTCGTTGCGCGCCGTGGCTGCGGGCCGCAGCGGACGTTGTTGGTGGCCTCGAAGCGGAAGCGGGCGTCTCCCCACCCTGGAAACCGGTTTA
>JADJTK010000015.1 GCA_016711225.1 Opitutaceae bacterium
CCACAGGCCAACCGCCCAAACCCCGCGCCCAACACCCGCGGGTGGCCGCGCTCGAGGAGGAGCTCCTGCGGGTGCGCGCGACGGCGCACACCACCCACGAAGAGATGCAGACCGCGCAGGAGGAACTCCGCTCCGCCAACGAGGAGCTGCAATCCACGAATGAGGAACTGCAGTCCACCAACGAGGAACTCACCACCTCGAAGGAGGAGATGCAGTCCATGAACGAGGAACTCCAGACGCTCAACGCCGAGTCGCAGGCCAAGGTGGACGAGCTGTCGCGCGCCAGCAACGACATGAAGAACCTGCTCGACAGCACCGACATCGCGACGCTGTTCCTGGACAAGGACTCAATGTGCGGCGGTTCACCCCCCAGACCACGAAGATCATCAAGCTCATCCCGGCCGATCTGGGCCGTCCCATCACCGACCTGGCCTCCGACCTCTTGTACCCGACGCTAACGGACGACGTGCGCGAGGTGCTGCGCACATTGCTCTCCATCGAGAAACCGGCGGCCGCCCGCGACGGGCGCTGGTTCACCGTGCGCATCATGCCCTACCGCACGCTGGACGACCGGATTGACGGCGTGGTGATCACCTTCGCGGACATCACCGTGGCCAAGACGCTGGAGGCGAAACCAGGATTTCAATCCAGTCCACGCTCGAGGCCACATTGCCCGAACACTCCGCCCGCCGGGTGCGCTCAGAAAACCGACGGGCCACGCCATGACCGCAAAAGGGAAGAGCCCCAACGAGCAGAAGGCGCCGGGCCCCGCGCCCCGAGATCCGACCGCAGCCAGGCGAACGCAATAGCTCGAGCAGCGCCGCCCGCCAGCCGTCGTGCCGGCCGACGCGGACTCGCGGCGCCTTCTCAGCGAGCTGCAGATTCATCAGATCGAGCTGGAGATGCAGAATTCCGAGCTGGTGCGCACCCAGGGCGAAGCGGAGACGCTGCTCCAACGCTATACCGAGCTCTACGACTTCGCCCCCGTAGGCTATTTCTCCATCGATCGCCAGGGCCGCATCCAGGAAGTGAACCTCACTGGGGCCACCATGCTGGCGTTGCCCCGCTCCCATCTGCTCAAACGGCGCCTGCGCGACTTCATCGCCGCGCCCAACCGGGAGGGCATGGATGAGTTCCTGGCCACCGTCGGCACCGTGCACGGCAAGCACGCCTGCGAGAGCCTGCTCGAACCCGCCACCGGCAACGCCTTCTGGGCCGACATCCAGGCCTCCTCGGCCGCCGCGCCGGCCGGGGACTGGACCTTGTGCCGCCTGGCCGTCTCGGACATCGCCGCCCTCAAACGAGCCAAGCAGGCCGAAGCGCGCGTGGTATCGCTGGCCGCCGCGGTCGCCTCAGCCAACCAGGAGATCGCCCGCCGCCGGGCCGCCGAAGCCACGCTCAAGGAAAGCGAGCGCACCCAACGCGAGCTGCTTGCCCAGTCGCTCGAGCTGCATGCGCAACTCCGCAACCTCACGCACCAGCTCCTGCGCGCCCAGGAGGAGGAGCGCAAGAAGATCAGCCGCCAGTTGCACGACGAGATCGCCCAGACCCTGGCCGGCATCAGCCTGGAATTGTCCACGCTCAACGAGACGGCCGCCGTCAATCCCCGGGTCCTGCGCCAGCGCATCAGCAAAACTCGATTACGCGTCGAGCAGGCGGTCCACATCGTCCACGATTTCGCGCGCGATCTGCGCCCGGCCATGCTCGACGACCTCGGGCTGGTGCCGACCCTGCGCGCCCACCTCAAGGAACTGGCGGCGCGCCACGGCCTGCGCGTGAGCTTCACCGCCTTCGCCGAGGCCCCCATCCTGGACAGCGCCAAGGGCACCGTGCTCTACCGCGTGGCCCAGGAGGCGCTCACCAACGTCGTGCGTCACTCGAACTCCAAGACAGCGTCCGTGCGGCTGCTCAAGGCGGGCGAGGCGGTGCGCCTCGAAGTCCATGACGACGGCACGGCGTTCACCGCCGAGCGGGTCCAGGCCGCCAAACAGGGCGGCCGCCTCGGGCTGGTCGGCATGCGGGAGCGCGTGGAGATGGTCGGCGGCCGCTTCACCCTCGTTTCCATCCCCGGTGAGGGGACCACGGTGACGGCGGACGTCCCCTGGCTTCGCCTGGCGAAACCGCCGCAGCGCCAGCCCGATCGGACCTCGGCGGGTCGACAACGGTGGACCGCGTTGACCTCAACGCGGTCGCACGCGCGGCAGCGCGGAGGGCGCGCCTCGCCGGCTGTGGGGGCGAGCTTGCTCGCACCTTCCCAGCCAGTAGTCGGGTGCAAGCACCCTCCCACAAATAGGCCGTATCCGTCCACTGACCCGGCTCGGATGGAGCCTCGCCCTCCAGTTCGAGCCCCGCCGCCGAGGGCGGGTTTCACCCCATATCCGCTGCTCCACAACAGGAGTAGAGTGCCGACGTTGGGCATTCGCGATCCTGGCGCCGGCCGCCGTCTCGTTCCGGAAGACCTCCCGGTCCTCCACCCGCAGACGACACCCGCCACGCCCCTGCCCTCCACACTCAGAATACAACCAGAAGCACATGAAAATCCAACACCTCGTCATCACTTCGCTCCTCGCCGCCTCTTCGGTCGTGGCCTTCGCCTCCTCCGATATCGACAACAAGATCGAGGACGCTGCCAAAGCCTCCTACAACTACCGCACCGTCCTGGAAGACAAGGTTACGGTGAAGGCCGACAACGGCGTCGTCACCCTCACCGGCATGGTCGCCGACAAGGATTCCCGGGCCATCGCCGAGGACACCGTCAACAACCTTCCCGGCGTCATCCGCGTGAACAACAAGATCACCCTGGATCCCTCCCTCAAGGAACACTCCGATACCGGGATCGCCCTGAAGGTCCGCTACCAGTTGCTGGTGCGCTCCAACGTGAGCCTTACCGACACCAAGGTGAACGTGCGGGACGGCATCGTCCTGCTCACCGGCACCGCGGCCACCATGGCCGAGAAGGAACTGGTCGGAGTCTACGCCGGTGAAGTCTCCGGGGTGAAGTCGGTGAAGAACGAAATCGTGATCCTCCTCGGCCACCGCCGACAAGAAGACGATCGCCGAGTCCATCGACGACGCCTCCATCACCTCGCAGGTCAAGTACGCGCTGCTCACCCACAAGTCCACCAGCGCGCTCAAGACCAAGGTGGCCACCAACGATGGCGTCGTCGTCATCAGCGGTGTCGCCGCCAACGATGCGGAGAAGTCCCTCGTGGGGAAGCTCGCCACCGGCATCCGTGGTGTGAAGTCCGTGACCAACGACATGACGGTGAAGAGCTGAACGCTCCCCGCCCCTTGTCGCCACCACGACCGGAGCCTTCGGGCTTCGGTCTTTCTTATTGCAGCGGGCGAGGCGCCGCGCGGGCCGGTGCGGCTCCTTTGTGGGAGGGTGCTTGCACCCGACTACTGGCTGGGAAGTCGCGAGCAAGCTCGCTCCCACAGCCGGTGAGGCTCGCCTGGAGGCGCTCCTCCTGGGAGGCACGCTCGCCGCGCAGGGAGATTGCCGTTCGGCGAGGTTCCGCCCGGATCCGATCACGCCTCAGCGGGTCGGGTAACACCCCATGGCGGCGGGACGGCCGATGGCGCACTGTCAACCGGCGATCCATCGCCAACACCATGATTCCCAACGATAGCCATTTCCTCCGATGCGATCGAAGCCCAGAAGCGCTGGTGCGCATCAGGTTTGACTCCCATCCGGACGGCGGCCCCGTCGACCGCGAATGCGCCCCCCTCGACTACGGCCCGGTGCCCGGCGCCACCGACGCACCCAACCGCTATTGGGTGTGGGATCCCGCAGCCACCGCCGGGGCCAATCCGCTCGGGTTGCTGCCCGACCAGATCATCACGCTGCAGGTGCTCGGCAAGGACTTCGATCCCGCCAGTTTTGGCCTTGGACCTCGATCGTGGTTGGTGCCCCGCGAGTGGGGCGAACCCAAGGGCACCGCCACCCCTGCGCCGGTGCCCCGGATCGTAGGCCCGTTGCTCGCATCGCGCCCCCGTGCCTCGGCTCGTCCCATGGAGAGGGCGAGCCCGAACGGCTCCTCTCTCCTCGCTGGAGGGCGAGGCTATCGCCCTCCTGCGGGTCAGCCCCGCGGCTACTCCAACCGCCGCACGCGCACGTCGGTGGTCAACCGAGCCGTGGCGGGCACCGCGCTGTAGAACGCCCCCTGGATCGGGTTCACACTCTCCGCCACCACCGCATGGGCCACCGGCACATAGGCATTGTGGCAGAACAGCCCATGGGTGGGATCCAGGCCGATCCAGCCGGCACCGGGCAGAAACACCTCCACCCAGGCGTGCATGGCCCCGGCCGAGGCCCCGTTGTCCGCCGCATCGAACATGTATCCGCTCACAAAACGCGCCGCGATGCCCTGCAACCGGGCGCACTCGACCAGCAACGCCGCAAAGTCCCGGCAGGACCCGCTCCCCAGCGCGATGGTAGCCAGCGCGGTCTGAATCCCGGGTTCGTCGCGCCGCCGGTACGAGAGACTGCGGCTGAGACATTGGTTGAAGGCCAGCAACCAGGGCACGGTCTCCCGCGGCCGATGCGTGAAATGCTCCTCGAGCCAGCGCCGCAGGGCGGCCTGCGCGGCCACCTCAGGCGGGGCGAGATAGATCGAGAGGTTGAAACGGTGCAGCGGTTCGTAGGCGAAGGGAAAGGTGGTCGCATAGTCGCGCACCAGAAAATCGAACGGCGCCGTGTCCGTCGTGGTGACGGCGCATTCGGAGCGCACCTCCAGCAGCGCCGAGTTGGCGGTGAAGTTCACGCTTGCCGGCAGGTTGTCGAAGTCGTCGCGCATCCAATGCACCTGCGCCGCCGGCTGGAAGGTGAATCCAAAATGGTTCACCTGCAGCAGCGGATTCTCCCGCGGCCGCACGTAGAGCAGATGAGGCAAGAGTTGGACCTCGCGGTCGTATTCATAACGCGTGTGGTGGGAGATGGAGAGCTTCATGGAGAATTCGGAGTGTGAGCATCGCTTGCCGCTAGGCCCCTCGCAAGGCTGGCGCCGACCGACTACAGGAGCGCCAGCAGCTGGCCGCGAGGCGTCATGAGGATTCACGCCGCTTCCTGTAGGCAAGCGGCAGCGCGACTTCCTCCCGGCGCCTGCCGTCGCCGTGGTGGGTGAACACCCACTGCCCGGAAGCCGCAGGCCGGCGCACAACTGCGCCCCCGCGAAAACCCGGATCTCGCACCCACCTCGCTCATGAGCCCAACCGAGAGCAAACCCAGTCGAACTCCGTTATCGCCGCCTGTTCGAGGCCGCCCGCGACGGGATCCTCATCGTGGACCCTGAATCCCGCCAAATCATCGACGCCAACCCGTTCCTCGTCCAGCTCCTGGGCTTCACCCACGAGGAGTTCCTGGGCAAGGAACTCTTCGAGATCGGCCTCTACCGGGATGCCACCGCCAGCCAGTCGTCATTCCGTGAACTCCAGCAGACCGGATACGTGCGCTACGACGACCTGCCCCTTGAGACCAAGGACGGGCGTCACATCCACGTCGAGTTCGTCAGCAATCTCTACCAGGAGGGCGACCGCCAGGTGATCCAGTGCAATATCCGCGACATCTCCGCGCGCAAACTCGCCGACGCCGCGCTGCGCGAGAGCGAGGAACGGTTCAAGCTGGTCGCGCGGGCCGTGAGCGACGTCGTCTGGGACTGGGACCTCATGACCGATCTGCTTTGGTGGAGCGACGGCTTCCAGACCGCCTTCGGCTACAGCGCGGCCGAGATCGAGCCGGGGATCGAATCATGGCGGGAGCGCCTGCACCCCGACGAGCGCCAGCGCGTCGTCGCCGGGATCCACCGGGCGATCGACCAGGGCCTGTTCGCATGGACTGACGAATACCAGTTCCGGTGCCGCCACGGCGGCTACGCGCTCGTGCAGGACAGCGGCTACATCATCCACGACACCGCCGGCCAACCGGTCCGCATGGTGGGCGGCATGCGCGACCGCACCGAGCAAAAACGGTTGGAGGCCCAATACTTTCGGGCCCAGCGCATGGAGAGTATCGGCACCCTCGCCGGCGGCATCGCCCACGACCTCAACAACGTGCTCACCCCGATCATGATGTCGATCGAGCTGCTACGGGCCGACGAGGGCGACGACCCCGACAGCAACACCATCATCAACAACATCCAGACCAGTTGCCACCGGGGGGCCGAACTCGTGCGGCAAGTACTCTCCTTCGCCCGCGGCGTGGAGGGCCAGCGCCTGCCCATCCACCTCAAGGACCTCATCGAGGAGCTCAGGGGCATCATCGGGGAGACCTTCCCTCGCGACATCACCATCGCCCTGCGTGTGGCCGAAGACCTCTGGCCGATGACGGGCGACCCCACCCAGCTCCACCAGGTGCTGCTCAATCTCGCCATCAACGCCCGCGACGCCATGCCCCATGGAGGCACCCTGACGTTGGCGGCAGCCAACGTTGCCCTCGACGCCCAATTCGCCGGGACTCTCCGCGCCGCCAAGGCGGGCCGCTATATCCTGCTCCAGGCGGAGGACACCGGCCTCGGTATTCCCTTTGGCATCCGCGAACGCATCTTCGAGCCGTTCTTTACCACCAAGGAACTCGGGAAAGGCACCGGCCTCGGGCTGGCGACGGTCGATGCGATCATCAAGGGCCATGGCGGCTTCGTGACGCTCGACAGCGAGATGGGCCGAGGCACCACCTTCAATGTCTACCTGCCCGCCGATCCGGCCCGCGCGGATAACCCCGCCCAGCCGCCCCTCCCCGACGAGCTGCGGCGGGGCCGAGGCGAGCTGGTCCTAGTGGTCGACGACGAACCCGCCATCCGGCTCGTCACCCAGCGTACGCTCGAGACGCTCGGCTACCGGGTGTTCACGGCCGGCGACGGAGCCGAGGCCTTGGCCGTCTACGCGAAACACCAACAGGAGATCGACCTGGTGCTCACCGACATCATGATGCCGATACTGGACGGCGAGGCGACCATCCATGTCCTCAAACGTCTCAATCCCGCGGTCCGCATCGTCGCGGTGAGCGGACTCGATATCGCCGAGAACATCGCCAAGATCACCCGGGCCGGGGTAAAGGATTTTCTGCCCAAGCCCTACACCGCGCTCACCCTGGCGCGGGTCCTCCGGGAAGTGCTCGACCGAACACCGCAGTGTCCCTGCCGCTGAGCTCTGTGGAGGAGCGGGCGGCGGGCGCCGTGTAAAGGGCTTGGGCGTACCCTCAAACTCCCTCGGCACCACGGACAGGGGTGGCTGGGCCTGTGCCCGCCCCAGCCTGCTCCGCCCGGCCATGGGAGAGGGCGAGCCTCGAACCGCTCTCCTACGGCGAGGCCAGATGAACCACCCGGCTCGGGCGGCGCCTCGCCAGCACAGGCCGGCTGGCGCCGGCAACACCTGCGCGCTCAAGCTCACCTACCCGCACGTGCAAAAGCAGCGTGCCACATTGTCGTCGCCGGCGCTCCTACGCCCCCGCAAACGGCTGTCCCCACTGGCCGGTGAACACAAACTGACTGGCGGGTTTACGCTGCCGCGCGGCGAGATCCCGCTCACGCAGCCCCTCCGGCAATTCGTCGGCGCTCGCCTTATAGCCGATGGCCATCGCCGTCAGTGCCTCGGAATGCTCCGGTATCCGATAGAGCACGCGCGCGCGCTCCGGAATGATCCCGATCATTTGATGAACCGAGAGGCCGCGCGAGGTCGCCTCCACCACCAGACTCGCCGTCGCCAAACCCAGGTCATGGACCGCGGCGGGGTTCGCCTTTCCGTCCTTGGCAAACCGCAAGCTGACGACCCCGAGAACCAGCACGGGGGCGGCCTTTGCCCATACCGAATTTGTGGGCACGAGACAGGAGAGCATCCGCTCGTACTCCTTCGCCTCCGCCTTGACCGCCACGATATAGGTCCACGGCTGTTCATTGTACGAGGACGCCGCCCAACGGGCCGCCTCAAACAGGGCCCCAAGATCGGCTGTGGTGACGGCCCGGGCCGAGAAGCTGTAGGGACTCCAGCGCTCCGCGAGGAGCTCATGAATGGGGACGCTCGGCGTCGCCCGTTTGGTAGGCAGGGAGGAAGACTCAGTAATCATAACTACAATGTTCTAGTGTTTACTACGCGAGCGGCGGCATTTCTGCCGGGACGAAAGACGAAGCCACGACGCCGTGGTGGGGCGTCGGCGGGTTACACGGCCGGAGGCCGGTCCAGACTCTTGAGAAACCCCTCAAACAGGCAGCGGTGCTTCTCCTCCGCGGCCAGGAGCTGCACGGCCAGCGCCGCCGTCACCGGATCGGTGCCAACCGCCGCCGCAGCGAGCGCACCAAAAGTGGCGATCAACTGCCGCGTGGCGGCGAGGGCCCCGCCGACCACATGCCGAAGGTCGGTCGGGTCCTCGGCGGGCTGCAGCAGCACCTGATTGCGCGCCACCACCAGCGAGCCCGGCGGACAGGCCCCAAGCTGCTTGAGCCGCTGGGCCAACCGGCCGGCATATCCCAGTTTCTCGGCCACATTGTCGGCGAGGGCGTCGACCACCTCCTGGGTGCCCAAGCCCTCCAGCCAGACGGAGTTGGCGAGATAGTTCTGGACGGTCTCGAGTTCGGCCGCATAAGCGACCTGAAGCAGCGATACAATCGGAGTGGATCTCATTGTATTGAAGGCCGTGATTCGGCCACCGGACGGAGGGAGGAAGGCGGAATCGGTCCGGGATGGGACCCCGGGCTCAGCGGTGGCCGACCACCGCCTGGGCGATGTCGTTCTTTGCGGTGTCATCGATGTCCTCCTTAGTGAGGTTGAGGAACACCGTGGAGTCCTCATAGCTGATCCGCTCGATGTTCCCGGGCAGCACGAGGATCGGCTTGCCCGAATACCAGTGACCGGTCTCGACCACCACCTAGCGCAGGCCCCAGCTCCACCCCTCCACCATAAAACCGGTCACCGAGCCGACCGGCCCGTCGGCGGCCTGTACCCGATAGCCGGTGATCGCCTTGGTGCTGCGCAGGTGCACATCGTCGCGCTGGTTGTGCCCGTGATGGGGACGGTTCTCCGGGGTGGTGGGCAGGGTCAGCGTGGGGAAGCCGGAGGCGCCCCAGATCCCGCCCCCTTCCCAGTAGATGGGCCAGCCGTAGTAGCGGTAATAGTCCTCCTCGTATTGGCGGGAAACAGGCCGGTGGGTGTCGATCGACGGGCTGCCCTCGATCTGCTTGCGGGTGAGCGTCACGTGGAGGACGTCAGTTTCCGCGTCGGCCCGGCCCAAGGCCTGCCGATCGAAGGCGTGCGGCGAGAGCAGCACCTGGCGCCCGGCCAGCCAGGGACCGGTGTCCGCCACCAAGTAACGAATCGCCCATGACTGGTCGTCAAAGTAGAAGTCGCGCACCTCGCCGAGGATGCCGTCGGTGGCGCTGAGTTTCTTGCCGTAGAGATGATTAAGATCTTGGAACATGGAGTGGTTGAGTTGCCGCGTTTGGCGGGGGGCCCCCGGGGCGGAGGCGTTTCCCTGTCTGCACGAGCGAGAGTGCGCCCGATCCGCCCGGTCGGCCATGGGCTGTAACCCTACTGCGGGGGCCGGTAGGTCCAGTCTCCCACTGGCAGCGCTGGCGCAGCCCTCACGGGTGACACAGGGCTCTCGTCAGACGATCCGGCCGGAGGCTGGACCGACCCCAAGCGCCGTGCCCCGTCAGCCTATCGCGACCGAGATGATCGATCCAGACAGCAGCGTGGCCTCTCCGTTAGGGAGAGGCCACGCGGACTCGCTGCCGAGCCAACCAAGGGTATCAGGATCATGGGGCGATTCAGTTCCAATAGCCTTCAGTGAACTTGTAGGCACTGCCCTGCTGCTCCCAGCGGGGTGCGATCCATGCGGTGCTCGCGGTTGGGGGCAATTCCCAATGGCCGGCCATCCACTCGTAGCGTTCGTTGCGCCACGTCCAGTAACCGGGCAGCCACACGTGGCGGGGCGTCGGCTGGGCCAACACGACCTCCGGTTGCAGCGCCGGCGGGGCCTGCGTCACCACGGTGGTGCTCATCAGGGGAGCCGCATAGGCGGTGGTCGCGTAGCCATTGTTGCCGACGACCACCACCGGATTCGCCACCGCCACCGGGGTGGTCGTGGTTGTCGTGGTCATGACCGGACGGGTAGGCGCGGGCGGGGCGGGGCGGAGACCAGGTGGGATTCCGGCTCGCTCGCGCAGCCGGCCAGCAGGCCGAGGGTGCCGCAACAGACGAGGACGGGCGCGAACCGCCAGGCCGGCGAACCGGTGACGGACGAAAGCAGGGAACAACGAATGGAAGTTTTCACGCCCGAGATTACCACCACGCACGCGGCTCCACTATGGGGTGAACTAGGTAGTGCCTCTGGCGAAGCGAAATAGGGCTCACGGCGTTTGCAGAAATTCCGTGGGCCGTACCCCCTCGCGCTGACGCGCGGCGCGGTAATGGCTGCGGATCATCTCCTTCACGGCGACCGGCCCGGCGACTCCGACCAGGCGTATTCCCGGAGTGCTGTCGTCGTCCGCGAGCACCGTGATCGTCCCGAATCCCAGCAAACGCTGCAGCACCCCCTGGTCGACCACCACGTCCTTCACGCGATACAGTTCCAGCTCATTCACGTGTTTGGCCAGCCAACCCCGGCGCACGAATAGTCGTTGGGTGGTCAGGCGATAGCTGCTCGATTTCACCCGCCCCCAGAGCGCGAGCAAGAAGATCATCCCGGGCAGCAACAACACCAGAGATACCCATTTCGGCCAGGAAGGCCCAGGGGCGTAGACCGCGAGTGCGATTCCCAGACCGAGGAGCACCACCCCAAGAAGGATCTGGCCGGGGTAGGCCCGCGCCACCGGGGTGAGCCGGAAGATCTCCGCTTCCGAGCTGTCGGGCCCGGGCACGACAAGCGCGCCCACCTCCGCTTTCTGGATCAAACGCGCGGTGCGCGGCTCCGGTCCGACGGGGGCGGCGGGAACGAGCATCGTCGCCTGACACTTCGGACAGAGGACCCGCCGGCCCTTCATCGCTTCATCGCCATCGTTGATGGCCTGGCAATAGGGACACTCAAATTGGAACGAATTCATGATACGTCTGGAGTTGGACTCTAGCGCGCCACGGGCCCCTCTGGGCCTCCTTCGCTTTCAAACCGGGACAACGCCGCCAGATCGGCACTGGCCGGCTCGGTGACTGTCGGCCGGCAGCGCCAGATATCCAGGAGCTCGATAGTAACCGTGAGCACCACCGGCCCAAAAATCAGGCCGGCCGGCCCAAAGACGATCAGCCCACCTACCGCCGAAATGAAGGTGAGGACGGTATGCAGTTTCAGGCGCTTCCCGACGAACATCGGATAGAGCAGGTTGTCGATGGTTCCCACCACCGCGCAGCCCCAGAGAGCGAGCAACAACGCCTTTCCCCAGCTGCCATTCATCGCCAAATAGAGAGCGGCCGGCACCCAGACCACAAAAGCCCCGAGCACCGGAACCACCGCGAGCAACCCCATCACCACCCCCCAAAGCAGAGGGGCCGGCAGACCCAGCCACCAGAACATCAAGCCACCCAGTAATCCTTGAACTGCGGAGACGGCGAGCGTGCCGTAGATCGTGGCGTAGATCGTATCGTCGACCCGGCCAAAGAGCCGGTCCATCTGCACAGGCGACATGGGCGAGAGCGACCGCAGCAACCGTAGCGCGCTGCGCCGGTCACGCAGAAAGAAGAACAGCAGGTAGAAGGTCACGAGCAGTTCAATCGCCTGCAGCACCGAGCCTTTGACCAGGGCCGCACCGTTGGTGGTCAGCCACGTGGCGGCCGTTTTGACGGCCTCGGGCAGGTCCTGCCGCACCATCCAGTCAGCCAGCGGTACCAAGCGCGGATGGGCGTCGAGGGTTTGTTTCCATTCTCCAGAATCAATTGTCTCGGTGATGGCCGCAGCGCCATTCGCCGCTTCCACCACGAGGCGCTGCCCCACCAGCCACACCAGGCCGATCACGACCACCCCGATGATGAAGACGGAGACAACTGCGGCCCAGTTCGGGCTCCGCACGATCGACTCAACCCACCGTTGAAACGGCGTGAATACCACCGCGAGGGCCAGGGCCCAGGCCAGCGCCCCCAGAAACGGCAGAGCCAACCGGTAACAGAGATAAACCCCGCCAACGGTCGCCGCCATCAGCACGAGGGTCCGCACATGGCCGGGCGCGCCCCAGTCATTCGTGGCCGGAACCGGTGACGGAGTAGTGGTTTCGCGGTCGTTGTTCATGGAAAGACATGGTCGCATCGTCGACACCGCAGCCGGCCGGCAAGGGGACGCCACCGGTGGGAACTCGCGGGGCAGGCATAGCGCCCCCCTTTTCACCGGTACGCCCTCGCCGTTCGACTGCGGACACTCGACGGAATGAGCCGACCTCAGCCCTCGACCGTGAAGCCGACCTTGATGGTTACCTGCCAGTGGTGAACCTTGCCCTTCTCGATGGAGCCGCGGGTCTCGAGCACCTGGAACCAACCAAGGTTCTTGATGGTCTTGTGCGCGCGCTGGATCGCCTTGCCGACGGCATCCTCGATGGACGTGGTCGAGGTGCCGGTGAGCTCGATGAGCTTGTAGACGTGGTCTTTCATAAAGAGGGTTCCCGCTGCCGCGCCACCGCGGCAGCCGGGAGGTTCAATTACTTGCAGCCGCAGGTGGAGCAGGACTCCTTGAGCGCCTTCTCGACCGCTTCGCGGGTCTCGCCGGTGCGCTTCTGGATGCGGCCCAGGAGCTCCTCCTGCTGGCCTTCGACGTACTTGAGATCGTCGTCGGTGAGCTTGGCCCACTTCTGCTTGAGCTTGCCCTTGGTGATGTTCCAGTCGCCCTTGATTTCGAGTTTGGTCATGATGTTTTCCTCGTTTAGCTGCTGTTTTGTCCGCCGTCGGAATGACGCGGATCGCGAGCGCCGGGCCGTGGTATCCGGCCTGGCAATCACGTGGCAGGCATACTAGGCGCCGGGCCCTCCGCCGGGAATGGGCTGTACCCCTACCAGGGCCGCAGCGGCCTAAGGCAGAACGCAGAGTGATGAAGGCAGAACGCCAAGCGCTCCGCCTCCTGCCAGTAGCTCCAGTCTCCAACTGGACGTCCGCCATCCCCCTTCTGCCTTCTCCATTCTGCATTCTTCCTTCTGCGTTAGGCCGCGTCCGCGGCCGCAGAGCGGGTATCACCCCATGGCCCCCGGCGGACCGACCGCGCATAGTCTCAAGGGCGGAGACAGGGCCGTTGCCCACTCCCAGCGAACAACACAGATCACCAATGAAAAACAATCCAACACTCCCCCCCGTCCTACATCAGCCCACCGAAGAAGAGATCCGCGACTACGCCTTTCACCTCTACGAGCAGAGCAACTGTGAGCCCGGCCGCGATCTCGACAACTGGCTGGAAGCCATCGACTGCCTGAAGGCCGAAGTCCCCCACCACCTCTCCGCTTCCCATTTGCACGCGCGCATGAGTCGGGAGGAAGCGAGCGGGTTCCGCGCCGAAGCGATCGCCAAGAACTCCTGATACGCCGCCAAGCGCGAGGAGCGAATGAAGGCAGTCGCGCCTCGTGGCGCCAGCCTCCGTGCCGGCGCAACCCGATCCCGCAGGCACGGAGGCCTGCGCCACCCATGGGAATCGCCGGCACGCGGAGCGATGCTGCGCGAAACCGACCGGATCCCTGCCCAGCCGTGAAGGCAGTGGCCGATTCCGTCGCAGTGTATGAGAGTGGAAAGAATACGTGGCGGAAGGGGCAGCGCCGCTCCGCCTCCGCCTTCAGCCTTTGGCCTTCAGCCCCTCAGCCTTCAGCGCGCCGCCGGCCGCTTTCCCGCCCGCCAGCGGCAACCGCACCTCGACCTCCGTGCCGGCCCGCCGCGCCGAGGTGATCGAGAGCGTGCCGCCGACGGCGACCGCCCGCTCGCGCATGCTAAGCAGCCCGAGATTGCGCTTCTCCTTCCCCTCGGCCCGTTGAGCCGGAACAAAACCGGCCCCATCGTCATTGATCACCAACCTCACCACTCCGTCCGGCTGGGCGAGGCTCACATAGACGCGGCGGGCGCGGGCATGCTTCGCCACGTTGTCCAACGATTCCTGTAGAATCCGATACAGCGCCAGTTCGGCCTCAACGGGCAGTCGCCCGGCAAGCGGGGCGACCACCAGCTCGACCGGCACTCCGGTGCGCGTCGTAAACTCCCGGCTGGTGGCGCGCAGGGCGGCCTCCAAGCCCAGGTGTTCGAGTTCGCTTGGGCGCAGGTTGCGCGAGATGCGATCCACCTCCTCGGCCGTGCGCGCGAGGAGCTCGCGCAACTTGATCGCTTCCCGCTGCGCCGGCTCATCGAGGGCCGCGAGCTTGGTCACCAACGCTTGGCTACTGAACAGCACCCCGCAGAGCAGCTGGGTGATATTGTCATGCAACTCCCCCGCCAAGCGCCCGCGCTCGGCCTCCTGCACCTGCACCACCCGCTGGGTCAGCGCCCGCAGCGACTCCTCCGCCCGGCGCGCCTCCGTCATGTCCGTCACCACCATGCCGATGGTCACCCGGCCAGAACTGTCCTTAGCCATCTCGCGCACCGAAATCTGCGCTGGGAGGCGGGATCCGTCGGCCGCCTCCAACAGCACCTGGAGATCTTGGTGCCCGCTGGCGGCACCGCCTTCATGAGGGGCCGGAGCACGGCCCGGTCCGCCACCGAGAGGAAAGCGGCGGAAAGAACTGCCGATCACCTGCTCCAGCGGGCACTTGACCATGCGGGCGAAGCATTCATTGGCGTACAGAATCACCTTGTCCGCCGTCAACGTCAGCGCCCCTTCGTTCATGGATTCGATGAGCACGCGGTAGGCGTGTTCGGCCCCTTCCAGGGTGAACACCTGCAGCCCTTCCGGGCGGTCACGACCACCACATCCACTTCGCCACTGCGGATGGCGCGCAGCGTGCCTTCGGCCTCGGCCAGTCGGGCCCGCAGCTTGGCCACCACACCGGCCGAAGCGGCACGGGCGACGGCTTTGGCTGGAAGTGTCACAGGACGACCCGACCTTTCTCCCCCAGATCCAACAGGCCGAGCAGATCGCCGATGTTCGTCAGGTTGCCGATGAACCGGCGCACCGGCCGGGGAAACTCTATAATCAGCGTCGGGGTCGCAACGATCTGATTGTCGCGCGCCAGCCCGGGCTGCTGGTAGATGTCGATCACCTCCAGCTTCGCGCGCCCCTTCAGCTTCATTTCGCACAGTTCCCGCACATGCAGGACGGCCTGGTTCGAGCGGGCCGTAGCTCCGGCCACAAATAGGCGAAGGACGTAGCGGCCTGGGTGGCCGGGGCCTTTCAGACGGTCGCGGGCGGGGCCGGCCGGCGGGTTGTTCTTTTGGCGTAGGGTCTCATCCGTGTTGCCGGCCGGCGCAGATCCAGGCCGACGAGCACCTGGGCCGGATTCGACAAGTCGCCGATGATGATGCGCACCGGCTTGGGCAACGGCGCACCACGGTGGGGATAGCCAGAATCTGGTCGCCCTTGGCCAACTGGGGTTGCTCCAGCAAATCGATCACCGTGATGCGATAGCGGCCCTTGAGGTGGGTTTCGCAAAACCGCTTCAAATTCGCGAATGCCGTCCAGGGACTTGGGCGTCTGCTCCATCACATAAAGGCGCAGTTGCCAGAGCTTGGCGGGCCGGCGGTCCAGCGGGCGGCCTTGGGTTTCACCGTTTGGGTCTTCATTAGTTGTTTCTCACCGGTTTGGCTTTGGCCCGCACGCGGGCCGCCACCTTCAGATCCGCCTGTCGCAGGATGCCGGAGGCGGCCCGCTCGGTGCCCAGCACGAAGGTGCGGGTGCCGACCTGTTCGGCGATGCGCCGCAGTTCCACGGCTTCGCTTTCGTAATCGGCGCGCAGCCCGCTGATCTGCCGTTCGAGCGCCGCGCGTTTGCGCTCCACTTCGCGCTTGAGTTGGGCGGCTTCCTGCTGGTTGGACAGAATGGCGGCCTTTTCCAGGGAACTTTGCGCGGCCCGGGCGGAGCCGGTCAACACGCCGCTGGGACCGATGTAAGCGTCCACGAGGTCAATGCCCCGGTTGGAAATCAGGAACTCGCGGATCTGGTTCGAGTGCGCCATGCCGCGCGCCTTGAGCACGTAGAGCACGCGATTGCGTTCGCCGTTGCCTTCGAAGTCTTGCAACAACAGCCAGGAGTCCATGAGCGAGGACATGCCGCCTTCACTTTGTTGCAGCGCATGACCGCCCTGCGTCAGGCTGGTGAAGAGCGAGGTGACCTGGCTGGCTTTCAAGAAATCGATCAGACGTGTCACCATCCCTTTGCCTTCGGAGGCGGTGCCCAGTTCCATCAGGCTGGTGATGGGATCCACGATGACGACGGGGGCTGAAACGCGGCGATCTCCTTGAACATCGTGGCCAGGTGCATCTCCAGGCCGTAGAGCGAGGGCCGCGCCGAGTGAAACCGCAGCAGGCCGCGCTTGACCAGCGGTTCCAGGCGCAGCCCGATGGAGTGCATGTTGCGGATGATCTGGTCGGGCGATTCCTCGAACGAGAAGAAGAGCACGCGCTCCCCGCGCCGGGCGGCGGCCTGGGCGAAGTTGGCGGCGACAATGGTCTTGCCGGTGCCGGGCGTGCCCGTGAGCAGAATGCTGCTGCCGCGAAAAAAGCCTTTTCCGCCCAGCATCGCATCGAGCCGCGGAATCCCGGTGGCAATCCGCTCGTTTGACACCTGGTGATTCAGCGCCAGCGACGTGATCGGCAGCACGCTGATGCCCTCATCGCCGATGAGAAACGGGAATTCGTTGGTGCCGTGCAGGGCGCCGCGATATTTCACCACCCGCAGATGCCGCGTGGCGATCTGGTCGCTGACCCGGTGATCGAGCAGGATGACGCAGTCGGACACGTATTCCTCCAGCCCGTGGCGCGTCAGCGACTCGCGCCCGCGCTCGGCGGTGATGACGGCGGTCACGCCCTTGTCCTTGAGCCAGCGGAAGAGCCGGCGCAGCTCGGAGCGCAGGATGGCCTCGTTGGGCAGGCTGGCGAACAGCACCTCCAGCGTGTCCAGCACCACCCGCTTGGCCCCGATGGTATCGATCGCGAGATTGAGCCGGACAAACAAGCCTTCCAGATCATACTCGCCGGTCTCATGGATTTCGCTGCGCTCGATGTGGACGTAATCCAGCACCACTTGCTGGCGCCGGACCAGACCCGCCAGATCAAAGCCGAGCGACGCGACGTTGGCCGTCCGCTCCTTTTCCGTCTCCTCGAAGGCCATCAACACGCCCGGCTCGCCGAACTGCACCGCGCCGCGCACGAGGAATTCCGCCGCCAGCCCCCAGGATCTCATCAAGCCCTTGGATACCAGTCGGACACTGGGGCAAAGCGGATCATGGAACGGGAGATTTGGGACCGGATTTTCTTCATTCTAGAGGACAATGACATCGATGCGGAGAATATGACACACAATTGCAGGAAGGGTATGGGGTGTGCGCCTACCTTAGGGAGGGGCAAGCAGGGCGAGCCTCCCGGCGAATCGGCTCGGGCGAAGGCTCGCCCTCCTGCCGACAAGGTCGCGCCGCCTTGGAGGGCAACCTCCCGGCGAGCCACGTTTGTAGACGCTGCGACTCACACGGATGCGCTTCGTCCTTCGTACAGTTCCTTCATCAACTTGAGCTCAAGAAGCGCCAAGGGTTGCGAACCAATCGCCGGTTTCCCGCTGCGATCGGTGGCCTTGAGCACCCGGGAGAAGGCCTCAGCGGATTGCAGCACAGCGTCGGCCAGCAACTTGTCGCTGATTGCCGCCAGCGGCAGGCCGGCGTGCTGGACCGACTGCAGGGTACCGATCGCGTCGGCGACCTTTTCGGCCAGGGAGAACCAGACCCGGCCGTGATCGCGAAACGCGGCAAGCATGGCCGGGGAGAGGGTAACGACTGTGTCCGGCCCGATGAGCCCCTCGACGTAACCGACGTCGTAGAAGTTGGGGTTCTGCACGTCGGTGCCTGCCCACAACAACCGCTGGGCGTGCGCGCCATGCCGACTCAACTCCATCCAGCGATGACCATGGAAATCGAGAGGAAGCGCTGATAGGTGATTTTCGCGCTGGCGATCGCCACCTTGCCCAGAAGGGAGCGCGCAACTCGGCCGGCTCCTCGGGTTGGGCGGAAGAAATCAGTCGCTTGCCGATCCAGTCGTCCACTGCGGTATCGATTGGGCTGATAAAGAAGCTGGCCACGCTGGCCACCTTCCCCGGGTCCCCGCCTTGCCGCACCAAGTGCTCCAGCCCGTCGAAGTAGGCGGCCGCCACGTGCTCATAGACCTCCGGCGCGAAGAGCAGTGTGACACTCGCGTTGATTCCTTCGCTGATGAGTTGGCGGAACGCGACGATGCCCTCCGGTGTTCCCGGCACCTTGATCATGAGATTTTCACGCCCCACCGTCTGCCAGAGGCGCCGCGCCTCTTCGAGGGTACCCGCCGTCTCGTAGGCAAGCAGCGGCGAAACCGCGAGACTCACGAAGCCATCCCGCCGCATCGTGTGCAGGTAAACCGGCCGAAAGAGATCGGCGGCCGCCTGAATATCGCGCACCGCGAGCCGTTCATAGAGCGTCTGAGACTCGAGCCCTTGCGACTCCGGAGCCTCAAGCAAGTCGCAGTAGTCGCCGCTACCGACAACGGCCTTCGCGAAAACGGCGGAGTCCGTCGTCAGCCCGCGCAACCCCTCGTCGGCGATCAGGCGTTTGAGCTCTCCGCTGGTGATCAGACTACGGTTAATCGCGTGCAACCAGACGGACTGTCCACGGTTCAATAGGGAAAAAAGACGGCTTTTCATTGGAATAGAGGTTCGGGGGACTCGGGCCTCACGAGGGCGGCGGGGGGCAGGGGCACCCGGCGACGAGCCGGCCGGCGCCACCCTCGCCCTTCGGTTGCGCACCAGCTTCGCCAGCTCCAGGGCCGCCAGCGGGATCGCGCCCAGCGCGAGCAGGAGCAGGCAATCGGTAAACGGCAGATACGTGGTCTTCAGAAAGCGTCCCAGGCTCTCACTATGCTGGCTCCACACCTGCAGGCCGATGGAAACGGCCACGACCAGCACCAGGTTCAGATTCGTGAACAGCGAAATGCGCCACACCGGCTTGGTCTCGCTGCGGGCGCCGAACGATCGTAGAAGCTCGGCAAACACCAACACGGCGAACGCGGAGGCGCGGGCGGACTCCAGCGTTCCGGTTCGCGAGACATAGAAGTACACAGCGAACGCCACACCGGCCGTGAGCAGGCCGGTGAAGGCCATCGTGCCCAGAAAGCCGCCGTCGGTGATGCGCTCGGCGCGGCCCCGCGGATGGCGCTGCATCACCGCGGGGTCGATGGGGTCGGTGGCCAGGCACAGCGCCGGCAACCCGTCGGTGACCAGATTGATCCAGAGCAGATGGATCGGCAGCAGCGGCATCGGCAGCCCCACGATCACGCAGACAGTCATCAGCAGAAGCTCGCCGGTGTTTCCGGCCAGCAGATACTGCAGGGTCTTGCGGATGTTGTCGTAGATGCCCCTCCCCTCCTCCACGGCGGCCACGATGGTGGCGAAGGTGTCGTCGGTGATGATCATGTCCGCGGCCTGCTTGGTCACCTCCGTGCCGGCCTTGCCCATCGCGATGCCGATGTCGGCCCCCTTGATCGCCGGGGCGTCGTTGACGCCGTCGCCCGTCATCGCGACCACCGCGTCGTTCGCCTTCCAGGCGCGGATGATGCGCAGCTTATGCTCGGCGGTCACGCGGGCATAGACGGAGATCTCGGGCACACGCCGGCGCAGCTCGTCCTCGGATAACTTCTCCAGCTCAACGCCTGCCACCGCGACGTCCCCCGCCGCGGCGATGCCGATCTCGCGGGCGATGGCCGTAGCCGTCTCGGGGTGGTCGCCCGTGATCATCACCACCCGAATTCCCGCCGACCGGCAGAGCGCCACCGCCGCTTTGGCCTCGGCCCGCGGCGGATCATACATTCCGGAGAGCCCCACAAATACTAGGTCACGCTCCACCGCCTCGGCGGTGAGTTCGCCGGGGGAGGGATCTCCGGCCAGATCGCGCTGCGCCGAACCCAGGACACGCAGCGCCTGCTGCGCGTACGCAGTAGTCTGCGCGAGAAGGCGCTGCCGGTCCTCGTCCGTCAGCGCGCGCACGCCCTCACTGGTGTATTGATGGGTGCAGCGCTCCAGCAACGGCCCAGGCGCACCGTTGACAAAGGCGCGCAGCTTCCCGTCCGGCAAACGGCGGATGACCGCGCTGCGCTTCCGATCGGAGTCGAAAGGAATCTCGTGGTGCTTAGGCCACTCCTTCTCGATACGTTCACGATCGCCCCCGGCTTTGCGGCCCGCCGCCAGCAACGCGCCCTCGGTGGGATCGCCCACCGTCTTCCACGCACCTGCGTCCTCGACCAGATGGGCGTTGTTGCACCCAAGAATCACCGTCGCGAGTTCCAGCAAGGCCGCCTGGTGGAGCGCCTCCACCGGCTTGCCTTCGAAGCGCACTTCTCCCTCCGGCCCGTAGCCCTCACCGGTGACCTCGTAGCTGCGCCCCGCCACCCACAGCGCTCGCACCGTCATCTCGCCCACCGTCAACGTACCCGTCTTGTCGGTACAAATCACCGTGGTCGAGCCGAGCGTCTCGACCGCGGCCAACTTGCGTACCAGCGCGCGCCGCCGGGCCATGCGCAACACTCCGACCGAAAGCGCCACCGTGACCACCGCGGGCAGCCCCTCCGGCACCGCCGCCACCGCCAGGCTCACCGAAGTCATCACCAACTCCAGCCACGGCGTTCCGCGCATCAGCCCTAGTCCGAACAGCAGCGCCACGATGCCCAGGGCCGCCCAGACCAGCACCCGCCCGAAAGCCTCGAGCTTCTGCTCCAGAGGCGTGCCCTCGTCCGCGCCCGCCTCTTCGATGAGCCCGGCGATACGGCCCAGCTCCGTGTGCATCGCGGTGGCCACCACGACCGCTTGTCCGGTGCCTGTGGCGACTCCCGTGCCCATGAAGACCAGGTTCGCGCGATCGCCCAGCGGCACCTCGCCGGAGGGCAGGGCCTCGGGCCGCTTCGCCACGGCCTCCGATTCGCCGGTGAGCGCCGCCTCGATGCAGGCCAACGACGCGGCGCCCAGCAACCGGGCATCGGCCGCCACCAGATCGCCCGCCTCCAACACCAGGATGTCCCCGGCGACGATGCCCGCCGCCGGGATCGCCAGAACCTTCCCCTCGCGGCGGACCTTCGCCTGAGGCGCGGTCATCTGCTTGAGCGCGGCAATCGACTTCTCGGCGTTGAACTCCTGATAGAAGCCGATGACCGCATTGAGCACCACGATCGCGAGGATGGCGATCGCATCGACGGTTTCCCCGAGCACGCCGGAGAGCACACCGGCGCCAATCAGAATCCAGATGAGCAGGCTCTTGAACTGGCCAAGCAAGATCTGCAGCGGGCTGATCCGCTGCGCCTCCTTGAGCTCGTTCGGCCCGTCGGCGGCCAAACGCGTCGCCGCTTCCGCCGCGGAGAGTCCGGAGGGGGAAGAGTGGAGCTGCAGCAGGACCGCCTCGGCGGACCGGTTATACCAGACCTCGCCTTTTGGCGGGGTGACGACAGGAGATTTCATGAGGGAAGAAGAACAGGCGCGCCCGGCTCGACCGCCGCCGGTCCACCGAAGTCCGCCACGGGTTATAGAGCCATCGCCCTGTCGCCCTAGAAGGCGCAGGAAACCGAGCAGGAACCAAACTCAGTGGGCGATCCGGTCTGTGTCTTGAATTCCCGGGTGCGCCGCACCTGCGTATACGTGAACTGCCAACGACCCGCGATCAGGCCTACCCCATAGCTGAAATCCGCCACAAAGGACTCCTTGTCGACCGAGGGGCTGTCGCGAAACGTGTTACCGTCGAGAAAGAGATCGCGGGCGACCGCTCGCCCATCCGCAGCGCCGAAGACGAAGACGCTGAAGTTGTGCTTCAGAGAGACGCGGGGGTCGAGGTCGTCGGTGGGCGTCCCTCCGATACTACCGGCGCGGGCAAGCTGCACCCCGAAATCGCTGGGCAAGTTGAACCCGACACGCACCGTGCCGCCGCCGTTGGCATAGCTCTGCACATTGCCCAGGCTCGCCCCGACATGCGGGATCAGATCGACTCCCAAGCGCTGGGAAAGGGCGCGCGCGAACATCCGCCACCGGCGTTCATAGATCAGATTCACGCCCGGTTCGTCATGCAATTGATGTTCCCATCCATGCGCCTTGGCACTGCCGATCCAGCCGTGAATGGTGGTCTGGGTCTTGCCGGCCAGGCTGTGCGGACCGACAATTCCGAGTTGCAGCGAGATCGTATCGGAAACCGTCCGCGTCTTGCTGACAAAGGCGAACTCCAGGTAGGTCCAGCCCGCGTACGGGCGGTCGGTCGGATCCGGGGTATACAGCTCATTGTCGGTCGGCGTGTACATATGCTGCCCCAAGGAGAGCCCGAAATTCTTCTGGCCGTCGCAGCGATTCACAAACGGCAGCGCTTCGACCATACATTGCCTCCATCCCTTCTGCCCCCAGCCCACGAGATCAGCGGAGAGCCAGGAAAGCTTCACGCCGTTCGAGTAGTGGAAGTCGGTATTGCTGAAAACGTCGTTCTCAAAATACACGGTGAACACCGGAGTGGAGCGGGCGTGATCGGTGAGGACAGGCGAGTCGATCGTTTCGGCCAGTAGATCGGTACCGCACATCAGCGTGCCCAAACAAAGGGTCGCCAACGTGCGAGGCCATAGCCGCGCGGAAGCGTGCGGCACAAGAGAGAGAAGGCGGATAGTCATATTGGGTGAGTAGATTGCTTTCGACACTGGTTCGGAAATTGAGGGGCTCGCCCGCGCCGGAGCGCAGACTCAGGCCATTTGGCTGATGGTCTTTCGGAAGCGGTTCAGTGAGATGCCGAAGAACACCGCACCGATCGCGCCCAGGGCGAGGAACTGGGGCCAGACCACGCCAAGGCCCGCGCCGCGAAACAGGATGGCCTGGCTGAGCGCCACGAAGTGGGTGGTCGGCGCCGCCTGCATCACCATCTGCACGAACTGCGGCATACTCTCCCGCGGGGTCACGTTCCCGGAAAGCAACTGCAGCGGGAGCAACACCAGCACCGCGAGCATGCCGAACTGCGGCATCGAACGCGCCAGGGTGGCCATGAAGATCCCTAGCGAGTTGGTGGCGAAAAGGTGCAGCGCCGCGCCGGCCAAGAACAGCGCCACCGAGCCCTCGACGGGGACGTGCAACACGCCGCGCACCACTCCCAGAAGCGCAAAAGCCGCGGCCAGCAACACTACCAGCCCCATCGACCAGACCTTCGACAACATGATCTCGGCCGGCGTGACCGGCATCACCAGCAGATGCTCGATGGTGCCGTGCTCGCGCTCCCGGATGAGCGCCGCGCCGGTCAGGATGATCGATAGCATGGTGACGTTGGTGATGATCTCCATCAACGCGCCGAACCAGGTGGCCTCCAGGTTCGGATTGAACCGCGCCCGCAGCGCCAGTTCCACCGGCGCAGGTGCGCCACCGCGGTGCCGACGCACAAAGTCGGTCACCTCGCCCAGCACCATCTGCTGAATATAGCTACTGCCGCTGAACGCCTGGCTCATGCGCGTGGCGTCCACATTGAGCTGGATTGCCGGCGACCGGCCGGCGAGCACGTCGCGCTGGAAGTCCGGGGGGATGTCCAGGACGAAGGTGTAGGTGCCGGCGTCCATGCCGGCGTCGATGTCGGCGGCCGACAGCATCACGGGGGCCTGGAAGCGCGGCAGGAAGAAGGACTCCCCGATGCGCGCAGACAGCGGCGAACCATCCTCGTCGACGATGGCGATCGGGGCCTTGTTCAACGTCTCCTTCATCGCGGTGGCCGAGACGTAGATGGAGACCGTGAAGGTGTAGGCGATCAGCACGAGCATGATCGGGTCGCGCGCCAGGCTCCACAGTTCCTTGACGCCGAGGCGGACAATGTTGGCGAGGTGCGGCATGCTCAGGTCTCCTGTTTCTTCAGCAGCGCGATCGACAGGCCCAGGATCACCGGCACCGCCAGCACCAGCGGCCAGAACGAGGCATGCAGGCTGGAGAAGCCCAGGGCTTTGCTGAACACCCCGCGGCTGATCGTCAGAAAATGGGTCGCCGGGTACACCTGGCCGATCCACGCGCCGGGGCCTTCGAGCGAGGAAACCGGATTCAGCATCCCGGCGAACTGGACCGCCGGAATCAGCGTACCGAGCATCGTCACAAACATCGCCGCGATCTGGCTCCTCGTGAACGTGGAGGCGAAAAGGCCGAAGCCGGTCGAGAAGACCACATAGAGCAACGCCGCCGTTGTCAGCGTCAGGAGGCTGCCCTTCACCGGCACGTCGAAGACGGTGACCGCCAACAAGGTCATCGAGGCGAAATTGGCCATGGCCAACGCGACATAGGGCAGTTGTTTGCCGAGCAGGAATTCGCTGCGCGTGACCGGCGTAACGTAGAGATTGATAATGGAGCCCAGCTCCTTCTCACGCACCACGGAGAGCGCCGTAAGCATCGCCGGGATCATGAGCAGCAACATCGGAATCACCGCCGGCACCATCGCGGGCAGGCTGCGTACATCGGGGTTGTAACGAAAACGCGTCGCGATCGTGGCCGGCCCTGCCGCCGCCTCCTGTCCGAGCCGGTGCGTCGCCATGTCCTGAAGCCAGCCCTGGTGCATGCCCTGCACATAGCCGCGCACCGTCTCAGCGCGGCGCGGCATCGCCCCGTCCACCCAGGCGCCGATTTGCACCGGCGTGCCTCGCTTGATGTCGCGCGCGAAACCCGACGGGATTTCCACGGCCAGCGCAAGTTCACCGGCCCGCATCCGCTGATCGAGCTCGGCGTAGTCGGTGATCGGCGGACGCTCGATGAAGTAGCGCGAGCCCGACAAGTTAAGCGCGTAGTTCTGGCTCAGCGTGGTTTGGTCGCGATCGAGCACGGCGTAGGTCAGGTTCTCCACGTCTAGGCTGATGCCATAGCCCACCACGAACATGAGGATGGCCGTGCCCAACAATGCCATGGTGGCGCGCACCGGATCGCGTTTGAGCTCGAGGGTCTCGCGTCGGCTGTAGCTCCATGCCCGGGCCAGACTGAAAAACTGGTGGCCGCCCGGGGCCGCGGCGGGTACGGCCGCCGTGGGCGGCGCCTCCACCGTCGGCGCGGCTGCGGGAGCGGCGTCCGTCGTATCGGCCTCCGTGAGGTAGCGGATGAACGCCTCTTCCAGAGAGGCGCTTCCTCGCTGGCGCACGATCTCAGCTGGGGCGCCGGTGACGAGCACGCGGCCGGCGTGCATCAACGAAATGCGGTCGCAGCGCTCCGCTTCGTTCATGAAGTGGGTCGAGATGAAGATCGTCACCCGGTCGTGGCGCGCGAGGTCGATCATCAGCTGCCACAAGCTGTCGCGGGCGATGGGATCCACCCCGGAGGTCGGTTCATCCAGGATGAGCAACTCGGGTTTGTGCACCATCGCCACCGCCAGCGACAGACGCTGGCGGATGCCAAGCGGCAAGCTGTCAGGCATCGCGTCCGGCACCTCGCCCAGCCCGAATCGCTCGATCATCTCCCCCACCCGACCAGGAATCTCAGCGGCCGGCACCTGAAAGAGCCGGGCGTGCAGCACCAGATTCTGCCGCACCGAGAGCTCCGAATAGAGCGAGAACGACTGCGACATGTAGCCTACGCGCCGGCGCGTCGCGATATCCTTGGGATCCACCTCGTGCCCGAGCAGCGCCGCCCGGCCCTCGGTCGCCGGCAGCAACCCGGTCAGCATTTTCATCGTGGTCGACTTGCCGCAGCCGTTGGACCCGAGGAAGCCGAAGATTTCCCCGCGCCGAATCCGAAAGCTCACGTGATCCACGGCCACAAACGGCCCGAAGCGTTTGGTGAGGTCCGTCGCATCGATGGCGATCTCCGCCCCGTCCCCGGCGGCAAACGGCGGAATCGTCACTTCGCGGTGCCCCCGGCGTTTCGCTTCCGGTAGCAGGGCGATGAACGCGGCATCCAGCGAGTCGCTACCGGTGCGCTCGAGCAGCTCGGCCGGTGTGCCGGTGGCCAGCACGCGTCCGGCGTCCATCGCCACCAGCCAGTCGAAGCGCTGCGCCTCGTCCATGTAGGCGGTGGCCACAATCACGCTCATGCCGGAACGCACACTGCGGATGTGCGCGATCAGCTCCCAGAACTGCTGCCGCGCCAGGGGATCCACGCCGGTGGTCGGTTCGTCGAGAATCAGGAGATCCGGGTCGTGGATGAGCGCGCAGCACAACCCCAGCTTTTGCTTCATCCCGCCCGAGAGTTTGCCCGCCGGGCGCACGAGGAACGCCGCCAACCCGGTGCTGCGGGTGAGTTCGTCAATGCGCCGGCGCCGCTCGGCGGCGCTGTGGCCAAACAGACGGCCGAAGAATTGCAGGTTCTCCTCCACCGACAGCGTCGGGTAGAGATTCTTGCCGAGGCCCTGCGGCATGTAGGAAATGTGCGGGCACACCTTCCGGCGATGGCTGGCAGCGGCCATGTCGCCACCGAGCACCTGCACCCTCCCCTGCTGCACCGCGCGCGCACCGGCGAGCAGCGACAACAGGCTGGACTTGCCCACGCCGTCCGGGCCGAGCAGGCCCACCATGCATCCGGGTGGGAGGTCGAGCGTCACCCCATCCACCGCCACGGTCTTCCCATAGCGCAGGCCGACGTCGACCACACTGGCGACGGGCGCGGAATCGGAAGCACGGAACGTCATTGCGGCACCTTGATCGCCAGCTCTGCCGGCCACGTCGCCTGCGCGTCGAGTTTGAGCCACGCCACACCGGGCAGGCCGGTCTTCACCAACTTCAAATGCTTCTCGAGGAGCGCACGATCGATCTGGGCCTTCACTCGGAACATCAGCTTCTGGCGCTCACTGGCCGTCTCCACCGTCTTGGGAGTGAACTGCGCGGTGCTGGCCACATAAGATACCTTGGCCGGAATCACCCACTGCAGCGCGGCGTCGAGCACGATGTGCACCTCGCTGCCCAGCGCCACCTTGCCCACCACCGTCTCGGGCAGGAAGAACGTCATATAGACATCGCCCAGGTCGACGAGGTTGAGCACCTTGCCGCCGGCCCCGAGCACTTCCCCGGGCTGTGCGATACGATATTGCACACGGCCGGCGCGCGGCGACTTGAGCAGGCTGTCCTGGATGTCGGCGTCGATGCGCGCAATCGTCGCCTCCGCGGCCTCGACGCTGGAGCCGGCGCCCACGACCTGCGCTTGCGCCGCCACCGTCGCGGCTTGCGCGGCGGCCACCTGCGCCTGCGCCCCGGCGAGCGCGGCCGCCCCTCCGCTCACGCGGGCCCGCCCGTCGTCGAGATCCTGGACGGCGAGCACGCCCTGGCCGGTGAGCGTCTCGGTGCGCACCTGGCGACGCTGCGCGGCATCCAACTCGCTCTCACGCAACTCCACCACCGCCTGCGCCGCCGCAGTCTGGCTCTGGCTGGCCACCACCTGAGCCTGAGCGCTGGCCACGGCATTGACGGCTTTGCGCGACTGCGCCTGAGCTTCGTCGCGCTGGGCGTCGAGCACCTCGATCTGCATCTGCGCCAACGACTGGCCCACCACGACAAAATCACCCTCATTGACGAGAATGTCCTGCACGCGTCCGGCGAGCTTGGTGGCAATGTCGATCTCGGTGGCCTCGATCCGGCCGTTGCCGACCACAAAGCCAGCTCCCGGGCCGGTGGGTTGCAGAGCGCGCCAAACCAATCCTCCGCCCACGGCGAGGGCGACCACGATACCGCCCACCAGCAGCTTCTTCTTGAGCGCGGGCTTAAGCCAGAAATTCGCCTCAGCCTGCGGCCCGGCGGGAGCGGCCGCAGGGGCTGGTGATTGAGAAGGGGCGAAAACCTCCGGCTGGGGAGGCGAGACGGGCGAGGTTGGCGGAGGATCTGTTTTCATACGCTGAAACTGGAACACCGCCCCGCGGAACGGCGTAGCGCGAAGGCATTTGGCGCGGAGCGCGCGGCCCAATGCCACCGGCGCAGCACCGCGGCAGACTCGGAGTGAGCCTGATCTGGCCGGAGTCTACGCCGGAGTCCGGCCCGCGCGTAGTAGGTGTTACCCGCCCCGCTCCCCTGCTCGACTCCAGGTAACGAGTGGCCCGCCGTCGTAGCACGGCTCGCCCGGAGGCTCGCCACCAAGGCGCGACCTTGCGGCGGGAGGGCGAGGCTCCGCCCGAGCCGCCCGAATCCGCCCCTACGCGAAGCTCGGCTCTCACACCCGCCCATTCGCTCCAAAGGGACGCCCCACACACAGCGCTCCATTCTTAACAATGTGGTGCCGGCCCGGGTCGTATCGCGCGCCGTTTAGCGGCGAACTCGGAGGCGTTCGTAAGCCCACCTCCATGTCAACTATCGGATGACAAAAGGCCCCCGGCCCGCCTAACGGCATCGGACGCCGGCTCCGGGATTGGCGATGATGAGCGCAGATTGGCGGTTCCCCAACTTCTCTCCTCGCCCCGCTTGCCTCCTCGCACCGGCCCACCATCGTCTCCGCCATGAGCACGACGGAGATTCTCGCCCGGCTGCCAGCCTTGTCGCCCGAGGAACGTGCGGTAATCCGCGACCGCATTGATCCGCTCGACGATGTCGTGTTCGAACTCTCACCCGAGGATCGCCGGCTGATCGCCGACCGTGTGGCCGCCCATCACCGCGCTCCCGATGAAGGCACCTCCTGGGCGGAAGTCGAAGCCCGGATTTGCGCCCTCATCGGGACATGAAGTCTGGACCGTGGCAGTATCCAAACCGTCTGCCAACACCTGATCGCCCATGGGCGTGACCATCCACTACTCGCTGCGGCTCGACACCCGTTCGACGGCGAAGGCCGAACGCACGGTGCGCGCGCTCCACGCCAGCATCACCCGCTTCGCCGCCCGCCGGGGGCTGGGCGCGCCCGGGCCGATCCGCCCCCTGACGGCCGGAGCCCCGCACGCCGAGCGTTATGTGGCCGTGCGCGGTCGCCAGCTCGAGCCGCGCCTGCTGTGGGTCGCCCCGCTGGAGGGCTGGCGTTTCACCGTCGAAATCGGCGAGGGCTGCGAGACCGCCACCTTCGGACTGGCTCGGTATCCGGCCTTTGTGGCCGATGGCCCGCGCCGCCGCCGCACCGGCTTCGGCGGGGCGTGGACGTTCCAATCCTTCTGCAAGACGCAGTACGCCGGCCAGCTCGGGCCGGAACATCTGCTGCACTGCCACCGCGCGGTGATCGACCTGATCCTGCTCTGGAAGAAAGCCGGCGTGGAAGTGACGATCTCCGACGAGGGCGAGTACTGGCCGGGCCGCGATCCACACGTGTTGCTGCGGCGGGTCAAGGCGCTGGACCAGTTTGTCGCCGCTCTGGCCGGCGCCTTGAAAGATGCGTCCGAGGAGGCCGGCGGCCCGCCGGTTCTGTCACCGATTTTCGAACATCCGCAGTTCGAACGGCTAGAGGCCGAGGGCGTGGCGGAGCACGGCCCGATGATCGACCAGGTGCGCGCAGCGCTCGACGAGCTGACGCCCAAGCCGCCCGGGGAGCGATGAGCGCAGATCGGCCCGAACCATCGGGGCATTCGTTGCGGTGATCGACAGGGCCCGGGAGGCGTATCGCCGTCCGAGGTGGTGTGGGATGTTCGAGCCAGCCTCACGCCGGGCGCAACTCGAACCAGAAGCGGCAACCCTCGCCAGCGGCGGACTCCAAGCCCACCCGCCCCCCCATCCGCTCCACCCCGGTTTGCACAATCGCCAACCCGACTCCGGTACCCGGATGCTTCTCGCCCTCGAGGCGATTGAAGAGCCGAAAGATCTCGGTCTGGTGCTCGGGCGCAATGCCCGGACCATTGTCCTCCACCCAGACGCGAACACTCCCGTCGATGGTCTCCGAGCGTAAACGAACAACGGGCACACCCTTCGGCGCGACGAACTTCAGGGCGTTGCTCACCAGGTTCACCAGTACCTGGATCAACGTGGTCTCGTGAGCCAATACGGCCGGCCACGGCCCCTTGCGCTCCACGCGCGCCCTCGTGCGTTGAAGGTCGGATTGCAGCCGCTCCAACACCGTGTCCACAACTGCCGCCAACCGGACTGGAGCCAACACCACCTGCCGCTGGCCCAGGCGACAGAAGGCGAGCAGATCGCCCAACATCGCGTCCATCGACTGCGCCGATTTGTCGATCCGGACGGCAAAATCCCTCCCGGCCGGGCTCAATCTCGACGCGGAATCGCCGACCAGCAGCTCCGCGAAACCCTGCATGGAACGCAGCGGGGCGCGCAGGTCATGGGCGATCGAATAGACAAAGGCTTCCAGTTGCTGGTTCATCGCCGAGAGCTCCGCGGTGCGCTCCGCCACCAATCCAGCGAGTTGCCCGGCGCGGTCGGCCAGCCGGGTCTTGGCGTGGCGCAGCGCCTCCTCCATCTCTTTGCGCCGGGTGATGTCCGTCATGTATTCGAGCACTGCGATGCCTTTGCCGGCACTGTCGCGATCGAGCGTCTTGCGCACGAGCACCGTGAGGCGCCGGCCATCGCACGCGATATGCCCCAGCTCCCCCGTCCAGCGGCCGGTGCGCTCGAGTTCCTCGAGCATCCGCTCGATGGGCACGGCGAATTCGGTCTGGAGCAGATCGTGACTGAGCTTTCCCAGCGCCGCGGCCCGGGGCCAGCCGTACAGCTCCTCCGCGCCGCGGTTCCAGTAGGTGATGTGCCCCTCCATGTCGCGCACGACCACCGCGTCAAAGCTCAGGTCGAGTAGCCGCGCCTTTTCCGCCAGTTCGCGGGTGGCCTCCTGGCGGGCACTGATCTCCGCCTGCAACCGCGCATTCAACATCTCCGCCGCTTCGGTGAGCTCATGCTGGTGCACCGAACCGAGCAGCAACGCCTCGTTCATCGCGACCGTATGTTCATGCAATGACGCCGTCTCAGTGACCTGGAGCACAACCCCGGCCGTCTCCCCTGCCTCCAACACCGGCCACATCGTATACGCCCAAAAGACAGGACCGGGCTCGGCGTGCTCCTGCGCCGTGTGCGTGGCGGGGCGGCCCTCGCGGAACACTCGGTCCAGCAGTGCGAGGCATTCATCGCGCTTGGCCAGAATCTCCGCGAACGGCCGCCCCGTCAGCGTCGCCAAGGGCCGGCCCATCAGACGACAGAAGGCGGGATTCACATAGCCCACCCGATGGCCCGCCCCGACCAACATGGCCATGGGCACTGGTGCCTGCGCGGTGAGGGCCAAACCGAGGCTTTTCCAATCAAGACCCTTTGGCGCGGAGGCCACGATACGGTGATGGCTCATCGGTTCCAGTCTTCTTCCCGCCCCTTTAGGCCATGGCCTTCGGTTCCGGCGCCGCCTCGGCGCGTTGGCCGATGCGCTGTGGTTGCCCGGTGGTGAGGTGGGTATAGTCGGTGCGGCATGGCTGGATGATCACGACCCCCTGGTCCGTGATCACGTACTCGCGGATGTGCTTGGTGTGGTTGCCGCGTCGCATTTTTACAACGACCATTACCTTGCGCAGCTGGCCGTCGATCTCCACGTAGCGCATGCGGATGATGTCATCGGTCAGGAACGAAATCGCGTAGTGGCTGAACGGCAGCCCGGTAAACGAGTCCTCCACCTCCACCGTGCTGAGGATTGTGATGCCCGCGCCCGTCAAAGCACTGATCATGCGGTAGAGCGACTCGCGGAAGTCCGCCCGATAGCCCGGGGCCAGGGCCATTTCGAAGCCCACGAGCGAATCAATCACCAGGCGTTTGGCGCCGATGCGCTCGATCGCGTCGAGAATCTCCTGCATGGCTTCGTCCACCGAGAGGTCGAGAGGGCGAAGATACAGAATGGCGAACGTGCCCGCCTTCTCGGCGGCGGCAAACGGCAGCCCGAAACTGGCCGCCCGCTCCGCGTATCCCTCCGGGCGCTCCTCGAAGATCGCCATGATTCCGGCTTCCCCATTGCGCAGCCCGGCGGCGATGAACTGGGTGGCCAGCGCCGACTTGCCGGTTCCCGACGGCCCGGCCACAAGCAGGCTGTCGCCCTCGGGCACTCCGCCGCCCAGCATCTCGTCCAGCTCCGGGATGCCGATGGAAAGGATCCGGCTCCGCGCCGGCCGGGTCCTACCGCCCCCCAGCCCCAGCGTGCGCGAAAAAGCCTGCAGCCCGTCCTCGCCGATCCGGATTGTGTGCAATCCCGGGAGAGAAGCTTGCCCTCGAAGTTTCATGACTTGGAGCTTTCGCACCACCGAGTTGCGCTCCGTCACCTGCCAGAGCCAGATAAGCCCGTCGGCCACGGTGAAGAGCGGATCGTCGCGGATCTCCTCCTCGGCATATTCACCGACCAGAAAGCAGGTGGCCGCCCAACCGGCGAGGAACTGGGCCAGGCGATGGATGAACGCCTGCATCTGCGGGCCGCTCGTGCCGCCCGTCGCATTGCGTCCTACGGTGCGGAACGAATCCACGACCACCACGCCTGGGCGTAGCGCCGTAACCTGCTTGACGATTTCCTCCAGGACGCCGTCCAGATCCTGGGCCAGCACGCCCTCGCTGAGAGGGATGAAACGAACCGACTGGCCCAGCTTGGCGGCGTCAAAGAAGGAGTACTGCTGTTGATAGCGCAGCATCTTCATCGCGGGTTCACCAAGCACGGTGAAATAGAGGCCAGGTCTGGACGGCGTGGCATTCGCAAAGACCAACTGGTGCGCCAGCGTGGTTTTGCCGCAGCCGGGCATGCCGGCGATGATGTTGAACGAGGACTCCGGGAATCCGCCGCCGAGGATCGCATCAAAGCCGCGCACCCCGGTTGGCAATTGGCGGATCCGGACTTTCGGCGCCGGCGCGGCGGCGGGCTGGGACCGCCTCGGTGTATCCTCGTCTTTGCGTTTCTTCATGGTGTTCTCTTTCACAAATCCAGATCGCCGCCGGAAAGCTTCGGCCATTCCTCGAGCAGGAGGCGCAACGTCAGGCGTTCGCCAATAAAAGCCACGAGCAAACCCAGCAACTGGGCCAACAGCACCTCCCGGCCTTCGTGGAACTGCTCCGGCCCCAACAGAGCGTAGGTCTGCATCCAGCCGTCCAGGGTCCCGTCGGACTCCACCCGCACCGCGCGTAGCCAGGGGACCTCAGCCCCGGCTAAAGCAAGCGCGCGCGAGAGAAGTGCGCGAAACCCGTCGATGCCCATCAGGCTCGCCAATGGCGGCCGCAACCGCTCAGGCACAGGCATCGCGGAGCGGATCCTGGTTGCCGCCGAATCCGGCCCGCCCCGCTCGAGCTCGATGATCCGCCCGGCAAGAACCCGCATCCGGGGGGTTGCCCGGTTAAGCGGAAGACGGAAACGAACCGGGGGCGGCAGGGGAATGAGAGAGGCCGGCATGATCGTCGGTGTTACCAATATCAGGAGACATTGCGGGAGACTTGCGCGCCGGCCTCGCCGAGCGCGCCAACGCAGGCCGCGCCACCACCCGCTCCCGGCAAACTGCCCGCCAGCCCGGCGGGCACCGGCGCGAAGTGGCTGAGCCGCAGCCAAGCGAGCAGCGACTGGGCGAAATGCGTCAACTCGGCCAGATTGGATGGCTTGACGAAATATGAGTCGGCCCCGAGTGCGTAGGCGCGCTCGATGTCCTCGACGCGGCTTGACGCGCTCAGGATATAGACCCGCAGCTGCCGGAGCTGGGGTTGCTGGCGGATCCAGGCCAACACCTGGAAGCCGTTGACCCGCGGCATATTCAAATCGAGCAACACGGCCGCCGGCATACCCAGTTGCTTGTAGTTGCTCACCCCATCGTCGCCGCGCAGGTAGGCGATCGCCTCCTCGCCGCCCGGTGCAAACCGCAGCGGTTGCACAAACCCGGCGCGCTCGAAGACGATGCGCATGAGCAGCCCGTCGTTGTCGAGATCGTCAACGAGCAAGACGAGGGGATCTTCAATCGTCATGGGCTTCTTTCGTCCGTCCGCGTGCGGCGGAAGCGCAACACCGGCAGGGTCGGGTGAGTTCCGCGAGCAGGCCCGCGAGCCGGGAAGGCTCGCCAACCAGGAACAAGGCCGGCGTCAGAGAAGGGAGAGTCATGGGTTTCCGTGAATGGGTGCGGCGAGAGTGTAGGCGCCCGGGCACCGCGCCGAAATGGGGTTAAACCCGCGTGGTCCCCGCTCTGCGTCCGTTTCCCCATCCGCCCCCTCCCTACCACAACGCTCGCCGAACGCTTTGTCCGACTCGGGCCCCGGGGCCGGCCCAGGCCAGCGGCCCTGTCCTTGCGTGCAACTGCCACATGGCTGCCTGGTGCGGGTTCGACGGGTACCCGCGCGCCCCGCAGATCAGCGATGGGGATCGGCTCCTCCCTCGATGGCTCCGCGGAGGCTACCCGCCAACACGAACGGCCCGTCGGCGTTTGCCAGACAAACACCGACAACAAAGGCCCGCATCCTCCGACACGTCGTTTCCCCGTCGTCCGACGGCACTATCAGACCAACACCGCTACTCGGGTCACCGGCCGTTTCGTATGCTGGTAGGCCTAATGCACAAAGCTACCCCCGGCTGGACCATTTTGGTCGTCCTTTTCTCCCTCCTGATGGGTTCGGGCGTGCGCAGCCACGCCAGTGAGGTGGTCTGGTCCGACGACGCCGTGCCGGCCGGTGCCGCGCAGCTGGCCGACGGGCGCGACTCCTGGAATTGGATCGCCTCCAATCCCACGCCGGCATTCGGCGCGCTCGCCCACCGGTCAAGTTCGGCGCCCGGCCTGCACGAGCACTTCTTCAACTACGCCGGTTCACCCCTCTTCGTCGACGCCGGCGAGGGACTTTTCGCCTACGTCTACCTCGATGCGCTCGATCCGCCCAGCGAGTTGATGCTCAGCTGGAACGCCGACGGCTGGGAACACCGCGCCTATTGGGGCGCCAACTCCATTGGCTACGGCACCGACGGCACCGCGAGCCGCCGCTACATCGGCCCCATGCCCGCCGCCGGCCAGTGGGTCCGCCTCGAAGTGCCGGCAAGCGCGGTCGGTCTCGAAGGTGCGGCCATCACCGGCATGGGCTTCTCCCTCTTCGACGGCCGCGCCACCTGGGACAAAACCGGCAAGGCCTACCCCGGCATCACGCCGCCCGCCCACGCTCCGGCAGCGGGCGCGAACGACATCGTCTGGTACGACGACGCCGTGCCGGCCGGCGCGGTGCAACTGGACGACGGGCGCGACCGCTGGAACTGGACGGCCACCAATCCGGCCCCGGTCGCCGGTACGCTGGCCCATCAATCAACCCTCGCGGCGGGCCAGCATGAACACTTGTTCAACTACGCCGGGACGCCCTTCGCCGTCGGGACCGGCGAGGTGCTCTTCACCTGGGTCTTCCTCGACCCCACCCATCCGCCCAGCGAACTCATGCTCAGCTGGAACGCCGACGGCTGGGAGCACCGCGCGTATTGGGGTGTCGACGCCATCAACTACGGCACGCCCGGCACCGCCGGCCGCCACTTCATGGGGCCGGTGCCCGCCAGCGGCCGCTGGATCCGCCTCGAGATTCCCGCGGCTGCGGTGGGCCTCGAAGGCCGGGCCCTCACCGGCATGGGGTTCTCCCTTTTCGACGGACGCGCCACCTGGGACAAATCCGGCAAGGCTCCGGCCGCCACGGCCCCAGCCGCCACCTCCACGCCCTCCACCCCCTCCGCAACCTCCGCCGATGTAGTCTGGAGTGACGACGCCGTGCCCGCAGGCGCCGCGCAGTTGGCGGACGGGCGCGATGCGTGGAACTGGACGGCGGCCAATCCCGCACCACTCTCCGGCGCGCTCGCCCACCAGTCGAACCTCGTGGCCGGCCTGCATGAGCACTTCTTCAACTACGCCGGCGCCACGCTGACGGTCGCGGCCGGCGACAGTCTCTTTGCCTACGTCCAACTCGACGCTGCCAACCCGCCCCGCGAAATCATGATCGCGTGGAACGCCGACGGGTGGGAGCACCGCGCGTATTGGGGCTCCAACTCAATCGGCTACGGCACCGACGGCACCGCCAGCCGCCGCTACATCGGCCCCTTGCCCGCCGCCGGCCAGTGGGTTCGCCTCGAAGTGCCCGCGAGTGCGGTCGGCCTCGAAGGTGCCGCCATCACCGGCATGAGCTTCTCCCTCTTCGATGGGCGCGTCACCTGGGACAAAACCGGAAAAAGCGCGTCAACTACCGGGGCCAACCTCTCGGAGAATCCCACCACCACGGGAACGACCCCACCGGCCGCCAACACCGGCCCTGCCGTCCCCTCGCTTCCGCCCGTGTCCTCGTCCCCTCCCGTCGTCCCAAGTGGGCAGGCCTCAGATGCCGACCGCGGAAACGCCATCGACGCCACCGGGCTCCAGGTAGCGCAGGTCGGAGACAGCCAGTTGTACGTGCTGTCGCCCACCCTTCTTGAACTCAAACTCATCGATACACAGCCGCCCGGCTCCGGGCCGCTCGCGAGCTGGAACTTCGTAACCCCGAACGGTCAGCTGGCCGCGCCCGCCGTCGGGAAGTTCTCGGTGCAGGTGGATGGCCGCGCCGTGTCGGTCCTGTCCATCGGCTTCAAGCGCCGGGTCCTCTACGCCCCCCTCCAGCCCTACGACTTGCGCGTGGAGAACAGCCTGTACCTGCTCCTCTCGTCCCCCATCAGCGACAACCAGTTGGTCGAGGTCACGAATCCTGATACCTCGCTTTGGTCGAGCCGCACCTTGTTCCAAACCGTCTCCGACCCGCAGCGCTACAGCCCGGCCATCCACGTCAACCAGGAAGGCTATGTGCCAACGCTGCCCAAGAAGGCGATGATCGGCTACTTCCTCGGCGACTTGGGCGAGATGCCCATTCCCTCCGCCGCGGGCTTCGCCCTGGTCGATGCGAGAAGCGGCGCCACCGTCTACCGCGGCACCCTCTCCCTGCGTCAAGATGTGGGCTACACCTCGACCCCGCTCCCCTACCAGAAGGTGCTGATGGCCGACTTCAGCGACTTCGTCACCCCGGGCGAATACCAGCTGCAGGTGCCCGGCCTCGGCGCCTCGCTGCCCTTCCTCATCGACGACGGCATCGCGATGGGCTTCACGCGCACCTTCGCCCTCGGCCTCTACCACCAGCGCTGCGGCACGAGCAACGCCCTGCCGTTCACCCGCTTTGTCCACGACGCCTGCCACAGCGCTCCGGCCCAGGTCCCCGTGCAGGCGGATCCCCAGTTCGCCTTCACCTGGGCCACCATCGCCAGCTACGGTGGCGTGGCGGGCGCGGACAACCCCGCGCAGATCGCGCCCCGGCTCACCAGCGAGGCCACCCAGCTCTTCCCCATCGCCCGGCACGGCACGGTGGACGTCTCCGGCGGTCACCATGACGCGGGCGACTATAGCAAATACACGACCAACAGCGCGGAGCTGCTCCACTACCTCGTCTTCGCCGTGGATGCGATTCCCGGCGTCGCGGCCCTGGACAACCTCGGCCTCCCGGAAAGCGGCGACGGCATCAGCGACGTGCTGCAGGAAGCCAAATGGGAGGCGGACTATCTCGCCAAACTCCAGGATACCGACGGCGGCTTCTATTTTCTCACCTACCCGAAGAACCGCGAATACGAGTCCGGCACCCAGCCCGACGACGGCGACCCGCAGGTTGTCTGGCCCAAAAACGCCTCCGTGACCGCCGCGGCCGTGGCGGCCCTGGCGGAAGCAGCCTCCTCCCCCGCCATGCGACACAGCTACCCGCAGGCGGCCGCCGGCTACCTGCGCCAAGCGCAGCTGGGCTGGCAGTTCCTCACGAACGCTATCTCCAGATACAGCAGAGCCGGCGCCTACCAAAAGATCACCTTCTACGGCGACCACTACACCCACGACGACGAACTCGCCTGGGCCGCCTGCGCCCTGTATGTGGCCACCGCAGAACCCCAATACCAACAGAAGCTCTTCGAGTGGTTCCGCCAGCCCTCGGACTCGGCGACGTTCCGCTGGGGCTGGTGGCGGATGTCGGAGTGCTGGGGCAATGCCATCCGCAGTTACGCCTTCGCCGCGCGCAGCGGACGGCTGCCCGCCAGCGCCCTCGACGCCACCTACCTCGCCGCCTGCGAAGCGCAGATCGTCGCCGCCGGCGACGACGTGCTCGAATGGTCCGGGCAGAGCGCCTACGCCACGCCGTTCCCCATCGCCACGAAGCGCGTGCGCGGCGCGGGCTGGTATTTTTCCCTCGACCAGGCCTCGGACATGGCGGTCGCCTACCAGATCGCGGCGAAACCCGCCTATCTCGACGCCCTGGTCGGAGCGATGAACTACGAGGGCGGCACCAATCCCGTCAACGTCACCTACCTCACCGGCCTCGGTCACAAGCGCCAGCGCGAGGTGGTCAGCCAATACGCCCTGAGCGACCGTCGCGTGCTCCCGCCCACCGGCCTCCCGCTCGGCAATGTCCAGGCGAGCTTCGACTATCTGCCCAACTACGGGTCCAAGCTGGGCAGCCTCTCCTACCCCAGCGACAATGCCGCAACCGGGCCGTATCCATTCTATGACCGGTGGAGCGACACCTTCAATGTCACCACCGAGTTCATCGCCGTGAACCAGGCGCGCAGCCTCCTGGCCACGAGCGTGCTCGCCACCCGGACTCCGAGCGCGACGCGCGCCTGGACCTCCGCCCCCGCTCAGATCACCGTGCCCACCACCGTCGCCCTGCTCAATGCGCCCGTCACCGTCAGTGTACGGGTTCCGGGCCAGGATCTCGCCAACGCCCGCATCGTCTGGGAGGCCCGCGACCAGGAGCCCGCGTTCGGGCCCACCTGCACCTTCTCGCCGAAGAACAACGGCGCGCAGTGGGTCGAGGTCGAAATCGAATGGCCGGATGGTCGGCGCTCCTTCGCGGCCAGCACCTTCCTGGCAAACAGCCCCATCGTCCCGTGGGTCGCCGGGGCGTTGCCGGCGGGTGCGAATCCGGGCGGCGACAACGGCGACGGCTGGAACTGGTCCGCGACCAATCCCGCGCCCGGCTCCGTGGCGCTGTCGCATCAATCCAATCTCGCTTCCGGCCTGCACCAACACTGGTTCACCGATGCCGCGGCCACCCTCGAGGTCAGCGCCGGCGACACGCTCTTTGCGTGGGTCTACCTCGACCCCCAGAATCCGCCAACGGAGCTCATGCTCGCCTGGAACGACGGCTCGTCCTGGGACCACCGCGCCTACTGGGGGGCCAACTCCGTGACGTATGGCACCACCGGCACCGCCGGCCGCTACCCGGCCGGGCCGCTGCCCGCGACCGGCCAATGGGTCAAACTCAGCGTGCCCGCCAAGGCGGTCGGGCTCGAGGGTGCGGTGCTTAACGGCCTGTGTTTTACCTTATACGACGGTCGCGCGACGTGGAACGCCACCGGCAAAGCCAGCGCCGGGGCCGAATAGGGAGGAGCCGATTACCTCCGTAGAGACCAGACCTACAAGGGCCTCACGAGCTTAACTCGAGCGAGGTCCACATATGCTCAGCGGCCCGGAGAATCCTCTTGCGGGCGTGGTCGTGGCCCGGGGCGACACTGACACTGATTGAGTGTGGACAAGAATCGTTTGGAAGGCCAGCCAGCGGAGTAAAAGGCACGTCAAAGCCCGATCACTCGTCCCGTGAGAGTGTTCGCCCACGTGTGACAGCCATTGACTCAGGTATCAAGGGGCCCCTTCCTTAATCTCACTCTTTTGTCTGCCGCCACCCCACATGGCGGGCGAATCTTGAACCCAATTGTGATGAGAACGATTCCTTTCGTGTGGGACCGGCGTGTCCGTATGTGGACCGGACTGCTGCTGTTATTGCCGTGTACCGCCTTCGGGCTGAGCCATCGCTACGACGCCGCGGGGCGGCTGACGTGGTCGGTGCAGCCGGGCGGCCACGCGACGCATTTCGCCTACGACCCGGCCGGCAACATCACAACAATCCTGGTGGTAACGCCGGCCCAAGACTCCGATGCCGACGGCCTGCCGGATACGTGGGAAATCCGCTACAGCGCAAGCGAGACCGGGCGCACCGCCACCGCCGATCCCGACGCCGACGGGCTCGTCGACTTGCAGGAGTTCGCCTTCACCCGCCAACCCGACCGCGCCGACGGCGCCAACCTTACGCCCGTCTCGCTGGAGGCGGCCGGCGGCGGCACGCGCCTGACCTTACCTGGCGACCGATCCAGGGGCCGGCGACACTCGACCTACCTCGCAGAGGTTTCCGCCGACCTGAAGACGTGGAGCTCCGCGGCCACCGACGTGGAGCAGCTCGCCCCAGTGTCGCAGGGCGGCGGTGTCGAGCAGGTCACCGTGCGCGGCACCGCTGCCCCTCGGCAGCACGCCGCGCCTGTTCCTGCGCATCCGTTTGCGAAACGATGAACCCTGGAGACCCCGCCATGAACTTTTGCAGCTCCGTTCTCCTCGCGCTCAGTGTTGGCACCGTGGCCGCTGTCGCGGCTGAGATGCCCATCGATCCGGCGATTCCTCCCCGACACCGACAAACGAAGCTCCGGTCGTCATCAATGAGGCGTTCGCTTTGGGCGCAGGCACGAAGGCTAAGCTCTCGTCTTCACCCCAGCGTCGCGCCCCAAGTACAATGCGGCCATCCGTGGCTCGAGCGCCGGCGCTTCTTGCGGTAACCGGCGATGGCGTAGGGGCGCCGGCGAAGGCCCTCACTGACTATCCACAGGAGCTGCAAAACATCGTTCGCGCCTGTGGTGGCAATGCCCTCAAACTCTTTGAGATCGTTCGGAACGAAGTCCGGTTTCAGCCCTACCGCGGTTTCCGGAAAGGACCGGTGCTCACGTGGCAGACGAAATCCGGGAGCGACGCCGATCAATCCCAGCTATTGGTCGAACTGCTCAATGCCGCAGGCTACGAGGCCTTTACTATTACGGGGTCGCGGTGCTTCCGGAGGCGGAGGCCTTCGCGTGGTGGGGCGCCGACAATTTGAGGCTCTTCCGGAATCTTAGTGGCTAGGATTGTGGCGTGAGGACCGGGCGGAGGTCGAGTTTGCCGCAGTGAAAAAGGATGCGGATACGATAGTTGGCGAAGCTGCGGAAGCCGCGGGCATCGGCCTTAATGGCTTGGATGCGGGAATTGAAGCCTTCGGTGATCGCGTTGGTCACGGGTGGGCGAAGTAGTTGTAGGTCCGAGCAGATGGGCCTTGAGCATGCGGGCCACCTTCTTGAGCGGCTCGAGGCTTGCTGCGGGCCGCTGCGTTTTGTACCACTGCGTGAAGAAGCGTTGGCCACGCTCGGCGCTCTCCTGGCTCCAGAACTCGATGAAGGTCTCCTTGTGGGTCCAGGCCCGCGCGGTCTTGAGGTTGCGTTCGCACAACTCGTCCCGAAGGTCAAGGGCGCGTTCGCCCTCGGGCGCGGCCCCTTGCAGCCAGAGGAACTTGGTGCCGGTCAGGCTCGTGTCGCCTTCTTCGAGCAGCCGGCGATGCTCCTGTCGCCGCACCTTGTCGACGGCCTCGTTGAGGTGCATGGAGACGTGGAAGCGGTCGTGCACGATGGCCGCCTGCGGCAGGCCTTCTTGGTGGCGGCGGCGAAGTTGGCGCCCATGCCCATCGCGGCGGCCACGACGGCCTGGCGTTGGTCGGCGGCAGCGTTTCCAGCAGCGCGATCGCGTCGGTGGTGCTGCGACCGGAGATACTTCCAGCACCCGGCGGTTCTTCAGGTCGGTCATCAGCGAGACGTAGTCCTGGCCGCGGCCAAAGCTCTTCTCGTCGAGGCCGATGTGGGTGACCGCCTCGGTGCTGCGTCGCTCCAGGCCGCGCTTCACCGCCCGTGCCATGATCAGCATGACACTGTCCCATCCAGCTTGAGCAGCTCGGCTGCTTGAGTCAGCGAACGGCAGGCTTCTATCACCTGCACGGCGAAGGCCTCAAAGAGCAAGGTGAAGCGCGAGTGCGGGCTCAGCCCACGGCGCGCGTACCGTCAAGACTCCGTGCTCGGCACAGCGGCTGCGCGGGACCCGGGCACGGATGATCGTCTGGAACTGCATCACGTCCGTGCCGCCACGTCCGCTCCGGCGCGCCCGGTCATGTCGCGGGCACTCCAACGCGCACTCCGGGCAACACACCTGCGCCGTCTCATCCCACTCCACTGCGATCTCCACCTTGCTGGCCAGCAGATCGAGCCGGGCCGATTGCACGCGCCACGGCGCCTTTATCCCCAACAGCAGCGCATAGTGCGCACTCACCGTCTCTTCTTCAGCGGTTCCTTGGGTTCGCTTTTCAAGCATCTCCCCGTTTGCCACATCCACCTCGGTCAGCCACTACGAAACCGGAAGAGCCAATGTTTGCTGGCACGCAGCGCTGCGATCACGTATCTTTCCTCTGCACTCAAATGTCGGTAAGCCATTCCTCTATCATGTCGCACTTACTTCCTGAATCCAAGTAGCCGAACCAGGCGCTACTGCCAACGTCTACGGTCGTCACGTCGGCTGCTGACGCACCCGCCGCGCCGACCGCAGCCGCGGCAGATCTATAACGTTGATATAGATGCGTGGAGTCAACTGCGGATAATAGAAAACTGGTCCGTCTCGGGTGGTGAGGCAGAAATGGGTGAACTCCGCCGCGGTGGCGGCAGCGAACAACGTCCGGTCCGTACTAACAGGGCGACGTCATCTGGGATGCTTATCCCTGGCCAAGGCCCCGTGAACGAGCTGAAATTCGCGGATCACAACCGCAGTGGAACAGATACCGTCGTGCCCGCACAATCTCGGCGCGGACATGGGCGCCGCCCTAGGGGCGACGCTTGTTCGCAACGTCTACGTGCATAGGCCGGGTGAACCGGACGTTGTAGGCTGCCGCCTTTGGCGCAGCGGCGATGGGAAAGAACGGTGGAAAGTTGAAGGTGAAACCTGGCGACTCGAGCTCCGGTCGGGCCGGGCCGAGAATGGACCGTTACGTTCGTCGCAGGCCCGGCCCGACCGGCTAACGGGCGGTGCGGGGACCAGATGGAGCATGGCCCACACAAAGCCGGCCATCTCGCGGGCCAGTGCCACCACGATCTTCTGCTTGAGCTTGCCGCGAGCCAACAGGTGGCGGCCGCGCTTGTGCAGCCTGACCTGTATCTTCCACGACAACTCGCGTTGGTCGGTTGGCTGCCTCTCCTGGCGCTTGCTCAGCTCGGCGGAAACCTTGGGCACATTGAGGGCGCACTGCACCGTCTCGATGAGCATCCAGCGAGCGTGGGCGTTGCCGGCCTTGGTGATGGAGCCCAGTCGATGTGTTTGGCCGCTGGATTCTTCCCGAGGCACCAGGCCGAGGAAGGCCATGAGGTCGCGCGGATGCTTGAAGCGGCGAATGTCCCCGATTTCGGCGACCACCACGGTGGCGGCGGTGAGCTGGAAGCCGCGCAGGGTCATGAGCGCCTCAACGAAGGGATACATATCCCACTGGGGCACCTGGACGGCGATCAGCGCGTCGAGGCGTTCCACTCGATTGATGCACTGCTCCATGGCGAGCAGGTACTCCTGAGCACGGCCTTATGGGCGGCCAGTGGGATGGTGAGCGAGCGCAGGTAACGCAGGTGGGCCTCGCTCCAGTTGGCCGTGCCTTTGTAGTGGTAGCCCAGACGCAGGAGAAAGGACTTGATGCGTTGTTTGGCGCGGGTGAGGTCCTCGACCGCATCCGAACGAGCGCGGGCAAGGTCGCGAATAGATTCGTCGACCTCGTCGGGCACGTTGATGGCAGTGAGATCACCGGCGCGCAGCAGACGCGCCAGCAACTCGGCGTCTCGCCGATCGGTCTTCTGGCGTTTGCCGCCGGGTACGGGCATCTTCGAGGGCGCTACGACGATGCAGTCGATGCCCATCGCGTGCAGGTGCCGGGCGATGACAAAGCCGGTCGGGCCAGCTTCGTAGGCCACGTGCAGCGTGGCGCCGTCGGCGCGCAACTTGGTGAGCGCGCGCTCCAGGGCGTGCAGGTCGGAGCTGATCTCCCCGAACTGGCGCAGTTCGCCCGTGCGGCCGTCTTCGGCTACGGCGATCTGGATGGTATCTTTGTGGACATCGAGGCCAATGAACCTATCGTGCTTTTCATGTGCTGGTCTCCTTTCTTGGTGGTTGGTGTTAGTAACCCCACCATGCCGGCTCGGCTCGCTTTTCGCGAGCAACCCGCGTCCCTGGGGACCAGCACCTTCTTTTGCCAGCGGTCGTTTCACGCATCTATAGTGTCTCGGCACAAGAAAATGAAGTTCCTCAACATAGACTTTGAGATCACATCGCGCCGTAGGCCGGTCGCGATATTGAGTGACTTCGCAGATCGTGTTCTCGTCATGCACGACGGGAAAATGGCCGGTGCCTATTTCACCACTTTTGAGCTCAGCTATAGTGCGAAGACCGAGAAGAGAGTGTTTGCTGGATTCATATCTCTACTGGCGGGACTCTCGAAAGAAGGGAAGGCGGAGTTGGCCAAGGCCCGCGTGAAGAGATTCGATGTCGGCTACCTGAAAGCCAAAAACGAGCGAATCGAGCATTCATTCCCATCGGAAATCCTACGCGCGATTTCGGATCTCGGTTGTGAACTCGCTTTCACGGTTTACCAAGAGGAAAACCAGAGATCGAACCAGACAGTACATCCAACGACTCTATGACGCCCGTTTTCCAATCACAGTCCGCGGTTCGTCGTGGCTGAAACTTTGGGCGAACGAAAATGGCCAACGACACTTTCGAATACTTTCCACTGACTGCGTCGCCAGAAGAGGCACCTCTTGGCTATCAGGAGATGATCCTGTCACTGGGTGATATTTCCTGCATCCCGAGCGAGCGATGTCGAGTACTGGCCCGCCGGCTTTCGACCTCTGACGTCATGATCAAGTGGCGTCGCAGGAGCGGCGAAAATGATGCGTTTCATTACGAGCACATCCGGTACGGTTATCGGCGAAACAGACTCGGGTTTGCCTGGCCATGGACTAGGGCGAGATGGCATACGTTGCGTCGAGCTCGATACTGGAGACCAGACGCCGATTTCTCCTGCTCGGTCGTTGATGAGGTCGCACCGATCCCGTTTGCTGATCTGAGAGAAGCGGAGCCCAACCTGAAGTGAAGTAAGTCGCGAGGAACGGGCAGAGCCGCAGGCCGCTAAGTGACTGGCCTCTACTTCTTGGATTCAGGAAGTAAGTGCGACATGACGGAGAAATGGGCTACCGCCCATTGAGTGCAGAGGAAAGATACGTCATCGCGGCGCGGCGGGTCAGCAAACATTCCGTGGCCGCGATTGCCCGTGAACTGAAGCGGCACTGCAGCACCATCTATCGCGAGGTTGCGCGGAACGCCACCACGCACGACGGGGCCTACCGGCCGATGTTCGCCATCGAGAAGGCCAGCGGGCGGCGCCGCCGGTCGCGGCGCAACCGGCGCTATACCCCGGAGCACTTCGCCACGATCGAGCGCTTGTTGCGGGAGGACTTCAGCCCGGAGCAAATCGTCGGTCGGCTGCGTCTTGAGGGGTCCAGGTCATGAGCCACGAGACAATCTATCTCCACATCTGGGCGGATAAGGCGGACGGAGGTAGCCTCCGGCGACATCTGCGCGGCGCCCGCAAGCTCAAGCGCAAGCGCTACGGGCGCCACGACAGCCGGGGGCGCCTTGCTGGCAAGAAGATGATCGAGCAGCGTCCGGCCATCGTCGAACGGCGCTCTCGCCTGGGCGACTGGGAGATCGATACCGTACATGGCCGCGGCAAGCCGGCGGCCTTCACGGTCGTCGAGCGCAAGAGCGGCCTGGTGCGGCTGGGAAAGCTGCCGTGCGTCGGTGCTAAGGAAAACCTCGCGCGCGCCACTTCCGTCCTCGGCCACGAACCGCATCCTGTCCGCACGATCACCGCCGACAACGGCAGCGAGTTCCCTCTTTATAAGAAGATCGAGTGTCGCTTGGGCACCAAAGTCTATTTTGCCAAGCCCCACCATGCCTGGGAGCGCGGTACGAACGAGAACACCAACGGACTACTCCGCGAAGACCGCTGGTACGACGCGCCCGCTCCTGCTCCTGCTCGCCTCCGTCCGTCCTCGGTCCCCCGCTCCGGCCTAGCCTCGCACCAACGTCCAGAGCTGGCGGGCCTTGCCAATCAGCTCCTTCAACACCTCGGGCGTCACCGCCTGCTTCGGATCGTCGCCGAGTCCGTGGCTCGGCGCCACATGGCTCTCGATGCACAGCCCGTCGGCACCGTAGGCGATCGCCGCCAGCGCCGCGGCCGGCACGTAGCTGGCGCGACCCACCGAGTGAGACGGATCCACCACCACCGGCGCCCACGTGCGCTCCTTCAACAGCGGCACGATGCTCTCGTCGGGATGGCTACGGTAGCCGTCGAGCGTGGGAGCGGTGCCGCGCGGGCAGAGGATCACGTTGGGGTTGCCGAAACTCACGATATATTCCGCCGCGGACACGAACTCCGCGATCGGCCCCATGTGCAGGCCACGCTTGAGCAATACCGCCGTGTCGCGCCCGGCGATGGCGCGGCCGATCTGCTGCAGCAGCGAGTAGTTGAGCGCGTTGCGCGCCCCGACCTGCAGGGTGTGCACGCCGGCGTCGAGGGCCAGGCGAAGCTGGTGCTCATCCATCACCTCGGCATCGACCGGCAACCCCGTGCGGCGCGAGGCCTCCATGAGGATGTCGAGCGACTTGTCGTCACCCTGGAACGAGTACGGATTGGAGCGCGGCTTCCACACGCCGCCGCGCAGCGCGTGTGCCCCGGCCTCCTTCACCGCGGCAGCCGTCTCGTAGAAGTAGTTGGGATTCTTCGGATCGATCGTGCACTGACCGGCGATGACGAAGAGCTCGCGCCCGAGCGTCACCCCGCCGATGCGGATCATGTGGCGGGCCAGATCGGAGCGGGCGTCCATCAGCTTGAACGGCGACTGGATGCGGTCGACCCGGTCGACGTAGGCCAGGCCCTCCAGCCGGTTGATCATAAGCTCGTCGCGCTCGTCGCCGACGATGGCGTAGATCGAACGCACCGCGCCGATGATCGGCTGAATACGACAGCCGAACTCCGCCACGACGGCGGTGACTTCGGCGAGCTGGAGGGGACTAAGTTCCTTGCCTTTAGGGAGAATCATGGCGGTGGGTCGCGAGCATGCGGGGGCGGAGTGCGCTGGCAATGCCGGGCCCGCGGCACCCGCCCGCTCCGCCTAGGCCGCCATCGACATGGCCGGCTGGGTAGCCGGGCCGCTGCGCAGCGGCTCCATGCGGGCGAGATGGGTCGGCATCGGAATCAGCCCGACATTCTCCACCTCGGTCGAGGCCGGCAGTTCCTGGAAGGAAAGCACCGCTAGGCGCGGCAGCGACGACTCGAAGAACCGTTTGATCGCCAAGCGCGTCTCCGCGCCAACCACCAGCACCGCCGGCAAGCTCTGTTGGGTCATCTCGGCGATGCGCCGGTTGAGCTCGTCGAGCAGGTGCTGCGCAGTGGCCGGATCGAGGGCGAGCCCGATCTCGGTGGGCGTGCGCTGCACCCGGCCGACCAGCCATTGTTCGAGTCGCGGGTCGAGGGTGAGCGCCTTCACCTTGCCCGGCTCCGCCTCGAACTCGGACACGAAATACAGGCCCAGCCGCCGGCGCACCAGCTCGGCCAGCTCGTCGGCGTTCTTGGTCACCCCGGCGTAGTCGGCGATGCCCTCGAGGATGACCGGCAGGTTCAGGATATTGATACCCTCGCGCAACAGGTTCTGGAGCACGCGCTGGATCAGGCCCAGGTTGGCCAGATCGGGGATGAGCTCGGTGACCAGCGCCGGATGCTTCTCCTTCACGTGCTCGACCAGCGCCTGCACATCCTGGCGGCCGAGAATGAGCCAGATGTTGTTCTTCAGCGTCTCCGAGAGATGGGTGATGAGCACCGAGGACGGGTCGACCACGGTGAAGCCGTTGACCTCGGCGGTGGTCTTCTCGTCGTTGGAGATCCAGTTGGCCTCCAGGCCGAAGACCGGCTCGCGGGTGGGGATACCCTTCAGGCGCACGGAGCTGCCGTTGACGTTCATCGCCAGCCAGCGGCCCGGCATCACCTGCCCGCGGGCGACAGGCTTGCCGCGCAGCAGGAAGCGGTAGTCGTTGGCGTCGAGCTCGAGGTTGTCGCGTACGGATACCGGTGGGACCATGACGCCCTTCTCGCGGGAGACCGAGCGGCGCAGCCCGGTGATGCGCTGCAGCAGGTCGCCCGCCTGCTTCTCGTCGGCGAGCGGCAACAGGCCGTAGCCGATCTCGATGGCGAAGACATCCAGGTCGATCGAGCGGGCCATCTCCTCCTCGGGGGAAACGCGGGCTCCTCCGCCCGCCGTGCCGGACTCCCCGCCTCCCGCCGCGCCACCGGCGGCCGCCGCGCCGCGCCGACCCGCGGCCGCGGGCGTCTTGGCGGCGGCCTCCGCGGGGGCATCGCGGTGCAAACGGCTGGCGAAGTATCCTCCCAATCCGGCCAAGGTAAGGAACGGGAGGGCGGGCATGCCGGGCAGCAGACCGAAGACCCCGAGCATCGCCGAGGCGATGGCGATCGCACGCGGATACCGCGTGAGCTGGTAGCTGACCTGCACCCCGAGGGTTTCATTGTCGGCCGCACGGGTGACGAGGATACCGGCGGCCACCGAGACCAACAGCGCCGGGATTTGCGAGACCAGTCCGTCACCAATGGAGAGCAGGGTGAACTTCTTCGCCGCCTCCGCGAAGGTGAGATCCATCTGGAGCACGCCGATGGCGAAGCCGCCGATGATGTTGATAAAGGTGATGAGAATGCCGGCCACCGCATCGCCGCGCACGAACTTGTTGGCGCCGTCCATCGAGCCGTAGAAGTCCGTCTCCTTCTGGAGCTTCTTGCGGCGCTCCATGGCTTCGGCTTCGTCGATGATGCCCGCGTTGAGTTCGGCATCGATGGCCATCTGCTTGCCCGGCATCGCGTCCAAGGTGAAGCGGGCGGCAACCTCGGCGATGCGGCCTGCGCCCTTGGTGATGACGATGAAGTTGATGACCACCAGGATCGAGAACACCACCGTACCGACCACGTAGTTGCCCTGCACCACGAACTTGCCAAACGACTCGATGACACCGCCCGCATAGCCATCGATCAGGATCAAACGCGTGGAGGTGATGTTGAGCGCCAGACGAAAAAGTGTGATCCCGAGCAACAACGTGGGGAATACCGAGAACTCCGAGGGCTCCTTCACGTAGGTGATGAGCAGCAGGATCAGCAGCGACATACCGATGCTCACCGCCAGGAGTCCATCGAGCATGAAGGACGGCAGCGGCAGAATCAGCATCAGCACCACGCCGAAGAGCGCGATGGTGAAGGCGATATCGGCGCGACGCATACCGCCGAGGGCGGGAAGGGAGGCGGTGGGGGGAGCAGACATGGGCAGAAGGGAGGATGAAACCGATGAAGAGAGGCAGAAGGCGGTACTCAGTGATCGGTAACCAGTAGTCGGGGATCGGAGGGCGGCTTACTTGGGTCGGCTCAGGCGGCACGTGAAGCGGCGGCAGCGGCAGCGGCGGCCCGGCGCGAGCGCAGGCTGTGGAAATAGTAGCGGTGGGTGCGGTAGACGAAGGCGAGGATCTCGGCCACAGCCTGGTACAGCGCGGTGGGCACCGCCTCCCCCACTTCGCCGATCTTGAAAAGCACCCGGGCGAGCGGCTTGTTCTCGATCATAGGCACGCCGTTTTCGAGCGCGATGGCCTTGATGCGCATGGCAAAACGCCCCTCGCCCTTGGCCAGCACCATCGGCGCGGCGTCGGTGCCGCGTTCATACTTCAGGGCCACGGCAAAGTGGGTGGGGTTGGTCACCACCACGTCGGCATTGGGCACCGCGTCGAGCATCTGTCGCTGCATCAGCCGGCGACCGAGTCGGCGCCGCTGGCCCTTGACGTTCGGGTCACCCTCCTGCTGGCGATGCTCGTCCTTCACCGCCTGCTTGGTCATGCGCAGATTCTTCTCCGTCTTGTGGTGCTGGTACGCATAGCTGGCGATGGCGATGATCGTCATCGCCCCGCACACCCAGGTGAGGAAGACTTGGATGGACTGGTTGAGGAAGCGCGCCAGATGGGCGACCTCCATCGGCACAAAGAAGAGCGGATCCCGCATCACCCGCTTGATCGCCAGCCACAGTGCCAGGCCGATGGCGCCAAACTTCAGCAGATCCAGCGGCAGGGTCATCAACGCCTGCGTATTGATGATGTTCTTGAACCCGTTGATGAAGTTGAGCCGGTCGAACTTGATTCCGAGCACCTCGGGTGTGAGCCCGAAGCGCGACTGGAGTCCTCCCCCTAGTACTGCGGAGACAAAACAGGCGACCAGCAGCGGCGCCGCCATGCCCACAAAGCAGTGCACCGCCTCGAAGCCGCGCACCAGCAGCGCCTCGTTGTTCACCGCAGACGCTCCGAGGTTCTGGAAGCTATGCGCCGCGAAGAGGCGCATGTCTCGCGCGATGTCGGGACCGTAGAACACTAGGACGACCAAGGCGGCGATAAGGATGAAGGCCACCTGCACATCCGGGCTCTTGGCGAACTCCCCGCGCTGGAAGGCCTCGCTGCGGTGTTTGCCGGTGGCGGTCTCTGTCTTCTGATCTTGATCTTCGTCGGCCATGGCGGGGCGGGCTCAGGGCCGCGGGAGATACACCAACATGTCGCTGGGCAGGCGTGAGAAGGCCGCCAACAGGAAGCGGGCAAACAGCGTGGCCGCTCCGCCCAGCAGGGCCACTCCTAGCAACGAACGCGCCCCCATGCTGAGTATGAAGACATTGATCTTCGAGACCGAGCGGCCGAGCAGGCCGAACGCGAGGGTGAGCAGGAAGTTCAAGGCGATGAACGGGCCGGCAAGTTGCACCCCCACGGAGAACGTCTTTGACGTGATGACGATCAACTGGTCGGCCGCCGCCGGATTGAGCCCGGCCAGTCCCGGTGGCGCGAAGTGGAAACTCCGGGTGAAAGCCCCGATCGCCAGCAAGTGAGCTCCAACCCCGAAATACAGCACGACGGCAAACCGGTGCAGCAACGCCGGAAACGGCTCGCTGGTGGCGGTGGGCGCCTCCACACCCGGAGTGGCCGTGAGTCCGATCTCCGTCGAGATGATGCGCCCCCCCATCTCGGTGGCGAAGAATGCCATGCGCCCCACAAAGCCCATCAGCAAACCCACCAGCACCTCCGCCCCCACCGCGCCGACCAGCGCCAACAGCGAGGCCGGCACCTGGGTGGGCACCGGGATGAGCGGGGCGATCAAGGTTGCCAACGACATGGCCAGGGCGAGCCGCAGCATCACCGGCATCGGCTGCCCCGTGAGCCCGGGCATCAGCATCAGAAAAGCGGTGGCCCGAATCCCGATCAGCAGCCAGGCGATGAGCAACGCGGCGGGCATGGTGGGTGGGGAACGAGAGGAGCGGCCAAGTGCGGGGGACGATGGACTTAGTCAGTAGTCGGTGATTCGGCCTAGTGCGCCATGTCCGCCATGCGGGCGAAGCACATGATGAGGAACTCGCTGAGGGTGCGCACCAGCCAGGGGGCGCTGAGCAGAAAGACGCCCACCACCGAGAGCAGCTTGGGGATGAACACCAACGTCTGCTCCTGCAAACTGGTGACCGACTGGATCAGGCTCACCACCAGGCCGACGGTCAGCGCGACCAGCAAAAACGGCGCCACGACCGTCAGGGCCTGGAAGATGGTGAGCTTGAACAGCTCGATCGCGAGGTCGGGATTCATTGATTGAAGCTTTGTACCAGCGCACGCACCACCAACTCCCAGCCGTCGACCAGCACGAAGAGCAGCAGCTTGAACGGCAACGCCACGATCGTCGGCGGCATCATCATCATGCCCAGCGCCATCAGCACCGTGGACACAAGGAAGTCGATGACCAGGAAGGGAAGGAAGATCAGGAAGCCCATCTGGAAGGCCGTCTGCAGCTCGCTGAGCACAAACGCCGGGATGATGATGCGCAGCGGCAGCTGTTTGACCGGAGTCGGACCGTAGGCGCCCAGCTCCAGGAAGAACTCGAGGTCGCGCGTGCGCGTCTGACGCAGCATGAACTCCTTGAGCGGCGCCTGCGCGATCTGCAACGCCTCCACCGACTTGATCTTGCCGTCGAAATACGGCTGCAGCGCGTCGTCGTGGATGCGGTCGACCACCGGCGTCATGATGAAGAACGTGAGGAAGAGCGAGAGCCCGATGACGATCTGGTTCGATGGCGCCGAGGGCACGCCGATCGCCTGTCGCACGAACCCGAGCACGATCACGATGCGGGTAAAGCTCGTCATCAGCATCACCAGCGAAGGCGCCAGGGTGAGTAGCGTCATCAACAGGACGATCTGCACCGGCATGCTGATGTCGCCGATCCCGCCGGCCCCGCCGGAGAGATCGATGTTCAACCGCATTGGCGGCACCGTGCTCTGCGCCTGGGCCGCCACCGCCAGAAGGAGCGGGGCCAGCCACAGCAGGCGCCGCCAACGATGCCGGCAGGGTTTGGACGTGGAGAACATCGGGGACGTTTTAGCAATGCCGATGCCAAGAGCCGGGGGTCCTTCCTTAACCCTTGCGGTGCAGGGACTCGCACCGATGTCCCTGCTCGCCGCGCCCCGCAGGCCGTCGCCCCCTCGCGGCGACGGCAAGTTCTGCCGGCAACTCCGCCGTCGCGCCGTCCCTGCCTGCGTTCCCGTCGCAGCCGGCAAGCCCGGCGCCTGCCCTACTTGAGCGCGGCCGCGAACTCCGCCGGCAACTCCGCCCTGGCAGAGAAACTCCAGCTCCGTCCGGCCCAGGTGTAATGCACCTGAGTCTCCAGCGAATGGAGAAACATCCGTTTCTCCTTCGTCGCCTTGGTGAACTCGCGGTTGCGCCGGAAATCCCCGTAGGTCTGGTCGCCCACGATGGGCAGATGCCGCTTGGCGCACTGCACGCGCAGCTGGTGCGTGCGGCCGGTGTGCGGCTTGAGCTCCAGCAAAGTCAGCGGTTGAGCCCCGCCACGACCGCGCAACACCCGGCATTCGCTCTCCGCCGGGATGTGTCCGCCCGTCGCCGACGAGCGCACCACCCCACCCTTGCGCTCAACGGCCAGCCGGTCGCGCCACACTTCGCGCGGCACGCGCGCCGTGCCAAAGACCAGCGCGGCATAGGTCTTCGCGATGGCCTTACGCTGGAACTGCGCCTTCACGTCGGTCGCCAACCGCCCGTCGGCGGCCACCAGGATCACCCCCGAGGTCGAGGAGTCCAGACGGTTGAGCAGCCAGAGCCGACGCAGATCACCGCTCGCGGTATCCTTCCACGTGTAACACTCCGCCTTGAGGTCGTATGCCGCTCCGAGCAGCGCCCGCGCCTGTTCTTTGCCGTCCTCGTTGGGATGCGAGAGCACCCCGGCCGGTTTCGCCAGAGCGCCCAGTCCGTTCGCGTCATGACCGAGCACCGCGACGCCATCGCCGAGCGGCAGAGTTTTCCAGTAACTGGAGGGGATCGCACTCACCAGAAGAGAAAGGAAATCGTGACCTCCTCCTCGGAACCGAAGAGATTGATCATCTCCTGCGTCCAAGGCCGATAGGGCGCCCGGGCGCTGACCGCGTCCAGACAAGTGTAGGTGGCCACCCGACCGGAGGTCGCCTCGCCCTCCACATTGAGAATGCGGACCCCACCTTGGGCATTGACCATGAAATGGACCACCACCGTCGAGCGTGAGGGAGGGCTGGTCGTCATCTCGCCCGCCAGCTTTTGGAACTGCGCATCCACGGTGCTGAGAAACTCATCCCACCAGACCCCCGCCTCGCTCAACCGGGAGTTGACGCCGATCGCTCCGGCCGCGGAAGCATCGAGCGGCTGGTTGGCCAGCACTGCCGACCGTGCATTTTGCACCTTCGGGCGGGGGCGCGGTGACGGCCGGCCCGGCACCCCCGGAAGGCCTCCTCCGTTCGCCGCCACCAGGAGCTGGCCTTTCTCGGTGCCGTCCTTCTTGCCTTCGGTCTTCTTGTCGACGTCCGCCTTATCACCGGGGGTCTGGCCAATGGCCGTACCCAACCCGTCGGGATTATCGCCGGTGATCTTCTCGAAACCGGGCAACGGTGCTTCCGCCTTCGGCTGCGCCGCCGCCCCAATCACCACCGCCTGTATACCGGTGCCGTTCTCGCCGTTGTTGCCAGCCATCGGCGCCGCCTCGATCGGCTGCTCACGCGACCCGGTGACGATCGCGGTTGACTCGATCTTCTCGCCCTCGGTCTTGCCTCGGTCGCTGTGGTCCTTGCCCGGCTCGGGCTGGGCGGACTGCTGGTTGCGCGCCCCGTAGTTGTCCGTTTTGCCCGGGTCGTTTTCCGGCGCGTCGGGGTTCACCTCCACGAAGCGCAACTGCTGGGGCGGAGGAGCCTCGTCGGCCAGCATGAAGGTCAACTCCTGCTTGTCGTACTTCGCCCGCAAATCGGCGACGTCATCGACCACCGCACTGTCGCTGTCCAGCGGCATTTGCCGGATCGTGACGAGGGTCAACAGGTGGATGAGCACCGTACCGACGAACCCCACGATCAACGGCCAGCGCTCGGCCACCACCTCGTCATGACGGCGGCGCGCGGCGGCGATCTCCTCGGGCAGCTGCGGCGGCAGAGTGTTGATCATCGGGCAGTGGTCACAGCGCCGGCGTCAGACCTGCACGGGCGAGCAATTGTTGCGTCTCATCCGCGGGGAGGCCGATGATGTTGGTCAACGATCCGGTGTAGCGCTCGATAATGAGCTCGCCGCCGTCCTGGATGCCGTAGGCCCCGGCCTTGTCGAGCGGATGGCAGCCGGCGAAATAGCGGTCGATCAATGACTCGTCGAGAAGGCGAAACGTCACCCGACTCTCAATTCCGATGGCCTCGAAGAACTGAGGCGAGCGCACCACCACCGCCGTGAACACCGAATGCGTGCGCCCGGAGAGGCGCCGCAGCATCGCGCGTGCGTCGGCCAGATCGGTGGGCTTATGGAACACGTCGCCGTCGAGAAACACCGTCGTGTCGGCCCCGAGCACCACCGCATCGCGATGGCGGGCGGCCACCCAGTCGGCCTTGAGGGCGGCGTTGTGCGTCACCATCGCGCGGGGATCCTCGGTTGCCGCCGGCTCATGCTCCTCCACCTCCGCCGGGACGACGGCGAAGATGAAGCCGAGCCGGGCGAGGATTTCGCGACGGCGAGGCGAGGCGGAGGCCAGGATGAGCGGGCGGTGCATGGCGGGAAGGCGGCGAACGAACGGTGAAGCTACAGGCGCCGGCCGGCGCCGCGCCAGCGCTTTTCCGCGTTCTTCGATGCCGGCCATCTCGCTCCAATTGCCACCTCGATGTTCTTCGGCTCTCGAAGTAAGCCCCCTTCCCTAGCCGGACGCAAAAGCCTCGCGCGGAACCGCAAAGCAGGCGCGAAAGGGCACAACCATGGCTTTCGAACTGCCGTTGCTCCCGGGGTAGCCTTCCACCGTCTACAGACTTTAGATTCCGGCACCCTTGGCTTACTCCACCAGCCCGGCCATCACCTTCGCGTGCTGTTCGAACATCGCCTGCATGCTCGGGGGAGTCAGGGGTTTGGCGACAAAGTCGTCCATCCCGGCCGCCGTACACGCTTCGCGGTCGTCCCGCAGTACCCCGGCGGTCATCGCCACAATACGGAAGCGATGCCGGAAGCCAGCCTGCCCGTCCGCTTGCGCCCGGCGGATCCGCCGCGTGGCCTCGAGTCCATCCATCCCGGCCATCTGCACGTCCATGAGCACCAACTCGTAGGGGTGTGCGCGCAGGGCGTCGATCGCCTGCTGCCCATCGATCACAAAACCCGCCTCGTACCCGAGCCCACGGAGATAGGCCCGCACGACTTTCTGGTTCACCGGATTGTCCTCCGCCACCAATATCCAGGGCTTCCCGTTCGCCGCTCGCGGCCCGGTCACCGGCACCGCCGCCCGGGCGAGGGTCGACACCACCCGCGGGGCTCCGAACGCGTGCAACAGGGTCTCGCGTAGGCGAACAGTAAGGACCGGCTTGAGCTCGCACGCGGCCAAGCCGTGCGTCTGCAACTCGGCGGCCGTCAGCCGCTCCCCCTGGGCCGCCAACAGCACGAGGGCCGGCTGCCCTAGCGCCGGGTCGGCATTGATCGCCTGCGCCAGCTCCAACCCGCCACCACCAGGCATTTCCCGGTCGAGCAGCACCAGGTCGTACGGGCGCTGGCGAGCAACGCCGCGGCGCAGTGCCGGCAAGGCGGCCCCCGCCGACTCCACGCATTCGCTACTGGCACCCCAGTCTTGCAGCTGCTGCTGGAGCGCCTTGCGGCAATGGGCATTGTCATCGACCACGAGCACACGCCGCCCCGCCAGCACCGCCGGCACGGCGGCCGGCGGCCCCGCGGTCGGCAGCGAGACCACAAACCAGAAGGTGGCGCCCTGCCCCGGCGTGCTCACCACGCCGATCTCGCCCTGCATCAGCTCGGCCAGGCGCCGCGAGATGGCCAACCCGAGTCCGGTACCGCCGTACCGTCGCGTGGTCGACGTATCAGCCTGCACAAAGCGCTGGAACAGGGCCGCCTGCACCGCTGGCTCGATACCGATACCGGTGTCGGCCACCTCGAAACGCACGCGCCCATCCCCGGCCGGCAGCACCCGCAGCACGATCTCGCCGTGCGTGGTGAACTTGATGGCATTGCCCAGAAGATTGAGCACGATCTGGCGCAGCCGCGCCGAATCGCCGCAGACTTGGCGACGCACCTCGGGCGCAAAATCGAGCACCAGCTCCAGCTGTTTGCGCCGGGCGGCCTCGCCGTGCAGCTCGAGCGTACGTTCGAGCTGCTCGTGCAGATCGAACTCCGCCGTTTCCAGGATCAGGCGACCAGCCTCGATCTTCGAAAAATCGAGCACATCATTGAGAATCGTGAGCAGCCCTTCCCCGCTCTGGATCAGCGTATCGACGCAATCCCGCTGCTCGGGGTCGAGCGGGGTGCTGAGCAACGTGTACCCCATGCCGATCACGCCGTTCATGGGCGTGCGGATCTCGTGGCTCATGTTGGCGAGGAATTCGCTCTTGGCCCGGGCGGCCACCTCCGCGGCCTCCTTGGCGCGGCGCAGCTCCCCGGTGCGCTCCTCGACCAGCCGCTCCAGCTCCTCCATCCGACCACGAGCCTGCCGGGCGAGCTGCCACTTCTCGGTGAGCGACGCGGCCAGCTGCAGCGCCTCGATGTTGTCGAACGGCTTCTTGAGAATAACCAAGCGCTCGGCCTGTCCCAACCGCTCGCGCATCGCGCTCCACGAGTAGTCCGAGTAGGCCGTACAAAGCACGACTTGGATACCCGGGTCGACCTTCCAGATCCGTGCCGTGGTCTCGATCCCGTCCCACCCCGGAGGCATGCGTACATCCATGAAAACCATCGCGTACGGCCGGCCGGCGGCCAGCGCCTGCTCGACCTTCTCGAGGCCTTCGCGGCCCTGATAGGCCGAGTCCACCTCGAATTCCAATTGCGCGGCCGGCGTCGCCGCCTCGCCGAACAGCATCGCCTCCAACGCCGTACTCTCCGCGGCCTGCGCCCCGGGCTGGGCACACAGAATCTTGCGGAAATCGTCGTGGATCGCGCGATTGTCGTCCACCACCAGAATACGTCGATTGGGCTCAGGGCCGGGCGGGGGCATGGCTCAGTTCCTCCGGGTAAAAAGGGGCAGATGAATGGTGAAGACGGCCCCGGTGCCCATCCCCTCGCTCTGCACCGTGAGGCTGCCGCCCAGCTCCTTGGCCGTCAGCGCACCGCTGTGCAGGCCGAACCCGTGGCCGCCCTTTCGTGTGGTGAACCCGTGCGCGAAGATGCGCGTGAGATTCTCCGGTGGGATGCCGACCCCGTTGTCGCTCACGCTCAGCCGTACCCACTCCCCTTCCTCGACAATGCCGAGCGTGATCTGTTTGTCGGTGCGACCCGAATCATCACAGGCGTATTTCGCATTCCGGATCAGATTGACGAGAATCTGCATCACCTTGTGCCGTTCGAGGGTGAGCGTCGGTCGGCTGGCGTAATTGCGCACCAGATCGACCTGATGGCGGTCGAGGGCCCCGGAGTTGATCCGAATCGCATCCTCCACGACCTCGGTAAGGGAGACTGTCTCGGCAACGCCGGAGACCAGCGCGTAGCTCTGCTGCATCGCCACGATCTCCTTGATGTGGTCGATGTTCTTCCGCAGCCCATCGAGTTCGTCCGAGATCAGGCTCCGCTCCGCAACCAGTTCCCCTCCGAGGGTGACAAGATAAGGTACGATCGCGCGGCCCTTCGGATCGGCGGTGAGGAAACTCCCAAGGTCGGTCGAGTGTTCCTGCAGCATCGCTCCAATCTTCGGCAGAAAGGAAACCTTGGAGGCGCGCACGTGGTCGGCCACCAGCGTAACCGAGACATTGACGCTGTTGAGCACGTTGCCGACGTTGTGCAGCACGCTCGTGGCCACCTCGGCCATGCCGGCCTGCCGCGAGGTTTCGAGCAGCTGCTTGTGGATCTCCACCAAGTTGCGCTCGGCCTCCTTGATGGCAGTAATCTCCTTGGACACGCCGAAGGTGCCGATAATCGTTCCGTCTGCGGCGCGCCACGGCATCTTGCTGGTGAGCACCCACACTGGACTTCCGTCCGGATTCACCGAGTGCTCGATTTTGGCGAGGAGCGGGAGGCCGGTGCGGATGACCTCCTGCTCGTCCGCGGCGGACTGTCGGGCATGAGGGACAGAGAGATAGTCCGCATCCGAATGGCCGACGAGTTCCTCCGGCGAGCCCACCCCAAAGGCGACTGCCAGCGCCCGCCCCGCCTTGACGTAGCATGAGTGCGTGTCCTTGAAATAGATCGTGTCGTGCGAGTTCTCCAACAAGGTGCGCAACAGGTCGCGCTCATAGGAGAGCTCGTGGGTGCGTTGGGCCACCTTCGCTTCCAACTGGTCGTTCGCCGCTTGGAGCTTTTGCTGGCGCAGTACCATGCGCCGCACCTTCCAGCGATAGACGCCCGCTAGGGCCGCGCTCACCGCCAGACCACACAGCGCAAAAAACCAGAGAGTCTCGCGGAAACGCGGCGGCAACTCGATGGTGCAGGTTGCACCGGCCGTGTTCCATACGCCATCCGCATTGGCCGCCTCAACCCGGAACGCGTAGCGCCCGTGCCGCAGCCCTCCGTAGGACACCGAGCGACGGGTCCCCGCCTCGACCCAATCCTTGTCCACGCCCTCGAGTTGGTAGCGCACCCGAACCTTCGGCGTCGCAATGTAACTGGGCGCGGCGAAGAAGAACTCCACCCGTGCGGACCCCACCGGCGACAGCAGGGCGTCTCGTGCCACTAACGACCGCCCATCGACATTCACCCGCTCGATCTGCACCGGTGGCGCGATCTTGTTGGTGAAGTAGTTCGCCGGATCGATCATCACCACCCCTCGGGCATTCGGGAACCAGATGCGTCCGTCGGTCGTCTTGCACGCGGAGTATTCCTGGTCGAGCCGGTCGCTGAACTTCACGGCATCCAGCCCCTCGAAAACCTGGCACTGGACGACGGCCGCATGGCCGTCGGCACAGCCGTTCAAGCTCTGTCGAGCCACCCGTACGATGCCCCGACTTGTATCCAACCAGAAGTCGCCGCGATCGTCGGCCACCACCGCATAGATCTGGTTGTCCGGCAGCCCGTGTTTCTCGGTAATCCGCACGGCCTGGCCGGCCCTCACCCGGATCAAGCCGGCGTTCGAGGCCACCCAGATTGTGCCGTCCCCATCCTCCATGATGAAGCGCTGCCGATCCTCCGGGCGGGCATCCGGCAAGGGAATGCGCTGCGAGCGCCCGTCCTTGATCCGATAGATTCCGGTATAGGCGGGCAACCAGATTGCTCCGTCCCGAGCCACGCACATATGGTCGAACCAGACGAAATTGACGTCTTCCCCCTCGACAAACGCATAGGGGGCAAGGCCTCCGTCGCGCATCCGCCACAACGTCGCGCCCAGCCCGACCAGCACGCCCTCGTCATCCTCATCCAGCGCCTCAGGCCAGCGGTCGCACTGCGCATGCGCCGACACTCGGCCCGCGGTCACCACATCGACATTCCGGTTGCTGTCGCTCAGGCAGAGGTCGCCATTGCGCAGCTCAATGATGTGCTTCACGTAGTCGTTCGCCGGTGCCCGCTCCGTGACGCGCGCGCCATCGAAATAGCACGCCCCTTGGGTGGTCGAGATCCAGAGGCCGCCCTTCCTTGAGGCCGAAACCACGTGCACCGACCCCGGCACCAGCCCTTCTTTCTCGGTCAACAGCGGGAACTTCAGATCGGACAACTGGCTGAGCCCCTCCAGCGTGCCCACCCAGAGGCTACCCTCCGCATCCTCGCACAGCGAGATCACATGATCGCTGGCCAGACCGTCCGCCTTGCCCAAGGCGGAATACTTGCCGTCGGCGTAGCGGATCACCCCGCCCCGCACGGTGCCGATCCACAACACTCCATGCCGATCAAACAGCAATGCGGTGATGGATGCCACCAAGGGAGGGATCGACACGCGCTGGCCGGCAGCGTCAAAGCAAAGCAATTGTTTGCCTCCACCAACCCAGAGTCGACCGGCCGCATCACTGGCCAGGGCCATGACGACATCCGCCTCGAGCGAAGAATCCCTCAACTCGACAGGAGCCTCATTCACCACTTTCAGCACCGCACCCTCCGCCCCGGCCCAAATCGTTCCGGCCGCATCCTCGCACAAGGCCAGAACCCGTCGCGTGGCCGGCACTGTCATGTTGATGAATAGACCCCCGTCGGCTCTTCCAGGAACGGTGCGCCCGAAACCCAGATTGGCTCCGACCCAAATATCCCCGTTCTTCGCCTCGAACATCGCCTTGCCCGTGAGGCTGCCCGTGCGGTCCGTTTTGGGCCAACTCGAGTCATCAATGAGCGTGAAGGCTTCCCCGTCGAAACGGGCAAACGCGCCGTCGTTGATCGTCAACAACAGGTCCCCCTGCGCCGAGGCGACCAGTCTGCGCACCTCGCGTCCCCGCGCCTCCGGCCAATCAATCGGTATCGTCTTGAATGCCACCCCATCGAAACGCGCCAGCCCATTCTGGAGTCCGAGCCAGAGGAAACCGTCCTTGGTTTGGGCGATTGCGTTGACCTTGTCCGACGGCAAACCCGTCTGCCGGGTCCAGCTCTGGCAATTGAACTGATAGATCGACTTGCCCGGATCCAAGGCGAGCGAGGCCAACGGGGCCAAAAACAACGCACCCCCAACCAGCATTCGGCTCCACCCAAATCGATTGTTCATGGCAAACAGGGGTCGGAACGCTTCGGATCCAACAAGCACGCGCCTCCGCCCCTCCACACCGGATGGCGCAGGGCGGGAGCCGGCCAAACGTCGGCAGCCATGGGCTCGGAGAGCTGCATGCGCTGGGATTCATCGTCCTCGTATCGATCCGCTTGAGCCCTTTTGCGGCGCCCGGTTGCCGTCCCCGCCGCAGCGGCCCCGCCTCCATGGCCGGGCCACCGTCGGGCAAAAAGCGCTGCTCGCGCCGCTCCCGCCCCTCGGTCAACCCCGGGTAAATCACGGCGCGGAGGTTCATTCGCCTTGAGACTCGGCGCGGATGGGCGGAAGGAGCGGCATGCGCTTTCCAGTCTTCTGTGAAACCTCATCACCCGCAGCCCGGCTCGTCGTGCTCCTCTCCTGCCTCCTGCTCGCCACCTCGGCCCAAGCCGCCACCTACTACGTGTCGAATGCCGGATCCTCCGACTCCTACCCCGGCTCCGAGGCACAGCCCTTTGCCACGCTCACCAAGGCGCTCTCCGCCTCCGGCTGGGGCGACACCGTCCTGCTTGCCCGCGGCAGTACCTTCCGCATCGGCGGTCTCGACCTCGGCAGCTCACGTACCTTCCGCGCCTACGGCACCGCCGCCCTTCCCAACCCCGTCATCGCCGGCAGCGGCGTCATCACCGGCTGGGCACCTTCCGCCGCGGGTTCGTCTATTTTCGTTGCCTCGGTTCCCGCGGGGGTCACCGGAATCAAGCAGGTCTACGTCGACGGCCGCCGGATGACCCTCGCCCGCACCCCCAGCATCGGGTGGCTACGAACCGACGAGGGCTCGAGCGACAACACCATCATCGACACCGCATTGCCCAAGCCGCCCACCGGCAATTGGGTCGGCGCCCAGGTGCGCTGGCGTAAGTGGACATGGATCTACGAGACCCGCCCGATTACCTCCGACAACGGTGCCGGCACCCTCACCATCGGTGGGACCAACACCCTTGCCGGACTCACCGGCATCGGCAGCGGCTATTTCATCGACAACACCCTCAAGGCCCTCGACTACCCCGGAGAGTGGTTCTACGACGCGACCACGGCCAAACTCTACGTGTATCCCCCGGCCGGCACCAACCCCGCCGCCATGCAGGTCGAGGCCGCCTGGCGGCCTAAAGGCGCCAACATCACCGGTGCCACCCTCGAGGACCTCACCGTCCGCCATTTCACCGAAGTTGGTCTCGAGATCAACAACAGGAGTACACTGCGCCGCTGCACGATCGAGCAAATGGGTGGGGCGGCCATCAACACCACGTGGGACTGTGGTGGCACCCTAATCACCGGATGTACCGTTCGCGACGTCCTCGACAACGCCACCACTTGGATCGAAAACCCCAACGGGCCGGGCGGCTCCTTGATCGAACACTGCACCTTCGAGCGCATCGGCTCCGTCCCCGGCCTCATGGGCAACGGGCCCTGGCACGGAGTGGGCATCATCGTCCACGCCTCGAAGGCCCTCCAGATCCGCCTCAACCAGATCACCGAGACCGGCTACGCCGGGATCATTCCCAACAACGCGGGCCTCATCATCACGCGTAATGTCTTCCGCCGCTGCATGGCCACCCTCAACGACGGCGGCGCCATCTACTGCAACACCAACGGCACCCGCATCACTGAAAACATCATCCTCGATACCGTCGGGGATCTCGAGTCGTCGCACCCCTGGACCCCGCTTGGCCATGGCATCTGGCCCGAATTTCTCAGCAAGTTCCACGACCAGGAGATCACCAACAACACGATCTACGGTTCCGGCGGCAGCGGCATCTGGTTACCCAACCACTACAACTGCAACGTCTCCGGCAACGTGCTCGTCTCCAACCGCCTGGCCGCACTCTCCCTCGGTGGCTACGAGAACGAGTACGCCACCCCGGCCGATGCCCAACAGAACCACACTCTGGCCAACAACACCCTCGCCATCGGCGCTCGCTCTTGGCAGCCCTTCCCGGGCCAAGTTCAGACCCTCGCCTCCTGGGCTGCACAGAACGATTACCTCCTCGACTACGCCACCTTCGCCGATCGCGACATTGATTTCGGCACCATGAGCGGCACCAAGATGCTCACCCGTGACGGCCTGGAGTTGGTGCGACGCAATCCGCCGCCCAATCAGAGCCCTGCCCTCTGGTACACCCCTGCACAGTGGCTCGCCGCCGAATCCGCCTGGGCCGACGCGGCGCCAACCACCTACCAAGGCAACGGCTATCTCTTCATCAACGACACCGAAACCACCGTGGCCTTCCCGCTTCCGGCCGGAGTCACCTGGCAACAGCTCGGCGGCGCGGCCGTGGGATCCACCATCTCGATCGCGCCCTTCCGCTCCGTAGTGCTCCTCGCCTCCGCCGGCGATGTTGCGGGTGTCCCCCCCTACTCTCTCGCCTCCGGCATATCCGCCCCGCTCAACTTCGCCGAATGGCTCCTTAGCTACGGTCTCCCCCCTCCCGGCGGCCAGACCGCCGCCGACTCCGATGGTGACGGACTGCCCGATATGCTCGAATACGTCGCGGGCCTCTCGCCCGTCGCCCGCGATGCCGCGCCACCCCTGCAAACCACCCCAGCGGCCGCCGGCGGCCTCGAGCTCACCTACCGCCAGCGCACCGGCCTCTCCGGCGTCACCCAACAGCTTGAGACCTCAACCGACCTGAACACTTGGACACCGATGGACACCAGCAGCGCCACCAGCGAAGCGATTCCCGGCGAGACTTTCGTCCGCCAAATGAAGCTCCTACTGCCCGCCGCCCCTCGCGCCTTCTACCGCCTGAAGATCACCGCGCCGTAGCGGCCCGCAGCGGGCTGCTACGGCGCAAATTTCTGAGCACAGCCGCACCCCACGGCACGGTCTGCTGACCCGTGCCATCCTAACCAATCCCGGGCCCACCCGCGGCGCGAGATGCCCGGAGTCCTCGGTAGCGAAGTTCGCAAGAACTTCGGGTGGTGCAGAGCGCAAGCGCCTCGTGTCCGCTTCGAAAATCTTCGAAAAGCAGTATCCGCCGATCCCTTCACCACCGGATCGCGCCGAAGTAGCCGGCGTCCAGATCCGCCCGGTGGCGGACCTCCAGCACATCGTGCAGCTTGGCAAGTTGCCGCTCCATCTGCTCGAGCTGCGGTTCCTCGACCACGAGCAGCAGCATGCGGCTCAACGTGCGATCGCTTTCCGGCACGCAGAGAATCGCCTCCAGATTGAAGGCACGCCGGGCGAAGAGCCCGGTGATGTGCGACATCACCCCGGGATGATTGCGCACGCGTAGCTCCAACACCACCGCACGGGCCGCCGACAGCGGATTGCCAGTTGCGGCATTCGCGGAACACGTGGAAGAAGTCGGTTCAGTCATGGGCGTAGGCGGGTTCGGGGGCGGTGAGGGTGTGATGGTTGGCGGCACCGGGGGGCACCATCGGCAGCACGTTCTCGCACTGGCGGATCGGCACGTCGATGAGGCACGGCCCCTCGCCGGCGAGGGCCAAGGCGATCTGCGCGAGCGGATCGCACTCCGGATCGATGCGCACCCCGCGCAGGCCGAAGCCGCGCGCGATGGCCGCGAAATCCGGCGACACTGGGAAGCGCGACGCCGAGTAGCGTTCGCCATAAAAGAGCTCCTGTTGCTGGCGCACGAGGCCGAGGTGCTCGTTGTTGAAAACGATCACGGCCACGGGCAGGCCGAGCTCGGCCAAGGTGGCCAGCTCCTGAATATTCATGAGGATTGAGCCGTCTCCGCTCACGCAGGCCACGCGCCGGCCCGGGGCGGCCAGCGCGGCCCCGATCGCCGCCGGCAAACCGAAGCCCATCGTGCCGAGCCCACCGGAAGTGAGCAAGGTCCGCGGACGTCGGAACGGATACGCCTGGGCCACCCACATCTGGTGCTGGCCCACGTCGGTCGTCACGATCGCGTCGTCCGGGAGCGTCTCGGCGAGGAAGCGACAGAGGTTCACCGGATGGAGCGGGTCCTCCGCGCGTGGCGGATGCCGGAGCGGATGCGCCGCGCGCAACTCGGCGGCGCGCGCCCGCCACTCCGGATGCTGCTGGGGGGCCAAGCGCGCGAGCAACCGGCCGATGATCTCGGCCGCGTCGCCCACGAGCCCGAAGTGGGCATTGCGAATCTTGCCGATCTCCGCCCGGTCGATGTCGAGATGGAGGATCGTGGCCTGCGGGCAGAACTCCGCCACCTTGCCCGTGGCGCGGTCGTCGAAACGCGCCCCGAGGGCGAAGATGACGTCGGCTTCCCGCATCAGGATGCTGGTGCCCTTGCCCCCGTGCATGCCGAGCATGCCCATGTCGAGCGGGTCGCCGGCCGGGATCGTGCCGAGCGCCATGAGCGAGCACACTGTCGGGGCGTCGAGGCGTCGCGCGAGCTCCCGGGCCTGCTCCGCCGCACCCCCGGCGACAATACCACCGCCGAGGTAGAGCATCGGACGCTCGGCACGGGCGAGTTGGGCCAAGGCGGCCGCGATCTCGGCTTCGGCACAGGCGGGCGTCGGCTCGCGGGCACCCGGCTCGGGCCAGGCGGCGAACTCGTGCTCGGCGAGCAACACGTCCTTGGGGACGTCCACCGCCACCGGTCCCGGCCGTCCGGATTCGGCGAGGCGGAACGCGAGCGGGATCACCTCGAGCAACTCCGCCGCGCTGCGCACGAGGAAGTTGTGTTTGGTGATCGGAAGGGTGAGCCCGTAGGTATCAACCTCCTGGAACGCGTCGGTGCCGATGAGTGCCTGCGGCACCTGCGCGGTGATCGCCACCAGCGGGATGGAATCGAGCCGCGCATCGGCGATGGCGGTGAGCAGGTTGGTGGCGCCAGGGCCCGAAGTAGCCAGGCAAACGGCCGCCCGGCCGCTCACCCGCGCCATGCCCTGCGCGATGAAGCCGGCGCCCTGCTCGTGGCGGGCGAGGATGTGGCGAATGCCGCTGCCATGCAGGGCATCATAGAATGGGAGGATGGCTCCGCCGGGGATGCCGGCGAGCGTATCGATGCCCTGCCTTTCGAGCAGGAGGCGGAGAATGGTGGCTCCAGTGTGTTTCATGGTCGTTGGCGGTTGGCGCCCTCCCCGGTGTCGCGACGGACGGGGACATGAAAAAGCCCCCTCCGGTGCGGCACCAGAGGGGGCAAAAGTCGTGCAGATGCTCAGACCCCTCGTGGCGCGCAGGCTACGACGACTACTACCAGCAGCAGAGCGGCGGCAGAGGGGCGTTGAGCGTGGGCGAGGAATTGCATCGGCGGTGGCTAGAAGACGACGGCCCGGCGTTTTGTCAAGGCGCGAGGCGGCGCCGGCGCCCATCTTCCCGATTGCCTGCGCACCGCAAAGGACCAAATACAGCAATCCCCACCCCCATCCGATATGCGGCCCCCCTTCCGATTCCCGGCTTCGTTCCTTGTGCTCCTGGTTTGTCTCGCCGTCTCGCCCCCCGCCTCCGCTCAAGGAGTGCGGCCCGGCAGTGAATCTGCCGGAACTGACAGCCCTCTCGAAACTGCCGAAAGCCGACCAGCTCAGACCGGCCAACCAGGCCCGTCTCCAGAACTGGTTCTTCCAGCAGGTAGGGGCCTATCATGACAGCATTCGGGCCACCGCGCTGGGCCGCTCCCCGCTCGTGAACGTGGGCCCCCCGGCGAGGCCCCCCGGCGGCGTCTATTCGACAACATTCGCCGCCCCGTCTGGCCGAGGCGGTTACGTGCTGTTCTGGAGCGATGATGTCCGCTCGCCGACCACCTGGAGCGATGGCGTGAACCTCGAGCTGCCTCGGTCGGGTCTGGCCTTGGACGCCGGCACCGCTTCCACCTGCTGGCACGAGTCGCTGCACGCCATCATGAATCCCCTGACACTGGGTGTGCGCGTCGAGGATTTCGCACCAGTGGCTTCGCTCTCGACCTCCGGGGACCGGGGCGAAGCCCAGCAGCATCTCTATATCGAGGCCTTCGCCGAGAAGACCGCGGACTGGATCATCCGCCTTGCCGGCTTCGAACGTACGGCAGTCGCCGCCGCCGAGCGCCTCGAGGAGCTTCGCCGTCAGGGCACGGTGATCAACTTCGAGATCGAGAGCTTTGCCTGGGCCGAGGCGCAGGCGGCTTGGCAAACTCGCTGGGATTCCGTGGGCAAGTACATCAAGCGCCTGCCGAAACCCGTGAAGGACGAATACGAGCAGGCGACCTCGACCCGCTTTCCCTCGGCAGAAGAAGTCATCGGCTTCTACATGGGGGGCGACTTCAAAGCTCCGGCCGGCAGCAAGCTTGCCGGCAAAGCCATCAAGATCCCCAAGTGGGTGCTGTGGCCGCAGCCGGGGCTCATGCCCGTGGTCATGGAGAAGCGGGACGTCCGAGTTCCGGAGCTGAAAGGCGAAACGTGGAACGCCTCCTTCGGCATCCGCTTTCTTGAGCCCCGCTTCCAGCGGCATCCCCCGGTCACCCGCGGCCAAGTCACCCTGACACTGCGTAGCGACGACCCCACCGCGCGCATCACGGTCAGCTATCGGGGCCGGAGCGTCCAACCCAGCACGCCCGCGTCCGGAAGCTCGTGGCGGCGTTTTATCGTGAAGCTGGAGGCTTCGGGCGGAAACCCCGGGGCTTCCGAGGAGGAACCGATCCACGTCGCGGTGGCAGTGAAGAACACCCCGCGCTCGTCCTCCGCCAAGGAACAGGCGCTGGCCGTGCACGCCGCGTATCGCGACGATCTGGGCCAGCCGACCTCGTCCCGCCACCTGTACCAGGATACCGAGGGGGTCTTCCTCGTGAAAATCCCCGCCGGCGCGCTTCAACCCAAACCCGCCGAAGCCAGGACTCCCACCAGCGGAACCACCGCGACTGCGGACCAAGATACCGCGGTCGCACCGCGTTGGGTGCGCATCAATCAATGGACGTATGCGCCCAAAGCCGCCGAAACCGGCAAAAGCTTCAAATGGACCTGCGAGGTATCGGATACGGGCGCCACCATCGACTTCTGGGCGTCCAGCGACACGCAAGGGACGGAATGGTCCGTCAACAACTGGCTCAACTACCAATGGAGTCTGCCCGAATTTCTGGATGCCGAATCCACCGTTTCCCTGCAGATTCAACAGCAGGTCAGATTCACACCGGCCGACCGGTCTATCCTCAACCGGACCGCTCATCTCGGGGTGATCCAATATGATCGTTCCGGCGATCCACGGACCCTGCAGACCAGCGGACCGTATACCGGCACGGGCATGGCCCTTGGCGCTACCGCGATTTCCGAATGGGCCGACGTCGCTCCGGCCAAGTCGAGTGAGCCCCTGCTGCTACGGGTTCCCAACGGTTGGGACGGACAACGAATCCTGATGGCCGTGAGCATCAGCACCAATTACGGAGTCCGGGCCTTTGCCTACCGCCAATACGAATGGCAACCAGCGCCAACCACTGCGCCGCGCAATCCGCAACCGGTTTCCATCGCCGCGCCGGCCCCGCCGACGGAGCCCACCGCGCCGGACCGCACCGGCAGCATCGAGGCACAACTGCCCGCCGCGCCCCCGCTCGACCCGGCGCTGGATGAAGTGCCTCCCCGCGATGGCGATCTTGATGCGTGGATCGTCGACTCCCTCCCGCCCCCGCCCAAGCAAAGCGGACAGCGCTGGTACACCCATCCCGAAGGAGACTACCGAATCCTGCTGGGCCGCGGCTGGCGGCAGACCACGCCGAGCCGGGTGGACGGACTGGATGAACTGGATCTGTCGGCGGGCGGCTTCTCGCTGTTTCCCAGCCGCCAGCGCGTGCTCACGGCCAATCCCCTGGCGCAGGCGGAAACGCTCGCGGCGAAATGGCTGGCGCCCGGACGCAACGCCCGCCGGCTCGACCTCGTGGTCCAAGGGGAACGCGCGGTGGCCGTGGGCATGGCTTCCACCGACAACGGCAGGAGCATCTCCTTCTGGCACCTTGTCATCACCCGCAAGGACACGCTCTACTACTTCTCCGTCTTCGCTCCTTCCGGCTTCGGCCTCGACGAACTCCCGCGCGAGCTCACGGCGCTGTTCGCCACGCTCGAGTTCCTCGCGGTGGCACCCGCGGCAACGGCGAAACCGGAGCCAAGCGCGCTCATCCGGCAGGGCGTGGAACTGCACAATCAGCGCCAATACCGCGAGGCGGTCGCAATCCTCGACCGGGCGCTCCGCGAGGACCCGCGGTCGAGCGAAGCCTATCGGCGCCGCGGCATGTCGAAACGCGAAATCCCGACTACCCCGGGGCAGTCGCCGACTTCACCCAATCCATCCGGCTGGAGCCCAAGGAGCCGACGGCCTATGTCGGGCGCGGCCTGGCGCGGGAGAAATCGGGGGACCTCGCCGGCGCCCTCGCCGACTACAGCGAAGGCATCGCCCTGGATCCCAACTACAAAAACGCGTGGGGCTACCGCGGCACCCTCCGGCTCAAACAAAAGGACTACAGCGAATCGATCCAGGACTTCAACCAAGCCCTGCGCCTGGACCCGGACTCGCAGTGGTCGGCGTGGGCCTACAACAACCGAGGGATGGCCAAAGAGAAACTCGGGGACACGCCAGGAGCCCGCCGCGACTTCCAAGCCGCCTTGGCGTTAAATCCGGGTGACGCGAATGCGCGAAAGAACCTGGATGCCCTGAAATAGGAACGAGTGCGAATCCGCCAAGGCGGGCCCGGGCCTGTCCCTCCCCCACGGGCACAGCGGAGGGCGCCCGCACATGAATACGTCCGACCGCTGGCCGACGGATGCCCCCGGCCAGGCGCAGCGACGAAAAAGGCCGCCCCGGGGCGGGGCGGCCGAAATGAAAACTGCCGGTGCGAACGCTCAGTAGCGGAAAACCATGCCGCCGGTGATCGTGTTGCCATCGCTGTCGAAATCGCGGGCGTAGGCCACACGCAGCGCGATCTTGTCGCTGATCGCGTAGTTGAGACCCACGCGCGCCTCGATGAAGTCGTCGTCCTCAAAATCGGTGGCGTCCTCGTAGGACACCCGCAGGTCGATCGAGGCCTTCTCGTTCATCAGCACCTCGACACCAGCGCCGACCGAATAGACAAACGACGAATCGGACGCCGAGTACCCCATGTAGCTGGCCTTGTAGCGGGCATAGCCGGCCGCGGCCCGCAGATACGGGGTGAATCCCTGCTGCTTGCTGTGGAAAACGCCGAAGGCGGCGCCGTCGAGCCGGTCCGTGTTGATCCCGTCGAAGCCGCCGTCGGCGTAGCCGAGCTCGATGCCCAGGTCGATGCCCTTCATGGTGGAAGGCACATTGAGCGCGACGTTGCCGCCGGTCATGTGGCCGCCGTCGTCCCAGGTCAAGTATTCGAGATCGACCGCCGCATAACGCGTCCCGATCAGATCGCCACCCTGGGCGAGGGCCGCGACTGCCGCTCCCGCCATCGCCAGAAACACCAGCCCGCTGCGTAGTTTGTTAGTCATACGCAGCGGAGCGCAACGCCGTATCCCGGTGATGACAACATTATTCGCACCGTGGATTCAGCCAGCCAGCTCCAGCGCCGGCGCAAAGGCGAGCGTGAGGCCCTCGGCCTCCGCTCCCTGGACACGGGCGCGGTCCATCCAGGCCGCGAAAGCGATCATCGCGGCGTTGTCGCCGGTGTGCCGCGGCGCGGCGGCGAAGACCGGCACCTGGCGCCGCTGGCCCACGGCGGCGATGGCCGCGCGCAGTGCGAGGTTGTTGGCCACCCCGCCCGAGAGGCCCACGCTGCGAAAGTCGCCGACCTCCAGCGCGTGTCCGGTCTTCCGAGCCAGCGACTCGACCACGGCGGCCTGGTAGCTGGCGCAGAGGTCGTCGAGGCGCGCATGTACCTCGGCGTCGCCCATCTTCTCGAGGGTGTAGCGCAGCGAGGTCTTCAGCCCGGAGTAGCTGAAATCGAGCGTGCCGCGGGAATTGTTGCCGCGCGGAAACTCAAAGGCATCGGGCCGGCCACTGGCGGCATGTTTCTCGATCAACGGGCCGCCCGGATAGCCGAGTCCGAGCAGCTTCGCGCCCTTATCGAGCGCCTCACCGGCCGCGTCGTCGAGGGTCGAGGCCAGCACCGAGATGCGGCGGGCCTCGTCGATCTGAAGCAGGATCGTATTGCCGCCGGAGACAAGCAGCCCGAGATGGGGCAGCAGCGCGGCGATGCGCTCCTCGAACTCCGCCGGCCGCTCGCCGTGCAGGCCGATGAACGGTGACCAGGCGTGCCCGCGCAGGTGGTTGCCCCCCACCAGCGGCACGCCCCACTCCAGCGCCAGCGCCTTGGCCACGGATACGCCCATCGCCAGACAGGCCGCCAGGCCGGGGCCGCGCGTCACCGCAATTTGGGTGACCGTGCGCAGGTCGCAGGCGGCCGCCGCCACGCCCAGCAGCGGCCCGAAATGGCGCAGGTGCTCGCGGCTGGCGAGATCGGGTACCACGCCGCCGTAGGGCTGATGCAGCGCGATCTGGCTGTGGACCCATTCGCCGCACAGGCCGACGGCCGGATCGAAGAGGGCGAGCGCGGTTTCGTCGCAGGAACTTTCCACTCCGAGGATCATGGTTGGGGCTGGCTGGCGAGTTGTTCTAGAGCGCGGGGGGCCGGCGGGGCGAAGGCGAGCACGCCATGCAGGACGTCGATGGCCGCCTCCAGCTGCCGGTCGGGGATCGGCTCAAAATCGAACCGTTCCTTGAAGGCCGCCGGATCGGTGAGATCGGCCCGCAGTCGTTGGATACCAAGCTTGCGATCGTCCTCCGCCGAGATTGGCAGCTCCACGTCGGGGGCGATGCCGCGCCCGTGGATCACCTGCCCGCCCGGGGTGTAGTATTTGGCGGTGGTCAGCCGCAGCGCCTCCCCTCCGGCCAGCGGCAGCAGTGTCTGCACCGAGCCCTTGCCGAAAGTACGCTCCCCGATCACCACCGCCCGATGGGTGTCGTGCAGGGCGCCGGTAACGATCTCAGCCGCGCTGGCACTGCCGGAGTTGACCAGCACGGCGATGGGAAAATGGCGTTCGCGGCCGCCGCCGGCGGCCTTGAGCTCCCGGCGGCTGGAGGTATCACGGCCTTGTGTGTAAACGGCGAGTTCGCCCTCGCGAAAGAAGGGGCTGAGCACGTCCACCGCAGCCCCGAGCAGGCCGCCGGGATTGTTGCGTAGATCAATGACGAGGGCGCTCAGCCCCGCCGCCTCCAACCGCGCGAGGGCCGTGTGGAACTCGCCGGCCGTGCGCTCGGTGAATTGGGTGAGCTGAATGTAACCTATGTCCGGAGCCACCATCGTGGCCGCCCGGATGGTCTCCACCTTGATGAGCTCGCGCACCAGCTCCAGCTCGACCGGCTTCGCCAGCGTGGGGCGCTCCAAGGCGAGCCGCACCTTCGTGCCCGGGGCACCGCGCAGGCGATCCACCGCACTGCGCAGCACCGGCGCCGCCAGCTCCTGGCCGTCCACCCTTAAGATACGGTCGCCACGCAGGATGCCGGCGCGGTCGCCGGGGGTGCCCGCGATGGGGGCGATCACCACCACCTTGTCGTCGCGTAGCTCGATCTGCACCCCGATGCCGCCGAACTCGCTCTTGAGGTCGCTCTTCACCTTAACGTAGTCGCGCCGATTGAGGTACTCGGAGTGCGGATCGAGGGCGTGCACCATCTCCGTCAGCGCGCTGTCGGTGAGTTTCTCGGGGGTGGCCGCGGCTGGGTCGACATAGACCTGGCGCACCACCTCGAGCACCTGCCGGAACCGCTGCGTCTCCCGGTCGACCACGCCCAGCACAAACCACCCCCGGCGCTCGCCGATCTGCACAACCAGAAACGCGCTGTTGCCTACGAGCAACACGACCAGCGCGGCCCGGAGAATCCATTTGAACATGGGCGGCACTCTGCAAGAAACCGCGTCCTTGTCCACGGTTCTCCCCGCCCCCGCCACCAGCGATGATGCGCGCTTCGTCGAAGTCTTCCGCGCCGCCTTCGGCCCGGAGCCGGCCAGCTTCGCCCAGTTCATGGCGCTGGCCCTCTACCACCCGGGGTGCGGATATTATCGGCGCGGACAGCAGCGGGTGGGCTTCGCCCCGCAGGCAGATTTTTATACCGCCAGCAGCACCGGCACCGTCTTTGGCGAGCTGGTCGCGGCGGCGGCCACCCGCCTGCTCGCGCCCGACCTGCCCGAGACGCAGACCTTCGTCGAGATCGGCGCCGAACCGCACACCAGCGTACTCACCGGAGTCGCCCACCGCTTTCGCGAGGTGCGCACGCTGCGCCTGGGCGACGAGCTCGCGCCCACCGGCGACAGTGTCGTATTCTCCAACGAACTCTTCGACGCCCAGCCCTTCCACCGCCTCGTCCGCCGCGCGGGAGCCTGGCGAGAGCGCGGGGTGTGCATCGAAGGCTCCGGGCCGGCGGCGCGGCTCGTCGAAATCGAATTGCCAGAACTCTCCCCTCCAGTGGCCGCCCACCGCGACCGCCTGCCCGCCGCGGCCGACGAAGGCTACCAGCTCGACCTGCCGCTGGCGGCCGAGGCACTCTGCGCCCGCATCGCCCAGCCGGGGTGGGCCGGCCTGTTTGTGGCCTTCGACTACGGCAAGCCGTGGGCGACCCTCGCTGGCGATACTCCCTCCGGCACCGCCCGCGCCTACCGCCAGCACCGCCAGGAACGCGACCTGCTCGCCTCCCCGGGCCGGCAGGACCTTACCTGCCACATCTGCTGGGACTGGCTGAGCTCTGCGCTCATCGCCGCCGGTTGGAGCGAGGTGCGCCTCGAATCGCAGGAGTCCTTCCTCCTCCACCACGCGGCCGCTGCCGCCGAGCACATCGCCCGCGGCGCCCCGCCCGGCCCCGATCCGCGGCGCTCGCGCCTTCAGGAACTGCTGCACCCCGGCCTGCTCGGGCAACGTTTCCAAGTGCTCCACGCCCGGCGGCGCCGCTGACCTGCCTTGTGAGCTGTGCCGAACAGGCCGGCCGGTGGACCGTGCTGCCCCTTGTCGCCAAGCAAAGCCGGCTTCAAGGCCGACGCACTTGAGGCCGAGCGCTCCCGCAGGCCTCCCAGCTCCCTTGGGCAACGCGAGCTCAACGACGCGCCCCCGGCCCCTACCCGCAAATACGACCGCTTGGTGACATCGCGGGCGTACGGGCATTTGTCCGTTGCCAAACCCGGGGCCCACTCCAACCGTTTCCCCTTTCCTATGATTTCCTGGTTCTTCAAACGCTTCGCCGGCCGGCACTACCGGAAGTTCATCCTCTCCTGCCAGCCCCTCGTTGCGCGGATCAACGCCTTCGAGCTCGAATACCAATCGCTCACCGACGAGCAATTGCGCGCGAAGACCGATGAGTTCCGCGCCCGCGTGCAAGGCGGCGAGACCCTCGACGCCCTCCTGCCCGAGGCCTTCGCCGCGGTGAAGAATGGCGCCCGCCGCCTCTGTGGCCGCACCGTCGTGGTCTGCGACCACGAGATGGTCTGGAATATGGTGCATTTCGACGTGCAGCTCATCGGCGGCATCGCCCTGCACCAGGGCAAGATCGCCGAAATGGCCACCGGCGAAGGCAAGACCCTCGTCGCCACCCTGCCGCTCTACCTCAACTCGCTTACCGGCGAGAACACCCAGCTGGTCACCGTCAACGACTACCTCGCCCGCCGCGACTCCCAGTGGATGGGCCACCTGTACAACTTCCTCGGAGTCTCCGTGGGTTGCATCCAGCAGCAGATGGCCTCCGAAGTACGCCGCGAGATGTACGCGCGCGACATCACCTACGGTACCGCCTCGGAATACGGTTTCGACTACCTGCGCGACAACGGCATGGCCACCCGCAAGGAGGACCAGGTCCAGCGCAACCACTGGTTTGTGATCGTCGACGAGGTGGACTCGATCCTCGTGGACGAGGCCCGCACCCCGCTGATCATCTCCGGCCCGGCTCCGATCGAGCGCGAGCAGCCCTTCACCCGGCACAAGCCCGGTATCGAGAATCTCTACGCCGAACAGACCCGTTTCTGCAACCGCCTAGCCAGCGACGCCAAGGCCATCCTGGAAAAACCCGGCCGCACTGCCGAGGAGACCCGCGACGCCCAATTGAAGCTCCTCCAGGTCAAGCAGGGCATGCCCAAGAACAAGCTCGTGCTGCGGCTCATGGAGAACTCCGAGTTCCGCAAGCTCCTCGATAAGATCGATCTGGAGATGAACACGGACTTCATGAAGGACGAGCTCTACCACCTCAAGGAGGAGCTGTTCTTCACCATCGACGAGCGCCAGCACCAGGCTGACCTCACCGAGCGCGGCCGGCTCTTCCTGCGTCCGGACAATCCCGACGCCTTCATGATGCCCGATGTGGCCACCAGCTACATGGAGATCGACAAGGATCACTCTCTCGCCCCCGCCGAGAAGGAGGCCGCCAAACTCCGGCTCCAGGAAGTCCAGGAACAGGTTTCCGAGGACATCCATGCCATCTCCCAGCTACTGCGCGCCTACGGCCTCTACGAGCGCGACATCCAGTACGTGGTCTCTCCCGACGGCAAGATCGTCATCGTCGACGAGAACACCGGCCGCATCATGCCGGGCCGCCGCTGGTCCGACGGTCTGCACGGCGCGGTGGAGGCCAAGGAGGGCGTGGTCATCGAGCGAGAGACCCGCACCTACGCCACGATCACCATCCAGAACTACTTCCGCATGTATCGGAAGCTCGCGGGCATGACCGGCACCGCCGAGACCGAGGCCCTCGAGTTCACCGACATCTACAAGCTCTCCGTCACCGTCATCCCGACCAACCGGCCCTGCATCCGCAAGGACTCCAACGACGTGATCCACAAGACACGCCGCGAGAAGTTCGGCGCCGTCATCAAGGCCATTCAGGAGGCCCACGCCAAGGGCCAGCCCGTGCTCGTGGGCACCGTCTCCGTCGAGTCCTCCGAGGTGCTCAGCCGCATGCTCAAACGCGCCGGCGTCATCCACGCTGTGCTCAACGCCAAGTACCACCAGCAGGAGGCCGAAATCGTGGCCCGCGCCGGCCAGCGCGGCGCGGTGACCATCGCCACCAACATGGCCGGTCGCGGCACCGACATCAAACTCGGCGACGGTGTCCGTTTCTCGGTCACATGCGAGCCGCAGCCCGATGTAGCCAAGCGCAAGGCCAGCCCCTACCTCTATACCCTTACCGAGGCCAACACCGGCGAAGTCCGCAAATACGACTCAGACAGCGCCGAGGCCCGCAGCTATTTACTCACCCCCGACACCAAGGAGGTCGGCGGCCTCTACGTCATCGGCACCGAGCGCCACGAATCGCGCCGCATCGACCGCCAATTGCGCGGCCGCTGCTCGCGCCAGGGCGACCCGGGCCAGTCGAAGTTCTTCATTTCCCTCGAGGACGACCTCATGCGCCTGTTCGCCTCCGGCGGCATGATGGCCCGCATGATCGAAGGCTCGATGAAGGAGGGCGAGGAGCTCGAGCACCCGTGGCTGAACAAGTCCATCGAGTCGGCCCAAAAGAAGGTCGAGCAGCAGAACTTCTCCATCCGCAAGCGCCTGCTCCAGTACGACGACGTCCTGAACAAACAGCGCGAAGTCATCTACACCATCCGCAACGGCGCCATCCAGGCTGAGCGCTGCAAGGATCAGATTTTCGAATTCATCAACGAGGAGATGGTCTTCCGCACCGAGACCGCCGGCTTCGGCGAAAAGGGAGGCCCGGCCCCCGCCGCCCTCGATGCGCTGGTCGGCTGGGTGTGTCTGCATTTCCCCGTCGCGCTGAAATCCGAGGAACTCCAGGGCCTCAACGTCGAGGCCGCATCCGCCCTGATCTCCACCCGCATCAAGGAAGCCTACGCGCTGAAGGAGTCGGTCGAGCAGCCCGAGTCCCTCGGCGGGCTGGAACGCTTCGTCATCATCAACGCCATCGACCACCACTGGCAGGAGCACCTCACCGAGATGGAGGACCTGCGCAAGAGCGTGGGCCTGCGCAGCTACGGCCAGAAGGATCCGCTCAACGAGTACAAGAGCGAGGCCTACAAGTACTTCGAGGAGCTGATGAACAACGTGCGCCTGCAGATCTGCACCGGCCTGTTCCGCACCGCGACCAATCGCAACTCCTTCGAGAACATGCTGGCCATCCTCTCCCGCACGCTGCGCATGGAGAGCCCGGCCGCCCCGCCGCCGGCCGCCGCCCTGCCCCAGATGGTGGCCCCACCGGTCAGCGTTGCCCCGGAGGTCGAGGAACCCGAGCTCGAGGTCGAACCGGAGGCGCCCAAGGAGATCCAGCTGCCGAGAATCACCATCCGGCACGAAATGCCCAAGGCCGGTCGCAACGACCCTTGCCCCTGCGGCAGCGGCAAGAAGTTCAAGAATTGCCACGGCAAGTAACCGCGCGCCCATCCCACAATTCAGCCCAAAGGCCGGACCCCGATGTCCGGCCTTTTTGCTGCTTGGTTCACATCTCCAATACTTGGACTGGGCATAATTCAGGAATTCCACCACGTTGACCGGACAGCGCATCCTTCATCCCAAACCCCGATCTGTTCGAGTCATGAAATACCTCGCCCTGCTCCTCGCCCTCGCCTGCACCACCGCCTTCGCCGCCAAGGAGCCCGCCAAAAAGCCGGTGGCCGCCCCGCCCCCGGTGGGCCCCGCCAGCAACGCCTCGATCCAGGAATACCTCACCCTCGTCGATGTTCGCGCAGACTGGGCTAAACTGCTGGCACAGTACGAGCAGGATGTGCTCGTGGCCGAACGACGCATCCTCGCCGACTTGGCGGATATCGGCGAGCCGCTCAACGCCCGCCACAAGGCGGCACTCGCGAACTTCAAGACCAAGGGCGGCGCCTTCCTGCGCAAGGAATTGGACTACGCCAAGCTCGAACCTCAGGCCGTCGAATTCTACCGCGGTGTGTATACCCAGGACGAGATGAACAATCTTCTCGCCTTCCTCAAATCGCCCCTCGGCAAGAAATGGCTCGAGCAGGAGCGAGGCATCGCCAAGAAGGCGGACGCAGCGATCTTTGATCCGCTCAAACAGCGTTTCGGGCTCTACTTGGTGGCTCTCGTCACCGATCTCCGTAACGCCTGCGACTTCGTCCACCCCGACCAGCGCCAGTAGGTCGACGCTGCCGGCTCACCGCATCTCGCCGGGCTTCAGCTTGCGCACCCGCACAAAGCGGACACGCAGGCACTCGTCCAGCGTGGAGCGCAACGGCGGCGGAATGCGCGAGACGAGACTGTCGAGCGAAGGCAACGGACCACTCGGACCGGCCGGTCGCGCCGGTGTCGCTACGACCGCCGGCATGTCATCCTCGTCGAGCATCGCGGCCTCGTCGGCCGCGCTGGGCCCGATCGGTTCGCCATCGTCCAGCCGGGCAACCGTCTCGGCGACCACCGCCATCCCCTCGGCTTCGTCGCTCTCATCCGCAGCGTCGGTGCTCGGGGCTCCGTCGCCACCGCTGCGCCTCCGGTCTTCACCGGCGCTCCCCTGACTGGATTCCGAGCGCGCGCCGGATTTTGCTGCTGACAAATCATCCACCCTGTCGCCGGAATCAGGCGTCAGCTCTTTTTTTTTTCGCCGGCGGGCAACGCCTCGGCCAGCGCGGCGAGCTCCTTGAGCAGGCTGTCGAGCGCGCGCGAACGGCTGCCCTCGACGGCCTTGAGGAGCGTGATCTCAAAATTGATTTTCTCCGACAGGCCGAACTTCACCCCTCCCTCGCCCTCATGCAGGGCATCGAGGAGCCGGGTGAGCTGCTCGGTGGTCATCTCGGTTCCGAGCATCCTGCTTTTGCCGCCCTGGCGGATCGCATCAAGCAGTGCACGACGGGCCACGCTCTGCAGATCGGCGAGCAGGCGGAAGAGATCCCGGCCGCCCGCATCGAACTCGTCGACCATCTCGACGATCTTGCGGTGGTCGCCGCCGGCCACGGCCGCAGCCAATTTCGCCACCTGCTCAGCGCCCACCAGTCCGTAGACATCGAGCACATCGGCCTCGCCAATCTTGGTCCCGCAGAAGGCGATCATCTGGTCGAAGATCGACTGGGCGTCGCGCATACCGCCGTCGGCCAGGCGGGAGATGCTGACGAGGGCCTCAGCGGCGACCTCGATTCCCTCGACCTCGGCGATGCGCTTGAGCCGCTCGGTGATGAGTTCGTCGGAGATCGGCCGCAGGTCGAAGCGTTGGCAGCGCGAGATGATCGTGGGTAGAACCTTCTGCGCCTCGGTCGTGGCGAAGATGAACTTCACGTGCTCGGGCGGCTCCTCGAGGGTCTTGAGCAGCGCGTTGAACGCCGCCGCCGAGAGCATGTGGACCTCGTCGATGATGTAGACCTTGAAGCGACCAGCGGCCGGCGCGTATTGCACCGTCTCACGCAAATCGCGGACCTGGTCCACACCGTTGTTGGAGGCACCATCGATCTCGATCACATCGAGATGGGTGCCTGCGGCGATGTCGCGGCAGGCGTCGCACTGGCCACAGGGCGTGGGCGTCGGACCCTTCTCGCAGTTGAGCGCCTTGGCGAAAATGCGCGCCGTGGAGGTCTTGCCGGTGCCGCGCGGCCCCACGAAGAGATAGGCGTGGGCGATGCGATTGCGGCTGATCGCGTTCTTCAGGGTGCGCACAACATGATCCTGACCCACGACATCGTCGAAGATCTGCGGACGCCACTTGCGGGCGATGACCTGGTAACCGGCTTTGGCCACGGGGAAAACTGGTGACAAAACAAACCGCCCGACACCCCAAGCCGAGCGCCGAAACGCTCAGCCGGTGCGGGCGGATCGAAGAGGACCGGACTCAGACGGCGGACTCGCCGCGCTCGTCCGTGCGGATGCGGATGACTTCCTCGATCGGCAAGACGAAGACCTTGCCGTCGCCGATCTTGCCGGTGCGCGCGGTCTTGACGATCACGTCCACCACCTTGGCGGAGAGGTCGTCACGCACGGCAACCTCGAGTTTCACCTTCGGGAGAAAATCCACGGTGTACTCGCTGCCACGATAGATCTCGGTGTGGCCCTTCTGGCGGCCGAAGCCTTTGACCTCGGTGACGGTCATGCCCTCAATGCCGATCCCGGCAAGGGCCTCCTTCACTTCCTCCAGCTTGAACGGTTTGATGATGGCGATGATCAGTTTCATAGGGCTCGAAAGGATGCCGGAGGATTAGGCAGGCCCCGGAGGCGAGCAAGGCTTAGTTCCGGATATTTCAAGCGCGGAGACCGGGAGGCACTCGCACTCCACCCCGCGCAACGCGAAACCGATCCATCTTCTTGTGCCAAACCTGGGAGGGGTACTCCGGTAGCCTGCCAGGTGGGCTACGGTTCTCAGCCTTTGGGCGGAGTGTCGGCCGGGGGCGGCTGCAGCACCCGCAACGCCTTCCCCTGCACGAGCGCGCTGGCGACCTTCATGCGAGCGCGCCGCACGATCCGGTCGAAAGTCTGTCGCGACACCTCCATTCGCTTCGCGGCCTCGGTGTGATAGAGGTCCTCCACGTCGGCCAAACGCAATGCCTCCAGCTCGTCGGCCCCGAGTTCAACCTCCTCCAGTTCGTAAAGAGGGACTCCCGCCGGCTTGAAGTAGGTGGCGGGCGGGCGATGGGCGATACGGCGGGGGCAGAGTGGGCGGGCCATGACGAAAAGGAAGACTTGTGCGCGGACCTGTTATGGGCATAAGCCCATATTACCAATGAGCCCGTTGCCGCAACGCCGGGACTTTCACCACCGCCGCCGCACAGAGCGAGCGTTTTGCAGCAGCCCGCCTCCGGCCCCCGCATTCCCATGATCATTGCCCTCCCCCTCACCGCGAACGAGGAGTTCTCGCCCCACTTCGGCGCAGCCGCCAAGGTTGGGCTTTTCGAAGTCGATCCGGTCAAGCGCACCGTTGTGCACGCGTCCGCCCTTGTGCCCCCCGAGGCCGAGCCCTGCAGCTGGGCCGCCTGGCTCGGCACCCAGGGCGTGAAGTACTTTCTCGCCGGAGGCATGGGCCAGAGCGCCCAGCAACGCATGGCCGCCGCCGGCATCCTGACGATCGTCGGTGTGGCCGCCGCGGCACCCGCAGCGCTCGTCCAAGCCTGGCTCGATGGCTCCCTCACCCCCGGCACCAACGGCTGCGAAGGCGGCCACCACGGCCATGGCCACGAGCACGGCGAACACGGACACCATCACCATCATGGCGAACACGAACACGAGCACGGACACGGCTGCGGCTGCTCCCACTGAGGCCGCGCTGCGCGCCCTGTGCTCGAGGGAGCACCACGCCAGCTTCGCCTGCCGGCCCGTGGCCGCCGGCGGGCTCGGCCTGACCTTCTCCCTGCAGGCCGACGGTTCCGTGGCCGCCGATTGGACCTGCCCGCCCGGCGGGGAAAGTTATGCCGGCATCGTGCACGGCGGCCTGCTCGCCACCGCGCTCGACAGCGCCATGGTGCACGCGCTTTTCGCCCGCGGCATCGTGGCGCGCACCGGCGAGCTCAACGTGCGCTACCGCCAATCCGTCCGTGCGGGCGAGCCCGTCACCGTAACGGCCCACCACCACAGCGCCTACCCGCCCCTCCATCGCCTCGTCGCAGCGATTCACCAATCCGGTACGCTCTGCGCCACCGCCTCGGCCAAGTTCATGGCCTCTCCATGAAGACCTCCCTCGATTGCCTGCCCTGTCTCCTCCGACAAGCGACCGACGCCATCCGCCTCGGCACACGGGAGGGCGACGCCGACCCGATGGTGATCCGCGAGCTGCTTCTGGCCAGCACCACCCTGGATTTCACCCAATCGCCCCCCAGACTCTCCGGGACTTTGCAGGCCCAGCTGCGCGCCATCACCGGCTGCGATGATCCGTACCTGGAAGCCAAGGTCCGTTTCAACCGGCTCGCGCTCGAACTGCTTCCGCCCCTCGCCGCCGCCGTGCGCCCGCAGCGCCGATCCCTTCGCCGCCGCCGTGCGCCTGGCCATCGCGGGCAACGTCATCGACCTCGGCGCCAAGAGTGGTCTCACCGAGGACGAGGCCCGTCAGGCCGCCTCCTCGGCCCTCGACCAACCCCTGCTCGGCCCATTGGCCGCCTTGCAGCAGGCCGCCGCCCGCGCGCAACGCATCCTGTATTTGTGCGACAACGCCGGGGAGATCATCTTCGATCGCGTGCTCATCGAACAACTGCCCCGCGGCCGGGTGACCGTCGCCGTGCGTGGGCGCGCCGTGCTCAACGACGCCACCCGCGAGGACGCCGTGCTCGCCGGCCTGCCCGCCCTCGCCGAGGTGATCGACAACGGCTCCGGAGCCCCCGGCACCGTGCTGGCCGACTGTTCACGAGAGTTCCGGCGCCGTTTCGGCGAGGCCGACCTCGTGATCGCCAAAGGCCAGGGCAACTTCGAGTCATTGCATGCCGAATCCGCGCCGCTCTTCTGCCTCTTCCGTGTGAAATGCCCGTTCGTAGCCGAACACTGCGGCCACCCCGTGGGCAGCCATGTGGTATGGCGGGAGACGCGGCCCAGCCCAGCGCGGCAGGCACTGTGAGCAACCCGGCGTTGCCTCTCCCTCACCCGTCAAGGATCACCAACCCATGAAATCCCTCCGAAGAATCGCCACCGCGCTGTTGATCGCGGCGGCACTCTCCTGCGGAGTCGCAGTCGGGGAGCCCGCAGCACCCACCCTGGCTGCACCATCCCGCGCGGTGGCACCGACCGTAGCCGCCGAGATCACGCTGGCTCCCGACCTCCACCTGCTACGGCTCGGTGCCGGCGCCTACCTTGTGCGCCACGTCTGTCCGTTCGTCTGCAACTCGGTACTGGTGGAGATGCCCGACGGAACTTTCGTCTTCGGCGGCACCCCGGGCTTTCCGAATTCCGCGCAGCTCGTCCTCGATTGGATCGTACGTGAGCACGGTCCACGACCGGTCGTGGCCGTCAACACCGGCTACCATTTCGACAATCTGGGAGGGAACGCCGCCTTCCGCGCCGCCGGTTTTCCGGTCCATGGCTCCGATCTCACCGTGCGACTGCTCGCCGAACGCGGCGAAACGATGCGTGCACTCACGCTCGGTTTCATCGCCGACCCAACCTCGCCGTATCGCGCCGCCCATGCCGCGCTTCAGTTCGTGCCGCCCGACCACGTCTACCCGATCGAACGAGGGCTCACGCTCCACTTCGGCGGCGAGGAGGTCCGCGTGCTCTTTCCCGGCCCCACCCAAGCGCCCGACAAGGTCGCGATCTACTTCCCCGACCGGCGCCTGCTCTACGGCAGCTGCCTGCTCCTCGCCGGCGACCGAACCGGCAATATCGCCGAGGCCGACCTCGGGCATTGGCCGGAGGGTGTCCGGCAATTGATGGCACTGCCGATCGATGTCGTCGTCGCAGCCCACGGCCCACGCCTCGATCCCGGACTGCTCCAGCACACCCTCGACGTGCTGGCGCGCCACGCCACCCCGTCTCAGCCATGACCACGATCCCGTTCATCTCCATCGGCACGATCCGCAGTTCGCATACGATCGCCGCATCGACCCCGATCCAACCCGTCTACGCCGAGGACTGCCTCGGCTCCGTCGAGCTGCGGCCCGAGTTCGCCGACGGTCTGGCCGACATCGAGGGATTCTCCCACCTCTACCTGATCTACCACCTGCACCAAGCGCCGCCGCCCCAGCTGCGGGTAAAACCGTTCCTCCAGGACCAGGAGCACGGAATCTTCGCCACGCGAGCGCCGTGCCGCCCCAACCCGATCGGCATGAGCCTGGTCCGCCTGCTGCGTCGCGAAGGAGCCGTGTTGCACTTGGTCGGGGTCGACATCCTCGATGGTACGCCCCTGCTCGACCTCAAACCGTACTCGCCACGTTATGATGCGGTCATCGATCCGCGCGGCGGCTGGACCGATGCGGTCGACGACGCCACTGCCCGCCAGCTCGGCCGTCGCGACTTTCGTCCCCACGAAACGCCCCCACCGCCCGCCGCCCAACTTGGCACGTGATACTCAAGAAAACTTCGGGGCATCATCCCCCAACACCGCCCGTTTTCCGCTACCTTTGAAAACCCACGCCCAATCCGTCTTTCGCCGCGCCCCCGAGCGGCTCAACTGTGCCCAGGCCGTGCTCGACGCCTACCAGGCCGTGACCGGTCGCCACGTCGCACCCGTCGCCGATTTTGAGCCCTTGGGCGGAGGTCGCGCCCCCGGCGGAGAATGCGGGGCACTGCACGCCGCCTGCCTCGCCGCTCCCGCATCCGCCGCAACCATTCGCGCCAGTTTCGCCGCCCACGCCGGCTCCACGCTGTGCCGCCCGCTCAAGCAGGAACTGCGTTTCCCCTGCACGGAGTGCGTGGAGCTGGCGGCGGATTTGCTCACGCAAACCGGCGACGTTTCCCCCAGCTCAATCACTGTTTCCTCATGACCTGTATCCCGCCTTCCGTCCTTGCCGCGTGGGCCAACCGCGACGGCTACGCCGTCCTCACCACCGTCGACTCGGCCGGCGTGCCCAACGCCATCTACGTCGGCTCCCTCCAGTTGGCGGGCGACGACACTGTCGTCATTGCCGACAACTACTTCGCCAAGACCCGGGCCAACATCCTGGCCGGCAGTCGCGGCTCGCTCGTCTTCCTCACCAAGGAAAAGAAGTCCTTCCAAATGAAGGGGAGTTTCGAGTACCTCACCGCCGGGCCGATCATCGACGACATGAAACGGTGGAATCCCACCCGCCATCCCGGCGTCGCCGCCGCCGCTTTGCGCGTGGCGGAAGTCTACAGTGGCGCGGAACGGCTCGCGTGAGCAGCTGGGCCGCTCCTGTGGGCAGCGATTCGTTGGGCGCGCCGCCGCCCGTGGCGCAGGCGTCCCTGCCAGCGACTCTCTCCCTCGCCAACTCTTCGATCACCGTCGAACCCGCCGGCACGGAGGCCAACGCCACGTCCGAAGTGCCGCCGAGGCCCCCGAAAGCGATCGGAGACCGGTCCTACATGCCCGTGTATGTCGACGGCCTGCGCGTCCACCGCAGCCGCAGCGAGCCGGCCCGCAGCGCAGGCGAGCGTTTCGGTCACCGCTGGTGCCACCTATGGAGCAACGATCTGGATGCACTGCATGCGATGGCCGAGGGTCTCGGCATGCACCGGGACTGGTTTCAGGACCGCCCGGGGTTCCCCCACTACGACCTGCCGCCTTTCCGCCGCGAGGCCGCGCTCGCGCTCGGAGCCGTCGAATACTCCCTGAAAGCATGGCTACGCGAGCGGCGCGGGAGCGCGCCCACCCAGCGCTCCCGTGCGTAGAAGGTTGATCGCCGGCACGGCGGTTCCCCCATCTCGCCGCCTTCGGATGGTGGCCGCCAAGAAGCACGATCCCCTTCACTCGTGCCCGCGTCGCAAGATCGCACCCTCCAACATGACGGCTTCCGCTCATCCGCATGTCCTGGCGCCAGAAACTTTCCGCCCGCTGTAAGTATTCGCAGGCCCCGGGCTTTTACCCGGTGCCATGAAAAATTCCACCAAACTCCTCCTTCCCGCCCTTGTCCTCGCCCTTTTCGCTGCGCCGGCCTTCGCCCGCGGCAACGGTCGCGGCAACAGCGCCCAACAGCGCTCCCAGACTCCCACGACCCAATGCGACGGCTCGGGCCCGCGCTTCGGCGATCCCTCCCTGTGCGACGGTTCCGGCCCTGGCCAGGGCACCCCCCGGCGCGATGGTTCCGGCAGGGCGCTGAACAACCGCGGCAACCCCAACGCCACCGGCACTCCGCTACGCGACGGCTCCGGCAGGTCCACCGCTCCCGGCCAAGGCCCCAGGGACGGCTCCGGCAACAACCCGGATTGCCCGCTCCCCAAAGGCTCCTGAACCACTCCCGCCTCACTCGCGCGGCTCATCGCCTCACCGCTGGGCCGCTTTCCACCCGTTCCTTCGCCATCGGCCCACTCCCCGTCATGAAAAAGCTCATCCTTCTCGTTCTCGCCGCCCTCGTCCCGGCCGCCTTCGCTCTCACCACCGTCGATTCCGCCAACTTGGTCTTCCTCAAGCAGGAGGAGAAGATGGCCCGCGACGTTTACCAAGTCCTCCACGCGAAATGGGGCCACCCCACCTTCGCCGCCATCAGCGTGTCCGAGCAGCGTCACATAGATTCTGTCACCGGGCTGCTCAAGCGCTACGGGATCAAGGACCCCACCCCCGCCGCACCTGGCGTCTTCACGATCCCCGAACTGCAGGCGCTGTACGACCAACTCATTGCCGAAGGCACCAAATCGCTCCAGGACGCACTCGAAGTCGGGGTGCTGATCGAGGAAACCGATATCGACGACCTCCAACGCATGCTCGAAACCACCCGCGAACGGCCGATCAGCCGCGTCCTTACCAACCTTCAACGCGGATCCTATAATCATCTCGAAGCGTTCACCCGCTCCCTCGAATGAACCTTGGTGCGTCGGACCGTACCAGGCTGACCGATTCCCAGCCGGCGGCCGGCCCAAACGACGGTCCGACGCACCCCGCTCCGTTCGAATATCTCCATTCGCTCCTCCTCGATTTTGTTCTTTGATACCCCCGCGAATGTTCCTCGCCCCCCTCGCTCCGAGTGTTCTGCCCGACCGGTTCCTGCGCTGGCTCTGCGCCTTCGCGGCCCCGGCCGCAGCCGACCGCGCCGAGGAGCAGGCGCCGGAGGACGAGGACCACGCCTGCCTACGCCGCGTGGCCGCGGGCGATCCCGATGCGCTGCAACCGCTTTTCGACCGCTGGAAACTTCCGCTACTGAGCTTCTTCTATCGCGCACTCGCTTCCCGCGCCGATGCCGAGGATCTCGCCCTCCAGACCTTCGAACCGGGTCTACCGCGCCGCCGCCCGCTACCGGCCGGACTCGAAGTTCTCCGCTTGGCTGTTCCGCATCGCCCGCCACGAACTGCTTCACGAACTCCGGCGCCGCCGGCGCAAGCCCGTCGAATCCGTCCCGCCCGAAGATCTCGCGTCGCTGGCGGTCGACGCCTCGCCGGAAGAGCGCCGCCGCGCCGCCGAACTGGAGGAGCAACTACTCGCCGCGCTCCAGGAACTCCCCGAGCGCCAACGCAGCGCCCTACTCCTCACCGCCGCCGGGGACCTTTCCCACGCCGAGGTCGCCACCGCGCTCGGCGTATCCGGCAACAATCTCCACGTCATCCTGCATCGCTCCCGCCAAGCCCTGCGCACCCTCTTCCCACTCCGCCCATGAACCCGCCCGACCACCAGCCCCCGCCCGGCGACCCGGAGTTTCTCCTTCGTTCCGGCCTGCGCGACACCACGCCCGAATTCGAACGGCGATGGACCGACCTGAAACGCGAACTACGCACCCGCCCCACGCCGGGAGTAACCACCTACTGGCGCCGCTGGTGGGCGGCGGCGGTGCCCGCTGCCGCCGCGCTCGGCCTGATCTTGGTACTGCTGCCCCGGCCACAGCCCGGCCCGACCCCGACCGAGCTCGCCGCTTACGAGGGCTTGTTTTATCTCGAAGACGAACTCCGGTCCGCCCTCCCTCTTTCCGAAGACGCCACCCTCGACGATCTGCTCGCCATGCCTGCCCCGTCCCTCGATCCGTCATGAAATTTGCCCGCGCCACCACCCCACTGTTCCTGCTGCTCGCCACTGCGGTCTTCGTTGCCCAGCCCTTGGCCGTGGCCGCTCCGGCCGAACTCGCCACCACCGGCCAGCGCAATGACGCGACCGCCAGTCCCAGCGAGGACTTCCCGGCGCTGGAGCGCTTTCTCACCCTGAGCGACGAACAGCTCGATCGCATCCAACAAGCGGTGGCGAAAGTACGCGCGATGAGCCCGGCCGAACGCGCAGCGCTCCACGCCCAGATGCAGGCCTTCCGCCAGTTGCCCGAGGCCAAGCGCGAGCAGGTGCGCGCAGGTTGGGGTTGGCAGAACGAGCAGGACCGAGCCGACTGGCCCTCCATGATGCGCTCCCTGCCGCCCTCCGAGCGCGCAGCGATCCAGGCCGAGCTCCAGTCACTACCTCCCGAGCATCGCTCAGCACGCAAACACGCACTCTTGAACAAGTGGCGCGAAGCGAAAGCCGAGCGCTAGGCCGCGGCCAACGTCGCCGCCATCCCGATCGCACCGATCCCAAGGGCTCGGGAACGCCAGCTTCGTCGCCCACAGCCTCCGGCTGCGAGGTGCCGGCAACAGAGTGGGCCGGCGGGGGACTGCACCGGCCTCAAGGGCTGGGCACCGGGCCCTTAAGGGGGGGGCCGCCCGGGCGGGCGGCTCGCCCACCGCACGCACCGCCGTTCTGGACTCACGGCTGTGGCTGCAGCCCCGTGTTCACCACGGAATCACTGTATGGACGTGAAACCACTCATGCACCACCGGTACCCCGCGGATGATCGTGAGCACACCCATCACAACCAGCGTCGCCCCCGCCATCCGCAGCAACCAACGCCGATGCGTCTGCAACAGTTTCATTCCGAAGAGCGCCACCAGCAGTAGACCCGGCACCGTCGCCGCGCCGAAAAGCGCCGCGCCCGCCGCCGCACCGGCCACCGAGCCGAACCCCGCGGCATACACCAGCGCCATGAGCGAGAGCCCACAGGGAAGAAAACCGTTGAGCCAACCGATGAGCACGCTGCGCCACCACGTGGGTGCCCGCAGCACCGCCCCCACCGCCCCGCACCAGCGGCTGCCATCCACCCAGCGCAACGCCCCGGGCGAAAGCCGCACCTCCAGCGCGTACGCCAGCCCGAGCGCGACCATGCCCAGCCCCACCGCGGCGCTCATCCCGTTCTGCAACCACGGCAGCATACCACTGCCCGCAATCCAGCCGCCCACCAGGCTGAACACCACCGCGAGGAACACGTAGGTGAGCGTCTTGCCCAGCTGGTAGGCAAGGTTCCGCGACACCACTCCGGCCACGCCCCCGCCGCCCGCGGAAGCCGCCAGCACGAACGGCCCGCACATGCCGATGCAGTGTCCGGTGCCCAACAGCCCCATCAAGAGCAACGCAAGATAGTCGCCGGCGGTCATCGCCCCATCGTCCCCCGCCCATCGGGACACGCAAATAGGAATTGCACGCCCACGCCCACCACCATCATTCACCCCGCACTCCCTACCACTGCCGAGATGTCTACCACGCTCCAGCACGCACCGCTCATCATCGCCGGACGCACCTTTTCGTCGCGTCTCTTCGTCGGCACCGGCAAGTTTCCCCGACCGGAGACCATGCGCGACGCCCTTGCCGCCAGCGAATCCGAGCTCGTGACCGTCGCCCTCAAGCGCGCCGATCTCTCCGGAGCGGGCGACGCCTTCGCCAACATCCTCGAGTTCCTCGAGCCCACCCGCTACCTCCTGCTGCCCAATACCGCCGGCGCCCAAAACGCCGAGGAGGCCGTGCGCATCGCCCGCCTCGCGCGCGCCGCCGGCCTGCCCACCTGGGTGAAACTCGAGATCCATCCGGATCCCAACTACCTCCTGCCCGACCCGATCGAGACGCTCAAGGCCGCCGAGATCCTCGTGAAGGACGGCTTCACCGTGCTCCCCTACATCAACGCCGACCCCGTGCTCGCCCTGCGCCTGCAAGATGTCGGCTGCGCCACAGTGATGCCGCTGGGCTCGCCCATCGGCAGCCACCGCGGACTGGAGACGCGCGCCCTCCTTGAGATCATCATCGAACAGGCCCGCGTGCCCGTCGTGGTCGACGCCGGCCTGGGCGCCCCGTCGCACGCGGCCGCCGCCATGGAGCTCGGCGCCGACGCCGTGTTGGTCAACACCGCCATCGCCATCGCCGCCGATCCGGTACGCATGGCCCGCGCCTTCGCCGCCGCCACGGCCGCCGGTCGCGCCGCCTTCGAAATCGGGCTGGGCCGCCAACAGTCCCGCGCCACCGCAACCAGCCCGCTGACAACCTTCCTCGGGTAAGGACTTCACAATACTTTGGACGCCTCCGCACGATCTACTGCTTGATGTAGGAGCGTGCTTGCACGCGATCTGCGCCGAGAATCGCGTGCAATCACGCTCCTACATCCGATCCGACCAAGCCGTCCTCCCCGCGCCATGCCCACCTTCTCCCAGGTCTTCCCGTCGCTCCCGCTCGCCGAACTCGCGACCGCCGGGCTCGGCACCACACCCGAGCAGCTCGCGCGGATCCTGCGTCGCGGCCGGGCGCTCACGCTCGATGACTTCGCCGCGTTGATCTCCCCCGCCGCCGAAGCCCACCTGGAAACCATCGCGCGCCATTCGCAGGAGCTCACCCAGCGCAACTTCGGCAAGGTCATCCGGATGTTCGCGCCGCTCTACCTCTCGAACGAGTGCATCAACACCTGCAGCTACTGCGGCTTCTCGCGCCACAACCCGATCCCGCGCATCACGCTCCCGATCGAGCAGGTGCAGCGCGAGGGCGCCATGCTGGCCGGCCGCGGCTTCCGTTCACTGCTGCTCGTCGCCGGGGAGCATCCGAAGTTCGTCTCCAACGGCTACGTCACTGAGTGCATCCAGCGCCTGCTCACCCATTTTCCGAGCGTCTCGCTGGAACTCGGGCCGCTGGAGACCGTCGACTACCTCCCCATGGTCGCCGCCGGCTGCGAGGGCCTCGTCGTGTACCAGGAGACCTACCACCGGACGACCTACGTCGCGCTGCACACCGCCGGCCCGAAGAAGGACTTCGACTGGCGGATGGACACCGTGGAGCGAGGCTATGCCGCCGGCTTCCGGCGACTCGGCATCGGCGCCCTGCTCGGCCTGCACGACTGGCGTAGTGAAGCCCTCGCCGTGGCCGCCCACGCGCTGCACCTGCGCAAGCATTGCTGGAAGGCCTACGTCACCATTTCGCTCCCCCGCCTGCGCCCGGCCGCCGGCGGCTTCCAACCGGTGAACCCGATGAGCGACCGCCAGCTCGCCTTGTTGATCGGCGCCTTCCGCCTGCTGCTGCCGCAGGTCGGCCTCGTGCTTTCCACCCGCGAGGGGCCGCACCTGCGCGACGGTCTCATGCCCCTGGGCATCACCTCGATGAGTGCCGGTGCCAGCACCGAGCCCGGCGGCTACAGCTCGTTCGACGAGAACTGGGCCCCCGGCGAGCAAAAGGGCGAACAATTCCACATCGCCGACGAGCGGCCGCCCGAGCTCGTCGCCGAGGCGATCCGTCGCCACGGCTACGAACCGGTCTGGAAGGATTTCGACCGCTCCCTCGTCGTCGCCGAGTAGGCCCGCACGCGCCATGCTCACGCTTGAGTTGTAGGAGCTGTGCTTACACGCGATTCCGAGCCCAGATCGCCTGCAAGCAGGCTCCTACCACAGAACCACCTCCCTCATCGCTCCGCCATGTCGCTCCAGCTCACCATTACCGCCAACGGCCGCCAATTCACCGTTCTTGCCGGCTCGACGATCGGGGATTTTCTGCGCGAGCGCGGGTTCACCCCCGGGCTGGCCGTGGTCGAGCACAACGGCCAAGCGCTCACCCCTTCCGCGCCCGACCGCACCCCGCTGCTCAACGGCGACCGTCTGGAGATCGTGCGCATCGTCGCCGGAGGCTGAAACGGAGACTCCAGGCCAACAATGCGAACGCTGTCGCTGTTCCTGTTCCTTCTTCTTCCACTTCTCGCCCGTGGGGCGTTACCGGTCGGGCATCCTTTGGCGAATCCGAGTCTCAACGTCATTGAACGCCCAACGGGCAACTGGCCCGAAGGCGCACTCTATCTCCATGAAGTTGTCGGATACATTCTCGGCTCCCCTGATGAACGGACGACCGCTCAATCAATCCTTGGACAACGAGGCTACGGGCGCGCAGGAAGACATTATCTCTACTGCGCAGGCCCAAGCGCACCTGCCGTAGTCGACGGCATCCCCTTCAAGACACGGGACGAAGCCTTGGCATATCTGCTCATTCAAAGGATCGAAGCTGCGATCTACCTTTGCCCGACGACTACATTCCCGGATACCGTTCCCCTCGAGTTGGCGAACAAGGGGACCGTTTTGCGCGTTCTAGACTCACGAAAGTAGGACAGGATTGCATCGGGCTTTTGGGTTTGCAGAGAGACGACACAATTGCCCGCCGTTCTCCTCATCCGCCAGCTCCGCGGCTCACCGCAGCGCCGGCACGATCAGGTCGGGGGTGGGCGCATAGCTCTCGTAGTCCCAGGCTCCGCCCTCCCGGACGCGAATGACCACATTGCCCACCTCGTGGGTGAGCAGGGTCTCGCGGAAACGACTACCCGCCGCCCGCAGATGCGGCTCCACCTCGCCACGAAAGATCTGCTCATACGCGCCGCGGGCATAGATCGCCTCCTGCGCCGATACCACGTAGAGCGTAGCGTCGACCTGGCGGAGGAAATCGACGTCGACGGAACCATGGAAGTGGTGGTTGGCAAAGTAGACATCGGAGCGGATCGACTCCGGGAACCGCCGCCGCGCGGCCTGCTGGTTGACGGCATAGGTGTCGGCACCATCCGAACACGAAAACCGCCCGTAGCTCCAGCGCAGGGCGAGCGAGCGTCTGTTCTCATCGTCCCCGGCATCGTAGGCGTTGAGCACCTTCACCTGCACGCCGCCCAGCGCGAACTCGTCGCCGGTCTTGAAGCTGCGGTAGTCGAGCACGCGTCCTACCACGAAGGTGGCCTTGATCGCCTCGAGTCCGCCCACGTGGTCGTCGTGGTAATGGGTGAGAATCAAGTGATCGATCCGTTTGATCCCGTGACGGCGAAGAAACGGCACCACTCGTTCCGCCGCCGCCGCTGGCGCGCCAGTGTCGACCAACGCCACCTCCCCGTTGGGCAGGCAGAACAGCGTCGCCTTGCCGTGACCAACATCGAAGCCGACAATCGTCAGCGGCGCCGATTCCGCCACCGTCCGCACGGTGATCGTCCCTGCAGCACGGCTACCGTCCTCCATCACCAACTCCACCGCATGCTCGCAAGCCGGGGACTTCGCCAACTCGGCCGCGGCCACCCCCACCCGCACGGCATCGGGCCAACTGGGAAACGGATGCTGCGTCGAGGGAACCGGCACACCATCCAACAGCACGGTCTTCAATACATGCCCGTTGAGATCGACCTTGTAAGCCAGCCCACGCAGATCCGAGCCGTAGACCACGATGTGCCGCGGTGAGAGCGCCGGCAGCTCGTAGACCGGGGCCGGTCCGCCATCCTCGCCGACGGAGAAACGCAGCAGATCCACGTCCATCTCACCCCGGTCGGCCACAAGCTCCAGTCGGTTGGCCCCGCGGACGAAGGAGAACGTGCGCCGGCACTCGAGCCAGCCCTCGCCCGTGCGCGTGAATCCCACCGGCCACGCCACCTCGTTGATACGAAGCACCTGCGCCCGGTCGGCACCGCTCGCCCGATACCGCAAAAACACGTCGTAGCGCCCCGCCTCCGGCAGCTCCACCGTCCACCCCACGGAACCGACCTTCGCGGGAAACCGAACGCAGTGCCCGCCGCTGGCGGAGTCCTCGGCCACGACCGTCGCTCCGCCACCCACCTGCCCCGCCTCCGCCTTAAAAATCGCCGCCGCACCCGCGGCCTCCAGGTGCCCAGACAGGGCGACCATACCTGCGATAACCAACAGAGCGCGGGGCATACGGCCGGTGGAAACCATGCCCGAACCTAGGCGGAGCGGGCGGGACCAACAAGACCCGAAGGCAACGCAGCCGGCCGGAAGACCAGGATCAGGCATGCCCCAGCCCGGGAGACCAACGCCCAAGTCAGCCCCCTCATGGCGCCGCCTCCGCAGCAGGGCCGTGCGTGCTTACTTGCCGGATCCCGTCGCGAACTTCTTCACCGCCGCGGCCACTAGGCCGTCGACCGTCGCCACTGCCGCCTCGAAGTCCACCGGCACGCCCACCTTGCGCAAGCCGTCCGAGGTCACTGGGCCCATGCTGCCGGTCAGCGGCCGCTTCGCCCCCTGACGCAGGGCCAAGGTCGAGGCCTGCTTCACGAACGATTCCACCGCCGAGCCACTCGCAAAGAGAATCGCATCCGCCCCGTGCTGACGAAAATCCGCCGCCGCGTCGGTGCCCCCCACCTCTACCGAATCCGTGCCGTAGACCGGCAACTGGTCGACGATCGCCTGGGCCTCGAGCAGCCCTTGCATCACCACATCGCGGTTCCGGTCGCCGGTCACCACCAGCATCTTCACATGCTCCACCGACTGGTAGTCGCACAACGCCTTCACCAGCGCCTCGCCCACGTGCTCGGTCGGCATGACGTCGACCTCCAAGTGCAGCGCCGCCAGCTCCTTGGCCGTACCCGGCCCCACCGCCGCCAGCCGAGCCCCGCCGATCGCACGGATGTCGCGAAAACGCCGGAAGAACTCGGCAAAGAAATGCCGCACACCGTTGGCGCTGGTGAACACCAGCCACTCGTAGCTGGCGATTTCGCCAAACACTTCGTCGGCCGTCGCAGCGTCCACCTCCGAGACGATCTCGATCAACGGCAACTCGACCACCGTGGCGCCGAGTGCCGCGAGCTTCTCGCGCAGCTCGCCGGCCTGTTCGCGGGCCCGGGTGATGACGATGCGGCGCCCCGTCAACGGGAGACCGGCGGTAGATTTGGCGGATTCACTCATGGAAGCCCAAGCTCCTTGAGCACCCGCGCGGCGAAGTCAACGGGGGCGCTGCCATCATAGCACAGGCATTGCCGGCCGCAGCGTTCGTGAAAGAGCCGCACAGAACCATCGGCCGAGGCATGCGCGGCAAACGCGATCTGGCACCCAGCCCCGGTCAACGCCTGAAACGCCCGCTCGATGCCCACCTCCTGCCGCGTCGCCGCATCAAGCAGAGGGGCAAACCTCGCCTCGTCTTCGCGCCGGCACTGCACCGCCACCGCGCCCTGCCCCACCGCCGGCACCATCTCGTCGCACGTCAGCGGGCGAAACACCACCCCCGGCCACTCGTGGATACCCAGCCGGTTGAGCCCGGCCTGCGCCAGGATCGTCGCATCGGCGTCGCCACGGGCGACCTTGGTCAGCCGGGTGTCCACGTTGCCGCGAATCTCGGTGAACTGGAGTCCGGGAAGGAGCCGAGCGATCTGCAGGCGCCGCCGCGGGCTGCTGGTGGCCAGCATCACCGGGGTCGCGACTCCCGCGCGCAGCACCAGCACGTCGCGCGGATCCTCACGGGGCAAATACCCGGCGACCACCAGATCGGACTCCGCCGCCTCCCCGGGGAGGTCTTTGGTGCTGTGCATCGCCAGGGTGGCGTCGCCACGGCGCAGGGCCTCCTCGATCTCGGCGGTGAACAGCCCCTTGCCTCCCTGCTTCTCCAGCGACCATTCCACTTTCCGGTCGCCTGTCGTCACAATCTTGAGCGCCTCGAACTCCACCCCCGGCAGCCGCGCGGCGAGATGGGCGATGACCAACTGCGTCTGGGCGAGGGCGAGCGGGCTCTTGCGGGTGGCAATGCGGATCGTCGGCACGCGGCAGACTTGGCCAGCGCCGCCCGCCAAGGGCGAGACGGAAGTTCCCGCCCCGCCGCCGCACCGACGAGACAGCGGGACTCGGGGTGGGTATCCGGCCCTCCCGCTCCCGCTCCGCGCTCCGCCGCAATCTTTGGCGACCGCGAACCTCGCCCAACTCGAACGACTGCCTGCCCGCGGGGGATGGCCGGCGGATTGGCGCTCCGCAAAGAAGAGTCGCGGCCCTCCTCCGCCCTAGCTTCCCCTGCCGATGCCTCCCCCGACGAGGCCTCCTGCGTCTGGCTAACAAGCCAACGCTAGTCTGCTCCTGAAGGCCAAGGTTGGGCCGCAGCCGGGTACGGATTTTTGATCTACACTACTATTTTTGTATGATTTTAAACATCTCTTATTAAATCACTTATGCTTTGGTTTACTTTTATACTTGTTTGGTAATGTAAGAGTCGCCAATCCAATCCCCGCCACCCGCCTATTCGCCTCCTCCTCGCGCTACCCACCGCTCGCCACAGCCGCGCCTTCCTCGCCCAAATCCATGAGCACTTCGTCCTCCTCGCCCGTCCCGACCTCCTTCCCCGACACCGCCAGCCGCTATCGCGCGCTGCACTCGGAGCTCGCCGGCCTGCTCACCGACGAACGCGACTGGTTGGTCAACCTCGCCAATACCTCCGCTCTCCTGAATCTGCGACTGCCCGAACTCAACTGGGCCGGCTTCTACCTGTGGCGCGGCGGCGAGCTGGTGCTCGGGCCCTTTCAGGGCAAACCCGCCTGCGTGCGCATCGCCCGCGGCCGCGGGGTCTGCGGCGCCGCGGCCGCCCGCCGCAGCTCGGTCGTGGTGGCCGACGTCCACCAATTTCCCGGACACATCGCCTGCGATGCCGCCTCCGCCAGCGAAGTCGTGGTGCCGCTCCAATTGCCCGACCGCCAACTCGGCGTGCTCGACCTCGATTCCCCGCATGCCAACCGCTTCACCGACGCCGACCGCCTCGGCCTCGAAGAAGTCGTGCGCCTCCTCCTCGCCGGCACCGACTGGCCCGCCGAGATCGGCGACCGCGCTTGATCAGGTCCCACGCAACTCGCCCTCCCTTCCATGAGCGCCCCCCTTTCCGCCGAAAGCGAGACCTTCGTCCCTCCCGCCGCCCCGCGCGCCAGCTCCCTGTCCGATCTCGACACCTACCGCCGACTCCACGCCGAGAGCTTGTCCTCCCCGGATACCTTCTGGCCCGCCCAGATCGCAGGCTTTCACTGGTTCCAGCAGCCCGACCGCGCCTTCGTCGGCGAAGGTTCGGAGGCACGCTGGTTCCCCGGCGGCCGCACCAACCTCGCCTTCAACGCCCTTGAGCGCCACCTCCTCGCCGGCCGCGGCGACACCCTCGCCCTCATCTGGGAAAGTGAAGCCGTCGGTCCCGACCGCCAGCCGTGCGAAATCCGCCGCTACACCTATCGCCAACTCCGCGACGAAGTGGTCCGCCTCGCCTCCGCGCTCGCCGGCCTCGGAGTAAAGAGCGGCGACCGCGTCACCGTCTACCTGCCGATCATACCCGAGCTGCCGATCGCGATGCTCGCCTGCGCCTGGCTCGGCGCGGCGCACAACGTCGTCTTCGCCGGATTCCCCTCCCAAGCACTCCTCGACCGCATCGAGGATTCCGGTAGCCACGTCGTCATCACCGCCGACGGCGGCTGGCGCAACGGGAAGGTCGTCCCGCTCAAGCCGATCCTCGACGAAGCGCTCGCCCGCACCGCCCTCGTCCGCCACACGGTTGTGCTCCGCCACACTGGCTCACCCGTCGAGTTGCGCGCCGGCCGCGACCACCTCTGGAGCGAGCTCGTCGCCACTGCCGATTCCACCTTGCCCGGCCGAGGTGCCGAGCGACCACCCGTCGTTCCTCATGTACACCTCCGGTAGCACCGGCAAACCGAAGGGCATCGCCCACGGCACCGCCGGCTACCTCGTCCACACCGGACTCACCGCCCGCCACGCCTTCGATCTGCACCCCGGAGATGTCGTCTGGTGCACCGCCGATCCGGCATGGATCACCGGTCACACCTACACCGTCTACGGGCCGCTGCTCGCCGGCGCCACCACGGTCATCTACGAGGGCATACTCTCCGCTCCCGACTGGGACCGCGCGTGGGACATCGTCGCACGCCACCGCCCCCAAGTTCTCTACACCACCCCGACCCTCGTTCGCGCCTGGATCCGCCACGGCGAAACCGGTCTGCGCCAACGCGACCTCTCCAGCCTGCGCCTGCTCGCCTCCGTCGGCGAACCCATCAATCCCTCCGTCTGGCGCTGGTTCCGCGAAGTCGTCGGCGCCGGCCGCACGCCCGTGGTCGATACCTGGTGGCAGACCGAGGCGGGCGCCGCGATGATCTTCCCTTTCCCGTACGCCACGCCGGCAAAACCCGGCTCGGCCTCGCTGCCCTTTTTCGGCGTCGAACCCGCTCTCGTCGGTCCCGACGGCAGGGAAGTCGTCGGCGAAGGCTCCGGCCAGCTCGTCATCAAACGCCCATGGCCGGGCATGCTGCTCGGCATCTGGAACAACCCGCAGCGCTACCGTGCCACCTACTGGGAAACGATCCCGGGCTACTTCCTCACCGGCGACACCGCCCGGCGCGATACCGACGGTTACCTCTGGGTCCTCGGCCGCGCCGACGATGTCATCAAGGTCAACGGACACCGCCTCGGTACCGCTGAGATCGAGGGTGCGATCATCGCGCATCCCGCCGTGGCCGAGAGCGCCGTGGTCGGTCTGCCCGATGAACACGTCGGCGAGGCCGTGCTCGCCTTCGTCGTGCTCAAATCCGGCTCCGCCCCCGACGACGCCACCCGCGCCGGCATCATCCGCGAGATCGAGACGCAGGTGGGCAAGCTGGCCCGCCCGCGCGAGATTCGCTTCCTCGACAGCCTGCCGAAGAATCGCAGCGGCAAAATCCTTCGTCGCCTGCTTCGCGAATACGCCATCACCGGCAAGATCAGCGGCGATACCTCGACCCTCGACGACTCCACGTCCTTACCCCAAGCCGCTCCCACGGCGCTTCGCGGCGGAACACGCGATACATCGACCCTCGACGAATCGATGGCATTGCAGCCCTCGGCCCAATCCACATGACGCCCTCCCGCATCCGTCGCGTCACCGCACACCGCACCTGTAGTCGGGCGAACCGGACCTGAGCGACCCCGTCGCTCGACCGCGTTCGCCGTCTCCGCCTCCCTCGCGCCGCGCCCAGCGCCGCCGCTGCCTGCCCGCCCTCGTCTCTCAAATCTCAAATTCCAGATCTCGAATCCCTTTTATCTCATGAATCTCTCCCTCCGTTCGCTCTTCCTCTCCGCTCTCGCCCTCTTCGGCGCTGGCGCCCTCGCCGCCGAACCGGCCAAACCAGCCGAGCTCCGCCTCGACTTCGCCACCTACAACCCCAGCAGCTTGGTCCTGAAGAAATTCGGCTGGCTCGAGGAGGACCTCAAAGCCGACGGCGTCACCGTTCGCTGGATCTTCAGCGCCGGCAGCAACAAGGCCAACGAGCTCGTCTCCTCCAACAGCTCGGACTTCGGCTCCACCGCCGGATCGGCCGCACTCATCGCCCGCACGAACGGCGTGCCGCAGAAGACCATCTACGTCTACTCGCGGCCCGAGTGGGCGCAGCTGCTCGTGAAGGCCGACTCACCGATCAAGACCGTCGCCGATCTGCGCGGCAAAAAGATCGCCGCCACCCGCGGCACCGATCCGTTCACCCTCACCCTGCGCGGTCTGCGCGATGCCGGCCTCACCCAGAAGGACGTCGAGCTGGTGCCGCTCCAACACTCCGACGGCTACCTCGCCTGGCAGCGCGGCAACGTCGACGCTTGGGCCGCCCTCGATCCCTTCCTCGCCACCGCTCTCCTCAAGGGCGGCGCCCTGTGTGCTCTTCGCGAAGGTCGGCTACAACTCCTTCGGCGTGCTCAACGTCCGTGAGGAGTTCCTCCAGCAATACCCGACCTACGTTCAGCGCGTGATCAAGGCCTACGAGAAGGCCCGCCTCTGGATCATCGCCAACCCCGATGACGCCGCCGCCATTCTCGCCGAGGCCGCGAAGATCGACATCGCCATCGCCAAGAACCAGCTCACCCAGCGCACCGCCCTCCGACCCGAAGACGGCGCCGGCGTCCCTGGCCCGTTGTTGCACGCCGCCCTCGCCGGTGTCGTCCCGGTGCTGATCGAGGAGAAGATCGCCAAGCCCGGTTCCGATCCGGCAAAGTCGCTCGAGGAGCTGATCGACTCCGCCCCCGCTCTCGCCGCCACCAAGTAACTTCGCCAGTCTCGTCGCCGCGCGCGCTCCGCGCGGCGACTCCGTTTCGCGGCAATCGACAATCCGCAATCGAAAATCAGATGCCCTCCACACCGACCCACGACGCCACCCGCACCTCCCCGTGCACGGGCGCACCTTCCGTCGGCTTCCTGCAACGCCGTCCCGCCCGCTGGCTCCTGGCCGCCGCGGTCCCCGCGCTGCTGTTCGCGCTGTGGTGGCTGGCCACCGACGTGTGGCATCTCTTCCTGCCGAACCAACTTCCCTCGCCCCGCCAGGTCTGGTCCGCCCTCCTCGAACTCACCGGCGAAGGCGACTACACCCGCCACGTCGCCGCCTCCCTGCGACGCGTCGGCATCGGTTTCTCCCTCGGCGCCTCCGCCGCGCTGATCATCGGCCTCGCCGTCGGCCTCTCCCGCACCCTTGAGCGCCTGCTCGACCCGACCCTGCAGGCCCTGCGCAACGTCCCCTCCCTGGCCTGGGTGCCATTCCTGCTCCTGTGGCTCGGCATCGACGAGACCCCCAAAATCACCCTGATCGCCATCGGCAGTTTCTTCCCGTCTACCTCAACCTCGTCACCGGGGTCCGCCAAGTGGATCGTAAGCTCATCGAGGTCGGCCACATCTTCGGCCTAGGCCAGTTCGAGCTCGTCTGGCGCATCTTCCTGCCCGCCGCCACGCCGTACGCCCTCGCCGGCCTGCGCATCGGCGCCGGCCAAGCGTGGCTCTTCCTCGTCGCCGCCGAACTCATCGCCTCCACCCGCGGCCTCGGCTTCATGCTCATCGACGGCCAGAACAACCTGCGCCCCGACATCATGCTCGTCGGCATCCTCACCCTGGCATTACTCGGCAAGACCACCGACGGCCTCCTGCGCCTGCTCGAGCGCCGCCTGCTCGTCTGGTCCGACAGCTTCGAAGCAAAAGCCTGACCATGGCCGAGACCTCCACCCTTCCTCCCTCCGCCGCGCCCGCGCTCACCCGCGGCAGCCGCATCGAGCTCCAAGCCGTGGGCAAACAATTCCCCGGCGGCGCCCCCGTCCTCTCCGACGTGGATCTCTCCGTACGCCCGGGCGAGATTGTCAGCCTCGTGGGCCCCAGCGGTTGCGGCAAATCCACACTTCTGCGCCTGCTCGCCGGTCTCGACCGCGAACACACCGGCGCGCTGCTCGTCGACGGCCGCCCCGTCGCCGGCCCCGATCGCGCCGTCGGTTTCATGTTCCAGGAGCCCCGCCTCCTGCCCTGGCTCACCGTCGCACAGAACATCGCCTTCGGCATCGCCCCTGCCCGCCGGGCCGACACCGCCGCCATCGTCGCGCGCCTCATCAACCAAGTGCACCTCGACGGCTCCGCCGCCCTCTATCCGCGCCAGCTCTCCGGCGGCATGCAGCAGCGCACCGCGCTCGCCCGCGCCCTCGCCGCCGAACCCGCCGTGCTCCTGCTCGATGAGCCGTTCAGCGCCCTCGACGCCTTCACGCGCATCCATCTCCAAGATCTCGTGCTCGAGCTCTGGCAACGCACGCAGCTCACGATGGTGCTCGTCACCCACGAGGTCGACGAGTCGCTCTACCTAAGCGACCGCGTGGTCGTCTTCAGCGAGCGCCCCGCCCTCATCTCCGAAATCGTCGACGTGCGCCTCGCCCGCCCCCGCGACCGCCGCGATCCAGCGCTGCTCGAGCTGCGTGGCCACCTCCTCGAGAAACTGCGCCTCGCCGGCCGCTGGGACCGCAAGAAGCCCGAGTACGAGATCTGACGCCATGAAACTCCTCGTCTGGGATTTCAACGGCACCCTCGGCTACCGCGACGACCACTGGCGCGGCGCGATCCAGGATCTACTCACAGCGGAGGCGCCGGAGTTCACTCCCCTCCCCGCGCAATTGCCCGCATTCTTTCGCGCGAGCTTCCCGTGGCGCACGCCAGAGGTGCCGCATCCGCATCTCAACACCGCCGACCGCTGGTGGTCCGCGCTGGAGCCGATCTTCGAGCGCACCTTCCGCTCGCTCGGGGTCGATCCCGCGCGCGCCGACCGCTTGGCCCGAAGCGTTCGCCGCTACTACTGCGCCGCCCACCGCTGGCATCTCTATCCCGACGTCCTGCCCGCGCTCGACGCGCTCTCCGCGCAGGGCTGGCAACACGCGCTGCTGACCAACCATGTGCCCGAGTTGCCGCAGATTCTCCGCGGCCTCGAGCTCGGTGGGCGCTTCGTCCACCTCGGCAATTCCGCCGCCACCGGCTACGAAAAGCCGCACCCTCGCGCCTTCGAGCTCCTCACGGAAGCCGTCGGCCACCCCGACGAGATCTGGATGATCGGCGACTCGCCCACCTCCGACTTCGCCGGCGCCCAACGCGCGGGTTGGAATGCCCTGCTCGTCCGCCAGACCACGCCGTCCGCCGCCGAGCCAAGCCTCGCCAACCTCGACGATCTCGTCACTTTCCTCGCCGCCGCCCGCCCGCCGCATTCGCTCTGCAACACTCTGGCGCTCTCCACCCTCTAGCTTTTCCTCATGGCCAACGAAAACCGTTCCTTCGGATTCGAAACCCGGATGCTCCACGCCGGGCATATCCCCGACGCCGCCACCGGCGCGCGCGCGGTGCCCATCTACCAGACGACCTCGTACGTCTTCGACAACGCTGACCACGCCGCCCGCCTCTTCGAGCTGAAGGAATATGGCGACATCTACACGCGCATCGGCAACCCGACCAACGCCGTGCTCGAGGAGCGCCTCGCCTCGCTCGAAGGCGCAACCGGCGCCGTCGCCACCGCCAGCGGTATGGCGGCGCAGTTCCTCACGTTCATGACGCTGCTGGAGCCCGGCGACGAAATCGTGGCTTCCACGCACCTCTACGGCGGCACGATCACCCAGCTCACCCACACCCTGAAAAAACTCTCGGTGAAGGTGCATTTCGTCGAGCCGACCAACCTCGACAACTGGGCCCGCGCCATCACGCCGAAGACCCGCTTCCTCTACGGCGAAACGATCGGCAACCCGAAGGGCAGTATCCTCGACCTGGAGCCACTCGCCGCGCTCGCGCATTCGCACGGCATCCCGCTGGTCGTCGACAACACCTTCGCCACCCCGTGGCTGTGCCGCCCGATGGATTTTGGCGCCGACATCGTCGTCTACTCCGCCACCAAGTTCCTCGCCGGCCACGGCAACTCCATCGTCGGCGCCGTGCTCGACTCCGGCCGCTTCGACTTCACGAACTTCCCGACGATCGCCGCGCCCGAGCCGGCCTACCACAACCTGAAGTTCTTCGATACGTTCGGCCACTACGCCTTCCTCATGAAGGTGCGCACCGTTTCGCTGCGCGACACCGGCGCCTGCCTCTCGCCCACCAACGCGTTTCTTGCGCTCCAGGGAATCGAGACACTCTCGCTGCGCATGGATCGCCACGTGGCCAACGCGCTCACCGTCGCGAAGTACCTCGAAAACCATCCGAAGGTCGCGTGGGTTTCCTACGCCGGCCTGCCCTCGCATCCGCAGCACGCCCTCGGGAAGAAGTACCTGCCGCGCGGCACCGGCGCCGTGTTCTCCTTCGGTCTGAAGACCACGCCCGAGAAGGCCCGCGCCGCCGGTGCGCAGTTCATCGAAGGGCTGGAGCTCTTCTCGCACCTGGCCAACGTGGGCGACGTCCGCAGCCTCGTCATCCACCCCGCCTCGACCACTCACCAACAACTCACCGACGCCGAACTCACCGCCTGCGGGATCGGCCCGGAGCTGATCCGCCTTTCTGTCGGACTCGAAAACTCGGAGGACCTCCTATGGGATCTGGAACAAGCCTTGCATGTGACCTCAGTCTGAAAACGACGCTCTCCCCCGAGCAGCAGTCGCGTTTCCAGGATACCGCCACCATCCGGCGGCTCCTCTCGCATCCCGGCACCGTCGCGGTCGTCGGCCTCTCGGCCGATCCGCAGAAGCCGAGCTATTTCGTGGCCTCCTACCTGCAAAAACGCGGCTGGAAGATCATCCCGGTCTCGCCCAAGCCCGGTCGTATCCTCGGCGAGGAGAGCGTGCGCGATCTCGCATCGATCACCGTGCCCGTGGACGTCGTGGACATCTTCCGCCCGCCCGCGGAGCTGCCCTCCATCGTCGAGCGGGCCATCGCCATCAAGGCGAAGGTGGTGTGGATGCAGCTCAAGCTCGTCAACACCGCCGCCGCCGAAACCGCCGCCGCCGCCGGCCTCACCGTCGTCGCCGACAAGTGCATGAAGATGGAGCATGGCCGCCACTTCGGCGGACTGCATAGCGCTGGAATGAACACCGGCCTCATCTCAGCCCGCCGCCTCCCGCGCTGAGCGAAAACCATGAGCCTATTGGGCCTGGCCCAATAGGCTGGCAAGGTGGACCGCGTTGTCCCCAACGCGGTCGGATTGGGGTTTCTGCAAGCCTGCCTCGCCACCGCGCTTTGTGCATTTCCGGAATCCGGCGACACACAACTGCGCGCACAAGACCTCGCCGCCCTCTGGGAAATCGTCGCCGCCTGGCCGGCCCTGCCGCCCGAACTGCGCACCGCGTGCCTGGCGGTGACACGGGCGGGCTTGCCGAAGTAATACAACTCTGGCCCCCTAGTTTGATGAAGCTCGTATTGGTCCTCGGCGGAGTTGCCGTTGTCGTTGGCCTTCTCGTCGTTTGCGCCCGGCTTAAGTCGCGTTCGGCTGACGCGGTCCCGTTGTGGAGCGAAGGAGAATCAATCTATGGATTCATCAGCAGGCATCTCGTGACGTCGACTGGCGAGCTAAGCGAAAAGACCGGTGACCTTCCCGACGAAGCAAAGCGAAACAAGCCCGGCGAGGTGCATTGGGTTGCCGGAGGACTAGATGGTGTTTTCGGCCATCATGGGGGCGGAGCCCAAGCAGAAGAGAAGGCGTCTCGGGTGGCGTCGTTGATCGCCCAAATTGCGCGCACCGGTGCGATTGAGGCCCAGCGTGAGCTCTACGGGCTTCTTCTGGAGAGTACGGTTCTCGATATCCTCGATCCCGCGGTCGAGCGGATGGTGCAACAGCAAACGCCCGTAACTCCGACGTTGCACGAGTTCGCAATCACTATGGCGACGCGTTCTCCCGACCGGGAGCCGGTGAAATTCGCAATCGCGCTCCTCGGGATCATCCGCGATCCGGCCGACATGAAAGTTGTTGTTCTGCTGGGCAAGCACGAGGAGTTCACGCTGTTCTCCGCTGTGGCGCTGACAAACTCACTTTCCGATCCCGAGCCTGCGTTGCTCGATCTGGCCCAGCACGTCCACGGGTGGGGCAGGATTCACACGGTCGAGCGGCTGGCGAAGACCAAGACCCCGTCGGTCAAGCGCTGGCTGCTCCTGCACGGCTATGACAACAGCGTCATGCACGAATACCTTGCCTACACATGCGCCGTCGCCGGGGAACTCCACGTCACACTGTCTGCTGACCTGATCAACTCCGAGTCCCTGAAGGCTGCGACCGACCTCCTGCGTGCGTTGATCGCCGGCGGGCCAGCACAAGACATCAACGACTACGAGAATGCCGCGGCTGTTGCGACCGACTATCTCAGGCATGTGAAGAACACGCCACCGGCCCTGCCGCATTTCACCGCTGTTCATGCACTCGCCGACTACCTGCGCTCGGCCTCGTGGGATTCATCCGCCCGGGAGGAGAACGGCTGGACGGAAGAGCGGCGGAGAGCAGTGCTTGCTTCCGCAGATGAATTCCTAGGCCGGAGGGGGTGGGAAGAGCTCGTACGCCAAGGGCTGACCAGCGAGGACCGGACTGTGTTTTTCGAGGCTGATTCCGTCGCGAAACAGGTGGGGGTCGATACATGGTCAATCCATTGGAAGCGCGTCCAGGCCGACCCGACGGATGCGTCCCGCTGGTTTTCCGTGATGGCCCAGGCGAACGCGGAGCGGATCGGCGACATCGTCCAACTCGCCGAGTCGAAGCTACCGCTAGCCGAGATCGCATCCGGGCCAGCGGACTCGTTGGGGCTGGGTTCTGATTTCAAGACTCATTCAGCCCTGGACATGGTGATGCAGTCGCTCGGCCCCTACTCGGGGAAAGGAAAAACGCTTGTTCTGGCGGGCCTGCGCAGCCCAGTGGTGCGAAACCGCAACATGGCCCTCAAGGCACTCGCCGCTTGGAATGCAGCCGACCGCGATGCCGAGATCGTCGCCGCACTGCGCAGAGCCAGCGCCGAAGAACCGCGGCCAGAAGTGAAGGAACGCATCGAGCTCGTGCTTGATGGAAAGCCGGTCGATTAACACCGGATGGCACTCCTCTGCTGTCCGATGTAACCTCCACCATCACTGCAGCAGAACGACATCGCCAAGTGCGGGATCAATCGGCTTACCGATTATCACCTCGTTGGGTGCCGCTCCGGACTTTGAGAAAAGGCTAACAACTCCGACCAAATAAGTCTCATTGAAGTATCGGCGATGGACGAGCTGCACCGAGTGCAACCCGCGAGTGATGCGAACTGGCGCCTGAAAATCCGAGCCAACATAGCGCCACGCTTGCTCGGGCTGCTTTAAAATAATCTCTGGCGCGAAGAGATCATACTTGCTGAAATCAGTTCTCAGATACGCGGCGTAACTGAATGCGATTTTGAGAAGCATCGCGCAATAGGAGTATGGCTCGATATCACAATACATCTCCGCCTTGATCGCCGCATGCTTCGCGAGCAGTGCCAGAGCTTGAGGTTGATTGGGGTCCTGGCGGTCGAAACCGGCGATTTTGAGGGATGTTTCATTGCTGGCTGCCAAGCTCGGGCCCTGAATGAGCGGGAGGGCTAGAAATGCGACCGCTTCTTCTACCGGCACGTCACAGTCCCATTCGCGATACTCATTCCCAAACCGGATGCGGATCGTACTGGGCCGCTCCTTCTTTCGCCGTGTTGGTGATCGATTGACCGTTCTCCAGTTCCTCACGAATCCCCGGAGGACCTGACGCTCTGCATCACTTGTGATCGCCGCACATGCCGCACAGCTTGCTTTCTTGAGAACCAAATCTCCCCAAAGCGCGAACGGCACAATGTGCTCATCGCTGAGGTTTTCCATGCTTCCGCAATAGATGCACCGGTTGGCATGCCTAGGCGGGTTGGGATTCATCGCTCCAACAACAGCCAACAAGATCAGGCTGGGTCAACGTAATGGGCGCCAAAAGGGACAGGTCTGAAATGCAGCGCGAGTGAACAACGCCACTGGTGCTGAAGCATCGACCTGATTACGCCGGCCCCTGCGGTGATCTGCCCCTCGCCCATGGACCAACGACAAGTTCTGATCCCCGGCTCCCGCCTCCTCGCCGCCGGGCTACCGCGTGCCCGCCTGTCCCCGCGCCCGGCCGCTCCGCCGGTCGTCGGCCCCCCGTCATGCCCTTACACTACACCGGCCAACTTCCCGCCATTGTTCCGACTCCCGGCATCAGCACCGCCTCAGCCTTCGCGGGCCGTTTCGGAAGGCACCCGGCCATGGCGCAGACGGGGAATTTCAGACCAGGGGGATATTTCTAGCCTGTCCCTATTGCCCTCCCTATTGCCCTCCCTCGGCCCCATGCTGTCTTCGCCCCCTTTTCCCGATTGGAGCCACCCGCATCGCCTGCGGCAGGGCCGCGTGGAAAGGCCGATGCTGTTCGCGGATGGGTGTGGCGCAATACGGGACCTCGGCAGAGTATCATTGGGATGGTTGAGCGCCGGAGACACAGCCCGTACTCTCCCGCCTAGTCCGCGGCAGCGCAGTTGGCGTTTGCTCGGCGACTACACCGCAACGGTCTTTCTGACCTGTCCCTATTGGCCCCTCAATCCTCCGGGAACCGGTACGCCTCGATCCGCGCTCGCCACGCCCGCAACGCCTTTAGCGACGGAGGCAGCGTGTTCAGGCCACGGTAGGTCAGATTGCCGACGATGCCCAGCAGCGCGTAGTCGGCGTAGACCGGCGCTGCGCCGAGCAGAAAATCGCGATGCTGCAGCATCAGGTCGTACGCCCCGAGCAGCGCCTCGGCTTGCGCCCACAACTGGGCCGCCTGTTGCCTCCACGCCTCGATGCAGCCACGCCCGAACTTCCGCTCCTTGAATCGGAGCAAGAACATCCGTTCGCGCTCGGCGGTCACCGTGTCGAAAAAGAGTGGATCGATCAGCCGAAAGGTCACGCCTTCGACCTCGTTCTCCAGATGGGACACGATGATCCGTTGCAGCCCTTCGACCTCGGCGGGAAACAGCCGCCCGCCCGCCCAGCGCCCGTCGACAAAGCGGGCCACATCGAGCGTGTCCGTCGCACTCTCGAACACCACTTCCTTCCCATCCACCAGCACCGGCACCTGATGATAGGCCCCCTGCGTGAGGCGGAAGATCGGAGTGCGATCGCCGTAGCTCACCTGCACCGTGCGAAACCTTACGCCCAGCGCCCGCAACGCCGCGGTGATCGGAATGCAGTAGGGACTATGCTCCAACTGATGGATAACGACGGCCATGGTGCGGCGAGCATGCTGAGATGGCCGCCGCCCGCAAGCCGGCGGGCTCCGCCCGGCGTACGTAAGCGACGATGCCATGGCGTATCATGCCCGGCGCACTGCGGGCGGAACCGGCACCCGAAGGCAGAAGCGCCCAGTCCCGTGGCGAGGCGCAGCAGGGAGCTAAAAGGGACAGGTCTGAAATGGAGCGCGAGTGAACAACGCCACTGGTACTGGAACGACGACCTGAGTACGCCGGCCCCCGCGGTGATCTGCCCCTCGACCCTAGACCATCGACGAACTCTGACTCCAGCCTCCGCGCCGCAGCGGCACCACGCGCTCGCCGGTCCCCGAGCCGGGCCGCTCCGCCGGTCGGCGGTCCCCCGTCGGGGCCTCTCCCTACACCGGCCAACGTCCGCCCTCGTTCCGATTCCCGGCATCGGCACCGCCTCAGCTTCGCGGCCGTCGGGAGGCACCCGGCCATTGGCGCAGACGGGGAATTTCAGACCAGTGCCTATTTGCCGCCCTCTGTGCCCTCCTCCCCCTCCGTGTCCTCTGTGACGGGACTGGCTCCCGCCAGCCAGGTCGACGCCCTGGCCTACAACCAACAGAAGGGGGCTCCTATCAGACTGATCAGAATTGCGCTATTCCTCTATCCTCACGGCCCATCGCCCTGCCCCGAGGGAAAGAGCTGCGGGAAATAGGTATCGAGCACCTTGGCGGGCAGCGCGAGGGACACCGGCGTCTTGGGCGATTCGGAGGTGAGAAGGCCGGCGCCGACGGCGAGAGCGAGGATGTCGCGCCCCGTGCGCTCGCTGGCGCCGACGATGCGGGCGGCTTCGCCGCGGGCGAATTGGCCCCGCAACAACGCTTCGCGCAAGAGCAGGAAAATCCGATCCGCCTCCTTGGCGACGGCCGGCTCGGCGATGTGAACGTAGTGCTCGATCCGTTGCTCCAGTCCGTCCAAGTCCAGCAGCCGCTCCATGAAGGCGATCTGGTCGACCATCGTGCGCAGCGTGAACGCACAGAAGTCCCACAGCGCCCGCTCGCTCAGATGCCCGCGTCCGTCGTCCGCGCTGGAGCTGCGGCGCTCTTGGTCGGCGTTGGCGAGCCGTGCGTAGTACTCGTCCCGGTTGCGCGCAAAACCACGCGACAACGACCACAGTCCGCCTCCATCGATACCGAGCTGGCGGATGACGACTTCGGAGAAGAGTCGGACAACGCGCCCGTTGCCATCGCGGAACGGATGGATCCACGCGAGGCGATGGTGGCTAGCCCCGACGGCGATGATTCGCTGGATGCGGGAGAAGTCGGCGGATTCGTACCACCATTGAAAATGACTGAGGAGATCGGGTACGAGTTTGTGCGGTGGCCCAACATGCGAGCCGACCTCGACATCGCGCTCACGCAGTTCCCCCGGAATCAGCGGTGTCTTCGCTCCCTTCGAGGTTGTCGCCACCCGCATCTCCTCCGGAAGCGCCACATAAAAACGCCGGTGCAGTTCGCGAATGGCCTCGGCCGAATGAGGAGACGCGGCCTGCGTCACCGCCCAGCGCTGCACCTCCAGATGCGCGAGCGCGAGCCGTTGCAGTTCCCGTTTCGCCGGCTCGGTAGCGAAGTGCTGGTTCACCGCCGCCTCAATGTCGCGCACTCGTGTCTGCTGTCCCTCGATGAGGTTGGAGTAGTAGCAGTGCATCCACCGCGTGAGCTCGACGAGCTGGGTGCGAAGCGGCTCCCGCACCTTGGAAGAAAGCCGCGCCGCCGACTCCAGAACCGTGCACGCCAAGTCTTCCAGCGGCTGCAATCGCTGGGATGGAACAACCGGTTCAATGGCGGTTTTTGTGATCACTTCTGCCGGTTTTATTGCCGATCCTATTCCACACGTCAAACGCTGATTATTAACAGCTTTTGCTCATTAAAGTCGCTGCGTCTCGGCACAAACCGCCGATCTTTCTGCCGATCTCGTCGCTGGCGCCCGAACGCTCAGCTCTTCGACCACTTCGCGGGCCCGTCGGAGGCGCTAATCCCGAGGGTTGGCTTGGGCCCTCGGCGTTCGGCTCAGCGCCGCAGCCAGAGGATGCGGCCGCTGTCGGCCTTCAGACCGGTGGTGTAGGTTTGGTCCCAAGGTCCAGCGGTGGTTGTGCCGTCGTCGGTGCCGAGGCCGAGGAAGAAGTCGCCATTCACCTCCTCGAAGGAGCGCGCGAAGGTGGCAAGTTCGGGACTCGACCAGAGGAAAGTCCAGCCGGTGAGGTCGGCGGTGCTTTGCCAGATGCTGACGACGAACTTTTCGTTGGTGCCCGCCGCCGTGGTCCGGCGGCTGGTGAGCAGATAGGCGGTGGTGCCTCGGGCGAGCAGATCCCACGGGGCCTCGTTGACGGGGGTGGTGCGGACGACGTCGTAGGCGCCCTGGGCCAGCGAGCGGGCGAGGTAGACGTCAGTGGTCCGGGTCTGGTGATCGCTGCTTTCGTATCCGGCGAGGTAGAGGGCGCGGGAGCCGATCATGACCGGGCGCACGATCTTGGCGCCGTAATTCTTGGCCTCGAAAAACGGACTCGGCCCCTGGATGCCGGGCATGAAGCGAGCCCAGAACTGGACCGAGAGATCATTGCGGCTGAAGAACCGCTGGGTGCCCGGATCATATTCGTCGATCCAGAGTGCATCCGCGGTGACGCAATAGAGTTTCCCCGCCACGGCAAAGAGCGCGGTACCGCGGAAGGAGTGGCCGGCGTTGGTCCAGGTCAGGCCGCCGTCCGCCGAGACGGCGTTGACATAGCCGGAGGTGATCAGTTTTCCGCCGAACCCGATGATGTCGTAGCAATGCACGCCCCAGCTGGTCCCCTCGTCGGCGTTGGTCGACTGGCTCTGTGTCCACACTTCACTTTCAGCAGTGCGTCTGTAAAGCGTCCGGATGGTCTGGTTGATGTTCGGATCGTGGCCGGGGATGTAGAGGGCGCCGTCGATCACCTTGATGACATCGATCTGCTCCTCGGGCAGTGTCGCCGAAGTGCCGTAACCGTCGTAGCGAAAGCCGGGAGTGCCGGGCTGGAGCGAGACGATCTTCATCGGGCCGGCGTTGGTGTCGGGGCTGTCCTGATTGTCGCTGTTGCCCTGGCCGATGTAGAGCCGGCCGGCGAAGTACGTCATGTCCCACGGATTGCGGGGGAACGCCCCTTTCTTCCCAGCCGAGTAGTCGGCGACGCCGAGGTCCACCAGGCAGGGCGGCGGCGGGGTGACCAGGAGGGCGACAATGGTATCCGCCGATAGGGAACCGTTGGTCACGCGGATGGTCGCGGTGGAGGTACCGGCGGTCGTCGGCGTTCCCGTGATGGTGCCTGTCGCCGGATCGAGCGAACATCCGTCGGGAAGTGAACCGGCCGTGATCGCGAAGGAGATCGGAGAACGGGAGTCGGGGAAAGTCACCCCCGCCGCGAGCGGAACGATGGCCGTCCCGATGACAGGTGAGAAGAGCTGCGGATAAGCGAGGGTGAAGAAGCTTCGCTCCGCTGCGACCACGCGCCAGAACGTCCGGGGCTCCGTGGCGGCTCCTGGGGCGCGGACCTGCGGGCTCAGGGCCGCTCCGGTGCCCTTGTATTCGCCGGGGACCGGCGTCCAGGTGAGCAGGTCAGGGGAGCTCTCGATCCGGTAGAACTGGCCGCTGCGTCCCGTCCAGCGGAGGGCGACTGCTCCCGCTGTGTTGACGATGGCAGTCGTGTCGGGCGCGATTGCGGCAGCGGCGGCGCGGAAAGCGACAGCGACAGCGATCAGACTGACGGTCAGATGGCGTGCGACGGCGTGGGGAATGGACATGGCGTGGGGCGGGCTTGTGAGACGGTGTCCGATCCGTTGCACGGGGAAAGGCTGGAATCGTAAGGGGAGGATTTCTGACCTGTCCCTAGTGGCCCTTCGGGCGGGCTTGCCGAGGTGATACACCTCTGGCTCCCTAGTTTGATGAAGCTCGTATTGGTCCTCGGCGGAGTTGCCGTTGTCGTTGGCCTTCTCGTCGTTTACGCCCGGCTTAAGTCGCGCTCGGCTGACGCGGTCCCGTTGGATCGCTAGAAGGGACAGGTCTGAAATGGAGCGCGGGCGAGCACCCCCGCTGGTGTTGGAACACCGGCCTGAGTACGCCGGCCCCCGCGGTGAGCTGCCCATCGACCATGACCATGGACCGACGACAAATTCTGATTCCCGGCTCCGCCTCCCCTCCTCCGCGGTACCACGTGCTCGCCTGTCCCGGCTCCCGCCCGCTCCGCCGGTCGTCGGCCCCCCCGTCCTGGCCTTTCCCTACGTCGCCGTCGTTCCCTCGTTCCGACTCCCGGCATCGCCCCGTTGCTGGCCGCTCTGGGACTCCCGCCGAATGCCATCGGCGCAGAAGGGGAATCCGGAGCAGTCCCGATGGGCCACCCTCTGTACCCTCCGCCCCCTTCGTGTCCTCTGTGACGGTCCCGACTCTCTCCAGCCAGGTCAGCGCCCTGGCCTACAACAGGATGCAACGGAGGATTCCTGACCGGTCCCAGTCTTCTCTGTCTCGCCCTTGGGGAAGATGACATCGAACCCCGCCGCGATCCCGGCACGGCTCAACGCTTCGCATGCCGGTATTCAAGCGGCGTCTTGCCGTAGTGCCGCTTGAAGGCGGTGATGAAGGCGGGGACGGACAAGTAGCCCGTCTTGGAAGCGATGTCCTGCACCCGATCGGAGCTGTCCAGCAACAGCCGCGATGCCTCGCGCAGACGCAGCTCCCGCAGCAGGCGCCCCGGGGGTTTCTTCCATTTCTTGGCGAGCTGACGGGAGAAATGCGCGGGCGAGTAGCCGAGCTGCACGGCGAAACTCTTCACCGTGCGCGGAAGACCGGGCAGCAGCCGGAACGTCTGCTCGGGCAGTGTCACCACCTTTTGCAGCGACATCTTGTGGGTGTCCAGATGTCGGTGATAGGCACTCAGCCACAGGTAACACTGTTCCGACCAAAAGAACGGGGAGCGTGGCCGATTCGCCCGTACCAGTCGCACCAGTTCCTCCGCCCGTTTCACGGGCTCACTGGTGGGAGGCAGTTGGTGGGTGCGCCCGAAGCAGGCGACAATCTGGTCGAAATAGGCGATGACCGGTTCGCCGACGCAGAGCACCCACAGGAGCCCTCCGAGGACACCCAGACGGGTCTGGGCGGGCTGGTGGGTGGCGAGCACGGTGCCCCGGCCCATGCGTGGCAGTCGCCCGAGTCCCAAAGGCGGCCGCTGACCCATGCGCCAGATCCAGCGGGTCGTCGGGCGCTCGCGGAAGCTGCGGGCGGGTCGGTTGACGCTGCCGCAGCGGTGGGCGTTGGCCTCGCGGGCGTCGCGGTGCAACGCCTTCCTGGGGGGAGATTCGGGCTGGGGGAGATCGGCGGCTTGGGCGAGCGGGAGAGCATAGAATCGTAACAACGACAGGTTATCGAAATAGAGGAAGCGAGAACGTTTTGCTAGCATGGGAACGGGGAACTCCGGCGCTCTCCGGTAACAAAATTCCCCTGTGCCCTCTCCCTCCCCAAGCGAACGTCTCCTCTGGCATGACGGTCTGGTCGACCTCACGCTCGGGGCGTCGCCGCGGCTACGGCGGAGATCGGGGGGGTGGGGCGGGGGCCGTGTTGGTCGTTGGGGGCCCGGGTGAAAATCTCCGGCCTTCCTCGGCACCGGCCGGCCGGCGTCACGACCTTCCTGCAGTCGAAGGCCATCGACTGCTCCGCCTTCGACTACGACGACTCTTTCGAAGGGGTCCGCGACATGATCCTCGTCGGCGGCAAGACGCGAACCGTCTTCGGGCGTTTCGGGCACTATTTCGGGGCGGCCACCAAGCGCTGGTCGAAGCCCGCGACAACCGACATCGCCAGCGCCGACATCGTGGGGCTGGACCCGTACTTCGCGGACGAGTCGATCGAAGTCGCCCGCCTGAGCGTCGAGTTGGGAAAGCCCTACGTGACGATCGATTGCCCGGTGGAGAGCTTTCTGCACCGCCATTCCGCAGCCACCGTCGTATCGGCGGAGTACCTGCGCAACCAGTTCCCGGGACGAGACCCCCGGCAACTCCTGCGCGACTACGCCGACGCGGGGGGGGGCTCCCATCTTACCTTCGGCGCCGAGGAAATCCTCTTTGCCCGCAACGGAGGCGCGATCCAGAGCGTGCGCCCCCACCTGATCGTGCCGAAATGCACCCTCGGCGCCGGTGACACCTTCCGCGGCGGCGTGATGCACGCGGTATTCAGTGGCATGGCGGACGGGGATGTCGTCCGTTTCGCGGCCGCGACGGCAGCCTGTGTCTGCCTGCGCTTCCCGATGGCCTGCGACCCGCGCGGACTGGATGAGATCACCGCAATGGCCGCACGCATTGGCCGTTGAACTTCCAGCAACAGAAGAATGCTCATGAGAACCGCATTGCTACGAGTTGCCCGCCTCCCCCTTTTCCTCTTGGCCACGTGGATGGGCGGGGCTGGGCTGGAATGCTCGGCGGCAGAAACGGATCCCGTCGCCGCCGACAAGGGACCGGGGCGCTACCCCAAGGGCTCGCCAGTCGATGTGCATGGAGCGCTGCAGGTGATCGATCGGCAACTGTGCGACAGCAAGGGTCAGCCGGTGCTGCTTCGCGGCATCAGCTCGCACGACGGGCTGTTCCCGAGTTCACCTCGCGGGCCATCCGCACCCTGGCCGGCGATTGGCGCGTAACGGTGCTTCGCCCCGCGCTCTACGTCACCTCATTCTACGGCAACCGCAGCCTTGAGCAGCAGGTCGACCGCTATGTCGACGCCTGCGAGGAGAACGGGATCTACTGTATCATCGACTGGCATTCTGTCACTTCATGCGGATCCCCTCGGTGGAGTTGCGGGGGAAGATCCCTTCGCCCTCCCGATCGGGCTCTTCTGTCCGAGTGGGGCCTCCTCAGGCGACGGGGCCCCCCCGCGGGACAAGCTGTGGCTCGATTTCCTCGAGGAACGGGATCAGCTGGTGCAACGGTCCCTGTCCGACGCCAACGGGCTCGGCCTCTTCAAGCCGGGCACCGGCAGCGGCGGCAACTGGAGGATTCCGCCTGACAGCGTCAGGCCAGCTCGTGAAGGCGCGACTGACACGGGAACCGAAATGGCGCCCGTCGCCACACTGAGGAGGCCCCCGTGCCATCAGAATCCCCCCACCCCCTGGCGCCCCGTTGTGTCGAAGTCTCGGCGCCGCCCCCCCACCGCAGCGTCCAAAAATCCCCGGGCCCACCCCAGCCCGTCCGCCATTTGTGCGAAACCGTGCCCCCCGGAGTCGCCAGTCGTACACGGCGGCGGGCCCCGGGCGCAATTCACCAGCAGCGACCTGGGTCGTTCGGGCGATCGACGCAGGAGCGCCTGCGAAACGCCCTCGCCAAGGACGTGTTCACCGCCTGGGAGCTCGCAATCACCCGCTTCGGCCAGATCGTCTCCGTGACTCTGTTCGCTTCGCAGCGGACGCTCGCAACCCTCAGGCAGTTCCCGCCGCACGGCTGTGACGTCCGAAGGATTTCCCGACTGGAGGCCGTTCAGATCGTCGCCAGAAACCAGCGGTGGGATGGTGCTCCTCGTCGTTCTGGCCCGCACGTCCAAGGCTGCGCGCCCCCCTTCCAGGCACCGATCGTCAAATCGGCCGGGGGCTCCGCCGACGGCGGGCTCCGTTGCCTCGTCCGATGACGACGCGGGTCATCGGGCAAAGGGTCAATGAGCACAAGTCAAAGAGGCGCCAATCCCCTCCTGTGACGGTCGGCTTCGGGCGGTCGCGCCCTGGCCCACAACAAAAACCAACGGAGGGATTCTGACCTGTCCCGATTTGCCCGATCGCCCTGCCGTGGCTGCCAGCGGAACCGGCCCATTGTTTCGTCACGGACGCCGGACCGGCGCGGGTGGAGCCTCGTCATCGCAAAGTCCGCCTCAGCCCGCCCACCTCAGGCAACGCGGACGCCGCCCAAAGGTCGCCGTCCCGGCAGACCGTTACGCCGAATACACCTCGGGCAGGGCGGCGAGCGCATGCAGGCTATCGAGCAACGATTTCATACGCCCGATCAGCTTCTCGTCGGAAAACGACCCGCGCTCGGCATAGACGACTTCGCCTCCGTCGATCTTCAGATTGGCGGTGCCGAGGCTGAACGGCCAGTGGCGCAGCAACGGTTCGCGGATCTCGGGCAGCAACGCCGCCCGCAGAAAGTCCGGAGCATTGGTCTGCACGACGAACTTGTCGTCGAACGGCTGCACCCCGAGGCGGAGATCTTGCAGGCCGAACTTCTCGCCGAGCACGGTGAGGAAATTCTGCGCACCAAGGCGCAGCTGCAGGCCGTGCGGATTGGCGCAGCTCACCCCGACCGCACTCCACACCGTTCGGTTCTTGCCCGATCCGGTGGAGAACTGGAAGAACCGGACCTTCCGTCCACCCCGTGCGCCATCGACCGTGGGCATCGCCGGAAAGAGACCCAGCACCGGCGGCCGCTCGTGCAACTGCAGACCGAGATCACTCGCGAGCCGGGTGAGATTCTCACGCGTCCGGCGCGCCGACCGAAGCCCAAGCACGACGATAAGAACCGGGATCCCGACCAACATCGCGAGCGCGGCGAACGGCACAGCTGCCAGCAAGATTTCCATGTCACCGACCCTGCACGACCCGACGCGGCAGTTCAAGTCTGGCGCGGGCCGGGCTCGCAGAGAGGACGGATTTGCGACCTGTCTCTTCCCTGACCTGTCCCTACTCCCCTTCCTAAGAACCCGATGTCTTGTAGCTTTTCTCCTCAAACCTAAGCGCCGAATATCGGACTTTCGTCCCCACCACCCTAAACTGAAGTCTCACTACTCGTTCGACCAAGTCATACCCTGCCTGCGAGCCCATTCTATACACAGCCTCACCAACTTCGTCGTTTATGGTAACTTCCCATCCATCAACATAAAATCGCTCGCCGTCTCTATTCAACCGTCCACTCATGGACTCTCGCTTTTCCAGGATTTCAGGATCTACCTTTCGAACGTCCCTTTCTCGTCCTTCAGTCGCCAGCACTACGCACGCGCGAAATGCAGGCAAAAAGAAACGCATATCCTTCTCACCCTCCGCCTGAACACAACCCAGCATAACGCAATAACCAACGAGCAGTACACGACACGTTGAGGTCAGCTTCATTTTCAAGGTTCCGCTATCACATTCTGAATCTGAAAACACAACAAGGCATGAATCAACTTTTGACCGAATCCAGCCGCGACCACGGTTGCGCGATCGGCGTTGGGGGAAGTGCTTCGATTCATTGAACGGCAGCGTAGTTGGGCATTTGGTGCAGGCAAGCGACGAACGAACGGGGGCCGGGCCAGATGCGGCCGTTCCATACACGACAGGCTCGTCGTCGCTCGTGTCGTCAGCCCCGCCCTCCGATGGAAACCAGGGGCAGGTATCGCCACCGGACGGATTTCTGACCTGTCCCTTCTTTCGGCTCCTTCTTTCGGCTCCGGTGAAAGTCCTTCCGCTCGACTCCCGTTCCAAAAATGGCGTAGCCATTTTGATTAGCAGCCGGCGGACGAAGTCCGACAGGCTGCTAGAGGATGACTTTCGTCGAGAAGAAGTTCGATGTGCCCTTCGACAGGATCTCCTGCGCGAGGTCCACATTGGCGGGAGTCTTCTTCACCGCGACCATGCTGCGAATCGAGAAGCATCGCAGCGCGTCCGAGATCGACAGGGTGCCCTCGGCCGAGTCCTTGCGCCCGGTGAAGGGAAACACGTCGGGGCCACGCTGACACTGGCTGTTGAGGTTGAGCCGACACTGGAGCTGGGCGGTGTGGTCGATCCACCAGCCAGCGACGTCCGCGCTGGCGGTGAAAAGCGCGAGCTGCTGGCCGACGTCCGCATTGCTCAGGTAATCGAGCACCGCCATGCGGTCGGTCCATTCGCCGATGGGGACAACGGGGCCGAACTGCTCGACCTTGGCGATCTCCATCGCGGTGGTCACCTGGTCGATGACCGCCGGGATCATCAGGGTGCTGCCCGCCACGGTCCGGCCATCAAGACCCGGGGACACAAGTCGAGCACCTGCGGCAAGGGCGCCGGCCAGGAGGCTCTGCAAGCGGGCAACCTCCTCCGGCGATGGCATCGGGGTGATACTCACCGCGGGGTCGAAGGCATTGCCGGCCACGAGCTTGTTGACCCGCTCGACGTATTTCTGGGTGAACGCCTCGCGCACCTCGCCGTGCACCAGGATCATCTTGATCGCGGTGCAGCGTTGGCCGTTGTAGCTGAGCGAACCGGCGACGCACTCGGCGGCGGCCAGGTCGAGATCGGCGTCGGGGCAGATGATCGCGACGTTCTTGGCTTCGAGTCCGAGGACGCAACGAAGGCGGTTCGGCTTTGGGTGCGGAGCGCGGATACGGCGCGAGGCTGCCGCCGACCCGATGAAGGCGAGCACATTGATGTCACCGCTCTCCATCAGGGGTGGGATGATCGTAGCGCCCTTGCCGTTGATCGTATTGATCACGCCGGCGGGGAAACTGCGCTGGAAATCCTCGATCAGCAGCTGGAGCGTGAGGGCGCCAAAGCGCGCGCCTTTGATCAGGACCGTGTTGCCCATGATCAGGGCCGGAACCAGCAGGCAGAAGGTCTCGTTGATCGGGTAGTTGTACGGCCCCATTACGAGACACACGCCGAGGGGCGAACGGCGGATCTGCGCCATGAACCCGTCGGCCTTCTTGATGACGTTGCTTTGCTCCTCCATCTCCTTGTAGGCGGCGATGGTGAGGTCGATGTACTCGATCGTGCGGGTGATCTCCTTTTCCGCGTCCTTGTAGGGCTTCGCGATCTCAAAACAGAGCATCGTCGCGAGCTCCTTCACCTTGGCCCGCATCCCGGCGACAAACTGCTCCATCGCGGCGATACGTTCGTTGGGATGGCTGGTGGGCCAGGCTCCGAGGCCGTTGTTCCACGCCTTCTTGGCCGCGGCCAGGGCAGCGAGCACCTCGGGCGTGGAGAGGGAAGCCAGGTCTCCGAGATGCACCTGCATCGGGGACTCGATGCCGGTCATGACCCCGGTCCAGTGGCGGATCTCGCCATCGACAAGGTAGGCGGCTCCATTGACGGCCGGAATGGAGGGAGAAGAGAAGGCACTGGGGTTGTTAGTGATCATCTGGTGCTGGGGTTGAGCGAGGGCGCGATTCGTTCGTGGGCTGAGCTCGGTCCGCAGGATCGGCCGGTTGGCGAATTTCCAAGGAGGAAGGGTTTCGACCATCGCGTACCGACCATCTCAAACAGCAACCTCTGCGGCACGCAACTCCAAGGGCGTGCCCCCGCAATGCCGCCTTGGTGACCGTACGGGATTGGGGATTCCAGTGCCGGCCCCGACTCCCGTTCCGAGAAGCCCGCGCTTCCCCGGACCAATCGTAGCCCCCGTCCCCGCGTCCCGCTTCCGGGACGGCGCTTTCCCAGCGGTGCGGCCAGGGCCAAGGGCCGCCGCCACTCCTTCAGGCCTATCTCGTTGGTTAAAAGCCGCTAACGCTTCCTAACCGGCTCTGGCACAGGCCTTGCGTTACAGCAGGCGTGCACCGCGAGCCCATCCCTCACCAAGCCTCCACTCTGGCACCAGAAATTGGGCTCTGATTGTGCGTCCCTGCGTTCCCCGCTTCACCGCTCGGTCGCCCCGCCCTGACTGTTGATCACGACTACTGACTACCGATTCCCTGCGCTCCCTTGTCCTTACTTCGACGACACATCCATCCATGCCCGCCCTGCGCCCTACCCTCCTCGCCGTGCTCCTTTCTTCGACCTGCATCGGCCAGACCGCCGCCGACCCGGCCGAGCTCGCAGCGGCATGCGACCTCTTCGATTCGGGCCAGCTAACCAAAGCGCACGCGACCTTCTCCACCCTCGCCGCTGCCGACCCCGCCCTTGCGGAGGCCCAGCGCTATCTGGGGTGGATCGCCCTGCGCCGTAACGACCCTACGGCCGCCGTGAAGCACCTCGAGCGCGCCTGCGCACTCGATCCGTCGTCGAGCACCTACGCCCAACAACTTGGCGACGCCTACGGCCTCGCGGCCAACAAGGCCGGCTTGCTTTCGAAGATGGGCTGGGCCCGCAAGTGTAAGGCCGCCTTCGAACGCGCCATCGCCCTGGACCCGAAGAATGTCGACGCCCGCTGGGCACTCATGGAGTACTTCAAGCAGGCACCGGGTATTGCCGGTGGCAGCTTCGCCCTCGCGCACGCCCAGGCCGAGGCGATCATCGCGCTCAACCCGAGTACCGGCCGTTTCGCCAAGGCCGGCGTGCTCGCGGCCGAAGGCAAGAGTGACGAAGCCTTCGCCCTCTATGACGGCATCCTCACCGCCGAGACAGGCGACTACGCCGCGCTCAGCCAATTCGGCCAACTCTGCAACCTCACCGGGAAGCGTTGCGCCGACGGAATTGTGGCGCTCCAGAAATGCCTCACCCTGCCACCGCCCCGGCATGACACGCGCCACGTGGCCGTTCATGGCATCATCGGCCGGCTGCATGAGATCCTCGGCGACAAAGCGGCCGCCCGAGCCGCCTACCAAGCCGCCCTCGCGCTCGACCCGCACTTCGCCCCCGCCACCGAAGCCCTCGCAAAGTTGAAGTGAATCAACTCGGGCTTCTCCACCGCCTCACCCACCGCCCTCCGCCCCCCGGTCACTCGTAACTTGTTACTTGAAACCTGTTACTTGGAACCTCCGCCCTCCCCGTCGCCATGCTCCTAGATTTCCGCTACGCACTCCGCCAGCTCGCCAAATCGCCCGGCTACGCCGCCGTCGTCGTGCTCACCCTGGCCTTCGGCATCGCCGTCAACACGACGATCTTCGGCATGATCGGCGCGTTCTTCCTCCAGCGCCTGCCCGTGCCCGAGTCAGACCGGCTCGTACTCCTGCTCCAGCGTAGCCAAGCTTGGAACGCCCCGCACTCGGTCTCCTTCCCCGATTTCAAGGACTACCGCGAGCGCCTGCGCGGGGTGGAGACACTCATCGCTTACATGCCCATGCCGGCCCATCTCTCCCCCGGCACAGGGGCCCCGCAGCGCGCCTGGCTTGAGGTGGTCACCCCTAATGCCTACGACGCCCTCGGGGTCACCGCGCTGCACGGCCGCATGCTCCTACCCTCCGACGGCGAGTCCGCCGGCGCCGCCCCCGTCATCGTCCTCACCTACTCGTGCTGGACCCAGCGTTTCGGTTCCGACCCGGCGGTGGTCGGCCGCACCATTCGCCTCAACAACCACCCCTTCACCGTCGTCGGCGTCGCCACGGAAAAGTTCACCGGCCTCTCCCCCTTCATGGCCGTGCACGGCTTTGTCCCCACCGGGGCGCTCGACAGCCTCAAGACCAACGGCGCCGGTTTCCTCGAATGGCGCAACGCCTCGATGTGGCGGGTGCTGGGCAAGATGCGCCCCGAAGCCACCCTCGACTCCGTCCGCGCCGAGGCCGAGGTGATCACACGCCAACTCGCCCAGGAGTACCCCGACAGCCACCTGGACGTGAGCTCGACGGTGATCCCCGAGCACCGCGGCCGCCCCGACCCCTCGGTCGCCGATTACCTGCCGGTCTTCGCCGCCCTCTTCCTCGGGCAGGTCATCCTTGTCCTGGGCATCGCCTGCGCGAATGTCGCCAATCTGATGTTCGCCCGGGCTGCGACGCGCCAGAAGGAGCTCACCGTGCGCGCGGCTCTCGGGGCCAACCGTGCCCGCCTCGTGCGCCAGATGCTCCTCGAGAGCCTGGTGCTCGCCGCCATCGCCGGAGTCGTCGGCTGGCTGTTGGCAGACTGGTCGGCGCCGTTGTTCGCCCGCCTCTCCGCCCAAGGGGACATCCCGGTCAATACGAACCCCGGCTCACTCTGGCCCCAACGGCTCTTCACCGTCGTCATCTCCCTGGCCGCCGGCATCGGCAGCGGCCTGCTGCCCGCCTTGCGCGCTTCGCGCATCGATCTGTCGTCGCAACTCAAGGAAGGAGCGGGCGCCGGCGCCGCCCCCGGCCGCCACCGCCTGCGCGACATGTTCGTCATCAACCAGGTCGTGTTCTCGTTGGTCGTGCTCGTATTCGCCGGACTCTTCACCCGGAGTCTCCACCGTGCGCGTACCGTCGACATCGGCTTCCGCCACGAACGCCTGCTGCTCGCCTCCTTCGACCTCTCGCTCCAGGGCTACCCCGAAGAAAAGGCCCGCCTCTTCTGCCAGCAGGCCCTCGAACGCGCCCGCGCCCTCCCCGGCGTGGAGGAAGCCACGCTGACGAGCTTCGTTCCCTTCGACTACAACCTCAGCCTGCGCGACATCTTCCCGGTGGACGCAACCCTACCGTCCACCCAAACCGCCGTCAGCGTCGGTTACGCCACCGTCGCTCCGGGTTACGAAGCCATGCTCGGCCTGCGCGCTTTGGCCGGGCGCGCCCTCGCCGATAGCGACACCGCCACCACCGCCCCGGTGGCGGTGATCAACGCCGCCTTGGCCGAACGGTGCTGGCCTGGCCGTGACGCGCTCGGTCGCCGCTTCCGTCCCTGGAAGGATGGCCCGCTCATCGAGGTCGTCGGCATTGTGGCCACCACCAAGTCGATGATGCTCTCCGAGGCGCCACGGCCGTTCTATTACACCCCGCTTGGCCAAAAATTCGACGGCTCAGCCAACCTGCTGGTACGGGCCAAGGGCGACCCCGCCGCGCTGGCCAACTCCCTGCGAACCAGCCTCGGCGAGCTCGATCCCCACCTCCCCATCTACGGCGTGCGCACGATGGAAGAGCTGATGGCCAACAGCATCTTTGCCTTCATGCCGCTGCGCATGGGCGCCGTGCTCGCCGCTGTGCAAGGCGTGATCGGACTCGGTCTGGCGGTGCTGGGCCTGTATGCTGTGGTCTCCTTCGGTGTGACCCAACGCGCCCGCGAACTCGGCATCCGCATGGCTCTGGGCGCCACCGGGGGCACCCTGGTGCGGGAGGTCGTGCGTTCCGGCATGAAACTCGCGCTCAAGGGTGCCGCCACCGGACTGGTCTTTTCCGTCGTCCTGGGCTTCGCCCTCTCGAAAGTGCTCTTCGGTATGCAACCGGTCGATCCGCTCACGCTCGTCGGTGGCACCGTGCTGTTGCTCGCCGTCGCCACCTTCGCCTGCTGGCTGCCCGCCCGCCGCGCCACCCGCATCGACCCCGCCATCGTGCTGCGGACCGAGTAGCCCCGAGAAGTATCAAGTTCCAAGGATCAAGTACCAAGGAGGGAAACCTCCAAACGCCAAGGCGCCAAAGGCCAAAACCACCCCAAGGGCCAACTGGCCACCGCTCCGCCGCTTGCTCCTTGTTCCTTGGTCCTTCGCTCCCGCCTCCCCCTCCGCCTCCGATAGTTGTCACTCGGTCCCTGTCAGTTGGCTCTTCCGCCCCTCCCTCCTCCAGCCCTTGTCACTTGGTCCTTGTCACTTGAGTTTTGTTACTTGGCCCTTCCGTCCTACTCACGACTCGCTCCCCGCTACTCACTACTTCGTGCCATGCTCCACGACCTTCGCATCGCCCTGCGCTCGCTCGCCAAAACGCCGGGATTCGTCGCGGTCGTCGCTCTCACCCTCGCCCTCGGCATCGGGACCACCACGACGGTGTTCTGCTGGCTGCAAAGCGTCTGGCTCAACCCATTGCCCGGCGTGGCCCGACAGTCCGAGGTGCGCGTCCTGGCCACCGCCCACGGTGGCGCGCTCTGGCATACTGTGTCCCCTCCGGACCTGCGCGACGCCCGCGAACTGAAAGACGTGATCGCCGGCATCATCGGTTCGCAGATGACACCCGCCTGCCTCACCGTCGACGGCAAGCCCGAGTGGATCTACGGCCAGATCGCCACCGCCAACTACTTCGAGGTGCTCGGCGTGCGCGCCCTCCACGGCCGCACCTTCCTGCCTGAGGAGGACCGCCTTCCGGGCGGCAACAACGTGCTCGTGCTCGGCGAGGCCTACTGGCGCCGCCGCTTTGCCGCCGACCCCGCCATCATCGGCCGCCAGGTGGAGATCAACCGCCATGCCTTCACCATCGTCGGCATCGTCCCCGCAGCCTTCCGCGGCACCATGAGCGGCCTCGTTTTTGATTTCTGGGCACCGGTGAGCATGCACCACGAAGTGGCCAACTTCGGTTCGCTCGACAACCGCTGGGACCGCTGGCTGCACACGCAGGCCCGCCTCGCCCCCGGCGTGGACGAACGTCAGGCCCAGGCCGCCCTCGACACCCTCTCCACGCGCCTCACCACCGCCTACCCCGACAGCAACGACCAGATCCGGCTGCGCCTGCTCACCTTCGCCCAGGCGCCCTACGGCGTGCAGCCGGTGCTGCTCCCGGCCCTGCGTATCCTCCTCATCGTCTGCTTTGGCGTTCTGCTCATCGTCGCCGCCAACGTCGCAAATCTCCTCCTTGCCCGCGCCTCGGCTCGCCAGCGGGAGATCGGTATCCGCCTAGCGGTGGGTGCCAGCCGCACCCAACTCGTCCGCCTGCTACTGGCCGAGAGCCTCTGCCTGAGCGTGGTCGGCGGAGCGGCCGGAGTGCTGCTCGCCTCCTGGCTGATCGATCTGCTGGGGCGTTGGATGCCGCCCACCCATCTGCCCATCGGCATCGAAGCCTCGCTCAACCTGCCCACAGTCGCCTTCGCCGGCGGGCTCTCGCTGGTCACCGGATTGGTGTTCGGTCTGGTGCCCGCCCTGCAATCCACCCGGCCCGACCTCAACCGCACTCTCAAGGAGGGCGGTCGCGGCGCCGGGGCGGGCGCCGGTCATCACACGTTGCGCCGCCTGCTCGTGGTCACCGAGATCGCCCTGGCGCTGATGCTGTTGATCAGCTCCGCGCTCTGTATTCGGAGCGTTCAGCAGGCCGAGCGCGCCGACCTCGGCATGGACCCTTCCAACGTGCTCCTAGCCGGCCTGCGCATCGGCATGCACGGCTACACCGAGGACACCGGCAAAGTCTTCTACGCCCGCCTGCAACAACGCCTCGCCTCGCTCCCAGGCGTGGTCGACGCCGCCCTCTCCAGCACCTTCCCGCTCGGGCTGGAGCGTAGCGGCAGTCGCAGCTTCGTACCCGAAGGTTATGTCCCCCGTGCCAACGACGACCTGAGCATCCCCTACGCGATCGTCTCGCCCCGCTATTTCTCCACGATGAAGATCCCGCTGCTCGACGGCCGCGACTTCAACGATCTCGACGACGAGAAGGCTCTGCCGGTGGCGATCATCAACGAGGTATTGGCCAAGCGCTTCTGGCCCGGCCTCGATCCGATCGGACGGAAATTCCGCTGCGGCCAGCGCGACCTCACGGTGATTGCCGTCACCAAAACGGGAAAACACTACACCATCGGCGAAGCCCCGCAGCCGTTCTTCTATACGCCCTACGGCCAGGGCGTCTGGGATCTCAACCTTGGGCTCTGTGTGCGCACCATCGGGGATCCCGCCGGCTTGGTGGCCGCCCTGCGCAGGAGATCCATCAACTCGACCCGGCCGTGGAGATCTGGGCCGCCTTGCCCATGACCGACTACATGAAGGCGGCGTTCATCGCCCCTGTTTTCGCCATGCGCCTGCTGCTCGGGCTAGGCGCGATCGCGCTCGTGCTGGCGGCGATGGGCGTCTACGCGGTCATGGCGTATTCGGTGTCACAACGTCGGCCGGAATTCGGCGTGCGCATGGCGCTCGGCGCCGCCGCCGGCGACATCCTGCGACTGGTCCTGCGGCAAGGGCTGGCGCTTGCCGCCCTGGGCATCGCCGCCGGGCTGGTGCTCTCGGTGGGCGTCACACGCCTGTTGGCGGGGCTGCTCTACGGGGTGAGCCCGTTCGACCCGGTGACATTTGCCGGAGTGCCGCTGTTGCTCACGGCAATCGCCGTGCTCGCCGCCTGGTTGCCCGCGCGCCGGGCCACGCGGGTCGATCCGAGCGAAGCCCTGCGCAACGAGTGAGGGAGCGGAATCGGCACAGGGATTTTCGATTTGGGATTGCCGATTCTCGATTTCACACCGGCCCCCTCATTCTCTCCCGGTCGTTGCGACGTTCGCCAGAACGATCCCGCCAGCCGCCGCTCCGCTGCCCTCGGCTCCCCGCCCCGGCATCCCAATTTCTCACACATATTTGTCCCTGACTCGCCCCACCACCGAGCAAAACCTCATGGTGCTAGGCCGACCCGCTCCGCCACGCGCCAAAGATGAACCACCTCCTTCGCTCGATCCCCGCCGCCTTCAACCTCCAGTCTCACGCCCTCCTTTGTTCCGTGGCGATCCTGGCTCTCCTTCCGCGAGCCATCGGCGCCGACAACGCGGCCATCGCGCCAGTCGCCACCGTCGCCGCCAACACTGCGGTGATGCTAGAGTCCACCGCCGAAAGCCCGAGCAGTGCCCGCCTGGTATTCGGACCGATCTTATCGGACTACGTGTATGCCCTCGAATCGAGTTCGGATCTGACAACCGGCCTCTGGACCAAGATCGCGGGTGCCCAACTCACCGATATCGGTGGCGCACGCGCCTGCGCCGTGTCAACCGCCACCGCCGCTCGCCGTTTCTACCGCCTCCAGATCTCCCCTTTCGAGGACGGAAAACTGGGGCTTTGTCCGACCCGGCCTCGGCTGTACTGGAATGAGCAGATCCATGCAAACGTCGACGACGAGCGGATGGCAGCCGACGTGAACGGCTTCTTCGACAATGTGCGCAGGCGCAAGATGAAGGCCTTCACGCCGGTTCCGAACGAGACCGAACGAAGTGCCATCGCCGCCGAAATGGAGGAGCAAGTGAACCGCAGCGAAGCGTTCTTCACGACAGCGATGGGCTATGGCCTCTGCGCGTTCCTCTCGAGTGAGCGCAGCGGACTCGCCGCCGCTCCCGGCCAGTCCGAGCTACCCAAGCACGACGAGCACCCCGACCACGCCGGCTACCAAGCGTATGCCGAGTGTTTCCTCACCGCATTGTGCGAGCGCGAGTTCGTTGAAGCTGATGGCGACCTCGCCCTCCGCGAGGCCCTCTATGCGATCGGGGTGCTCTACGATTGGCTGGTCCTGCCACCCGACTCCCCCTTGGCCACCCTCGCCCACCAACAGACCCTCGTCCTACTCGGGCGCATCGAGGCCAAGTGGCACTACTATACCAATCCGTCTTTCTCCGGCGGGCACTCCCGCTACGCCAACGTCTGCGCCCTGGCTGCCCTGTTGGCCATCGGCCAGGGATTCGACTCAGAGTCGCTACCCGACCGCATATCCTACGCGGAATGGCTTCGCCTCGTAGTCCGCAACTGGAGGGAAGGCTACAGCCCCACCCAGGCGTGGATGGCCCAGGATGGTGGTTACGGGATGGGTTGGGCCTACGGCCCGGAATACACCACCACCGACCCCTATGTGATGTGGGACAACGCCACCACCGAGGAGCGTTGGACCACCGACTGGCAGCGGGAATGTGCGTTGTTCCAGCTCTACGGCGCGCGCAACTCCGCCTACGACGAAACGGTCAACAATCTTAACGCCTACGAGACCTTCCCTCACTCGGGCGACGTCTTTAGCTCCGCGTTTTATATTCCCACCTACGGAGCTCACCTTCTGCGCGCCCGATCGCCCGCCGCCACCTGGCTCTACCACCAGCTCGCCTCGCGCTACCGCTACAATTACTGGCCGCACCTGCTCTACTCCACCCCCGGCGACTTGGGCACCAGCCCCGCCGCGCTGCATCTGCCGCTCGCCCGGGCGTTCGGCGTCTCCGGCTATGTGCTCATGCGCGACAGCTGGGATCTGGCCGAGAACACCCTGCTCGAGTTCAAGAGCTCGGCCTACCACCACGTCAACCACCACCACCTCGACCAGAACGCCTTCACGATCTTCTTCCGCGGCCCCCTCGCCATCGACTCTGGCGGCTACAACATCTTCGGCGGCTACGGCTCCCCGCACTTCCGTAACTCCTACCGGCGTAGCATCGCCCACAACACCATCCTCGTCTACAACCCGAAGGAAGAATTCATTTCCGACAAAGGTCGCGAATCCAACGACGGAGGACAAAAGTACGCCACCGCACCGATGGTCGAGTACCCCACCCTCGCCCAGATGCAGCCCGGCGGCGCCAACGCCCTCGGGGGCGTCCTCGCCTTCGAAAACAACGACCGCTTCGCCTACACCTTGGGCGACGCGACCAAGGCCTACGCCGCCGCCAAGCTCTCCGCCTTCCGTCGCTCCATCGTCTACCTGCGCAACTTCGCCGGCACCCACCCGGTGATCGTCGTCCACGACCGCGTCGTCAGCACCAACTTATCCTTCGCCAAAACCTACCTGCTCCACTCCATCAATCAGCCCGAGATCACCGGCCATAAGGTCGCCATCACCATCGACGAGGGCACCACCGGCAACAACCAGACGGCCGGCCTGATCCAGCAGACCGTCCTTCCCGCCGATGCGACGCTCACCGCCGTTGGCGGTATCGACGCGGACGGGGTCGATCGACGATTCTGGGTGGCCGACGACGGATCCGGGACGAAGGGGCGCAACTACAACGACAACATGAGCACCAAACCGGGCGATCTCGTAGCCATCCGCGAAGCCGGCCAGTGGCGCGTCGAGGTCAAACCGGGTAGCTCCCGCACCGCCGATTCGTTTCTCCACGTGCTCACGGTCGGCGACGGTGCCTCAATCACCGCGGCGACGGTCACCCCGTTAGCCTCCGTCGAGGGCCTCGATGGCCTCGTCGTGAAATACCCGGATGCCGACAACGCCACGTGCCTAGTCTTCAATCACGGAAGCGCTCCGGTGGAAGCGACGCTGAATCTATCCCTGGAGTCAGGCGTCAAGCACCTCATCGTCGTCGGGCTCACCCCGGGTGCGCGCTACGATGTCACCTTCGGGTCCTCGGGGCTCCACCTGCACCTCAACCCGAATGGCACCAGACAAGCCTCGGGCCAGGGAGTGTTCGCCGCCGATCTGCCGCTCTAGCCCCAAGCCCCGTAGGCCAGCCGAGGCAAACCCGCACCCGCTTGGCCATTACGGATCGGCCACGAGGCCCGCGCGCCCCGTCGCAGGATCGGCCTAAGGAACGTTTCCCGAGTCGCCCGTTACGGGCCGCAGTCGACGATGAAGAAGCGTGCACTCGTGCCGTGTCCACCGATCGGCACCTGCACAAATCTCCCGCAACGCGGACAGCGACCTTCGTAGGCCGTACCCGCGTGGTTCTTATAGAGCCGGCCATACACCCGGCACGCCGCGAAGTTCACGCCAAGGAACGGGCGAGGGAGCTTCTCAGGTTGGGTGGGCTGCGAATTCATGGATTGGGAGGTATGCCTCCTTCATCGGTGTTTTCCCGAGAAACTAAATGGGGCGTACGATCCATAGCCCTTCCCGTCACGGCAGGTCCATCGGGCTCGGTACCATTCGGCGCGCACTTTCATGTCCCGATCGCGACATGAAAGCGCACTGTCGATTTCAGGCTGCCTCGCCGTGCAGAATCGCGCAGAAAGGGAAGAGTATTCATAATTTCAGATACGAGCACCGTCCCGGTCCGCGCAGCGGACCCTTGAGCGAGGCGCTGGCAACCGACCGTTTCGCTCTGCCCCGACTTGAAACAACCCCCAAGGCGCCAATCGGCCTGGGGCTGCGCCTCGCTAGGCAATTTCCTCCCTCCACCTGGGCATTTCAGGGCCGATTCTTGGGAGCCGTTTTCTTTAAATGCTGGTTATGCGCGATTTAGAAACTTGGCATCGGCCCTGCAATTGGGGGGGGCCCATGCCAACCCTTGCCCCCACCGAACTCCCCACCCCCGAGGCCGAACGCCTTTGGGTCGAGATCGCTGGGCAGGTGCGTGAAGCCTGCATCCTGCGCCGCCAGGGCCGCCACCACGCCACGACCCAAATCCTCGAACGCACGCTTCCACCACTGATCCGCTCCTGGAGTGCCGAGTGCGCGCTGCCGGCCGCCGAAGCGAAGGCCCGGCTCAACCAGCTCTTCTCCGAGGAGCAGGCACGCGTCGAGAGCCATTGGATCATGGCCCGCTTCCTCAGCGACGACCCCGCCGCCGCCCGCCGCCTTTCCGCTTTCCCCTCCGAGCCCACGTCTATGAGCGCGGCCGCCATGTGGTTCCCCGCCATCGCCCCCCGCCGCATCCCTTTGGACGACGTCGCCGACATGATCGACGCCGCCCGCGAACTCGACCGCAGCACCGTCCCTGCTGCGCGTTGATCCTCTCAGTCAAAAATCAGTCCAACCAAACCAAGTCCATGAAGCACTCCTCCAACTCCGCACTGCTCGAAGAACCCGTCGTCCAGACGGCCAAAGAAACGCTGCTCGTCGGTCTCGACCTCGGCACCAACACCTCCGCCCTGCTCGCCGGCTCGCCGAAATCCTCCGATATCAGTATCCGCGAGACCATCCCCAGCATCGTCGGCTACGCCAAGGACGGCATCCTCGACGGCGTGCTGCCCGGCAACGCCACCATGCTCTTCGGGCACGACGCGCTCAAGCGGAAGCTCTACCTCAATCTCGTGCGCCCCCTGAAGGGCGGCAACATCGCCGACCTCGCCAGCGCGCGTCACTTCGCCCGCCACCTGCGTTCGCGTCTGACCGTCAATGGCAACACCGAGATCCGCGCCGTCATCGGCGTACCCGCCAAGGCCGATCCCGCCGCCCGCGAAGCACTGCGCCAAGCCTTCACTGGCGTCTTCGACAAGGTCCTCTTCATTCCCGAGCCCTTCCTGGCCGCCCTGGGTATGCGCGACGAATCCCGCCTGGGCGATGCCGACTACGCCGATCCGGTGCGCAACGCGCTCTTCATCGACATCGGCGGTGGCTCCACCGATTTGTGCCTGATGCGCGGCTACTACCCGCTCCCCGAGGACCAAGTCAGCTCCACCTTTGCCGGCGACGCCATCGACCAGCACATTTCCACCTCGATTCTCCAGATGTATCCCGACTGCCAGATCTCGCTGCACAAGGTCTGCGAGACCAAGGAGCGCCACTCCTTCGTGATGAGCCCGGAGACCCAAGTGACCATCGATCTCGTCGTCGCCGGCCGCACGCGCCAATTCGACGTAGCCGAACAGGTCGGCGCCGGCTGCGACGCGCTGCTTAAGCACATCCTCGATCTGGCCCGCAGCCTCATCGCCCGCGCCGACCCGGATGCCGTGCCCGAGCTGCTGCAAAACATCGTGCTCACCGGCGGCGGTAGCCTCATCCGCGGCCTGGGCGTGGCCCTGCAGACCCTGCTCATCGAGGATGGCTACGAGAACCCGAAGGTCTCGGTCATGGGCCCCAACTACAAGGAGCAGGTCGCCCGTGGCGCGCTCAAGGCCGCCCACCAGGCCAAGGACCGCCAGTGGCAGACGATCCTGCGCTAGTATTTGGGCGACCCCCTCAACGCGGGGCCGCGAAGCCGCCGAAATTCCGTCGACTGCCTTTCGCATTTATCAGCCGGTTTGGTTGATATTCAGGGGACTGAACCCCCGGCCGACAGCGGCCGGGGGTTTCTTCCACGGAAAGAGACAACGCCGCCTGTGTGGCCAGAATGAAAACACAACGCCCGTTATGAATGCAGTCGCAGAAGCCCCTTTCACCACCCGGACCTATACCGGGGCGCTGGCCGATTTCCTCACCCATTTCGATTGGAGCCCCGTCGACCGCCTGGCCGAACGCATCCGCCAGTTGTGGACCGAGGATCGCCAACTCTTCTTATGCGGCAATGGCGGCAGCGCCGCCAACGCCCTGCACCTCGCCAACGACCTCCTCTATGGGGTGGCTCCCGCAGGCCGCGCCATCCGCGCCGATTGCCTGTGCGCCAATTCCTCGGTGCTCACCTGCCTGGCCAACGACACCGGCTTTGAGAACGTCTTCGCGCTCCAACTGCGCGCCAAGGCCCTCGCCGGCGACGGACTGATCGTCTTCTCCGGCAGCGGCAACTCCGCCAACATCCTTCACGCCGTCGCCGAGGCGCGCAAAATGGGCGTCTGGACCTGCGGGATCCTCGGATTCTCCGGCGGCGCCGCCCTCCACCTCGTCGACGACGTCATCCACTTCCCCCTCGACGACATGGAGCTCTCCGAGGACCTCCAGATGGTCGTCGGCCACAGCATCAAACGCATCCTCCGGGCTGCGGCAAAGGGTCCCGGTCAGTGAAGCCGTCCGTCGTCGACATTCCTTTTCGCCCGCCCTTCGCCGGCCTCGCCCACTTGCCGCAGCCCATCGCGGATTACCCCCGAAACGCCGCCAGCCCGCTACTGCGCGCGCCACAGGCCCCATCCGCACGCCCATGATTCATATCCCTCTTCAACGTCAGATGCCGGATCTCACGACCAAAGAACTCGCGTTCTCCGAGGCGCCAGCCGTGATGGACGATCTCCGAAGTCGCGGACTACGCATCGTGCAATGCCACGGCACGTTTGACCTCCTCCACCCCGGTCACCTCGTGCATTTCGAAGAGGCCAGGGCCCTCGGCGACGTACTGGTGGTCACGCTCACAGCTGGTAACTTTTGTCAACAAAGGCCCCGGCCGGCCGTTTTTCGATGATGCCACGCGGGTCAAATCGATCGCATCGCTGGCCATCGTTGACCATGTTGTGGTCGTGCCCTACCCCGCCGCTGTCGAGGCGATCGAATGCATTCAACCAACGGTCTATTGCAAGGGACGTGAATACGAGGATCAGAATAACGACGTAACCGGCAATATCCGGGCCGATGTGGAAGCGGTAGCCAGGGTCGGCGGCACCGTGCATTATGTAGGCTCGGTTGTTTTCAGCTCCAGCCGGCTGATTAATTGCGCCTTCAACGCAGTCTCGAAAAGCGCCAACAATTTCTGTCGCGAGCTCGCGACCCGCTACACGCCGGAGGATTTTCGCACCGCCGTCGACCGCTTCAACCGGCTCCGCGTATTGGTCGTCGGTGACATCATCTTCGATCGTTATTGCCAGGTTAATGTTCAGGGCCTGACCTCAAAAAACCGCACCCTTTCCGCTCGATTCATTGAAGAGGAAACCCAAGCTGGCGGCGCACTTGCCATCGCGCGCCACATCGCCGCCTTCGCCGGCTCTGTCGATGTCCTGAGCTTGGCAGGCCCGGAACCATGGGTCGATGCCCTGCTGAACACTCACCTCGGCGGACGGATCCAGCACATTCTCCGCCGCCCTAACTTCACCACGGTGGTGAAGCTGCGTTACATCGAAAGCGCCAAACGCAGCGCAGAACTCAACAAGCTCTTTGCGGTCAACTTCCTCGACCAAGAACCGCCAGGCCCGGAGGCCGAAGAAGAAGTGTGTCGCGCGCTTCGCGCCATTGTCGGCAACTACGACCTCGTGGTGGTCGCCGATTTCGGCCATGGATTGCTCCAGCCTCGCGTGCGTGAACTCGTCCAGGAGAAGGCCCGCTGCTGGCGTTAAACTGCCAAACCAACAGTTTCACCACGGCTACCTGATCAACCGGCAATACCAGCGCCGATTTCTTCTCCTCGACGAGCAAAACTCCCGTTGGCCTGCGGCCAGCGGAAGCACGACTTCACCCGGGAGCTCCAAGCGCTCGCCCGTTCTTTCGGCAGCCGCTGTGCCTGGCTCACTCGCGGATCGAAGGATTCGATTGGCCTCGATCTTCGCAGCGGCGATCAAGCGGCCGCTCCCCCGCTCGAGAACCAAGTGGTCGATACCGTGGGCGCTGGCGACGCCTTCTACAGCCTCACCTCACTCGCCGGCGCAACGGACGTGCCGATTGACCTCGCCACGTTCATGGGGCAACTCGCCGGCGCCCAGGCCGTTCGTATCGTCGGCAACGCGACTCCCATCCGCAAAGACAAGCTGCTCAAGGGTGGGCAATCCCTGCTCGCCTACTGACCGCTCTCCCCGATGAACTGCCTAGTCACAGGTGCGGCCGGATTCATTGCCAGCCACCTCACCGATTTGCTCCTCTCCTCCGGCCATTCCGTTGTGGCCGTGGACGATTTCTCAACCGGCCGCGAAATCAATCTGGCCACAGCCAGCCGGCATTCGCAATTCACGCTGATACGCAAGAGCGTCGCCGAACTTGCCCCGCCCGACTTGGGCGGTGCCCCGATCGATTGGGTCTTTCACCTCGCCGGGCGGGCGGACCTCGTACCTTCGATCCAGAACCCTGCGGACTATTTCCGCACCAACGTCGAGGGCACCTTCCGCGTACTGGAGCTCGCCCGCGGGCTGGGCGTGAAACGCTTCGTCTACGCCGCGAGCTCCACCTGCTACGGACTCGCGGAGACAACGCCGACTCCCGAGTCGTACCCGTGCACACCGCGCCACCCGTACGGATTGACTAAATACCTCGGCGAGCAGCTCGTCCTGCATTGGGCACTCGTCTACGGGCTGCCCGCGGTCTCGCTGCGCCTCTTCAATGTCTACGGGCCGCGCAGCCGCACGACGGGCGCGTACGGCGCCGTCTTCGGTGTCTTCCTCACGCCGAAGCTCGCGCGGCAGCCGTTCACCGTCGTCGGCGACGGAAACCAGACACGCGACTTCACCTACGTGACCGACGTTGCCGCTGCCTTCCTCGCCGCGGCCTCGTCACCGGCGGCGCCGGATACGTTGGCTCGACCTTAACGCCCCTCCTGCTGGAGGCCGGATACGAGGTCCGCGTCCTTGATCTCTTCCTCTACGGCGAGCACGTGCTCGACGCCGTCAAGGCACACCCCCAACTCACCCTCATCAAGGGCGATCTCCGCGATACCACGCTGCTGCGACGCTCCCTCACCGGCTGCGACGCGGTCATCCATCTCGCCTCCATTTCCAACGATCCGAGCTTCGAACTCGATCCAACCCTGGGCAAGTCGATCAACTACGACGCCTTCCTGCCGTTGGTGGACATCGCGAAGGACAGCGGCGTCCGCCGCTTCATTTATGCCTCGTCATCGAGCGTCTACGGCATCAAGGACGAAGCAAACGTTACCGAGGAGCTTCCGCTCAAGCCGCTGACGGACTATTCAAAGTTCAAGGCAATGTGCGAGGACGAGCTATTGCGCCGCCGCGCGCCGGGCTTCGCCACCCTGATTATTCGGCCGGCGACCGTCTGCGGGTATTCGCCACGGCTGCGCCTCGACCTTTCGGTGAATATTCTGACCAATCACGCGATCAACAAAGGCAAGATTTCGGTCTTCGGCGGCAGCCAGCTTCGGCCGAATTTCCACGTCCGTGATTGTGCCGAGCTCTATGTAAAAGCACTGGCGTGGCCGACCGAAAAGATCGACGGAGGGATCTACAATGCCGGTTATCAGAATCTCTCCATTCGCGACATCGCCGAGCTGGTCCGTTCCATCATCGGCACCAACGTCGCCATCGAGTCAGTCCCGACCGATGATCTGCGTTCCTATCACATCTCCTCGGAGAAGATCCAACGGGAACTTGGGTACAATCCCCGATTCAGCATTGCGGAAGCCGTGCGCGACCTGAAGGCCGCCTTCGATGCCGGCCGAGTCCAAGAACCGATGACGCGCACCGTCTATTACAACATCAAGCGAATGCAGGAGGTCCGCCTGACATGATGGCGATGCCCGGCAACGCGATGAGTATTGAGCAACTGGACCGGCTCGCGCGGGAGATCCGGCACCAGCTCATTGCGCTGTCGTGTCACGCCCAGAGCGCCCACCTCGCCGGCGCGCTTTCCTGTGTCGATCTTCTGGTCGGTCTCTACTGGACCTGCCTGCGCATCGATCCGCATCGCCCGTCCGATCCAGCGCGGGACCGTTTGATTTTCAGCAAAGGCCACGCCATTAGCGCGCTCTACTGCGTGCTCGCCCGGCGCGGTTTCTTTCCCACCGAAGAACTACTGCACTATAACGAAGAAGGCAGCCGGCTCCCGGAGCAGCCCTCGCCCGGATGCGTGCCTGGCGTGGAATGGGCGACAGGGTCACTGGGCCACGGCCTGGGCGTCGGTCTCGGCATGGCCTTGGCCAGCCGCATCCAGCGGGCGCCCTACAATGTCTATGTCGTGATGAGCGACGGCGAATGCCAGGAAGGCTCGGTGTGGGAAGGCGCGATGCTCGCGCCGCGGTTGCGGCTCGGCAACCTCACCGCCCTGATCGATTTCAACAAATGGCAGGCCACAGGCCGGAGCGACGAGATCATGGCGATGTCGCCGCTCAAGGCGAAGTGGGACGCCTTCGGTTGGGCCACCCGCGAAATCGATGGTCACAACCTCGCTGCCATCTGCGACGCCCTTGCTGCCCCGCGCCCAGCCGATACCCCACTCGCAATCATCGCCCACACCGTAAAGGGCAAGGGGGCCTCCTTCATGGAGGACGACAACAACTGGCACTATCGCTCGCCCACAGTGGGTGAAGTCGAACGAGCCCGTATCGAACTCAATCAACCATAAAAAACGCATTCGCCGACGAAGTCACCCGCTTGGCGGAGGCTGATCGCGCCTCGTGATGCTGAGCGCCGACATCGGGAACCGGCTCTTCGACCAGTTCAAAGCTCGCCAGCCGGGCGCTTTTTAACTGCGGGGTCGCCGAGGCGAATATGATCAGCTTGGCCGCGGGCCTGGCCAGCTCCGGCCTGCGTCCGATCTGCTATACCATCACGCCTTTTATCACGACCCGCTGCTTCGAGCAGATTCGGGTCGACGTGTGCTACCACGCGGTTCCCGTTGTCATCGTCGGCACCGGCTCGGGACTCGCGTACGCCAGTCTCGGTGCCACCCACCAGTCGCTGGAAGACCTCGCACTCCTGCGCAGTCTCCCCGGCATGCGGGTCGTGGCACCCGCCGACGCAATGGAATTGCGCTCCAGCCTCCGCGCCGCGCTCGCTGCCGACCATCCCACCTACCTGCGGATCGGGAAGAAAGGAGAGCCGGTCGTATACCCGGAGCCGCCCCCCTTTGCCTTCGGCGAATGGCGGGAAGCGCGTGCGGGGACGCGAGTGGTCTTGCTTTCAACCGGAACCCTGCTGCCGGTCGCCCTCGAAGCAGCCGCGAACCTTGCCGCGACCGGTTTGTCCCCCGCGGTCTATAGCTGCGCCAGCGTGAAACCCCTCGATTCGACTACGCTGACACGCGTCTTCCGCGACAGCGAAGTGGTCCTCACCATCGAGGAGCACAACCTCATCGGCGGTTTCGGTTCCGCGGTCGCCGAATGGGTGGTCGATCAACCGGACCCTGTACTCGCCCGCCTGGTACGTTGCGGCGCGGGCGACCATTTTCTGCACGGTCCGGGTGAACAGGATCACGCCCGCCACCTCCACGGCCTTACCGCTGCCGCGATCGCCACCGCCGCGCGTTCCGCCCTCTCCCGCCGAAGCTGATCGCCATGGTCATCGGAATCGATCTCGACAATACCCTAATCTGCTACGACGCGTCTTTCCACGCCGCCGCCGTCGCCCGGGGTTTGATTCCGGCCACCAGCCGAGCGCAGAAAGCGGCCGTCAAAGCTGCTGTATTGGCGAACCACGACAACGCGACCTGGACCACTCTGCAGGGCGAAGTCTACGGGCCGTTGCTTCCCCGCGCCACGGCCTATCCCGGGGCCGCCGATTTTCTTCGCCACTGCCGCGCCTCCGGCCACGCCGTGTGCATTCTCAGCCACAAAAGCCGCGTGGCTGCGCTGCAACCGCACATCGATCTCCGGTCCGCTGCGCTCGGCTGGATCCAGTCACAGGGCTGGCTTGACGCTCCGGCCGGCCTGCATTGCGACGACATCGAGTTCCTGGACACGCGCAGCGCCAAGATCGACGCCATTGCCCGCCGGGCGTGCGAACTCTTTATTGATGATCTGCCCGAAGTCTTCGCCGAGCCCGGTTTCCCCGCCCAAACCACGGCATTTCTCTTTGATCCCGACGCCGTCCACCCCGTGATGCCCGGTCTCCGCCGATTCACTCGCTGGAGCGAAATCTCGACCGCGGTCTGCCCTCCCACCCTCGCGTGAATTCGCCCGCCACAGTCACCGTCGCCGCACGTCTCCTCGAAGAGGCGGGATTTGGTCGCGTTCCTTTCACCCTGGAGCCCCTGCCTGGCGGCCGGAACAACCGCGTAGCCCGCCTCGTCACGGCGGCTGGCGCTGAGGCGCTGCTCAAGTGCTACTTTCATCACCCCCGGGATCCGCGCGATCGCCTCGCCACCGAGAGCGCCTTCCTCCGCCATCTCGAACGCTGCGGTGCTCGGCTCGCGCCGCGGCTCTATACAACCGATGCGGCCAGCCACACCGCGCTCCTGGAGTATATCCACGGGACGCCTTTCCGCCTCGCCACCATCGACGCCGCCGACGTCGACCAGGCCGCTGAGTTCTTTCGCCAAGCCAACGCCGCCCGGGCCAGCGATGCCGCACGCGCCATTCCGGTGGCCTCCGAAGCCTGTTTCTCCATCGTCGAACATCTCGAAAACACTGGCCGGCGAGTCGACCGCCTCGGTGGCTTGCTCATCGAAGACGATCTTGATCGCGACGCCCACGCCTTGGTGCGCGACGAGTTGATACCGCAGTGGCGGGAGATCCAGGCCTCGCTCCTGGCGCGATGGCCCAATCCGGATCTGCGCCGCGCCCCACTGGCACCTGCGGAACGGTGCCTCTCGCCCTCCGATTTCGGATTCCATAACGCCCTGCGCGAAGCCGATGGCCACATCCGTTTTCTCGATTTCGAATACGCGGGATGGGACGACCCCGCCAAGCTCATCTGCGACTTCGCCAACCAGCCGGACCTGCTCCTGCCGCGGGCCTTGAGCCAGCGTTTCCGCGACGCCGTGCTCGCGCTGCAACCAGCCCCGGAAGCCCTGCGGCAACGGGCCGAGGCGCTCGATCCGCTCTATCAGGTCAAATGGGCCTGCATCTGCCTGAACGACTTTCTGCCCGCTGGCCGCACCCGGCACCACTTCACCGCGGGAGCCGCCGCCGACCACCGCACCCGCCGGGCCGCTCAACTCGACCGCGCCCGCCAGATGCTCGCACTCGCCACCGCCGCTTCCTCCGCCCCTGAAATTTCAACCGCACTCCCATGGACAACTCCGTAACATCGTCACCCCCACTCCACCGCGCCACGCCGCGCAAATACCTTTGATCGCATGGTCGACGACAAGGTTGCCTGCATGCTCAAGGCCAAGGAGTACGAAGCCGACTACTGGGACGGCGACCGCCGGTTCGGATACGGAGGTTACAAGTACCTGCCGGGGCGCTGGAAGCCCGTGGCCCAAGCCCTGATCGACACTTACGGACTGAAAGCCGGCTCCCGCGTCCTCGACGTCGGCTGCGGCAAGGCCTTCCTCCTTCATGAGATGCAGCTCATCGAGCCCGGCCTCGAACTCGTGGGTTTCGACATCTCGAAACACGGGCTGGCCTCCGCATTGCCCGAATTCAAGGGCCGACTCTTCCGCTACCGCGCGCAAGATGCGTACCCGTTCGGGGACCAGTCGTTCGACCTCGTCATCTCGCTCGGCTGCCTGCACAATCTGCGGATCTTCGAGCTGAACACCGCCCTCGCGGAGATCCAGCGCGCGTCGGCCGGCAAGGCTATGTGATGCTCGAGGCTACCGCACCGAACTGGAACTCTTCAACCTCCAGTGCTGGGCGCTCACCTGCGAGTCGTTCTTCGACACCGCCGAATGGATCTGGCTGTACCAGAACATGGGGTACACGGGCGATTACGAATTCATCGACTTCGAATGAAAGCCGCCATCCTCGTCGAATCCGGCCACCCGCTGGTCGTGGCCGACCTGAAACTGCCCACCGACCTCTCCTTCGGGCAGGTCCACAGGGCTTGCAGGCCGACCCACCGGCCTACGACTGGAACGGCCGGAAAGTGAACGCCGGCTGGGTCACCACCTTCAACGACGAAGCCATTGTCTCCGAAAACCGACTCACCGTCATTCCCCCCGACTTCGATTTGCGCCTCGCCCCGCTCTTTGGCTGCGCTGTCACCACGGCCGTAGGCGTGGTCAACAACGATGCAGCGCTCAAAATCGGCCAGTCGATCGTCGTGATCGGTGTGGGCGGAGTCGGTTTGAACATCGTACAAGCGGCCGGAATGGTCTCTGCCTTCCCCATTATTGGGGTCGATATTCACGAGACAAAAACCCAGATGGCCCGCCAATGGGGCGCGACCCATGTCTTCAACGCCTCCACCACGCCCGACTATCTCGCACAGATTCGCACGCTTGTTGGACCGCAAGGTGCCGATGTGGTCGTGGATACCACCGGTAATGCCCGGGTGATCGAAACCGCCTACGAACTCACCCATGCCGATGGCCGCACCATCTTGGTCGGAGTGCCACGCAAGGACGACAAGGCAAGCCTCTATACCCTGCCGCTTCATTTCAAAAAGATCCTCAAAGGTTCCCACGGCGGCAGCTGCGTTCCGGATGTGGATATTCCCCGCCTGATTCGGTTGATCGGTCAGGGACGAATGAAGCTCGAAGGTCTATTCACCCACGAGTTTTCCCTCGACCAAATCAACGACGCCCTCGGTCTCTTCCGCTCCGGCGAAGCGGGCCGCATTCTGATCAATATGGGGAACGCCCCATGACCGTCCGCCGCCCCAGAGCCCTCCTCTGCATTCGGAACTGCCGCGGCGTCCACTCCGTAGCCGTGCTCCGCTGAACCTTCCAACTGTCCATTTGCCATGAGCGCACCCGATACCGGCATCGGCACCTTCGCCTCCTCGCCTCCGGGCATGAACCGGCCACTGCCGTTCCCCAAGGTCGATCAGGAACTCTGGGACCGCACCCTGAAGGCAGGCTTTGAAACCTATCCAGCGCGGCATGCGAACTACCTGAAATTCCAGGCCAGCAAACCGGCAGCGCTCGTCGAACACTTGCCCGTTCGTCTGGATATCGAAAACGTGAGCCGCTGCAATTTCCACTGCCAGATGTGCCAGGTCAGCGACTGGCCCGGATTCAAACGGTCGCGCGACATGACAATGGAGGAATACCGCGCGCTGCTCGATCAGCAGACCGGTCTCATCGAAGTCAAGCTGCAGGGCATGGGCGAACCGCTCCTAGGCAAGTGCTACTTCGACATGATCGAGTATGCCCGCGCACGCCATATTTGGGTGCGATCGACGACCAACAGCTCGGTTCTGCACCACAACGATAACTACAAGCGGATCATCGATGCCGATATCTGCGAATTGCAGGTATCCGTGGACGGGACAACGGCGGAGGTCTTCGAGAAGATCCGGCGGGGCAGCAAGTTCGATCAGGTCTGCCGGAATATCCAGCAGCTCAATGCCTATGCCCGGGTGCAGGGGCGGATGCGCACCCGCATGTGGACGGTGGTGCAGCGCGACAACGCCCACCAGCTCGAGGAATTCCCGAAGCTCGCGGCGGAGCTGGGGTTTGAACGCTGCACCCTGTCGCTCGACCTCAACGACTGGGGCCAGGCGGCGTGGAAGAAGACGAACGACGCCAACGAGATTTCCGACAAAATGAATCTCGAGCGGGCCGAGCGGTTGATCGCGCTCGGTCGCGAGCGCGGGGTCGAGCTCACCTTCTGGTACATGGACAAGAAGTACGAGTTGGGGAACATGAACAATCTCTGTCCGTGGCCGTTCAGCCGCGGCTATGTATCCGCCGACATGCGTTTGGTGCCCTGTTGCATGATCGCCAACCCGGAAGTGATCGACTTGGGCGATGCCGCCGACCTGAATGCCGTATGGAACGGTCCGAAGATGCAGGGTTTCCGCAAGGCCCACCTCACCGGCAAACTGCCCAACGTCTGCAAAGTCTGTTATTATAACGGAGCGCATTAGCCCCGCAAACTGGCCCCACTCCTCCCCAATTGAGCTTCGGGCCGAGCCTGTCTATCACTCTATTCAACATCGATAATCACCACGGAGAATTTCGAAATGGCTATCAGCATTCACCTCGCAAGCAAGATCTGCGAAACTTTAGGAAAATGGTGCGTCGGCAAGGGAGTGCTGACACTGGGCGCGCTCGATCCCTACTTTTCCGAAAGCGACCTCGCGACAGTGATGGGAGAGGCCGGGCTTCCGGCTACGCAACCCACGACGCCAAACCGTCTTTCGAAGGTAAGCCGATGGCGCGATCAGAAGTTCATCTCGGCCACTGCCTTCTTCCAAACCCTCGGTTTCCAGGAAGTGGTTTCGATCGACTATTCCGCCTACGAAAACGCGGATATATTATTCGACCTCAATCAAACTTCTCCGCCAGAATCAACTTTGGAAGCCTTTGATCTCATAATCGACGCCGGGACATTGGAGCACGTTTTCCATGTCCCGAATGCGTTGTCCAACCTCGGGCGAATGCTGAAGGTTGGGGGAAGAATCCTCCATCACGTTCCCTGTTCCAACCTGATTGATCATGGTCTTTATCAATTCTCGCCAACCTTCTTCGTCGATTACTACAGCAAGAACCACTACCGCACGTTGGCTGCATATGTGCACCGCATATCCCTGACAGGACACGCCCCAACCAATGAGTTTCTCCACGCGCTCTCTCTTTGCACAGACGTGTCACACCGGGACCCCAGGCGAATTCTGCTATCTGAATCTTTTCCTGTTTGAGAAGACAACACTGTCGACCGCGGGTGTCGTGCCACAACAGAGCGGCTATGAGGAATTCGCATGGAAGACGCCAAGTGGGAAAACACGAGGGCGATCAGCAAATCCGAGCAATAAGTGGGCGTCTGCGCGAGAGCGTGAGGCTCATCCAATCAGTGCTTCATGAGAATCCAGGCCACAAGATATTTCTCTACGGCGCGGGCACGCATACTCGGATCCTCCTTAAGGTCTGGAAAGAGTTCCTCGAAACTCCGGTTTCCGGGATCGTGGAGACGCAAAAATCAGCGCGGGACTTCGAAGGAATTCCGATTGTCGCAGTGGACGAACTGAACGGATACACGAATACCCTGCTCATTTTGTCGTCGCTGGCTTTCAGGCGGAAATGGTTCGAGAAATCGAGACGAGAAAGATCGGGGTAAAATACCTCGGTCTATACGATCATACACTCACCCGTGTCTAGCCATTGAACCCACACCTAAGCCGCCGCGAAGCCAGAAACACAAGCCGCACGCGGCCGGCTATGCTTTGAAGAATGAGCCTCGTTCTGAGATGCAGTTCCTAGCCCGAAGCCTTCTTGAATTCCATGCAACCCTTCATTCTTGAGCAGATCTACGCCAGGGTTCCTCAACTACTAGGCCAAATTGCCGTCGCTGGCAACAAACGCCTCGCCCTGTATGGCGCCGGGGAGCATTCCGCGCACCTACTCAAAACCTGGCGCGCTCTTGATGGTCCGCCGTTTTCCTGCATTCTGACGACGCAGCCCCCTCCGCAGGGAACAAGGCGATTTGACCTTCCGGTTGTTGGAATCGAGCAATGCAGCCCACAGGAACTCGACGCCGTCGTGCTTTCGTCGCACAACTACGAATATGAGATGTCGCTTGAGGTAACTAAACGCATGCCCGCCGTTACGATCTACCAAATCCATGATCAGGCACGGAACAACTCTTGGATCACCCAGCAGATCGTTCAACACTTCCTCGGCGGCGAAAAAGATCACCATTTTCGACATCGGCGCGCTCGAATTGCCGATCTGATTCAGGCGAACCAATTCTGGCCGGCTATTCCCGCTCCCACTTGCGAATCGTCGCCTTTGAGCCAGACGAGGAGGAATGCAGACGCATCGAGGAGGGCTGCCGAAACGCGGGCATCGAAGTCACCGCAATTGCAAGGGCGCTCGGGGCCCGGAGAGGTCGGAGCCAACTCTATCTTGCCGCGACACGCTCGGGGAGTTCGGTTTACCCTCCTGACCTAAATACGCTAAGTCGATATCGCTATGGCTCCAAACGCTTCGACCGGCACATGGCCACCGAGCGGCAGTTTCCAATCGACGTCGATTCATTGGATGCAGTCTGTCGGGAGTATAATCTGCCCGTGCCCGACTTTATTAAGATCAACGCCGAGGGTTCGGAGCTTGATATCATCAACGGAGGAATGGAGTCCATTCGCCACGCCGGCGGCATGCAGGTCGAGTTAACCTTCATTCCAAAATTCATCGGGGGCTGCCTTTTCTCGGACGTCGACCCTGTGCTGCGAGGCGCGGGATACGAGTTCTGCGACATTCTGACGCTCAATCAGTTCGTACCTGACACGGAGGCGCTAGACTTCAATTCCTTCGCCGAGAACACCCTTCTGACTTGGGGTCCACTTGGGGCCGGTCGCAAATTTACCTCCGCCAAGTTTGAGGGACATTTTCTCTACTTCAATCGCACCACCGCCCCAACAAGTTGGACTCACGAACACGGATTAAAAGCGTTGAAGACCGCGTGCCTACAGGAAGGGTTTGGTCACCCAGCCGCAGCCTTCCAGATGCTGGAGAATCTATCACGAATCGCACCAGACGAAATGCGGCATAAGCTCCAAGATTTGCTCAAAGAAGCACGGCTATATTTTCGACGGCGCGGGGTCGCTTCCGTGGAGTGATGACGAATTGAGCCGCGACTCTTAGGGTCAGTTTGTAGAGCCGTTTCGAAGCTGAGGACCGGACGAACGCTTGCGGCGAGGCGAAGCTGCGGCACGGGAGGGAGTCCGAAGCCGGTATGAAGCCACGCCGGCGTGTTCGGCGTGGCCCGATTTGTGATATAAGCAAGATCTCAAGAAGGTTGTTTAGAGTTCTCGTAGAGGCGAACTATCGAAATTCCCTGGGCTTCAAGGCCGGCCAACGAACGGTAGATCTCCTCTTGATAGGCAGCCGAGGAGATCACAACCACATCCGGTCGCAAAGCCGGAATGGCACTAGGGGCTTGAATCTTCGAACCCATGATCTCACAGCCTTGTCGACTTGGGCTCGAATCCACGACCCCGACAATGTTCGCCCGCTTCATCACGGTACAACGATCGAGCAATCGAGTGTGCTCGCCTGCACCAAAAATGACAACGCGAGCAGATTTCGCCCGCCATTCATCCACCAAGGCAGAAACGCGGGGCGCGAGAGAATCCGGCGCTCCAACCGAACCGAGGGTCAAAACTCGAAGTGAAGAGCGGTTGGTCATCGGTGGCCCGGGGACGTCTCTTGGTCGACCGCACACCAACAGGATCCGCAGACGTTAGGCGCACGACAAGCCGCGCTTCGACCAAATCCCGCAATTCTGCTACGGAGTACAGCCGACGGAGCCCGTCCTGCGGGAAATACATATCCAACACTGCTGGCTCTGCACCGAAGTGACAGCCCTCAAAGCATTCCGCCTTGTTATATTTTTCAAAGAGGGGATGCTCGGGACCGACCAACACGGCGTTACTTGTACAGAATGACTTGGCCATCAAAGGCAGGTTGGGGCCACTGAACCACCGACTTCCGCCTTGAAGATCGAATACGATAGGCGCGAACTTCATGTCCCGCAATTCGCTAATCAGTCCGCTGGCATCCCGGTGCAACTCTCCGCCCAGACACTGGGCCAGCACCACTCCGTCGGGCTTCAGGACGCGCCGGAATAGGGCTAGATAGTCGCGGAGCGCATATTGGGAAAACTCCCGGAGGTTCGCATTCGACATTACCACATCGACCGATCCGGGCTGTTTCATCAGTTCACCGACTCGCCACCACGGATAGTGAACACAACGGGGCGGTCGTCGCGGCATATCGACATAGCACGGAAGCTCCAACAGAGGGTTCTCGACCAGATGAAAATCCGCTGCTGTCGCCAAATTTTGAGGTAGGGCCTTCTCCTCTACTTCGTAGGGGAAGGCCAAATCATTGGCCATCCCCTGGAGCAGATAGAGGCCTTGACAGGCCTCAACCTGGGAGTACCGCTCCAAGGCCGGAAGGCGTTTCATGAATAACGAAATGAGACCGGTTCCCGGGCCCACCTCCAGTACGGTTTTGACCTCGGGGGCCCAGCCCAGAAGTTTCTTATAGGCCGAAAAGGCGGCCATCACGCTGGAGACCGGCAACCGCGGCTGGCGATCAGGCCATACGCGCCGCTGGAGCAAGACACTATCGCACAGTGCATCCACGACTGCTTCCAGATCATCGGCACCGAGACCGCCCCATTCCCTCATGTAGAAATCGAAGCGATGCTCATGAAATGTATCGAAAATCGGGGCAAGTTCCCGGTTCGACAAAGGATTCTTGGCGAAATAGTCGTTGTCGAAGTCTACCCGATGTACCTGAGCAAGATGCCAGTTGGGGAGACACTGCCTGGCGAGGTTTTCGCTAAGCCTATACGTTGGTCCGTCAATCATGAGGATAGCTTCCTTCTAGGTCGTCGTTTAGGGGTTTGGGAAAGGTTGTAATGAGGCGGGACAATTCCGGAGCCGCAGAGTTGATTTGCCTGTGCGAAGCCTGGCAATGTTCGTGCAGTGGGCTCTAGTCGCTGGCCCTATAGCAATTAGCACATTCGGTCAGACGCCGCCAGATTCCGGCCTCTCCTCAAGGAGTTTTCCGACCATCGCAGTTATTCTCGAAGCCTCTGAGGCGATCTGTTCGGCGGTCATCGGGAACCCGAGTGTCGTCCCGTGGGAATGGGCCTCCGGGACATTGCACCCGGCGCAGAGTGGCAGCTCGTGTCGGCGATCCTTCAGCCGCTCCCGATGCCAGCATACGGACTCCGAATTGAAAATCTCCAACAAGGACGTCCGGTGCACATTGCCAAAGTCGACCTGCGCCTCTGTGTCTACAACACACATACTAACGGTACCATCTTGGAGAATATGCATGTACGAGTCCAACATCGAGCAGGGCAAAAGCCCGCTCTTCAGCGTGGAAAAGTTCTGCCCATAGGTATGGAGCATTGAAATGATCAAGGCATCGTGTTTTTCGCGCAGATGGCCTTGGAAAAAAGCGATATATTCCCCCAATCGGGCGACCGTGGCCGGATGGGCGACGACAGTCAAACGTACAACGCAGGATGGATTGATGGTGTTTCGCAGTTTCAGGAATCCTAGAATGTTCTCCAGCACCCGATCGAAACTGAGCCCGACTCGTATACGTTCGTAGACTTCCCGATCCAGGCATTCCAGGGAAATGTCGAGAATGTCGAGCCCAGCCTCCAATAAACCAGTGCTGGCTTTTCCGTCGAGCAACGACCCATTGGTGGAGATTCGGACACAGGGCGTCTTTCCCGCCTTCAGCCGCCGAATTCGTTGGGCAAGGTGGGCGTCGAGAAGGGGTTCCCCCAATCCATAGAGCGACACAGAAGGAGGAACGGGCCAAAGCTGAGTTTCGTTGATGATCCGATCCAAAGTCTCATCCGCCATGGTTTCGGTCGGTCGCTTGGTGATCGTGATCGGGCACATGACACAGCGGGAATTGCAGCCACGGAAAGTCTCGATTCCGAGCCATGAGGGAAATAGAACAGGACGACTCTCGCCGAAAGCACACCCCATTCTCGGCCAACTATTGGCGACAGCCGTAACACACGCCTCGCGATCACCCGCGTTGTGAAGCCCAGCAATGATCTGTCGGACGTCGCTCGTGCGAGCATCCGCCGCCAAGGCTGCCACAAGGAACGTGCGAGAACTCGGCCATCGGGTGAGCCCCAATACGGCGGACTCGGCAGCCTCCATCGACAACGCAGGAAAGGTGAGGGAGGGGGGGATCGATGCGCCAGAAGCTTTGGCAGCGGAACGCGCCAGCAACCAGGCTTGCCCTCGAACGATCAAGTTCGTGCCCGCCACCTGACCGCGCAGTTCAACCATATGAACCAGCGTGCCAACTAAAGCCGGATGGGAACCCGCGAGCCGTCCGAAGCGGGCACAGATCGACTCGTCCGCTATTACAAGGGAAAAGCCTTCTACCAGCCGAGCCAATGCCGCAGCCTCGGGGAGTTCCGGTACCGATCCATTGCCAAACACTCCACCAAGCCAAGCAGACCGGCTCCGGTCCAGGCGCAACCGGTCGAATGCCATCGAAGTGCGCACGCTGCTGCAATAGTCGCTCCAGCGCTCCACGCCGACGGACGGCAACGGCTGTGCCGCCGCGAACAAGTTACCAATTGAGAGCGCTTCATTCACACTAGTTTCTGTAACCATATTTTTAGGAAGCCGATGCTACGTTTTTGACGGGGCTGAGTCAGAACTTGGTACTTCTATCCTTCGAAAAGCGGGCCGAGAGAAGATGCCCCGCCCTCACCGATTCCATTGCAGGAGGTGCGGGATTCGTCGGCGCCTATCCAAGCAGGCGCGGTGCCGGAGTTCTTAGACGTTATCGTACAAATAGTTACATTTTCCCTCCAAGCGCTCGTCGGTCGGAATCCTCGAGGCGGCGAATCTTACCTATTCATACGGCACGATCTGCCGCGCTCTGTCCGGATGCATTTCCCCAAACAGCCGAAGGCGTCGGTCCCAACCTCGTTCGCGTCCTATCCCAGAATGTCATGACCCATGCAGCTGGAAACCGCGCAGCGACGGTGGCAAGCATCGACTCCTCATAGGATTTCGAGGAAATCACGACCAAGTCCACCTCGCGCGGATCGGCCGCGCTGATCGACTTCAGCGGCAAACCGCAAAACTCCGCCGCGCTTGGATTGGACGAGACAACAATTCCCTCTGGTAGAGGCAGTCCACGAGGCTTCCATTGCTCCAGCAACACCTTGGTATGAAGTCCCGCGCCAAAGATCCAAATGCGCAATCGGCAGACCCTGGGAATTCAAGCTCCGCAGGGCCAGTTCATGTTCCTGCAACACCGAACGAATCACCGCCGTAATGCCGTTGTCTGGTTCACGCGCTCGGGTACTCCCCTGCAAGCTCGCCCGCAAACGTTCGTCCGCAGCGAGCACTTTCTCGCCGGCCAGGCCGAAGAAACCGACTGCTCCGGAATCGCGAAACGAGGACACCACGTCGGGAAAATCATGAACGAGGTCACTTAGGATCGTTTTTACCGTGGCCATCTTCAGGGCCTCGTCGAGCCGCCCTTATTGCCAAATGAGTCGGAGAGAAGTCGGCAGCCCATCATCGGAATCGGGCTGTAACACACGCCCTTCCGGAAGGCCCAAGCCATGTTGGGCAGCCAATCATTGTACCAGCGGTGCGACTCCCGATAATAGCCAACCTCCACCAGCAATTCCCTCCGGATCAGTACGGGTGTGGCCGTGAAGAGGAGTGCTCCCAGTCGATCGATGAGTACCTCCGGCGAATAGTATCCCGGCGTAGGTCCAATACCCAGCGTTTCCACCTGACGCACCGTCGGATCCTCCCTGAAATAGGCAATATCACCGCAGAAAAACGCGGCCTGAGGATACTCTTCGAGCAGAGCGACCGCGGTCTGGAAGTATCCCGGCAGATTAATATCGTCAGCGCTGCGCATGACAACATAGTCACCGCTCGCGACGGCGAACCCACGGTTTACACTCCGGATCGGTCCTTGGTTCACTTGATTCCGGATTAGCCGAATATTTCTATGCCGACGAACGTATTCATCCACGATCTCAACGCTATTGTCCGTCGAGGCGTCGTCGATGACTATCAGCTCCCAGTCCTGAAACGACTGCTCAAGACAGGAATCAATCATCGCCGGAAGAAATCTACCGTGGTTGAAATTCGGCGCAATGATGCTGATCCGAGGCGAATTCATCGATCTCAGTTAGCGGGCCGGCAACGGCAGAGTGGTCAACCGATCTTCCCAAATGCTCAAGAGCGGGGTCAAGGGGAAGTACTGCGCACAAGCGCCGGCCATTTCCCTTTCGTAGCTGGCCGACGACAGTATGATGAGGTCGAACTCTTGGGCGCAACAGGTGGCTGCTCGTCGGACCGCAATTCCGTGGCAAGTCGCTACCGCAGGCTCTTGGGTTACGAGAATCGCCTTCACGGGAGATCCGCCCAGTCGTTGCCAGATACCGAGCAATAACTCGGTGTGTCCCCGGCTCCATAGATAGCGACCCCGTTGGTCGCCCGCAGGTGCAACCAGCAACAACTTTCAAAAACTTCCTGGAGTCGCCGGAGAACTGTCTGGCGAATCATTGACTCCATTGACCAACCGATCGACTTGCAGAACCAGTCGAACGTCAATACGCCAATCTGCTGATCGAGTTGCGCGAGAGCGGAAGGTGTCGCCTTCAGCTCTTTCCGAGGGGAACGTCGGGGCAACACAACTGGGATCTGCGAGATGCCGGGCAAATGTGCGCGCATTCTTGGGGAATCCAGACCGGAACAGAGGGCCCGAACGCGCAACATCAATAATTGGCTCAAGAACGCAGGCTCACCAACCTTCTCGTCAGGCAATGGCTCCAATGTCTGTGGCCGCGAAAGAAAGAGATCAGAGCCCAGGAAGAACCCGACTGTTTTCGCCCGGCGGCAGATCCGCTGGCATATAGCGTCACAGAAACCCGAAAGCATGTCGGCGGCAATCCACCTCAACTGAGCCCCAGTTCGTCCCCCGAACCCCGGATCACTGCGATCGCGTCGTTGCGAGAATGCAAATCCCCGGTTTCGACCGGTTGTGCAGGGGATCGAATCGAACACTGCTTGTGGACTCTTAATCATACGCTCAAGCGCGCTTGTTGTCACATAGTCCTTCTGGGCGAAATAGAACGCGGCAAAATACGGCGTTTTCAGGATCACATGGTCAGCCGACAACTGAAAACCGAACACGCCATTCCCACAAAACACAGATGTCTCTGGAGTTCGCCTGTAATCGACGCTCCGCCAAAAACGCGGCGATAGGATCAATTCCACGGTCGGACCGGGGGGCAAACTACTATGGGCAATCCGAACGATCTTTCTCCGCGGTCAACCCGCCCTTCGAGATGACGAAAAACCGCATCCGAAAATGCCCAATATGGCCTGATCATCGCCACCGAAAATCCAGCACGGCAAAGCGCACCGACCCACCGCGCATAAACGTGACTTTCCCGAAATATGCGCCCAGGTACCGCATTCCGCCGGCGAGAGGCGAACTCCCAAACATCCGAAATCTCGATGCCAATGTCCTGCGCCTCCGACTTCAATTCCGCAAAAGACTCTTCCGACGGAGCATCGACAAACCACCGAAACCCCTCCCGCTGTTTCAACGTTCCAAAAAGGCTATCCTGGGAAAGAGTTCTGAGCAGAACGCGCAAGAACCACGCTTGGTCAGCGCGATTCTCCAGAACTGTCAAAAACGCCAATGAATTAGGCATCGATTTGGACGTTGAGATGGGGCAACTCCAACGAAAACCGCGGACGCACCTCCGTTTGCAATAGAGGGAAATATGCTACGAGGCTGTCGCAGAGCGCCGAAAACTCCAAAGCCCGCTGAGCGGGAAACTGATGTCGACCAGACTCGGTCCGAAAAACGTAAAGCGGCTGGAAGCAAAGGATCTTCTTCAAGGGGACATATTTGGCCGCCCATTTCGCCACGTGGAGAAACTTCTCGGTGTCACTTCGAGGAAATGTAAGCGAATCAAGCGGGGCATTCGGGTCATCACCAACGAGCGTCAGCCGAGTCGCCCATGGCTCGTCGGTAGCCGTAAGTGAGGCGAAATAGGAGTTTTCCCCCTTCAAGACCTCAATCGTATCGCCCGCCCCCCGCTCAAGCATCCGCGCCATGATATCACTATCATAGTCGGTATCGACGTTCTTTTTGATTGGCCCCCGACCTTCCGAAAGCGCGACATAGATCGGATGCATGTCAAAGAAGCGCGCCACAGTCACGTTCCGATCAAGCCGGCAGAGCAATCCGGAGGGCCAGTATGAAAGCGTCTCGGAATCCCAATATTGTCGCCGCACAAATTCATGCAAGTTGGCGATGGTCAGCGCTTCAAAGGCCTGTTTGGAGACTCTGGAAATCGGCCGCCCCTGCTCCGGGAACATGGCATCCATTTTGGCAGCATCGACCCGAACCCCGGCGCTGAAAATCAACCTTTTCCCTTTTCGGGCCTGGGCAACAATCTTCCCAAAATAACCATCGGGATAGAAACTGTCCGGGTGCAAGAAAAAGAGATCTCGCCCCTCCTCGGCGGATATCTTGATCAGCGAGTTCATCATCGCTGTCCAAATATCATACTTCTCCCATCCGTCGACTCCCCGCCCCTGGCTCCGGGAAAACCCGCAACTCAACATTGAAATCCCGCCGTGCGCGCTGGAAAAGGGGATCAGACTCCAAATGCTTCCGACCGGCCTCCGTCGTAGCGATCTTCACGGCAACGTCGTGTTGCCTGGCCAACCGGGGAAGATTGGCAGGAAGAGCAACGAGCCCAAGCTGTAGTGTAGGAATACCTAGTATACCAGTCACCCCAGAACCCAAAGAGCAGGGCGTATTTGCCCTTCTCTGCCTTGGTGTTGCGCTTTGTCATGGCGATCGATCAGCCCACAGCCGGCACCTCGCTAGAGCTTCTTCTCCAGTTCGAATCGCTGTTCGATAATGTTCCCAACGTCAAGATACCGGTAGGACGCCGCCCGCCAATGTTGAAAACCCAGGGGGCATCGCGTCGTGGTACCGTTGAGCCAGCGCATAGTCCTTCTTCGTCGTGAACGGATAAAGCTTGTTGCTCTGACTGGGAATCTCAGCACCACGAGCGTGGTCTTGGACTTGTTGCGATAGAGCTTTTTGTATTCGACGAGCCGGGTGAACGGTTCCTGGTTGGCGTAGTAGAGAAAAATAGACGTTCTCCGGGAAGCAGTGCTCCATCGGGAAGACAATCTTGAAGAAGTCGCGCCCCCATCCACCGCAGCGGACCGAATGCATTCTTCATCACGATCTCCGGGGAAAGCGTGTTGATGATGATGTCGTCGTGCGCCACTCCCCGTTGAACTCGACACGCCGATTGGCGAGATCAAAGTCCGTGATTGTGGTGTTCAACAGGACCGCGCAATTCTGCGTCGCGACGCCGAAGAAATCATCGTAGCCGTTGGGGGCCTCGGGAAACGCCGAAATCGCCTCGTTCCAACAGGCTTTGCCCGGGCCTTTCCCTGAGGGCAACGCCCTTGGTTATAATTGAAAACGTCAACTCCGTATTGGAGTCGATCTGCCACATCTTCTTCGAATAGGATTCAACCAATTTGCTGTAAAGCGTCGGCCCCACGGAGGTGGTCCAGAACTCCTCGAGATTGGCCGCACTGGGATTCTCCGCCCGGCACTCCTTGAGTTCGCGATTGATCTTCTCCGCATCCGGCATCTCGGGGATCTCGTCGCGGTGAATCGGAAAATGATAGAAGGACTGGTCCCGTTCGACGTAGGTGAGAAACTCGTGCTCGGGAATCCGCCGCATCGGCAGATAACGATTGAGAAACTGCCAAACATCCTCGCGTTTGGTCAGGAAATGGCGGGGACCGTAGGTGTAAGGATGGCCGCCATAGTAGAACGTCTTGCACCCCCCGCCCAAGAACGAGGTCTTCTCGATCAGGGTGACATCAAAACGTTTCTCCACAAGGAGTTGGGAGGCAAGGCAGCCGCCAAAGCCGCCGCCGATGACCAGTGCAGTTTTCATTGGAAAGGGGAGTTCCGGCCGAGCCGACTACGGGAGCGTCGCCGGCCGGGAGTAGGTGGATTGTTCGTCGTGTTCGTGAAATTCGATGACCGTGCCATGCGGATCGCTGATCCAGCATTGCAGCGTCTGATCGGAGCGACTGCGTTTGACTTCAGTCTGAATTCCGCGGGCGCGTAACACTTCGGCGACCCGCTGAATGTTCTCCACCTGAAAGCACAGGTGGCGGAAGAGCCCACCCGCAGCGGGCACCTGGTCGACGTGAAAGAACTCCAAATAGGTGCCATTGCCCGCACTGAGAAAGACGCCGTACGTAAAGCCTGCGCCGTTCTTGAACTCGTGGGCAACCGTGCAGCCCAGGACGGAACAATAGAACGCCACCGTCGCGGGAATATCGGGTGTGCTGAGGCAAATGTGGAAAGCTGCTTGATCATTTCAAGAACCGTTCGGCCCAACGGCGCTGAGGTCAGG
>JADJTK010000016.1 GCA_016711225.1 Opitutaceae bacterium
GGTGTGCCCAGTTTTTCACCATCGGGTTCTGGCGTCCTCGCGATCCGACCGGAGTTCGCGATCGGCGAGTCGGAACCTCCCAGGCGAGCAGCATCTACAACCTCCGATTGCGGAATTCGTTCTCTCCCGGAGTGTTCGTTCGTCGCGCTCTATCATGTCGGGAAACAGCCAAGCGCAAGCGTATGCTCTGTACGGCTTGCATGAGATCGGATCCGCCCGATTCCCCAAGCTCAGGAGACTTCCGAGCGAAATCCGGCACTCTGACGATGCGGGCTGGGTGTACGACTCTGGACATCGAGAAGAAGGGCTATCGTACGTATTCAAAGATCACACCTATCTCATACGAGAAGAAAAACCGGAGGCCAACAAGACACCACTGCCAACTCCGGTAGAGCGTCCGCCTTCCAATCACGGTCCGGTGCCCGGAGCGGCAGACCTCTGACGTTCGCCGAAAACAAATGATCTCCCCACTGACAGACCACCCAATGGCATGGATTGTCGCTTTTGTGAATGTTGCCAGCTTCCTGATTGCGGGCATCGGTGCCGTCGCACTCGCCTTCCGTTATAAGCGCTGGCACTGGCTTGCCATTGCTATCGCGGTGCTGATGACGGTGATGCCGACGATCGTCGACTCGGCTTCCAGCGGAAAGACTCCCTTCGCACCGTATGATGAGGCTGTGCCTGTTCCACCCGGCAGCGATGCTGTCAAAATCACGAAGACATTTACTCCATGGTCATATCTAGCGACCGCGGTAGCGCTGTTGGCAGTTGTCGCAATCAAGGATGAGAAACGAAAGGCGAACCAGATCGCACATCCAACGACTCTATGATGCCGTTTCCAATCAGCGTCCGCGATTCGTCGTGGCTGAGCATGTAGCGTTCGCCAAAATGAAGATCACCTTCCTACTTCTTCTCACAGTCCTCTTCGCGGGATGTGCGAGCGTTGAAAATCGACCGCTCTTATCGAGCCCGCCGAGGGAAATAGCTGTTGGGACTTCGGTGAAAGTCTTCGGTCAGGGGCTCTCGAAGTCCGAATGGGTCGAGTTGCCTGCGGGGGTCTATATTTCCCGCTTCGAAAGAGACGGCAGTCGCTACTACCTGCGCGATGATCCTCTGGTTCGGATCAAGACGCTCTATCCCGAGACCCAAAGGCCAGGTGGGATCGTGTACTACCGGCTGACAGGGCGGTTCCATGCATTCGCAGCCATGACGGGTCCGATTCATATGTGGATGGGAGTTGGCCTTGCGACCGTTGGAAGCAAGGGCCAGTTGTTGCCGTTCCCGATGGGCGTGGTTCCGGACGAAGTCCTCGCCACATTCAAAGATGAGGCGAACAAGCCACTACATGGAACGCCGGCAGAAGCCCCGTCCTCTTCGACCGAGTCCGAGGGCCGGCGTCCCTGACCTGAATCGTTCGCCGAAAGAAGATGCCCCAGCTCCCGTACCTCAGTCAGGGGCTCGAAGTACCTCCGTCGCAGCCGGTGGTTGAAGGTCAGCTGCCGACTACGTTGGCATCCTGGTGCTGAGCGGTGCCGAGACGCGGCTTGTGATCGAGCTCACCCATCGCGATTTCAGTTTCAGCAAGATCGAGTGTTGGATTCCTCGGTTCACGTGCGACCTGCCTGCCGAGTTGAGAAAGAAAGAAGGGGTTTCTGGGAGCAGCGGCGGCGAGCGGCATTTTCAGATCTGGTTCTCCGGCGTGCCGCAGAAGAAGGAAGATTTTCCGCGTGGGGGTCACTGCTGCCGAGAGGTCGAGATCCGCGCCATCAAGAAGATCGTCGAGGGCGAGGTTCCGCCCGTGGTCCGCTAATATGAAAAGCGGAGGGCGAACCAGCGGCCAGAGGCCAACGGCGGTTAAGTGCCCGCCTTCCAATCACAGTCCACGGCCCGCCGTGGCTCATCCGTAGCGTTCGCCATGAAGGCCCTGGTACTTGCTCTTCTTCTCCCCCTCTCCGTGTTCGCTGAAAAGCTCGGTCCGCCAAGTTTGGCTCCGACGCAGGATGAGGTGCAGGGCCGTTTTGACTCGGTCGTAGCCGCAGCTGATCGAGTGGAGTTCTCACCGGTCGCCGGCTCCGGGAAAATCGGGCGGGCGGTGTTGGTGATAAGAAAGAAGGAGGAGATTGCCGGGCTGTCGGACGCCTTCCGGTTTCAGATCGCCGATCCACGGAAAGGCTACGTCGGTGGATCCTACGGCACGTTCGATATAGTGGTGATAGCAGGCGATGAGGTTCTTTTGCGGGCGAGGCTCTTCGGCGACGACTCCATTGCTTCAGGGTCGCTACACGAGCATTCACAGATCACGCTCGCGAAGAATCCGCTTGCCTCACTTTATTCCCGACTGACCCGGCTCGCGGAAGAAGAAGAAAAAAACAGATGGCGAACCAGACAGCAGAGACAACGGCGGTAAAGTGTCCGCCTTCCAATCACTGCTCGCGTCCCGCCGTGTCTCACTTGTGACGTTGATATAGATGCGTGGAGTCAACTGCGGATAATAGAAAACTGGTCCGTCTCGGGTGGTGAGGCAGAAATGGGTGAACTCCGCCGCGGTGGCGGCAGCGAACAACGTCCGGTCCGTACTAACAGGGCGACGTCATCTGGGATGCTTATCCCCTGGGGCCAAGGCCCCGTGAACGAGCTGAAATTCGCGGATCACAACCGCAGGAACAGATACCGTCGTGCCCGCACAATCTCGGCGCGGACATGGGCGCCGCCCTAGGGGCGACGCTTGTTCGCAACGTCTACGTGCATAGGCCGGGTGAACCGGACGTTGTAGGCTGCCGCCTTTGGCGCAGCGGCGATGGGAAAGAACGGTGGAAAGTTGAAGGTGAAACCTGGCGACTCGAGCTCCGGTCGGGCCGGGCCGAGAATGGACCGTTACGTTCGTCGCAGGCCCGGCCCGACCGGCTAACGGGCGGGTGCGGGGACCAGATGGAGCATGGCCCACACAAAGCCGGCCATCTCGCGGGCCAGTGCCACCACGATCTTCTGCTTGAGCTTGCCGCGAGCCAACAGGTGGCGGCCGCGCTTGTGCAGCCTGACCTGTATCTTCCACGACAACTCGCGTTGGTCGGTTGGCTGGCTCTCCTGGCGCTTGCTCAGCTCGGCGGAAACCTTGGGCACATTGAGGGCGCACTGCACCGTCTCGATGAGCATCCAGCGAGCGTGGGCGTTGCCGGCCTTGGTGATGGAGCCCAGTCGATGTGTTTGGCCGCTGGATTCTTCCCGAGGCACCAGGCCGAGGAAGGCCATGAGGTCGCGCGGATGCTTGAAGCGGCGAATGTCCCCGATTTCGGCGACCACCACGGTGGCGGCGGTGAGCTGGAAGCCGCGCAGGGTCATGAGCGCCTTAACGAAGGGATACATATCCCACTGGGGCACCTGGACGGCGATCAGCGCGTCGAGGCGTTCCACTCGATTGATGCACTGCTCCATGGCGAGCAGGTACTCCTGGAGCACGGCCTTATGGGCGGCCAGTGGGATGGTGAGCGAGCGCAGGTAACGCAGGTGGGCCTCGCTCCAGTTGGCCGTGCCCTTGTAGTGGTAGCCCAGACGCAGGAGAAAGGACTTGATGCGTTGTTTGGCGCGGGTGAGGTCCTCGACCGCATCCGAACGAGCGCGGGCAAGGTCGCGAATAGATTCGTCGACCTCGTCGGGCACGTTGATGGCAGTGAGATCACCGGCGCGCAGCAGACGCGCCAGCAACTCGGCGTCTCGCCGATCGGTCTTCTGGCGTTTGCCGCCGGGTACGGGCATCTTCGAGGGCGCCACGACAATGCAGTCGGTCTTCATCGCCTGCAGGTGCCGGGCGATGACAAAGCCGGTCGGGCCAGCTTCGTAGGCCACGTGCAGCGTGGCGCCGTCGGCGCGCAACTTGGTGAGCGCGCGCTCCAGGGCGTGCAGGTCGGAGCTGATCTCCCCGAACTGGCGCAGTTCGCCCGTGCGGCCGTCTTCGGCTACGGCGATCTGGATGGTATCTTTGTGGACATCGAGTCCGATGAACCTATCGTGCTTTTTCATGTGCTGGTCTCCTTTCTTGGTGGTTGGTGTTAGCAACCCCACCATGCGGCTCGGCTCGCTTTTCGCGAGCAACCCGCGTCCCTGGGGACCAGCACCTTCTTTTGCCAGCGGTCGTTTCACGCATCTATAGTGTCTCGGCGCAGAATATGGCCCTCCCTCACCTAGTTCGCTGGTATCTCGGCATACTCGCACTGCTGCTTTGTGGTTGCGCTGGGTTACCTCAAGAGCAGCCGGCTCTGTCTGTTGTAGCCAGCGCCCATGACGTCCGCGGAGATCTCTGGTTTGAGGTGCTCCAGCCAGCGAATCTCGCTGGCACTGAGCTGTCGTTTCGTTCAGTTGCTCCGAGTAAGCGAAGGCAAATGAGCGGCAAGATTTGGCGGCTGCAGCTTCGCGAAGCGCAGAAAGTGGACTTATTGAGGCAAGCTGAAGTCCTCCGAGGATTCAAGGCGCATGTGCGTGGAGGTGGAGATCCGCGAGAGTATCAGAACGGTCGTTTCATCCGATTTCTCTCATTCCGAGATCTCCTCGGCCCGCCAATCGAGTGCGAGATGGAGCCGACACCACATCCAACGCCTCTATAATGTCCGCCTTCCAATCAATATTCCGCAATTCGGCGTGGCTGAGTTGATGTGTATCGGAAAAATAGTGATGCCTGCCCATTTCCCAACGTTCCTCGCCGAGGTAAGCGACAAGATGAATTCTTGGCCGGCTCTGATCGCTTGGGTTGCTGGAATTTCGGCGGCAAGCGTCGTCGCCCTAAGGAAGAGAAGTTGGCTGGCCGCTATTCCCGGACTTCTGGCGCTTCTGTGGGCGTGGGGTGCTTGCGACATTGTGGCGGATCGTTTCATGCGCCCGGCCGTGATCACGGAGCTTGGTATGTCCTACATCCTGATCGAGTACGTCCCGCTGGCGGTGTTCTTGGTGCTTCTCCTGATCAGAACGAAGAAATCGCCGAACCAGCGGCCAGATGGAACGGCGGCAAAGGCCCCGCCTTCCAATCCGAGTCAGGCGGCCGCCGTCCCTAATCCGTAAGCGTTCGCCAAGTGAAGCTCGCGCTATTCATCCTGCTGTTTGGCGCCGTTCTCGCGGTAACCCTGAAAGCCTGGCCAAAAATGAGGCGCACCGCGAAAGTATTCATTGGTCTTGGCCTTGCTGGAGTATTGGCCGTTGTTGCCTTTGTGTTTCTTGCGTTCAGCCCGGCACGTGAAGAAAGCGCGAAGCATTTGGCTCGTGTTGATTGGCTACCGATTGAGGCCCGTGACGTGACCTACGCTAAAAGTGACGGATTCGGTTGGTTCACCTGCTACGAGTGCAGCCTGCCGAAAGAAGCACTGGACCGCATGGCCCAGAACGAAGGATGGAAGCTGGAGCCGAAGATCGATGTCCACACCGGTCTACGGATGATTCTTGGTTTACCTGCACTGAAGAAGACTGAGTACGGAGAGATCGATTTAGTCGCGAGAGCGATGTTTTTCGAAAAGCGACAGCCGAACGGCGGCGGCATCACCGTTATCTACGACCTCGATGCCGGTCGGCTATTTGTCCATGAAAGCCACAGATAAGCGGAGGGCGAACCAATACAGCGGCCAGAGCGCAACGCCGGAGCGACGTCCGTTTCAACTTTCACACCGTCCCCGGCGTGGCTCCCTGAGCGTTCGGCAAAGAGATGAAGTATGGCCTACCTGAAGAGACTGCTTTGTCGTCTCGTTTCCCTCGCCTTCTTGGTGGCGCTCTTCGGATGCTCCCGGCCCCCGGAGGTGTATTCGGTCGAGTTCTTCGACGGTACGGCGCAGGTGCTGGCCACCGGCACGATCACCCTGCCCTCGGTCCCACCGAGGGAGGGGATGATCCGCGGTAGCTACAGTCTCGAGTTTCACCCACACCGGAAGCGGGACAAAGCTGCCGATTGTTTTCTCCGCCTTCTGGTGCCCCGGGAAAGGGGAGAGGTTGTCTTGCATCTCGACGTGGAGAACACCTGTGCACCGCGGGAGTACAACTTCATGCCGGGTCAGGCCTACGCGAATGTCTTCCTCTGCGCCCCGGCAACCGATGCTGCCGTAGTGCAGGCCACCTGGCGTTATGAGGTCGACGAGGGAAGCGGGCACGGCGGGACCGCCACGCTCCAAAAGAGGAAGTGACGGAGACCATAAACCCGGGGCCCCAATGGCCCCTGCCGCCAACCGAGGTCATTGACGGCGCCGGGCCGGACGCGCGTCGCACTGAGCCCGTCGAGCGCGCGGATGAATTGCGCTCGTGGTTCGGTCATGGAGCCGCCAAGGTGGCGTCGGCAATGTCCTCCGCGTCAGCGCAACTCTTTCGTCCGAACCTTCAGCCCCGCCGCGGCTACGCCCGAGCAGCCCTAGGAAACGCTGGAAGGAAGGCCTGCTGCTTCGGCTGAGCCGGAAGCGCGGGTCCCCCGATTTGCATCACTGAGCACAACACTCTCATGAAATCTGCACTTGCGGTAATTGTCGGCTACGCGGTCTGGACCGCTCTCTGGCTCGGTGGGAACGCCGGGTTTCGCGCGCTCGGGATTCTGTCCAAAGATCAAACCGTGAAGGTTGAGAAGGCCGGGCCTCTCCTGGCGCTCTTGGTCTTGAGCGTTATCGCCTCGATGGCTGCAGGCTATCTTTGTGGGTGGATGGCAACGACACGGATGCCTCCCTTCGTCTGTGCTGCGCTGTTGTTGGCCACCGGTGTCGCGGTGCAATGGGGATTCAGTGCACTTTTCCCTGTCTGGTATCACGGTGCCTTCTTGCTGCTGTTGATGCCGGTTTTTCTGCTGGGGAGTGGCCTTGCCAGGGCCAGTTGAAACGCTGACCATCCGCACGATCACTCTGCCTTCGGCGTTGCTGAGGGAGGAAATAGAAAGCCCCCTGCGCACGAGGCGACAGGGGGCCGGAACTTCGGAGATCGGCGAGCTTACCAGCCGACGGCGCCTCTCTTGGAGGTCTTGGCGATGGCCTCCTCGGCCTCCCACACGGCCAGGCCCGACTTCACTTCCGTGAGGCTGAGCTGGAAGGTGTAGGTGATGAGCGTCTCGCGGCCCTGCTTGATGCGGGATTCCTGGATCTTCCCCGACAGGGTGTAGTCGGGCAGCTTGGTCTCCTGCTTCTCGCCGCTCATGAACTGCGAGTACTCCGCCGACTCCTTCGCGAGCGGATCCTCCGCCCGGCCGCCCAGGCCCACCGTCGTGGTGGTGAGAATCTTGCCACTCTGGTTGAGCGCGACGCGTAGCTTTTTGGTCAGCGAGTCGATGTCGATCTGCATGGTCGTGTCGTTGCGGATGCGGCTGATCGCCATCACCGCCGGCGGATTCTCGATGTTGAGCAGCACATCCGAATCGAGGAGGTTGGTGATGAGCTTGTCGGCGGCCTCCGTCCATTCGCTCGGGCTGATCTGGGTGGCGTTGACCAGCACCTTGGACTTGGGGTCCACCTTCTTGACGGTGTTGGCCGTGGCCGCCAGCGGGGCGAGGGCCAGCCCGGCAGCGCCGAGCAGGGCGACAAAACGTGTGAGTTTTTTCATGGGAGGGATCAGCGGGGAGCGTCCTGGAACTTGATGACGAAGTCGACCGCCCGGGGGGTGGTCGCGATGGCGGTGAGGCTGGTGGTTTCCTGCCCTTCGAGGGTCACCAACTTCCACGCATCCGTGGGGGAGGGCAGGGCCATGCCGTCCTTGCCGAACCATTCGATGCGGTAGCGGTAGGTCTTGGCGCGGTGGCGCATGTTTTGCACCCGCAATTCGATCTTAAGCAGGTCGCCGGAAACGTAGTTTTGCAGGATGCCGAAGACCTGCAGCGAGTCCGACAGGTCGAAGTCGGTGACGACACGGCGGTCGGGTACATACGCCGGGCGGCCGTGCGGCGACGCGCGTTCGACCGTGTTGACGGTGGCGCATCCCGCGAGGAGCGCCGCGGCGGCCAGGGCAACGAGAGAGAGTTTGTTCATGGGGCGGATTATTTGAGCACGGTTTGGGAGATCAGGGCGGGCAGGCCGGGGGCGACGTTCTTCACATAGATTAGGTTCACCTTGCCGGGTTCGATCGCCACCGTCTGCGGCGTGCCGCCAGCGGAAATGGTAATGGTGCGGCTCTGGGGCGTGGCGAAACGGGCGTACTGGAACTGCTTGGGCAGGGTGGTCCAGCTGCGGGTGTCGGCGATGGTGGTGGCCGCGGTGTAGACCGACGTCACGATGGAGCCGATCAGGTCGGCGTAGCCGCCCTGTTTCTTGAGCTCCTTCTTCACCTGGTACTGAATCAGGCCCTTGATGCCGGCCGAGAGGATCGACTTGGTGAGGACGGCGGGCCACTCGTTCTTGAACTCTTGGGTGATGACGCTGTCCATGCTGCACAACTCCTGGGTCTGGAGCATCTGTCCTTCCACGTCGATGTCGGCCGCCGGGGTGAAGCGGGGGTCGCGCCGGAGGCGCGGGAGGGCGCACTCGGTATAGTCGACTTTGTTGGTGACCACGAAGAGCGGAATCGGAATGGTCAGTTCCTCGAGGTGGGGGGCCGATCCGGTCTCGAAGATGACGTAGGTGAGGCCATCGGGCTTCTTCCCGTAGGCCAGGCCTTCGGCGAGTTTGAGGTCCTCCTGGATGAAGGAGCACCCGGGGGCCATGGCCGCGACCCGCTCGATCGATTTGCGAGCGCGCTCCAAGTCGGAGGAATCGTCCGCGCGGGTCATGAAGAACAACCCGTCGATGAACACCGCGAAGGGATTGACGTAGACCTCGTAGGGCTGGACGTCGGTGCTGAGCTCGGTATCGACTTCCTGCAGCGCGGCGGAAACCTTGGGATCCGCGAATGCCTTGTCGGTATCGTACTCGGCGGTTTTTCCCTGCTCGTCGGCGATCTTGCCCTCCTTGGCCGCCTCGGATTTCTCCTGCGCCTCGGTGATGCGCCGCGCGTTTGTTTCCACCGCGTCGCGCTGGTGCTGGAGCACTCGGTTGAGTGCCACGCGTGCATTGTCATACTGGCCGAGCTTGAGGAAGTTGAGCGTCTGGTAGGTCTCCAGCATGATGCGATCGGAGGCGCGACCGCGGTAGGACAGGTTGGCCTGGTTGGTGAGAATCGCGCCCGTTTCGCTGGCCAGCTTGGCCTTCGCCTGCTCGTCGTAGGTGGTGATCCGGTCGGAGGCCCAGTTGAAGGCGTCGATACTCCGCTGCGTCATCGCGGCGTCGTAGGGTGGGGTCGGAGCAGGCTCGCTATAGGGGCTCAACTGCATCTGGGGCGTGGTGGTCGTCGCGGGGGGCGGCAGGTTTTCGAGCGCCAGGGCGCGATAGACGGCTCCTTGCTCCAGGCTCCAGACTACCGTGCTCTGGTTGTTGGCGTTCTTGTCCGCCTTCTTGTCGATCTCGGCGGAGGCCGCCGCCAGATTGCCGGCGTTCCAGGAATCATGGAAGTTGGCCGTCTGCTGGGTATACGTCGTGCAACCGGAGAGTAGCGCGATCACGGCAAGGGCGACGGGAAGGCCGGCCCGAATCGGGGTATTCGTGAAGTTCATGTCGTATTATATTGGGAAGATTGGACGCTCAGTGACCCGCGCCGACGGGTAGGCGCAGCAGCGCCCCCTTGTCGATGCCGTCGTCGTCGATGATTTCGGCCTGCGAGGTCTTGGGGTTGACGCGGGTGATCCGGACCTGGCCGACCTTGAGCTCCTCGCGGCCGAGGGAGGCGCCGGTATCCGGATCGATCATCTCCTCGCCGAGGGCGAAGACCACCCACCGCTGGCCCACCTCGACGCCGCTGCCCTCGCCGCGGCTGATGGTGACCTTGCGGTCGATCTTGGAGACGATGCGTGCGGGGTAGATCACATCGGCCACGCGGGCGGCGACGAGGTCTGCGGCCTTGAACGTCGCTTCCTGCAGAAGCGAGTCGCTCAGATCGCCGTTCTTGGTGGAGTTGGCACCGTTCTCCGTCTGCTCGCGCAGTTCCACGGGAATGTTCGCCGATTCGATCAACTTGCCTGTCGTGCCATCGTAGATCTTGCCGACCACCGCGAGGCGGATGACGCGCCAACTGGCGCTCTTGCCCAGTGCGGCGAATTCCCGGGTTTCGGCATAGTCCTGGAAATCGCCGAGGGTGGTGACCAGCAGGTAGTCGACGCCGCTCACCTGGAAGGCGCCGCCGCTGAAGTCGGCTTCCTTGAGGATCGAGCTCATGTCGGAGCGAGCGATCACCTCGAACTTCCGGGTGTTTTGCACGCGATCCATCAATTGGCTGTCCATGGATTGCACGACGCGGTCGAGGGAGTTCTTGCGGCCGGCCCTGGTCACGCTCTCCACGAGAGCGCCGATCGGGCGCACGTCGCTGATCGCGATTTTCTTGAGGCCGGTGGTGGTGGTCTGGGCACCGAGGCTGGCCGCCAAGGCGAGGCCGGCGGCAGCGAGGAGAGAAAGGCGAAGTTTCATACGGGAAGATTCCCAGAGGGGAGGTTGAGGCTCAGTTGCCGAAGATGGAGTTGTTGCGGATGTTGATCTGGGGGGCGTCCTTGGTATCCACGCGGAAGCCGCTCTGGCGCAGCATCTGGGCTTGCCCCTCGAGGACCTTCACTTGGGCGTCGGTGAGCCTGGCCCCGTTCTTGAGATCATTCATGAAGGCGGTGGCGTCCTTCCAGCGGGCATAGGCCGCATCGGTCAGCTCCATCGATACGTGGAGGGTCTGGCCGTTCACGGCGTTGATGGTGCGTTCCCGGGTGCGGTAGCCCTCGCGGCTGAGCCGCAGTTTGGAGAAGCCGGGGCGCAACTGGATGGATCCGGGGGCGGTACCGACCGCGACGCCGTCCACCTCGACGGTGACCTGCAACGGGGCCACCTTGAGCCGGCTCTCACTGATACGGATCGTGTGCTCCTCGTCGATGCGTACATCGGGCACATAGAGATCGGCGGCCTCGATATCGATGGTGAGCTCCACCAAGGAGGCGGCCGTGCTGACCGGGGCGATGCGACGCTGCGCGATGCGGTTGCCGAGGCTGTCGGCCAATTTCACGGCGGCGTCGTCGAGAAGTTCGTTGAACACATCGTCGTTGGTTTCGGCCTGGTTCTCAGTCTGGCGGGTGCTTGCCGAGACCTTGATGGCATCGGCGGTCAGGCTGCCGCCGGTATTGCCGTCGAGGATTTTGTAGGTCACCCGCATGGTTGTCTCCTTGGTGACGGTGTTGACCCCGTAGGCGTTTAACGCGCGCTCTTTGGAACCGACGCTGGCGATCGAGGCGATCAGCAGGTAGTCGGCGCCCAACCCCTGCGCCAGGCGCAAGACTGAGCTTTGCTCTGTCAACTTGGCGTCGAGGCTGTCGACCGGGCGGGCGGCCGAGGCCACGGCTGGATCGAAGGAGCGCATGGCATCGGCGATGGCCTCGCGGCTGAGCACTTGCATGCCCTTGTCGGTGATATGCGCGGTGACCAGGTCCTCGAGCGCCATGATCTTTTCATCAAAGGCCTCGCCGGCGCGGTTGGAGATGAAGATCGCCGCCTTGTAGGCCCCGGTCTGCTTGACGGCGAGCTCCTGTCGGACCTTGGAAATGGTGGTCGTCTCGGTCACCTGTTTGCCGTCCTCGGTCGTGTAGGAGCGGGTCTCGACCTGGGCGGGGAGGGCGGTGGTCGTAGTGTCGACTTGGGTGGTCTGCGCCTGGGCGGCCAGGCCGGAGAAGCAGCCGCACAGGACGGCGATACAGAGCGGGATTCGTGTGAGCATAGAAGGGTCGGGTTGAGGCTTGGGCGGGGAAGGGGGATGGCGGTAGCTGGGTTGCGGAAGGGGACGGCAGCGAGGGGGGGGCTTCCGATCGGGGGCGCAGGCGGCGGGCTCCCTCGCAACGACGGCAAGGGCCGCGTGATCCCTCGTAGGGCCCGCTGATAGTCTGGGTACGTCAGCTATGGATTCGTGGGTGCCTGCTTGTTGTCAGATGAACAAAACGAGGACAGAGCCTTATCTTCTGCGCGCGATGCACGTGGTGCCACTGAGTCTCCGGAAAGAGTGAGCGTCTCGTAGGATCGGGGGGCGGCATGGCTGGCTGGTCGCCTATCGGCTCTTTGGCGGTTTTTTCGCGAATTTTTTCTGTTCTGTTGTCCTCCGCTTCGCAAGACAGATCGCCGGCTTCGGCCGATTCGGCGCCATGGGTCTCCGGGTGCGAGCCCGGCTTGGATGCGGCTTTGGCCCCGGTGGCAAGTCCTCCGCGGGGCTGGGCGCCCGCAGCACATGTTGGCGGTGGGAAACCTTCGCGATTGCCCATCCGCACGCCCGTCCTGATTCTGGTGTGGCCGTCTTATGTCCCTACGAAGAGCCCTCGCGATCTGTGCCTGCTTGTGTTTTCTGGGGTATCTCGCTTTGCCCTTGGAACTTCCCGCTCTCGAGTTTGGTGGCGCCGAAGTTGAAGCGCTCGCTCTCCCGATACCGAGTCCGGGGAACACCGGATTCGCGGTGTTGGTGTTTCTCGGTCAGATCGTTGGTGCGAGAGGGGAGCTGCCTCCGCTGATGATGCGGTTGTTCGCGCTTTGCCTTCTTCTTTTTCATGGATGGCTGCTGGGGATGATCGTCTGCGGGGTGCTCGATCGACGTTTCCCGGTCTCGCTCCGCAAAAGCATCATCGGGCTCGCCCTTTGCGCGGTGGCAGTCGGGGCGCTCGCTGTGGCGGGCCCGCTGCAGAGCGGTCGGCTGGGGCCGGCGGTGGCGCTGCCCCTCGGCGCGATCGGGTTGTTGTGCGCTTGGCTGTGGAGCGGCCGCAATGATCCGATGCCCTCGCCGGCGCGAGGAGGCCCGCCGGATACGCGGGTACGTCGATGGACGTCCTGGATGGCGGTGATCCCGGTCGCACTCCTGTACGGGCTTCTTCTGACTCTCGGGCTTCACGTGGTGGCTGCAATTGGTGAGAGCTTCTTGCCGAGAAATGTGTTGGATCCGCCATTTCTCCGGCTGGCCGGGTATGCCGCGCCGTTCTGGCCCGAGCGCGTCCTGTTGGCCCTCTTGGTTCCCGCGGTGCTCGTGCTCACCGGCAGCCGTTGCGCACCGCGCGGGCGGCGGGCCACCTCGATGGTCCTCGGGCTCTTGGTGGCGGGAACGATCTTTGGCGGTGGGGCCTTTGCCGGGTGGACTTTCGGGCGGGTTTATGTGGCGAGTTTGCTGGAGCCGGCGCTCACGGTAGCCGGCCTGCTGCTGGCTATCATCTATGTCTGGCGACAGGAAGGGCGGACGAGTGCCCCCTGAACGACGCCAGTCGAGCAACCGCCCCGGCACGTGGCTCCGCCAGGCGGCACCAGCAACTTAGGGCGACGCCGCCCCGGCGCGCGTGCACACCACCCGAAAGCCGACGTCGTAGAGGCGCTGGCCGCTGAGAGGGCGGTGGGCGGAGGCGAGGCTCGCGGGGGCGTATTCGTCGAAGGCCGCGCCGCGCACGCCGATGGAACCGCCGGCGCGTTCCCAGACGTTGCCTCCCAGATCGTAGATCCCGTAGACGTTGGCGTTGAAGCTGCCCACCGGCGCAGTCGCGGCAAACCCGTCGTCGTTGTCAGAGCCGATACTGTTGGCCGAGAAACCGTCTCGCTTGGCGGCGGCATCGGCGTAGTTGCCCGCGCCTTGGGGCGGCGGCCATTGCTTGCGGTCGCCCCAGGGGAAATAGGTCGGGCCCGCCGCCGCGCTCCACTCGGCATCCGTGGGTAAACGGTATTCCTGGTCCGGCCCCAGCCGGCCGGCGGCGCGCTCCTGCCGGGTCAGCCAGGCGCAGAACGCCAGGGCATCAGGCTTGTCGACACCCACTACCGGGTGGGTCGGTTCCTGGTCGAAGCCGGGGCTTTTCCAGGTGTCGCCATACAGGCCCGCTTTGCCGTTGCGTAATGAGTACATCGCGGCGGAGGCGTCATGCCCGGTGGCCTTCACGAAAGCCGCGAAATCCTGCACCCGGGTCTCCCAGATCGAGAACAGCACTGCCGTCCCGGGGACCGGGACGAATTTCATCCCGAGCCCGTTTTCCAAGGACCGGCGGGGGGATGGGACCGGTTGCTCCGCCAAGTCCGGCGCGGTCCCGGGCTGTTGTGTGGCTTCGGCCAACTCGGTGGCTATGGGTACGGCTTGCTGGCGCGGTGCTTCCGGTGGCCGCCGGTGGGCCGGCGCAGTCGGGGCGGGCTCTGGCTCGGTGGGCTGGGGGGCTGCTGCGGGCCGGGGCCGAGCCTGGGTTGCGGCCGGTGTCGCCGTCTGCTCGGCCAAGGTCCCGGCGCCTCTGGCGGCCAAGACCGTGGGCAGATTGATCTCGGTTGTCTTGCGGAAATCGAACTCGGTGGGCCCGAACAGCTCCTGCTCCGCCCGCAGCGCCCGGACTTTGGTGGGCTTCGGGTTGACCCTGGGGCCGAGCTCGCCGGTGGGCGGTACGCGCAGCGGGAAGCCAAGACCCTCGATTTCCACGACGTCGCCGGCGGCAAATCCGGTGAAGAACACCTGCACGGTAAGCGGCCGGCTACTGCCGCCGTTGCCGCCGAGTTCCTTGTCCGAGAAATACCATGCCGTGCCGCCGAGCAGGGCCAGCGCCGCCACGCCGGCGAGCACCAGGCCCAGCGGGAGGCGGGTCCTCGATTTCTGGGGGTGAGGTGCGCTTTGCGGGCCGGCTGTGTCCAACGGGGGGGGAGCGGTGTGGGCCCGCTCGGCGCCATCGCCTTTGGCTGCCCCTTCCAGCCGTTCCTTGACCTCCGCCGCGGTCTTGGGCCGCTGGGTGGGTTTCTTGGCTAGGCAGGCGGCGATCGTCTTCTCCCAGGCGGCGGGAATCGGCGCGCCGGAAAGGCCGAGCTCCTGGCGGCGCTGGGCCACGGAGGGGGGCACCTTCTCCTGGACCTGGGCGATGACGTGCCCGGAGTAGAATGGCGGTTTGCCGGTGAGCAGTTCGTAGAGGGTGGCACCGAGCGAATAGAGATCGTCGGCCACCGCCGGCTTCTCGCCCATCATCTGCTGGGGGCTCATGTACACCGGTGTGCCCGCCGAGCTGGTACCCGGGCCCGAGGCCTTGGGATCGTCGGGGGTGGGGTCGGTGCTGAAGGTGGCCAGGGTGCCGGCAAGGCCCAAGTCGGCGAGCTCCGCCGAAATGCCGAAATCGGTGATCTTGAGCTCGCCGGCGCTGGTAAGCATCAGGTTGGCGGGCTTCAGGTCGCGGTGGATCACCTTCGCCTCCGAGTGGGCGTAGGTGAGCGCCTCGCACAACTGCCGCGCCAGCGGTCGCAGTTCCTCCACTTCGAAATGGCCGGCGGGTTTGGCGAGCTTGAGGGCCGCGAGAGAGGCACCATCGATGTACTCCATCGAGATCGCCGCCGCCTGCGCATCCTGGACGAAATCGTAGATGCGCACGATGCGCGAATGGGTGAGTTCCAGCGCCCGGCGGGTCTCGCGCTTGAGATTCTCGATGGCCTCCCGGTCCCGGGCGACCCGTTCGGGGAGGAACTTCAGCGCCACATCGCGAGCGAGGCTCTCGTCGTGGGCCTGCCAGACCACGCCCATGGCGCCCCGGCCGAGCAGCCGCTTGAGGGTGAAACGCCCGAAGACACGCTGGCCGTCGTTCAGTCCGTCGATCGTGGCGCCGAGGTCGTTGTTCATGGGGCAAGCACCGGTAGTGCCTCGCAATGAGGCCAAATCTCGTGGCTTCCGGCAAAGAGATTTCCCGTCTCGGGTGCCTCGAGGACGCGGCACCGCTGGATCGGGGACCCGGCTCGTCGTGCCGAAGGATGGAGACGGATTCGGGACCGGATACCGTTGGTGGGCCGGCACAGGCTCGCACGCCGGAGGAGCCGTTGGCGGGGGGCTCCCTCGGAACTTGGGGTTCTCAGCGGCGTATCCATCGGGTTAGCCATCCGAATGGCCGCCACGCGGGTGCCGCGGGCTCGCCCACCCGCAGCACGAGCCCGGTGATGTTGTCGCGGCCCGAGGCGGCATTGGCGGCGGCGACGAGGATTTGGGCCAGTTGTGCGGCAGGTTCGTCGCCATGGTGCTCCAGCAGGGTCGCGAGTGCGCCGTCGTCGAGTCCGTCGGTGAGGCCATCGGAGCAGAGTAGGACGAGGTCGCCCTCCTGTAGCTCGAGTGGCCCTACTTCGGGAGCGAAGCCTTCCGGAGCGTTGCCCAACGCCTGGTCGATCAGGTGGCGCTTGCGGTGCTGTCGAGCTTGGAGCGGGGTGAGCAGGCCGCCGCGCACCAAGCGAGCAACGGGGGTGTGCTCGGGGGTGAAGTGGAGCAGCGGGGGCCCGGCTGCGGCGGGCGAGCCGCGGGGCCTGCGCCACCGGTAGCCGCGGCTGTCGCCGGCCTGGCCCCAGAGAGCGCGGCCCCCCTGTAGCCACAGACAGGTGAGGGTGGTGCCCATGCCCTGCAGCCCGGGGGCTTCGGTGGCCTTGGCGCGGATGACCGCGGCGGTGGTGCAGATGGCGGACCGAAACGCCTCCGGGGTGAACTCCGCGCGCCCCACGTGCTCGGCGAGGGTGGCCACCGCCAGGGAGCTGGCCACTTCGCCGGCATTGGAACCTCCGATACCGTCGCAGACCATGAGCAATACACCGGGAGGGGCCCAGACCAGGCTCGCCGCCACCCCCGAGGTGGTCGCCAGCGTGCCGCCCACCGGGCCGAGGCCGAAGGAATCCTCGTTGTGGTCGCGTTTGCGCCCCACAATGGAGACGGCCGCGAGGTGGAGGAGGGGAGGAGCGGGCATGGTCACCACCGGCAGACGCGCCACCAGGAGCACCCCAGGCCGATCGCCGCCATCAGGGCGAGCACTGCGCAGGGCAGGCCGATGCTCGGCGAGGGGAATAGGCCTGTAGCATCGCAGGCGGTACTGAAGGCCTCGAAGGCCCAGCGCAGCGGGGTGAGATCGGCGGACAGTCGCGAAAGCGCGGTGTCGATGAGGCCCGGATCGTAGCTCTTGAGCAGGCCGCCCAGCAGGATCACCGGGATCAGTTGCAGGGGCACGATGGCCACCGCGCCGATCTCGGAACGGGCCACCGCGCTGGTGAGCATCCCGGCACACAAGCCGCAGAAGGCGGTAAGCCACCCGATAAGCAGCACCGCGGGAAAGGGCCAGGCGAGGGTGGATATCTGCAGGCTGAAGAGCCCAATGAGGACCACGACCTGCCCGAGGACCAGCAGCGAGAGCAGTGCCGCCTTGGACACCACGTAGCCCAGTGGCGACAGGCCTCCTCGCTTTTCCCGGCGGATACGGGGCCGCTCGGCGACCAGTTCGCGCGCCGCCAGGTTGAGGCCGAACCAGAAACTCACCAGCGCGCATACGAAGGTGGCGGTCAGCCGCTCGATGCCCGCGGCCGAGGCGAAGAGCTGCCCGACGAGGATGCCGATCATCAGCGGCTGGGCGGCGAGGATGGCCAGGAATTGGCGATCCCGCGACTTGGCCCTCAGGTCGCGCCGGAAGACGGCCCAGACCTGGCTGCGGATCGCGGTCAACCGCCGGGTGACGCTGGCGTGGCCGGTCTCAAGGGGCTCCGCCGGGGTCGAGCGGCGTTGGAAGTATTTGGTGGCATAGGGCGAGGCCGCGTAGCGGTTGCCCAGCTCGGCCGCGGGCAGTTGGTCCAACTGCTCCATGATCGAGTCCGGGCCGGCCTGCTCGGGCGGTTGCCCCGGGCAGAAGAATTCGACGGCATCGGGGAAGGCCGGGCCGAAGAAGGCGAGGCGGCCGGACTTGAGGAACACCACCGAGTCGAACAACTGATACACCGCCAGCGCCGGCTGATGGATCGTGACGATGATGGCGATGCCCTTCTGGACCGAGACCTGACGCAACAATTCGACGACCTGCTTGGCGTCGTAGCTCGACAATCCCGAGGTGGGCTCGTCGAGGAAGATGATGCGCGGGTCGGAGAGCAGTTCCATGGCGAGCCCTACCCGCTTCTTCTGGCCGCCGGAGAGGCCCTTCTTCTCCGCCGAACCGACCAGTTGATTGCGCAGGTCGATCCCCCGTTCCTCGTCGAGCAGTCCGATGCTTCGGCAGACGTCGGCGATCTTCGCCTCGATCTCGGCGGCTTGGACGTCCGCTGGCAGACGGATACGCGCGTGGGCCCGCAGGATCTCGTTGACCGTGAGGTCGGGGTGCAGGAGGTCCTCCTGGGCCACATGACCCACGAAGGGGAGAATCGAGGCGGGGGCCGTGGACAACTCGACGCCGTCGTACAGCACCCGGCCGGACGAGGGCTTGGTCTCGCCGCTGCACAGGTTGAGCAGCGTCGACTTGCCGCAGCCGCTTGGTCCCATGATCGCGACCAGTTCGCCTGGGAACATCACCAGGTTGACCGAATCGACCAGCCGCCGGGTATCGTTGAGGACATACGTCAAGCCCTCGAGCTGGAGGGTATGCCCGGCGCGGTTGAGGGCGAGCCGGCCGGCGGCCTGGGCGCGGTTGGCAAAGGAGACGGAGATGCGTTCGCCGCAGATCTCGATGATCTCATCGCGCGCGAGCTGCACCTCGCGGTCGCGGATCACGCGCTTGCCCACGCGGGTACCCAGCTTCGACCCCAGATCCCGAATCCACAGGGAGCCGTCGGGCCGCCGATGGATCTCGGCGTGGTAGCGGCTGGCGACCAACTGGGTGAGGCGGATCTCGTTGTCGGCGGCGCGACCGATGCGGATGAGGTCCCGGTCCACCGAGACCTGCCGGCCGGCCTCCGCGGCCGGGCGCTGGCTGTGCAACTGCTGCAGGAGCAGGGGCAGCGGAATTTTGTAGCCGATCGAAAACCACAACAGCTCGTCGCCCCGGAGCACCACGTCGGTGATCCGGTTGTTCTCCCGGTCGACGAAGGTGCCGTTGCGGCTGCCGCTGTCGCGCAGGCGGAAGCGTCCGTCCGCCAGCTCCTCCAGCTCGGCATGATGGCTGGAGACGCTGGCGTGGTTGACGACAAAGTCGTTGTCGTGGGCGCGGCCCAGGCGCCAGCGCCGCGGGGAGGGGGGGACGGGAGCTCCGGCGTTCACGGAAAGAAAAGGCCGACGGCCCTGCAGCCATCGGCCGGAACAAAGGAGGGCGGCGGGGAAATGCTTACTGGCCGAACATGACGCGATCCATGGGCTTCGGCACGAGGGTCCAGAGGATTTCCTCGTTCCGGAAGACGATGCCATCGCCAACCTTGACGCCGAAGCGGATGCTGCCGGCGATCTCGACCTTCATCTTCTGCTGCACCTCCGCGGAGATCAGGTTGAACAACGGGATGAGGGTGCGCTCGGTGGTATCCGAGCTCGTGTCACCCAGGGTGACGATGATCTCGAGCGTGCCGGTGCCGGAGCTCATCATCGAGCCCTTCGGGACCTTGGCCTGCTTGGAGGGGCGGGCCATCGGCAGGCGGACCACATCCCGGTAGATACGCTCCTCCTTCTTGAGGTCGTCGGGCTTCTTGCCTTCGGCGGCCCAGGCCTCGGCGCGTTTCTTCTCGGCCTTCTCGTCGAGGGCCAAGAACGCCAGGGCGAAGCTGCCGTCGGTCATGACCAACTCGTTGGCGGAGCTGTTGGAGACTTGCAGCGTCACGTACGCCAGACGCATGCCCGATTCGTCGACAATACGCATCGACTTGACGCCGGTGAACTTGACTTTGGCGAGGTCTTCAGCCGACTGGGCTTGAAGTCCTGTTACGAGGGTCGCGCTGCCCAGCAGCAGGGAAAGAAGGATTCGTTTCATGGGATAGGCGGTTGGGGTGAAAGCGGGAGTGAGGATGTCGCGACAGCGCGCGAGCGCAACGCTAAGTTGAACTCAATCCGCCCTGTGTATTCGACTGGGCGGGGGGAGGGGCGAGCCCGGCCGGCCAACCCTTGACCGTGGCGACGCCCACTGAACCGGCCGCGATTGCCGGGGCTTCGGCCGCGGCCCTAGGGCGGCCGCCGGGCCGCCGCGAACGCAAAAGAGCTGGCTTCCGGATGGATCGCCCGATACCGTAAACGAAATTCGGCGACTCATGGACCGACTTCGCGAACGACCCCTGTGTCCGGTGTGGGCGCACTGCAGGCGCGCCGCCACTGGCGACGGTACCCGGCTGGTTCGTGCCGCGGGCGAGGGGCACGGTCTCGTCGTCGCGCCCGGTCGGTCCGCGTCGATTTTCCTCCAACCGTGGCGGGGCCTACAAGGTTTGGCGCCTCCGCGTGATTCCCGAACCCTGACCCCATCGCCACCGTGAAGAAGTATTACTACACCAACCAGAACCAGCAGCCGACCGGGCCGGTATCGTTCGCAGAACTGCAACAGCTCGCTGCCGCTGGAGTGATCAAATCCGACACGGCCATCGTCGGCGAAGGGAGCAAGGAGCCGACCACTTGGGGAGGGCTGGCGGCCTCCGAGGCCCCGAAGACGGATGTGAACGCCCTGGCGGCCGAGCGTATGTTGTCCTCGATGAAGGAGCTGCCGGTGGGCGACGCGCTTTTTGGGGCGTTGCTGGTGTTCTTCTCGTTTTGGACCACGCCGGCCACGGTCTTGCGTCGTTCGATTTTGAATCTGGCGGAGTGGGGCCGGAACCGCGCGCTGCCCACTTCGGAGAGTGAACTACCGGTGCTCACGTATAGCACCATCGTGGGGAGGCCGACGGCGCACCTGCTCTGGTTCGCCTGCTTCTGGCTGGGTGGGTTCTATTGGTTCATCGCCGGCGGCGGTAGTTACTATGGTGGTTTCAATATCGTCAGTGCGATACTCTCGCTTTTGGGCAGTTGGGCAGTGGCCTATTTCGGTCAGTACATCGTCGGGTTTCTCTACGAATCGCTGAGCATCATGATCCGCGTCGCCAACGACGTGAGCAAACTGGCGAAACGCTAAGGGTGGGAGGGGCCGGCCCGAGCGTCGCGGGCCGGTAGGGGCTAGGAACGGGCTGCCTCCTCGCGATGCGGCCCGGGGGGCGGGGTCGCTCCGGGCCCGGGAATTGGCGTTGCCTCCGTGAGAGGGGCGTTAAATCACCTTCGTGGTTCATCCCCTCCCCATGTCCCTGTTCCATGCATCCCAGGCCCTGGAGGCCTCCATCCCAACCTTCGGCCCACGGGGCGGATCGTACCGGGGCGTCTTGCCGGCCCGGGTTCGCCCTCTTCGCTGGTGGAGCGGTTGGGTTGGGCTGGCGGGGCTTACCCTGGCGACGGCGTTGTTCGCCCAAAGCGGTCCGGCCTACAGTTGGCGGAGTGTGCAGATCTCCGGCGGCGGGTTTGTCTCCGGCTTGCTCTTCCATCCGGCCCAGCCCGGGCTGCTCTACGCGCGCACCGACGTGGGCGGGGTTTACCGCTGGAACGGCCCGCTCGGGCGCTGGCTCGCGCTCAACGACGCTATCGGCGGGCTCAACAACGAGTTCATGAACCTGGGGGTGCTCAGCTTCGCCGTCGATGCCAACGACCCCAATCGCCTCTATCTCGCCTGCGGCCAATACGTCGAGTGGTGGGCTCCCCCGGCCATCCTGCTGCGTTCGGAGGACCGGGGCGCAACGTGGCGCCGCACCAGCCTCGCCTTCAAGCTCGGCGGCAATCAGGATGGGCGCAATACAGGGGAGCGCCTGCAGGTGGATCCCAACGACGGCCGCGTCCTGTTTCTCGGCACCACCCAGAACGGGCTCTGGCGCAGCGGCGATCGTGGCGAAACCTGGGCGCAGGTTCCGGGCTTCGCCCCGGCCAGTTGCACCCTGGTCCTCTTCGATCGGACCACCGGCTCGGCCGGCAGCCCGACCCAAACCCTCTATGCCGGCGTCGCCAGCACGAGCGGCCCGGGCCTTCTTTGTAGTACCGATTCCGGCACGACGTGGCGCGAGGTGCCGGGACAGCCGGCCGGTCTGATGCCGCACCATGCCGAGATCGGCTACGGCGCCGCCGAGCGCACGCTCTATCTCGCCTCCAGCAACGCCCTCGGGCCCAACGGGTGCTCCGCCGGGGCGGTGTGGAAGCTCGACCTTGGCAGCGGGATCTGGACCGCCATCACGCCTGTCGCCGGCCCTTGGGGCTGGGGCGGGCTCAGCGTCGCGGCGGACGATCCGCGCATCCTTGTGGCCAGCACCCTCGACCGTTGGGGGGCGCGCGACGACCTCTTCCGCTCGACCAACGCGGGCGCCACCTGGACGAGTGTATTGCAGCGTGGTACCCTCGACCACACTTCGGCCCCGTGGGCGGCCGACAGCACCCCGCACTGGACGTCGGACGTGAAGATCGACCCGTTCGATTCCGCCCACGTGTTGTTCGTCACCGGTTACGGCGTCTATGCGAGCGAGAATGTGGCCGCCGCTTCCCCGGCTTGGGCGTTTCGCAATTCCGGGCTGGAGGAGACCGTGCCTCTGATGTTCGTGAGCCCGCCCGTGGGGCCCTCGCTCGTGAGCGTGGTGGGCGACGTCGACGGGTTCCGTCATGACCGTTTCGACCTGTCTCCCGCCAGCCGACACCGCCCGCTGCACGGGACCAATCGCAGTATTGATTTCGCGGGCATCAACCCCGCCTTGATGGTGCGCACCTTCGACGCGGGCCAGCGTGGGGCTTGGTCGGCCGACGGCGGGGCCACCTGGACGGACTTTGCCCGCGCCCCATACCCCACCCGCAACGGCGGGGTCGCTGCGCTTGGGGCCGACGGCGCCACGCTGGTCTGGAGCCAGGAGAATTCACCGACCCATTTTTCGACGGACAGCGGGGGGAGTTGGAGCCTGAGCGCGGGGGCGCCCGTGAACCCCTCCCGGACTTTTGCCCCGGTGGCCGACCGCGTGGCCGCCACCAAATTCTATCTCTGTGATCCGTCCGGCGGTCGTGTGTACTGCAGTACCGATCGGGGGGCGAGTTTCGTCGCTGCAGCGAGCGTGCCCACCAGTTCCGGAATCCTGCGCGCTGTTCCCGGACTGGAAGGCAACCTGTGGTTGCCGTGCGGGAGCGGCGGTCTGCGGCGTTCGGCCGACTCCGCGACGAGTTTTGCTGCAATACCGACGGTACAGGAGGGCTACGCGGTGGGATTCGGCAAAGCTGCGCCCGGGCAATCCCACCCCGCGGTGTTCCTCTGGGGCAGGGTGGCCGATGTTGTCGGGTTCTTCCGTTCCGATGATGCCGGCGCCACGTGGGTGCGCATCAACGACGACCGCCATCAGTACGGGGCGCCCAACTGGCTGTGCGGGGATCCGCGGGTCTTCGGACGTCTCTATCTCGCCGCCAGCGGCCGCGGCATCATCTACGGCGAGATGGCCGGCGCCGGCCCCTCGATCCTTACTCCGCCATCCGCGCAGACGGTCGGTGCGGGCAGCGTGTTGAGCCTTTCCGTCACCGCGGAAGGGGCGGCGGAGGGCTGCCGTTATCGCTGGCTGCACAACGGCAGCCCGCTGCTCGGTGCCACCACGGCGCAATTGCAGCAGGGCAACGTGGAGCCCGGGCACGCCGGCTTCTACACCGCCGAGGTGGCTGCCAACGGCACCGCCACGCTCAGCCCGCCGGCGCTGGTGGGAGTCCTTCCCGCCGGGCGCACCGCTGGGGCGGTGGCCACCCGTGCGGAATGGCAGGATATCCATCACCCGAATGGCAATACGTACGACCAGTTTCTTCTCACCGGGACGGCCGGAACGATCACCGCCGATGCCGGCCAGATCGCCCGACTCTCCTTCCTCGACGAGGAGAACAGCATCGTGCAGGTCGAGATGTCGGGCCCGGGTGCAGTGACGGTCGTGCTGACCCGCCCGAGCGGGCCGGCTGCTCCGGTCCTCTACAACCAGGCCGGAGTCTCCTATATGCAGGGCGCAGCCACGGTCATTCTCGCGGGTGCGGAGGCCAACACGTTCATGTCGATCTACTCGGTGGGCCGGGTGACGAATCCCGGTGTGACGCGCCCGGATGTGATCTATAACGGGTGGGCGAATGTGCGCGCCGTCGGGGTGCAGAGTGTCTCCGGCGGACTGGGCGGCCTGTTCCTGGGCAACGTCCTGTGCACGGCCGAGACGGGCCCGGTGGGGCTGCTCGCTCCGAGTGTCAGCTCCGTGGGCACGGTCAATATCCACGAGATTATGGCGTGGGAGGAGGGGCAGCCGAGTCTCGTCTTCGCTGCGGACGCGCAGGTGGGCGTGAAGATTACCGGAGGCAGCCTGCTCCAGCTCAATAGCAGTCCAATCGGCGTATCCGGGCTGTCTGGTGTGCAGATGGTCGCCGGTCAAGGCTCGTCGGGGCAGGCCGCCCCTGGGCAGCCCGTTTTGGGGCGACTCGTCCGTGACGGGGTAGACCTTACCGCGGCGCTCGTCGGGGGGCCGTGAGGAGTTCCAGATCCTGCGCGCCCGGGCAGCCGAGGGAGGGATCCACCCAGCGGGCGCGGTGCGGGGCAATCCGCGCCTCGTGCGACCAAAGGGAGGCGGCCAGCCGACGCTCGTTCCGCTGGAACAGTGCGACACGCTTATCGTGATATGGTGCTCCAGCAGGCCGTTGGGGCCGAGCGCAACCATGAGCGCCAGCGCACCGCCGGTGAGGGAAAGGCCCGCGCACTCGAGCAGTTGGTGGGCGATCAGGCGGCGCCGGGATGACGCCGATGATGGTGGCGGGTGAACGACGGAGCGCGCGGAGGGAGGAGGCTACAGCCCGCCCGTCGGCGAGGGCAGGGCCGTATCAGCGGAGCAGGGGATGTCCGGTTCGGCTACAAGGTCGAACAGGGCGAAACCGAGCGGGCGGGTATCTTTCTTGCCGGGAGGCGCCGGTTCGGCGTCGGAGACGAAGCGGAGTGTCGATGTCGGTGCGGAGCTGGCGGGGAGGCGCAGGCAGAAGGCCGAGTACCGGCCCGGTTCGAGCTGGGTCCTCCAGAGCTCGCTGCCGTCGGACGCCAGCAGCCGGAGTGTCTGGCGCAGGGAGTAGCTGATGATCCGGCCGGCGACGAGGAGTGGGGCAGCGGCGCTGCCGTTGCGCTCGATGGTCAGATCGGAGGTCCGGAGGGCGCTCCAGCGCCACCGGCGCAAGCCGTCCGATTCCTCTCTATACCAAGCCCCGGGGGCGAAAGTGACGCCCGGTGGGGGGATGATTGGATCCTTGGCGAGGCCGGCTTGTGCGGAGGCAAAGAACGCCTCGAGGTGTTCGCCAGTGAAGGCGGCCTCGTTGATTTCGAGCACGACCGCATCGGCATGGCAGAAATCGCCCTCCCAGTCGACACGGCGGCGGTCGACATTGGTCGAGGTGACCGTGGGGTAGGTTTCACGTTGTCCGAAATAGTAGAAGAAACGGATTTGCTCCCAGGCTTCGGCCTGTTCCCACACGCTGAGCAATTGGTACACGAAGCTGCCACCGACGATCGTGAGCTGACCTTTGCGCCGAGGCGATCCTTCGGCCCGCCCGATGGAGGCGTGCAGATAGCGGTCGCGGAGGGGGACGGCGAGGTTGAGCAGTCTGGAGAGATCGTCGTCGAAGCCGTTCGGTTCGTTGGTGACTTGCGGAGGCGAGAGGGAGAGGCGCGCGAGCGATTGGTGGCTGGCGAGTTCGCAGGCGCGCAATATAGCCTCGGCTGTGTCCCCCGCCGCTACCGGGGTCCAGTGGGTGCCGGTTGCGGGGAAGGCGGGCAGCGGCAGGCGGGATTCCGCCAGGTGAGTGAGGGCCACACCGTCCACCATGGGGATGCCGTCGCGGCTGAGGCGCTCGTGCAGACGTTCGTGTTCCAGAGGACGGCCAAGCGTGGCCGGGGGTTGGTACCGGGTGGGGATCGAGTCGGGGTAGAACGCCGCCTTGCTCGGCGTGATCACCACGACAAAGGGCACTCCGCGTGCGGCGAGTTGGCGGTGCAGAAGGCGAAGGCGCAGGGCCAAGAGATCGAGTTCGTGGCGGTTCGGGCGGAGATCCAGGCCGGCGTAGTGTGCGAGATAGTTCATCTCGAAAAGGCGGCCGTCGGTCCCGGTGACGACGGACTCCGCGGCCATATAGGATTTGCGGCACAGCGACCAGAGCACCTGATTGTAGAGGCGGATGCACAGTTCGCGTCCACAGAACCGTTCGCCCACCCATTTGGTGACCGAAAGCTGAAAGGAGCCGTCGAACCAAGTACGCGCGGTGAACGGCGTGTTCTGGCTCGGCAGAGTGACACCCACGAGTGTGCGGTTGAGCAGCCAGTCCGCCCAAGCTCCTTTGGGCTGAGTTGCCTCAAGAAGGAAGAGGGCGGGCAGCGGGGCGGCCAGAAGCAAGGCAATCAGACCGATGAGGAAAGTTTGGCGGCGCACGTTCAAAAGCGGAAATAGAGAAACGCGTGGAAGGAATCGGTCGCGATTTTGCCAAGCACACAGCACAGGAGGACGAGACAGGCGGCCAGTTCGAACTCAGGCCGCCAGCTCCACCGCCGATACCGCTCGACGAATTCGGGCCACGGCGACAGCAGGGGCGCGAAGATGAGCACGAGTCCGATGGTGAGAGCCGCAGTTACGTCGGGGCTGCACCAGACCACGGCAGGTTGCGCCGGGCGCCAGGGGGTGACAAGGGCGACGAGCAACCGGCCGGCCGAAGCGAAGTCCGCTGCCCGGAACACCACCCAGCTTAGGGAAACCAGCAGGAAGGTCAGGGCGATGCGGGCCAGCCGGGGAAGACGTTGCTGCCAGCGGAGCCAGAACGCCCGGTCGGCGGTGAGCATGATTCCGTGGAATACGCCCCATGCGAGGAAGGTCCAGGCGGCGCCATGCCAGAGGCCTGACAGCACAAAGCAGAGGCAGAGGTTGCCGTAGGTCCGGGCGGTGGAACCGCGGTTGCCGCCGAGGGGCAGGTAGAGATACTCCCGGATCCACGTCGAGAGGCTGATGTGCCACCGTCGCCAGAAATCCGTGAAGTTTTCGGCCAGATACGGCATGCGGAAGTTCTCGCGCAAGCGGAACCCAAGCATGCGACAGAGCCCGATCGCCATGTCGGAATACCCCGAGAAATCGAAATAGATCTGCAGGCTGAAGGCCAGCATGCCGAGCCAGGCAGCGCTGGCATCGAGCCGGCCGGCGGGCAGGGCGAACACGGCATCCGCGAGCTTCGCCACATGGTCGGCGAGGAGGACCTTCTTGCCGAGCCCGTAGAGGAAACGTACCAAGCCCTCGCGCACATCGGAGAAGACGACGGCCCGTTGGGTGAGTTGGCTCTCGATGTCGCAGTAGCGGATGATCGGACCGGCCAGGAGCTTGGGAAAGAGAAAGACGTAGAGCAGGTAGGAGCGTAGGTTGGGCGCCGGGCGGCCGTTGCCGCGGTAGAGGTCTACGAGGTAGGTAATCTTCTCGAAGACGATGAAGGAGACCGCGATTGGCAGGGCAATTCGCAGCACGGGAAACCGCGAGGAGTCGGCGCCCAGCCACCCGGCCAAGCTGCTCACGGCGCCGAGGGTGAATCCTGCGTATTTGAACCAGCCCAGCAGCCCGAGGTTGGCGATCGCACCGATTGCGACGCATCCGCGGCGAACTCGTTCCGACGTCGATCGCACGATGGCGTGGCCAAGGAAGTAGTCGAGAAGGGCCGAACCAAGGGCCCAGAAGATGAAGACCGGCTCGGCCCAGGCGTAGAAGGCGAGGCTCGCGGCCAGAAGCAGAAGGTTCCTGCGGCTGGGCCAAGCGAGGTAGAGGGCGAACAGACCGGGTAGGAATGCGAAGAGGAAGATGGCCGAGTTGAAGAGCATGCGCGGGCAGTAGCCACGTTATCGGGGCCGTCGGGCCGAAATCGAGCCGCAACTCGCGGGTATCCGAGATCATGAATTGCGGGACGTATTCCGGCCCTTCTGGAGGCGGCGACGGCTGCCACAGGGGCCGGGGGTGTTCGCTGCAGCGATGCGGAACCGGCTTCCACGCGCGCTCCACGCCGAGTCGCCAATTCGCTGTGCCGTTTGGCGGGGGCCGGAATCGGGTCAGCCGGTGGTGTGGGCGGCCCCGGAAAACGCCGCGGCAGGATGCTGCGGGGGAGCGTTGCCTGAAGGAAACGCCTCCCGGCGTTTCACAACGCTCCCCGCAGGGTGGGCAACAAGTCAGCTCTGTGTGGCGCCCTCGATCTCCCGTTTTGCCAACTATTTGGTAGCGAGGTCACGGCTGTCCGCACACGGGCATTTCGGATCGTCTCCATACATCTCTTCTTCACTGGTTGTGGGACTCCGCTGAAATGAAACCGAACGGCCCTGTCGGTGATCCTGGCCAGACTCTGGCTGATGGCTCCTCGCGGTGACTCTGGCCGGCGACTCGGCCGGGGTGGGCCGAACCGTGAGCGCGGCCGGCCTCGACCCGCCGGGGGTCGGCTTCTGCCGCGAGGGCGATAGGCCGCCGCGGCAGCCTCCGGGGGTTTCGCCGCAGGGGCTGGGTAGGGTGAAGGCGACACAAATTGGGGTGTTCTCCTCTCCCGGAGTGCAAAGGTGTGTGAATAACTTCCGCCTTTTCGTTTCTGGCTTCAGCCGGGGTAGGCTGCCGTCGAGAAAGAGGCGTCACCACCCCACATGTTGCACGCGCGTCATCTCAGTGCGGTTCACGCCGAAGCCTCCCGCTTCGACTTGTGGCTGCGCGTGGCCGGGGTGCTGGCGAGCACGCTGGCCATGCTCGTGGCACGGGTGTGTCGCCGCGGATAGCGGATACGGCCGCGGGCCGGCTCGGCTCAGGGGCCGGAGGTGGACGAAACGGACGGCAATGGCTCGATCTCTCCGCGCGAGTGCAGCACGGAGACGACCAGATCGGCGGCGGTACCGATGGTGAAGTGCGCCATGTTGACGATCAGGTCGTAGCACGCAGGGTCGTGGATGTCGGAGTCGAAGAAGGAGCGCACGTAGTCGCGGCGGGCGTGGTCGGTCTTGCGGTTGTAGGCGTGGGCCTGGTCGAGGGAGAGGCCCTGCGCACGGGCTGTGTATTCGTCACGTTGTTCCGGCGGGGCGATCAGTCGGAGGTGCAGCCCGTGGGCGGTGCCGGCGGTGGCGAGGTTGGAGCCGCGGCCGACAATGATCACATTGCCCAGCCCGGCTAGGCGCCGCATGAGGCTGTTGGTCTGGTGAACCAGGGTCCAGATGCTGGGGTGGAGACCGACGATCTCCCCGACGGAGGCGTCGATCTCCGAGACTTTGTCCTCGGGCAGGAAGCGCTCGAGGGTGGAGGAGAGATGCTGGTCCTCCAGCATCCGGGCGACGAGGTTGCGATCGAAGGTCGTCCAAGCGGGCTTGTCGACCGTCTGCATGCGGTTGAGGCGGCGGCCGATCTCCTCGGCGAGGGCGGAGCCGCCGGTGCCGGATTCGCGCGAGAGGGTGACGAATGGGCCGACGGCTAGGCGGCGGCCGGAGTCGGTGCGGTGGAACTGGACGTCGAGATAGGCGGTGGCCTTCTCGAGTGACGAGTGGGTCTCCATAAAGTGGCGGGGTTGAGGTTGGAGTGGGCGAACCACGTGGAGTCTATCTTGTAGGGGGACGGCCGCAACGCGGCGGCTGCGATGGAGGCGGGCGGGGGCGGTGCTGCCGGTGCTCCCGGCACGGCGAGCGGGCGCGCTATTGGCTCGTAACGATGCGGCCGTTGCGTCGTCTTGGGGTGGCATGCTTCGACTACGTACTTCGGTGATGATCGCTCTTGTGCTGGTTGCCGCGGGCGCGCTCGGCTGGGGATGGTGGCAACATAACCTCCGGCTTCGTGCCCAGGCCGATGTGGTCCAGCTCCAGGGGCGGTTGGCCGAGCTGGCGCGCCAGCCCGTTGCCCCACCGACCGTCGCGCCGGTGGTCTCCGTTGCTACGGAAGCCGCGGGCCGTCGTCCGCCTACTTCAGGACCCGAGGAGCACGAGCGTCGCGGCCGGCCTGGCCGTTTTGCGCGGGTCATGGCGGAGCTTTCCAGCGATCCGGAGATTGGCCCCCTGATGCTCAATCAGCGCAAACGCGTGGTGGCGACCCGTTACGCTGCGTTGCTGGCGCAACTGGGCCTCTCGCCCGCCCAGACCGAGGAGCTCAAAACCTTGCTGGCTGAGAAGCAGCTCTCACGCACCGAGGCGCGGTCGATGGCACGCAGTCAAGGGCTGGGGCGGGACGAGGCGCAAGAGATGGCGCGGCTGGCCGATGCCGAGTCGGATGCCGCACTCAAGGCGATGCTGGGAGCGAACAGCTTTGGCCAGTTGCAGGACTTCGACAGGACTTTCGCGCAACGCACCACCGTTCGTAGCCTCGCCGAACGGCTGAGCTATGTCGGCGCCCCAATACCGACGGCGCAGCAGGAACAGCTGATCCAGATCTTGGCAACAAATGCCGCCGCCGAGCGCGGCAGTGATCCGGGATCCGGTCCGTTCGACCCTGCCGGCCGCCCAGCCGGGGCGATGCCGTTCCCGGGCGGGGAGCTCGCGGAGGCGGATACTCCGGACCACGTGGCGGCCAAGGCGGCGACCGACGCCGCGGCGCTCCAACAGGCGAGCTCGCTGCTTACCCCGGCACAGTTGGCGGTGTTGCAGCAGATGCAGCAGGAGGAGAACGAGCAGATGAGGCTGAACGTTTTGACGAGGCAGCGTCTGCGTCAGGCCCGCCACGAGGGCGGCGGAGGATGATCGAGTCTTCGCCTAACCTGAGCCTCATCCCGCAAGTTGAGTGTAAAATTGGCGACTGTGGGCAGCGGAAGATTGCGCCGATTGGGTCGGGCCCGCTTCTGTCGGATCCCCCACATGCACTCGCCTCGTCTGACCGCGCTCGCCACGGCCCTTCTTCTCTGCGCCACCGCATCGGCCGCCGACACCCGAAATCCTGATCGCCCGCCCGTTGGCGGCGCCTACCAGTGGGGCCGGGCCGACGAGGTCTGGATCCAGCCCTGGGGCTTCGCCGGCCACTGGTGGGTCGACAAGCTGTTCTGGCACGACTCCGACTTCGGTGACTATAAACACTGGCAGTCGCAGATTGAGGCCGACAAAACCGAGGCCAGTGGCCGATATGCCGTGATCGGCGCCGTCGCCTGGCTCGACAGCTTCATCTCCGGCCTGCCCGCCGATGCGAACTGGACCGGGGGATACGCACGCGAGCGCCCGGCCTCGGCCGCGTACTCGGACTGGCACAAGCAGCGCGACGACCTGATGGGGCGCAACACCGACGGCGGCTTCTGCAACTACTTCATGGGTTGGATCTCTCCGGCCACGCCGCTCGATCCGGCCGACTGGGGCGTCGACGGCGCCAACACCCCGCACGGCACCTACGGCGATTTTGTCGCCGAGCGCATGGCGACGATTTCGGCGCAGGACCACTACAGCGGCTACTATGCGGCCGACCTGATGGTCAACATGCCCAACCTCTACATCAGCGGCGCCGATTTTCATCCGCGCAACGTGGACGCCTTCGAGCAACGGCTCGGGCACCCGATCCCGGGGGCAACGGTGCCGGAAAAGGCCCGTTTCGTTCGGGCCCATCTGATGCCGGAGTGGGCCGACTATTGGTGCGACGCCTATGGCCACTACTTCGCCGAGATCGCCAATCGCACCGAGGCGCTTCGCGGCCGGCCGGCGCTGGTCGGCGGCCAGATCTACGGCGACATCACTCTCACGCGTTGGCTCGGTGGCGACATGCGCCGCTATCTCCAGCTTCTGCCGCCGGAGCGTTGGTACTTCGATCTCGAGATGCAGGGCGACTGGATCCGCGCCGTCGGCAACGCCGCCACCTATTCGGCGACGGTTGGTACCGCGTGTGCCTGGGAACCGTCCATGTGGCTCGGGTCGAAGATGGATGTGTTCGACGATGTGCTGCGGGCCAGCCTCGCGTTCAGCGGCCTGCCGCTCGAGACCGGCAACGCCGTGCAGCACACCCACTGGTTCCAGATTGTCTTCACCCACGTCGCTACCCGCGAGGGCGGGGTGCGGCGCGCAGTTACGGCGCTCCAATACGGCTATGGCATGAGCGGAATGAACGCCGTCGATCCCCGCATCCCGGCGGCGATGAACAACCATATCCCGCGCCGACCCTTCGGTCCGGGATTCTACTATTCGGATGCGATGGTGCGGAGCTTCGAGCGGGAAGGGGAGTGTTGGCGGGTCAACAACGAGGCCGCCGCGGCTTTCGAAAAGGTCGGCTGCGGCTTCTACGCCACCGATGCCGTGATCGACGTGCTCAACGACACGAACCGGCCCACCTGCTGGGTTGTGATCCGGCCGGAGCGGCTCCCTGCCGATGAACGTGCCAAACTTGAGGCGCACGCTCCGGTCGTCACCCCTGCCGAGGCCGCTGCGCTCTCGCCGTGCCGCACCTCCGCCAACGGCAACGCCTGGGGCTTCATCGACCAGCAGGATCGCCTCGTCGTGCTGGTCTCCAATCTCGCCCGCGGCGACAGCGCCGTCGAGGTTGATGTCTCGGGTTTGGTCGATGGCGCCTATACGCTCATCGATGGGTTCACCGGAGGGGTCGCCACGCATGTTACTGTAACCGGGGCTCGAACACGGTTTGTTCTCAACGTCGCCGACTGCGACACCCGGTTGCTCGTTTTCCCGGCCTCCGCTGTCGCGGCCAACTGAACCGGAGAACTACGCCATGAAACTTTTCTCGTTTCTCCTCCCTTTTCTCCGGCAACGTCAACCCCGCGCGCCGCCTAGCCGAACCTAGGGGCGTCGCTTGCGACGCCTTTGGCTTCGGTTCGGCATCGGAGTCGGGTTTCGTCGGGCAAGGCGTCGCAAGCGACGCCCCCTCACGGAGCATCGTGCCGGTCAATCTCCGCGCGGTTCCTAGGGAACGGTCCGTTCCCTCCGAGCAGCGCTCGCTGGCGGCATTGCCGCCTTGGTCGCCTTCTCGCCGCCATCGTCCGCGTTCGCCGGCCACCGCGCAGACCACCGAAGCCCGCGTCGATCTCTCCGTCTTCGCCGGCACCGTCAGCCCCGGCTCGGCCGACGGCAACGGCGCCGCCGCACGCTTCAACGGCCCCGCCGGTGCCGCCGTCGACGCGGCAGGGAATCTCTACATCTCCGATACCGGCAACGGCACCATCCGCAAGATCACGCCGGCCGGCGTCGTCACCACGCTCGCCGGTTCGCCCGGGCTGTGGGGCTCCACTGATGACACCGGCTCCGCCGCGCGCTTCAGCACGCCACTGCATTTGGCGGTCGACAGTTCCGGCACTGTCTTCGTGGCCGACGCGGCCAACGGCGCTCTGCGCAAGATCACCGCTGGGGGTGTCGTCACGACCTTCGATCTCTCTGCCGCCCGCCCGGCGATCAACGGCCTCGGCGGTGTCGCCGTCACGCCCGACGGGCAGACCGTCTACTTCACCGACCGGGGCAACAACGTCGTGCGCCGCATCGTCGCGGGCGGCGCCGTCACGGTCTTCGCCGGCGATCCGCTGCACGCCGGTTCAGCCGAGGGCACGAGCACCGCGGCGCGCTTCTACGAGCCCACCGGCCTCGCTCGCGATGCCGCAGGCAACCTCTACGTGGCCGATTCGCGCAACCACACGATCCGCAAGATCACTTCCGGGGGCGTGGTCACCACGCTGGCCGGCACGGCCGGTGTCCTCGGCTCGGCCGATGGTGTTGGCCCCGCCGCGCAGTTCTATCTTCCGCGTGCGGTCGCGGTGGATAGGGATGGCAATGTCTATGTGGCTGACGCCGGCAACCACACCGTGCGCAAGATCGCCGCTTCGGGTGCGGCCGTGACCACGGTCGCGGGCACCGCCGAGGTCGCCGGCAGTGCCACCGGTACGGGGGCCGCGGCGCGTTTCGATTTGCCCGCCGCGCTCGCCGCTCTCGGCGACGGCACGCTCTACGTGACCGACTCGCGCAACAACGTTGTGCGTAAGATCACCCCGGCCGGCGTGGTCACCACCTTCGCCGGCGTCGCGCCGGCGTCGACCAACGGCACCGGCGCCGTCGCGCGTTTCCGCCAGCCTCAGGCGCTCGACTGTGATGGCGCGGGAAATCTTTATGTGGCCGATGCGGCCGACTCGGTCGTGCGCCGGATTACTCCGGCCGGTGCCGTCTCGATCCTCGCCGGCACCGCGGGCCTCACCGGCACCGCCGACGGCACGGGCGCCGCGGCGCGTTTCAACCAGCCCGAGGGCATCCTCGCGGCCACCGACGGCACGGTCTACGTGGCCGACACTCTCAACCACACGATCCGAAAGATTACTACTGCCGGCATCGTCACCACGCTGGCCGGCACCGCAGGCGAGCAGGGCGACGCGGATGGCTCGGGTGCCGCCGCGCGCTTCCGCCATCCCCAGGGCCTCGCCTTCGACAACGAGGGCAATCTCGTCGTGGCCGACACCTTCAACAACATGATCCGGCGCATCACGCCGGCGGGAGTGGTCACCACCGTGGCCGGCACCTCCGCCGCCTACAGCGTCGGTGCGCGCGACGGCACCGGGCCGTCGGTACAGTTCGAGCATCCGAGTGCTGTCGCTGTGAACGCCGCGGGTGAGATCTTCGTGGCCGATTCCAGCAACGCGGCGATCCGTAAGGTCGACAACGCTGGCACCGTGTCCACCGCGTACGGCGTCAAAGGCTCCTTTGGCACGAGCGATGGCAACGCCACCGGCGTGCGTTTCCGCCGACCCCTGGCCTTGGCCTTCGATGCCGCCGGCAATCTGCTGGTGGCCGACCCCGACGCCGCCACGGTCCGCCTGATAGCACCCGACGGCACCTCCTTCACGGTCGCCGGCTTGGGCGATACTCCCGGGGCCCTCGACGGTGCGGGCCCGGTGGCGAGGCTGCGCGGCCCGCGGGGTGTGGCCGTGGCACCCAACGGTGCAGTCTACATCGCCGATACCGGCAACAACGTGATCCGCCGCGGCGTGGTCGAGTGGGGGACCCCGCCCACGTTCACGCAGCAGCCGACGAAGCTGCGCAATGTCACACCGTACACGTACACAGTCCAGGCCACCTCCACCGGCGGCGTGCTCCACTACCGTTGGCAGTTCCAGCCGAAGTGGGGTTGGTGGACCGATTGCGCGAGCGACTCGCGCTTCAGCGGCTCGGATACCGATACCCTTGTCATCCCCGGGATGACTCCGGCGCTCACCGACACGAAGATCCGGTGCCTGATCGACAACGGCTATTCCACCGTGGTCGCTTCCGACGCCGCGAACCTCTGGATGGCAGGCGACACCAGCGTGCGCATCACCGGCGATAGTGCCGACATCGAGCTTGTGGTTACAGTGAGCACGCTGGCCGGTGCGCCGCGCACTCAGGACCAGTGGGGCAGCAGTTGGGGCATTGTCGATGGCGGGGGTACCGCGGCCAAGTTCTCGGGCCCTCGCGGGGTGGTGATCGCGGCCGATGGCACCGCCTATGTGGCTGATGCCTTCGGTGGCACGATCCGCCAGGTCCTGCCCGACGGCACTGTCACGACGCTCGCCGGCAAGGCCGGCACGGCCTCCGGCGAAGGCTGGGGTAATGTCGATGGCACCGGCGACATCGCGCGCTTCGCCGGACCGCAGGCCCTCGCGTTCGCGCCGGACGGCGCCCTCATTGTGGCCGACACCGACAACGGTACGGTGCGCCGGGTCACGCGCGCCGGCGAGGTCACCACCCTCACCGACAACGCCGGGCAGCCCCACCGCTTCAACCGTCCGCAGGGCGTGGTCGTCGATCGCCTCGGCACGATCTATGTGGCCGATACGGACGATCTTACGGTCCGCAAGATCGCGCCCGATGGTTCGCTCTCGCTGCTCGCCGGCCGTTCGCTGGTCAGTGGCGCGCAGGACGGCCCGGGTGCCAGCGCCACCTTCGGCAGTCCGACCGCCCTCGCGCTCGATCCCGCCGGCGTGCTTTTCGTGGTCGACCGCGGCAACCACACCATCCGCCGCATCGCGGCCGATGGCACGGTGTCCACGTTTGTGGGACTCGCGGGCCGCAGCGGCGGCGACGATGGGCAGGGGGCGGCGGCGCGTTTCAACCAGCCCACGGGCATCGCGTTCGATTCGCGCGGTGTGCTCTACGTGGCCGATGCGGGCAATCACGTCGTCCGCATGATCACGGCGGACGGAAGCGTGCGCACCATCGCGGGTCGCAAGCCCGCCGGGCAGGATCGTGGTTGGGGCTACAGCGATGGTGCGGGCGCCTCGGCGCGGTTCTGGAACCCCTGGGCCCTTGCGTGCGACAACCACGGCAACCTGATCGTGGCCGACGCGGGCAACAGTCAGATCCGGTCGGTCGCCACGCGGGTGCCGTTCTCCGGCGAGACGCTCACTTTCGGCGTCAACACCCAGGGCAACCCCGGCGGTTTCCAGTGGCAGGCCCAGGAGCCCGGCGCCTCGACTTGGACCAACATCACCACCGGAGGCCCGTATACGGTCAGCGGGGGCGGCGACAGTGGCCGGCTCGCCGTGGTCGTCGACGCCTCGTTCGACCGCTATCATTTCCGCTGCCACGTCAGCCGGGCCTACGACCACACGGAGATCGACGGACGGTCCGCGGTGATCGCCGTCGGCATCGCGCCCACGATCACGACCCAACCCGTGGCCGTGAGCGCCACTGCAGGGCAGCGCGCCGGCTTCACGGTAGCTGCCACCGGCACGCCTGCGCTCTTCGCGTACCGTTGGCAGCGGCGGGCGGGCGGCGCCGGCGACTGGGCCGACCTCGCCGAGAGCGCCGTCTTCCGTGGCACGCGCACCGCGACGCTCTCGCTGCCGTCAGTCGGCGGCGCGATGAACGGCGACCAGTTCCGGTGCGTGGTCGACAACTATGTCGCGACCGCTGCGACTTCGGCTCCCGCCACGCTCACTGTGAGCGGCGAGGCGTATGTCGACTTCGCGTCGTGGCGTGCCGGAAATTCGGTGACAGGGGATGCCAATACCGTGCAAGCCGGCTCGGGCGTGACGAATCTGGCCCGCTACGCCTTCGGCCTCGCGCCCAGCGGCGTGGTGGTGAATCCGGTGTCGATCACGGCGACCACCGGCACCGGAACTCGGTACCTCCAAGTCGGCTTCAAGCGGAAGACGGCCGCGAGCGACATCCACTACGTGATCCAGGCGAGTGCGGACCTCGTCAACTGGACCACGCTCAAGACCATCGAACCCGGTTCGCCGATCGGCGTGCTCGAACAGGACAACGTCGCCATCGGCAGCGTCCCGCGGCGTTTCCTGCGGGTGAAGGTCGAGCCCAAGCCGTGAGGGGTAACGAAGGGTGTCCGTTAGGGACGCTGTCCTGCTGCGCTCCACAGTTCGCGGGTCGCCGTCCTGCGCCGCCCGCCCCATGGCGGACTGAAGAGCTGCGCCACCTGCGCCGGCCTCTGCAGGCCGGCGCGATGCACTTGCGAGGACTTTGTGAAACCGGAGGGGGATTGTGCTCCGGGCTTGCTGGGCGTGTGGTGTTTTGTCTTGGAGTTGCACTCCCCCACTATGAGACCCCCACGCCTTTCCGCGGTCGCCGCGGCTCTCCTTCTCAGCGCGCTCGCATCGGCCGCCGACAACCGCAATCCCGATCATCCGTCTGTCGCCAGCGCCACCCAATGGGCCCGTGAGGATGAGACGTGGGTCCGCCCCTGGGGCAATGCCGGCGGGTGGTGGCCCGACAAGCTGTTCTGGCACGACTCCAACAAGATGCTGCACCGGGAATCCCGGGTCGAAGCCGATGGCGTGGAGGCCGGCGGCCGGTACGCGATGATGGAGGGCCTCGCCTGGCTCGACACCTACATCGAGGGCAACCCGAAGGCACCCGATGGCGGCGGTGGCTTGGCCTTGGACTGGCCGGGCTGGGTGGCCTATGCCAACTGGCACAAGCAGCGCGACCATCTCATGGGGCGGACCCCGAACGGGGGCTTCAATTTCTACCTGCTCGGCTGGGTCTCGCCCGCCACGCCGCTCGACCGGGCGGACTGGGGTGTCGACTCGGCAAATACGCCCCACGCGACCTACGGCGACTTCATTGCTGAACGCCTGGCCACGCTCGCCGTTGAAGACCATTACAGTGGCTATTTCGCCGCCGACCTGTTGGCGAACATGCCGAACCTGTTCGTCAACAGCGCCGACTTCCACCCGCGCAACGTCGAGGCCTTCGAACAGCGCCTCGGTTACCCGATTCCGGGCACGACCGCGCCGGAGAAGGCCCGCTACATCACCGGGCACCTGATGCCGGAGTGGGCGGACTACTGGAGCGACGCCTACGGGCACTATTTCGCGGAGATCGTCAAACGGATCGAGGCGCGGCGTGGCCGGCCGGCGTTGGTCGGCAGCCAGATCTACGGCGACGTCACCCTCACCCGCTGGCTGGGCGGCGACACGCGGCGCTATCTGAAGATCTTGTCGCCGGAGCATTGGATCTTCGACCTGGAGATGCAGAGCGATCCGATGCGCGAGGTGAAGACCGCCGGCTTCTACGCCGCCACGGTCGGCACGATGTGCGCGTGGGAACCCTCGCTGTGGTTGTGTTCGAAGATGGATGTCTTCGACGGCACCTTTTCGGACAGTCTGACGCTCTCCGGCCTGCCCCGGGCCACTGGCGACGCCGTCCTGCACACAGCCTGGTTTCAGGATGTCTTCATCCACATTGCCACCCGTGAGGGCACGGTGCGGCGCGGCGTTACGGCGTTGGAGTATGGTTACGGCGCGAGCCAGATGAACGACATCGACCAGCGCATCCGGCAGGCGATGTGGAACTACATCCCGCGCAAGCCGTTTGGCCCAGGCTTCTACTATTCGGAGGCGATGGTGCGCAGTTTCGAGCGCGAGGGCACCTGCTGGCGGGTGAACAACGAGGCGATGGCGGCGTTTTCGAAAGTTGGTTGCGGCTACTTTGCCACCGACGCGGCGCTCGAGCTGCTCGGGCCAGCGACGAAGCCCGATTGCTGGATCGTGGTGCGCCAGGATCGTCTGCCCGCGGCCGAGCGGGCCAAGCTCGAGGCGATCGCGCCGGTAGTCACGCCCGAGCAGGCCGCGGCCCGTACCCCTGTACGGACTTCGGCCAACGGCAACGGTTGGGGCTTCATCGATCAGCAGGGTCGACTCGTGCTGGTCGTGGCCAATCTGGTGCGCGGCGACAGCGCCGTGCAGCTCGATCTGACCGGACTGGTGGACGGAGCCTACGCGCCGATCGACGGTCTGACCGGAGCCGTGGCGACCAACGTGACAGTATCGGGAGGTCGAGCACGATTCTCCCTCAACCTCGGCGACTACGACACCCGGCTGCTGGTTTTCCCGGCGGGAGCAGTGGTCAACAACTGACGAGGACGACGCCATGAACTATTCTTTCCTTTCTTCGTTCTTCGTCGGGGCGGCGGTTCTTTCCGGACTGCTGGCGCAGCCGCGGTTGGCGGCGCAGGGCACCGAAGTCCGCGCGGATCTCTCGGTGCTCGCCGGCGCGGTGAGTCCCGGCGCGGTCGACGCCACCGGCGCCGCGGCGCTCTTCAACGGCCCGGCCGGTGTCGCGCTCGACAAGAACGGCAATCTCTACATCGCCGACACGGGCAACGGCACCATCCGCAAGGTCACTCCGGCGGGTGCGGTGACAACTCTCGCCGGTACGGCGGGGCAATGGGGTGCGACCGGCGGCACTGGCGCCGCTGCGCGGTTCGCCACGCCGCTGCATCTGGCGGTTGACGATGCGGGCGATGTCTTCGTCGCCGACTCGGCCAACGCGGCGATCCGCAAGATCACGGCGGCCGGGGCGGTAACCACCATCGATCTCTCCGCGGCCAATCCGGTGGTGAATGCGCCGACGGGCATCGTCGTCTCTCCGGATGGCCAGACGGTCTACTTCACTGATCGTGGCAATAACGTCGTGCGCCGTGTCGTGGGCACTGGTCCGGTGACCGTCTTCGCCGGCGATCCGTTACGCTCGGGCAAGGCCGACGGGCAGGGGACTGCGGCGCGGTTCTTCGAGCCGGCCGGCCTGGCGCGCGATGCCTCCGGCAATCTTTACGTCGCCGATTCGCGCAACCACACGATTCGCAAAATCACTCCGGCTGGCGCGGTGACGACCGTGGCCGGCATGGCGGAGGTTCCCGGCGCGACGAATGCCAGCGGCCTCGCCGCGCAGTTCTTCCAGCCTCGCGCTGTTGCGGTGGACGCCGCGGGCAATCTCTACGTCGCGGATACCGGCAATCACGCGGTCCGCAAGATTGAGGCAGGCACGGCTGCCGTCACCACCTATGCCGGCCTGCTGGAGACTTCGGGCAGTGCGACGGGCACCGGCGCGGCGGCACGTTTCGACTTTCCCGCGGCGCTGACGATTGCGACCGATGGGACCCTCTACGTCGCCGATGCGCGCAACAATGTGGTGCGCAAGATCGCCGCCGGCGGAGTAGTGACGCCGTTCGTGGGCACCGCTCCGGGCTCGACCAATGGCACCGGCATGGCCGCGCGCTTCCGCGGCCCGCGGGCGATCGCGACCGACGCGAACGGCAACGCGTACGTGGCCGACACGCTCAATTCGACGATTCGCCAGATCACGTCCACCGGCGTCGTCACCACCTTCGCCGGTTTCGCCGGGACGACGGGCACCACCGACGGCGCGGCGGCGAGCGCGCGCTTCAACCAGCCTGAGGGCATCCTGGCGACCTCCGACGGGGCGATCGTCTACGTGGCTGACACCCTCAATCACACGATCCGAAAGATCTCGGGCGGCACGGTTACGACATTGGCTGGCGAGCCGGGCGTGCAAGGCGACAGCAACGGCACCGGCGTGGCGGCGCATTTCCGCCACCCGCAGGGCCTCGCGTTCGATCGGGACGGCAACCTCATCGTCGCCGACACGTTCAACAACCTGATCCGCCGCGTGACTCCGGCGGGTGTCGTCACGACCGTCGTCGGCAGTTCGACGATTTGGGGCGTGGGCGGCAACGACGGCTCCGGTCTCCAGGTGCAGTTTGAGCATCCGACGGCCGTGGCGGTGAATTCGACCGGCGATATTTTCGTCGCCGATGGTGGCAACGCCACGATCCGCAAGGTCACCGCCGGCGGGGCCGTGACAACCGTCTTCGGCACCAAAGGCAATTTCTGGACGGCGGATGGCAGCGGTGCCGACGCACGCTTCCGGCGTCCCACCGCGCTAGCCTTCGACACCGCGGGAAATCTTCTGGTGGCTGACCCGGATGCGGAGACCGTGCGGCTGATTACGCCGGCGGGGGTGAGCTTGACCGTGGCTGGGGTAGGCGACTCGGCCGGTTCCATGGCTGGCGCCGGTCCCGTGGCGCGATTGGCGGCGCCCCAGGGTGTCGCGGTCGCCTCCGATGGTACGATCCTGATTGCTGACACCGGCAATCACATCATCCGCCGTGGCGTGGTCACGTGGGGCACGCCGCCGACGATCACCCAGCAGCCGACCGGCCTCAACGGCCCGCCCAAGGCGCTCCAGATCAAGGTGACCTCGGTGAGCGGCCCCGTGCGCTACCGCTGGCAGATTCAGCCGCGCTGGGGCCAGTGGACCGACCTGACCAACGACGGAACCTTTGCGGGCGTGAACACCGACACGCTGTCTTTCCCGGGCGGAACTTCCGCCCTCAATGAGAGCCAGGTGCGTTGCGTGCTCGACAACGGCTTCTCGACGTTGGTGTACACCAATACCGCCGGACTCTTTTTCCCGGGGAACAATGCGGTGTGGATCACCGGCAACCCCGGCGACAAGGAATTGGTTGTGGCGGTCGTGGCGCTCGCCGGCGCCCAAAACACGACCGGTTTGTGGGGCCGGAGCTGGGGCATCGCCGACGGCGTCGGCAATCTGGCAAAATTCTCCGGTCCGCGCGCTGCGGTGATCGATGCGGCGGGCATCACGTACGTGGTTGACTGCGCCGGTGGCACGATCCGCAAGGTCCTCGCTGACGGCACGACGACCACGCTCGCCGGCAACGCCGACACCAAGAACGGCGGCGGGTGGGGCAAGGTCGACGGCGCGGGCAGCGTTGCGCGTTTCGCCGGACCGCAGGCCATTGCACTCGCGCCCGACGGCAACCTCCTCGTCGCCGACACGGAGAACAACATTCTGCGCCGAGTCACGCCGACTGGCGTGGTGACGACGGTGTCCGACGGCGCGGGCGCGCCCTATCGTTTCCATCGACCGCAAGGTGTAGCGGTGGATACATTGGGGACGATCTATGTCTCTGACTCCGACGACTTCACGGTCCGGAAGATTTCGCCCGCCGGTGTGCTCTCGCTCGTGGCCGGCAGTTCGCTGGTTTCCGGGTCCCTGGACGGCACCGGAGCTGGCGCGAGGTTTGGCAGTCCCACGGCTCTGGCGGTCGACGCGGCAGGAGTGCTCTACGTTGTAGACCGGGCAAACAACGTGATCCGCAAGATCACTCCGGCGGGAGTCGTGACGACGTTCGCCGGCACGGCAGGAACCTCGGGCGCGGACGACGGTGTGGGCGCGGCGGCGCGGTTCAACAGCCCGGCCGGCATCGCGGTCGATTCGCGCGGGATGCTTTATGTCGCGGATACAGGCAACAACATCATCCGCCTGATCACGCCCACGGCGCGCGTGCTGAAGATCGCCGGGATCACGTCAGCCGGCGGCGGCGACGTCGACGGCGCCGGCGCAAGCGCGTGGTTCCGTGCTCCGTGGGGCGTGGCGTGCGACAATCATGGCAATCTGGTCGTCTGCGACACCGGCAACAGCCGGGTGCGACGGGTGACCACCCGGCTCCCGGCAGTCGGAGAGACCGTTTCTTTTGGCGTCAGCACGGTGGGCAATCCCGGTGGCTTCCAGTGGCAGGCGCAGGCGCCGGGAACTTCGACTTGGACTAACCTTCCCAACGGCGGCGCGTACACCACCTCGAGTTGGGGCGATGGAGGCAGCCTTGGCGTTGTGCTTGCCGCGAGCCACGATGGGTACCTGTTCCGTTGCCATGTGACCCGGCCCTACGACAACACCCAGATCGACAGCGGCGCGGCCGTGGTCGCGGTCGGTATCGCACCAACGATCACGACGCAGCCGGTCGCAAAGACGGCGGCAGCGGGGCAGGGCGCGACCTTCACCGTGGCCGCCACTGGCACACCGCTCGCGTTCGCCTACCGCTGGCAGCGCAAGCCGGCAGGAACCTCGACGACTTGGGCCAACCTCGCCGACGGCGCCGCGTACCGTGGCACCGGCACGGCGACGCTCACGCTCACCGCGGTCGGCGGCGCGATGAACGGCGATCAGTTCCGTTGCGTGGTCGACAACTATGTGGCGAGCGCAGCGACTTCGGCGCCCGCCACGCTCACTGCAAGCGGTGAGGCGTACGTCGACTTTGCGTCGTGGCGTGCCGAAAATGCGGTGGCGGGAGACGCCAACGCCGACCAGACCGGATCCGGGGTGACGAATCTCGCGCGTTACGCCTTTGGCCTCGCGGCCAGCGGCGTGGTGGCGAATCCGGTTTCAGTCACGACGACGACCGGCGCCGGCAACCGCTACCTCCAAGTCGGCTTCAAGCGGAAGACGGTTGCGAGCGACGTGCACTACGTGATTCAGGCCAGCACCGATCTCCTCACCTGGACAACGCTCAAGACGATCGAGCCCGGCTCGCCGGTCGACGTGCTCGAGCAGGATACGGTTCCCGTCGGCAGCGTTCCGCGGCGTTTTCTCCGCGTGCGCGTCGAGCCGAAACTGTAGCGGTGAAACGGGCGCGGGGCTTGGTCATGCTGACAGGCCCCGCTTCCGGGTGGACTCCGTGCCGTGACGCCTCGCGATTGTCCGGTAAAAACGGGCGTTGCCTGTGGCGCGGCCTTGTCAGGGCTCCTGCGGTTTGGGTTGCTCGTTCCATCGTATGCGTTCCCCACAATTGGCGTCACTTGGTGCGGCCCTGATTCTTTGCGCCGCGGCTTCGGCCGCCGACACCCGCAATCCGGATCGTCCACCGTTGGGTGGTGGCGACCAGTCGGCCGTGGCCGACGAAGTTTGGCTGCATCCGTACGGGGATGCCACGGTCTGGTGGGCCGATGCCCTGTTCTGGCGGGACTCGGAGATGATGGATCACCCGGAGTCGCGCGCCCAGGCCGACGGAGTCGAGGCCTCGGGCCGCTATGCGATGATCGGTGCAGTCGCGTGGCTCGATACCTATTTGGCTGGTTTGCCTCCCGGCCCGGATGGCACTGGCGGCTATGCCCGGGGTCGTCCTGCTTCGCGGATCTATTCCGACTGGCACAAGCGCCGCGACGACCTCATGGGACTGTCCGATAACGGCGGTTACGCACTCTACGGGCTCGGTTGGATCTCCCCGGCCACTCCGCTCGATCCGGTCGATTGGGGCGTGGACGCCGCCAATACCCCGCATGCCACCTACGGCGATCTCATCGCCGAGCGGATGGCGACCCACGCGGCGCAGGACCACTTCAGCGGCTTCTACGCCGCCGACCTGCTGGTCAACATGCCCAACCTCCATATCAGCGGAGCCGACTTTCATCCGCGCAACGTGGAGGCGTTCGAGCAGCGCCTTGGGCATCCGATTCCGGGCCTCACGGCACCGGAGAAGGCCCGTTTCATCCGCGCCCATCTCATGCCCGAGTGGGCCGACTACTGGTGCGATGCCTACGGCCACTACTTCGCCGAGATCGCCAAACGCATCGAGGCGCTCCGTGGCCGGCCCGCGCTCGTCGGCGGGCAAATCTACGGCGATGTCGCCATCACCCGCTGGCTCGGCGGTGACATGCGCCGCTACCTGAAGATCCTGCCGCCCGAGCGCTGGTATTTCGACCTGGAGATGCAGGGCGACCCTATGCGCACGGTGCGCAACGCCGCGTATTTCCCGGCCACCGTCGGCACCGCCTGCGCCTGGGAGCCCTCGATGTGGCTCGGCGCGATGATGAACGTGTTCGACGGAACACTGCAGGGCAGCGTGCAGTTGAGCGGTCTGCCGCTCTCCGTCGGCGAGGCAGTGCTGCACACCCACTGGTTCGAAATCACTTTCACCCATGTCGCCACTCGCGAGGGCGGTGTCCGCCGGGCGCTGACGGCGTTGGAATACGGTTACGGAATGGGCCAGATCGGCGCCGTCGATCCGCGCATCCGACAGGCGATGTTTGCGCACATCCCGCGGCGGCCTTTCGGCCCCGGCTTCTATTTTTCCGAGGCGATGCTGCGCTCCTTCGAGCGCGAAGGCGTGTGCTGGCAGGTCAACACCGAGGCGCAGACTGCGTTTGCCAAGGTCGGTTGCGGCTACTTCGCCACCGACGCTGCGCTCGATAATTTGGGTGCCGCCAACAAACCCGACTGCTGGATCGTGATTCGGCAGGATCGGCTGCCGGCTATCGAGCGCGCGAAGCTCGAGGCCGTCGCGCCGGTCGTCACGCCCGAGCAGGCGGCGTTGCGATCGCCGGTGCGCACGTCGGCCAACGGCAACGGCTGGGGTTTCATCGACCAGAACGGCGCGCTCGTCCTCGTGCTCGCGAATGCCGAGCGGGGTGAGAGTACCGTGCAGGTCGATCTCACGGGCTTGGCGGACGGCTTCTATTCGCTGACCGATGCGCTCACCGGAGCCACGGCGACGACCACGACCGTCACCGGCGGCCGAACACGCTTCACGATCAACATAGGCGACTACGACACGCGGGTGCTCGTGTTCCCGGCTGCGGCCGTGGCGGTCAACTGAAGTGGAGAAGCACGACATGAAACACTTCTTCTCCACCTTCTTCCGGTCTCGTTCAGTAGCGGAACGGCTCTCGTTCCGTGCGGAAGCGAAGCGCTCCCGCTACGCTGCATACCTGTCGCTCTCGCGGATCGCTCGTCTCGGTTTAGCCATGGTGGCTGTCGTCGCTTGCGGCATGTCCGCCTCCGCCCAGACCACCGAGGCGCGCGCCGAGGTGGCGACGTTCGCCGGTACCGTCAGTCCGGGCTCAGCCGACGGCACCGGTGCGGCCGCGCGGTTTTTCGGGCCGGCCGGTGTCGCGCTCGACAAGGATGGCAACGTCTTCGTCGCCGACACGTGCAACGGCACGATTCGCAAGATCACCCCGGCCGGCGCAGTCACTACGCTCGCGGGCTTGTCCGGAGCGTGGGGCGGAGCGGACGGCACCGGTACGGCCGCGCGCTTCGCCACGCCGTTGCAGATTGCAGTCGATGATGCCGGCGATGTTTTCGTCGCCGACTCCGCCAACGGCGCGATTCGCAAGATCACGTCGGGCGGCGTTGTCACCACGCTCGATCTCTCGGCGGCGAATCCGGTCGTGAATGCTCCGGCGGGCATCGCTGTGACGCCCGACGGGCAGACCGTCTATTTCTCCGATCGCGGCAACAACGTGATTCGCCGGATCGTTGGCAACGGTCTGGTCACCGTGTTCGCGGGCGACCCGCTCCGCTCCGGAACGACGGACGGGCAGGGGACGGCCGCGCGGTTCTTCGAGCCTGCCGGGCTCGCGCGCGACGCTGCAGGCAATCTCTATGTCGCCGATTCGCGCAACCACACTGTGCGGAAGCTCTCCGCGACCGGCGCTGTCGCGACACTCGCCGGTACCGCCGGGGTCGCCGGGGCGGAGGACGCCTCCGGTCTCGCGGCGAAGTTTTTCACCCCGCGTGCCGTAGCGGTGGATACCGCGGGCAACGTTTACGTCGCCGACTCCGGCAACCATGCCATCCGCAAGATCACCGCCTCCGGCGCGGCAGTGACGACTGTCGCCGGCACAACCGAGCGCAGTGGCAGCGCGACTGGCACCGGCACGGCGGCGCAGTTTGATTTGCCCGCCGGCATCGCGGCGCTGGCCGACGGTACGCTCTATGTCGCCGATTCGCGCAACAATGCGATCCGCAAGATTACCGCGGCCGGCGTCGTGACGACCTTCGCCGGAGTCGCGCCGGCTTCGAGCAACGGCTCGGGCACGGCCGTTCGTTTCCGCCAGCCCCGGGCGGTGGCCTGCGATTCCTCGGGCAATGTCTACGTGGCCGACACGCTCAACTCCACGATCCGGAAACTCACCTCCGGCGGGGCCGCGACGACGCTTGCGGGCTTGGCCGGAACGCCGGGTGCGGTCGATGGCGCCGGTACAGCGGCACGCTTCAACCAGCCCGAAGGCATTGTCGCGACCGCGGATGGCGCGGTCGTCTATGTGGCCGACACGCTGAACCACACGATCCGCAAGATCACGGGTGGCACGGTGAGCACCCTCGCTGGCGCGGCCGGCGTGCAAGGCGACAACGACGGCGTCGGGATCGCGGCCCACTTCCGCCACCCGCAGGGACTCGCGCTCGACGCCGACGGCAACCTTATCGTCGCCGACACCTACAACAACATGGTCCGACGGGTGACTCCGTCCGGAGTGGTGACCACGGTGGCGGGCAATGCGACGTTCTATGGCGTTGGCGGTAGCGACGGTTCGGTGACGCAGGTGCAATTTGAACATCCCACCGCCGTGGCCGTGAACGCCGCCAGTGAGATCTACGTTGCCGATGGAGGCAATGCCACGATTCGCAAGATCAGCACCGGCGGCGTTGTTTCCACGGTCTACGGGAGCAGAAGATCCTTTGGCACGGCCGACGGGGCCGAATCGACTGCCAGTTTTCGGCGTCCGACCGCGTTGGCGTTTGATTCTGCCGGCAACCTGTTCGTCGCCGATCCCGATGCGGAGACGGTTCGCCTGATCACTCCAGCGGGCGCGGTGCAGACGGTGGCTGGCTTAGGCGACGCGTCGGGAGCCCTTGTCGGCGCCGGACTCGCGGCGCGGCTTTCGGCACCGCACGGCGTGGCCGTGGCACCCGACGGCGCAATCTACATCGCGGATACGGGCAACCATTCGATCCGCCGCGGCACGGTGACCTGGGACACGCCGCCAGCGATCACCCAGCAGCCGCGAAAAGTCGCCGGCGCCACGCCCGTCACCTACACGATTCAGGCGAGCACGACCAACGGGGTGCTCAACTATCGGTGGCAGTTCCAGCCCGCGTGGGGCGAATGGATGGATTGTGCGACGAGTCCGCTATTTGGTGGTGCTACTTCGAACACGCTCACGATCCCGGGCATGACCGCGAACTACAACGACTGGCTGATTCGGTGCCTCGTGAACAACGGTTACTCGACGATCGTGACCTCGGCTACGGCGAGTCTTTGGGTCGCCGGCGACAATACCGTGCGCATCACCGGCGATATCGCCGACCGTGAGCTGATCACGACGGTCACGACGTTGGCCGGTGCGACCCGCAAGGAGGATGTCTGGGGCAGCAGCTGGGGTGTCGACGACGGAGTCGGCTCTGCGGCGCGGTTCTCCGGTCCGCGCGGCCTTGCGATCGATGCGGCTGGCGTCGCCTACGTGACCGACGCCGCCGGTGGCACCATCCGCAAGGTATTGCCCGACGGTACGGTCACGACGCTCGCCGGCAAGGCGGGCACCGCGGCCGGCGAAGGTTGGGGCAAAGTCGACGGTGCTGGCAGCGCTGCGCGCTTTGCCGGACCGCAGGCCCTCGCGCTCGCACCCGACGGCAACCTCATTGTCGCTGACACCGAAAACGGTGTCCTGAGAAAGGTGACTACCACGTGAGTCGTGACGACGCTGACCGACGGCGCGGGACAGCCGTTAACGTTCCATCGCCCGCAGGGCGTCGCGATCGATACTCTTGGCGTGATCTATGTCTCCGACACCGACGATTTCACCGTGCGGAAGATCTCGCTCACGGGAGTGGTTTCGTTGGTTGCGGGTCGGTCGCTGGCCGGAGGCGTGCAGGATGGCGCGCCCGGTGTTGCCACATTCGGTGCGCCGACGGCGCTAGCGGTGGACACGGCGGGCGTAGTTTACGTCGCCGACCGCGGCACTCACACGATCCGTCGCATCGTATCCGACGGCACGGTGAGCACGGTCGCCGGCGCGGCCGGAGTTCCGGGTTCCGACGATGGCATCGGTGCTGCGGCGACGTTCAACGGCCCGACCGGGATTGCTGTCGACTCGCGTGGGATGCTCTACGTGTCCGACACCGGCAACCATGTGGTGCGAATGATCACACCGGTGGGGCGCGTCATGACGATCGCGGGCAACAAACCGCATGGCGAGGATCGGGGCCGGGGCGACAAGAATGGCGATGGTTTGGATGCGCGCTTTTGGAGTCCCGTGGGCCTCGCCTGCGACAACCACGGCAATCTCCTCGTGTGCGATAGCGGAAACAGCAAGGTGCGTCGGATCGAGACACGCGTTCCCGCCTTGGGGGAGACAATCAACTTTGGGATTTCTACGGACGGCAACCCGGGCGGTTTTCAATGGCAGGCGCAGGTCCCGGGGAGCACGACGTGGGCGAACCTCGTTACTGGCGGCGCCTACACGGCGAACGGCGACGGCGACGCCGGGAGCCTCAGCGTCGTCCTCGCGGCGGTGCATGATGGCTATCGCTTCCGTTGCCATGTGAGTCGAGCGAGTCCCAGCGCCCAGATCGACGGACGCGCGGCCGTGGTCGCGGTCGGCATTGCGCCGACGATCACGACGCAGCCGGTCGCGAAGACGGCCGTGGCGGGACAGAGCACGACCTTCACCGTTGCCGCCACGGGCACACCGGCGGCGTTCGCCTACCGCTGGCAGCGCAAGCCGGCGGGCGCCTCGACGACTTGGGCTAACCTCGCCGACGGCGCCGCGTACCGTGGCACCGGCACGGCGACGCTTACGCTCACCGCCGTCGGCGGCGCGATGAACGGCGACCAGTTCCGCTGCGTGGTCGACAACTATGTCGCGAGCGCCGTGACTTCGGCGCCCGCCACGCTCACGGCGAGCGGCGAGGCCTATGTCGACTTCGCGTCGTGGCGTGCCGAAAATTCGGGGACGGGCGACGCCAACACCGTGCAAGCAGGCTCGGGCGTGACGAATCTAGCCCGCTACGCCTTCGGCCTCGCGGCCAGTGGAGTGGTGGCGAATCCGGTTTCAGTCACGACAACCACCGGCACCGGCAGCCGGTATCTCCAAGTTGGCTTCAAGCGGAAGACAGCCGCCAGCGATGTGCACTACGTGATCCAGGCGAGTGCGGATCTGGTCAACTGGGCCACGCTCAAGACGATCGAGCCCGGCTCGCCAATCGACGTGCTCGAGCAAGACACCGTTGCCATCGGCAGTGTGCCGCGGCGCTTCCTGCGCGTGCGTGTGGAGCCAAAGCCGTAGGGCGAGTGGGGCCGGTCTGCGACGGGCCGCGCAGGGCGATGGCCGGCGGGGCGGCGCGGGTCGGAGGTGACGGCGCGAGCCGAGGACTGGGAGTTGAGGCAGCGGCGCGGGAGCCGGCGTGAATCCAAGGCGTCCAGTCGGAGACTGGACCTACGGGCTGGACCAGTAGTGCCCTGGCCCGGCTCGCCTCAACGCGAGACGATGCGGCGGTCGAAGGACTTCGCCTGGCTCGAGGGCTCCTTGGCGTAGATGATGCCGAAGACGCGACCCTGGAAGTTCTTCCGGGTGATGTAGACCTCGTCCATCTTCCCGTTGTTGTCGCCCTTCGACCAGAACTTGTCGCCGCGTTTCTCGAGGATGCGGTGCACGACCGGCATGCCGTAGCGGGGATGCTTGTAGGTGACGATGTCTCCAATCTTCAGATCGTCGTAGTTGGCGTTCTCGGTCAGGAGGATCGCGCGCTCGTCGAACACCGGCTTCATGCTGCCCGTGGGCATGACGGTGAGGAGATTGGAGCCCTTGACGAGGAAGCGGGCGGCGCTGGCGATCTTCATCGCGCTGGTCCAGTCGAGGGCCGAGGTGGGGGCGATGCCCAGACCCTGGCCGGCCGCTCCATCGCTGCTGGCCAGCGCCACGGTCTGCTGGACGGCGTTGATGTCGGTCTCGAGGGCCACGGTGCGGGCTTCCAGGGCGGTGATGGTGGTGTCGCGCTCGGCGAGAGTGGCGCGGAGCGTGGCGACTTCGGCGCGCAGGGCGGCGAGTTCGTCGGCGGGGCTGGTCTCTCCGGCGGCGCGAAGCGCGGTGGGCAGTATCATACTGCTTAGCACGCTGGCGATCAGGAGAGTGGCGCGGCCGAATTGCATCTACCCGCAACAGTCGTCCCGCCCGGTCGCCGCTTCAGTCGCCCGGCTCCAAATGAGGACACCGGGGCGGGAGGCTGGGCCGTAAAAATACTGTGACTGGGGTGTTCGCCCTGCCTCTCTCCTACGGCGCTGTGCGGAGCTCTTTTTTCAGAGGTGGGTAACACGGCTTTTACGCCCGGGAAGCCGGGATTTCCGGTGCACGCCGGGCAAAAACCATGACGGAGTTGACAAACCTAAAGCACCCCGATCCCGGGCTCTTGAGGTGGCGCACTGTAGTGCGTGTGGTAGGGCAAAGAGGGGAGCTCGCCGGCGTGGCCCCGGAGGGGGGAGGCCTCCGCCGGCCCGGCCGCCCGGCCGATTCTGGGTGCTTGCTTGCGGCTTGCGGGCAACGTCGGCCGTCCGGGTCGACCGAGGGCGGGACTGGGTAGATCCCTCTATTTTTTGCTCTCCGGAAATTGGTGTAAATAGCTCGAACGTGCACGCCTCTGCCGGAGTGTTGGCATGGCGGTCGTCGCCTCAGTCCTGCAGTGCGTGGGCGCAGGGACTTTGGTGCGCCGCGCTCTGCAGCGCGCCGGGCGACTGCGACCCTCAAGTCGCGCCTTCTTCCCCTTGGCGGATCGCCCTGGCGTGTCGTCGCGGGGAGGGCCGCTCTAGTCCTCGAGCGTCACAGCGTGGCGGGCGAGCGTGGCCCCGACGGCGCGGTCGTACTCGGCCAGCGCGATGCTGTAGTCGGCCACGGCGCGGAATTCGGCCTGCTCGGCGGAGGAGAGCAGGTCCTGGAACTGCAGCACCGTGAAGGTATCGCTCTGGCCCACCTGGAGGCGCTTCTGCTCGGCTACCAGACTCTCGTCGGCGAGGTTGCGGGCGCGGCGGGTGGCTTCGACCCGGCGGGCCGTGGCGTCGATTTGCCCCGCGGCGTTGGCCACCTCGACGGCGATCTGTTGCTCCAGCCGCGACAACTCGGTGCGGGCCTGGGCGAGTGTGAGCCTGGAGGCGAGCACCCGGCCGCGTCCGTCGCGCATCGGCAGCGGGATGCTGACCTCCGCCCCGGCCGTCCATGCCGGGGTGTTGCGGGCGCGGGTGTTGTGGTAGGCGGCGTCGAGCGAGCGGCCGGAACCGTTGTATCCGTAGCTCCCCTTTAGGTCGACCTGGGGCAGGGCCGCGGAGCGCGAGTCGGCCAGTCCGGCCTGGGCGCGGCGGATGGACTCCTGCGCCATGCGATAGTCGGGGCGGCGTTCGTAGGCGCGGGCCAGATCGGCGGCCCGGTCCAGCACCGGGGGCGGGGCGATGGGAGGCGGGGCGATCAGCAGCGGCTGGTCGGTGGCCGGGCGGGTGTCGGCGGTGAGCAAGGTGAGCATCTGGTTGCGGGCGTCGGCCAGGCCACGTTCGTACTGGATGACGCCGTCGTCGATGCGGGCTACGCGGGCGGCGGCAATGGTGACGTCGGCCGGCGCCATGCTGCCCACCTCGACGCGGCGACGGTTCTCCCGCAGCAGGTCGTCGGCGAGCCGTTTGGAGCGCTGCGCGTTCTGGTAGGACTGTTGCGCGTAGTAGAGGTTGTTGTAGGCGGCGACCGTGCGGGTGATCGTGTCGACCACGGCCTGGTGGTAGGAGGCCTGGGCGAGGCCGCGCTGGGCGCGGGCCAGGCGTACGCCGGCAAGATTGGCGCCGAAACCGAAGCCGCGCAGCAGCGGCTGGGTGAGCCGCAGGCCCCCGAAGGTGGTGTAGTTGTTGTTCAACAAGCCGTAGGAGGTGCGGGCGTTCTCGGAGTTGCCGACCAGGGCGTATTGCAGGCCGAAGGGCAATTTGCCCCCGAGAGCGACCTCGAAGGTGTCGGCCTTCTCGATGGAGAGATCGTCCCGCTGGCCGAGCAGTGGTTTGAAGGGGGCGCTGCGGTCGTCGGAACGGTAGAAGCTGGCGCTCAATACCGGGTCGAAGGCACCGGCCGCGGAGAGTTGGCGGGCGCGGGCGATCTGCGGCTCGAAGCGGGCTGAAGCGATGGTGAAGTTGTTGGCCAGCGCTTGGGCGATGGCGGCGTCGAGGGTGAGCGGGGCGGGCTCGGCGGGCGCCGGGTCGGAAGGGGCCGCGAAGGCCGGGAGGGCGAAGCCGAGGGTGACGCAGACAGGAGGAGACGCATGGCGAGGATGCGGTATTTGCAAACCCCGTGCCAGCGGGGAATGCACCCGATAAACCCTCACCTACGAGGGGAAATCGGCCGTGGCCGGGCGGGGCTGGGCGGGAAATTGGCGCCGTTTCCGCAACCGGGCATTCCCGGAAATGGGACGCGGGCTGGAAATGCGGAGTACCGAGTATGGATTGCGGAATGCGGAGTGGGGATTGCGAAATGGCGGGTGCCAGTGCCGTTGGGTTCTGAAGGTTGGGAAGCCGCTCCGAGGCGTCTGCGGTGGGCCAGGACGCCGCTCGCCGCTGCGCCGCCCCGGCCCGCTGGAAGAAGGGCCACCTTGCCGCGGTGGCCTACAGGCGCGCCAGCGTGCTTCGTGGCGAAGAACGCGAGGCGCCGTGGCGTCAGGTCGCGTCGGGTATGTCCGCGGCCGCATCCGTTTGTGGCGGCTCTTCGGTGTTGCCGGTGGGCTCGCGGCCAGGAACCGGCCAGTGTTCACCGCTCACGATCTTCTCGTCCCGAAGTTGCCACGCGAAAAGTGGCGGAGGGGGCACCCGACGCATCGTCTTGAAGAGCGCCTTGCTATCGCGTTTCTGTAGCATCCGCTCGGTCACACCGACCGCTTCGCAACTGAGGACTTTGAAGTAGCCTTTGAACTCGCGCGGCTCGCCGAGGATGCGGGACCAGCCCTCGGGGGTGGGCGCGGCCAGGGCCGTGCCGGCCGGAGGGCGCTCCAGCACGAGGAAGCTGTAGGGTAGGCTGCGCAGATCGATGCCAAGGCGCAGGGCGAACTCCGACCAGAATGCCTCCGTGAAGGCCTCGATCGGAGGGCGGGCGAAATGGTGGCACCAATGTCGCTGGTTGTCGGGGGTGAGCAGACCGCACGCTCCCTGGTGGGTGCATGGGGCCACGACCGCGAAGGTACTGCGCAACTCCTCGCGAATGGTCACCAGGGTGCGGGAGACTTCGCCGGTGCCCGGCTCCACCCAGATGACGGTGGCGGCGCGGCGGACCAAGGCGATCAATGCGGCGCTCTCGGCGGGCGGGAGCTCATTGAGCACATGACTGATCACCAGGGTGAACGGCTCGGCCGCCACGATCTCGCCCCAGTCGGGCGCCTGCTCGACGACGAGGCCCGGGAACACCGCGGTGGCGCGCTCCGCAGCGAAGCGGCGGGCCAGGGCCGAGCGGTCGTGCACGATGAGGCGGGTAAACTGCTCCGCGCCGAAGGCCCGCAGCACCCGCCGCCCCGCGATGCCGCTGCCGCAGCCCCAATCGACCAGGACGGTGCCCGGCGGCGGCGCCCAGCGGCGGGCGGCCAGTTCCTCGAGTACCGCGTCCCATTTCCAGCCGATACGCTCGCCGAAGGTGGAGTTGTAGAGCGCGAGCATCTCGGGCGTCTCCCAGTAGTCGCCGCCCACGGAGGGGGCATCCAGGAAACGATTGCGCAGGCGGTCGAGCAGGGCGAAGTCGGGGCGCATCGAAGGGGTGCGGAATGCGGATTGCGGAGTGGATCGAAGAGCGGTGGGGCGACGGATGGCGGGCATGAAGCCCGCCCCACCATCGGAGGAGAGGCGGACGGTGGCGCGGCGCTCAGGCTTGGGGCTCTTCGGGGGCGACGCAGGCCAACAACGTTTCCAGGTGCTGGTGATCGAGGCCGAAACGGGCCTTGAGCGCGGTGAATTCGGCCTGGGCCTTGGCCGCGGCGGCCGCGTCGGGCTGGGCGCGGCGCACGGCGGCGATCATCGTGTTTTTGGGGGTGTGACCGGCGTCGATGAATTCAAAGACCTTCACGCTGTAGCCGTGGGCCTCCAGCAGGAGGGCGCGCAGCGAATCGGTGACCATGTCGGAGAGGCGTTCGGCGAAGATGCCGTGGCGGGCGAGGGCGGCTAGCTCGGCCGGGGCGCGCAGCTGCGGACGGACCTCCTGGTGGCAGCACGGCGCGGCCACGATGAGGGCGGCGCCTGCGCGGATGCCGCGGAAGAGCGCCTCGTCGGTGGCGGTGTCGCAGGCATGCAGGGCGATGAGCACATCGGCGGCGGGCACCGCGGTATCTACAATGCGGCCGGAAACGAAGCCCAGCCCCTCGCAGCGGGCGGCGAGCGCGGCGGCGTTGCACAACTCCACCAGCTCCGGGCGGGCCTCGACGCCGGTGACCTCGGCGCGGCGGCCGAGCGTGGCGGTGAGGGCGTGCCAAGTGGCGAAGGTGAGGTAGCCCTTGCCCGCGCCCATGTCGAAGACGCGGACACTGTCCTTGCGCCCGAGCCCGGCCTGTTCGCACAGCGGCAGCAGCAGCTCCACGTAGCGGTTGATCTGGCGGAACTTGTCAGTGGCGTCGGTAAGGATACAGCCGTCCTCGCCGGCCAGGCCGAGGGTGCGCAGCCACGGGGCGTCGGCCGGGGCGATGACACGGTGCTTCACCCGGTCGTGCGGCACCGGGGCGGCGGCGGCCGGTGCGAGGCCACGGCCGCGGGTGAGGCGGGCCTCGCCCTTCTTGTTGAGCTCGAACTGCCAAAGGCCGGCGGTGGTGTAGAGATGGGCGGAGCCGAGTGCGGTGCCCACGTGCTCCTCGAAGGCGGCGACGATGGTGGCGGCGGTGGCGGGCTTGGTGAGGTCGCGTTGGCGCTCGCGGTAGTGGAGTTGCAGACGCGTGCCGCGCGCGGTGGCGACGAGCTCGGCGGTGAGTTTGACGAGCATCTGGCCCGTGCGCGGCTTGCCGAGCACGAGACGGACAAAGGAGCCGTCGGCGAGGGCGGAGCGGAGGTGTTGGAGAAATTCGGCGCGCGGGCTGGTGGTGGACATTCGCCGTCGAGTGTGGGCACGCCATCGCTGGTGGCAATGCGCCTGTGCGCCACCTCTTTGCCGGGGTGGGGCACGAACAGCGGGCGCCGGGGGCTTACGGGGCAGGGAGGGTCTGGGTGTAGGCTGGACCGGGCAGCGCGGGCGGCGTTTTAATTGGATTTTGTGTGGTCTTGGCTCGTCGGCGTGGGGTGGGGGCGTACGATCCGCTGGTCCCGTAGCCTGCTCGCCCTACCCGGACGGCAACGGGGCTGCTCCACCAACTCCAATCCCATGCATACGGCCCACCCACGGGCGGCGTTGCAGCGCTGTGCCCGGCTGATCGTCGGGGTCGCAGCTCTCACGCTTCCCCAATTGCACGCGATCATCGACCGCGACGAGAATCAGCAGAGCGACCTCTGGCAGCTCCGCTTCGATACGGGCAACCTCGCGGCCGCCGCCGACCCCGATGGGGATGGCTACTCCAACCTCGGCGAGGCGCTCGCGGGCACCAATCCCCTGGATGCGCGCTCGGCCCCCGGTCTGAAGTTGGAGAACGCCGCCGGTGGCCTCCTCCAGCTGCGTTGGCCGTCCCTGCTTGGCAAACGTTATGAGCTTTTCACCACGTCGGCCCTGAACACCGCCTGGGCCAGCGCCGGCGTTTATGCCGGCAGCGATGAGGACCAGCTCGCGCCGTTCTCCCCGGCCGGATTGCCGGCCGGCTTTTTCCGTGTCGCCATCGCCGACGTCGATACCGACGGCGACGGCTTGGCCGACTGGGAGGAGCGGCAGATCGGCTTCGATCCGAAACGCGCCAACACCGATGGCTATGGCAGCGCCACGATCACCGACGCCACCCGCGTCGCCACCGCGCTCGGGCTCCTCAATACCGTCACCGTTTTCGCGATCGATCCGACAACGGCCGAGAACTGGCCCGATCCGGGGTTGGTCGCCGTGCGGCGCACCGGCAACCTCGACCCGATCGTGGTGAACTTCACCCTAGGCGGCACCGCCACCGCCGGGAGCGACTACCAGGGGCCGGCCACCGCGTCGGTCGCGCTGGGCCTCGGGGTTGACGAGGTGTGGTTGAGTTTTGTTCCCCGCACCGATGCGCTGGTCGAGGGCACGGAGACGATCGTCGTCACCGTGGCGAAGGGAAACAACTACACGGCGGGCGTCGCCAACTCCGCCACCCTCACGGTGGCGGACTCGCCCGCCGGCTCGGTCTCGGCCAAGGAGGCCAGCCGCTTCCTCGCCCAGGCGACCTTTGGGGCCACCGAGCCTGAGATCGCGCGTGTCCAGCAGCTCGGCATTGCCGGCTGGATCACCGAGCAGTTCGCCCGGCCCCCCCAGTATCACCTCCCGCTGGTGGTGCAGTGGCAGAACGAGTTGGCCGCCGCCATCCCGGCGTCCAACGCCGGCTCCACCGAGCGCGGTGAGGTGTGGTGGCGCCGGGCCCTGCAGACCGACGCCGTCTCCGATCCGCTCCGCCAGCGCGTGGCCCATGCGCTCAGCCAGATCCTGGTCATCAGCGATCGCAACGGCTCGCTCGACGGCACCCCGCGCGGCATGGCCGCCTACCACGACCGCCTGCTTGAGCGCGCCTTCGGCAACTACCGCGACCTGCTGGGCGAGGTCACGTTGCACCCCACGATGGGCCTCTACCTCAGCCATCTGCGCAATCAGAAGGCGGATGCCACGCGCAACCGCTACCCCGACGAGAACTACGCTCGCGAGATCATGCAGCTTTTCTCCATCGGGCTGTGGGAGCTCAATGCCGACGGCTCCCGTAAACTCGACGGCGCCGGCCAGCCGCTCCCGACCTACACCAACGATACCATCGCCTCCTTCGCCCGCGTCTTCACCGGCCTGAGCTACGGCCAGCGCTTCACCAGCGGCACCGACCAGACCCTGATCCCGACCACCCGCTTCTTCGACAGCTACGGAGTGGCCTGGGAGCCAATGCGCGGATTCGATGCCTACCACGATCTGGAGGCGAAGGCCCTGCTGCGCGGCGCCGTCTTGCCCGCCCGCACCGCGAGCGTGCCCGACACCGGCGCGGCGACGATGGCCGATGTCGCGGCCGCCGTGGACAACCTCTTCAATCATCCGAATACCGGGCCGTTCCTCTGCCGTCAGCTCATCCAGCGGCTGGTCACCTCGAATCCGTCGCCCGCCTACATCGGTCGCGTCGCCGCCGTTTTCGCCGCCAACGGCGCGGGCGTGCGCGGCGACCTCGGGGCGGTGGTGCGCGCCATCCTGCTCGATACCGAGGCGCGCTCCTTCGCCCGCCTGGCCGCGGTCGACCAGGGCCTGCAACGTGAACCGTTCCTGCGCTACGTCGCCCTTGTGCGCGCGCTCGGCGGCCCGACCGCCGACGGCCGCCGCCGCGGTTTCCGCGGCCTGGACGGCGAGTTTCTCCAACGCGCCTACAGCGCCCCCAGCGTGTTCAACTTCTACCTGCCCGCCTACCAGCCGCTCGGGCCGCTCACGGACGCCGGCCTCGTGGGGCCGGAGGTCCAGATCACCAACGGCGTCACCGGCATCACAGCGCCGAATCGCTTCTACTACGCGGCGCAGGCGACGCTGTTCCAGCTCAACTCGAGCTACCAGACCGACACCGCGCTCGACACCAAGATTGATCCTGCACCGTGGTTGGACGACGCCACAAGCCAGCCCGAGGTGATGGTCGCGCGGCTCGATCGCCTCTTCGCCGCCGGGCAGCTCTCGGCCCGGTCGTTGCGCCACATCTGCCGCGCGGTGCGCCGCCTGCCGGATCCGCTTGGCACGGCCGATCCGGCCATCCGCACCACCCGCGCCACCGACCGCTTCCGGTTGGCGCTCCACCTCGTCCTCATCTCTCCCGAATTCTGCGTGCTCAAGTAACCCCGCCCCCCATGAGCCGACCCATTTCCCGCCGCCATTTTCTCCGTCAGTCCAGCTGTGCCGCCGTGGGCAGCACAGCGATCCTTTCGACGATCCTCAACCTGCGCATGGCCGCCGCCTCTGCCGCGCAGAGCCTGCCCGCCGCCGCCGCGGCCGATGACTACAAGGCGCTGGTCTGCCTCTTCTTCTCGGGCGGGCAGGATTCGTACAACCTGCTGGTGCCCGCCGGGGCCGAACACGCCGCCTACGCGACCACCCGCGGTGGCGTGAACAATCCCACCACAAACCCCGGCGGCCTCGCGCTCGCTCAGGCCTCGCTGCTCGCGTTGCCGGCCTCCGCCTACGCGCCGTTCCTGCTCGGGCTTCATCCCAGCATGACGGGGCTCCACGCCCTGTTCACCCGGGGTAAGCTCGCCCTCGCGGCCAACGTGGGCACGCTCGTCGAGCGCACCACCAAGGCGCAGTATCTCAACTCCACCGCGAAGCTGCCCCTCGGGCTCTATTCGCACTCCGACCAGCAGCAGCAGTGGCAGACCTCGGTGCCCACCGAGAACCGCACCCTCGGCTGGGCCGGGATGGCCGCCGATCTCCTCGATGCCGGCAACGCCGACCGGCGCATCGCGATGAACCTGTCGCTGGGCGGCAACAACATCTGGCAGAGCGGCCGCACGCTCTATCCCTACAGCGTGAGCGCCTCGGCGAGCACCAACTCCGGCGGCGTCTACAGCCATACCGGCGGCGCGGTCGCGCTCGCCGAGTACAACAACACGACCATCGGCGACACCAGCCGCACCGCCTCCCGCACCGCCGCGGTCAACAGCCTGCTCGGCCAGCAGTATCAAAATCTCCTGGAGAAGACCTTCGCCACGAACTTCCGCGACTCGCTCGACAACTCCGCGCTCTATACCACTGCGCTCACCGGCGGGGCGGCCCTCACGACCAAGTTCCCCGGTGAAACCGGCTACAGTGCGGACCCCGCCTATGTGCCCAACGCCGATCCCGCCCGCGGGCTGGCCTCGCAGCTCAAGATGGTCGTGCGCAGCGTCGCCGCCCGTGGCACCATCGGCCACCGGCGGGAGACCTTCTTCATCAACTACGGCGGTTGGGACCATCATGACGAGGTCATCGCCACCCAGGCGGCCATGCTGGACATCGTCAGCCGCTGCCTGGTTTCGTTCTACGCCGCACTGGAGGAGCTCGGCGCCCAGAATCAGGTGACGCTGTACACCGCCTCCGACTTCGGTCGCACACTCACCTCCAACGGCAACGGCTCCGACCACGCCTGGGGCGGCAACCACTTTGTGCTCGGCGGCGCGGTGAACGGGGGGAAGGTCTACGGCACCTATCCCGACCTTTCGCTCACCGGCCCGCAGATCGTCACCGGGCGCGGCGTGGCCGTGCCCTCGATGTCGGTGGACGAGTATTTCGTCGAGCTCGCGCTTTGGCTCGGGGTGAGCCCCGGCAATCTGGCCGACGTGCTCCCGCGCATCGGCACCTTCTATACCCCGGGCAGCGCGGTGCCGTTTGGGATGATGCAACTGTGAAGCGCCGCCTGCTCGTCGCCGCGTTGGCCGGGGTGTTAGGTCTGACCGTAGCCTGGTTGTGGTGGCAGACCGGCTCGGGTGGCCGGGTCGCGGCCGGGTCGGCCGGCCCGGCGCCCTCGGCCGCCGTGGCGACGGTGGTCGACCCCACGGCCTACTCCCGTCTCCACGCTTTGGGAACTGGGCCGCGCGACGACCTGCGCATCGTGGGAGCGGTGCTGCGCAACTATCTGCAGTCGGTCGCCGGCCCAGACGCGCCGCCGCTCGGTTTCAATGAGGAGATCGTGCGTGCGCTCGGTGGGGCCAATCCGTTGCGGCTTGTCTTCCTGCCCCCGGATCATCCGGCGATCGATGCGCGGGGCCGGCTCTGCGACCGGTGGGGGACGCCGTATTTTTTTCATCCATTGGCTGCCACCAACATCGAGGTACGCACCGCCGGTCCGGACCGGCGCCTCTTCACGGCCGACGATCTGAGTGCCGCCAGCGTGGACGAATAGGGCGGGGGTGATTGTGTTGGATACCGCGTTGAGGTGGCCCGATTCACGAAGGGCCAATCTTGTAGGCCACCGCGTTGAGGTGGCCTGTTTTGCGAAGGTTTGATCCAGGAGGCCACCGCGGCGAGGTGGCGCTTATGGCCGAGGGTTGATCCTGCGGGGTACCGCGTTGAGGTGGCATTGTCGTCGCCGGTTGTTCCGCAGTTCTTGCCGCTGCGCGGTTGGCGTGGGCGTAGGCAGGGCACGCGCACGCGCCTTCCGTCCCAAGCGGGTTGGCTGCAGTCCCTCGGGCAACCTGAGGCCTTGTGGCTTCCCTCGATGGATTTTGCGGCCGACCCAACTGCGCGCTTGTCAACGCGGCGGGGGACCGGCTAGTTTCGCGGCGTTCCTTGGTCCGCGGGCATAGTACATCGGTAGTATGCGAGCTTCCCAAGCTTGAGAGGTGGGTTCGATTCCCTCTGCCCGCACCATGGAGAACCGGGGTGGTTTTGGGAACACCATCCGTTGGGAGATAGCTCCAGGATTTGGCGTAGCGGCGTTCGTCCTCGGCCGAATCCCGATCGAATCCCTTTGGCGACGAGAAGGCGCAAAGACCCACGAAAACGATCCGGATTGTCGTGGATCCTCGTGCCTCTTTGTGGCTACCGTTCCGGTCTTCGCCGCAGAGGGATCGATCCGGTCACAGAGGACACGGAGGGGGAGGAGGACACAGAGGGACTTGTCGTACTCCTACTCTTACTCCTGCTCGCGCTGAGTGTCGGGTTCCGATCGAAACCGCCCGGTACGGCTATGCCCACCGTAGCCTTGGGCGAAGGCGGGCCGTGCCCGCCATAGCCTTATGCGAAGGCGGGACCCGTACCCCGGGTGGTGAGGGGCCCGGCAGCTAACTGCCGCCGGCTACCTGATTCGGCCGGGCTCTCATGTCTTCTTCTCCCACCAACGATCCTTTTGGTCGAGCTCTTGGTCCCGTGGTCCGTGAAACTTCCAATGAACGGCCTCTTCCACGGTGAGGATTCGCAACCCGCAATGATTCGCTGAGCAACACCGCGGACCACTACCGTCGACGAGTGAAATGCCCTCGACTCCATCTTCATCATCTTTGCTCCCGGCCAATATGCATAAACAGGGATGAAAGGCACAGTCTTCAAAGAGCTCACCGACCTTGATGTCCTTGATGGATTTGACGCGGGTAGGCATAGATTCGTTTGCCGAGACACTCCGGGTCAGAGCCACGCCGGACTGAAGAATACTGATTGCAGTGCGGACATTATAGAGGCGTTGGATGTGGGTTTGGTTCGGCTCCTTCCGCTCTCCGGGTTTCTAGATGCTCACGGAGCAGGTCATTGTAGTGCAGGCAGAATGCCCTGGTCTCGGATACCCATTCGACTCCAGCCGGGCTTGAGGGCGGGATGCCGTGGTCGATGCGCACCAGTCCCCCGATTCCGTGCTGACGCAGTATCTCGCGCGATTCTTCCGTCTCAAAACCGGGATACTCCAGCTTTGCGCTTATGAAATTCGAAAAGCCCTACAGCCGAAGACGCCCCGCAGCAAGATCGCGGTCAAAAACCTGAGCTGGACTCTCCGCTGGACTCTTCTGCTCGAACGGCGCACGTGCCGACTGGCAACCAGTGATCGCCGGCAGCAAGAGACATAGAGCAAGGATCAGCGGCTTCATTCTTTTGGCGAACGCTACAAGTGAGACACGGCGGAGAGCGAGCAGTGATTGGAAGGCGGACACTTCACCGCCGTTGTCTCTGCTGTCTGGTGTGCGCCCGACATGACCGTGAACCAAGAAGTGAAAGTCTTCGATGTGCGAATCCAAAAACAAGGCATTAGACGAAAGCAACTGCGACGCCGCGAGGTGCCGTGGGAAGGAAGCTGGAGTCAAAACGGCGAGCCCACCATCAGCCGGCGGCGCCCTGCGCGCCGCGGGCTGATGGAGACTGGAATCGCCCGGTACGGACCCGTACGCCGGGTGGTGTGGGGGCCGGCGGCTAACTGCCGCCGGCTACCCGATTCGGCGGTGCTATTCTGCGCGCCACAATCGGCCCGAGAATGCGATCCTTTGCTGCCCAATATTCATCTGAACTTCGATCGGCGTACTCTTGCTTTACGCGATTGTAGCTTTCCAAGACCTCCGGATGCCCGACGATATAGTCATGAATAAATAGAAAGCTATCAGCAGCAGATTCTTTCACAACGAGCTGAATGCCCAATGGCAACGCGTAGCCTGTGTCGTTTCCGAAGCTAGCAAAACATGGTTCCCAGTTCTCCGACTGCTTCACGTCAAAATGCTTTCGTAGAACATCAACCGCTGACTTGAACTGGGTGCTCTCGACTCGAAGAAGCACATCGAGATCTCCCTTGGTCAAAGCACCCGGAATGACCGTGGATCCAATGTGATAAAACTCTGCGTCCGGCAGAAGGCGCGCGAGCAGCGCAGATATCTGCTGCAAAACTTTGCCAACGGCAGGCGAGAGCTCTTCTGAAGTCCTGAGGATCACAATGTTTTTGGGCTAGGCACTATAGATGAGCGAAACGACCGCTGACAAACAGAGTATTTGGGCGCAACGAAGGTGGGTGATATCTAAACGCGTTGCGGGCCGGTTCCGGGTGGGGACTCGCATCGTTCGCGGCTGAAGTCTCTGATCGAGCTGGTCTTGGAAAGCAAGGACCGACTCGGGGCGGCAAACCGGTGAGGAGGGATGATTTCACCACAGAGGGCACGGAGGATAGGAAGAGCCCTGTAGGCCACCGCGGCGAGGTGGCTGATCCAGGGGCGGATGCTCGCTACCCGCTCCTCACTACAGGCTACTTCTGTTTAGCCGCAAGGAACACAGAGAGCGCAGAGACTCACATCGGGGTCTCTTCGAAACCCGAAACGGTCAACGCGAAACCCTAAACTCGAAACCCTGAACCGACCCGGTCACAGAGGGCACTGAGGCAGAGGAGAGCACAGAGGGACTCGTGGTGACGCAGGCGTCCCTGCCTGCGTATTGCCTTCTTTGTTGGGTTTTCGCCCGCCGTGTAGGCCACCGCGGTGGGGTGGTCGGCTCTTCGCCCCGCGCGTCGACGGCTGCTGGAGACCGGAACCGCCGGTACGGACCCGTACGCCGGGTGGTGTAGGGGCCGGCGGCTAACTACCGCCGGCTACCCGATTCGGCGATTCTTCTGGGAACGCGCGGAGCGCAGAAGGCTTAAGGAGCATTCTATATATCAAAGACGCTAAGACCAAAGCAGAAAGAAAGTATACTGGAGAATGACTATCCTCCCTTCTGAAGGCTCTTAATACTCCGGAAATCGTGAGCCAAATAATAACGGATGAATTCGCAGCAAGCGCTAGGGCGCTTTTCCGGTTCGGATTCTTTAGGTGCGCCACCGCTGCGTACAATAATCCCCCCGCCACGACTGTTGGCACGACGATCATCTCAATTCCCAGGAGCGACAAATCGCCTTTCTCCGCACCCAAGACAGCAAAAGACATAAGGGCGAAACCGAACAACACCAGCGAACCTAAGGCGATGTGAATCAGTGCAATAGTGCGAAAGATAGCGGGATGTTTCATCATTTTGGCCTAACGTCAGATAGGGGTGCCGCTCCGGGCACCAGACCGTGATTGGAAGGCGGACGCTCAACCGCGATTGCCTCTGGTGGCTGGTTGAACGAAGGCCGCGTCGCGGCGGGAGGGCCGGGGGAGGGCGGAGTCGGAGAGTTGAGCTGACGATTGGGGCATCGCAGGCGTCAGGTTGGTGGCGCCATGACAACACTACGAGCGCAATTCATCTGCGAACTCACCATCCGGGGCCGTGCCAAGCGCACGATCCACGCCTACGTCGCGAGCCTGGCGGCGGTGGCCAAACACTACGGGATCCTGGCCAATCACACCCGCGGCAAGCAATTGCCCCGAGTGCGGGCGGCCATCGCAGCCGCGTACCGCAGCGCAGCGAGGCCGCGTTCCACTAGGTACGCGGCCGGGAATGCGGCGAAGGAGGCCGAAGGCCGACCTTCCGCCCCGCCCTGGCAACCCGCTTGCCCCGAGTGCGGCGGCTCCCGCAGCGTGTGCATTGCCCTGATCCAGCCCGATGGGCGCATCATCGCGCTGCCCGCCGCTGCCCGGTTGGTCCTCTGGCAAAACCTCGCCCTGCCATGACCGCCGCGGACCCACCGGACCGCCGCGCGCCTCGCCAGACCAGCCGCGTACCTACTGGAACGCCGCGAGGTGGGCGCAGCCCAAAGCGAGAGAGGTGCAGAGCCGCCCTGGCGTCGTCGAGAAATGGCCACGCCAAGGCGGAGCCGTGCCCGGGTATCCCGAAATCACGCCTAGACCGGGTCGCACGGGCCGCGCCCCAGGTTCAAACAGGCCGGATTGGTCGTCCTGGCTCCGTGGCCTGTGGTCTCGGCCGTGGTTCCCGTGCCGTCCGATAAACCCAAACCTGGTGGGGGCGGAGCGCCTTTCGCTCTGTATATAGGGCCGCCGCCCTCCCGCGGCCTCGCTCAACCGTGAGGTAGGCGACTCGACTCGTCTCCCGCCCTGCGGCTCGGCCCGCTCCTCGCCGCCTACTTCACTTCAGGTTAGGCCGGCCCTTCATTTCCGTCCTTTTGCCGCCGCGTCCAGTCGTGCCGTCAACTCCGCAATCACCTTCTTGGGATCACTTGGGTCTATAACTGCGAGGTCACAAAGCATCCCTCGCACATGTGCTTTGCACGGTTCCCTCTCCGCCTTCTTCATCTTTCTCGGCGGCAGCTTCCCCTCTCGAACGATTCCTTTCTCAAGGTCGCTAATCGCAGATTCTAGCTCAGCGCTCAGGTAGGTTAAGGCCAGAAGACGCTTCAGCTCTTGATCGGATGTCTTCCCAAGGAGGTCGTAGAACTGTTCAGCATAAAGCTGACTCCCTGATACAATGAGGGGGCCACAGAAATTGTATGAATCGCAATAGATGCCAGCATATTTCGCAATCAACTCGGATGCCGGAGATATCGCCGCCGCCGTCTCGCAGAAAACTAGCCCCGAGAACATCGTTCCCAATAGGATCGCGATCAAGAAACTCGTACTCTTCATAATTGTGCGCCCAACGATTCAGGTGAGCCATGGCGGATACGCAACTCCACTTGGAAGGCGGACCCTTTCACGTCATTGGCTCTGGTGGCTGGAGCGGCCTTCCTTTTTCATTCGGTTTTCTGAAATTCCAGTCGCGCCTCTTGCCATTGGGGCCACGCGTATTCGGCGTCGAGATCGGGATAGCCTCTTTGCTTGTCCATCTCGGCTGCCACCTTGGGCGTAAGTGCCACGCAAGGTGCGCCGTCTCGAATGGCGAGAACTTCTTCTTCAGTGAGGGCAGAACCTTTCGCCCTTTCGCGATTCAGGAGTGTCGCGATCAAGCTCGGGATGAAATACAGGACGATCTCTTCGCTGTCACTCATGGTTCTTGCGCCGACGCTTCAAGTGAGCCACGGCGTGCCGTGGAAATAGATTGGAAGGCGGACGATATATCGCCGTTGGCTCTGCTGGCTGGTGTGCGCCCGACATGACCGTGAACCAAGAAGTGAAAGTCTTCGATGTGCGAATCCAAAACTAAAGCATTAGACGAAAGCAACTGCGACGCCGCGAGGCGCCGTGGGAAGGAAGCTGGAGCCAAAACGGCGAGCCCACCATCAGCCGGCGGCGCCTGCGCGCCGCCGGCTGATGGAGACCGGAAACCGCCCGGTACGGACCCGTACGCCGGGTGGTGTGGGGGCCGGGAGCTAACTACTCCCGGCTACCCGATTCGCCTCATCTCTTCGGAATATTTTGGTTAGTGTATAGTACGCATCCATAGCTACCGGATCTTCCCCGTGTACATTGGTATGCTCGAGCTTGATCCTGAAATGATCGCACTCCCATGTGTAATCAGAACCACCCCATGAACTGGCATCCCTTCCTTCTCTCTTCATATTCTGTACGTGAACGCTCTTTTGAGCCAACCAAAGGTCTATCGCGCGAAGTGCCGCGTCTTCTGTTGCTCTAGCGTAAAGCATGACGGTCTCGGAAACCGGTCCTTTCCCGTCCGATTCCTGCGAATAGTACCGCGATAGTTCGCCAGGGGCTTCGAAGCCGACCAGCTGTGATGAAATCTGCGGAACGAAGGTTTTAGGATCGTGGTTGTATCGGCTCCAATCTCCGCTCACGGCGGAATACGTGTAATCACAACGACGACAAGTCGGCGTTATCTTCATCCCCTGCAGAGTAAGTTCCAGAGATGCGGGGTCGGTGGGACGATCCTCAAGCTCAGTATGTCCGTACGGGCACTGCTTCAGGTCCACTGACAACCGAACGCGTAGCTCTCGCTTTAGGTCGTTCCTGCACCCAACGCCGGTCACAAGTAATGCGACCGCGACCAGCATTGGGAGGCAGCTCATCTTCATGGCGAACGTTATAGATCAGGAACGCCGGGCACTGGACTCTGCCGCAGGAAGCGACGCTTTCCCGGCGTTCCTGTATCGACTGGTGTGCGCCCGACATGACCGTGAACCAAGAAGTGAAAGTCTTCGATGTGCGAATCCAAAACTAAAGCATTAGACGAAAGCAACTGCGACGCCGCGAGGCGCCTTGGGAAGGAAGCTGGAGTCAAAACGGCGAGTTCACGAACAGAAACGTGCTCTAAGGCCTGAGGTTTTGCGTGCCGCAAAACCTGGGTCGTCTCCCCTGCAGGAGGCCTGGCTCGCCTACCATTATCCCAAAGGCGCCGCACGCGTCGATGAATGATGGAGACTGGAATCGCCCGGTACGGACCCGTACGCCGGGTGGTGTGGGGGCCGGCGGCTAACTACCGCCGGCTACCCGATTCGCCTCCTGTTTTCTCCTCCTTATCCATGACTTCGTCTGATGCATGTATTCCACTAGAGCCAAACGTTCCTTGTGGCTCTATGCGTACCAGTGACCATGAACGACCAAAACCCCAGCCGCGAGCCACTCGCCTTAGGTAGTCATCCAACTCCGCTTTGGCGGGGCGACCGAGAGATGACTTCAGCGATTCCAAGGGCACAACCTGGAAACCATGCTCCGGGTGATAGAAGACCGCACAAAACTGATAGCACCGGATCGATGGGCCGTTCTCGATCCACGCACTTGTGAAGATCACATTCTGATGGAGACCACCTCGAACGACCTTCTGTCCCGTACTTCCAGCGATAAACAAAATCCCAGTAACGAAGAACGTCTCCGGGCTCTCCCAGCACACCACCTCTACGGAGTAATCGAAGGCTCCGTCGATAATCGCTGCACGATGGACCGTACCGTGCCATGTCGGCCCCGATGTCGGCACAAAATCAGGAATGAGCTCAACGTCGTTTGCCTGATCGGCGACGATCGATTCTGTTCCGATAGCGAGGAAGAGCAGGAGAAGTGTCGCTTTCAGATATTCTGATTTTGTGATCATAGGCGGTGTGCAGCGGGGAGTTGCTCTGCCTGCCTTGGCGAACGCTCCGGGTCAGGGACGCCGGGCCTCCGGCTCCGCCGAAGAAGGCGACTCTTCCCCGGCGTTCCCTGTAGTCGCTGGTGTGCGCCCGACATGACCGTGAACCAAGAAGTGAAAGTCTTCGATGTGAGAATCCAAACACAAAGCATTAGACGAAAGCAACTGCGACGCCGCGAGGCGCCGTGGGAAGGAAGCTGGAGTCAAAACGGCGAGCCCACGAACAGAAACGTGCTCTGAGGCCGGCGACATGGACAAGTTGGCACCACACAACGCAATCCAGGATTCAGTGTCGCAGGTAAAGCACGGGGTTGTGCCGGGAAGGTTCACGGCCTTACTCGGGGAGACCTGCCCGACAGGCGCCGCGCGGCGAGCGCGGAGCACCGATGACGACAACGCCGTCGGGGAGCGGGCAGGAGTCAGCCGAGGTCGTAGTAGTGCCGGACACGAGCCGGGAGTAGAGCGCCGGAGCCCAGGGCCGGACTCGAATGGACCGGAGGGTCTCACGCAGGCACGAAGGACCAAACTGGTTGGGACCGCGGAGACCGCGGCGTCCTTGCCACCGACGTTGAAGCCGACCGGCGGAGTCGGAGGGCAGCGGACGCCAGCGGCGGAGAAAGACCGCGATCAGGAGGAGCGATGGCAGCGTATCTGGAGCTCGGAGAACCTGAATGCCGCCTGGCGTAAGGTCCGGGCCAACGGCGGGGCGGGCGGCGTCGACGGGATGTCGATTGCCGCTTTCCCGGCGTTTCTGAAGCTCCATGGGGAGCGGATACGCAAAGCCCTGCAGGAGGGGCGGTACGAACCGTCGCCGCTGCTACGGTCGTTTATCGCCAAGAAGGACGGGGGCCAGCGACCGCTGGGCATCCCGACGGTGCTGGACCGACTCATCCAGCAAGCCCTCGCCCAAGAACTGGGCGGGGTGTTCGAGGAGACGTTCAGTGAGCATAGCTACGCCTACCGGCCCGGCCGCAACCCGCATCAAGCGGTGCGCTCGATCCGCAAATGTATCGCTGATGGACTCAGCGATGCGGTGGACTGCGATCTGAAAGGTTTCTTTGATCACGTGGATCACGACCGGCTCATGAGGCTGGTGGCCGCGCAGGTTCGGGATGTGCGCATCCTGCGCCTGATTGGCCGCTTCCTGCGGGCTGGGGTGGTGCTACCCGATGGCAAGCGCGAGCCAACGCTGCGGGGCGTGCCCCAAGGCGGACCGCTCTCGCCGCTGTTGGCCAACATCGCCCTGACTCCGCTGGACCGGGAACTGGAGAAACGAGGCCTGCGCTTTGCGCGCTACGCCGACGACTTCCTGATCCTGGTGCGTACCCGCGTCGCAGCGAAGCGGGTGATGGCCGCCGTGGTTCGGTTTGTGGAAGGAAAGCTCAAGCTGCTCGTCAATGCGGCCAAGAGTCGCGTGGCGCCCTTGGCGCACTGTACGTTCCTGGGTTTCCGGTTCTCCCGCGGAGAGATCCGCTGGAGCCACGAGGCCGGGGAGCGTTTTGTCACGGAAGTCCGGTCACTGACCGGGCGCACGTGGAGTGTGTCGATGGAAGAGCGACTGCTGGCTCTGCGGCGCTATATGACCGGTTGGATCAACTACTACCGGTTGGGGCGCAACTACGCGGAGGTGCAAGCGCTCGACCGCTGGGTGCGCCGGCGGGTGCGGCAGTGCTATTGGAAGCAATGGAAGCGCCCACGCTGTCGGCGGAGGAATCTGCTGCGGTTGGGCGCCGATCCAGAGCAAGTGCATCTGTGCAGCCGGTCCCGCAAGGGCTGCTGGCGCATGAGCACCAACTCCATCGTGCAAGCCGCACTCACCAACGAGTGGCTGAAGGAACAAGGAGTCGTCTCCCTGCAGGAGGCCTGGCTCGCCTACCATTATCCGCAAAGGCGCCGCACGCGTCGATGAATGATGGAGACTGGAATCGCCCGGTACGGACCCGTACGCCGGGTGGTGTGGGGGCCGGCGGCTAACTACCGCCGGCTACCCGATTGGCCCGGTTTTCTTCATTCTATTTGAACCAGTAGCGGTTCTGAGTGCGGTCGTAGAGCACGCCCCAAACCGACTTCAGCGATTCCTGGACTTCCACTGGTGAGATCCCGACAGCCGGCGCAACTTTTTCTGGGTTTAGCAGACCCCGGGCAATGCAGACGCATATGGCACGCTGCATCGCGGTCCTCGTGGACCAATCCTCGACGACGCGATTCAGGAAGGCTTCTTCTTCCGGACTTGGGGCTGGCAATGTTGCGTTCATTCTTTCGGCCAACGTTTCAGCTCAGCCACGACGAATCGCGGACATTGATTGAAAGACGGGCATCATAGAGTCGTTGGATGTGGCGACTGGTTAGGCTTCTTTTTCTCTTTGAACCACATCTTCATCAAGCGCAGTAAACATTATATCGCCGACCGGGGCATATCGAGGATCATTGTGGGCTAGCGGGTTTTCGCCAATCCACTGAACTGCCACCTGCGTTGCATCGATAATCTTCTCTTTCTTCACCCACGAAACGAAATCCGCATCAAGATCGAGGTGCTCGTACGTGTCACCGAGCATGACGATACGACCCTCCTTCGGACCGAGGTGGATAGGAATGATCACAATGTCCCCGAGCTTGGCCACGCTGCCATCGTGATATTTCATGAGCAATTTCTCGCCTAACGTCACAGGTGTGCCATGCCGGATACCGGACGGCGATTGGAAAATGGGCGTGATCCCGGCATTGGCACTGGTGTCTTGTTAGGCTTTCTGCGCTGGGAATAGAGCTTCGCGGACTTCACCTTCGAATCGACGGATGACTCTGAAATGCGCGTCGCCGTCTCTGAATGCGACAAGGAACTCTTCCCCATCCTTCGCCGTATTCTCGGCCCAATCCAACACGATGGTACGAATATTCTCTTCCTCTTCCTTTGGGATGCCCTGAAGGGCGTGAATCTTCATGCTTTCCTTGTCAGGCAGGCAAAGTGTGGGGATATAGTCTTCGAACGGTGTGTCCGCTAGCACACCATAAGTGAGATCAGCGAAATCAATGATTTCCATTTTTGCCTAACGATTCAGGTGTGCCATGCCGGGCGGCTGGCGGTGATTTGAAACCGGGCACTTTCCCCGGCATTGGTACTGGTGGCTGGTTAGCCATCTTTCCCGAATTGAGCTTCAATGGAGGAAACGAATTCCACAAAACCCTTGTGCCCTCTGGCACAATCTTTCGCCTTCCGCATCAAGGAGAGGTACTGCTCAGTATCTTCGCAATGCCGGTAAACTAAAGCAGCCTCCAACGCACTGCGTTCCTCATTCTGAAACGGGAAATACCGGTGGGCGCAGTAATAGGCCAAGGCCTGGCGGTACGAAGTAAACTGATCAAGAAATGGGATTCCTTTCCTTTCGAGGAGTGCGGCAATCTCACAACCGATCCGATTATATGGCTGCTCAATGAGCCACCATGACTGCGCAGTCTCTTCTTCATCGCGAACTAGGCACTCTCTGATCTGACAATCATAGTCTTGGTAGAACTTCTTCTCTTCACACTTATCCGCATCCTTGCGAACGCATGGAAGTGTCACCCCGAGATCCACGGCAAACCTACCATAAAGACTCTCGCGCAATCCTGGGATAACATAGTAGCCGACAGGAAACTGCCCCATCTGAAAAGAGACCACTTGGGTCATGCGATCCTCGCGTTCGCGATTGAACGCCCGGCCAGACTTTCGAAATCCCAGCGTCTTCAAATATGCCGCTACCACACTTTGGATCGCGTCCATTCCTGCGGCTGTTTTTGACTTTGGCATTGGTTGCTTGGGCTAGACACTATAGATGCGTGAAACGGTCGCTGGCAAAAGAAGGTGCTGGTCCCCAAGGACGCGGGTTGCTCGCGAAAAACGAGCCGAGCCGCATGGTGGAGGCGTCTAGCGTAACCACCAAGAAAGGAGACCAGCACATGAAAAAGCACGATAGGTTCATCGGCCTAGATGTCCACAAAGATACCACTGTCATCGCCGTGGCCGAAGCCGGTCGCGACGGCGAAGTCCGCCAGTTCGGCACGATCAGCTCCGACCTGCACGCCCTGGAGCGCGCGCTCACCAAGCTACGCGCCGACGGCGCCACCCTGCACGTGGCCTACGAGGCCGGCCCCACCGGCTTTGTGGTTGAGCGACACCTGCGCACCATGGGCATCGACTGCTTGGTTGTGGCGCCCTCGAAGATGCCCCTGCCCGCCGGTAAGCGCCAGAAGAACGACCGCCGGGATGCCGAGTTGCTGGCGCGGCTGGTGCGCGCCGGCGACCTCACCGCCATCAATGTGCCCGACGATGTCGACGAATCCATTCGCGACCTGGGTCGCGCCCGCACCGACGCCGTCGAGGATCTCAGGCGCGCCAAGCAGCGGCTCAAATCCTTTCTTTTGCGTCTGGGCTACCACTACAAGGGCACGGCCAACTGGAGCGAGGCCCACCTGCGTTACCTGCGCGCACTGACCATGCCCTGGCCGCTCACAAGGCCGTGCTGCAGGAGTATCTGTTGGCCTTCGAGCAATGCACCAAGAGGGTCGAACGGCTCGATGACCTGCTCGCGGTCCAGGTGCCCCAATGGAGCCGGTATCCATCCGTCAAGGCTCTGATGAACCTGCGCGGCTTCCAGCTCACCGCCGCCACCGTACTGGTGGCCGAGACCGGCGACATCCGCCGCTTCAAACATCCGCGCGGCTACATGGCCTTCCTCGGCTTGGTGCCTCGCGAGGAGACCACCGGCAACTCTCGTCACCTAGGCCCGATTACCAAGGCCGGCAACGGCCACGCGCGCTGGATGCTCATCGAGACGGTGCAGTGCGCCCTCAATGTACCCAAGGTATCCGCCGAACTCAGCACGCGCCAGGTGGGCCAACCCATCGACCGCCGTGACCTGGCGTGGACGGCCCAGGTCCGGCTGCACAAGCGCGGCCGAGCCCTCCTGGCCCGCGGCCTGATGAAACCCAAGATCATCGTCGCCCTCGCCCGGGAGATGGCCGGCTTTGTCTGGGCCATGCTCCACCAGGTACCCGCCCTCGCGGCAACGCCGCAACCGGGCGGGCCGGGCCTGCGACGAGCTTAGGAGGGCCCATTCTCGGCCCGGCCCGCCCGGAGCCCGCGTCATCGGTTTTCACCTTCAACCTTCAACGTTCTTTCTCATCGCCGCCGCGCCAAAGGCGGCAGCCTACAACGTCCGGTTCACCCGGCCCATGCACGTAAGCGTTGCGAACAGGCGCTGCCCCTAGGACGGCGCCCAGGTTCGAGCCTAGAGAGTGCGGGCACGACGGTATCTGTTCCTGCGGTTGTGATCCGCGTATTTCAGCTCGCTCACGGGGCCTTGGCCCCAGGGGATAAGCATCCCAGATGACGTCGCCCTGTTTGTTCGGACCGGACGTTGTTCGCTGCCGCCACCGCGGCGGAGTTCACCCCTCTCCGCCTCACCACCCGAGACGGACCAGTTTTCTATTATCCGCAGTTGACTCCACGCATCTATATCAACGCTTCAGCTCAGCCACGACGAATCGCGGACGTTGATTGGAAATCGGGCATTATAGAGTCGTTGGATGTGGCGACTGTATTGGATGACCGCAGTTATTCATGCCGTTCCCGTGGACGCCAGGAAAACGGGAGCGGGAACGGGGTGAATAACTGCGTCGAGGCCGACTCGCGCCGCTCACATTTCCGCACACTTTGCTGGCCGGTCGTGGAACGAACCTGTGGTGTAATTCGCTCGAAGAATACGAACCAAAATCTCGCCCACGGCCGGTCAGCCAGGGGTTCGGCCATGCACACTCAGGATCCGACGTTACCACGTCTCGAACAATACAGCCTGCAGCCCGGCCCCGCCAAACCCAAAACGCCATGAACACCGCCGATTATGCCGCCAAGCTCGCTCTGGATTGGGGCGAGGACAATCACGCCTTCGTGCTGCAGATGCAGGGAGGCTCGAGAGAGAAGGGCACCATTCCCGCCTACGCCGAGGTCTTCCACCGTTGGCTCGACGAGCTGGGCAAGCGCTGCGCCGGCCGACCGATCGCCGTTGTGGTCGAAGCCGGCCGCAATGCCGTTGTCCACGCCTTGTTCGAACATCCCTCGCTGACGGTCTTCCCGGTCCATCCCGCGGCCAGCAAACGCTTCCGCAAGGCGTTGATCCCGTCCGGGGCCAAGGATGACATTCCCGACGCCGACTTGCTGCTCACGCTCTTCGAGCATCATCACGATCTGTTGCGGCCGCTCATCGTCGACACCCAAGCCACCCGGCGCCTCGAACTGCTGGTGATCGCCCGCCGCGATGCCGTGGACCTGCGCACGCTCTTGTCCAATCAACTTAACAGCGCGCTCAAGACCTATTTCCCGCAGGCGCTGGATCTGTTCGGCGACGAAATCTATACCCCGCTGCCGTTGGACTTCCTCACCCGATGGCCCTCGCTGGCCACCGCCCAGGCCGCGCGGCCCGCGACCTTGCGGCAGTTCTACCACGCCCACAACTCGCGCCGGCCCGCGTTGATCGAGGAACGCTTGGCCGTGCTGCATACCACCCGGCCCTTGACCACCGACGACGCCGTCATCGAGGTCGGTATCCTGCACACGCGCATGCTCGTGGCCCAACTGCGCCCGCTCCAGAAAGCGATCGAGAGCTTTGAGGAGCGCATCGCCGAGGCGTTTGCGGCCCATCCCGACAGAGCGCTCTTCTGCAATCTCCCCGCCGCAGGCCCGGCGCTGGCGCCGCGCTTGCTGGTGGCCTTCGGGTCCAATCGCGCCCGCTATCCCTCTGCCTCAAGTCTGCAAAAGTACGCCGGTGTTGCACCCGTGCGTGAGAAGAGCGGACGCCAGATGTGGACCCACTGGCGGTGGAATTGCCCAAAGTTTCTGCGACAAAGCTTTGTGGAGTGGGCGGGGTGTACCATCCCGAAGGTCGCCTGGGCCAAGACCTACTATCGCCGACAAGAAGCCCGTGGCGTCGGCCACCAGGCCATCCTTCGCGGGCTCGCTTTCAAGTGGATCCGTATCCTCTGGCGGTGCTGGCAGGACCGCGTTCCCTACGATGAAAACCGCTATATCGAGGCGCTCACCCGCCACCATTCCCCCGACCTTGGCCCATGCCTATTTTCCCGCTAATTTCTCTTGCGCGGTTGGCCTCAGGCATTGGTTAGGCCGGGGTTTCAGAGACTCGGTAGGCCAACCCAAACCCGCGCTCGCGGACGAACTCCTCGGCACGGGCGAGAAAGACGAACGCATCTCCAGCCGGAGGCGGATACCGAAAGATGATCAGGATCTTCATCTTCTTTTCTTTCGCTGCGGGATATTCGCGGAATACGTCTCCGGACTCCAGAAAATCGAGATACGAATTGATCTTCTCTTGCAGCGCCCTGAGGTGCGCTACGACATCAGACCAATCTCGCTGATCGGCAATCGTGAGATCCACGTCACCGGTCGCACGCTCGGTGCCAATCGCGTCGACGATTTTTGGGTGATCGATACTCATTCTTTCTGCCTAACGCATCAGCTCAGCCACGACGAACCGCGGACTTTGATTGGAAAACGGGCATCGTAGAGTCGTTGGATGTGGCGTCTGGTTCGGCATTCATTTTGTCTACTGTAAGAAGTTCGCATACCATCGACCATCACCCTTGCGCATCGGGACGCACGCAATCTTCCCTTCGCGATTTGTGACTGCGAGTTCGACGTAGGTCCAACTCGCTTCACCACTGGAGATCATCGTGACTCCACTCCCACAGAACTCGCGACAGCGCTTCTCTTCTTCTCCGAATCGGGACTCGAACAGCGGCTCTTTCTTCTCGATCCAGCTGACCAGAGCAATCTTCGCGTCGCCGATGACGTGCCGCTGATAAGAGGCCTCGCCGGCCACTCCCAGTACCGCGATACCCAGCGCAACGAGAGCTAGCTTTGCGAGCTTCATACTTTTGCCGAACAGTGGGATTCACCAGCACTGGGTAACGCTTTTGCCGGAAGGTGCTGAAGCGGCCGAAAGCGGGGTGCAAATTGGAATCGGTGGACGCAAGTTATTGCGGGCCAACCTCTCAAAACTTTGGGCAACGTTAGCGCTAGGCTCAGGTAGTGTGTTTTGCCGGTCGAAAAGGCGCCGGCAAAACACATACTCGCTCGGACATGGCCCAAAAGGGGGAAAACGCAGACCGGGAGCGGCGTCCTCTCTCGTTCCCGAATTGGAAGCAAGCGCTGTCGGCCACCGCTTTGGCACCGGCTGACGAGCAAGCCCAGACGCGCGCGATCATCGCGTTCCTGGGGTTCTGCAAACGTCGCCATGCACCGGCCTCGATCATTCTGATCAAGGAGTATCTCGCTCATTTGCCGGAGCAAGAAGCGAATACGGCCCGTCTCGTTTTGCGCTGGTTTGTGTTGTCGGCAGAGCGGCTGAGGGCCGGCGGTGGGACGGCAGCGCCACCGATCGGCCTGCCTTGCGCCGCATCGGCGGCACACCCGGACTGCGAGGCATGGCCGGTTGCTCATCCTCGCAGCCAAGCCGCCGCGCCGCCGCCGCTGGCCGTCAACGATCAAGGCGGCCCCGAATGGGAGCGCGACCTGATCAAGGCGTGCCGCGAGCGCCATTTCCTCTGGCGTACAGAAGAGACGTATCGGATGTGGGGTGCGCGGTTTGCCCGTTTTCTGGCGCCGCGTTCGCCGTATGTGGCGGAGGCCGCGGATCTAGCCGCATTCCTCTCGCGCATGGCGGTGGAAGAGCGGGCCAGTGTCTCGGCGCAGAAGCAGGCGCTCAACGCGCTCGTGTTTCTGATGCAGGAGGGGCTGCACCGCCAACTCGGCGAGATCGATTTCCATCGTTCGCAGAAGCCTCGGCGGCTGCCGACGGTGCTCAGTAACGGGGAATGCCTGCGACTGTTTGCTCAGCTCACGGGTGTCACGCAGCTGATGGCGCAATTGGCCTACGGATCGGGTTTGCGATTGCTCGAGCTTCTGCGGCTACGCGTTCACCATCTCGACCTAGATCGGCTGCAAGTGCATGTCTTCGGAGGCAAGGGAGACAAGGACCGTGTCACAATCATGCCCGTGGCCTTGGTTGAGCCACTCCGCGACCAACTCGCACGGGTGCGGGTGATCTATCAGGGCGATCGGGCTGCTGGCCTGCCTGGGGTGTGGCTGCCGGAAGGACTGGCGCGCAAGTATCCGAACGCGGGAACGAGCTGGGAATGGCAGTGGTTGTTCCCCTCGCGCGAGGTGAGTCTTGATCCGGAGAGCGGGATGGTCCGGCGCCACCACGTCTCCGACACACCGTTTCAGGTGGCGATCCGTAACGCGGCGCGGGCGGCGCAAATCGACAAACGAGTGACCCCGCATGTGCTGCGCCATTCGTTCGGTACGCATATGATCGAGAACGGCTACGATATTCGAACGGTGCAGGAGCTCATGGGCCACGATAGTGTGGAAACCACCATGATCTATCTGCATGTCGTGCAGAAGGGCCTCGGCGCGGTGAGCCCGTTGGACAAGCTCAAAGGCCACACGCCGCCTCCAAACTCGGGACTCAAAAGCCCGAACTGGCCCATTCCCCCGACCGGATCCGACTCCTCAGCGCCAACGCCTTAAGCGCGCTCAAGTTGGATGTTGAAGACTGAAGTTGAAGCGCGGAGGCGGGGAGCGCGCCTAGCTGGGGCAAAGGCAGAAGGCCGAATGAAGAAGTCAGAACGAAGGGAAGGCGGAGCCGAGCTGGAGCTCGGCGTTCCCAGGACTGGACGGCTGCACTGTGCAGCTATGACTGAGACGGGGCGGACGGTTGACCGACCGGTTGAGGTTGAAGGGCGGTTACGGCACCAGAACGGATGATTCCACCACAGAGGACACAGAGGGCACGGAGGGTGGACGAAGCTCTTGCGAGCTTCGCTACGGGTGGAAGACGCCCCGGCCACCTCGCCGCGGTGGCCTACACGGCGCCCGGCGTTCTTGCGAACGTGGCTACGAACGGAACGCAGGCAGGGGGACGGCGCCACCCAAGTCTCTCTGTGACCGGCTCGGTTTCGAGTTTCGGGTTGCTACGGGCGGAAGACGTACGGGCCAGCTCACCGCGGCGGCCAACACGACGGACGACGTTCTGGCGAACGTCGCTACGGCCGGGCCTGAACGGCTGCGCCGTCCACGACGGGCGCATTTCCGCGATAGGGGCGTGCAATTGCCGGGCAATTGCGCCAAGTAGTTGCCCCGGAAATTCCCTCTATGGACCCCGCTCGCCTGCTTCTCGAAATGCTTAGCGCCTTCTTGGGCGGAGCCCTCGCGGCCGCGCTGGGCGCGCTGGGTGGCTTTGTTCTCTTCGGCCTGGTGGGCGTGGTCGGCTTCCTCGCCGCCATCTGCACGGGCGACACCCATTGGCTGGCCGCCCTCACGGGCAGCGTGTTGCTGCGGCCGAGCAGTTGTTTTCTGGGCGGGGTGGTGGCGGCCGCGTGGGCCCGGCGTCGCGGCTATCTGCGTTGCGGCAAGGACATCGGCCGGCCGCTCCTGGAGTTCCGCCGGGCGGAGCTGCTGCTGGCCGGCGGTCTGGGCGGGGTGGCGGGGTGGCTGGCCAACCTGGGCTTCGATGCGGTGCTCGCCGGCCGTCTGGATACCGTGGGTCTCGCGGTGTGCGTCGTTCCTCTGTTGCTGAAGCGGGCTTGGGACTTGGGGCGCAGTAGCGATTGCGCGGGGACCTCCCACGCCGTGCCCTCGCCCTACCGGTTCTTCGAGCGCCTAGCATCGGCGGGGGTAAGGTCGTCGTCTGCCTGCTGGCCAGCGTGGGCACCGCCAGTTTGTCGTTGTATTTGGCCAATCACGCGGTGCTGGCCCCGTATGCGGGGCTGGCCGGGTTCTGCCTGAGTGCGTTGAGCCTAGGCGTGCTCTTCCTCGATATCCCGTGGCCGGTGACCCACCATTTCACCGGCCCGGCCGGGGTGGCGGTCATGGTGGTTCTTCCCGTGCTGGGCGGCGAGCCCGGTCTGGGCGCCTTGGCCGGCCTGCTGGGCTGGGCGATCTTCGCCGGTGCGCTGGGCCTGGCCGCCTCGGAGGTGCTCGGACGTCTGTTCTTCGAAAACGGCGACATCCATGTCGATCCGCCGGCCATGGGTATTGTCGCTAGCACGGCTGTCGTGCTGGGGGTGTTGCCCGGCAGCGGGGTCCTGGCGCTTGGCTGGCCGGTCCAAGTTGCTCTCGGCCTAGGCGGGGCCGCCGCCTGCATTCTGCTTCCCCGCCTCACCTTCCTCCGCGCGAGCGACCGGCCCGCAGGCTGAGAAGTTCGTGGCTCGCTCGGCCCTGATGAGGCGGGGGCGAGTGGGGCGGTTTTGGGGCGGGACGTCGTTGAAATTCTTGCCTTCCCGGCGCTGGTTGCTGCAGATCCTTTCTCCCGAACGCGTATACCGCATCTTCGACATTTTCCCGTGGCTACCCCGAGCAGGAAATTCCGCATCGCAGAACGTTTGGCTGAAGCGCGCCGCGGTCTTGAGCCGGCGCTGTCGCAGGCAGGCTTGGCCAAACAGGTTCAGGCCATGGGGCTGGCGGAATGCAAGGGGAGCCGCCTCTCCCGATTGGAGGCGGCCTATGCCGATGCCGAATGGTCCGAAGTTGAAGGTCTCGCGAAGGCCCTTGGAGTCACCGCCCATTGGCTTGCCGGGTTGGAGGAAGTGCCGGCGCCGGTTGCCGTGCCGGCAGCGACTGTCTTGTTCGAGCCAACCGCACCGCCAGTGCCTGCTGCCCCGGTGGCCACCCCGGCGGCAGTGATTGTACCCGTGCCGGAAACCGGCCCGCATCCCGATCTAGCGGCGCTGGAGCGAAGCGCCCACCGCAGCGACTACGACTTCCGCCAGCATCTAGCCGCCGCTCTGGCCCGTGCGCGGGCCAAGCTGCACGAGGCAGGGCTGCCGGCGGCGGACTGGAAGCATTGGCGCCTGGTGGAGCGCACGGCGGTGGACCAGTTGCGCCGGTGTACCTGACGGGCGGAGCGCGGTTGGTGTCGGCCGCGTGAACCACGCATTGCGCTGGCTCGGCGGCTGCTCATTCTGCGCGCTCGTTTCCGCCTCCCGCACCATGGACGTCCTGCTGCTCTCTCGCCTCCAATTCGCGCTCACCATCGCGTTCCACTATCTCTTCCCGCCGCTGAGCATCGGGCTGGGGCTGCTGCTCGTGATCAACGAGGGGCTGTGGCTGTGGACGAAGAAGCCGCTCTACCACCAGATGGCGCGCTTCTGGACGAAGGTCTTCGCGCTCACCTTCGCCCTCGGCGTGGCCACGGGCATCGTGATGGAGTTCGAGTTCGGCACCAACTGGGCCACGTATTCGCGCTACGTGGGCGACGTCTTCGGCAGCGCGCTGGCCGCGGAGGGCATCTTCGCGTTCTTCCTCGAGTCGGGTTTTCTGGCGATCCTGCTCTTTGGCTGGGACAAGGTCGGGCCGAAGCTGCATTTTTTCGCCACCTGCATGGTGGCCTTCGGCGCGCATTTCTCGGCGGTCTGGATCATCGTGGCCAATTCGTGGATGCAGACGCCGGCCGGCTATCACATCGTGGGCGAGGGGTTGAAGGCGCGCGCGGAGATCACCGATTTCTGGGCGATGGTCTTCAACCCGTCCTCGCTGGACCGGCTTGCTCATACGGTGATCGGTTGCTGGCAGGCGGGAGCCTGGCTGATGGTCAGCGTGGGCGCGTGGTATCTGCTCAAGCGCCGCCACCGCGACTTCGCGGTGGCGTCGGTGAAGCTCGGACTCGCGGTGGCCGCGGTGGCGGCGTTGCTCTCGCTGGCCACCGGGCATGAGAGTGCGGCCGGTGTGGCAAAGCATCAGCCGACGAAACTCGCCGCCTTCGAGGGCCAGTACGAGACGACAGCCCGTGCGCCCCTGTATCTTGTGGGGTGGGTCGACGAGAAAACGGAGACCACCCGCGGCGTTGCGATTCCGGGCATGCTTAGTTGGCTGGTGCATGGCGAGGCCGAGGCGGTGGTGCCCGGGCTACGGGAGACGGCGCCGGCAAAGGCCGATCGGCCGCCGGTGAATTTCACGTTCCAGCTCTATCACATTATGGTCGCGGTGGGTTTCGCGTTGATCGGAGTCGCGGCGTGGGCGGGGTGGGCGCTGTGGCGCGGCACGCTGGAGAACTCCCGCGTGCTGCTCGGCTGCCTGACGCTTGCCGTGCTCGGGCCGCAGATCGCCAACCAGGCCGGCTGGTGGGCGGCGGAGGTGGGGCGCCAACCGTGGATCGTCTACAAGTTGCTGCGCACCTCGGAGGCGCTGTCGGCGGTGGTCTCGGCCAATCAGGTTGTCGCCTCGATGGTCATGTTTGGCGTGGTGTACCTGCTGCTGTTTGCGGTGTTTGTGTTCCTGCTGAATGAGAAGATCCAGCATGGGCCTGATGACACGGATCTGCATCCCTCCGGGAAGCTCGGACTCGGTTTCGGCGGCGGTAAAGGAGGAGCTAAATGAGCGCGAGTTTCATCCACGATCGATCGCCCGTATCCCGTAGCGGAACGCCTTGCGTTCCGGGCGGAAGGCTACGTATGGCGAACTGGCGTGGCGCCGGCCTCCGTGCCGGCAGTGATGGGTGCGGCGGAGTCGGGAGATCGCAGGCAGGGACGCCTGCGCCACGGCGAGGGAGCTGGCTGCACTGGAACGATAACGGGTTCGGCGCTCAGAAAGGACTTTTCACATGAACTTTGGCTCGCTTGATCTTAACACGGTGTGGTTCCTCCTCGTGGGCGTGCTGTTCACGGGCTACGTCATTCTCGACGGCTTCGATCTCGGGGTGGGGGTGCTGCATCTCTTCGCCGTGAAGAAGGACGAGGAGCGGCGGGTATTTCTCAACGCCATCGGGCCGGTCTGGGACGGCAATGAGGTGTGGCTGGTCACCGGCGGCGGGGCGCTGTTCGCGGCGTTCCCCGCTGTGTACGCCACGGTGTTCTCCGGCTTCTATCTGGCGTTCATGGCGCTGTTGTGCGCGCTGATCTTTCGCGCGGTGGCCATCGAGTTCCGCAGCAAGCATGCGTCGCCGCGCTGGCGGGCGTGTTGGGATGTCGGGTTCGCCGCTGGCAGCACGACCTCGGCGCTGCTGATCGGCGTGGCGATGGGCAATATCGCCTGGGGCGTGCCCATCGATGCGCGCGGCGAGTTCGCCGGCAGTTTTCTGGGGATGTTGCACCCGTATGCCCTGGCGATGGGGGTGACGACCGTCGCGCTTTTTGCGATGCACGGCGCGATCTACCTGGTGCTCAAGACCGAGGGCGAGGTGCAGGCGCGGGTGCGCCGTTGGGTCAACCCGCTGATCATCGCCTTCATCCTCTGCTACGTGATCGTGACGCTCGCCACGCTGCTCTACATCCCGCACATCACCGAGGCGTTCCGGCGCGAGCCGTGGTTCTTCGGCATCGTGGTGGCGGTGGTGTTGGCGATTGCGAACATCCCGCGCGAGGTGAACCGAGGGAAGGAGTTCTTCGCTTTTCTCTCGTCGTGCGCGGCGATGGCCGGGCTGATGGCGATCTTCGGCGTGGGCTCGTACCCGAATCTCGTGTTCAGCAACCCGTTCCCCGAGCACAGCCTCACGGCCTTCAACGCCGCCTCGTCGCCGGGTACCCTCGCGGTGATGCTCACCATCGCGCTCATTGGGGTGCCGGTGGTGCTGGCGTATACCGCGAGCATCTACTGGATCTTCCGCGGCAAGGTGAAGCTCGACAAGACGAGCTACTGAGCCGGGCCGCGTCGATCGGGCGCGGTCACCCGGTCTTGCTGAAGAACGACCCCGTGCGGATGACCTGGGTGGAGGAAGCGAGTTGGGGGAGGGGAGATTTCCCGAAGACGGCGGCGAGATGGTCCTGGTCGGCCTTGTTGAGGTTGAGGCCTTCCGTAATCAGGCTCCGGATCGCTGCGGGATTCTCCCGGAGCGCGTGGGCCATCAGCCGGAACGTGAAACGTTTGGCGGCGGGATCCAGGCCTTCGAACGCTTTGAGGTGCCCGCTCAGGGTCGAGGCCAGGGAGTCGAAGACCTGCCTTTCGGGCGACTCCACCGGCCCGAGCTGCCCGTCCTCGTAGGGATAGACGCCCTCGGATTGCCACCGCGCGACGAGGCCGGAGGATTCTTCGATCTCCCGTTGTTTGAAGTAGGCGCGCAGGGTGTCGCGGCCGGCCTGAACCAGAGTCTTCACGTTCTCGTCGAGATCATCCAGTTCGAGGCGGTGCTGGCGGTCGAGCTCCCGCACGAGGGCGGTCTTGAGATAGGCGGTGAAGCTAAACCCTTTCGCCTTCAGGCCCGGCCCGAGGACCACCGAGTGGCACGAGACTCCGCTGTCGTCGCACAGATGGAGCAGGCGGTCGGTCTCCTGCTTCCATTCGATGATGCGGAGGGCGGCCGGAAGGGTCTGGCCGTCGGGCATGGCCAGCTCGAGGTTGACCTCAGTGGAGCGGGCCTGGGCCACCTGCGGGTCGATACGCTCGCCATTGAAGATGAGGGAGAGGGACGGATACTCGGTGAGGTAGGCCCCGAAGTGCTGGGCTGCGAGCAACCGGACTTCATCCTCGAGCAGCGAGCGGAAGTTGCGATGCGGGTTGCGGATCACCACTTCGGTGCCGGTGGCGATTCCCTGCGCCGGAGTGGGGGCGGAGACGGTGAACGCGTTGAGCGTCGCATAGTCCCCTGTGATGGAGTAGTCATACAACGAGCCGTCCTCGAGCCGGAAGGTCGTATTCCAGGTGGCGCCGGTCCCCAGAAAGAAGGCTTTGAAGCGGCCTTTGCCCTGTTTGCCGTGGATCGAACGGCCGCCGTCTGTGCGGCGCTTGGAGCGTTTCCAGGAGTCGCCCAGGTTACCGAAGAGCTGCTTGGCGTCGCGATGGAAGATCCCGTGGCCGTTGTCCGTGACCCGGATCTCGTCGAGCGCGTCCAGGGCGTTCGTCGTGAAGGAAACGGTTACCGTCGTGGCATCGGCGTCGAACGCATTCCAGACCAGCTCGGCGATTGCCTCGAGTGGCGTGCGCGCGTTGGCCAATTGCGCGAGGTGATCTTGCTTAACCAGGATGGAGATGCGCTCGGACATGACGTCCAGCAGGACGGTCATCCCGGGCGCTGGCAATCCTTCATCGGTACGGCCGGTACCCAGGGGGGCGATTGTTTCCCACGGGTGCTGTGCCGGCGGCTCTCGTCGGGTTGGCGTTCCGATCGCGATTGCGCTTGTGGTGGGCCCAGAATCTAGTGCGCCGCAAGACGATGAGCTCCTGGACACGCCGGATAATGCTTCTGTGGCTGCTCGCTGAAATGGGCGGCCGGCTTTGCGGCGGGCAAGGGAAAGGCGCCCCGTGCACTCGGTTCTATTCCTACGATGAGATCGAGGGCATTTCCACCGGCGTGGAGCTTTCCTTCGATGCCGTCGGCCGCTTGGCGCTCGTCCAGAACAGCACCTATATTGTCCTGAATGACGAGTCCTGGTTGGAAGTACTCGGCAAGAATCCGACCGGAGTCCAGGTACGGCATGCGCGCTGCGACCCGGCGGAAGGAACCTACTACGGCTCGGTCGGAGACTGGGGCAGGCTGGTTCCGGACCCGCAAGGACTGTTGGTCCCCGAGTCGCTGGTCCCGGCGGTGCGGCCGGACTGGACGTTGACCACGGAGTTTACGCAGATCGTCAGCGGGCCGGAGGGCGTGTGCTTCGGTGGCTGGCCGGGGGTGGTGTTGTGGAATCGCGCGACCGGGCGTACGACCTTTGTGCTGGTACCCGGCCTGGCTCAGATCTTCCTGCTCGACGGCCAGATCTATGTATCCTCGCATGGCCGAGGGGTGCAACGTGTCGACTTGCGCGAAGGCACGCTGTTGGCCCCGGATCAAAGCCCGTTGGCAGGCTTGGTGGTCGAGCGGGTGGCCCAGGTTGGCCCGGGGAGGGCGATTCTCTCGACCAGCGCGCGCGATCTGTTGCGGCTCGACCACGGGGTGGTCACCCGTTTGCCGGGCGTACCGTGGGAGAAGATCGGGGGGAGGATTGCCGCACTGGAACCGATCCCCGGGGGCGCGGTGGCAATGGCGGTGGTTGGGGTGGGGTTATATATCATTGCCAGTGACGGGGAGGTGGTGGCGTTCTTTTCGGAGACTGAGTATCGGGATATCAAGTCGTTGGCCTCGAATGAGCCCGGCGTGTTGTGGGCTGCCACGGAAAGCGGTCTGGTGAAGATCCTGCTGGGGCTCCCGGTCACCCGCTTCAACCAAGCGAGCGGATTGCCCGTTTTCTGGCCCCAGTTTCTGGACTGGCGGGGGCGGCTTTGGGCCGTTTCCAACGGGCACCTTTATGAATCCGTTGACGTTGCTCCCGGTTTGCCGGCGCGCTTCGAGCTCGTTGCGGGGCAACCCAGTCCAGGGGTGTGGGGCGTGGCGGCTTGCGGTGATTGGCTTCTGGTTGCCAATGGCAGCGGGGTCTTCGCTAAGGAACTGGAGGGCGGGTTCCGACAGGTGGTCTCAGGTCTGGAAGTGGCCCGTCTTGTCATGGTCGAGTCGGGGCTTTGCTTTGCCATCGGCATGAACGAGATCGCCGTACTCAGCCGGTGCGCACAGGGGTGGCGCGAATGCGCGGAACGGGTGCCGGGATTCGGGTATCCGGCGGTGGTGCATGCTTCGAAGGCGGCGGCCTGGATCGAGGTCGGGGCGAATCTCGTGGGCCGGGTTTCGCTTGAATCCGGTGTGATCAAGGTCCGCGTCATCGATTCCTTCCCCTGGCGGGATCCTCGGTGGATACACGTTAGCGTGCTGGGGGGGACGGTGGTGTTGAGCGGACCGGAGTCCGGTCGGGTGTTCTACGACGAGGAGACGCTGCAGCTCCGGGAGCATGCCCCGGTGGAGGAGGTGCTGCAGCAGTACCAGGGGGTCTGGCCGGCAAGGATTGCGGGCGATCCGCAGGGCACCTTGTGGCTCTCGCATGCCCAGGGCGTCGGCCTGTTTCGGCGGGAGTCCGGCGGGTATGTCGATGAGTCGAACCTGTATCGAATCGTCGATCGCTATATTCCCCAGATCCAGGTGGTCCCCGGCCAAGGCGTGTTCCTCTCGACTGGAAGCGAGATCTTTGACGTGGAAGAACCGGACCGTAGCCGTCGAGGCGAACCGGAGCGGTTCGTGCCGACGATTGTCTCGGCGGTGGATACCGCCTCGGGGCGGCTGCTGGTCCCTGCGGGCGGCTTCGTGAACGGGAGCGTGTTTCCGTATGACCGCAATAGCCTAACCCTGCGGCTCTTTGCCGGCAGCTATTCGGCGCGGCGGGCCCCGCCGTATGAGGTTCGCACCAACGGGGGTAAATGGGAGCGCCTGGATGGCTCGACCTTGACGTTGCCCAATCTGCGCGAGGGGAGCTACCAGGTGGAGATCCGTTTGGCGGACAAGCGCGGGCCCCTCGGGCGGGCGACGCGGATCGATTTCTCGGTGGAGCCTCCCTGGACCAGGACCTGGCAAGGCTATCTGGCCTATTGCGTAGTCGCAGCCATAGGACTCGGGGCTTTTGCGCGCTGGTTGGGGCGCCGGGCCCGCCGCCGCAACGCGGCGCTCGAAGCCCTGGTGGGGGAGCGAACCGAGCAGTTGCAGGCGACCATGCGGCGGCTCGAGGAAGAAACGCGCAACTCCGCGACCCTGGCGGAGCGAAACCGCTTGGCGGGCGAGATTCACGACACCTTGGAGCAAAGCCTCAGCGCCCTCTCGCTGCAGTTGGCCTCGGCGGCACGTCTCCCCGAATGTACCGAGAGCGTGCGCGCCGGACTGGCGATTGCGCGCAACATGGTCGCCTTCAGCAAGGATGAGGTGCGTAACGCAGTCATGGACCTGCACTCGCCGCAAATCGAGGCGGAGGGGATTCTCGGCGCGCTGGAGCGGTTGGTCGGCCAGTCCCTGCCGGGCGAGATCCAAGGCACGGTGAAGGCCGAGGGGGTCACCCGTGTGCTCGGCTCGAAGATCGAGCATCATCTCCTGCGCATCGCCCAGGAGGCGGTCGCCAATACCGTCAAACATGCCGAGGCGCGGCATATCGACGTGCATCTGCGATATTTGGACGAGGAGGTGGTGCTCGCGATCGTCGATGATGGGAAAGGGTTCGATCCGATAGCCGCGCGCCAGCTTCCACCAGGGCACTTCGGCCTCAAGCTCCTGCGCGGGCGGGCCGCGAAGCTTGGGGGAAAGATGGAGATTGCCAGTGGTCCACAACAAGGCACGCGTATAGAGATTCACGTCCCCACGGATCGTTAACGGGAGCCCACCCATGCCATCGCCCAGTTCCACCAAGAAGATACGCGTGCTGCTGGTCGACGACCATGTGCTGATCCGAATCGGGCTGACCTACGCCCTGAATGGACAGCCCGACATCGAGGTGGTGGGCGAGGCCGAGGACGGCGCGACGGCGACGGCGGTGTATCGGGAATGCCGCCCGGACGTGGTCATCCTGGACCTTCGAATGCCCGGGGAGAACGGGCTGCAGACGATCGCCCGACTGCGACAACACTTCGCGGAGGTTCGCATCCTGGTCCTAACCAACTACGGCTCCGGGGAGGAGATCGAGGGCGCCTTCAAGGCGGGTGCGCTCGGGTTTCTGCCCAAGGATGCGCCGCTGGAGGTGCTGTTGGAGTCGATTCGGGACGTCAGCGCGGGCAAGCAGTGTTTTCCGCGCGCGGTGTCGGAGCGCTTGGCTTACCAGGTGTCGACGCAGCTCTCCGTTCGGGAAACCGAGATTCTGCGCCTGATCGGCAAAGGGCGGAACAACAAGGAAATTGGCCGGACGCTCGACGTGGCCGAGGCCACCGTCAAAGGCCATGTCTCGAAGTTGTTGTACAAATTGGGTGTGGAGGATCGGACTCAGGCCGTACTGGCGGCCATGAAGAAGGGGCTCATCCACCTCGAGTAGGTTGTTCGGTGGCGGGCGTTGATGCGGCGCGCCATCGTCGGCCGGAGGTGTGGCGGATAGTCGGTGGGTGTCTGGAATCTCCAGGGGCTGGGAGGTACGCCCTGTTTTGGACGCCGTGGGTGGGGGCGGGGACCGAGCCGATCACCGGCGCTCCCGGTGGTGTGGCCGGCTATAAACTCCGGCCGACGACCAATACCTAGGTATTGGTCGAAGCGCGCCCAATGCTACATTGAAGTCGGGGGGGGCGGGTCGCTTAGTGCGGGCGCGCCTCCATTGTCCCTAAAAGGGGCAATACACTACAGTTACCCCGCCACGATTGTTCCGACCGGAGTGCGCGAGGCCGGGGAATCCTCAATACGCTAACCCTACATCATGCTCAAGAAACGCCCACACCCCAGTGCCGTCCGGCGCCTGCTGGCCATGGCCGGTGCCGCCGTCACCACGGGACTTGTCGCCCAGACTGCCCCGACGGCAGCGGACAAGCCCGCCCCATCTGCTGCCGGGGAAGAGGATGTCGTCATCCTCAGCCCGTTTGAAGTGACCGCCGAATCCTCGACCGGTTACGCCGCCACCCAGACGCTGGCCGGGTCCCGCATCAACACCCGGTTGGAGGACGTCGGTTCTGCCATCTCGGTCGTGACCGCGGAATTCCTCAAGGATACCGGAGCCACCGACAACAAGACCCTTCTCGCCTACACCACCAACACCGAGGTGGGCGGGACGCAGGGCAATTTCAAGGGGGTCACGGGAGGCAAATCCGAAGATGAAGGTGGGCGGCTGGTGAGTCCCAACGGCACCACTCGTGTGCGCGGCCTGACCAGTGCCGACAACACGCGGAACTTCTTCAGCTCCGATATTCCGTGGGACGGCTACAACACCGACCGCATCGATATGCAGCGCGGCGCCAACTCGATCCTGTTCGGTCTGGGCAGCCCGGCGGGCATTATCAACACCACGACGAAATCCGCTCAGCACCGCACCTTTGGTTCCGTCGAGTTCCGTTACGGCGCTTTTGGGGCGAACCGAGTGTCGTTGGACTACAATCAGAATCTCCTCGACGACGAACTCTCGGTCCGGGTCAACCTCCTGCGCAACGACGAGCAGTACAAGCAGCAACCGGCCTACAGCCTGGATCGCCGCATGTTCGCAACGTTGCGATACGACCCGAAGTTCCTCAACCGTGGCGGCAGCCGGACCTCGATCAAAGTCAATTTCGAGAATGGCACGGTGCGAAGCAGCAACCCGCGGACGATCACACCGACCGACTGCTTCACCACGTGGTGGAGCAAGGTCGACCAGGCCGCCTACGACCCCAACCGGGTCCAGAACAGCGGCTATTTCTACACGCTCGATGCCAGCGGCAAGCCGACCTACGGCACGGACGGCAAACAGACCGGCGGGTACTATCCGGCCGATGCCGGCCAGTACAACGTTGGCAAGTTCAATACCCAGGTCTGGCTCGGCGCGCCCTCCTTCTACGGCGGCATTTGGATGCCGGTGCCTGAGGGCACCACGACGCCGTCGGCGTACCTGCAGCCGGAATATGCCACCATTGGCGGGCTCAAGTCGACCGGAGCGATCGACGGCGGCATCGGCGGACTCCCGTTCTCGCGCCGCGTGACGATGGCGACTTCGGCCTACGTTGCCGAACGCGATCCCAGCATGCCCTACCGGGCACAGGGCGTTTGGAAGGCCACCACGCTCTCGGATCCTTCGATCTTCGACTTCTATAACAATCTGCTCGAAGGCGAAAACAAGAGCGAGTGGCAGAACTTCAAGAATTTCAACGCCAGCCTCACCCAGACCTTCTTCAAGGAGAAGGTGGGCTTCGAGGCCGCCTACGCGGTCGAGCTGTACCGCCGCGGTCAGTACTCGTTTGGCAACACCCTCTTCGTCGACATCAACTCGAAGATGATCGGCGGCGCGGCGAACCCGAACTTCGGGAAGGCTTACGTGGAGAGTGGCAATACCTGGGGCAACGGGCTTTCCGGCATCACCCACGAGTCGTCCCGAATGACGGCCTTCGCGACCCACGACTTCAACGAGGGCGGAAAGAAGGGGTGGGTCTGGAAACTGATGGGCAAGCACATCCTCAGTGGCCTCTATAGCCAAGAGATGTACCGCTCCGACAGCCGAAGCTTCAAGCGGTACGGTACGGAGGACTCGTTCTCCCAGTTGGTGGCGCTCAATCCCGCGACCACGGTGCGGGGGCTCAATGCCAACGAGCGCGCTGTGAGCACGACGGTCTATCTGTCCGACTCGCTGGCCGGCGCGAGCTCGCCGGAGGGTCTCTATGTTCCCCGCGCTGGTGGGGCCGTTCAGGTTTCCGACAACGCGCAGTTCAGGTACTTCGACGCGACCTGGAACTCGAACGTGAACCCGGCTGATCCTTGGACCAGCACCTACAACAACGAAGTGCTCACCCAGTCCGAGAACCCCGCCAACTATGTGGGCTGGAAAGACGCTCCGGTGAACATCCTCAGCGCCGAGGATGGAGATGCCGGCGCACTCACCTTCGGCGCCACGCTCAACAAGCGCAAGGTCGACTCCCGCGCGGCGGTGCTCCAATCTTACTTCTGGGATGGTGCGATCGTCGGAATGTATGGTATCCGGCACGATAATGTGAAGTCCTGGGCGGCCTCAGCCTTCGTGCCGACCGCTTGGCCGGCGGCGGACCATGTCGACCTGGGTTACATCATTCCGTCGGGCAGGGTGGATGCCGGCATGCAGCAGTATTCCACGGTTGGGCGCACCTACCAGCTCACGCGGGCCAACTCGCCGAGTTGGAGCGTGGTGGCGAAGCTGAACAAGTTCCTGGGCAAATTCGGTGAGCGTCTCCCGGTCAACGTGAGCCTCTTCTATAACGAGTCTCGGAACTTCCAAGTCGCCGGCACCCGTAACGATATCTACGGCCAGCCGCTCCCTCCGCCCTCCGGCCAGACCAACGACCGTGGTCTCATGCTCTCGACCAAGGATGAGCGCTTCTCGCTGAAAATTAACAAGTACCAGACGTCGGTTCTCAACTCGAGCAACTCGATCCTGGCTACGTGGTTCCTGCTTGGCGGTGGCAACTTCATCCAGCGCAACGAGGACCGGGCGGATGCGTACGAGTACCACCTCACTTCGGTCGGCGATCCGAACTCCGTGGCGGAGACTGGCACGACCACGGGCTCGTGGACCTGGCGCTACGCACCGCGTACGATCAACGGTGTGCCGGAGACGCAGGAACAGTCGGATGCCTTGGCGGCTTCGGCGGTGGCGGCTTGGCGCTCCTATACCAAAGAGCCGATCGTGCAGCGCATCCTGAAGGCGTGGGGCTTCAATGACTTTAATGGCATTGCTCCGACCACGATGTCGACGCCCGTGTCGAACTTCACCGCCACGGAGGACCAGCTCTCCAAGGGTTGGGAGTATGAGTTCACTGCCAATCCCACTAAGAGCTGGCGCATCACGTTCAATGCCTCCGACACCAAGGCCCAGCGCAACAACGTCGGCGGTGCGGCTCTGCAAGAGTTTGTCGATCTGACCAATCGCTACGAGAACGGCCCGGTGGGGGATATGCGCCAATGGGGTGGTGGCCAGACCACGCCGGATCACCCCGGCCTAAACAGCTGGAACGGTAACTTCTATCAGACCTACGCCCTGATGCGTCTGCAGGAGGGAACCAATACTCCGGAGATCCGTCGCTGGCGCTTCAATGTCATCACCAACTACGGCTTCACCACGGGGCGGTTCAAAGGCGTCAACGTGGGTGGTGGCTACCGTTGGGAGGACAAGATTGCCATCGGGTATCCGATGAAGACCAATGCCGACGGCTCGGTCGGATTCGACATCGAGAATCCCTACTACGGCCCGACCTCCGGGCATTTCGATCTGTGGTTCGGCTACGAGCGCAAGCTCACCGCGAAGCTCGACGGGCGGGTGCAGTTCAACCTGCGCAATGCCTTCGACGGCAACAAGCTGGTGCCGCTGACCACGCAGTATGACGGCACCGTGGCCGCCTGGGGTATCGCCCCGGTGCGCACATGGACGGTGACCAATACCTTCAGCTTCTGAGTGGGGGCTGTTGATTAAGTTTGCAGCGGCGGACCGCGAGTGCGGTGCGCCGCCTTTTTGTGCCTGGCCGGTGGCCCCGCGATTGATCGCGGCCGGGCGTCCGGCGGGCGGTAGCAGCCTTCTTTTACCCGCTTCCGTTCTGTCTGTTCGCTCAAGCCCCACTCACTGTGATCGCCGTTCTCGTGACCGTCTGCTAGGCCAAACCGGTTTTCGCGACCCAGGGCGATCGACGCTTTCTCATCAGGTTTCAGTCTGACCGCTGATTCTCCCGAACTCTTCCCTTCATGACACGGCCATCCCGAGTTCGAGCTCTGCTCTTGCTGCTGCTCGCGAGCGCAGCCACCGCCTTCGCCCAGACTCCGGCTTCCACGCCTCAGGCCTCCCTCGGCCTCCCGCCGAAACTGGCGGTTTCCGCGCCGGTGGCGCCGGCGGCATCACGTGTGTTTCGTTACACCAACCCGATTACCCGCGATCCCGCACTTTCGCTGCGCGACCACTGCATCATCAAGGTCGGCGCACAGTGGTTCTGCACGGGCACGTCGAATCCGGTATGGACCGGTCCCAATCCCGGCGTTCGCCTGCTCGTCTCCGACGACCTGATCCATTGGCGGCACCACTCCTGGCTCATCGAGGCGAACCAGTTGCCGCCGGATTGTCCCTACAACGGCCGGTTCTGGGCTCCGGAGATCCATCGCCTCAAGGGCAGGTTTTGGATGACGGTGAACAGCGGCAAAGTCACCGCCGAGGACCCGAAGGGAATGGGCACGCACAGCATCTGGCTCTTCGTCGCCGATGCGGTCACCGGGCCGTATACGCTCGTGAAAGGGCCGCTCACACCGCAGTACAACAACGACGCCACGCTCTTCGAGGATGACGATGGCGAGACCTACCTGTATTGCAGCGGCAACGGCCTATGGCAGGCGAAGATCGACCTCGCGACCGGCAACCTTGCCGCCCCGATCGAAAAGTTCCTCGACAAGAAGCAGCCCGGTTGGCCCGAGTGGATGATCGGCGGGATCGAGGGCCCGTTCGTGATCAAGCGCGATGGAGTGTACTTCATGTTCTTCTCCACCTGGACCCGCGGCTACGAGGTGGCGCTGCTTCAGTCGAAGCATCCGCTCGGCCCCTGGGAGCTGGTTTCGCCAGAACCGATCTTCGGCACGCGCAAAAAGGGCTACCGACCGGAGCTCGCCACCGAGGGCGGTTATGCCCACCTGCAATTCAGCGACACCGATGACCCGTATTGTGAGACCGGCCACAATGCTCTTTTCGAGGGGCCCGATGGCCAACTCTGGAGTTCATGCCACTACCTCATGGACGAGAAGCGCCCCTATCCCTACTGCCCCGAGCTGAAGGAGTGGGAGCGGCTGCCCCAGCTCGGAATCGAGCCAGTCATCTACAAGGACGGCCGCTTTCATATCCATAAGGCCAGTTGGACGGAGCAGGTTATCGAGTTCGGCCGATAATTCCTGTCGGTAGTTCGCGCGCCGCGCCAGCGCCGACATCCTCGTTCGCATTTCTCTCTCAATGAAACACCGCCTCCGCCAAATCCTGCTGACCGCGCTGGTCGCCACTTTGTGGTCTCCGCCAGCCCCGGCCGCGCCGAGCCTCGGTTTGCCAGAAACGTTCGTCCTGGAGTGATGCCCTCGTCCGCCGCGTTCCAGCTCGTGGCGGGGCAGGGGCCGCCCGCTCTGGTATGATGCCGCCGATTGGCCGGGGCGTCGTGCGCGCGGTCGGCGACCTGCAGGCCGACATGGAGCGCGTTACCTCGCGCAAGCCGGCCGTCTCCGCGACGCGCCCTGGCGCCGCCGATCTGGTCATCATCGGCACCCTCGGCAAGAATGCCGCCATCGATGCGCTGATCGCCTCCGGCAAACTCGACGCGAGCGATTTGCGCGGGAAGTGGGAGAGCTTTGTCATTACCACCGTTGAGCAGCCTATGCCCGGGGTGGATCGCGCGCTGGTCATCGCGGGCAGCGACAAGCGCGGCACGATCTACGGCATCTACGAACTCTCCGAGCAGCTCGGCGTTTCGCCCTGGTATTGGTGGGCGGACGTGCCGCCCAAGAAGCGGGCCGAAGCTTACGTCCTGCCGGGCCGTTTCGCCTCCGGCGAGCCGGTCGTGAAGTACCGCGGCATCTTCCTCAACGACGAGGCACCCTGCCTCACCGGCTGGGCGAAGGAGAAGTTCGGCGGCCTTAATTCCCAGTTCTACACCAAGGTCTTCGAACTGCTGCTGCGTCTGCGCGCCAACTACCTCTGGCCGGCGATGTGGGACAACGCCTTTAACGAGGACGACCCGCTCAACCCGAAGTTGGCCGATGAGTACGGCATCGTCATGGGAACCTCGCACCACGAGCCGATGATGCGCGCCCACAAGGAGTGGACCACGCGGCGTGAACAGTACGGCAACGGCAAGTGGAACTATGCGACCAACGGTGAGGCCGTGCAGCGCTTCTTCCGCGAGGGCATCGCGCGCAACAAAGCCTACGAGAATCTCGTCACTGTCGGCATGCGCGGCGACGGCGACGAGGGCATGACTTCGACCGGCAGCCTCGAGTCGGATATGAAGTTGATCGAACGCATCTTCACCGATCAGCGCCGTATCCTCGCCGAAGAGGTGAAGACCGACCCGGCAAAGGTGCCGCAGCTCTGGGCGCTCTTCACTGAAGTGCAGAAGTTCTACGAGGCCGGGCTGCGTCCACCGGACGATGTCACCCTGCTCTGGACCGACGACAACACCGGCAACCTCCGGCGTCTGCCGACCGCGGCCGAGCGCGATCGCAGCGGAGGCGCGGGCATCTACTATCACTTCGACATGCACGGCGGGCCCTACGCCTACCAGTGGATCAACACCAATCCGCTCTGGAAGATCGCCGAGCAGATGAACCTTGCCGCCGAATACGGCGCCACCCGCATCTGGATCGTCAACGTGGGTGACCTCAAGCCGCTCGAGCTTCCGATCGAGTTCTTCCTGCGCATGGCCTGGAATCCCGCCGCCCACACCAGCGACCAGGTCGCCGCCTACACGCACCGCTGGGCCGAACGCGACTTTGGCCCCGAACACGCCGCCGAGATTGCCTCCATTGTTACGCTCTACACGAAGTACAACGGCTGGCGGAAGCCCGAGCAGATTGAGCCCGAGACCTTCAGCCCGCTCGCCTACCACGAGGCCGAGCGCGTCGAGGCCTCCTGGCGCGAGGTCGAGCAGCGGGCCGAGAAGCTCTACGCGATTCTGCCGGCCGACCAGCGCGATGCCTTCTTCCAACTCGTGCTCCATCCGGCCAAGGCCTCCTCCATTGTGGCGCGCATGAACCTCGCGGCGGGCCGCAACCACCTCTTCGCCAAACAGGGCCGCGCCAGCGCCAGCCTGTTGGCCGACCAGGTGCGTGAACTCTTCCGCCAGGACCGCGCACTGACCGACGCTTACAACCACGAGCTCACCGGCGGGAAGTGGAACCACCTCATGGACCAGACCCACCTCGGCCAGTGGAGCTGGGAGCCGCCGGTGGTCGACGCGATGCCTCCGGTGGTTGAAGTTCGAACTCTCAACGAATCCCGGATGGGCGTCTCCGTCGAGGGCGACGCCAACACCTGGCCCGACCACTATGGTGCGCCCGTGTTGCCGGCCTTCGATTCGTTCCAGCCACGGCGCTCCTCTATCGACGTGTTCGCGATGGGCACGCGTCCGATCGAATTCACGATCGAGACTGCGCAGCCGTGGATCGTGCTCACCGAGGAGCGGCTTTCCGGAGGCGATCGCCGTCATTGGGTCGAGATCGATTGGGCGAAGGCCCCCGCGGGTTCCTCGTCCGGCACGATCGTGGTCAAGGGCGCCCATACCGTGGAAGTGCGCGTGCCCGTGGTCAAAGCGACCGCGGAGCAGCACGCGGCGGCGAAAGGCCGTTTCGCCAGCCTCACCGGCCCCATCGCCATCGCGGCTTGTGCCGCCGCGAAACAGACCGAGGTTGGCGGCGTGCGCTGGGTGGCGTTGCCCGACTACGGTCGCATCGAGGCGGCGATGACGATTCATCCGGTCACCGCTGCGAGCGTGCTGGCTCCGGCCGCGGCTCCGACGCTCGAATACCCGGTGTATCTGCCGCGCGCCGGCCGGTACACCGTCACCCTCGTGCTCGGCCCGGTGATGGACTTCGTGCCGGATCGCGGCATGCGCTTGGCCGTCTCCTTCGACACCGACGCGCCGCAGGTGCTCGACCTCTTCGCCGACCGCGTCGACGGAACTTTTCTCGGTCATACGTGGGACCGGGTCACCCGCGACAACGTGCGCTACCTGCGCTCGACCCACGAGATCGCTCCCCCCGGACCCCATGTGTTCAAACTCGCGATGGTCGATCCGGGTGTGGTGGTCCAGACCATCATCATCTCCGACCAGCGACTACCCGAGAGCTACTTCGGGCCGCCTCCCAACCGCATGGTCGAGTAGCTCAGCAGCGCGCCCTCCAGCCGCGGTTGAACCCCGATTCCGGTTCTGCTTCTGTCTGCATTCCTCGGCCCCGCCTTGTGGTCGCTCCATCACCAAGCGCCTCCTCAGAATAGCCTCTTGCAAGCCATGCATCGTTACCCCGCCACCGCCCTTCTCGCCGCAGCCCTCTGCGGCGCCTTCACCACCGCCATTGCGAAAGTGCCGCATCTCGCGCAACACGGCACCGCCACGCAACTGATCGTCGACGACAAACCGTTTCTCATCCTCGGGGGGCAGGTGCATAATTCGTCCTCCGGCAGCCCCGAGTATTTCGACCGCACGGTGACCAAGCTGGTGCAGTTGCACGCCAACACCGTGCTGGCCCCGGTCACGTGGGAGCTGCTCGAACCGACCGAAGGCACCTACGACTTTGCTCAGCTCGACGACATGGTCCGCACCGCGCGGAAACACCGGGTGAAGCTCATCGTCCTCTGGTTCGGCAGCTGGAAGAATGGAGTATCTCAGTACGCACCGGCTTGGGTCCGTCGGGACCCCGTGCGCTTCCCTCGCGCGCACGATGCGAACGGGCGCCCGATGTCCGCCCTTTCCACCTTCGGGGAGAACTCCCGCACCGCGGACAAGGCCGCCTTCACCGCCCTGATGCAGCACCTGCGTGCGCTCGATGAGCAGGAAAACACGGTGATCATGGTCCAGGTGCAAAACGAGGTGGGGCTTTTCGAGTCGCGGGACCACCGCCCCGAAGCCAACAGCGCGTTCGCCGGGCCAGTGCCCCAGGCCTTGCTGAACTATTTGGCCACGAATAGAGGTCGCCTGACGCCGCACCTTGAGGCGCTCTGGCAGCAGAACGGGAGCAAGGAGCGCGGTTCCTGGACGGAGGTCTTCGGCTCCACGAAAGAGGGCAACGAGGTATTCATGGCGTGGCGCTACGCGTCCTACATCGGGGACATCGCGGCCGCCGGCAAGGCGGCCTACAATCTCCCGCTCTATGCGAATGCGTGGTTGGCGAGCGGTGAGCCCGGAAAATTCCCCTCCGGCGGCCCGAACCACCGCGTTATCGACGTGTGGAAAGTGGCCGCGCCGGCGATTTCGCTCTGCGCGCCGGATCTGTATGCGGACAACTTCAAGGAGGTCGCCGCCACTTACCATCGGCCCGACAATCCGCTCTTCATTCCGGAGACGCACGCCGATGTCTGGTACAAGCCCTCGGCCCTGCTGCTGCACCAGGCCGCGCGCAATGTGTTCTGGGCGGTTGCCCATCACGATGCGGTCTGCTTTGCGCCGTTCGGCCTCGAAGGCCAGGCGGTGGGCGGTCCCATCGCGACGAGCCTCAAACTCGTTTCCGATCTCAGCCCGGTGATCCTCCAGTTCCAGGGCACCGGCCGGATGGAAGGCATCCTGCAGACCGAAGCGCCCAAAGCCGCCGCGTCGCAATTGGAGGGCGTCAAAGAAACCTCCGGGACGAAATCCGACTGCGACATCGCTTTGGGTGGGTACGTGGCCCACGTGCTCTATAGCACCGCTTCGCCGGACGAACGCGCCTACGGACTCATCATCAACACAGCCCCGGACGAGTTCCTCATCGCGGGTGATGGGTTGGTTGTTACATTCTCCTCTGCGACGAAGCGAGAAGTCGGGTTCGCCGAGATCTGGGAGCAGGTCTTCGTCGACGGCGCGTGGGTCAATGGACGCCGCTTGAACGGCGACCAGACCAACCAAGGCAGCGTGGTGCAGATTCCGTTCTGGCGCTGGGACAACTTCGACACCGCCACCGGCCCGCGCGTCGTAAAGGTGAAACTCTTCACCCACGATTGAGAGGGATGCCGCGGAATAATGGCGGGTGCCGACGGCCGGTTAGGAAAGAAGGCGTTTCCTCGGAGATCGGGGGAGACTAGTCCGGAAAACCCGACTAGCCTGTGCGTCGCGTGGGCTCGCGGTCTGCGCAGCTTCCCCTGTCCACGAAACCCCTGCTTTCCCCGATGAAATCCTCGAACCGTTCCCTGTTCTGCTGGATCGCCGCCCTGCTTGCTCCGATGGCCGCGCCCGTGTGGGCCGCGCCCGCGGCTGCCCCGGAATCGCCGCACCGCCTGCTTGTGCTCTCCGACATCGAAGCCGACCCCGACGACACGCAGAGCTTCGTCCGCCTCTTCCTCTACGCCAACGAGATCGAGCTCCAGGGGCTGGTCGCCACCACCTCGGTCTGGAAACGCGACTCCATCGCACCGGAGTCCATCCACGCCCTGATCGATGCCTACGCGAAGGTGCATGGCAACCTGCTCCTCCACGACAAACGCTACCCGACCGCCGAGGCCCTGCACGGGCTGGTGCGGAAAGGACGACCCGAATACGGCATGCTCGGCGTCGGCGAGGGGAAGGACACCGACGGCTCCGCGCGGATCATCGAGCTGCTCGAGCGCGCCGATGATCGCCCTCTCTGGGTCAGCGTCTGGGGCGGGGCCAACACGCTGGCGCAGGCGCTGCATACGCTCCGCGCCACCCGTAGCCCCGGCGAGGTCGACCGGCTCGTTGCCAAGCTGCGCGTCTACACCATCTCCGATCAGGACGACAGCGGGCCCTGGCTGCGGGCGAACTTCCCGGGGCTCTTCTACATCGTGACTCCGGGTGGCGACTACGGCTCCGCCACCTGGGCGGGCATCAATACCGTCATCGAAGGCATCGACAACTCCACCATCTCCAATCGTTGGATCGCCGAGAACCTCCAGCAGGGGCACGGGCCGCTCGGCGCGGCGTATCCCGACGTCGCCTGGGGCGTCGAGGGCGATACGCCGGCCTTCCTCGGTTTGATCCCCAACGGACTCAACGCCCCCGAGCATCCGGAGTGGGGCGGCTGGGGTGGGCGCTACACGCTCCAGCAGCCCGTCGTGCCGATCGCCGACGAGAAGACCTTCCTCGCCGGTAAGCCCATCCCGCAGGAGACCCGGCCCATCTGGACCAACGCCATCGACGACCACGCCCCCACCACGTTCCCGGAGTATGGCCGCGGCACACGTCTGGGTGAAAAGCTTTTCCGCAGTGCGCAGGCGTCGCTCTGGCGCTGGCGCGACGAGTTCCAGCGCGATTTCGCGGCGCGCATGGACTGGACCGTGCGTCCCTTCGCCGAAGCGAACCACCCACCCGTGCTGGTGCTTGATCGCGAGGCCACCATCACCGTTTCCTCCGGACAAAGCTTTGGTTTCGACGCCCGTCGCAGCCACGATCCCGATGGCGACAGTCTGAGCTTCCTCTGGATGCCCTACCGCGAGGCGGGCTCGTCCGATGCGGTGCTGAAGATCAACGGCGCGGAAAACGCAGTGCTTGTCTCGCTCACCGCCCCCGAGGTCACAGAAACCGAGACCTGCCACCTCATCCTCAGGGTCACCGACCGCGGCACGCCCGCGCTCACGCGCTACCAGCGAATCGTCGTCACCGTCACCCCGAAAGCCCGATGAACCTGTTTCCTCTGTTCTCTCTGGTCCGCCGACCACTCCTCGCTCTGTTTGCCGCGGTGCTGTTTTGCGCTCCCGCCGCCCAAGGCGCCGCACCGGTTTTGGGCGTAATCGAACCGATCCTCGCTGCGCCCTCAGCCATGCCCGATGCCTTTCCGCTCGTTGCCGCAGGCCAGGCGGCGCCGCTCTGGTTCGACGCCGCTGACCACAAGGGCGTGCTCCGCGCCATCGGCGACCTGCAGGCCGACATCGCCCGCGTGACCGGGCTCACGCCCACCAGCTCCGCGCAGGCGCCTGCCTCGTCGCTGTCCGTGATCATCGGCACCGTGGGCAAGAGCGCGGTGATCGATGCGTTGCTCGCGGTCGGCAAACTCGATGGCAGCACGCTGGTCGGCAAATGGGAGAGCTTCGTCATCGCCACCGTGGCCGATCCGTTCCCCGGCGTGGCGCGGGCGCTCGTCATCGCCGGCAGCGACAAGCGCGGTACCATCTACGGCATCTACGAGATCTCGCGCCAGATCGGCGTGTCGCCCTGGTACTGGTGGGCGGATGCACCGGTCGCGCACCGCGACGAGCTGCACCTCAAGCCCGGTAGCTACGCCTCCGGCGAGCCGAAGGTGAAATACCGCGGCATCTTCATCAACGACGAGGCGCCCGCCCTGCGCCGTTGGGCGCAGGAGAAGTTCGGCGGCATGGGGCCCGAGTTCTACGGCCACGTCTTCGAACTGCTCCTCCGTTGCCGCGCCAACTACCTCTGGCCGGCCATGTGGCTTCCGATCTCCTTCAACGACGACTATCCGGACAACCCGCGCTTGGCCGACGAATACGGGATCGTCATGTCCACCAGCCACCACGAGCCGATGATGCGCTCGCACCACGAGTGGACGCGCTACGGCAAGGGGGCGTGGAACTACGAGGCCAACGCGGAGACGCTGCGCGAGTTCTGGCGCGGCGGCTTCACGCGGGTGCGCGACTACGAAAGCGTGGTCACCGTCGGCATGCGCGGTGATGGCGATGAAGCCATGTCCGAACATGCGGCCGTCCCTCAGTTGAAGCGGATCATCACTGATCAGCGCCGGATCCTGACTGAGGTTACAGGCAAACCCGCCGCGAAGACTCCCCAGGTGTGGGCGCTCTACAAGGAGGTGCAGGACTACTACGACAAGGGCATGCGGGTGGCTGACGACATCACCGTCCTTTTCAGCGACGACAACTGGGGCAACATTCGCTTCCTGCCCAAACCCGAGGATCTCGGCCGTGCGGGCGGTTTTGGCATGTATTACCATGTCGATTATGTCGGCGGGCCGACCTCCTACCGCTGGCTCAACGTCTCGCAAATCGAGCGCATTTGGGAGCAGATGACGCTCACCTTCGCCGCGGGCGTGGATCGGCTGTGGATCGTGAACGTGGGCGACATCAAGCCGATGGAGCTGCCGATGAGTTTCTTCCTCGATCTCGCCTGGAATCCCGAGGCGATCACCGCCGCGGACCTGCCCGCCTACTATCACGACTGGGCCGCGCAGCAGTTCGGCGCCGAGCCCGCCGCTGAGATCGCGGAGATGCTCGCGCTCTACACCAAGTACAATGCCCGCCGCACCCCCGAGATGCTTGCTCCCGGCACCTTCAGCGTCGCCAACTATCGCGAGGCCGACCGTGTCGTTGCCGAGTACAACACCCTCGCCGAGCGTGCCCGTGCCCTGAAAACGAAGCTGCCGGCGTCGCACCGTGACGCCTTCTTCCAGCTGGTCCTGTTTCCCATCGAAGCATGCGCCAACGTCACCGAGATGTACGTGGCCGCCGGCAAGAACGTCCACTACGCCGAGCGCGGCGCCGCCTCGGCCAACTTCTACGCCGACCGGGTGAAGGAGCTCTTCACGCGCGATGCCGAGCTCACCCGCTGTTTCCACGCCGACCTGGCGGGAGGTAAGTGGAACCACATGATGGCCCAGACCCACATCGGCTACACCTACTGGCAACACCCGCCGCTCAACCGCATGCCGGCGGTCTCCTATGTCCAGCCGGGCGAAAGGGCCGAGTTGGGCTTTTTCGTCGAGCAGGGCGAGCGGCCGAAATGGGGCTGGCTCGATGTCGAGGCCGACTGGGATTTCGCCACCGCGCTGCCGCGCTTCGACCGAGTCAACGATCCGTCCTACTACCTTGAGATCGTGAACCGCGGCAGCGCCCCGTTGAGCTACTCCCTCTCGCCCAAACAGGATTGGATCAAGCTCTCCCAGCGCGAGGGAACGATCCGCTTCGACGAAAAGGTCCTCGTCTCCATCGACTGGGCCAAGGCACCGGCCGGCTCCAGCACCGGCGAGATCCTCGTCGCTGGTGCAGGCAGCGAGTACACCGTCACGGTTCCCATCCGCCATGAGCAGCCGGCGGTGGCGGGTTGGATCGAGCAGCTCGGCGTAGTCGCCATCGAAGCCGGCCACTTCGACCGCTCGACTTCGGCCGCAGACGCGCGCTGGGTGTCCGTGCCGAATCTCGGCCGCACCGGCTCGGCCGTCACCATCTTCCCGGCCTTGGCGGCCCGCCGCGCCGCGACCGCCGAAGCTCCGCGCCTCGAATACGACTTCACGCTTCTGGACGGCGCCGAGGTCGCTGTGCTCGCGTACGTTTCCCCCACCCAGGACTTCCGCCGCAGCGGCGGCCTGCGCTTCGCGATCGCGATCGACGATGCCCCGCCGCAGATCGTCAACAGCAACGCCGGCGAAGAGGTGCCTGACTGGAAATACCCCGACTGGTGGAACCAGTCCGTGGGCGACCACATCAAGATCAAGCGTTCCGAGCACCAGGCCCTCACGCCGGGCAAGCACACCCTGAGAGTGTGGATGATCGATTCGGGTATCGTGCTCCAGAAGTTCGTGATCGACGCCGGGGGTCTGAAACCAACTTACCTCGGACCGCCCGCGAGCAAGCGGGCGGAGGAGTCCGCTGCGAACTGATGCCCGCAACCGCCCGGGGTCGTATTCAGCGTAGCGGCGCGGCTTCCGCGCTGCCCAGAACCGGAAGCGGTTCCGCTAGGTGAAAGCAAAGAGCGGTTCCTCCGGAGGACTCCTCGCCGTCTCACGGTCAAGTAACCGACGCGTCGTCGCCGTCTGCGGGCTCTGTCAATCTCCTCCCTTCCCTCCGATCCGCGGTCAGCATCCGACTCGCCCGATGAAAACCACCCCAGCCGTTCCTCTCCTGTTTGCCGCATCGTTTTTGCTCTCGGCGGCGGCTTTGGCGGCCGATTCGGCAGCGACGCTTCGCCTGCAGGTGGACCTCGCCGCCAAGGGCAAAGCCATCAGCCCCGATCTGGTCGGGGTTTTCTTTGAGGACCTGAACTACGCGGCTGACGGCGGGCTTTATGCCGAGCTGCTCCAGAATCGTTCGTTCGAGTACAGTGCCACCGAGCAGTCCAACTGGGGGCCGTTCTTTGGCTGGGATCTTATCAAGACCGGCGACGGCGACGGGCAGCTCGGGCTAGGGGATGCGCGCCCGGTCCATGTCAACAACCCGCACTATCTGCTGCTCACCGTGCTCACGGCCGGGGAGGGGGTTGGCATCGCCAACGCCGGCTTCGACCAACTCCCGGTCGAAGCGGGCAAGGGCTACGAGGCCTCGTTCTGGGCGTATCAGCCTTTCATGGGCCTCAAGTGGGGTGGGCCAGGGCCGCGGGCGGATCAGAGCAAGCCCATGCCGGTCACCCTCCAGTTGCAGTCGAAGGACGGCCGCGTGCTCGCTGAGTCCCGCCTCGCGGTCTCAGGCCGCGCGTGGACCAAATACAGTGTCGTGCTCACGCCGAATCAGTCCGCGGCGGAGGCGCGTTTCGTTCTTCTCGCCCACGAGCAGGGCGGCCTCGCCCTCGACATGGTCTCGCTCTTTCCTCGCGACACCTTCAAGGGCCGAGCCAACGGGCTGCGCCGCGACCTCGCGCAGGTTATCGCCGACATCCGGCCGAAGTTCATGCGCTTCCCCGGCGGTTGCCTCGTCCATGGCTCGGGCGTACGCGCCTACTACGATTGGAAGGCCAGCGTGGGCCCAGTCGAACAGCGCCGCGCACAACGTAATCTTTGGGGCTACCACCAGACGCTTGGCATGGGATATTTCGAATTCTTCCAATACTGCGAGGATATCGGCGCGAAGCCGCTGCCGGTGGTGACCGCCGGTGTGTGCTGTCAGCACGCAGGGGATTCGCCCGGGCGCGGCCAGGAAGGCCTGCCGCTGGAGGAGATGCCAGCGTATATTCAGGACGTGCTTGACCTGATCGAGTGGGCCAATGGTCCGGCCGATTCGAAGTGGGGAGCCGTGCGTGCCGCGGCCGGCCATCCCGCGCCCTTCGGACTGAAATACCTCGGTGTGGGCAACGAGGATGCGATCACCCCGATCTTCAAGGAACGCTTCCAGATGATCCTCGACGTGCTCAAGGCCAAGCATCCCGAGATCGTCGTCGTCGGCACTTCCGGACCGTTCCACTCCGGGGAGGATTATGACAACGGCTGGGCCCTCGTCCGCGAGCTGGGCGTACCGATGGTGGACGAGCACTACTACGTGTCGCCACAGTGGTTCTGGGACAATCTCGCGCGCTACGAGAGCTACGATCGCAAGGGCGCCAAGGTCTATGTCGGCGAATATGCCGCGCACGACCAGCCCAAGACCCGCAGCACCCTGCGCTCCGCGCTCGCCGAGGCCGCCGGGCTGACAAGCTTCGAACGCAACGGCGACGTCGTGCAGTTTGCCTCCTACGCCCCGTTGCTCGCCCGTCGTGGCCACACCCAGTGGCACCCGAACATGATCTATTTTGCCGCCAACGCCGTCTATCCGACGATCAATTACCAGGTGCAACGCCTTTTTGGCCACAACAGTGGCGACAACCTGCTGCCGGCCGCACTCGAGGGCGTGCCGGCGGGCGTGCGTCTGACGAGCTCGGTCGTGCGCGATTCAGCCTCGGGCGATGTGATCATCAAGGTGGTCAACGGCGAGGATCGTTCGTTCTCCGCCACGGTTTCCTTTGCCTCCGCTTCGGCCGGCGAACGCCGCCTGATGGCCACCGTGCTCACCGGGGCGAACGCGGATGTTGCCAACGAGGACGGCCAGCCGCCGGCGGCAGCGCCGGTGACTGACGAGTCCAAGGTCGGCGCGAGCTTCGCACGCGAGTTTCCCGCCAATTCCCTTACCGTCCTGCGTCTCCGCCAATGAGGTAGGAGCTTCCCTTCGCCCTTTTTGCGTTCTCCACTGACTCTGCTCGTTATGCGCTTCGCCCCTCGCTTGCCCCTCTCGCTGCTGACGCTCGCGACCTTCGCGGCACTTTCCGCCGCCTCCACCTTCGCGGCACCCGAGGCGGCCCCGCGCACCACGTGGATGCCGGATAACGGCAACGGTACCTTCACGAATCCGCTCTTCTACGACGAGTTCTCCGACCCCGACATCATTCGCGTGGGCGACGACTTCTACCTCGCCGGCACCACGATGCACGCGATGCCCAGCCTCGTCGTGCTGCATTCGAAGGATTTGGTGAACTGGGAGTTTCTCAGTTACGCCGCGGAGAAGCTCGACCTCGGGCCGGAGTTTCGCCTCGAAGAAGGGAAGAACATCTACGGGCAAGGGATCTGGGCGCCGTGCATCCGCCACCACGACGGCACATTCTACATCTTCTCGAACGTCAACGGCCGCGGCCTCCAGCTTTTCACGAGCCGCGATCCCGCCGGCCCGTGGCAGCACCGCAGCTTCGACCGCGCGATCCACGACCTCTCCGTGCTCTTCGATGACGACGGCCGAGTCTACGCGGTCTTCGATTACGCCGACGTTAAGCTCATCGAGTTCAAGCCCGACTTTAGCGGCTTCGTCGAAGGCAGCGAGCGCGTGATCATCCCCGCCAGCGCCGCGATGGGCGAAGGCCATCACATCTACAAGATCAACGGCAAGTACACCATTATCAGCGCCAACTACGCACCCGTCGGCCGCATGCAGTGCGCCCGCGCCGACAAGATCGACGGCCCCTACGAAACCGCGGTCATCAGCGCCCGCGAGACCATGGGCACCCAGCGCGGTTGGTGGTGCGGCAACGTCGGACAGCGCGGTCCCGTGCCCGGCGCCGGCGCGAAGTTCGACCTCGGCAAGCCCGGCGACAACGTGTTCGGCGCCAACCCGCTCCACCAGGGCGGCATCGTCGACCTGCCCAACGGCGACTGGTGGGGTTTCTCGATGATGGACTTCAAGTCCATCGGCCGCACCACGTTCCTCTCGCCCGTCACTTGGCAGGACGGCTGGCCGTACTTCGGCCTTCCGGGCAACCTCGGCCGCTCGCCGCGCACCTGGATCAAACCCGCGGTCTCCGTGCAGGTCGCTCCGGCTGCACCCTACCAGCGTAGCGACGACTTCTCCGGCTCGAAGCTCCTGCCCGTCTGGCAATGGAACCATGCGCCCGTCGCCAACAAGTGGTCGCTGTCCGAAAAAACCGGCGCGCTGCGCCTACACACCTTGCCCGCCGAGCAGTTTCTCGTCGCCCGCAACACCCTCACGCAACGCGTCATCGGCCCCGAATCCTCCGCGACCGTCACCCTCGACAGCTCGTCGCTGCAGCTCGGCGACATCGCCGGCCTCGGTCTGCTCAACATGCCCTGCGCATGGATCGGAGTCGCCCGCACCGAGTCGGGCGCCGTCCTGCGTTTCCACGACCAGTTCACCAACACCACGCTCGACCGGCCGCTGCCCGCCGCGCGCGCCATCCTCCGCGTCGTTGGCGACTACGACAACGACCTCGCCGTACTCAGCTTCAGCACCGACGGCACGACCTTCACCACGCTCGGCGCGCCGATCCGCCTTCCTTTCCAGCTGAAGACCTTTCAAGGCCCGCGCTACGCCCTCTTCGCCTACAACACCGCCGGCCGCGATGGCGGATTCGCCGAGTTCGACGACTTCCGCGTCGCCGAACCGCTCGCCGACCGCTCGCTGAACCTGCCACTCGGGAAAGTCATCACGCTCACGAATCTCGCCAACGGCTCCTCCGCTTGGGCCAACCCCCACGGCATGCTGCACTCGACCCAACCCGACTCGAAGGATGCACAAAGCCCTGCCGCGCGCTTCCGCGTCCATGACCGGGGGCAGGGTAGGGTGGCGCTCGAAGCGCTCGACGGCAGCGGCTTCGTCACTGTGGTCGGCCTTGGGCTTTCCGGCGACGTGCGCCTCACGAAGACGGAATCCGCCGGCAGCCTCTTCCAATGGCAGGACATGCTCCGCCACCAGTGCATGCTGCTCTCTCTGAAGACCCATCGCCACGTGGGCATCCACCCGCAGACTGGCGAGCCATACTCCGCGGAGTCTCCGGGTGCGAATCCCGACCGTAAGGACGGCGCGGTGTTCGCTTGGGCGGAGGCTGCGGCGGAGTGACCCCGCCGTTAGCGAACCCTGAACCCAGCCGCTGAATCCAGATCACACCATGTACCCCCGCCTGTTCGCCCTTTGCTGTGTCGTTGCCGGGTTGTTTCCGGCGCCGGGCAGAGCAGCGCCACCCCTGTCGGTCGCGCCCCTTCAGACCGAGTTCGTCTACGAAGCGATCGTGACCATCGACCAACCCGTTGAGGTCGGTGCCACGCCCCACGGCCAGCGTCGCTACATCCCTATCACGGGTGGCACCTTCGAGGGGACGAAGATCCGCGGGACGATCCTCCCTGGCGGCGCCGACTGGCAGACCAGTCGCCCGGACGGCGTGACCGAGGTCGACGCGCTCTACTCGATGCGCGCCGACGACGGCACCGTGATCATCGTGCGCAACGGCGGCGTCATCACCGCCGGTGGCGCCTACATGCGCACCGCACCCCGTTTCGAGGCCCCCGCCGGCCCCCATGCCTGGCTGAACGAGGCGCAGTTTGTCGGCTCCGTCTCCGGTGGCCCGCGCCCCGGAACCGTCATCATCCGTGTCTTCCGCGTACTCTGACTTCCCCCACTTGCTATGAAAAGATTCCTCCGCCACCTAGCCCTGATTAGCCTGCTCGTGTTTGCCACGAATGCGCAGGCCCAGGATCCGAATTTCTACATCTTCCTCTGCCTTGGGCAGTCGAACATGGAGGGATATCCAGGCATTCCGGATGAGGACAAAGGTCCGGTCGACCCGCGCTTCCAAGTCCTCGCCGCGGTCGATTTCCCGGAGCTGAAGCGCGAGAAGGGTAACTGGTATCCGGCGGTTCCTCCGTTGAGCCGCCCCAGTGCCGGCCTCAGCCCCGCCGACTTTTTCGGCCGCGCCCTCGTCGCCAAACTACCGACCCACCTCAAGGTGGGCGTGGTCAATGTGTCGGTCGGCGGCTGCAAGATCGCCTTGTTCGAAAAGGACGCCGTCCCGCAGTACATCGCCGACGCCCCCGAGTGGATGAAGCCCGCGCTCGCCGCCTACGACGGCAATCCCTACCAACGCCTGATCGAGATGGCGAAGCTGGCCCAGAAGGCGGGCGTCATCAAAGGTATCCTCCTGCACCAGGGAGAATCCAACAGCGGCGAGGCCGACTGGCCCGCTAAGGTGAAGGGCGTCTACGAAGACCTCCTGCAGGAACTGAGTCTCAAGGCCGAGGACGTTCCCCTGATCGCCGGCGAGGTGGTGCCTGCCGACCAGAACGGCAAGTGCGCCGGCATGAACCTGATCATCGGGACCTTGCCCGCGCTCATCCCCACCGCCCATGTCGTCCCCGCCGCCGGCTGTGCTGGCTTGCCGGACCGGTTGCACTTCTCGCCGGCCGGCTACCGCGAGCTGGGACGCCGCTACGCCGAGACGATTTTTCCGTTCCTCGGCCTTCCGGCCCCCGAGCCGGTCACCAGCGCCACGGTGTCCGCTCCGGGTTCGAATCCGCTGTTTCGTGATGCCTTCACCGCCGATCCGGCCCCGCTCGTCGTGGGCGATACGCTCTACCTCTATGTGGGCCACGACGAAGCGCACGGCGACCAGATGTTCAACATCACCGAGTGGCTCTGTTACTCGACTAAGGACATGCTGCACTGGACCCCGCACGGCTCCCTGCTCAAGCCGACCGACTTCAAGTGGGCCACCGGCGAGGCGTGGGCGTCGCAGGTCGTGGAAAAGGGCGGGAAGTACTATTTCTACACCACGGTGCAGCACGGCGAACCGCACGTGGGCAAGTCCATCGGCGTCGCCGTGGGTGACAGCCCGCTCGGGCCGTTCAAGGACGCGCGCGGCACCGCTCTCGTGCGCGACGACACCACGCCCAGCGACAAGCCGTGGAACGACATTGATCCCACCGTCTTCATCGACGCCGACGGCTCCGCCTATCTCGCCTGGGGCAACCCCTACCTCTATTTCGCCAAGCTCAAGCCGAACATGACCGAGATCGACGGCGAGATCCGCCGGATCGAGCTGCCGTACTACACCGAGGGCCCGTGGCTGCACAAACGCGGCGAGACCTACTACCTCACCTACGCCGCCTTTGCGCACCAGGGGAAGTGGGAGAAGATTTGTTACGCTACCGCGCCGAAGATCACCGGCCCGTGGACCTACCGCGGCATCCTCGTCGACCAGACCAAGCGCAGCTACACGATCCATCCCGGCATCACCGAGTTCAAGGGGCGCTCGTATCTGTTCTATCACACCGCCGACCTTGTGCTGAACGGCGAAGCCGGCGGCCTCGGGCGGCGCAGCGTCGCCGTGGAGCACCTCGAATACTATCCCGATGGCACCATGAAACCCGTCGCGCAGACCGCCGCCGGCGTGAGCCTCCCGCCCGGAAAGTAGGTCTTCCGACCTCGCGCCACCCAGCCGGCGGAAACCCCGAATCATTCAACCCGAAACGCCTCGTCCTCTTCGTCCCGTGAAACCATTCCCCTTCCTCCGTTCCGCCATCGGCGTCTGCCTGGTGGCCGCCGCCCACCAGCTTTCCGCCGAGACCGTCTGGGTCGACACCTTGGATCTGAAAACGGCCATCCAGGACTATGGCACCGCGACGTCGAAGGTCTCCCTCGACGGCAACCCGCTGATGATCGCCGGCCGCACCTTCGCTCGTGGCTTCGCCACCCACGCCGAGGGCTGGCTCGCGATCCAGCTCGACGGCAAAGCTCGCACGTTTTCGGCGCAGGTCGGCATTGACGACGAGGTGAAGGGCAAGCCAGGCGGCACCGCCGAGTTCGTCGTGCTCGGCGACGAGGTGAAACTCTGGTCGAGCGGCCTGATGCGTTTGGGCGACGCCGCGAAGACCTGCGAGGTCCCGCTCGCTGGCGTGAAGCGCCTCGAGCTCGTCGTCACCGACGGCGAGGACAATAACTACTACGACCACGCCAACTGGGCGGAGGCGAAGATCGAGACCGACGGCGCCACCACTTTCGCGACCATCGCGCGCATCAGCGGTGTACCGTACATCCTGACACCGCCAGCACCGGCGTCGCCGCGCATCAACGGCGCGAGCGTCTTCGGCGTACGCCCGGGCTCGCCGTTCCTGTTCACGGTCCCCGTTACCGGCCAGCGGCCGATGACCTTCTCCGCTTCGGGACTGCCCGAGGGTTTGCAGATCAATGCCCAGAGCGGCCGCATCACCGGCCGGCTCGCCGTCGCGGGCACGTTCGCCGTCACGCTGCGTGCCGAGAACGCCCTTGGCCGCGCGGAGAAGAAGTTCCGTATCATCTGTGGCGAGCGCATCGCGCTCACGCCACCCATGGGCTGGAACAGCTGGAATTGCTTTGCTGGCGAAGTCACCGCCGATCGCGTCAAGCGCGCGGCCGACACCCTGGTGAAGACCGGACTCATCAACCACGGTTGGACCTACATCAACGTCGACGACTTCTGGCAAAACCACCGCGGGTCGAAGGACCCGACACTCACCGGCCCGACCCGCGACGCGCAGGGCAACATCCAGCCCAACGTGCGCTTTGGCGACATGAAGGCGTTGGCCGACTACGTCCACGAGCTCGGCCTGAAGATCGGACTCTATTCCTCGCCCGGGCCGTGGACCTGCGGCGGCTGCGCGGGCAGCTACGGCCACGAACTCCAGGACGCGCAGGCCTACGCGGAGTGGGGCTTCGACTACTTAAAATACGACTGGTGCAGCTACGGCGGCATCGCCGACGGCCTAGCTGCGGACGACCCGAAGGTTCCGTCGGTGCATTGGGGCAAGGGCGAGAGCGATCTGGCCATTGCGCAAGCACCGTACGCCCTGATGGGCGAAGCGCTCCACCGGCAGCCGCGCGACATCGTCTATAGCCTCTGCCAATACGGTATGTCGGACGTCTGGAAGTGGGGCGATACCGTGGGCGGCCACAGCTGGCGCACCACCAACGACATCTCCGGTACCTGGAAGAGCATGAGCGGCATTGCCCTCGCCCAGGACAAGGCCGCGCCTTTCGCCCAACCGGGCAACTGGAACGATCCCGATATGCTCATCCTCGGCTACATTGGCTGGGGCAACCCGCAGCCCACCCGGCTCACGCCCGACGAGCAGTATCTGCACTTCAGCCTCTGGTGCCTCTTCTCCTCGCCGCTGCTCATCGGCTGCGACATGGAGAAGCTCGACGACTTTACCCTGAGCCTCCTCACCAACGACGAGGTGATCGCGATTAACCAGGACCCGCTCGGCCGCCAGGCCACCTGTGTGGACACCGTCGGTGACGTGCGCGTGTACCTCAAGAAACTCGAAGACGGCTCCGTTGCTGTGGGCTTCTGCAACTTCGGCCGCCAGCCGGCCGAGCTGAAGTACGAGCGTTTCGCCCATCTCGGGCTGTCCGGCCGGCACACCGTCCGCGATCTCTGGCGGCAGCAGGAGGTCGGCACCATCGAGGCCGGCCGCGACGGCTGGCCACTCACGATTCCCACCCACGGCATCGTGCTCGTGAAGATCGCGCCGGTTCCTGTTCCTCCGGCGCAGGCTTCCGCCACGCCTGCACCAGCCTCGACCAAGCTTCCCGCGAAGCCCTGATGGGGCCCCGCCGTCGTCGGACGGCGGCGGCACGACCGCTCGTACCCTTTCTTAGGATCCTTCCGTCCATGAATACCCGCCTGCTCCGCTCCGCAATTCTGCTCCTCGGCCTACCGCTCGGCGCCTTCGCCGGCACAGCTACGATCAAAGTCGACCTCGACCGCGTCATCGACGCCGTCGACCCACGCATCTACGGCATGTTCATGGAGCCGATCGGCTTCAACCGGCCGGAGCTCAAGTTCAACACGCTCTACGGCCCGCTCTACGACCCCAAGTCCCCGCTGGCCGACAAGAACGGTTTCCGCACCGACATGCTCGATGCCGCCCGTGAGCTTCAGCTCACGCAGATGCGCTGGCCGGGCGGCAACTTCGTCGCCGGCTACGATTGGCGCGACGGCATCGGCCCGAAGGACAAACGCCCGAAGCGTATCGATCTCGCCTGGGGCGTGGTGGAGACCAACCAGGTTGGCACCGATGAGTGGATCGAGCTCAACAAGCTCATCGGCACCGAGAACGTCCTCTGCATCAACATGGGCACCGGCACCCTCGACGACGCCCGCTACTGGGTCGAGTACTGCAACGCGCCGGTTGGCACCTACTGGGCCGACAAGCGCGCCGAGAACGGCCATCCCGCCCCCTACGCCATCAAGTACTGGGGCCTTGGCAACGAGGTCGATGGCGAGTCGTGGATCATGGGTTACAAGAACGCCGAGGACTACGTGAAGTTCGCCCGCGAGGCCGCGAAGGTGATGAGCCACAGCTCCCCCGGCACCAAGCTCGAGTTCATCGCCAACGGCCCGTCCAACTACAAGGACAACCTCGACTGGGTCGAGTGGACCTGGACCGTCGTGAAGGGCCTCTACGGCATCGCCGATTACGTTTCCCTCCACCGCTATTGGGATCCGTCCGACGACTACTACGTGCTCATGGGCCAGCGCGGCATCGACCTCGAGGAGCGCATCGAGATCGTCGCCGGGCAAATCAAGGCCGTGCACACGATCGAGAAGAAGAAGCCCATGTACATCGCCGTCGACGAATGGGCGCCGCCCTTCCGCAAGGGCCACCTCTCCACGCTCGCGCTCGCGCAGTACTTCAACGCTTTCATCCGCCACGCCGATACCGTGAAGATGGCCAACTACACACTGCTTACCTCCATCCTCGGCCGCGACCCGAAGACCGACGCCACCTACAAGTCGCCGCTCTTCTACACCTTCAAGCTCTTCTCCACCCGCGCCCGCGGCACCGCGCTTTCGCCGACGGTCACCTGCGACACGTTCCGCACCAGCGACCACTACTCGAAGATCCCGTTCCTCGACGTCTCCGCCGTGTACGACGAGAAGGCCAAGCAGGTCGTGCTCAACGTCGTCAACCGCCACAAGGACGAGGCCATCACCACCGACATCCGCAGCATCACCGGCACGTTCGCGCCCACCGCGTCGGTGAGCCTCGTGGCTAACGACGACATCACCGACGCGCCCTACACCTACGAGGCGCGCGACACCTACCAGCCGAAAGTCGAGCAGATCGCCACGCAGGGCACTTCGCTGCGCTACTCCTTCCCGGCCCATTCGTTTACGCAGATCGTCGTCGCTGTGGAGCGCCGCTGAGACGCCCTCTCGCCAACACCCAATCCGCCGCTCGCACCAACCGAGCACCACCGAACCATGCCAACCTTCGAAACTCGCGACCGCGCAGTGCGCAGATTCAACTCACTTCCAGTTGACCGCGCCGCGAGGCTGGCCGCGCTCGGGCTTGGCCTGGTCGGCTCGACGCTGTTCGCGCTGCCCGGCGAACGCGTGGACCTCGGAAGCCTGACCACCGGGTCCACCGTTTCCTTCGTCCGTGGGGCCGAGGGCGAATGGGGACTCGCCATCGAGGGCGCTGGCACTCCGGGTTACCGGCAGCCGAAACCCGCACGCATCGAGGTCTATCGAGCGGACGACGATATCCGTCCTTTCGCCACCGGTTATGCGACGATCGAGAAATCGGCCGCCGGAAACGAACTCCTCGCCCGCGCGGAGATTCCGTGCGGCGACAAGGTCGTGTTCCAGGTTCAGGATCGGTGGAGCCTGCACGGCGATTTGACCACTGTGCATCGGAGCATCGAGGTGAGCGGCAATGCGCCGGGCGGCTTTGAATCGTCGGTCGTCTTCGCCGTCGACCCGTCTGTGGGGTGGGGGGACGTCAATTGTCTGGCCCCGGGCGCACTGTACGGAGACCCCACTTTCGATGGCGAACGCTCCCCGGGGGGCACGTTGAACCATGCGGCCCGGCGGTTCCTCATGCGCGAGGATATTCTCCCGGCGCCGTTGTTCGCGCTCTCCTTCAACGGCGGCGCGTCGGTGTCGGTGCTGGATCCGGCTCCGCGTGGCGACTCGACCGTCGCGGAGACCTCGCTGGCGCAGCCCGTGATGATCGACGCGCGGTTTCAGTTCGGCGCGCTGGGCGCGTGGCAGACGAGCGACGGCCCGGTCGAGTTCGGTTTCCGGTTTCCCGGTACAACGAGTCTTTACACGGGCGCACCGGACGCACCGCCGCAGCCGCAATGGTTCCGGCGTTATCACCCGATCGCGGAGGGGACGGCGCATCGCTATTCCGTGAGTTTCCGCTTCGGGCGAAACGAGTCCTTTCGCGACGTCACGCGCAACTCGTGGCGTTGGGCGTGGGCCACGTTGCATCCCGTCGTGGCGCTGATCGACGTCGCGCAGATGAGGCGCGTTCTGATCGACCACCTCCAGGCTCAGGCCGCCACCATCGACGGCCGGACCGCCATTCCTTTCGTCCTCAGCACGGTGACGGATCAGCTCCAGTGGAACTGGACGATGGTGGCGATGGGCTTCGTCGGCAAAAACATTGAGTGCGCGGACCAATTGCTGCGCGAAGGCGATCGCGACCCGTCCGGGCGAGGCCAGAAGATGCGCGAGACCGGCCTGGGGATCATCTCCTCCCTGATCGCGGCGCTGCCCACCGTCCCGCTGCAGGGCACCGGGTACGATCTCGCTACCGGCAAACCGTGGGATCACGTCTGGGTCGCGCCGTGGTTGCGCAACGCCACCGAGGACATGGCCGTGTTGGTCCGCGCCTACCGCCGCGAGCGGGCGCTTGGCCGGGCGCATCCGGAGTGGTTCAACTGGGTCAAGACCTACGTCGACTGGATGATCCTGCAACAGCGCGAGGACGGCTCGTTTCCGCGTCGGTGGAAAGTTGGATCCAGCGAAGTCGCCGAGGAGACCGGTACTGCGAGCTATTGCCCGGTGCCGCTGCTCGTCATGATGTCCGAAGAAACAGGCGACCCGAAATACCGCGAGTCCGCGCTCCGCGCCGCCGAGCATGTCTGGACGAACTGGGGTGCCCGCGGGCTCTTCATCGGCGGGGCCAGCGACAACCCGAACATCACCGACAAGGAAGCCGGGATGTTGAGCCTGGAGGCGTTCCTGAGCCTCTACGATTCCACCGGGGACAAGAGATGGCTGGAGCGCGCGCAGGCGGCTGCTAACTTCGCCGAGAGTTGGATCTGGATCTGGGATCTGCCAATGCCCCTCGACGCCGACGACGCGAACCTGCGCTGGAAAAAGGGGGTGTCGATCATCGGCGGCCAAGGCATCACCGCGCTCCACACCGGCAGCATGGACGAGTATCTGGATTGGTCCGTGGCGTCGTATGCGAAGCTCTCCAAACTCACTGGGGACGCGCACTATCTCGATGTTGCCCGCCTTCTCCTGCACGGCACGAAGTCCATGGTCGCGTTACCGGGCCGCCAATACGATCTGAAGGGGCCCGGCTGGCAGCAGGAAGGCTTTCGTATGGGACCGGGCGGAGACGGGCGCGGGACCAGCGGCCACCGTTTCTGGCTACCGTGGATTTCCGCGAACCACCTCTACAGCATCACGGGACTCGAGGAATATGACCCCGCGCTGTTTCAACTGCTCTCCGGCACAGCGTCGCCCGCGGCCTCCGCCACGAAATGACCGCAACCTGCCCTCCTCTCTCACGTCTCGAAGCCACTGATTCATACCGGCGCTCCTTCGTTTTCAGATTCTGTTTTCACGTAGCGGAACCGCTTCCGGTTCCGGACGGCGCAGAAGCCGCGCCGCTACGCAGGGTTCGGATTCGAAGGTCCGTTGGTATCACTCCCAAGATCCCTCTCCGCATGAAAATTAGCCTCGTCACCCTCCTCACGCTTTTTGGCGCCGGCTTGTGCCTCGCCCAACAACCGGCCCCCGTCGCCACCGAATACGGCCTCGTCCAGGGCGCCACGGAAAACGACCTCACGGTGTATCGTGGTGTCCCGTTCGCCTCGCCGCCGGTTGGCGACCTCCGCTGGCGCGCGCCGCAGCCGCACGCGAAATGGGACGGCGTGCGACCTGCCACCGCGTTCGCCGCCGATCCTTATCAGGGCGACGGCAAGGGCAACGTGAGTGAGGACTGCCTTTACCTCAACGTGTGGACGCCGGCGAAGTCGGCCGGCGAGAAGCTGCCCGTGCTCGTGTGGATCTATGGCGGCGGTTTCGCCTTCGGCTCCACTTCCACGCCGACCCACAACGGCGAGTTTCTCGCGCGCAAGGGCGTCGTGCTCGTGACGATCAACTACCGCGTCGGCTCGCTCGGCTTCCTCGCGCATCCGGAACTCTCCGCCGAATCGCCGCAGAAGGTCTCCGGTAACTACGGGATCCAGGACCAGATTGCCGGTCTGCGCTGGGTGCAGCGCAACATCGCGGCCTTCGGCGGCGATCCCGCGAAGGTCACCATCTTCGGCGAGTCCGCCGGCGGCATCTCCGTGAGCATGCTCTGCGGCTCGCCTGAGGCGAAAGGCCTCTTCCGCGGCGCCATTTCCCAGAGCGGTGGCAACTTCGGTCCCACTCGGCCGACCACTTTCCCCGGCGAGAACATGCGCGGCCTCGCCGACGCCGAGAAAGCCGGTCTCGCCTACGCCGCAAAAGCCGGCGTCACCTCCCTCGCCGAACTGCGCAAGCTCACGCCCGACAAGCTGCCCGGCGGCTGGGGCAACCCGTCCTCCTGGCCGATCGTCGACGGCTGGGTGATCGCCGACGACCAGTTCAAGCTCTACGAGGCCGGCCGCTACAACGACGTCGACGTCCTCATCGGCTACAACTCCGACGAAGGCCTCAGCTTCTCCCGCGAGAAGACTCCCGAGGAGTTCGCCGCCAATGTCCGCCTGCGCTACGGCTCGTTCGCCGACAAGCTGCTCGCCGCGTATCCGACCGCCGGTGATCGTGTCGGCAAGACCGCGCGCGACCTCATGCGCGACGCCGCGTTCGGCTGGCCGACCTGGAGCTGGGCCCGCCTCCAGGCCCGCACCGGCAAGTCCAAGGTCTTCCTCTACTACTTCGACCAGCACGCCGAGCGTCCCGCCGATTCCCCGGAGGCCGACCACGGCATGCCGCACGGCGTCGATGTGCCCTACGTCTTCCAGACGCTCGACCGCAACGACCCGAAGCTCACTCCCGGCGACCTCGCGATCTCGGAGACCGTCTCCACCTACTGGACCAACTTCACCAAGTTCGGCGATCCCAACGGCGCGGGCGTGCCCGCCTGGCCGCGCTTCACCGAGACCAAACCGCAGGTGATGCACTTCCACAACTCAGCCACTGTTGGCCCGGTGCCGAGCGAGGCTGCGCTTCAGGTGCTTGATACGTACTTCGCTTGGCGCCGCACGCCCGAGGGCGTTGCCTGGGCGAAGTGACCATGAGCCGTCCCATGCCCCGCCGCTTGTTCGCGCTCCTCCTGTTGGTCGCTCTTTGGCCGGCCGCGCTTTCCGCCCAGACTTCGGCCGCTCCTGCGGCCGGGGCCTCTGCGCCGCGCCGACCGACCGGCATCGTGATCGTGAACGAACTCACGAAGCCGGTGCTGGCCCGCGCCCCGGCGGAGCAGGACTTGGCGGGGTATCTGATGGTCTACTTCAAAGACCAGACCCACTCGGCGTATCTCGCCGTCAGCCGCGACGGTTACGCCTTCACTGACCTCAACGGCGGCGATCCGGTCTTCGACGGCGCCGCTCTGGCCGAGCAGAAGGGCGTGCGTGATCCGCACATTTCGCGTGGGCCCGACGGGGCCTTCTATCTCGCGATGACGGACCTCCACATCTTCGGCAAGCGCGCGGGTTTCCGGGAAACCGAGTGGCAGCGCCCGCAGGAGAGCTACGGCTGGGGCAACAACCGCGCCCTGGTGCTGATGAAATCGTGGGACCTGATCCACTGGACGCATGCGATCTTCCGCGTGGACACCGCCTTCCCCGAGCTCGGGGACATTGACTGCGCCTGGGCGCCGGAGACGACTTACGATCCGGTTGCGGGCAAGATGGTCGTCTATTTCACGATCCGCTACGGCAACAAGAACGCCAATATCTACTGGGCCCATGCAGACGTGGCCTTCACGAAACTCGAGACGACGCCCAAGCTGATCCCGGACATCGGCGGCATCGATGCCGACCTCACGCTCGTGGGGGCGTGGCAGATGTTCTTCGTCGCCGATGCCAAGATCCGCCACGCCTCGTCCCCTCGGATCACGGATGGCTATACCGCGTTTTCCCAGCGCATCGACCCCGAGACGGTGCCGACCGAGGCGCCGAACGTCTTCAAGCGTCTCGGCACCTCCACCTATGTGCTCATGTATGACGTCTATGGTGCGCGTCCGAACAACATGGGGTTCAGCGAGACGGAGGATTTCGTGACCTGGCGCCACCTCGGCCGTTTCAACGAGGGAGCCATGAAGGGCACGAATTTCCAGCGCCCGAAGCACGGCGCCGTGACTCACCTCACGCTGGACGAGCTGCGCGCAGTCGCGGAGCACTGGCAGGTGGACCTCAAGCTCGAATGAACCGGCGCCGAACAGTGTCTCCCTTGTTGTCTTTGCTGAGAAACATTCCCTAACCACGTATCCGATGTTTTCCACCTTCACTTGGTCCTGTCTTGTGCGCCCAACGGTGGCGCTTCTCTTTTCCTCTGCCGTGCTTCTGCCGACCCGGGCGGCAGAGGAGTCGCTCACGTCACCCGACGGGCGGATCGTTGTGACCGTCGACGATACGGATGGGCTTCGCTACCGGGTCGCGCTTGATGGCAAACCGGCGCTCGCGGCCTCGCAACTTGGGCTCGATTTCGAGGGCGGGTTTTCGCTGGGGCGCCGCACCGCCATTGTCGGTTCTTCGCGAGGGGAGCATGACGGCAGGTGGGAGAACGCCTTCGGCCAGCGCCGCACGGTGCGTGACCACTATCGCGAGCTCACCGTAACGCTGCGCGAGCAGGCTGACGCCCCGTCGCGCTTTAATCTGATCGTGCGCGCCTACGACGACGGCGTCGCGCTGCGCTATGAAATCCCGGTACAGCCGGGACTGGAGGCCTACGTCGTGACCAACGAGCGCACCGAGTTCCTCTTCCCCTCCGATCTGACCTGCTGGGCGGGCAACTACTCGGAATGTGCCGAGAACCAGTACCCGGAGAAACGGCTCAGCCAGCTCACGGCTAACGTCTCCAAGCCGCACGTGCTGCCGTTGCTGGTGAAGTTGAACAACGGCTATGCCGCGATCGCCGAGTCGGACCTGCTCGACTGGGCGGGCATGTTCGTCAGCGCCGCCGGCCTGAAGGCCGACGGTACCCCTCGGCCCGGCGTGAAGGTCACCCTCGCCGCGCGGAAGGACTGGCACGCGTTGGTCGCCGGTCAGGAGCGTCGACTCAGCCCGTGGCGCGTGATCGTGCTTGCGCGACAGGCGAGCGAATTGGTCGGCAATGAGCTTGTTGCCACCCTCGCCACTCCGTCGCAGATCGCCGATACCTCCTGGATCAAGCCGGGCATCACTGCGTGGGATGTGTGGTGGACTGGCACGAATCCAACCCAGCCCGACTTCAAGGGGCTCAACTCCCGCGGCGACACCCGCTCGCACAAGGAATACATCGATTTCGCCGCCGAGATGGGGTTCCCGTACCAGCTCATCGACTGGTTCTGGTACGAGCCCATGAACAACCCGAAGGCCGATCTCACGAAGCCGGCCGCACACGTTGATATTCCCGGGCTCGTCGCCTACGCCCGCGAGCGCAATGTCCGCCTCCTGCTCTGGATCGATTCGCACGACCTCGACCGCCAGGGCTTCGACAAGGTGTTCGCCCAGGTTGCCGCAGTGGGGCTTCGCCGGCGTGAAGATCGACTTCATGAACCATGACAGTCAGGAGACCGTGCGCTGGTATGCCGATGTGCTCGCCGTCGCGGCGCGCTACAAGCTGATGGTCGACCTCCATGGCGCCTACAAGCCGACCGGTCTCGCTCGCACGTGGCCGAACTTCATCACGCAGGAAGGCGTGCTGGGCAACGAATACAACAAGATCCCGTGGCTCGCCGACTCCTGCACGCCGCGGCACACGATCACGTTGCCGTTCACGCGCGGTCTGCTTGGGCCGATGGACTTTACCCCGGGCGGCTTTCTCAATCGTACCGCCGCGGACTTCAAGGTCACCCAGCCGGCCCAAGTGGTCGGCACCCGCGCCCGGCAACTGGCCGAGACTGTCGTGTACTTCAGTCCGCTGCTCTGCCTCTGCGATAGCCCGGAGAACTATCGTGGCCAGCCCGGCGTGGAGTTCTTCCGGGGCCTGCCCACCGTTTGGGACGACACCGTGGTGCTCGCCGCCGAAGTAGCCCAGCACGTGGTCATCGCGCGCCGCTCCGGTAAGCGCTGGTATCTCGCCGCGATGAACGGTGACGCACCGCTTACCCTTACTGTGCCGCTCGCCTTTCTCGGTGACGGCGATTGGTCCCTTCGCGCCTTCGCCGATACGCCTGAGTCCGCTGCCGTCCCGACCTCGCTCGCCGAGGCCACCACTGTCGTTCGTTCTGGAGCCACGCTTACGCTCACTCTTGCCCCGGCAGGCGGTTATGCCGCCGCACTGACGCCGCGGCAGTGAACGCTGGCTGCATCCGTACTCCCTCAAGAAGGCCTTTGGCTCTTTCAAACATGCTCTGGCGTCGTCCTGTTCTCGTCCTGCTCGCGCTGACCTGTGGTCTCTCGGGCACGGTTGCCCAAGTAGTGACCGGCACCGAGCGCGAAGCTGTGTCCGTCCCGGTCGATGGCGGCCGGCTCACGCTCCGGCCGCTGCTCGACAACGCTGTGCGCGTTCGCTTCACCCGAGGCGCCACGCCCGAGGTGCCCAGCCTCGTCTTGAGCGAGCGGGTGGCACCACCCGCATTCCGCGTGAACGAGTCGACCACGACGGTGACGCTCGAGCTGGCGAAGCTGCGCGCGAGCGTTGATCGCGCGAGCGGTGCGATCACCTTCAGCGACGCTGACGGCCGCGTGTTGTTGCGCGAAGTGCCGGGCACCCGTCGCCTGGAGGCGAGCACCGTCCAGGGGGAACCAACCTGGGTGGTGGCGCAGAGTTTTGATTCGCCCGAGAGCGAACGCCTGTTTGGCACCGGACAGTTTCAGGACGGGTTTCTGAACGTCCGCGATCTGCCGCGCCGGTTGACGCAGGTGAACACGCAGATCGCCATCCCGTTCGTTGTCTCCAGCCGAGGCTTCGGACTCCTCTGGCACAACTACGGTCTCACCGAATTCAATCCGGCGGACGAACGCATCGCGCTCACGCCGAGCGACGCCGCTGGCGCCTCGACCTCGGTCGATGTGACGACCACCGAGGGCACGCGCCGGGAGGTGCGGCATGAGCGCGCCTTCACCGGGGGCTTCACCACCAGCGGCGGGCGCCACGCGTTCTTCCTCGATGTTGGCCAAAAGATGGCGCGGCGCTGGCACGTCGAGATCGACGGCAAGCCGGTCGTCGATTTTGCCAACCTCTGGCTACCTCCCACCACCAGCTGGTTTACGGAACTCGCCGCCGGCGAGCACACCGTCCGGGTGGAGGGAGTGAAGGACGACCAGCCGGTGCTGACTTTTCGCGCGGCGCGCTCGATCACCGAGTTTCGTTCTCCGGTGGCTGAGGCGCTCGACTACGTGTTCATCGCCGGCCAAGGCGATCAGGTCACTGCGGCCTATCGCCAGCTCACCGGTCCGGTGCCGATGATGCCCCGCTGGGCGCTCGGATACATCCACTGCCGCGAGCGCTTCAAGTCGCAGACCGAGTTGCTCGCGAACGCCGCGGAGTTTCGCGCCCGCGGCCTGCCGATGGATGTGATCGTGCAGGACTGGCAGTATTGGGGGCGCCATGGCTGGAACGCCATGCGCTTCGACGAGGCCGACTATCCCGATCCGGCGGCGATGATGCGCACGCTGCACGCGCAGCACGCGCGGCTGATGCTTTCCGTCTGGTCGAAGATCGACCCGGGCTCCGAGCTCGGGCGGGAGTTTGTCGCCCGCGACTACTTCATCCCCGGCACGCAGTGGGTGGACTTTTTCAACCCCGCTGCCTCGGCATTCTATTGGGAGAACTTCCGCACGCGCCTGCTCCCGCTCGGCATCGATGCGTGGTGGCTCGACGCCACCGAGCCCGAGAACGACGACCTCGCCGGCCGTCGTACCCACGCCGGTGCGGGCGAGCGGATGGGCAACATCTATCCGCTCTTCGTCAGCCGCACCGTGTACGAAGGGCTGCGACGCGACGCGCCGGACCGCCGGGCGATGATACTCACCCGCAGCGCGTTCCCCGGCCAGCAGCGGTATGCCTCCGCCACTTGGTCGGGAGACATCGGCAACAGCTGGGACACCCTGCGCCGTCAGGTGACAGCCGGGCTCGACTACGTGGTCACCGGCCTGCCGTGGTGGACGACCGACACAGGCGGCTTTTTCCGGCCCGGCGCCGGCCAATACGCCGACGCCGACTACCACGAGCGATTCCTGCGCTGGTTGCAGTATTCCACCTTCACTCCGTTGCAGCGTGCATGGCTACCAGACCGACACCGAGCCGTGGCGCTACGGAGCGCTCGTCGAGAAGGAGAGCCGGCGCTGGCTCGAACTGCGCTACCGGCTGATGCCGTATCTGTACAGCGAAGCGGCGCGCGTGAGCTTCGCGGGCTCCACGCTCATGCGTCCGCTGGTGCTGGATTTTGCGGACGATGAACGTGCCCTCGATCAGAACTATCAGTTCCTGTTCGGCCCGGCGCTGTTGGTCTCGCCCGTGCTCGACCCCGCGGTCACGCACTGGCCCGTCTACTTGCCGCGTACCGTGGGCGGCTGGTTCGATTTCTGGACCGGGGAGAAGTTCGACGGCGGGCGCACGGTCGAAGTGCAAGCGCCGCTCGAACGGATCCCTCTGCATGTGCGTGCGGGGTCGATCCTGCCGCTCGGCCCGGTGGCCCAACACACCGCTGTGAAGTCCACCGATCCGATCGAGCTTCGCATCTATCCTGGCTCCGATGCCGACTACACTCTCTACGAGGACAACGGCCTCGATTACGCCTACGAGAAGGGCGAGCGCGCGACCATTCCGCTGCATTGGGACGAAGCCCGACAGATCCTCACCATGGGCGCACGCGTTGGCGCATTTCCCGGCATGCTCGAAAACCGCACGTTCCATGTGACGTGGGTTCGCCCCGGCCACGGGGTGGGGGACAGCGACGGGGGATCACCGGATCGCCGGATCCTCTATTCCGGGGCCTCGCTCTCTGTAGCTCGGGAATAGCCACCCCTCGCCCTTCGCAAGGAGCCGGGGCGGCGAGCGGCGTTCACTTTACTGTCAACTTGCTCCGGTAGTGCATTCCTCGGCCGCCGGGCAAAAACCAGACCATGCATGCACCCCTCGGCTCGACGAGCAGCTCCCGGCTCTCTCGCCTGAAACCATCTCGCAGCGCCGCTCGGGGCCGCGGCCTTCTGGTGGTGGCGGCGCTGGCCGCAGGCATCGAGACGGCGTTATGCATACCGAGTTCTGAGACGCCGACGGTCATCGTCAGCACCGCCGCTGAGCCGGTGGCCTCCGGCAAGTTCCAGCCCAGCTGGGCATCGTTGAGCCAGTACCGCGTGCCGGAATGGTTCCGCGACGCGAAGTTCGGCATCTGGGCGCATTGGGGGCCGCAGTGCGAGCCGGCCATGGGCGACTGGTATGCCCGCCACTTGTATTTTGAGAACGGCCCGCTGTGGGGGCAGAACGTCACCGCCTTCCACCGCCAGACCTTCGGACATCCCTCGCAGGCCGGCTTCAAGGAGGTCATCCATCGATGGAAGGCGGAGAAATGGGACCCCGAGAAGCTCGTCGCCCTCTACAAGCGGGCCGGTGCCCAGTACTTCTTCGCCTTGGCCAATCACCACGACAATCTCGACCTCTGGGATTCGAAGTATCAGCCATGGAACTCCGTACGGGTCGGCCCCGGCAAGGACCTCATCGCCGGCTGGGCGAAGGCCGCCCGCGCCAACGGCCTGAAGTTCGGCGTTAGCGTGCACGCCGCCCATGCTTGGAGTTGGTATGAACCCTCCCAGGGCGCCGACAAGAAGGGCCCGCTGGCCGGCGTGCCCTACGACGGCAAGCTCACCGCCAAGGAGGGCAAGGGCACCTGGTGGGAGGGACTCGACCCGCAGGATCTCTACGAGCAGCGCCACGCTCCCGCTCCGGATTTCGACGACCCCGGCAAGATCCACCGGCGCTGGGATTGGGGCGAAGGCATCACTCCGCCCGACCAGGCGTACTGCGAGAAGTTTTACAATCGGACGATCGACCTCATCAATCGTTGCCAGCCCGACTTGATCTACTTTGACGACACCGCGCTGCCGCTTTGGCCGGTGAGTGACGCGGGCCTGAAGATCGCGGCGCATTTCTACAACCGGAACAACCAGTGGCACGGCGACGACGGGGTGATGTTCAACAAGATCCTGGATGCCGAGCAGCGCCAGTGCATGGCGTGGGACATTGAACGCGGCACCAGCAACGTGATCGAGCCGCAGCCGTTCCAAACCGACACCTGCATCGGCAATTGGCACTACGAGCAGAAGATCCGCGACGAGAACGGCTACAAGAGCGCGAAGACGGTCGTGCACACCCTGATCGATGTCGTCAGCAAGAACGGCAATCTGCTTCTCAGTATTCCGCTACGGGGCGACGGCACGCCCGACGAACCCAGCCTCGCGATTGTCGAAGGTATTGCCGACTGGATGCAGGTGAACCAGGAGGCCATCCACGGCACGCGCCCCTGGCGGGTCTTGGGCGAAGGACCGCAGATGGCCGAGGCGGCTCCGCTCCAGGGGCAGGGTTTCAACGAAGGGAAGGGGAGGCCCTTCACCGCCGAGGATGTCCGCTTCACCACCAAGGATGGCGTGCTCTACGCCATCGTCATGGGTGCGCCCACGGCGCCGGTGGTCATCAAGTCCCTCGGCACCGATGCGCGGTTGCTGGGCGCGAAGATTATCGCGGTGACGTTGCTCGGAGGGCGCGAGTCGCTTCGTTGGTCGCAGACCGCCGAAGCCCTGACGATCGAAGCTCCCCAAGGACGGGCGAGCGAGATCGCGACGGTGTTCCGAATCTCGACCCAATGATGCCGATGTGAATGAAAATTGGTAACGCCCCGTGCGCTCTAATCGTCTGACGGACCGGCGTGGGCCGGTGCCCTTCGCTCCGTCCCCCGCAGGACTGCTCCTCTCTGCTTCAATGCCCTTCTCAGCGCTTTCCCGATGAATACCCGATTCTTGCCGCCTTCGTTCACCCTGCCGTTCGCTCGGTCGCTCGCCTGGCTGTTGCTTGCCGCCTCCACGGCCTTCGCCGCCGACGAAAGCTGCACCACCTGTGGCGGCGCCGTTACCGTCAGCGGCGATTTCGCCCACCACAAGGTCGAGTCCGCGCCTGCCGTCGCCGGCAACGGCTTCAAGCCCGAGGCCTACCGTGAGTCGGTCCACGGCACCGCCTTCACCGTCACGATCTCCAACCTTCCCGCCGGCCGCTACGCCGTCGAGATCGGCGCGGTCGAAACCTACGCCAAGGCAGCGGGCGAAACCATGTTCGATGTGCACGCAGGCGATGTCGTGCTCGCCAAGGACTTCGATCCCGTCGCCGCCGCCGGCGCTCCCTTCCTTCTCGCCACTATCCGCGGCACGGTCGAGAAGCCCGACGACGCCCTGCGCGGCCCGATGCGCCTGACCTTCGGCGCGGCCAAGGGCCACGCGAAGTTCAATACCATCACCATCCGCGACCAGTCCGGCGCCTCCGTGCTGGCGTTCGCCGCCAACGAGCTCGCCGATGCCTTCTCCGCCCAAGCGTTGCAGGTGCCCGAGATCAAGGAGGCGGCGATTTGGCGCGATGCGGCGAAGCCGCTCCGGGTGCGCGCCGACGACCTCATCCGCCGCATGTCCCTCGCCGAGAAGGTCGCCCAACTGAAGAACGCGGCCCCTGCAATCGAGCGCCTCGGCCTCCCTTCCTACGACTACTGGAACGAAGCGTCGCACGGTGTCGCCAACAACTATTACGCCACCGTCTTCCCCCAGGGCATCGGCGCCGCCGCCTCCTGGAACCCGGCGCTGTTCCGGCAGGAAGGCAAAGTCATCGGCATCGAAGGACGCGCGAAGTTCAACGACTACGCCAACCGCAACAACGGCAACTCCAAGTGGTGGGCCGGCCTCACCTATTGGGCGCCTAACGTGAACATCTTCCGCGACCCCCGCTGGGGCCGCGGCCAGGAGACCTTCGGCGAGGACCCGTTCCTTACCTCCGAGATCGCCATCGAGTTCGTGCGCGGCATCCAGGGCGACGACCCGAAGTACATGACGGCCATGGCCTGCGCCAAACACTACGCCGTGCACAGCGGCCCGGAGCTCGACCGCCACAAGTTCAACGCCGTCGTCACCGAGCGCGATCTCTACGATACCTACCTCCCGCAGTTCGAACGCCTCGTGCGCGAGGCCAAGGTCGCCGGCGTGATGAGTTCCTATAACGCCATCGACGGCGTGCCGGTCAGCGCCAGCCCGTTCTACCTCACCGAACTCGTCCGCCAGCGCTGGGGACACGACGGCTACATCGTCTCCGACTGCGACGCCATTCGCGACATCTACAACCCGAAGCAGCACAACTACGTGAAGACCGCCGAAGAGGCCGCCGCCCTTGCCGTGAAGGCCGGCTGCAACCTCTGCTGCGGCGGCGACTACAACGCGCTGGTCCGCGCCGTCCAGCTGGGCCTCGTCACCGAGAAGGAGATCGACGGCGCCTTATATCACACCCTTTGGACCCGCTTCCGCCTCGGGCTCTTCGATCCGGCCGACATGGTTCCGTTCTCCAAGTACACGCTCGCCGACAACGACCTGCCCGAGCACAGCCGCGTGGCGCTCGATCTCGCCCGGCAGTCGCTCGTGTTGCTCAAGAACAACGGCGTCCTCCCGATCGACCGCTCGAAGTACAAGCAGATCGCGGTGATCGGCCCCAACGCCGCCTCCACCTCGATGTTCGAGGGCAACTATCACGGTTCCGCCTCGCACCCGACGTCGATCGTCGACGGTATCCGGCACGTTGCGGCCGCCGAGGTGAAGGTCCTCCACGCCATGGGCAGCCCGATCACCACCAAGACCGCCATCGCGCCGTGGAGCGGTCAGGACAACACCACCACTCGCCCGGTGGCCGAGCTCAAGGCCGAGGCGCTCGCTGTCGCCGCCCAAGCCGATCTCATCATCTACGTCGGCGGCATCACCGCCGCCCAGGAAGGCGAGAGTTTCGACCGCACCGAGATTGAGCTGCCCCCGGAACAATCGGACCTCATCAAGGCGCTTCAAGCCACCGGCAAGCCTGTCGTCATGATCAACTGCAGCGGCTCCGCCATGGCCCTGCCGTGGGAAGATGAGCACCTCGCGGCGATCATCCAGGCTTGGTATCCCGGTCAGGCTGGCGGCCGCGCCGTGGCCGACGTGCTCTTCGGTTTTGTCAATCCGTCCGGCCATCTCCCGGTCACTTTCTACCGCTCCACCGCCGACCTGCCGGCCTTCACCGACTACTCGATGCGGAACCGGACCTACCGCTATTTCACCGGCCAGGCGTTGTATCCGTTTGGACACGGTTTGAGCTATACGACCTTCGGCTACGCCAACCTGCGCGCCGCCCGCGCGGCCAAGGGCGCGGTTACCGTCACCGTCGAGGTCGCCAACACCGGCGCCCGCGATGGGGACGAGGTCGTCCAGCTCTACGCCACGCCGCCTGCCGCCTCGCAACCGCAGGAGATCCGCGCCCTCTGCGGTTTCGCCCGCGTGCACCTGAAGGCCGGAGAGAAGCGCACGGTCACGCTCACCGTGCCCGCCATCGCGCTACGCCGCTGGAACGTCGAGAAGAAGGACTACGCCATTCCGTCCGGGGAGTGGACCATCGTCGCCGGCGCCTCCTCCGCCGATCTGCGCCAGACGGTGAAGCTGAAGCTCTGACCGCCATCGTTGCTCCCGTGCTCGCTGTCCGCACGCCTATCGCGCCCCGCGCCCTCGCCACCGCGCCAACGGGGGTCGCCACCGCCACAGGCCTCGGCTCCGGCGCTTCGCACACCCTCTCCCTCGGTCGGGAGGGAGGTTAGCCGCCGCCCCTGCGCCACACCGGCGTCGTCCCAACCTCATTCCCGACTGTTCGTACCACCCAGACATACATCCCATGACCCTCCCTGATACGCTTCGCAAAATGACGCAGGCGGCCGCCCTGGCCTCCGTGCTCGCATTCGCTGCTTCCGCCTCCGCGGAAGACGGCACAATCCTCCCGTTCGAGGCCCCGCCCGAGCCCAACGCCATCCCGCTCGGCACCGGCGGCGTGAAAGACCAACCCGCCGCCGAGAGCTGGTTCCGCCAGTGGGGCGAGCCGATGGTGCGCAACGTCTCCACCGCCACCCTCACGCCCT
>JADJTK010000017.1 GCA_016711225.1 Opitutaceae bacterium
TGCCTGGCTTCGTGCGCACGTCATTTCGCTCACCGTCGCAGGAAAGGAAATCGATCGAAAGGCCCTTGAGCGCGCCTACATCGCCGCCGATGTAGGGCACGATCGTCCCCCAAGCGATCCGGGGGCGCCAAACTTCAACCTCACCGGAAAGTGGAGCGGCGCATGGCAGGACGGCGGATCCACCGAAGCATTCACGATGGAGTTGCTGCAAACCGGCACGACCGTGAAGGGCACCGCCCTCTTCATGGACTCTGCCAGGACGAAAGCAGCGGTTTCGGGGTAGCGACCGGGCCGAAGATCCGCCTTGTGATGACCCCTACGCAACCTTCCCTCCCCAAGACCGTATGGGTTGGCACTGTCTCGGGTCGGACCATCACTGGTAATTGGTCGCTCACCTCACAAGGCTCCACCTCCACCGGCTCATGGTCGGCGACAACGGAAACCCCTACTGCGAAGGTGATCACAAAGGACTGACGAAATGAAGGAGGTGCTCCGGTCCCAACTTGCCGAAGCCTTCGAGGTAGCCTGCTCGCCCGCCCGGGTTTCCCCGCCTTCTCGGTTCTCCTGAGGTGAGGCGGCAGCATGATTTCATGAAACACGCATCAACACTCTTTTCTCTATTACTCACAGTCTCGTGTTGCGCAGTAGTCTCTTGTCACGCCAAGCCCGTGCCTACCCGCGCGGAAATTGGATCGGACGACGCTGTGATTCTTCGCTGGAAGCGGAAGAAGGTCACCCTCGACGAGATTGAGACAGCCGTAAAGGTCGGGGTGGCGGTCAATCCCGGAGACCCAAACTGGAAGCGATTCAAAGCGCAGCTTCTTCCGGGCGATGAGATTTGGATGTTTCGGTCGCCGGGCCCCACCTGGGCGGCAAAGGCCGGGTGGCAGGGATATGCGATCGTTAGGCACGAGAAACTCGTCGAGACCTACACCACGCTTGAAAACTGAAATGACTTCCAAGCCGACATGAAGTAGACCTTGCGAAGCGGGCCCCCTTCCATCCGGGAAATCGGCACGCCAACCAAAGCCGATCGCCCGCCCCTCAATCGCCGCTCGCTTGCCTCCGTGTTTGACTTGTAGCGTCCGTAAGCAACAAACCTACTACCGTGGGAAAGCGCACCGGCATCATCACAGTCATCTTCGCCACAAGCGTATTAGTCACGGCTTGCTCCAAGTACTTTCCGCCTGATACAGGGCGTTTTATTGCTCAAACCGCGAATGCCGAAACAGTGGCGCAGATCGAGTCCGATGCCAGAATCCTGGGACTGTCGCCGCTCTGGAAGCAGGGACAAACGGAGATCTACCGTGTTACAATCCGCGGAGGACTGGGAATCACAAAAGAGAGCCTATAACTCTGGATAGGCCCTGATGGCGGTGGGCGTGTTATAGAGAAAATATGGCAATGCTCCCAGGCGAAGCTTGCGAAGCATGCGGTCTACACGCTTTCGCCCTTCGAGATAAAGCGGCTGCGGTTTTACGGCCAATTGAATGCCCTCTGCGACCTGCCGATGATCGAGGCTCCCGACACGAACGTGGTAACTTACGATGGGACGTACTACATGCTCGAGACGATGAAAGCGTCCAGGTACGCTGCAGTGTTCCGCGGCTCCGGAGACCGTGATGAGGTTTTGATACGAAACCTGATCACCCTCCTCAGAGACCCCTTGCTCTTCGACCCCCGCAAGCTCGTGCGGGAGGACCCCGATCGCGTTCCCGGGGCAGCTGACCGCTAGCCGCACACAACCCGAGTCACGCGCCCGGCGCCCCTCATCCGTAAGCATTGGAAATCGATCATGCATCTGCGAGTAACCGGTATAATTACAGTGTTCTTGATTGCGGCGTGTTCGGCTATGATGGCAGTCCCGCCTCCTCCGTTTTCCGCAGTCAGCCCCGGCCAGCACCTTCTGGAACGACCGTGGATCGGGGAGGAGAGAACGACGGTCCGGACTGGATTCTATGCCAAGCATGATGGTCCAGCTGACCCGCAGAAGGTCGAACGGCGGATTCGTTTCGACCTCCTCACGATCACCGAAACCAAGTGGCCTCGCAATCCGCCCGGGTCGTTCTACCCCGAAGGTACGCTAGTGCTCAGTAGGAGTGTGGGGAGAGACTCGACTGGATGGTCTCAAACTGACCTTCACCATTACCTGTCCGCATTACCAAGCGATGCTGCAATCAAGGTCTGTCCGAATGTCGCGGCCCTGATCGAGTTGTTGGGTTGGTGGGATCATGCCGACGGCGCACCCTACAACGCGCAATGGTCACTATTCACCATCACCGCCTCCAATACGATCGAGACGCTTTCCGTCAGCTGCGGCGCCGAGCATTGGTCGAAAGATAACAAACCGATTGACGCTTTGGAAGTTCGGAGAGGGATCGCCAGACAGACGAGCGATGCGAAGGCAGAGCCCAGCCATCAGCCACCGGGCACGCTAGAAAGCCTCCCGTCGTCTTCGACCAAGGCGGAGATCCGGCACCCCTGACCTTCGAGCAAAAACAATATGGCGAAGCTCACCCCTCAAGAGAAGAAGGGCCTCTCGTACGAGAAGGACCGCCGCAACCGCTTTGGTCAGCACGCCAAGGCTGCACGGAAATTGATCCCGCTGCGAAAGGCGAAAGCCCGACGGGTTTCACGGCATACGGCGAGTCGTATCGCCGCGGTCGCGCTGACCGATAAGGATGGAAGCGCCGTCGAAAAGGCCGAAGGTCGCGCGAGCGCCGCCAACCGGGCCCGTTGGGCGAAGGATCCCGACTCCACCCTCGCGGAAGCGATTGGAGGAAAGAGAGAGTGGCGCGTGCTTCGTTCTGGGAGAAAGAAGGGGGCTGGCACCTCAGTCGAGAAGCTCGCCTCCGATCCGGAGGGAATTCTACAGAAAGGGAAGACCCAGCACCGCCCGCCACCCGGCGCGCCAAACCAGCCATTGGCTAAATGATCCCTCAGGCCTACCAACCCTTCGTTACTTGGGGCCTCACCATTCTTGGCTGCGGCGGGCTCGGCTTCGCCCTTCATCTCCGGCGCCGGTCCGCGCGCTTCGCCGGCCGGGCGACTCGGTTGCGCGGCACCATCGTCGAACTGATTCCTGGTGACGAAGGGGTGACGACAGCGCGTTACCGCTTTCGCGACACAGAAGGGATCGAACGGACCAGCCTTTCAAAAGGGGCATCCTCCCCGCCTGCCTTCGCCCTCGACCAGGAGGTGGACGTTCTATTCGATCCGACCTCCGGCGATTCGGTCCTGGACACCTGGGCTGAACGGCACGGTGCAGTGACCATCCTCTGCCTGTTCTCCGGTGCGGCCCTGATCGCCGGACTATGGGGAATGTGCGGTTGAACTATCCGCACCCCCGCTCCCTCCAGGCATGATTGACCGAAAAGCCAGAAACGAGGCGGCCCAGGCGCTCCGTTCCTACATGAACGAAGAGACAACCGCCTTCCAGTTCGACGGCGCGCTCCGCCATGCCAGCGGGTCGACTGGCGACCATACCGTACAGGCCGTTGGGCGCGCACTATGGTCTCACTACGATGACTGTAGGGACCACAAGATCGTCGCCTCCAAGGAGGCATGGGACTATTTCGGGCGACTCCTGCTTTTGCTTGAGTCCGACGCGGAAATTGAAACGACCAAATCGTGGCGCAGGTGGCACCCTCTCCAATGCGTCGCCGCTGTGCTGCTCCTTCTGTTTCTTGTCATAACCTTCAGAGCGGACTTCAGCGGCCACCTTCTTCCCTACACGCTCCCGTTCGGCCCTCCATCCATGCTTCTCGCGTGGCTCAACTCGCGCAGTCGAAGGAAGGCAATCGCCATAAAAGCAGATGCTCTGATACCTTTCTCCACTGTCGGGGGTTTGCTCACGGTGCGTCGGCAAGTGCCCAATTTCATAAAGCGGCGTTACCCCAAGGCGATCAATAGCAGGCGGATCCGCGGCCCCATTGTTGATAGACTGATGTGGGTTCCCGTTTCGATTGCGTGGTTCATGTTCTCTCCGGTCGCGCTCTTCTTCCAGATGCTGCCCGGGAGAGAGTTCAAAACGATCGCTACACTGCACGGATCCGAATTGAGGTAGGCGGCGCGGCCTAGACCGAGCCACAGGGCGAGAGCCATGCCCCCAATTCCTCCCTATCGGAGAACGGCCTATGCAATGGGCGTTCTACAGAACAGTCGAGGCCGCGGGAGGACGGTGACAACGGAAGAAGGGCCGAGTATCAAGGGCCAGGAGGCAAGGCGGCAGCGACGGACGATATTCAGGAGAACGTCGCTGCAAACGGCAGAGGCGCGGCCGCCTTCCCATGAATTCCTCTGTGTTCTCCTCTCCCTCCGTGAGCTCTGTGGCCTCCGTCTGTGGTGAAACTTCCGATCCTCTGCGCTCTTTGCGTTCTGAGGTGAGACTTCCGAAACGGTGCGTCGAGCATCGAAGCCCGACAGGCGAGCGATGGGCCAACCGAACCCCTGCCTTATCCGCATTCATCCGCGTGAATCTGTGGTTCCCTATCCCGGAAGTGAAACCACAGATGAACGCGGATAGACGCAGATCGGAGAGCCTCCCTCGAATCACGCGGAGGTTCGCCCTCTCCAGACGAACAGGTCAGCACCTCGCCGCGATGGCCTACAGGCGGACGACGTTCTGGCGAACGTCGCTCCGAACGAAAGAGCAGGAGCAAAAACAAGAGTAGAAGCAGGAGGAGAACAACCAGACCCTCCGTGACCTCCTCTCCCTCAGTGATCGCTGTGCCCTCCGTGGTGAACCTTCCAGTCCTCTGCGCTCATTGCGTTCTCTGCGGCTAACCCCTTCCAACCCTCCGTGAGCTCCTCCGCCGCTCTCCCCTCCCTTCGCTCCGTGATGAAACTTTCGATCGTTTGCGTCCTCTTCACTCACCGCGCGGCGGGCGTCCCTCGGAACTGGACTCAGCGTCTCCCATTTTCAGATTCACAAAGATTTCGCGACCCCGCCCCACCGGCCTTGACGGGGCCGACCCGACCGGCGGCCCGACCCCGAGGCGGGCGCCGGGCACGAGCGCTGCATTACGCGCTAAATCAACCGCTTAGCCACCCTGGCCACGCCCACGGCGACCGGCGTACGCTCACCAAGTCGCCCGCCCCGCCGCTCCGCCTGGCCCGTGGCGGGCGGCCACGCGAGGGCGGTCGGTGGCCAGGGCCCCCGCCGGCCGGACTATTCCATTTGCCGCCGCCTCCCTCCGTCACAAGAAGTCCGATGCCCGCGCCGGCCCTTCCGCTGCGCCTACCACGGGCCTGCCCCCTTTCACGCACTCCCCTCGCCTTCCCAACCGTCGTCCTTGATCATGGATATCCTCTCCTTCCCCCGCCGCGCGGCGCGTATCGTCGCTCCGACGCTGGCCCTGCGCCCTTGCGTTCATCAACCCACCCTCCGCTGGCGCCAGATCGCAGCCGCATGCGTTGGCGGCAGCACCGGGCCGCGGCTTCGGCGGGCACTGGCGGTGATGGTCGCCAGCGTGATCGGGCTTGCTGCCCACGCCCAGACTTTCAACTACGCCGAAGCGTTGCAGAAATCGCTCTTCTTCTACGAGGCCCAGGAGTCCGGTCCGTTGGACGGCACCAACCGCGTCACTTGGCGGAGCGGCTCAGCGCTCGCGGATGGTTCCAGCGTCGGTCACGATCTCACCGGCGGCTGGTATGATGCCGGCGACCACGTGAAGTTCGGCTTCCCGATGGCCTTCTCGGCCACGGCGCTCGCTTGGGGCGGCATCGATTTTGCCAACGGCTACCAGGACGCCGGGCAACTGGCCCGCCTGAAGCGCAATCTGCGCTTCGTAAACGACTACTTTATCCGCTGCCATACTGCGCCCAACGAATTCTGGGGCCAGGTGGGCACGGGCGGCATCGACCATGCCTGGTGGGGCTCCGCCGAGGTGATGCAAATGGGGCGGCCCGCCTACAAGATCGATACCGTGCATCCCGGCTCGGATCTCGCCGCTGAGACGGCCGCCGCGATGGCCGCGGCGAGCATCCTCTTCGCCACCGACGACCCCTCCTACAGCGCGACCCTGCGCGCCCACGCAATCCAGCTCTACACTTTCGCCGACACCTATCGCGCCGCGTACTCCGATTCCATTACCGATGCCGCCGGCTTCTACAAGTCCTACAGCGGCTACAAAGACGAGTTGGTCTGGGGCGCCATCTGGCTCTACCGCGCCACGGGTGACATCACCTATCTCAACAAAGCCGAAACCTACTACGCCGACCTTGGCACCGAGCAGCAATCCAGCGACAAGGCCTACAAATGGACGATCGGCTGGGATGACAAATCCTACGGGTGCTACGCGCTCCTCGCGAAGCTGACCGGCAAGGCCTCCTACAAGGCCGACGCCGAGCGCCATCTCGACTACTGGACCACCGGGTACAACGGGTCGCACATCACCTATTCCCCTGGCGGCCTCGCTTTCCTCGATACCTGGGGCTCGCTCCGTTACTCGGCCAACACCGCCTTCCTTGCACTCTACTACCAGAGCGCCGCCACCACCCCGGCCAAGGCCGCTCGGTACCATGACTTCGCCGTTGGTCAGATCCGCTATATGCTCGGCGGCAACCCGGCCAACCGCAGCTTCGTGTGCGGCTTCGGCACCAACCCGCCAGCGAACCCCCACCACCGCACCGCCCATGGCACCTGGGCCAACAACCAAAACGGCCCCCCGACCAAAAGCCGCCACACCCTCTACGGCGCGCTCGTTGGCGGCCCCGATGCCAACGACGCCTACACCGACGACCGCGGCAACTTCACCTCCAACGAGGTGGCGACCGACTACAACGCCCTCTTTTCCGGCACCCTGGCGGCGCTAACGGGCGAATACGGAGGCACCCCCTTGGCCGGATTTCCCCAGGCCGAGACTCCCGTCGACGAGTTTGTCGCTCAGGCCAAGATTAACGGTTCCGGCCCCACCTACACGGAATACGCCGTCTGGGTGAACAATCACACCGCGTGGCCGGCGCGCATCCCGTCGCAGTTCAAGTTCCGGCTCTTCATCAACATTTCCGAGGGCGTCACCGCCGGCTACTCCGCGGCCAGCTACGTGGTGTCGGCCAACGGCAGCAACGTCTCCTTCACCAGCCTCCAACCGTGGGATGCCGCGAGCGGCGTCTACTACACCGAAGTCACCTTCACCCCGGGCACCACGATCTGGCCGGGTGGGCAGGGTGAATCCGCCGAGGAGGCACAGATCCGTATCCGCCTTCCCTACGAAGCCCCGGCCTCCGCCTGGAGTTCCGCCAATGACTGGTCGGCCCAGGGCCTGAACGGCACCCTCGCCACCACTACGCATATCCCGCTCTACGCCGATGGCGTGCTGGTAACGGGCACCACGCCCACCAACGGTACTCCCGTGCAGAGCGTCGCGGTGACCCCGGAAACGACCGCGCTCGGCATCGGAGAAGCAGCCCAGTTTACCGCCACGGTCCTGCCGGCCAACGCCTCCAACAAAGCCGTCACCTGGAGCACCAACCGGCCCGCGGTGGCGACGGTCGACCCCACCACCGGCATGGCCACCGGCGTCGGCGCCGGCACGGCCACCCTCACGGCCACAACCGTCGACGGCGGCTTCACTGACACGGCAGTTGTCACCGTAACCTCCGCGAACATCCCAGTGACCGGCGTCGCCGTGGCGCCCTTGTCCGCCCGGATCGCCGTCGGGGCCACCGTCACCTGCACCGCCGCAGTCGCCCCGACCAACGCCACCAACAAGAGCGTGCTCTGGACGTCCTCGAATCCCGGAGTCGCGAGCATCTCCAGCAGTGTCGTCAACGGCGTACCGACGTGTGTGGCGACTGGCGTCGCTGCCGGCACGACCACCGTCACCGCGCGCACCACGGATGGCGATTTCCGCGCCGCCGCCAGTATCGAGGTCTTCACCGTGCCGGTGACGGGGATCATGATCGATCCCTCGGTCGGCTCGCTTCCCCTGGGCGGCACCGTGACGCTTCGCGCCACCGTCAGCCCGGCCAACGCCTCCAACCGCGCCTTCACCTGGAGCTCCAGCAACCCGCTGGTCGCCAGTGTCGGCGCGACGACCGGCCTCGTCACCGGCCGGGCCGAGGGTACGGCGACGATCCGGGCCACCACCGCCGAAGGATCGTTTGTCGCCACGCGCGCACTCACGGTGGCCAAGCTCACCCTGCCCTCGCATACGGACCGCTTCACCCTCCTGCGCAACAAGCTCGTGGATCCGGCCAACGGCTACTTCAGCGCGGACGGCGTGCCCTACCACAGTGCGGAGACGCTCCTCTGCGAGGCCCCCGACCATGGACACGAGACCACCAGCGAAGCCTACTCGTATTGGATCTGGCTAGAAGTGATGAACGGCAAGATCACCGGCGACTGGAGCCCGTTGGCCGAGGCGTGGAGAAAAATGGAAGCCACGGCGATCCCGACCGCCGACATGCAGCCCACCACCGCCAGCTACAACCCCACCGCCCCGGCGACCTACGCCGGCGAGTTCGCCTTGCCCGACAACTACCCAGCGCTGCTGGAGTCCGGCGTGCCCGTCGGCCGCGATCCGGTTTCCGCCGATCTCACCGCCGCCTACGGTTCGAACATCTACGGCATGCACTGGCTGTTCGACTGCGACAACTTCTACGGGTACGGCAACAAGGGCGACGGCGTCAGCACGCCGTCGTACATCAACACCTTCCAGCGCGGCGAACAGGAATCGGTCTGGGAGACCGTGCCGCAGCCCAGCTGGGAGGCGCTGAAGTGGGGCGACGACAACGGGACCGGTTTCCTGCGACTCTTCGTGAGCGAAACCGGCGCGCCCGCCGCGCAGTGGCGCTACACCAACGCCCCCGATGCCGACGCCCGCGCCGTCCAAGCGATGTATTGGGGCGTCCAGTTCGCCAAGGAGCAGGGCCTCGCCCCCGCCGCCGTCCTGCCCCTGGCCCAGGCGGCCAAGATGGGCGACTTCGTGCGTCTGGCGATGTTCGACAAGTACTTCAAGCCCCTCGGCGTGCAGAGCAAGAGCGCCCCGGGCGCCACCGGCTACGAGAGTGCCCACTATCTGGTGGGCTGGTACTACGCCTGGGGCGGCCCGCTGGTCACGCAGGGCTGGGCCTGGCGTATCGGTTGCAGCCATGCGCACTTCGGCTACCAGAACCCGGTGGCCGCCTACGCGCTCAGCGCCACCACCGAGCTGCGGCCGGCCTCCGTCAACGGCGCCCGCGACTGGGACCGGAGCCTGACGCGCCAGCTGGAGTTCTACCAGTGGCTGCAATCGGCCGAAGGCGCGATCGCCGGCGGGGCGACCAACAGCTTCAACGGCCGCTACGATCCGTATCCAACCGGCACGCCGACCTTCTACGGCATGGCCTTCCAGGAAAACCCGGTCTACCGCGACCCGGGCAGCAACACCTGGTTCGGCATGCAGGCCTGGTCGATGGAACGCGTCGCCGAATACTACTACATCAGCAACAACGCCCAGGCCAAGGCCGTGCTCGACAAGTGGGTCACCTGGGCGCGCGGCGTGGTCGACCTCGGGGCCGACGGCTCCTTCGCCATCCCCAGCGAGATCGCCTGGACGGGCACCCCGGCCACGTGGAATCCGGCCAACCCGGTGGCCAACGCCAATCTGCACGTGAGCGTCGTCTCCTCCGGCCAGGATCTTGGCATCGCAGCGTCGCTGGCGAAGACCCTCACCTACTACGCCGCCGCCACCCAGCGCTACGGCACGCTCGACACGGCCGCGCGCGATCTCGCCAAGGAGATCCTCGACCGCATGTGGACCCGCTACTACGAGCCCGCCGGCCGCGGCGTCGCCGTGGAGGAAAGCCGCAGCGACTACCACCGCTTCTTCGACCAGACCGTCTACATCCCCGCTGGCTGGTCGGGCAAAATGGCCAACGGCGACGTGATCGAGCCCGGCGTCAAGTTCATCGAACTGCGCTCCAAGTACCTCGACGATCCCGACTACGCGACGCTCGAGGCCGACTACCTCGCCAACCGCCCCTTCAAGAAGGCCTACCACCGCTTCTGGGCCCAGGCCGAGATCGCCCTGGCCAACGCCGAATTCGGCCGGTTCTTCCCCCTGGCCAGCCGCGAGACCTACCCGCAATGGCAAACCCGCGTCTTCACCGCCGCCGAGATCGCCAACGGTACCGGTGACCCGCTCGCGACTCCGGCCGGCGACGAGGTGTCCAACCTGCTCAAGTTCGCCTTGGGCTGCGACACACCCCTCCGCCCCCTGCCGGCCGAGCGCACGCCTGCACTGGACTTCGCCGCCAACGGCGACATCTCGCTCGCCTTCCCCTCGCCCGCCGCCGGGATCACCTACATCGTCGAGCGGTCGACGGATTTGATACAGTGGACCGAGGCGCAACGCATCGACAATCCCGCCGCCCTCACCCAGACGGTGCTGCTGGGCAACAAGGCCGGGCTGCCCCGGCTTTTCGGCCGCCTTCGCGTGGCGTTGATCGAACTGCCCGCCGTGCCCTGCACCGGGATCGCCCTCGCCCCGGCCAGCTCGACCCTCGGCAGCCTCGGCGAGACGCTCGCGCTCACGGCGGCCGTCCAGCCGTCCTATGCCACGAACAAACTGGTGACATTCCGCTCCAGCAACCCCGCGGTCGTTTCGATCGACGCCACCGGCACCGTGGTCGCAGTCGCCAACGGCGGACCGGTCACTATCACCGCAACAACCCAGGACGGAGGCTTCACCGCCACCAGTACGATCACCGTCAACACCAACCTCGTCCATGTGACCGGGGTCACCCTCGATCCACCCACCGCCACACTCACCAGCGTCGGCCAAACTCAACCACTGACCGCAACCGTCCTGCCGGCCAACGCCACCAACAAGACCGTGACCTTCAGCTCGAGCAATCCCGCCGTCGCCACGGTTGGCTCCAGCGGCACCGTCACCGCCGTCGCCGACGGTACAACCACCATCACGGTCACTACCCAGGACGGAAGCCGCACCGACACCAGCGAGGTTACCGTCGACACCCTCGGCGCTCCTCTCGCAAACGTGGAGGTCACCTTCACGATCGCCAACAGCTGGGAGGGCGGCTACTCCGCCAGCATTGCGATCAAGAATACCGGGACGCAGACGATCCCGGGCTGGACGCTCAAGTTCGCCCTGCCTGCCGGCCAGGCCATCTCGAGCCTGTGGGGCGGCACCTACACCGCCAGCGGTCAGCAGATCACGGTGAAAAACGCGGACTACACCGCCACGATCGCCCCCGGAGCCGCCGTCACCGTCGGGCTCAACGTCACCGGTCCAGCTGGCACCCCCACGGGCTTCATGGTCTACAGCCCCTGACCGGAGCGCACCGAGTTCTAATGACACTGCTCACGGAGAGCCCCCCTCCGAAGGGAGCTGGCCTCCCCGCGGCCCGCGCGGGGAGGCGGGGTGATCTCAACCGGCCTGGAGCGTGGGGCACGCGAAGGGCTCACATGGGGGTTCGCCATTTGGGCGGACCACTGTCCTCAACGAAAGGGCAGAATGAGGAAGGCAGAACGCCCAGGCGGCCCCAGGCGCACGACGTTCTGACGAACGTCGCTACGGCAGGGAGGCTGGCCCAAACGCCTGCCCGCCCCAAACGCGCCGCGCGAATTCCTTGGTGGCCTCCCGCCCTCGGCGCGACCATCGTCCACGTCCATGCTTCGCCGAGTGCGTCATAAATGAGAACACCACGAACTCCCACTACGCCAAAATCCGGCAAGGGAGTGGCGATGACGTCGTTCTGCGCCATGGAGGGAGACACGCTGGTGCTCAACATCCTGGGCACCCCTGGCGCCAAGAAGGATGCGCTCGGTCAGCCGAAGGGCACCCAACTCCGAGTGAGTGTCACCGCCGCCCCGGTGGCCGGCAAGGCGACCGACCACATGGTCCGCTTCCTCGCCGGGGAACTCGGCGTGTTCCCCGCCGACATCGCGGTCGTATTCGGCCGCTACAACATCAACAAACAGCTGCGCATCAAGGCACCGAAATATTGGCCTCCCGTTGTCGCCGAAGCGCTGGCACGGGACGCACCCGGCTAGCCGTACCGGCAACCCGGCCGGCAAATCACTAGGGCCCCTCCTCAGCACCCCCGATAGTCACGTTCAACCCGGTGCGGCCGGAGAACCCGCGGGGCCGAAGCCGGGTCAGGGCGCCGGGTCACGGCAGCGCCTTGTACTTGAAGTTGCGAAACCGGACTTCGCCCGAGCCGGCGGCCAGCAGCGACGGGCGCAGGCTCAGGAAGCCTTTCCACGACGTTGTGGTTGTAGCCCGCGCCTACTTCACCCGGATCTTCTCGCGGAGCCTGAACTGTTCCCCCGCCAAATACCGGGAGCTGGTCAACGTCAGCAGCCGCCTCCGGCCCGGCGGCTAGCGCCGCGAATTGGGAGGCCTCCCCGTAGGGGCGCCGCTTGTCAGCGCCCATCACTCGACCGATGTCCGATTTCGCGGGCACGGAGGCCCGCGCCACCGCCATCCGCTTCGTCACTTTCCCGTGGCGCAGGCGTCCCTGCCTTCGTTCCAGCACCCCGCAGCACCACAGACGGCGGGCACAGAGTCCCGCGCCACGATCGGAGCGAGTTTCCCTCATTCGATTCATGGTTGTTTTCAATCTTCCGAGCTTTCTCCACCTCTTGTCACTTGCCCGTTGTTACTTGTTCCTTTCCTCCCCGACGTGGAGCTCGCGGCCGCCACCAGCCGGTGCACCCGGAAGTGCCGGATCTCGAAATGGCTGGCCACCGTGCGCAGCGCGAACCACCCGCGCATATACGGCGCGGGATCTTCATAGGCAAAGAGCCGCCGGCCATCGCGGTAATAGCCGATGGTATCGCCGGCGGCGACAAGCTGGATGGTCTGCCGCGCATTTGGCCCGAGCAAAAATTCCTTCGCGCTGAGATCGTGCTCCGGCAACAGCGGCCGGTTGCCGCGCTCGCCAATGTAGCGGCGGAAGCGTGTCGTAGTGTTTCCATTGCCGCCCAGTCCGACGTAGTAACAGCGGAGTTGGTCGTAGTCGGCGAACTTGCCACTGCGCGGTGTCGCCAACAGGTCGCCAGGGCTGCGAGTGTCGTTCGCCATCCAGAAGCAGTTCAGGTCGCTCACCCGATCATTCGGGCCGCCGGCCGAAACGGCGGTCGCCTCGTAGGTGATCAGCAGCGGGCCTTCCAGTGGCAACGCGAACCAGACCGAGCAACCACCAGGCACATCGATCTCCAAGGCTCCATCACGCACCGCCACTATGCCGCCGCTCTCCAGCTCTGGCCGCCACCGGCCCAGGTCGCCGGAAAAATCGTCGCTGGCCAGCAGCTCGCCGACGGTGAAGCGCGAATCCGGCGAAGCGGGCGCGCCTGCAGTGCCAACGGAGCCGGCCCCCTTCAGTGCAGCCGCCGGGACGTCGCTTGCCGACGCCTGAGCAGCGCCACTCGTGATCCCAACGCCCGTAGCGCCCACCGGCTCGGCGAGCGATGCAGCGACCGAGGCCAAAGCCACGAGCAAAGAGAGTGTTGGGAGGAACGACATGAGGGATCCAGAATTCCACGTACGCCAGACGATGGAGAACGAAACCGACGCGATTGAGGTCAACCGAGCCCACCCTGAGGCGTGAGCGATTGGCCCTCGGCCGCCGAGGAGTCGTTACGGACGCCCTCCCTTCGCGGGCTCCGGACCGTACTGCCGCTTCAGCCACTTCTTCGGCACCGGCACCACGCAGATGTTCAATGCGCGATCGTCCTTCGAAAGCATCGCCGATTGGATCTCGATCCTCGTGCTCTCGGCATTGAAGGTCGGATGCGGGTGATCCGCCGCCGTCGCCTTGTGTCCGGTCGTGAGCAAAAGCCTCTCGCCGGTATGCCGGTCAATCAGCCAAAGGTTGCGTGCGAAGTCGTCGCCCACCAGCCAGCGGCCGTCCGGGGAGCCGTTCACATGCCAGAAGCCGCTGCCCAACTCCGTCTGCCCCTCGATACGCATCTCCCGGGTACGCAGATTCACCACGCCCACCCCGGTCGCATGCTCGCGGGTACCGCAGGCGCCCCACTCGTCGCTTGTGCCGACGGGGCGATGGCCGAGGATCGCGATCGCCACCTCGTCCTTCGTGATAACGGCCTCGTGCGTCACCCAGTCGTAGGCGGGCTCCGGATAGAGAGGCCGCAGCCCGGTGCCGTCGGCACGCACCGTCCACGTGCGTTGCGGAGACTTTCCGCCGGTCTCCCAGCAGAACACGATCTCGCCGGGCACCCATGGATTGGTCTGCACGTGACCGATCTGGAAGGGCACCGCCACGATGAATCTCACCTCTCCGGTCTTCAGGTTCATGCTCGCCAGCCCGGTTGGTCCGGCACCCATCTTGCGCGGCCCATAGTCGGCCTCCACTTTCGTCCCCGGCGCCAGGTGCTTCGCGGCCTCCTCCTTGTTGCCCACGCGGAAATACGCGAACTCCTCGGTCGGATCCAAGGCCACATCGCCCACCGCACCCATCTCCAATGGCACCGTGCCGCACACCCGTTCGTAGGCCGACACCGCCTGGAGCTTCCCGGCGGCGCTGTCGGCGAAGACCTTGGCCAGATCGACGCAGATGATTCGCGCCGGCTCGGTCTGCTTCTTCACGTCCGCATAAGCCGGAGCACCCGACACATCCGCCACCGGCGCGTCGGGCACGCGCAGGAAATAGAGATTCATCGAGTGGTCGGCCAGGCAGAGCATGCCGTTGTAGCCGCCCTCGGTCACCTGCACGATGTCGCCAGTCTTTTCGTTCACTGCCATCGCCTCGCCCTTCACGCGGTTCGAGCGGAAGACCAGCCATTGGCCATCGGCCGTCCACTGGTGGTGCGTCTGGTAGATCTTCGAGTCCCCCGCCGGGGTGCTGGTGAGAAAGGTCAGGGGCGTTCCAGTCACAGGATCCACCACGATCTTCCTTTCCGAAGGGAAACGGTGCCCAATCTGAGCGGACACGGGCGCCGAGAACAGAGCGAGAACACCGAGAGTGATCAGGGCGGTGGAGTATGGCGGCTTGTTCATGCGAGGGAGGGCAGGCTCGTGCGCGACACTACCCCGGCCCCGCCAAAGAGCGAGGGCACGAGAGGACGCGAGGCAAGCGGGTCGATGTTGTCGGTTTGGCGATCGGCTACGCCCCGAAATCGCGCGGACAGTCAAGGTAGCGAACGCTCCGAACATGGGCCGATCTTGGGAGCCAAACAGGCGTCGCAAGCGACGCCCCTACCGCAGGAGACTTGGTGCGGCACACCGCCCCGATCGCCGGCGACTCTTCACCGTTCACGGATCACCGATCACTGGTCACTAATCACTGATCACTGATTCCCCCTTCCGCGTTTAGGATTGTTTTCAATCCTCCGAATGGAGGACTCTGCCCGCGGCGTCCTCCTCATGACCACTCAACCGATCTCCCCACGCGAAGAGCTCGTTGCCACCATGCAACGGATCTACAGCTACCGCATGACCACCACCTCCGGTGGCAACCTGTCGATCCGCGAGCCCGACGGCCGAATCTGGATCACCCCGGCACGCGTCGACAAGGGAGCGCTGACTCCCGAGGACATCGTGTGCGTCCACCCCGACGGTCACCACGAGGGCCGGCACCCGCCGTCCTCGGAGCTGCCCTTCCACCGCGAGATCTACCGGCGCCGGCCCGACCTGCGTGCCATCGTGCATGCCCATCCCGGCGCCCTGGTCGCCTTCTCGATCTGCCAACAGATTCCGGACACTCGGCTGCAATCCCACGTGCATCAGATCTGTGGTCGCATCGCACTGGCACCCTATGCCTGCCCCGGCACGCAGGAGCTCGGTGAGCAGATCGCGAAGAGCTTCGCCACGGGCGCGGATTGCGTGATCCTCGAGAATCACGGTGTCGTGGTCGGGGGGCGCGACCTGCGCGACGCCTTTCAGCGTTTCGAGACCCTCGAATTTGCCGCGCAGACGCTCATCCGCGCCGCGATGCTCGGCCCCCTGCGGGTGCTGCCCCCCGCGGCGCTCGCAGTCGACACTATGCCCGCCTACGGCGAACTCGCGCCACGTCCGGCCGACGAACGCGAGAATGAGCTACGCCCGCGTATCTGCTCCTTCGTGCAGCGCGCCTACCGTCAACGCCTCCTCATCAGCACCGCCGGCGCCTGCTCCGCGCGCCTCGACGACGACGAGTTCGTGATCACGCCCCGCCGCCGCGACCGTCTCACGGTCCAACCCGACGGCCTCGTGCGGGTGCGCGGGGGCGACTGCACCGCCGGGCAGCAGCCCAGCCGCGCCGCCAGCCTCCATGCCGCGATCTATGCCCGCATCCCCGGAGTCGGGGCGATCATCAACGCCCAGCCCGCCCACGCCTCGGCCTTCTGCGTCACGGATACACCATTCAGCACCTACACCATCCCGGAGAGCTACGTCGTGCTCAACGACGTCGTGAAACTCCCGTTCCTGCGCATCGTCGAGGACGCCGCCGAGATCGCCGCCCGCATGACTCTGGAAAAGACTCCGGTCGTACTCATTGCCAACGAGGGCGCCGTCGTCATCGGCCGCACTCTCCTCGAGGCATTCGACCGCTTGGAAGTCCTCGAGGCCACCAGCGAGGCGCTGCTGCTCGCCCGCCCGCTGGGCACCGTCACCCCGATGCCCACCAGCGCGATCGACGAACTGCGCCGGGTCTTCAGCATCGCCTGACGCTCCGCAACGCGCCGGCTCGCCTTTCCCTCCCCCGCGTCCCAAACCTCCCGCATGCGCGTGCCGTTGCACATTGTCGAAGCCCGCCGGGAACGACTGCGCGAGCTGATTCGCGCCGACGGTTTCCTCCCTGTCTCCGAGCTGAGCAAGCGGCTCGGCGTCTCCGTCGTCACCGTGCGCCGCGACCTGGTCACCGTCGCGGCCCGGGGCGACATCACCCGCACCCGCGGCGGTGCGCTGGCCGACTACAACACGACTTTCGCCTCGCTCGGCCAGCGTGCCCAATGGGCCCGCACCGCCAAGGAGCGCATCGCCCGCGCCGCCCTCGCGCAGATCCCGGCCAGCGGCGTGGTTTTTCTTGATGCCGGCACCACGGTGCAGTCGCTCGCCCGCCAGATGCTCCGCCGCCAGTCCTTCTCGGGTCTCACCGTCGTCACCAACAGCCTACCGGTGGCCAGCATCCTCGGCGGGGCGCACGGAATCGAGCTGCACATGCTCGGCGGCATCTTCCTGCACCGCCAGGCCATCCTGCTCGGGCCGCAGACCGTGGAGGCGCTCGCCCGCTGGAAATTCGATGCCGCGTTTCTTGGTGGCGAGGGCATGGATGCCGAGGGCGTCTCCAACTCCCACGCCAACCTCGCCGCCTTCCAGCGCGCCGTCCTGCTGCGCGCCCACCGGACCTTTTTCTGTATGGACGAAAGTAAGCTCGGCCGCGCCACGCCCCACCGGGTGACCGGCTGGGCCAAGAACGTTTCACTCATCACCGATGCCGCGCCTGCCGCCCTCGCCACCGCCGGGGTGTCGCTCCCGGCTAAGCAGCTGATCGCCCCGCCCTAGCCCGCGTCGCCGGCATCGCCCGACGGGCCCAACCGCCCGCCGCGCGGCGGGCGCCCCTCACCGGGCCGCTTCCGGCAGACGCCCCGGACCGAAGACAACCCGCCGGGCACACCGCACGCCGCCGTGGCCTTCGCGCCGTCGCGGTCCGCCTTTGGCGCCGGTTCGTCCCTAGCGCCGGCCCCGTGGCGCTCCCCCGGCCCGCTGACTGTCCGCATCGCCGGGGGAAACGACCCGATCATTTTAAGATCGTTTCCGATCATTTAATCGGCATTGTCCACTCTCGTCCGCCAAACCGACCGCGTCCCGAATCCAATCGCCCCGATGTCGTCCCCATCCGTCATGCCCCATCGCGAGGAGATCGCGCATGCCGTGCGCCGCCTTCTCTACCAACGCCTCCAGCGGCCCATGCCGCGCACGGTACAAGCGCCGCATCCCTTGGTGGTCAACGCCAGCGCGCGCCACTGCCACCTCACCCAGCAGGCGGTGGAAACCCTCTTCGGCGCCGGCCACCAGTTGCGGGTCAAAAAGTGGCTGTACCAGGAGGGCCAGTATGCCGCCGAGGAGAGCGTCACCCTCATCGGCCCGCGTAGCCGCGTGATCTCCAACCTGCGCATCCTCGGCCCCTGCCGCGATTTCAACCAGGTCGAGCTCGCCTTCACCGATTCCATCTCGCTCGGCTTCGACATTCCGGTACGCGCCTCGGGCGTCATCAAGGATACCCCCGGCTGCATGCTCATGGGCCCCGCCGGTTTCCTCGAGCTACCCGAGGGCGTGATCCGCGCCGCCCCGCACGTGCACATGCATCCCGAGGACGCCGCCTTCTACGGGGTGAAGCCGGGCGCCTACCTGCGCCTGCGCATCAGCGGCACCTGCGCCATGACCTTCGACCGCGTCCTCGCCCGTGTCTCGCCCGACTTCAAACTCGAGGTGCACATCGATACCGACGAGGCCAACGCCTGCGGCCTCGAGCCCGGCCTTTCGTGCGAACTGCTGGCCTGACCCGGCCGCCCTCACCCCGCCCCCTCTCAACCGTACAACCACCAATCCTGACCCCTGTCCTCAATGAATGAATCCATCGGCATGATCGAAACCAAAGGCTACGTCGGCGCCGTCGAAGCCAGCGACGCCATGGTCAAAGCGGCCGGCGTTACCCTCGCCCGCCAGATTCAAATCGGCGGCGGCCTTGTCACCGTCATCGTCAAGGGCGACGTCGGCAGCGTCAAAGCCGCCGTCGAAGCCGGCGCAGATGCCGCCAAGCGCGTGGGCGAACTTGTCTGCGCCCATGTCATCGCCCGTCCCCACGCGGACCTGATCAAGCAGTTCGCGCTCTGATCCCCCTCAAGCCTCCAACTCAATACTACCATGGCTCAAGAAGCTCTCGGAATGATCGAAACCAAAGGTCTGTGCGCCCTCCTCGAGGCCTCGGACGCCGCCCTCAAGGCGGCCAACGTCACCATGACCGGCTACGAAACCATCGGCTCGGGCAATGTCGCCGCCTTCTTCCGGGGCGATGTCGCCTCGCTCAAGGCCGCCGTCGATGCCGGGGCGGATGCCGCCAAGCGCGTCGGTGAACTCGTCGCCGTCCAGGTGATCCCGCGTCCGCACGAGGATCTCGCCCTGCTCGGCAAGTGGGCCTCTTCCTGATCCGCCGCACCCCCGGGTCGCCCCGCGCCGTCGCCCCCTCCCGGTGACGACGCTTCGTCCGCCTGGGAACGCCGAGCTCCAGCTCGGCCCCAATCGCAAATCGGCAATCACAAATCCGCACTCCGCATTTCCGATGCGTATCCTCGTCGCCAACCTCGGCTCCACGTCCTTCAAGTACCGCCTGTTCGCCTTCGAAGGTGAGCAAGCGCGCTTGGTCGCGCGCGGTGGCAGCGAACGGGTGACCGATTACGGGGCCGCCATCGACCAGGCGCTCGGCGAACTCGCCAGCGCCGGTCATGTTCGCGGCGCCAGCGATCTGGACGGCGTGGGCTTCAAGACGGTGCTCGGCGGCGAGCTGTCCGGTTGCGTGCTGGCCGACGAGCAGGTCGAGCAGGCGCTGCGCGCCACCGCCGACCTCGCCCCGGCGCACAACCCGCCCTACGCCGAAGGGCTCCGCCTTTTCCGCGAGCGCCATCCCGGCATCCCTCGCGTGGCACTGTTCGAAACGGCCTTCTACCAGTGGGTACCCGACCACGCGCGGCGCTACGCCGTACCCGAGGCGTGGTACCAGGCTGGCATCCGCCGCTACGGCTTCCACGGCGCGAGCCACAAGTTTGTCGCCGAGCGCTCGGCCGAACTGCTCGGCCGCGAGGACGTCGCCGCCGTGGCGCGACGCCTCTATCTCGACGGTCCCCGCCCCGTGGCGGGTGCGGCGTTGCGGGTGATTTCCTGCCACCTCGGCGGCTCCAGTTCAGTGACAGCCATCCGCGACGGCGTCGCGATCGGCACCAGCATGGGCCTCAGCCCGCAGTCCGGCCTGCCCCAGAGCAATCGCGTGGGCGACCTCGACTCGGCTGCGCTGCCCTGCGCGATGCGCCGCCTCGGGCTCACTTTGGAGCAGGCCGAGAAGCAGCTGGTCAAGGAAAGCGGCCTCCTCGGCCTCTCCGGCACCAGCAACGATCTGCGCGACATCAAGACCGCCGCCGACCGCGGCGACGCCCGTGCCCGGGTCGCTATCGACACTCTCGTCCACAGCATCCGTCACTGGATCGGAGCCTTCTGGCTCGAGCTCGGCGGCTGCGATGCGCTCGTCTTCACCGCCGGTATTGGTGAAAACAATCCCTGGCTGCGCGAAGCCGTCTGCGCCGGGCTGGCCGGCATGGGCCTGCGGCTCGACGTGGCCGCCAACGCCTCCGCCGCACCCGAGACGAATCTCGCCGAGGCAACCTCCAGTACCCGCGTACTAGTGATCCCGGCCAACGAGGAGCTCGTGGTCGCCCGCGAGGCGGCCCGGCTACTCTCCTCCCGCGCCATAACCTGATCCCTTTCTCCAAACCATCCCAACCCTCCGCAACCACTCAAATCTTATGGCACAATCCGCACTCGGTCTTCTTGAAACCCGCGGTCTCACAGCGCTCGTCGCCGGCACCGACGCAATGCTCAAGTCCGCCAACGTCACCCTCGTGGGCCCGATGAAACAGGTGGGCAACGCGATGGTCACCGCGATCGTCACCGGCGATGTCGCTGCCGTCAAAGCAGCCACCGAGGCCGGCGCAGCCGCCGCGCGCCAATACGGCGAAGTGGTCGCCGTCCAGGTGATCGCCCGCCCCCACGACGACGTGGCCGCCATTCTGCCCCAGGTCGCCCCCGTCGTCGCCAAGAAGTAGTTCCTAGGGGAGCGCCACCGCCACTGGTGGGGCGGGCTTCATGCCCGCCATCCCGCTCCTTTTCTGTCCGGTGGGGCGGGCTTTACGCCCGCCTCACTCGCCACCTCGCGGCACTCCCAGCCGCCAGACCTCATCCGCCAACCAATTTCCAACCGCTCCCGCCATGTTCCTTGCGCGCGTCATCGGCTCGGTGGTCTCGACCAAAAAGGACGAAACCATGCGCGGCCAAAAACTCCTCCTGCTCCGCCCGATGTTGGTCGATGAGGCCAATCCTGCGCAGTTTCGCGCCGGCCCCAGCACGATTGTCGCCTGCGATGCGCTCGGCGCCGGTATCGGCGATCTTGTGCTCTTCTGCCAGGGCAGCTCGGCCCGCCAGGCCGCCGGCATGAAAACCCTTCCCATCGACGCGGCCGTCATCGGCCTCGTCGATACTGTCGAGGTCCTCGGCAAACGCCTCGCCTGACCCTCTGCCCCACTCTCATGTCCACCTCTCCCGTCATCGATGAGGCGCTGGTCCGCAGCGTCGTCGAAGAAGTCGTCAAGGCCATCGGCCGCGGCCGCAGCGTTGCCTCCGGCAGCGCGCCCGCCGTCGGCTCCTCCAGCCGCCGCCCCGGCGTCTTTGCGGACGCTGCCACGGCCTGCGCCGCCGCGCAGGTCGCCCAGTTGCAGCTCGCCGCCAAGGGCGTGGCCGCCCGTGCCCAGGTCGTGGAGATCGTGAAGACGCTCGCCACGCAGAACGCCGAGGCATGGGGCAAGTTCGAGTTCGCCGAGACCAAGATCGGTCGGCTCGACCACAAGATCGCCAAGCTGCAGATCGTAAAGCTCGTGCCCGGTGTCGAATGGCTGCGCCCCGACGCACGCAGCGGCGACCACGGTATCATGATGGAGGAGTTCACGCCGTTCGGCGTCGTGGCGGCCATCCTGCCGCTGACGCACTCGATCCCGACCCTCTCGGGCAACATCATCAACATCGTCGCTGCCGGCAATGCGGTCGTCTTCAACCCGCATCCGGGTGGCGCCCGGTCGGCCGCGCTCGCCGTGGCCACCTACAACGAGGCGATCAAGGCCGCCATCGGCATCGAAAATCTCGTCTGCACCATCGAGCAGCCGTCGCTGGAGTCCTTTGACGCTCTCTGCAAGGCCCCGGAGGTCCGCCTCATCTGCGTGACCGGCGGCCCGGCCGTCGTGGCCGCCGCGATGAAGTCGGGCAAGCGCGCCATCTGCGCGGGCCCGGGCAACCCACCCGTTTTCGTCGACGGCACCGGCAGCCTCGACAAGGCCGCCCGCGACATCATCTCGGGCGCCGCCTTCGACAACAATCTGCTCTGTGTCGGCGAAAAGGAGATCTTCGTCCTCGATTCCTGCGCCGACCAATTGCTGGCCGCCCTCGCCCGCAACGGCGGCCACCAGCTCAACAGCTCCCAGCTAGCCCGGCTCACTGCCGCTGCCTTCAACACCAGCGCCGGCGCCGGCGGCTGCTCGCATCCGGTTCTCAACCGCAGCTTCGTCGGCGTCGATCCGGCCTTCCTCGCCCGCCATGCCGGCACCGAGGTCCACTCCAGCACCCAATTGCTCTTCGCCGAGACCGACGCCAACCACGCCTTCGTCATCGAGGAGCAGATGATGCCGATGATTCCGGTGGTGCGGGTGAAGACCGTCGAGGAGGGCATCGCCGCCTCCCTCGCCGCCGAACACGGCTACAAGCACTCCGCGATCATCCATACCGTCAACGTCGACCGCATGACGCAAATGGCCCGCGCCCTGGATACCACGCTCTTCGTCAAGAACGGCCCCAGCACCGCCGGCCTGGGTCTCGGAGGCGAGGGCTACCTCAGCTACTCCATCGCCACCACCACCGGCGAGGGCATCACCAACCCGCGCACCTTCACCCGCACCCGCCGCTGCGTATTGGTCGACGGTCTGCGCATCTACTGAGCGCCTTCGGCTTCCCCTCCTTCCCTCCCATGATTCTCGCCCGCATTGACGGCACCATCGTCGCCTCGGCCTGCCATCCCAGTATGGTCGGCCGCCGTACCGTGATCTGCCAGCCGCTCGATGCCGAGGGACGCGAGGAGGGCACGCCCGTCCTTGCGGTTGATACGCTCAACGCCGGGCTCCATCAGCGCGTCCTCCTTTCGACCGACGGCTCGGCCACTCGCGAGCTGGTGGGCGATCCGAAGACGCCGCTGCGCAATCTCATCATCGGAATCGTCGATACCTGACCTTCAGCCCGCCGCGCATCGTTCTCTTCGTTTCCTTCTGTCCGTTTCCGTCTTCCTCCCTCCGCTCTGCCCGCTACTCGCTCCTCGCTACTCTTCTCCACCCATGCGCCTCGGCACTGTCATCGGTCGCGTCACGCTCTCGCTCAAGGAGCCCGTCTACAGCGGAAGCCGCCTGTTGATCGTGCAGCCGTTCTCGCGTGCTCAGTTTTCGGGTGCGCCGGCGGTGCCGCTCGCGAAGGGATCCAGCCTGGTGGTCTACGATGAGCTCGGCGCCGGCGAGGGCTGCATTGTCGGATTCACCGAAGGCGCCGAGGCCACGCAGCCCTTCGACGGCCCCGCGCCGGTCGACGCCTACGTCGCCTGCATCGTCGAAACGGTCAACTACGAGCCGCCGCGCTGATCCTCTCCCCGGAGCGCGGCGCCATGTCGCCGCCACGCCGGCCACCCGGCACCGACCCTTTCTCAAAAACGTCCTCACAACTCCGCCCTTTCATGCCACAAGTTCTCACCGCCCGCGAAGTCCAAGCGCTCCTCAGCTCCGGCCAGCCCATCCCGGAGGGAGTGCTGCTTACGCCCTCGGCCCGCGATCTCATCGAAGACCGCAAGCGTAACCAGAGCGTCAAGAGCACAGCCGTTGCGGTCGCTGCGCCGGTCACCGTCGTGGCCTCCGCTCCCGCACCGGCCGCCGCCGCCGGCGCCCCGAGCATCCCGGACTACGAATTTAGGTGGTCCCCCGGTACCGACGCGAAGACTCCCGCCGAGATCCAGCGCTTCTTCAACTCCCCGGAAATCGAGCTGCTCAAGCGCCGCATCTGCGACATGGGCCGCCGCCTCTGGCTCAAGGACTACACCGACGGCAACGGCGGCAACATCACCATCCGCGTTGGCGATAACCTCGCCCTCTGCACGCCCACCCTCATCTGCAAGGGCTTCATGACCCCCGAGGACATGTGCCTGGTCGATCTCGACGGTAACCAACTCGCCGGCACACGGGTGCGCACCAGCGAGGCCAAGACGCACTTCGGCATCATGAAGCGCCAGCCCGCCGCCAAGGCCTGCGTGCACGCCCACCCGCCGCACGCCACCGCCTTCGCCATCTCCAACGCCACCATCCCCTCCTCCCTCATTCCCGAGGCCGAGGTGTTCCTGGGCCGTATCGGCGTCGCCAAGTATGAGACTCCCGGCACCGCCGCCAACGCCGAGGAGGTCGGTCGCGTGGGCGTCGACCACCAGGCCATCCTCATGCAGAACCACGGCGTGATCGTCTGGGGCAAGGACGTCGAGGACGCGTACTGGAAGATGGAGAACATCGACTCGTACTGCCGCACCGTCGGGTTCGCCGCCAGCCTCGGCAGCGGCCTGCATCGCTTTGGCCCGGATAAGCTCAAGGATCTGATCAATCTCCGCCAGAAGCTCGGCATGCCCGATTCGCGCGCCAACCTCAAGGAGTGCGAGCTCGTCGACAACAGCGACTTCCGACCCGGCGCCATCTGCCAGCAGGCTCCCGCCGCCGCGCCCGAGACCGCGCCCGACGCCACCGTTGAGGCCCTCGTCGGCAAGATCACCGAGGAAATCCTTCGCCAGCTGAAGAGCTGAATTTGGTAGGGACGCCGCTCCGCCGGCGTCCGCAGACGGCGCGGAGCGCCTTCCCTACCCACCACCTCCGCTACTCGCTACTTACTCCCCCATGAAAGTCACCATCATCGGCGGCGGCGGCCGTGTCGGTTCCAACGCCGCGTTCGCCCTCCAGTGCGCCGGCATCGTTTCCGAAATTCAGATTCTTGATGCCAATACGGACATGGCCGCTGGCGAAGCGCTGGACCTGCTCCACGGCTCTTCCGTCCTGGCCGACCAGCGCATCTACGCCGGCGACTACGCCCGGGCGGCCGACAGCGACCTTTTCGTCATCACCGCCGGCCTCCGCCGCAAGCCGGACGAGTCGCGCCTCGACCTGATCAACCGCAACGTCTCGCTCTTCGAGCAGATCCTCGCCTCGATGAAGGCGGCGGGCTACCGCAAGGACGCCCTCGTGTTCGTCGTCTCCAATCCGGTCGACATCCTCACGCAGCTCGCCGTCGTGCGCCTCGGCCTGCCGTGGCAGCAAGTGCTCGGCCTCGGCACGATGCTCGATACCGCACGCTTCCGCTCGTTCATCGCCCAGTCGCTCCATCTCGCCCCCACGCAGGTGAAGGCGCTCATTCTTGGCGAACACGGCGACACCATGATTCCGATCTGGTCCAGCGCCACCGCCGCCGGCCTGCCGCTGGACAAGCTCCCCGGCGTCACCGTGGCCTTCCAGTCCCAGACTTTCGACCGCACCAAGACCAGCGGCGCCGAGGTCATTCGCCGCAAGGGCGGGGCCGGTTGGGCCGTGGCCGCCACCATCGCGGAGGTCGTGCACGCCATCGCCCTCGACAAGCGCCAGTTGCTCCCCGTTTCCTCGTTACAGCAGGGAAAGTACGGCCTGCGCGACATCGCCATCAGCGTGCCGACCGTCGTTGGCCGCGCCGGGGTGCTCGACCAGGTCGAAATCGCCCTCTGGCCCAAGGAGCTCTCGGGTCTCCAGGCCAGCGCCCGCGCCCTCCAGGAGATCTGGGCCAAGGTCCGCCCCCGGACATGAGCTCAATCCGCGTCGAGCAAGTCCCCAGCGGCCCTCTCGCCCGACCGTGGGAGCGGCCTTGGTTGGGGTGCTCAACCCGGAAGAGGCATCCTGCTGCGCGCAGCTTGCCGAATCACTTGCTGTAGGTTTAGCATCAGAACGTCGCCCTTCTCGCCTTAGGTAGAGTCCTTCTGTCCGCCGCCTCCGCTTCCGCCGCACCTATTGTATGGCCGCCACCCCTTCCCGCTCCACCCAGCGTAAACCCGTCCATTGCGCCGCCGTCGACCTCGGCGCCACCAGCGGTCGTGTGATTGTCGGCACCTGGGCCGACCAGCGCCTCACGCTCACGGAGGTGCACCGTTTTCCCAACGCCTTCCAGTCGCTCGGCGTTAACGACTACTGGAATCTCCCCGGTCTCTGGAGCGAGATCCAGACCGGCTTGCGCAAGGCCGCCGCCCAGTTCCCCTCGATCGCCTCGGTGGGAGTCGACACCTGGGGTCGACTATGTGCTGCTCAACCAGGCGGGCCGACTCGTCTTCCCAGCGCACGCCTACCGCGACGCCCGCACCCAGCCTGGCCTCCAGCGCTTGGATGCTTCCCCCGCCGACCTGAAGCGCCTCTACGCGGACACGGGCATCCCCAACGTCTTCTACAACTCCAGCCTGCAGCTCGCCGAAGTCGTCGCCAGTTGCCCGGAGATCAAGAAGCTCGCAGCGCGCTGCCTTTTCCTGCCCGACTATTTCAACTACCTTCTCTCCGGCCGCATGGAGAACGAGTTCACCATCGCGAGCACCACGCAGCTCCTGGATGTGAACTCCACCGACTGGTCGCGCACCGCGCTGCGCCAATTCGGGATTCCGTCCCGCTGGTTCACCAAGCCCGTGCTCGCCGGGACCCGGCTGGGCCCCGCCACCGGTCTGCCCGAGCTCAAGGGCACCCAAGTCGTCGTCGTCCCCGGCCACGATACCGCCGCCGCCTACGACGCGATGCCCGCCGATCCGGCCGGCAACGACCTCTTCCTCAGCTCCGGCACCTGGTCGCTGGTCGGCTTCGAGAGCGCCTCGCCCGTGCTCGGCGCCGCCGCCCTCGCCGCCCGTGTAGCCAACGAGCGGATCGGCGACGGCCGCTACCGCCCGTTGACCAACATCATTGGTTTCTGGTTGCTTGAGGGCGTGATGAAGGCCTTCCCCGACCGCCCGCAGAAGGAGGAGGACCGCGCGGCCCTCAACGCCGCCGCCGCCGCCCTGCCCGCACCCAAGCGCCTGCTCGACACCGCCGACCCCATCTTTGCCAATCCGCCCTCGATGCGCGCCGCCATCGACGCCCACCTCAAGAAGGCGGGCGCGCGCCCCCCGAAGGATCTCGCCGGGTACGTGCGCCTCATCTGCGACTCGCTCGGCCAAGGCCACGCCAACGCCAAGGCCGCCTTCGAGCGCATGACCGGCCGCCAGTTCCAGCGTATCCTCGTCGTGGGTGGCGGTTCGCGCAACCGCCTCATGTGCCAGGCCACAGCCGATGCCGCCGGCATCCCGGTGATCTCGTACAGCCTGGAGGGCACGGCCGTGGGCAACATTGCCAGCCAACTCATCGCCCTGGGCGCGGTGAAGGACAAGGCCACGTTCCGCGCCCAGCTCGCCCGCACCCTCGAGTCCACTACTTACACGCCGCGCCGCTGACGGCGCCGCCGAGTTTGGAGTTCCGGGTTCTGGGTTCAGTGTTCAGAGTTTCAAGCACCGCCCTCCCTCCAATCGCCAATCGGCAATCCAAAATCGACACCGCCGTAGTCGCCATCCCCGCTCCTCACCTCGCATTCTGCATTCTGCCTTCTCCGTTCTGACTTCTCCTCCCATGCCTACCGCCAAACAGATCGCCGCCTCGTACCGTCTCGCCCGCGAAGCTTACGCCGAGCTCGGCATCAATACCGAGGCCGTCATCGCGAAGGCCCTCTCGATCCCGGTCTCCCTCCACTGCTGGCAGGCCGACGACGTCCGCGGTCTGGAGACACCGAAGGACGGCATCACCGGCGGCGGCATCATGGCTACCGGCGGTTACCCCGGCCGCGCCCGCAATGGCGACGAGATGCGCGCCGACCTCGATGTCGCGCTCAAGCTCCTCCCCGGCCAGCAGCGCCTCAACCTCCACGCCTTCTACGCCGAGACCGGCACCAAGGTCGTCGACCGCGACGAGATCGCCCCGGAGCATTTCACCACCTGGCTGGGCTGGGCCAAGTCCCGCAAGATCGGCCTCGATTTCAACCCGACCTACTTCGCACACCCCAAGGCGGCCTCGGGGTTCACCCTGTCGCATGCCGACAAATCCGTGCGCAAGTTCTGGATCGACCACGGCAAGGCCAGCCGCCGCATCGCCCAGCACTTCGCCAAAAAACTCGGCACGCCGTGCGTGATCAACCACTGGATCCCGGACGGCGCCAAGGATGCCCCGGCCGATCGTTGGTCGCCGCGCGCGCGCCTCGTCGAATCCTACGACGCCATTTTCGCCGACGATACGATCAACCGGAAACTCTGCGTCGACGCCGTCGAGGGCAAACTCTTCGGCCTCGGCAGCGAGGAGTACGTGGTCGGCTCCCAGGAGTTCTATTCCAGCTATGCGCAGAAACAGGGCCTCGTGCTCTGCCTCGACCTCGGCCACTACCACCCCACCGAATCCGTCGCCGACAAGGTCTCCGCGCTGATGCAGTTCCATCCCCGCATCCTCCTGCACACCAGCCGCCCGATCCGTTGGGACAGCGACCACGTCGTCATCCTCGACGATCCCGTGCGTAACCTCTTCCTGGAAATCGCCCGCGGCGACGCCTGGGACCGCGTCTTTGTCGCCCTCGATTTCTTCGACGCCTCGATCAACCGTATCGCCGCCTACGTGATCGGCGCCCGCGCCACCCGCCAGGCCATCCTTGCGGGCCTGCTCGATCCCACCAAGCAGATCAAGGCCGCTGAGGCCGCTGGCCGCGGCCACGAACGCCTCGCCCTCATGGAGCTGACCAAATCGCTGCCTTGGGGCGCGGTGTGGGACGAACTCTGCGCCCGCGCCAGCGTGCCGGCCGGCGCCGACTGGCTCGCCGAAGTGGCCCGCCACGAGAAAGACGTGCTGTCGAAACGCTGATGCCTTCCGGGCCCCCCCCTTCCGACTGTAGGAGCGTGCTTGCACGCGATCTTCCTAACCGCGCACAACCGCTCCAGTACGGAATCGCCTGCAAGCAGGCTCCTACGGCCCTTGGCTCTCTACCCAGCGTAACCGACAAATCCACCTCTCAATCTTCATGGACCTGAGCCACCGCAAACTCCCCGGCACCGACAAGCGTGTCCAGCTCATGGCCACGTGTTTGTGCGACGCCTTCTACGCCGACGCCGCGCGTGCCACGGTCGAGGTACTCGAATACATTGGTTGCAGGCTGGAGTTCCCGGAGGGGCAGACCTGCTGCGGTCAGCCCGCCTTCAACGGTGGCGACTGGGCCGCCTCGCGCAAAGTCGTGCGCCACACCGTCCGCACTTTCGCCGGCGAGTTGCCGGTGATCATACCCTCGGCCTCCTGCGCAGCGATGGTGTTCCATGGCGCGCTGCTCGCGTTCGAGAAAGAGCCCGATTTGCCCGAAGTGCGACAGCTCGCGAACCGCACCTGGGAATTGGCCGATTTCATCGTCAATGCCCTCGGCGTGAGGACGTGGCCCGGTCGCTACGACGCCAAGGTCGCCTTCCATCGCTCCTGCCACTCCCGAGGCACCGAGACCGGCCCGGCAGCCCTCACCCTGCTCTCCTCGATCGCCGGCACCACGGTGGTGCCAGTGGGCGAGGCCGAGCAGTGCTGCGGTTTTGGTGGCACCTTCTCCGTGGCGTTCCCCAACGTCTCCACCAGCATGGGCGCGCTCAAGCTTGAGCACGTCCGCGCCGTCCAGCCCGACCTTCTCGTCTCCATCGACATGAGCTGCATGATGCACCTCGGCGGCCTCGCGGCCAAGGAGGGCAAGCCCATCAGAACGCAGCACCTCGCCCAGGTGCTGCGCGACTCGCTCAAGAACGGCGGATTACTCTGACGCCATGGCCAAGCAACTCCTCGACCAGTTCACGGCCCATGTGCCTGCCGACACGCGGGCGGCGGTCTACCTCGGCACCAAGACCACCCACGAGAAGCGCACCAAGATGCTCTTCGACCAGTTCGCGGATCCCAACCGGCTCCGCCAGCTCGCGGGCGAGATCAAGCAGCACGTGGTGGAGAACCTCGATACCTACCTGCCGCAGGTCGAGGCAAAGTTGAAGGCCAACGGCGCTCAGGTGCACTGGGCCGCCACCGCCGAGGAAGCCTGCGCCGCCGTGCTCAAGATCATGCAAGACCGCGGCGCCACCAAGATGGTCAAGGCCAAGACCATGGTCAGCGAGGAGATCGAGCTGGCCCACTATCTGGAGAAGCGCGGCATCGAGGCGCTGGAGACTGATCTCGGCGAGTTCATCGTCCAGATCGACAAGGACCATCCCAGCCATCTCGTCCGTCCGATCATCCACAAGAACCGCCGCGAGATCGCGCAGAGTTTCGAGCGCGAAGGCCTCGGCGCCTACAACGACGACCCCGAGACGATCACCCGCCGCGCCCGCCAATTTCTGCGCCACAAGTATCTCGCTGCCGACGTCGGCCTCACCGGAGCCAATTTCGTCTCCGCCGAGAGTGGACGGCTGGTGGTCGTGACCAACGAGGGCAACTCGCGTTTCTCGCTCGCGGCGACCAAGTGCCACATCGCGCTGGTGGGCATCGAGAAGCTGGTGCCGCGCGACCGCGACCTCGGGCTCTTCCTCAACTTGCTCGCCCGCTCCGCCACCGCGCAACAGCTCACCGTCTACACCGAGTTCTTCTCCGGCCCAAAACTGCCCTCGCAGCCCGACGGCCCCGAGGAGATGCACGTCATCTTCGTCGACAACAACCGCACCGAGGTCCTCGCCAGCGATTGCCGCGAGATCCTGCGCTGCATCCGTTGCGGTGCCTGCCTCAACGTCTGCCCGGTCTACCGCCAGGCCAGTGGCCACGCGTACCGGAGCGTCTATCCCGGCCCCGTGGGCGCCGTGCTCTCCCCGCTGCTCGCCGGTGCACATTTCGCCGACAAGGCCGACTTGCCAAAGGCGTCATCGCTTTGTGGAGCCTGCAACGAGGTCTGTCCGGTCAACATTCCCATTCCCGACCTGCTCCTGCGTCTGCGCGACAAGGGCAAGCGCGAGTACGCCCCGCTCGCCTCCGCCGGCACGCCGCCGATGGGTGGGTGGTCCGTGATAGCGACCAGCCCCGCCGCGTGGAAGACCGCGCTCTTTGGCGGCAAGATCATGGACTATCTCCCGACCAAGTTCATCCCCGTGCCGGCGCTGCAGGCATGGCAGGCGAAGCGCACGCTGCCCAAGTGGCGCGGCGGCGAGTTCAGGAAATGGATGAAGAACCGAAGAAAGCCATGAGTCCGATAGAAACGGCAAGTCACAGAGAGCACGGAGCTAGGCAGGAGCGCACCGAGAATCGGGAATTGATTCTCCGCCAACATACACAATCACACGTGACCACTGCTCACTCTGCTCCACAAATTTGTCCTCTGTGTTCTCCTACCCCTCTGTGATCTCTGTGACCTGTCTGAACCTTCCCTACTAGGATGAGCGACTCCCGCGAACAAATCCTCTCCCGCGTCCGCACTGCCCTGGCACCGCTGAAAGAGCGCGCGCCACTGCCCGACTGGGAGCGTGAGCTCGTCATCCTGCGCGAGGCCCGCGCCGCCACCGACGCCTGGACGCTCTTCGCCGAGCGGCTCAAGGCCGTGAACGGCACTCCGCTCACCGCCATCTCCGAACTGGTGACCATCCTCGATTCCAACGGCTGGCGACACGGCTACTGCGATCCGGTGCTCTGGCCGCAATTGCAAGCCGCATTCCCCGCCAGCTTCACGGTGGAGACCGAGTTCGACCGCACGCGAGTCGACGACTACACCTTCGGCATCACCGCCGCCAGTGGGGCGATCGCGGAGACGGGCACGTTGATCCTCACCGACTCCGGCACCTCCCGCCGGCTCGGGGCCCTCGCGCCGTGGGTCCACGTCGCTTTGCTGCGCCGCGACCAAATCTTCCTCGACATCCCCGCCGCGGTCGCCGCGTTGCCACAGGACCCGAACGTCATCTGGGTCACCGGTCCGTCGAAGACTGCCGACGTCGAAGGCATCCTCATCGAAGGCGTCCACGGCCCCGGTCGCCAGATCGCGCTGCTGGTTTAGCCGCCCGTTATAGGAGCCTGCTTACAGGCGATTCTGTGCGCTGATCACCTGCAAGCAGGCTCCTACAGATGAAAATGCCGGGCGCCCTGCGGCGAGCCCAAATGGAGAATCAAGTGACAGCGGTGCGGCTCAGTGGCCCTTGGCCGCGTTGAGCCCGACGACCCCCTCCGACTTGCTCAGCTTGGTCCAGCTGTAGCCGTAGTAGGCCACCACGCCGAAGCAGAGCAGCGGCACAATGAAGCTGCGGGACATGCCGTAGTTGTCACCGACCGCGCCCATGATTTTTGGGACGATCGCGCCACCCATGATCGCCATGACGATGTAGGCGGAGGCCTTCTTGGCCCGCGCCCCCAGACCGTGGATGCCGAGGGCAAAGATGGTCGGAAACATGATCGACATAAAGAAATAACTCAGGAATACGCAGGCGACCGAGATCCAGCCGAGCTTGAGGAACACCAGACCGCAGACGATGACATTGAGCAGTGCGTAGAGGCCGAGGACCTTGTGGGCGGGGAACTTCTTCAGGATAGCCGCACCACTGAAACGGCCGGCGAGGAAGCAGAAGAAGCCGAGGGAGGCCAGGGTGGCCGCGCCTCCGTCGGTGATGTGCCGGAAGCCGTCTGCCCCGACCGTGGTCACCTGGTTGAGCGCCCACCCATCCCAGGTGCCCGGGATGGCCGGGGCTTGGGAAGTCATATAGTTGATGAAAAAGCTGAAGATGCCCGACTGCGCGGCCACGTAGAAGAACTGGGCCACCACCGCCATGACGAAGTGGGGATGGGTCCAGATCGAGCGCGAGGTTCCGGGGGTGGCGTCGTCGAGGTGGTATTCATCCTCGGTCTTGATGTCGGGCATCGGCGCGAAATAGAACACGACCGACAACACCACGACCACCGCACCGACCGCCGCATACGGGATCCACAGGGTTTCGGCGCCAGTCTTTTCGCCCGCGGCATTGATGGAGTAAAAGAACTCGCGACCGGCGAGCGGGCCGAAGATCCAGCCGATGCCATTGCAGGACTGCGCCAGGTTGATGCGCGTGGCCGCATACTGCTTGGGCCCGAGCACCGTGGTGTACGGATTGGCAATCGTCTCCAGGAAGGTGAGCCCGGCAGCGATGAAGCAAACGCCGAGGAGGAAGGCCCAGAACTGAGCGATCTGCGTGGCCGGGATGAACCAGAATCCACCCACCGCGACCATGAGCAGTCCCGCGATGATTCCGCCCTTGTAGCCGAGCTTGGTCGCCAGCCAGCCAGCCGGCAGCGCCATCAAAAAATAGCCCAGATAGTGGGCGAACTGCACCCAAGCCGACTGCGCCAACGTGAGGTGCAGTTCGTCCTGAAAATGCTTATCCATCACGTCGATCATGCCGTTGCAGAACCCCCAAAGGAGGAAAAGCGAGGAGACGAGAACGAACGTCACAACGACACTCTTGCCGTCGGCGGTGCGAAACATACCGGGTTTGGGATCGGACATGGGGCAGGGGTTGGTTAGGGGTAAGGGTAAGCACACCGCGGCTCAGCCGATCCGATACGCGCGGGTGGCGGTATGCTGAAAAATCACCGACTGCGCCTCGGGGGTGAGATGCGCGGTCAGGTCGCGGGCGGCCGCCAGCCAGCGCAGATAGCCGCTCGCAAGCTTGGCCACCGGCCAGTCGCCGCCGAAGAGCAGGCGCGAGGGGCCGAAGGTGGCGAGCAGATGCCCGACATAGGGCTGCAGATCGGCGGTGACCCAGCGCTCATGCTCGGCCTCGGTCACCAGGCCCGAGAGCTTGCAATCGATGTTGGGCAGAGCGGCGAGCGAGGCGATGTGGCCGCGCCACGGATCCAAAAGCCCGGCACGGACGCCAGGCTTGCCCGCGTGGTCGAGGATGAAGCGCACCTGCGGGCAGCGCCGGACCAGTTCGATCACGGCGGGCAACTGGTGATGCCGGCAGCAGATGTCGAAGCTCAAGTCGAACGCCTCCAGTTGCTGCACACCGGCGAGAAACTCGGGGCGCAAGCAGTACTCCGGGTCCTTCTCATCCTGGATGAGGTGACGCACCCCCCGCACGAGGGGGCGGGAGGCTAGGCCAGCGAGAACAGCGGTCGTCCGCGCGCCGGCATCCATCGTGGCCTGGGCAACGATGGCGGCCAGCCGCGGCTCGGCGGCGGCGAGCCGCTCCACCCAGTTCACCTCGTCGGGCTGAGGAGCGCCGCATTCCACAAAGACGATACGAGACGGCGGTTGGGCAGCGGCCTCCGCGACGAGCTCCTCCGGCGTGTGCCGGCCGGCGATGGCGGGCACCTCCGCGAGCCACGGGTAGGGCATCACGCCGCTGTCCCAGAAATGGGTGTGGGCGTCGGTGTAGGTGAAGCTCATGCAGGCGTGAAGTGTCCAGGCTAGAACTTCGTGCCGTTGGCCTTGGTGCCGCAGAGGGCAACCTCCAGGCCAAGCTCACGCGCGAGGGCGGCCTTGGTGTAGAGCGCCAGATCCGCTTCGCGGGTGGAGTTGGCGTAGGCCACCTGGATGTGGTTGGCCTTGTGCCGCGCCATCATCTGATCGCGGGTGACGCCATACGTGACGGCATGCATGATCGGCCACTCGGTCGTGGTTTCCTTCCAACGCCTCACCGTCTCGGCTTGCGGGAGCGCGATGACCTGGGCGCGGCCGAGGTCCATCTTGAGCTTGCCCTTCTCGATGTACACGCGGCTCCAGACGATCTCGCCGGGCTTGGCGATGCCGCGCAAGGTGCCGCCACCGAGCCGAAAATACATCGAGGGCTGGCGGAGCGAGTCGGAGCCGGCCCAGCCATCGATATGGTGGTCGGCGGGCGCACTGCCGGAGATGAGGAAAACCCAGACGTAGTCCTGGGTTGTGCCGCTCTTGTCCCAATCGCCCCAGCGCAGATCGTGCAACGTGTTGGCCACGGGCTGGCCGAGCGCCTTGTGCACCCGGTTGGTGAGGATGCCGTCGAGGCCGGAGCACTCGTCCACCTCGTTGAAGTGCGGGATGGGCTCGCCGGCGCGGATGATCGAGCCGTCGGCGCGTTTGACCGGCGGACGCTCGGTGGAGTTGAGCGTACCCTCGACGAGGTCGGAGGCGGGCAAGAGATCCTTCAGTCCCTGTTGGTACTGGATACCGATGCTCTCGCAGCCGAACTCGTCAGCAATGCGCACGGCGGCGATGTAGGTTTTGCACTGCCAGAGCACCTGCGCCTCGGTGAGCTCGGTGGCCTCGTCGGTGCCGAAGTGGAACTTCAGCCCCTTGGCCTTGTACCAGGCGAGAGTCGCGCGCGCCTCGGCTTCACTCACCTGGGTGGCGCCATAGTAGAGCGCGGATTGGGAAAGCCGCTCCTTGTAGACACCGGTGGGGAAAAGCAACTCGTCGGGGATGATGGCGTTGTACATGCCCATGCATCCCTCGTCGAAGACGCCGAGGATGGATTTACGGCGGCGCAGGTCGGCGGCGATCTTTTTCGCGGTAACCGCAGCCTTGGCGGGCACGAGGCACCGGGCGAGCGGGCGCACATGGGCGGTCTCGTGTTTGGCGACACCGGTCTTCAACCACGCGGTGAGGCGAGAGAGGAAATAGTCATCAGTGAACTCCTCGCTCCAGAGCGTGGAATAGGGCACACCGGCCTTCGTCATCGAGCCGTTGAGGTTGAGCATGCCGACCAGGCCGGGCCAGGTGCCGGACCAGTTGGCGACGGTGAGAATCGGGGCCTGATGCGAGATGAGTCCGGGCAACAGGTGATGCGAATACTGCCAGACGGACTCGGCGACGATGAGCGGTGTCTTCGGGTCGATCTCCGCGAAAACGGCCATCCCCTCCTTCTGGGAACAGATGAAGCCGTGCTTCTGGTCCGCTTTGTAGGGGTGGGCACGGACCAGACGGTAGCCGGCGGCGGCGACCGCTTTGGTCAGCTGCTCTTCCATGGCTGCCTGGGCGGGCCAGCACTTCTGGTTGGCGGCGAGACGCAGGTCACCGTTGGCAACGAGGAGGACGGTTCTAGAAGGCTTTTTCATGAGAGTGGTTGGGATGTCTTTCGAATGGCAGAGCAAGTTGGGTTCGGGTGCGGGACCGGACCTCGTGTCCGTACCACGCGGGTCGATGCGGAGACCTCAGGCCACAATCGGGTCGCGGTTCTCGGGACGGCCGCGGGTGTAGTTGTGGCCTTGGATGGGACGAAGCAGCGCGAGCACCTCGCCGATAAGCTCGAAGTCGGGGGCCTCCTCGGCCCAGGCGACGTTCTTGCGGATATTCTCGGGGTTGGCGGTGCCAATCAGCGTGGTGGCGATCTGCGGATGCGCCACGCAGTACTGCACCGCCAGCTTCACGATATCGACTCCCTTGGCCTCGCAAAACTCAACCGCCCGGCGGCAGCCCTGGATGATCGCCGGCGAGGCGGGGTGCCAGGAGGGCGCGCCGCGCGAGGTCAGCAGCCCCATGCCGGTGGGCGAGGCGTTGATCACACCGATGCCGCGCCCGTGGCAGAGGGGCAGAATGCCACTAAGCGCGCTGTCGTTGAGGGTATAGCGGCAGAACGAAAGGATCGCCTCGACCACGCCAGGGGCGGTGCGCTCGATCACAGCGGGAAAGATCTTCAACGGGAGGCCGGTGATCCCAATATGGCCGATACGGCCCTGCTGCCGCACGCGCACGAGTGCGGGCAGCGTCTCGTTGACGATCTGGCCCAGGTCGGCGAATTCGATGTCGTGGCAGTGCAGCAGGTCGATGTACTCGACCCCGAGCCGGGCGCAGCTCTCGTCGAGGCTGCGGGTGACACGCTCGGCGGAGAAGTCAAAGACCCCGTCATCGTATTGGCCGACCTTGGTGGCGAGCAGGTAGCGGTCGCGCCGCACGCCCTGGAGCGCGCGCCCAAGCACGGACTCGGCGCGCGTCTTGCCGTAGTACGGGGAGACGTCGATGAAGTTGAGGCCGAGGTCGAGCGCAGTATGAACCGTTCGGATGCTCTCGGCATCGTCGGTAGCGCGGAAGGCGCCCCCCAGCGAGGAGCCGCCGAGACTGAGGACGGAGACGTTGAGGCCGGTGCGGCCGAGCGGGCGGAAGTTCATGAGGCAATTCGGGACATTCGGTTCGACTGTACGGCCGGAAGGCGGAGGCCGGGTTCAATCGAGGTGGAAGACTTCCTCCATCTGCGCCCACCATTCGCCGGGAGCGCGGGTGGGGAGCGGGTCCTGCATCGGCTCCATCAGCGCCCACCAGCGCTGGGTGGCGGGATCGGCCGCCATGCGCTTCATGTCGGCGGCATAATCGTCGCCATAATACTCGAAGTAGCCGTAGAGGACCTGGTCCTTGTGGTAGATGGAGTAATTCCGGATATGGCAGCGCGCGATGGTGGCGAGCACCTCGGGCCAGACGGCCGCGTGTTGGCGTTTGTACTCTTCGAAGTGCTCGGGCCGGACACGGATGACCGAGCCAAAGCGGACGGGCTTTTTCGCTGGGATGGGGTTCATGCGGACATGGGACTCGGAGTCTAGGGGTGCCGAGGTTGCACCGAGGATGACAATTCGAGGCAAGCCTGCCACCCCGCTCCGATGGAGATAGATGGCATTAGGATGGATATTCTTGCCATCGGTACCCGTCCGCGGTCGCATCACGACATGCCCGCCCCCGCCGCCTTCGACCGCAGCACCGCCGTGCTGTCGCAGCAGGTATCGGGCTCTCGGTACTTCTTTCTCGGCTTGGGCGAGACGAGCCGCGCCGGGGTAGTTCCGACCTACGGCGGCTTCGAGCAGTGCGACCCCGACTACCTCGTGCAACGCGACCAGATCGAGTTCACGACCTTGGAGCTGGTGGTGGCCGGCGAGGGAACGGTGCGCTTGAACGGGGTGTCGTCACCCCTGCGCGCCGGCACCGTGTTCCACTACGACCGCCGCACCCTTCTGGAAATCCGGACCGATCCCCTCCGGCCGATGGCCAAGTATTTTCTCTGCCTGACGGGGGCTCGGGCGGCGCGGCGGGTGCTGGAGGCGGGTATCCAACCGAGTACCGTGACGCAGGTGGCGATGTTCCCCGAGGTGCAGATGATCCTCGAGGATATCATCCGCGAAGGGCGCCACCACCGAGCCACCGCAGCGCGTATCTGCAGCGCCCTGGTGGAAGTGCTGCTGCTCAAGATCGAGGAACTGGCGGGACTGGCGGGGCGCAAAGACCAGGGCGGTGAGGAAACCTTTCTGCGCAGCAAGGGAGTGATCGATGCGCAGGCGGCGCAGTTGGGAACATTGGGGGCGATCACCAAGGCTGTCGGCGTGGAGGCCTCGCATCTCTCGCGATTGTTCCGGCGCTACCAAGGCCGCAGCCCCTACCAGTACCTGCTCCACCGGAAGATGACACTCGCGGCGGAACTGCTCCTCGACCCCCACGCGCTCGTAAAGGAGGCAGCCAATTCGGTGGGGTTTGCCGACGCGTATCATTTCTCACGCTGTTTCAAGAAGGTCCACCAGGTGGCGCCGCGGGAGTTCCAACGCTCGCTCAAACAGGTGTGATCCCTCGGGCTCGTACCAGCCTGCCCCTCCTCCCTCCACTCCCTCTCCTCCCATGCTCCACATCGTCCTTGAGAAACCCGGCCAGTTTTCCGTCGCCGACCGCCCCGAACCTGTCGCCACCGCCGGCTCCGCCCTCGTGCGGGTCCATCGCATCGGCATCTGCGGCACCGATCTGCACGCGTTCGCCGGCAAGCAGCCCTTCTTCAGCTATCCCCGAGTGCTCGGCCATGAGCTCGGTGTCGAGGTGCTCGATCCGGGTGACAGCCCTAACGGCCTGAAGGCGGGCGACCGCTGCTCGGTGGAGCCCTACCTCAATTGCGGGCACTGCATCGCCTGCCGCCGGGGCAAGCCCAACTGCTGTTCCGCGATCCAGGTCATGGGCGTGCATGTCGACGGCGGCATGCGCCCCCTGCTGCGGGTGCCGGCGCACAAACTGCACAAGTCAGACAAACTCGACTACGAACAACTGGCCCTCGTCGAGACGCTCGGCATCGGCGCCCACGCCGTCGAGCGGGCCACGCTGACCAAGGACGACTTTGTCCTCGTCATCGGCGCCGGCCCGATCGGGCTCAGTGTGATCCAGTTTGCGAAGGTTTCGGGCGCAAGGCTCGCGGTGATGGATGTGAGCGAGTCACGGCTCGAGTTCTGCCGCCGCCAGCTCGGGGTCGAGTTCACGGTCAAGGGAGGCGCGGGCGCGAGCGAGGAGCTCCGCCGCATCGGCGACGGCGATCTGCCGACCTGCGTGATCGACGCCACCGGCAATCCGCAGTCGATGATGGGCACCTTCGACCTTCCCGCTCACGGCGGGCGGATTGTCTTCGTCGGGCTGTTCCAAGGAGACGTCACTTTCAACGATCCCAACTTCCACCGTCGCGAGCTCACGGTCATGGGCAGCCGCAACTCCCTGCCGGCGACGTTCCGGGAGGTGATCCGGTTGGTGGAATCGGGTCAGGTCGACACGCGGCCGTGGATCACCCATCGTTTCCAGTTGGCGGATATTCCCGCAGTTTTCCCCACGAAGATCGCCGGCAATCCCGAGGTGCTAAAGGCGATGATCGAGGTTCCGCCTATCTGACCGCCGCCGCCGACCTGAGCCCAAGCCCGACCGGCTCCATCCCGCGCTCACTTCGTGAAGTGATAGCCTCTTGATTCGGCCTGGTCCTGGAGAACCTCGAAGGGACTGAGCACGACAATGTCCTCGGTTCCCTCGGCCGCCTTCATCTGCTCGGCCACGGCGCTCTCCCGCTGATTGAGCAGTTTTTGTAGTGCGACCTGCAGCTCGCGGCGGCGCTCCACTTTGCGCTGGATCAGCGCATCGCGCTCGCTCACGGAGAGCTGGGCCAGGGCCGGATCCAACAATTGGGGATTGATCGCCCCAAGGGTCATCCGCCCGGCCATGAGCTCGACAACCAGATCGCCCTTGCCGGAGATCACCGCCCCGGACTCGGTCTTGCTGAGAAACGACGACCGGTCGGCGATACCCTCGATCGACATGGCGTCGAGCAGCGCGCCGTTGCGTCCAGCGCTGGCCTGCTCGGCGCTACTACCGTAGGGAACAATCGTATCGTTCAACGCCCGGGTGAGACCGACGATGTCTCCATCGAAACGGGTCTCGATCGCCGTGGTGCGTCCTTGCTGCTGGATCGCGGTATAGGCACCACCCGCACCGGCTGCGATCTTGCGCCACACCTTCTCGGTACTCTCATCGTCGCCGCACTGCAGGGTGTTGATGAGGATCCCACGCTTCTGGGCCTCGAGACAGGAGTCCTTCCACTTGATGTCGTTTCCATAATCCATGTGGGGCGGGGCATCGCCCACCAGGAAGATCGCCCGCAACACCTGCGAGTCCGCGCTCCACGCGATCTCATGCAGCGCGCTGGTGAGCGCCTCATTGACCGCCTCCGGGAGATCCCCTCCTCCGTCGGCGACAAAGGCCGTGAGCTGTTCATACGTCGAATCGATGTCGGTACCCAGGCCATGCACCTTGGTCACATAGGCGTCGCCGTGATCGCGGTAGCCGACCAGTCCGAAACGGATTTCCGGAGTGGGCTGGGCGGACTTGAGCCTGTTGGCGAGGGCCCAGATCTTCTGCTTCGCTCCTTCGATCATCGCCGCCATCGACCCGGTCGTATCGAGAACGAAGACCACCTCCATGCGAGGACGAACAAGAGGAACGGGACTTGTCCCAGTTTCCTTCAGGAACTCTTCTGTCACCACCGAGACAGCTTCACCGATATCTTTCAGTTCCGTGGTGGTGCGCACGCAGGTCACCATCTCGGCCGGCTTGTAGCCAACTCCATCATCCTCGGAGACCACGAATCCACCGCCGCAGAAGACCACGACTTCATCCTCTTCGGCGACGCCCGAAGCTGCGGTTTCCGTGGCGGCACCGCCGGGATCGGCAACCGCACCGGCCCGCGCTTTCTTCGCCTCGTCGGTATAGCACAGGAGGTCATCAGGCTCGGGGGAGCCCAAATCCTTGAGAAACTCAGCGGTGATGACCGAGACCGTAGCACCGATGTCCTTGAGCTCGACACGCGAGTACCCCGCGCAGCCCAGTGAGTCACTTCCCGGGGCCCCGGCTTCCGCCGGCACAGGGGAGAAGGGAATCAGCTCCTCGCTGTCGGGCGCCAAGACCGCCGGTGCGGGGCGGTCCTCAACGAGCGCAGCCGCTTCCGTGGCGGCGACCAGCTCCGGCGAGAGCGGAAGGCCGAGCATCATCAGTCCGGCGGACAAACAGGGGAAAAGAGAGGTCTTCATGAGCGTTTGGGTTTGAGGAGGTGTGTTGGCGACATCCCCAGCCTACCACTTCCGCCCGTCCGAGTTGTCAGACCCACGTAAGACTTTGTCAGAGACTTCCCCGGTAAGTGTCACAAAGGCATGGCATGGCGCTCCAGACCCATGGGATCGGAGTCGCCCTTCCCCCAAACACGGACCTGGAGGTGCGGGCCTCCGTGGCCCGCTCCTTTAAGACGGGTCTTCGGGGCTATGCCCGAGGCGTGCCGAGGCGGCCCGCGCGGGCTGAAGCGCCGCGCCACGACCAGCAGCCCGTCGCCATCACCATTTCTTCCTGCTCCTTCTTGTTCTCCTGCTCCCAAAGCTCTTGCGAACGTCGCTACGCGAGCCCCGAACGCTCCCGCACTCCTCGCAGCGAAGCCCGGCAAAGCTTCGTGCCCGTCGTTCCAAACGACGTTCTGGCGAACGTCGCTACGCGCCGAATCGAATCCTCCCGCCCCTCCGCCCCAACGCAAAACGGGCCCCGCCGAGAGGCGGAGCCCGTTCCTCAACCCTGCGTTCTCCCTGCGGAAATTCCCCCGGCCTCAGAACTCCTGCGACACTCGCAGCAGCAACTGCCGGCCGCGATCATGCGAAAAGCGGGTGGGCTGGTACTCGTTGCCGCCGAGATTGCGCAGTGTCAGCTGCACCTTGGTTCGCTCCGGACCAAAGAGCCGCACTTCGTAACCAAACAGCAGATTCCAATTTGCCCCGCCCGCCAACACCACACCGTCGCCGAACCGCACGGCATTGCGATAGTCGAAGCCTCCGCCGAGCGAGAACCCCTTCATCCAGCCGCGGTCGAAGTCGTAGCGCATCAGGAACGATCCACGATGGTTGCCGCCAGCGACGGGCCCCTGATTCTCAAAATCCTCATACCATCTGATGGTCGCCGTAAGGTTGCGCAACGGCTGCACGTTCCACTCGGTGCGCCAGCCGGCGCGAGCGAAGGCGTCGCTGACCCCGTAGCGAATCGGGCTGACCCACTCGCGGCCCCCGTCCAACAGCGCCTCGGGATGGTCCATCTCCCAGGCCCAGTCGCGATAGGCCAGATTGGTGACCCGCTCGCGGAATACGCTGATCGAGCCGGTGATCTTCCCATCCATCAACTCGACTCGCCCGCCCAGCTGGACGCTACGGCGGCGCTCAACCGGCAGGGAAACGGAGGCCCAGCCGGCTGAGCCCGCGCGCAGCACCCCGCTCGGGACCAAGGGCAGGACTTCTTCGTGTCCCACCTCTGCGAACACGCTGAGGCCACGCCCCAATTCCCAGTTGGCGCCGCCGGCCCACTTCAGGGTCTGGCGCGTGCCTTCGGTTTCCCCCTGCGTGCGTTGCTGCGCCCAGCCGAAATGGGCATTGAGACGGACCTTGTTGTCCGCCGTCGAGAGCTGATCTCCCGCGGTGAACTGAACGGTGTCGCGCGCCAGCACGGGTGTCGCCACCGGTACCTGCCAGACAAACTCGGGCGTCTGCCGATGCCAGCGCAACGAGGCATTCCAGATCTGCCGGCCCCAGGCCTTGGTCGAACCGCCCACGTCCGCCTGCACAATCCCATCCTCGATCTTTCGCGCCGGCGCCGTCAACAGATCCAGGTTGTAGAAGCCCAGCCCGTCGTAGCGCGCGATAGCGGAGTCGCGCCGGAACTGCAGCGGGTCGTCGCGATCCAACCGGTGCCACGCCGCCTGCAGGCGAAGTTGGGTCCCGACGTCGTTGTGCAACTGCAACGCCGCCGTCCCCAGCCCGAGCCGACCGTAGCCGCTCAGCTCACGCCATTGCGCCCCCGCTTCGACCTCGCCCACCCCGAACTGGTGCCGACCAGAGAGCAGCGCGCTCCAACGGGAGTGCTCATCGCGTAGATAGGAAAGCACGGCGAGGCCCGCCCAGCGATCGTCGCCACCGGTGCCCGCAGCCAAAAGCTTGGCGTTGGCCACGCCGCCGTCGCTGATCCCCGCCTCGAGGGTCCGCTCCCGACGATACGATGCGCGAATCTGGCTCAGCTCCGTCCAGGTCGGACCGACCGGCTGCACCGTAATCCGCTCGACGGTGTTGAAGTCGACCACGGTGGCGATCGGCAGACCGTTAAGCAGGCCGGCGTCGACCCCGGTGTGAGCAAACGCCGGGTTCTCCATCGGTTCGTTGGTATAGGGCAGCACTTCCTCCAGCCGTTTGGTACCGATGTCCTTGAGCAACTCCTCAGTGACGACCGACACCGCCGATCCGATGTCGTGCAGCTCCGTGCGAAGGCGCGTGCCGGCCAGTGTAGTGGCAGCGCAATAGCCGGAGGTGGAGTCCGCCGCGACCTCAAAGGGCGAGAGCACAATCACTTCTTCCTCTGGGGCCACGGCCGCACCGGTCGGACTCGCTACGGGCTGATCCGCCGCGCCATACTGCGCGACTGTGGTCGAAACCAGCGCCGCATCGGGAGCGCGCGCGATCGTGCGATCCACCGCCACGCGGCTGGTGAGTTCGGTTACAAGCTGGAAGCTCAAGGCCGCCTCCAACTTCCGTTGCTCAAGCGCCACCCCCTCCGCAGAACCGATGCCCGCCGCTCGCTGCTGCGCTTCCAGATCCGCGTAGAGCATTCGGCCGAAATGCTTCGCCACCCCGTCGCCGCGGGTCTCCGAGCCTTCGAGCGGAAGTCTCACCTGTACCATTTCCCCGTCACGCTGCGCCTCGAGCAGAACGGCCACCGGGACGGCGCCATCGGCGGCAAACACCGCCTGCACCGGCCGCGCCATAAAGACATCACGCAGCGTGCGCGGGAACACCGTCGCGGCCACCGGGGAGTCGTTGGCATCGACCAAGGTCAGCCGCAGCCCGGTCAGCACCGGCGTCGCCAGTGTCTCGAACAAATCGGAGAGCTCGCGAGCGATGGTCTTGTCGTCGTTGATGAAGCGGGCCTGCCCGCGCCCGAGCTCCGCCATCTTGCCGATCAGGAAGGCATTCGGCGCGGAACCGATGCCGAAGGTGAACAATCGGGTGCTTCCGATCTTCGCTTCCAGCAGCTTGAGCAGGTCGCCCGCGTTGCCGACATCGCCGTCGGTCAAGAATACGACGATCTGCTCCCGCTCGCTGCGTTTGGTCGCAGAGAAGTCCAGCGCCGCCTCGAGGGCCGGTTGCATCTCGGTACCGCCGCCCGTCTGCAGTTGCCCGACGTAGGTATCCGCCTCGGCCACCGCGGCGGGGGTCGCCGGCGTCCAGGTCGACTTGTAGAACGAATGCTTGTCATCGAAGACGACGATCTGAAAGCAGTCCGCTGTCTCCAACAGGCTCAGGCAGCCCTGCAGGCCGAGCTTCGCACTGGTGAGCCGAGCGCCGTTCATCGAGCCACTGCGGTCGAGCAGAAACAGGACATCGCGCCCGCGGGCCGCCCTGCCCGACAACTGCCGGGCCCGAGGCGGAAACACGGTGAACATCCCATAGCTGCCGCTCCCCGCCCGCTGCGTGACGACCGTCGAGGCCGGCTCGCCGACCACGCGCGGCTCGATGCGCAGGAGAAAGTCGCGGTCGGGGATCGTGATCTCCTCCGCCAGCCCCACGCGCCGTCGCCCCTCCGGCAGTTCTTCCACGCGGATGCGATGCGACGCCGACTCGATCGAACTCGCCGGGAATCCGCTGACGAGCACGTCGAACGCATAGTAATGATGCGATGAGACACTAGACGCATCGACCTTCGCCGGAGTCGGGGCCGCAGTCCCGGGCGCGCCCGGGACCGAGGTCGCCGGGAAATACTTTGCTCCAGTTGTCATCGGGAAGCGCACCTCCGCTGCCGTCGCGGTGAGCGCCACCGGCTGGATGAAGCGGATCACAACCCGCACCGTTTCGCCGGGGAGGAAATTGGCCACCGCCGTGGAGAACAGCGCCGGGTCGTGCTGCTCAAGCAACGCCGCCTTCTTCCCCTCCGCCTTCGCGGTCTCGTATTCGACCCGCGCCTGCTTCTTCTCCCGCACCACGCTTTGAATCACCCGATCACGGAAGTGCAGTTCGAACTGGGTGAGGGTCGCCTCCGACGGCAACGGATAGAGGTAAGTCGCCTCCAAGGCCGTCTCGGTGCGATTGGTGAAGGTTTGGGTGATCTGCGCCTCGAGCAGCCCGGGCTGCACCTCGAGCACGACCTCGGTGGATTCAAGCGGAACGACGATCCGCTCCCCATCGGCGCCGTTGGCGTAGCAGAGGCCGCACGGCGAACTGGGATCGGTTGATACGGCGAACAGCAACGACGGAGTGGCCAGCCCGAGCAGGAGCAGCCAACCGGTCGCGAACAGGGAGTGAGAGCAGCGTTTCATGGGAGGAGGAGGTTCGAGGGAATGCGTAACAACATTTCCACCCTACCACTTCCCCCCGCCCGGGTTGTCAGTGCCGCGTAAGACTTTGTCAGAGATTTCCCCGCCAGTTGTCATGAAGGCGTGGCGTGGGTCTCCAGACCCGTGGGATCGGAGTCGCTCTTCCCGCAAACACGGACCTGGAGGTCCGTGCCACCGTGGCCCGCTCCTTCAGGACGGGTCTCCGCGTCTCCACGCGGGGCATGCTCAGGCGGCCCGCGCGGGATGAAGCCCCGCACCACGACCAGCAGCACGTCGCCATCACCATTTCGTCCTGCTCCTTCTTGTTCTCTTGCTCCCAAAGCTCTTGCGAACGTCGCTACGCGAGCCCCGAACGCTCCCGCACTCCTCGTAGCGAAGCCCGGCAGAGCTTCGTGCCCGTCGTTCCAAACGACGTTCTGGCGCACGTCGCTACACGCCGAATCGAATCCTCCCGCCCCGTCGCAAAACGGGCCCCGCCCTGAGGCGGAGCCCGTTCCTCAACCCTGCGTTCTCCCTGCGGAAATCGGCTCCAAGACTTCAGAACTTCTGAGCCACGCGTAGCTGCAACTCCCGGCCGCGGTCGTTGGCAAATCGCGTGGGCTGGTACTCGTTACATCCTAGATTGCGCAACGTCAGCTCGACCGACATCTCCACGGCTGCGGTCAACCTGCGAGTATAGCCGATCGCGAGATGCCACTTGAGCCCACCCGCGAGCACTTCCCCGTCGTTGAACCGCACTGCATTCCGATAATCGAGCCCTCCTCCGAGCGAAACGCCCTTCAGATAACCGTACGGAAAGTCATAGCGGGCCTGCATCATCCCGCGGTGGTTTCCACCGATGACCGGCCCCTGATCCCTGCGATCCTCGTACCATCGGCACACCGCCATAAAGTCCCTCCACGGCCGCACGGTCCATTCGGTTCGCCATCCGGCGCGACAGAAGCGCTCGTCCACGCCATACCGGGCCGGGCTGATCCAACCGCCATCGCGCGTCACCACCGCCGTCGGATGCGCCGCCTCCCACGCCCAATCGCGGAAAGCGGAGTCCACGACGCGTTCACCAAACCCGCCCACCGAACCCTCGACCAACTCGCCGAAGAGATGCACGCGGATCCCGGCTTGGATACTGTCCCGATGCTCGGTGGGCAACCCGACCGTAGTCCAAGATGCCCCCACCCGTCGCACTTCGCCGCTCGGCACCACCGGGACCATCTCCTCGTGTCCGAGTTCCACTAACAGCTCCACTCCGCCGCCGATCCGCCAGCCGCCGCCGGCCGCCCACCTCAGCGCACCGCGGGCTCCCGTGTTCTCTTCGTCTGCGCCGCGGCGCGACCATCCGAGATCGGCCCTGAGGTGAACCTTGTCATCAACCAGCGAAAGCCGGTCGCCAGCGGTGAACTGCAGATCGTCACACACCAGAGCCGGCAGCGTAACCTCGTCCGGCCAAACCCAGTCGGAGGTCTGCCGATGCCAAAGAACGGCGACGTCCCACTCGTGCCGCCCCCAGTCGCTGATCGCCCCAGCCAGACCGACCTCCACCAGCCGATCCCCCAGGCTGCGGACCGGGCCGGTGAGCAGATCGAGGTTGAAGAATCCGAGCCCATCAAATCTCGCGGTCGCCGAATTCCGGAGGAACTGCAGCGGGTCTTCGCGCACGAGCTCGTGCCACGCCACCGTCACCCGCGCCTGGGTGTTACTGTGTCGACCATACATCAGGCCAACCTTGCCGAGCGCGGTGCGACCATACCCCGCCAGTCTCTGCCATTGGAGGTTCGCCTCAAGGCGAGTGTCATCAATCCGGGCCCACCCCTCGGTATAGGCGCCCCAGCTCTCGTGCTCATCATTTGAATGGGTGAGCACCGCCAGCGCAGCCAAGTTCTGGGCGCTACCGACCGCATTCGCGTGCACCTTTGCACTTGTCCTTCCACCGTCGCAGATCCCGCCCTCGACCAACCCGGATGGGCGATAGCTCGCGCGACGCTGCACCACCTCGGACCACGCCGGACCACCTGACTGCACGACCAAGTGTTCCACCGTCCCCAAATCGACCACGGTCGCGATCGGCAGCCGGTCAAGCAGACCGGAATCCATACCCGCCCGGGCGAAGACTGGGTGATCGAGTGGTTCACAGGTTGCCGCGAGGACGTCCTCGAGATAGCGCGCTCCGAGATCTTCGAGGAGCATCGGCGTCGCGACCGAAACCGCTCCGATCGAGTCCTGTACTTCGGTACGGAGTCGTCCTGTTTCAAAAGACGGCGTTGGCTGGAGTTTCTCGACCTCTTCGAACGGGTAGCAACAGCCGAGCAAGATGATCTCGTCTTCAGGGTTTGGTGCGGCGGGAGCGGCCGGGGACGCCTCCGCAGCGTTGTCAGCCCGCGCTGCCGGAGCGAGCACGAGCAGGAGCAGCAGACCGGCAGTCCATACTCTGAGTGGAGTGGTTATCATCGGGGAGTTCCGGACGGAAGCCAGGCGGGAGGATGTCTCGAATTCTCAGAATCAACGTTTCAGCGGGGCATCCGCCTCACTTCTTCTCTGCCTCCATCTCCCGGATTGACCGGATTTCGAAGCTGTAGTCGACCCAAAGCTCGACCTCGTTCTCCGAGCAGCTGCGCAGCTTGATCGGGCCGCTCAACCCACTCACGAGCACCTCGAAATCAGAGCCGAGTCCCTTCTTAACGACCTCGTAGTCCTCAAAAATCTTCCCGAGCAGATCCTTCCGTAGATCATTCGGGCGTTTCAGATAGAGAGCCACCGGCCCGTCGATCACCTTCGTGCCGCCGAGTAGTTTTGATCCCGACACCAGGGCCCGCACTTGCTTGACCCGTTCGTAGAGCCGGGCATCGCCGAGCTCAGCGAACACCGCGAAATTCGCGTACGACGTCACCACCCCGCCCTTGCCGATGAGCGAGCGCTGCCGATTGCCGCTCATGAGCTGCACCTCGCGGTTCTCGAACCGCAGCCCCGGCACGGCCTTGATCGCCGCGGCCAACGCGTCCACGGAATCCGTGAGCTCCTTGTTCCGGCCATCCTGCTTGTCGGCGGCGTTCGAGAGTGCGAACTCGATCACCACTGCATCCGCGCGCCGGATCAGGGTGATCGGGACATTAGGAGTGAGTCCCAAGGCGGCGTCGCGCAGGAACTGACTGGTGACGACCGAGATCGACGCCCCGACGTCCTTCAGCTCCGTGTTGATCCGGTTTCCGGCCAAGGTGCTCGCCGCCACATACCCGCGGTCTTCGGCCGACGCCACGCAGAACGGGCTAAGCACCACCACATCCTCCACTGAGGCCGGCTGCGCACTCGGAGTTCCCTGGGCCAGCAACCCGCCCGCCGCGGCCGAGGCCAGCAGCGACACGAGCAGCAGGGCCTTCGCACCGGTCTGCCGCCGCGGCGCGGTGCCGAGAAGGGACGCCGGCACGTTGGGCAGAGCATCGGAGCAAAGATCGCCGCTGGCGGACGAGCCGCGGGACACGAGAGAGGTGTTTCGGGATGAGTTCATGAGAGGAGGGTTGATTGGGATCTGTCGTGGATTCGACGTCACCAGCCTACCACTTCCGCCCGCCCGAGTTGTCAGACCCACGTAAGACTTTGTCAGAAGTTCCCCGGCAGATGTCATGGGGGGCGGGTGGCATGGGTCTCCGACCCATGGGCTCGAGGATGGGGCCCATTCTTCCAAACACGGACCTGGAGGTCCGCGCCACCGTGGCCCGCTCCTTCAGGACGGGTTTCCGAGGCTCCGCCCGGGGCGTGCACAGGCGGCCCGCGCGGGCTGAAGCCGCGCGCCACGACGAGCGGTTCATGTCCGTCCCCCTTTTCTCCTGCTACTACTCCTGCTCCTTCCTCCGATCCCGACGTTCTTGCGAACGTCGCTACACGCCGGGCAGCGCCTCCCCATTCCCCATTCGCGATCGGCCCTCACGACGAACGCTTCCCGAAATCCGGGCACAAAAAAGCGGCCGGTATTGCTACCGGCCGCTCTAAAGTGGAGCGGGCGAAGAGACTCGAACTCTCGACGTCTACCTTGGCAAGGTAGTGCTCTACCAACTGAGCTACGCCCGCGGAACAGAGAGGCGAGTAAGGTCGGCGCGCTTGCCTCCGTCAATAATCATTTTTGAAAAATCTTCAGCGGAACCGGATTTTTTCCAAATTACCTCCCGCGTATCGGATCAACGGATCAGAACCGCGCCAGCGGCCCCGGGCGCCTCGCCCGCCGCGACCAGTCTTCCTCCGTCCACCCTCCGCCCTCGGGCCCGGGAAACCGCCCCCCCGGCAACGACCGCGCCGCCCCCTACTCCGTCATCTTGAAGTTGATCGTGTACGTGCCGCTCTTGGCCCCGGGCACCGCTCCGATCGAGCGCACCTTGTGAAAGGCGTCGATCACCGACTGGTCGTACTCGGCGTCTCCCGACGTCTTGGTGACCACCACCGCGGAGATGGAGCCGTCGACCGCGAGAAAGAAGGACACCTTGGCCACCAGCAGATCGTTCACCGAGTCGGGCATCTCGTGGGCCGCGCGCAGGGCGTTGATGAGCCGGCCGAAGTAGGCGTCGAGGGCGGCGATCATCACCTTGGTGCCGCCGGTGCCACCGCCGTCGCCGCGCGGGCCGGCCGCCGACTTCATGAGGTCGTCCACAATGCCCTTGGCGTCGATGCCGGGGGCGGCCGCCCCCTTCGCCCCGGCGCTGCGCACCTTCTGGTTGGCCGCCAGTTGCTTGGTATTCTGCTTTTGGAAATCGGCGTAGCTGGTCGTCTTGTTCTTCAGGGCCGGCGCGTTCTTCGCGGCGGCGGCCTTGCTCAGCTTGGCCGCCTCCTTCTCCGCCTTCGCCTCGGCCGCTGCGATCTCCTGAGCGGACGGGATCTTCACCCGCTTCACCTTCGACTTCTTGAATTTCACGACGGGGTCCTTCACCCCGGGATTCTTCGAGGGCGCCCCCGGCATCTCAAAATGATCGCCGATCTCAATGTCCTCCGCGTTCACCAGATCGAACACCATCGGGTTGATCTCGGTCGCCTTCTGCACCCACAGCGACGCGGCCACGATAGCGGAAATAACCGCTGCGTGGAAGGTGGCCGAGAGGGCGATGGCGCCTGGTGAACTCGCTCGCATGGATGGCGGAAATCTAGTCCGGGGACGGCCTATTTCGACACCTGGGTGTCGAGACTGATCCGGCTCAGTCCCACCTTCTTCACTTCATCGAGCACGCTCACCACCTGCTGATACTGGAGGGTGAAGTCGGCCTCGATGCGGATCACCGGCGGCTTGGGACTTTCCGCCAGCGTCGCCAGGTTCACGCGCAACTGGGCGAGGCTGGTGCGGCGATCGCCCCAGTAGTAGTTGCCGTTGCGGTCGACCGCGATGAGCTGCGCCGGCTCCGGCTTTTTCTGCTGTGTGGTTCCGTCCACCACCGGCAGGTCGAGGGGGATCGACTGGTTCTGCTGAATGAGCGGCGTGGCGATCATGAAGATGATCAGCAGGGTGAAGCCCAGATCGACCATGTTGGTGATGTTGAGCTCCGCCACCGGATGCAGACCACGCTGACGTTTGAAGGTGCGTGCCATGGTCGGGTTCAGCCCTGCTCGGTCGTGGTGGTGGAGGCCGAGGTCTCCAGCTCGATACGGTCCGCCAGGCTGCTGGCGTAGTTCTCCAGCTCGGTGATGAGCACCTTCACCTGGTTGAGCAGGAAGTTGTAGCCGAACACCGAGGGGATGGCGACGATGAGGCCGGCGATGGTCGTGATCAGCGCCGCCGATACACCGGGGGCGAGGGTCTGGATCGAGGCCGACTGCGCGGTGGCCACCGAGCTGAACGCCACCATCACGCCCCACACCGTGCCCAGCAGCCCGAGGAAGGGCGCGCCGGAGACGATCGAGGCGAGAAAGATCATGCTGGCTTCATAGCGCAGGACCTGGCGGCCCAGCGCCCGCTGCAGGGCGTTCTCGGCATGCTCGATGCGCGAGCGGATGTTCTGCTCGCCGCGCTCCTGCCCGATCTGGGCGGCGCGCGCATAGGCCTCCATCGCGTCGGCAAAGAGGTCGCCGTAGGGGATGGTGCGCTTGGTGCGGAACAGCTCCGGCAGGTCGAAGAGGCGGCGCTCCTCGCGCAGACGGTATTCAAACGCCTCGTTGAAGCGCTTGAGCTTCTTCAGCTCGAAGTATTTTCCGAGCATCACCGACCAGGCAAAGATGCTGAATACGCCCAGCAGGCAGGTGATCGCCTGCCCGACGTGGTCGGTATTGGCGAAGATCTCGATGATGTTGACGTTGGCGGCGAGGAACACGGAGGAGGAAAGTGGACCTGACATTGGGCGAAGTGTTGGGGCGTTGGCGGCGACGCTTCAACGGAATTTCCCGCCAACAACCGCCGCCCATGCCGGCGTTTTCGTTTGCGACGCGTTTTCACCGCCCTTTGCCTAGCCTCCCATGGTTTCCCGCGCCTCCCCGGCCTTCGCCCACCGCCCCAGCCCCTGCGTCCCCTCGTGAACCTGCGCGGCAAATTCATCACCTTCGAGGGCTCCGAGGGCAGCGGCAAAAGCACGCACATCCAGCGGCTCGTCCGTCGCCTGCATGCGGCCGGGGCGGAAACCTTTGTCACCCGCGAGCCCGGCGGCACCGCCTTGGGCGAGGAGATCCGCCACCTGCTCCTGCACCATCGCTCCGCCATCATGAGCCCGGAGACCGAGCTGCTCCTCTTCGCCGCCGCCCGCGCCCAGCTCGTGCGCGAGCACATCCTCCCGGCCCTGCAATCCGGCCAGGTCGTCGTCTGCGACCGTTTCCTCGACTCGACCACCGTCTACCAGGGCGCCGCCCGCCGCCTCGCCGCCGAGTCCGTCGCCGCCATCAACCACTTCGCCGTGGGTGAGTGCCGTCCCGACCTCACCCTGGTGCTCGATGTCCCCGTCGAGGTGAGCCAATCCCGCGTGCGCACCCGCGGCGACGGCAAGGCCGACCGCATCGAGCGCGAGGACGGCGACTTTTTCCGCCGCGTGCGCGAAGGCTACCTCGCCCTCGCCCAAGCCGAGCCGCACCGCCTCGCCGTATTCGACAGCACCCGCCCGCCCGACGAGGTCGAGTCCGCCATCTGGAAAACCCTTCATGAACGCCTGGCCTGACACCGTCGCCACCGCCCCCGCCGTCGCCGTGCTCGACCGCGCCCTGGGCAACGGGCGCCTCGCCCACAGCCTCATCTTCCAGGGCGACAACTTCGCCCTGCTCGAGACCGCCGCCCTCGCCCTCGCCGACCGGCTGCTCAACCCGGCCGACACCCCCCAGACGTACCCGCCGCTCAAGCACCCCGACTTCATCGCGCTGCGCCCCGAGGGCAAGATGCGCCAGATCAAGATCGGCGAGTCCGGCGGCGGCGCCGAGGAGAACACCATGCGCGGCTTCCTCTCGCGCATCGACCTCACCCCGCAGGTGGGCCGCCACAAGGTGGGCGTGGTCTTCGAGGCCGACCGGATGAACCCGGCCACCTCCAACGCCTTCCTCAAGACCCTCGAGGAGCCGCCGCGCGACACCACGCTCATCCTCCTCACCACCCATCCGTATTCGCTGCTCGCGACCATTCGCAGCCGCTGCCTGCACTTCCGTTTCCCCGCCGCCGCCACGCCGCTCGTCCACCCCGACCTGCCCGCCTGGCTGGAGCTGCACCGCGAGTGGCTGCAGAAGCTCACCGAAGGCGTATCCGACAAGAAGGGCGCCGCCGTCCAGGTATTCACCCTCTACGCGCTCATCGCCCGCTTCGAGCGCATCCTCGACGAGACCGCGGCCACGACCCTCAAGCAGGAGACCGCGGCCTCGAAGGAGGCGATGACCGACGACGAACTCGAGGCCCTCGAGGCCGGCATTTCCGTGGGCGTGCGCCAGTCCCTGCTCGCCCAGATCGAATTTGCCACCCGCGCCTTCGTCGCCGACCAGGCCGAAAACGCCGCCGTTCTGCGCCCGCCCTTCATCGGAGCGATTCGCAAGCTGGAGGAGTGCGCCGGCCTGCTCCGTGCCAACCTCAGCACCACCGCCGCGTTGGAAGAGTATTTTCTCACCGCCCTGCGCCTCTGGGCTCAGGTCGGCATCGCCCGTCGCGCCGGAGCGGCGTGAGGCCGGGGCGGTTCTCCGAAACAACCGTCCCCTCCGGTTCCGATTCCGGCGTAGCGAAACCAGCAGGATTCGCGTTCGTCCCTTCCCTCATGGCGTGGGTAGCCGGCCGGTGTTGTCCGTGAGAAGCTCACCGAGCGCCTCGTGCCCCTCGGTGACGCTGGGCCCACCCGATAGGCAAGCCCTGCAGCAGCACAGGCGGTCTCTGTCTCTGCATGACAGGCCTAGGGCACTTCAGCCCACCCGCCGGCCGATCCGCTGTGGAGGTGGACCTGGCCAAATCCGGACCGGCGACGTCACCGCCGCTGCGGCCGTAAGCCGGATCGTCTCCAGCAACTCGTTCCCGCTCACCACCGAAACCATCACCGCAGGCGTCGTGGTCGCGCTGCCCCGCCCCCCCTCCAGTGAGGAGCGCTCCCTCCGGCCAACAAAAAGCCCCCCGGCACTGGGCCGGGGGGCGAAAGGAGAAGAAACGTGTCAGACGCTCACTTCGTGGCGTTAACGCGCTTGAACTTCGAGGTGAACTTCTCGATGCGGCCGGCGATGTCGAGCATGCGCTTCTCGCCGGTGTAGGCGGGATGCGAGTCGGACGTCACGTCGCGGAGGACCAAGTTGTATTCCACGCCGTCGATGGTCTCCTTGCGCTGGGACTTCATCGTCGACTTGGTCAGAAATTTATGACCGGTGGAAACGTCCACAAAGCAGACGTTGTTCAGGGTGGGATGACCTTCAGGTTTCACGGCGTAAGAATGGGTTGGATCAACCTTGGCGGGCCTTGTAACGGGGCTCCGTCTTGTTGATGACGTAGAGACGACCGCGGCGGCGAACCACCTGGCAGGCAGGATGACGCTTCTTGGCGGACTTCAGGGACGAGACAACTTTCATAGGAAGCCGCCGAAGACACCGGACACCCCGGGCTCTGTCAACCCTCGTTTTCCACAGATTTCACCCTCGGCCGGTGGATTGCGCACGCCTCGCATTCGCTCACCTTAGCGTCCCGCCACGCGTCGCCCACCCAAACCAACCCCACCACCATGCAATCCAACCCCGGCCAAAATGAAAACGCCTCGTTTCCTCGCTCTCCTGCTGCTGGTGGCCTCCACCGCCTCCGGACAACTGCTCAACCCGTCCCCTGACCGGCTCGCCGACTACCGCAACTGGTTCGGCACTCTCGACCCGACCTATGGCTTGGTCGCCCCCGGCCAACCCGCCCCCAGCCCCGGACATCTCCTCGACTCCCACCGAGAATGGAGTAGTTGGGTACCCAACATCACGCCCACTGACCTCGGCGGACCCATTTCCGGCATCGGTGCGGCCTACTACTGCGAGGTGGTCTTCCTCGGCCAGACCGGCGATTGCTGGGGCCGGTTCGGTTACACCAAGAGTGGCACCGACCACGTATTGAGCCTCTCGGCGGCCGACCGCCAGTTTGGCCGCTACGCTCTCCCCACCCCCTCCGACCACGATCAACTGGATCTCTTCGTAGAGCGCCTCACCCCCGACGGGGGCACCGAGCGCTACTACGCCTTCGAATACGGCCTGAACTCGCCCCTCGCCTCGCCCGGCGATGGCTACTGGGGCACCCTCGTCCCGCTCACCGGTGGCGCCGGCGCCGTCGATCTGCCTTTTGCCGTGCTGGCCTTTGCGCCGGAACTTCCCGAATACCAGACCGATCCCGCCCTCTTCGTCTTCGCCGTGCGCGCCGGAGGCTACTGGAACAACGGCGTCCCCGAGCCGTCCACCTACGGGCTCGCCGCCACCGCCGGCCTGCTCGCGCTGATCGTACGCCGGCGCTTCTACCAACGCCGCCCCTCCAGAGTTGACCGTTCGCCGTAGCGAAACTCGAGTTTCGTCGCCCGCAGGCCGCCGTTCCCCGTAGCGGAACTCGCAAGAGTCTCGTCCGGCCTTATCGCCCATCACCGCTCACCCGTGCCCTGCCACGCCAACGTCACCAGCCCCGCTCTTGCCTCCGCCACGGCGGGCACGCTATCAACACACCATGCCCGCCGTCGCTCTCGCCGACCTCGTCGCCCACTGCCAGCAGCGCCTCGGCCTGCCGGGCTTCCCGGATTTCCCCGGCTCGCTCAACGGTCTGCAAATTGAGAACACCGGCACGGTCACCCGCCTGGGCGCGGCCGTCGATGCCGGGCTCCACACCTTCCGCGCCGCCGCCGCCGCCGGCGTCGACTTCCTCCTCGTCCATCACGGCCTGTTCTGGGACGGCGCCCGGCCGCTCGTCGGCGCCCAACGCGAGCGCCTGCAGGTGGCCTTCGCCGCCAATCTCGCCGTCTACTCGGCGCATCTGCCCCTCGATGCCCACCCCGAGCTCGGCAACAACGCCCGGCTGGCCGGCGCCCTCGACCTCGTGCCGGTGCGCGGCTTCCTCCCTTATCAAGGCCGCGACATCGGCCTGGTGACCGCCGCCCCGGCCAATCGCTCCACCCTGCGTGCCCGCCTGGAGGTCCTGTTCCCCGGCGGCATCACCGCGCTGGAGTTTGGGCCCGAGCATCCACGCGAGGTCGCCCTGCTCACCGGCAGCGGCATGAGCGCCATCGATTCCCTCGCTCCCGCCGGCCTTGATACCCTCGTCACCGGGGAGCTTAAACAGTCAGTCTTCAACCGCGCCCAGGAGGAACATCTCAACCTCTATCTCTGCGGCCACTACGCCACCGAGACCTTCGGCGTGCAGGCCTTGGCCGCCGAGCTCGCCCACCGCTTCGGTCTGCCCTGGGTCTTTTTGCCCAGTGATTGCCCGCTGTAGGCAGCGTGCCTGCACGCGGTCCGCGCCCGGGATCGCCTGCGAGCAGCCTCCTCCGATTGATCCACCTGCCCCGCCTTGCCTCCGCGCCTCCGCTAGTTAAATACTCCCGTCCATGAAGAAGCTCGCCATCCTCAACGGCCCCAACCTCGACCGCCTCGGCAAACGCGAACCCGCCGTCTACGGTCACGCCACGCTCGCCGACCTCGAACGCGACCTGCGCACCGCCTTCGCCGGCCGCCCGATCGAGCTCGAGTTCTTCCAGAGCAACCACGAGGGCGCCCTCATCGACCACATTGCCAGCCTCGCCGACCGGAAGTTCGACGGTTTCGTCATCAATCCAGGCGGCCTCACCCATACCAGCGTGGCCTTGCGCGACTCCATCAGCGGATCAGGCCTGCCCGCCATCGAGGTGCACATCTCCAACGTCCACGCCCGCGAGGAATTCCGCCACAAGTCCGTCACCGCCGGCGCCTGCCTCGGCGTGATCGCCGGCCTGGGCCTGCCCGGCTACCGTGCCGCGCTCGAGTTCCTCTCCGCCCGGCCCTGATCATCCGTGACGCCGCCCACCGTCCCTTCACCATCGTCGGCCCCGTGGTTCGTGTGCCACACGAAGCCGCGGTGCGAGAAGAAGTTCGCCGATCTCCTCACCCGCGAACGCTGCGGGCACAGCCTGCCGCTCATCACCAGCGAGCGCCGCTACGGCGCGCGTATCCGCCGCTTCACCAAGCCCCTCTTCACGGGCTATGTGTTCGCGCAGATTGCCCCCGAGCGCCGCTCGCGCCTCTACCAGCAGGAGTTGCTGGTGCGCTTCCTCCCCGTGACCGACGAGGCCTCATTCCTCGTCCAACTCGACGCCGTGAAGACCCTGGTCGCCTCCGGCTTGGAGGCCTCTCTGCATCCGCTGCTTAAGCATGGCGCCCGCGTTCGCGTCGTCAGCGGGCCGCTCAAGGGAGTGGAGGGCATGGTCGAAAACCCGAGCAGCCCCAAGGGCGTGGTCATCTCGATGGACGTGCTCCAGCAGGGCATCCTGGTGGCCGTCCCCCTCGCCGACCTGAGGATTCTCTCGGGCTGATACGCCTGAGGTGGTTCCGAATGGAGCCCACGGCGGTGCCGTGGCCCGTCCGGGATCGAGCGGCCAGCGCCTCATTTCCCCCTTCCGCCAACCCTCTCCCCGCCATGGCCGACTCCCCCGCCCCCGCTCGCACCCCGCTCGGCCAACTCGTCATCCGCACCATCGCTATGCCCGCCGACACCAACGCCTCCGGCGATGTCTTCGGCGGCTGGCTCATGTCGCAGATGGACATCGGCGGCGCCATCCTCGCCCACCAAGTCGCTCGTTGCCGCGTCACCACGGTCGCCGTCGAGGCCATGACCTTCCACTTCCCCGTGCTGGTGGGCGACACCATCGCCTGCTTTGCCGAGCTGCGCCGCGTAGGGCGCACCTCGATGCAGATCCACCTGGAGGTATGGGTGCAGCGCCATTTTGAGGCCACCGAACTGCGCGTCACCGACGGTGTCTTCACCTATGTGGCGCTGGATGGGACCGGTCACCCGCAGCCGGTCTATCGAGAGGGGAATCCGCGGCCGGAGTGACCGGCATCCCGTCCCGAGCTTTCCCCCATAGGACCTAACGGTCCATACGTCCTAGTCTTCCCATCCGGCCCGTTCAGCTCATCGTCTGAATGATACGCACGATCGGGAGAAAGAGCGCGATCACGATCGTGCCCACCGTCAGCGCCAGGAACACGATCATCAGCGGCTCCAGCAACGAGGTGAGTCCGCCCACCGCCGTGTCCACCTCTTCGTCGTAGGCGTCGGCGACCCGCCCCAGCATCTCGGCCAGCGCCCCGGTCTCCTCGCCCACCGCCACCAGGCTCACCAACATGTCCGGAAAACAGTGCGTGGACTCCAAGGCGGCCGCCACCGCCGACCCGGCTTGCACCCGGTCGTGCACCGTCGTGAGTGCGGCGGCGAGCACCGCGTTGCCGCAGGTGTCGCGCGCGATCTGAAGGGCCTGCAGGATGGGCACGCCGTTGCCCATGAGCGTGCCCAAGGTCCGCGCGAACCGCGCCACCGCCGTGCGCCGCACCAGTTCGCCCACGACCGGGGTGCCCAGCACGAGCGCGCTCGTCCACCGTTGCCCGACAGCCGTGGCCCGCACAGCCGCCTGCAGGGCGAACACCGCCCCCACGGCCAGCGCCATCCACAGGAAGTGGGTCCCCACAAAGTCACTCGCCGCCATCACCGCCTGGGTGAGCCCGGGCAGCGCCGCCCCGCGTAGTTGCTCCTGGAAGATCACGCGAAACTTCGGCACCACGAACAACATCAGCCCGGCGACGATCAGCACCGTCACCGTCAACACCGCCACGGGATAGTACAGAGCCGCCACAATCCGGCGACGGATGCGCTCCGCCTTCTCCAAGAAACGGGCGAGCTGCAGCAGCACCACCTCCATCCGCCCGCCCGCCTCACCTGCGCGCACCATGCCTACGTAAAGCTTGGCGAACACGCGGGGATGGCGGGCCAACGCCACCGAAAGGCTGTCGCCCGCCGCCAGTGCCTCGCCCAGCTCGCCGATGATCCGTCGGAACGCCGGTCGCCGCTCCTGGCGCCCGAGCACCTGCAGGCTGCGCAGCAACGGCAGCCCTGCCTGCACCAACGTACCCAGTTGGCGGGTAAACTCGCCCAGCCCTCGCGCATTCACCGGCCGGCCAAAGACGACAGGCCCGCGCCGGCGCCGTGCGGAGAGCGAGACCGGCCGCCCCTCGGCTTCCGCGGCTACGCGCGTGGGGAAGAGCCCGGTTTGTTTCACCTGCGCCACCGCCTGCTCGCCCGTGGGTGCCTCCAACACCCCGTCGCGCTGGTGTCCCGACCGGTCGATCGCCGTATAGTGAAATCTCGGCATAACTCCCGTCTCCGCCCGCACAATGCCCGCCTTGGCTTCAGAGTTAAGCCGAAACGCGAAAAACTCGGAAGCTCGGCGGGCGGATAGACCGAGCCAGGACCCCCGCCGCGCGCCGCTCTTTCTCCACGCTTCCTGATCGGCGTAGCTGGACGACGAAGTCGTTCAGCCGCCTGCCGGGGCAGCTGAACCGCCGCGCGGTCAAGCTACAAGGCAGACACGGCGGACGAGGACGAAGGGCGGAGCCGTTCGGCTCAGTCCCCGAAATTGGCGCTGGCCAACAGCTGCTGCGCGGCGGCCACGGCGGGCAGCTTGCCCTCCGCCACCGCGAACTCGATATGGTGGAGATCGGCCTTCACCGCCGGCGAATTGTAGAAGCGCGACCGCAGCGCTTCGTTGACCAGCGCATGCAGCCACTCGACCGCCTGTACTTGGCGGCGCTCGCGCAGGAAGCCCCCCGCACGGCAGTGCGCAAAAAAGCCCTCCACGCTCTTCCAGATGTCGTCGACCCCGTCACCCGTCACCGCAGAGCCGAGCAGGGCCGGCGTTTCCCAACCAGGAGTCGCGGGATGCAAGTAATGAAGCACGCGTTTCATGTCGGCCTGCGCCGCCATCGCGCGGGGGCGGTTCTCGCCGTCGGCCTTGTTGATCACGACCAGATCGGCCAGCTCAATGATGCCCTTCTTGATGCCCTGCATCTCGTCGCCCGCGCCGGCGATGAGCATCACAAAGAAGCAGTCGACCATCGAGCGCACGGTCACCTCGTTTTGCCCCACGCCCACCGTCTCGATGAGTAGAGTGTCGAATCCGGCGGCTTCGCACACGAGCATCGCCTCGCGGCTCTTGCGCGCCACGCCACCTAACGAACCTCCCGAGGGCGAGGGTCGGATGAACGCGCGCGGGTGCCGGCTGAGCTTCTCCATGCGCACCTTGTCGCCCAGCACGCTGCCGCCGTGCACACTGCTCGAGGGATCGACGGCGAGCACCGCCACCTTCTTGCCGGATTCGCACAGCCGCGTGCCCAAACACTCGATGAACGTGCTCTTGCCCGCGCCGGGTATCCCCGTGATCCCCACCCGCATCGCCCCACCGGTGTGCGGCAGCAACCGGGTGAGCAACGTCTGCGCCAGCTCCTGATGGGCGGGGGCGTTGCTCTCGATCAGGGTGATCGCTCGTGCCAGTACACTGAGGTCACCAGCGCGCACGCCGGCAAAATAGTCGTCGAGTGAGAGCTGGCGGCGCTTGGCTCCGCCCCCGTGCCGCACCGCGATCGCAGGCTGCACTCCCTGCGAGACGCGGGTCGTGAACTCCGCCCCGGCGTTCTCTGGCACCCAGTCCGGCCGGACATCGAGCCCATGGCAATGGTGACCATGATGCGGATCGCTGGGAGAGGGCAAAGGGTGGGAAGAGGGCATGGGCGGCAAAAGGCAGCCCGATGCCGTCGCAAATTCTCCCGCTTGGCAACTCGGCAACACCGCCGCCGCCCCCCCCCTCAAGTCCACCGGCTCGGCCACCAACGCCGCTGCTCCACACCCCCGCGCTCGGAATACGCCTCCACCGCCCGCACTCTGACAGGAATCCTATTCACCTCTGCTGGCATCCCCGCTGCTCAACCACCGGAGGCCATGTCCGCCCTCCCTTCAGTCCAACCGCCGCCTTCGGTGGCCGCCCGCTGCAGCTACGCGGCCCATCTCGGCTCCGCGGTGCTCGCGCTGGCCTTCACCGCGCTCGCCTGCGGCGCGGGCCAACCGCTGCTGTTGTTGCACGCCCTCCTTGCCGCGACCGCGTCCGCGCTGTTCCGCGCAGCTCTGGCCGAAAGTGGACAGCTCACCGCCTGCACCGAGGAGGACACGACACCAGTCCCAGCCCAGCCGGGCCTGGATTCCACCCAGGCCCGCAAGGCCGCCGCGCTCCGGCAACGCTGCGCCGAACTCGAAGGTCTCCGCGGCACGCCCCGTTTCGACCCGTGGCAAACACTCGACCTGCGCCGCCAACTGTCGGCGCTGCGCGAACACCGAGACGGGAAAGCCACGTAACGGCCGTACGGGGTCGGCACGACGAACCGCATTCGCTTCGCCCGTTGCGCTCAACCCCGGCCAGCCGGGGGCAAGGGCCCCAGCCCAAGCGGGTATTCCGTTCAACCGTGCGAACACCACCGGGATTGAGAAGGTGCTCGTTTTACGCCCAACTCGCCGGCGATGAAACCCCTAGTTGCCCTCGCCGTTCTTCTCGGCGCTGCCTCCGTCCTTCGCGCCGCCCCCGCGCCCGCCACTACGGCAGCAACCAATCCACCCGTAGCCCTCGCCAACACCGAGCTGCGCGTGCTGCCCTTCAAGGGTCCCAATCGCCAATACCAGCTGCACATCGCCCTCCCCACTTCATTCGGGGAAAAAAAGGACCAGCGCTACCCGATCATCTACGTGACCGACGGCTACTGGGACCTGCCGACGATGTACTGCTCCTACAACAATTTCACCTACGACAAGGTCGTACCCGAGTGTATCATCGTGGGCCTAGGCTACGCCGGTGAGAAGCCCGACTACGGTGTGCTGCGCAACTGGGATCTCTCGCCTGCGCCCGTCTTCGACCAGGGCGAGAATTCCGGCCACGCCGCCGACTTCCTCGCTCTCCTCGAGAAGGAGATCATTCCGCTCATGGAACGCGAATACCGCGCCGACCCGAAGCACCGCGTCCTCGCCGGCAGCTCGCTCGGCGGTCTCTTCACCCTGTACACGATGCTCACCAAGCCCGAACTCTTCGAAGGCTACATCGCCGCCAGCCCCGCCACCGGCGTGGCCGGCGACTGGCTCTTCGCCTACGAGGCGGAATTCGCGAAAGCCAGCCGCCCGATCAACGCCCGCCTCTTCATGACCGGCGCCGAGTACGAGTGGCCGAAATTCCTCGACGCCATCAAACGCTTCGACACCCGCCTGGCCGGCCGCCAGTACCAAGGTCTCTCCTACTCCTTCCGCATCATCGACGGCGAACGCCACGCCGGCACCAAGGCCGAGAGCTACGCGCGCGGCCTGCGCTTCGTGCTCGCCCCCCTCGCCCCCGAGACCGGCCCGGCCAAGGACTAGTAGGTCTGCCACAATGGCTGACGCCCGAAGGTGGACGCGATTGACCTCAATCGCGTCCGACAGCGTTGCGAACAACGCGGCCCGGCATGGTCCGTTTTGCGAAGCTCAAAAGCCTGGCCGGGAAAGCCCAAACTCACGGTCTGCTTACCCGGTCCCCCCCGTACCAGTCTTGCCCCGCCGCTGGAGGGGCTCAGCCTTGTCGTTCTCCCCCATGCCCGCCCTCCCCTCGTTCCTCGCTGCCGCTCCGCGCGCCCTGTTGCTCTTCAGTCTCCTTCCTCTGGGCGCCGCCGCCCAACCGCCTGTCCCCGTACTGCGCCTCTCCCCCGTCGCCGGACAGCCCGCACAGATGCAGCTGACCCTCGCGCCGGTGGTGCCGGGCTGGAGCTACAGCGCCGAGTGCTCGACCGACCTAGAAACCTGGACGCCACTCTCCGGCGCCACACTGAGCGACAGCGCCGGCGTGCGCACGATCACCGACGCGGCGGCGAGTGGCGCGCGCCGCTTCTACCGCGTCGCCGGCCCGAGCCTCGAGGGGTTCCGCAACCCGAATCCCACGCGGGTCTTCTTCATCGACGCGACGACGGGCAACGACCTTGCGACCGGCACCAGCCCAGCCGCCGCCTGGCGCTCGCTCGACAAAGCACGGCAAAAGGGCCTGAAGGCCGGCGATGTGGTGCGGCTTGCGCGCGGATCCGTCTGGACGCAGCAGAGCTTCTATTTCGGGGGCGGCTTGGTCGGCACGGCGGCGGCGCCGATCGTCATCGAAGCGTACGGCGTGGGCGAACCGCCCACGATCGACGACCCGCGCGCGCCGTGGATCGACAGCGACACCGGCGAGCCGGCTCACTTCGACGCGGTCTTCCTCGACGGGTCCTCGGCCTATGTGCGGGTGTTGGATCTGCGCATTCAAAACGCGCATCCGCAGCGGTCGGGCGTGAACACCGGCTGGTCCAGCCACGACATCGTCATCGCCGGGGTCGAGATCGCGAACGTGGGCCGAGGCATGGTGATCCGCGGTTCACGCCAGAAAGTGATCGGCTGCCTCATCCGCGACCTCGTGGCCCCGACGGCAGCAGCCGAGGGCATCAATTTCTTCGGTACCGACCAGGAGTTCGCCTGGAATCGCTTCATCAACTGCCACTCGGTGCGCGCGAACGGCGACGACGGCAACGCGTTCGAGTTCTTCGAGCCGGGCAAGGTCGCGCGGGATATCCGAATCCACCACAACGTGATCGACCGCTGCTTCGGATTCATGGAACTCGACAGTACCGTCGACGGGCTGACGATCGCCTTCAACCTCTACGTCAACAGCCCGAACGAGGCGCTTGAGTTCCACCTCGACGACTCCGAGCGCCAGGGAACGGTCGACTCGTACAAGAACACGCGAATCGAAAACAACACCTTCGTGCCATTGACCAACGCTCATCTGAACGGCTGGGGCATCATCGGGCTGCTCAGTTCGCAGGGCGCCGGCGATCCGCCGATCGTGCCCGCCAACCACAGCATCAGCGTCCGCAACAACGTCTTCGTCACCGCCTATCGCGTGACGACGGACAACCTGCTCGGAGCGAGCTTCGCTCACGACCACAACCTCATCCGGCTGGTCGGGACCGGGCAGCGCGGCGACTGGCCGCTCGGCGCCGGCGAGGTAGTCGCCGATCCGAAGTTCGCGGACGCCGCTCGCGGCGACTTCCGCCTCGCGACCGGCAGCCCGGCGATCGATGCCGGCGCGGTGGCAAACTACTCCTACGACCTGCTCGGTACCTTGGTGCCAACCTCCGGTGCGCCCGATTTCGGCGCATACGAGACCGAGTAACCGTACCCATTCCCCAATCATGAAATCCCCCTCGTTCCCCCTGATCGCCGCTCTGGGCGTTGGCCTGCTCTCCGGAGTGCTGCGGGCCGCGCCCCAGCTTCACGACCTGCGGGTCGCCCCTGTCGCCGGCCAACCCGCGCAAATGCAACTCACCTACGGCCCGATCGTGCCCGACTGGATCTACACGCCCCAAGCCTCGTCCGACCTCGGGAATTGGGCACCGCTCACGAGTTTCTCCCAGAACGACGCGAACGGCGTGCGCACCATCACCGACCAAGCGGCAGGCGGTGCGCGTCGGTTCTACCGCTTGGTCGGCGAGCCGCCGGCTCGAATGATCGGCCCGAGCCTCGACCAGTTCCGCAACCCCAACCCGAAGCGAGTCTTCTATGTCGACGGCCGCAGTGGCCTGGACACCAACGCCGGCACCTCGCCCGCCACCCCGTGGAAGACGCTCTTTCGTCTGCACTCGGCCGGCCTGCGGGCGGGCGATGTCGTGCGCCTGGCGCGTGGCTGTGTCTGGCGCCGCGAGAGTTTCTTTCTCGACGCGGGTGCTCATGGCACCGCGGAGGAACCGATCGTGATCGAGGCATACGGCACCGGGGAGCCACCGACGATCGCCGACCCGCGGGCGCATTGGGATGCCACTCGTCCCTGGCCCGGCGTAGCCTTCGGGCGCGATCCGAGTGTCGCCGAGCCGAGCAGCTACATCCACCTGCTCGATGTGCGAATCGCGGATTTCGAGTCGACCGGGGTGTTGATGTCTCCGGAGAGTCATCACCTCGTGGTCGCCGGGGTGGAAGTCCGGCGTTGCGGAGCCGGGGTGGGCATCGTGGGCGCGCACCAGAAGGTGATCGGCTGCTACGTGCACGACGGCGTGATGGCGGTGGACACCGGCAACGGCAGCACCGACTGGGGCGCCAACGGCGTGACGGTCGTGGGGCGCGACATTGAGATCGCGTGGAACCGGTTCGTGAACTGCTCGGCCCCGAGCAAGGCCTTCGGGACCGATGGCGGGGTGGTGGAATTCTTCGGCTATGTGCGGACCGCCGCCGATCCCAGTGGCTGGAACAACGTCTCCGACGACATCCGGGTCCATCACAACGTGGCGGAGAATTGCTGGGGCATGCTCGAGGGCGCAGGGAAAGTCACGAATCTGCTCGTCGCCAACAATCTCTACTTCGGTGGTTCAAACTCTCTCTTTGTGCTCCATCTCGATACGGTCATTGCCGATGCCGCCTATGACCTGCGGGTGGAGAACAACACCTTCGTGTCCGGCGAGCCCGAGAATGTCGGAACGATCTTCAGCCTCTACAGTGCGAAGCGAGGCGACCTCCACCCCGGAACGACGCTGACCGTGCGCAACAACGTAATGGTGGTTCGCGGACAGGTTATCTACGACGCGGCGGCCATCGGGACGGCTTTCGTCCACGATCACAACCTGATCAGCCTCGCCCCCGGGGCGACGCTGGGCTCCGGCGTCGATCAGTGGGTCGTCGGGGCCACGGAGCGCCTCGCCGATCCCCGCTTCATGGATGCGCTCGGCGAGGACTACCGCCTTGCCCCCGGCAGCCCGGCGATCGACGCCGGTGTCGCGGCCACCTTTCCCGCCGATCTGCGCGGCACGCCCGTGCCCACCGGCGCCGCTCCCGACCTCGGCGCGTACGAGGCGAAATGAGTCACCCTCCCCAATACCTACCCCGTGCTGCGATGAACCCTTGGCTCCGCCGTCTGCTCCTGCCCCTCCTCGTACTCTCGTTTGCCACCGGGCTCGTCGCGCAACCTAAGCTGCGCGACCTGCGAGTCGCGCCCGTCGCCAACCAGCCGGCACAACTGCGGCTCACCTACGGCCCGACCACGCCCGGCTGGATCTACGTGCCGCAGGTTTCGAGCGACCTCACCACGTGGGCGCCGTTGACCGACTTCACGCAGGATCCCTCCGGCAACGCGTGCACGATCACCGATCTCGGAGCGAACGGCGCGCGGCGCTTCTACCGTGTTGCCACGACGAGCCCGGCGCAGTTTATCCCGCCTGACCTCAACCAATTTCGCAACCCGAACCCCAGGCGCGTCTTCTACCTCGATGCGCGGACGGGCAACGATTCCCTCGACGGGCACTCGCCCCAGACCGCATGGCGCACGCTGTTCAAAGTCCACTCGGCCGGCCTCACCGCGGGCGATGTTGTGCGGCTGGCTCGCGGCTCGGTCTGGCGACGCGAGAGCCTTTTCTTGGATGCCGGCGCTCAGGGCACGGCGGCCGAGCCGATCGTGATCGAGGCCTACGGCACCGGTGAGCCGCCCACGATCGCGGACCCCGGAGCGCACTGGGACGCCACCAGGGACTTCGCCGGCGTGGCCTTCGGCCAGAACGGAACGGCAACCGTCCCGTCGCGCTACATCCATCTGCTCGATATCCGTGTGCAGGACACGAAGGAGACCGGGATCGTGATGGCGGACGGGACCAGCAACCTCGTGGTGGCGGGCTGCGAGATCGTACGCTGTGGTGCCGGAATCAGCGTTAGGGGGGCGCACCAACGCATCTTGGGCAACTCCATCCACGACGGCATTATGGCCCTCGACACCGGAAATCCCGATTTCGACCGCGGCGCGGGCGGCATCGGCTTCGTCGGCGAGGACCTCGAGCTCGCCTGGAACCGGATGGTGAACTGCATCGCCCGGAGCAAATCCTTCGGTACCGACGGTGGCTCCTTTGAGTTCTTCGGCCAGAAGGTCACCGCCGCGGACCCGGGTGGCTGGAAGTACGTCTCCAACGACATCCGGATCCACCACAACTACAGCGAGAATTCCGACGTCTTCATGGAATGCGCGGGCAAGGTCACCAATCTGCTCGTCGCCTACAACGTTCACGTCAACAGCCCCAACCGTGCGGTCGAATTCCATCTGGACGATCTCCCCTATGCGGAGACCGGCACCTACGACGTCCGGTTCGAGAACAACACGTTCGTCCCCGGGCCGGGCTATGACGCCGGCGCGACGTTTCTTTTCCTCGGCGCTAAATACGGAACGTTCATGCCCGGGAACTCGGTGGTGATCCGCAACAACATCCTCAGCACCGGCGGCTGGCTGGTTTACGACCCCGCCGCCGCCGGCGCTGGGCTGGTGCATGACCACAACCTGATCCGCTTCACCGGCGCGGGCGAGTTCGGGCCGGCGAATAGCCGCTGGGTGCAGGCGGCGCATGAGACGGTCGCGGATCCGAAGTTTGTCGACGAAACCGTGCTGGACTTCCGCCTCGCCGCCGGCAGCCCGGCGATCGGCGCGGCGGTGCCGGCGAGCTCTCCGACCGACTTCGTCGGTACCGCGGTGCCCTCGGGTGGCGCGCCAGACCTGGGAGCATACGAGTACGCCGGAGACACACCGTTTGCGCAATCGCAGCTCGCGGCCGGCCATCAGGCGCGGCTCCAGCGCCTGTTCGCCAAGGGTCGCGCGGGCACGCCCGTCACCTTCGCAGTCATCGGCGGCTCGATCACCCAAGGCGCCGGCGCCAGCGCCGCCGCCAACCGGTGGGCCAATCGTGTGCAGGCTTGGTGGAAACAGGCTTTCCCCGCCAGCGCCTGCACGCTCGTCAACGCCGGCATCGGCGCCACGGGTTCCGACTACGGCGCGCTGCGCCTCCGCGGCTCGGTGCTCTCCCAGAATCCCGACCTCGTGATCGTCGAGTTCGCCGTCAACGACTCGTGGAGCGGCGTGGCCGGAACCTACGGATACACCCTCGGGGAAACCTACGAGGGCCTGTTGCGGCAGGCGCTTAACCACGCCAACAAGCCGGCGGTCCTGTTGCTCTTCATGAGCCAGTGCAATTTCAACACCGGCTATGCGGCCTACCGGGGCGGCAAGTCCTGGCAGGCGCCGCTCGGGGCGCACTACGGCCTGCCGATGACCAGCTTCGAGGACGGCATCGTACCGGAGATCGAAGCCCACCGGTTGGCCTGCGCCGATGTGACCACCGACGGCACCCACCCGAACGACATCGGCCATGCCTTCGCCGCGCAGTTCATCGAGCGACGCTCCAGCCGCGCTCAACGCCTTCCGCCGGCGCCGCCCGGCTCCCGCGCCCCACCGCGCCCACGCCTTCGGGTTACCCTCGCCGACGGCCGAGGGCAGACGCTCACCCCGGTGACCAGTTCCGGCTGGACGCTGAAGACCGCCGGGAGTGGCGTGGACGCCGGTTACGAGAGTGCGACGCCCGGCAGCACCATCGAGTTCGACCTGCGCGGCGACCGTCTCCTGTTCTCGTTCTGGTGCATCAACGACAAGGCCCTGAAAGCCGGCGTCGGCCGGGGAGTGTCTCGGTGGATGGCGGAGCAGCCGACCTATGACGCCGGCTCGATGCCACCTGGGGCGGCTTCCGCAAGATGGTGCGTCTCGGCACGACCTACCCGCTGGCGACGCACCGGGTGAAGATCACGCTGCTGGCCACCCGCAACGCCGGCAACACCACCGCCGGCAACACCTTCCGTATTCTCGCCCTGGCTCCGGCGGGGCGAAGTGAGCGAGTCTGCCGGGGCCGTCCGACTGTAGGGCCGGACCTTGTGTCCGTGCCGGTCCGGTTGCGAGCCGAGCCGGCCGTGGCCCGCGTCTTCAGACCGGGCCGTCGGGTCCGAGCAACGTCGGCCGGCACGGGCTGAAGCCTCGTGCCACGTCGAGCCAACGCCGGCTGATCACTGATGACTGATCACTGGTGACCAATTACCTCACCCCTCCTTGCGCCACTTGAAGACGGTGGTCGACATCGACGGCAGCACCAACTCCAGCGACTGGGTGTAGCCGTCCCACGGCACATCCTGCGCCATGAGCCCGCCACCGTTGCCCTCGCCGCTGCCGCCGTAGTACTCGGAATTGGTATTGAGCAGCTCGCGCCAGAACCCGGCGCGGGGCACCCCGATGCGGTAGCCTTGGCGCAGCACCGGCGTGTAGTTGCCCACCACCACCAGCAGTTCGTCCGGGAAGCTCTCGCTTTGGCGCAGGTAGGCCACGACGGAGTTGTCGGAGTCCCAGGCGGCGATCCAGCGGAAGCCCTGGGTGTTCTGGTCGTTGAGACCGAGCACGGGCTCGGTGCGGTAGAGTTTGTTGAGGTCGCGCACGAGCAGGCGGATGCCCTCGTGGTCGATGTACTGGAGCAGGTGCCAGTCGAGGCTGCGGTCGTAGGCCCACTCGCGCGACTGGCCCCATTCGCAGCCCATGAAGAGCAGCTTCTTGCCCGGCCACATCCACTTGTGCGCGTAGAGCGCGCGCAGGCTGGCCGCCTTGTCGGGAATATGCCACGACCCCATCTTCAGCAGCAGCGAGCCCTTCCCGTGGACCACCTCGTCGTGGGAGAACGCGAGCACGAAGTTCTCGGAATACTGGTAGAGCATCCCGAAGGTGAGGTCGTTCATGTGCCACTTGCGGTGGATGGGCTCCTTCTCGAAGAAGCGCAGGGTGTCGTGCATCCAGCCCATGTTCCACTTCAGGTCGAAGCCGATGCCCCCGTCCTTCACCGGCTTGGTGATGCCGGGGAACGCGGTCGACTCCTCGGCGATCATGAGCACGCCGGGATAGTAGGTGTGGACCAGCGAATTGACCTGCTTGAGGAACTCGATCGCCTCGATGTTCTCGCGGCCGCCGAACTTGTTGGGGATCCACTCCCCCTCCTTGCGCGAGTAGTCGAGATAGAGCATCGACGCCACGGCGTCGACGCGCAGGCCGTCGAGGTGGTAGCGGTCGAGCCAGGAAAGCGCGTTGGCCACCACGAAGGAGCGCACCTCGTGCCTGCCGTAGTTGAAGATCAACGTACCCCAGTCCTGATGCGCGCCCTGCTTGGGATCGGCGTGCTCGTAGAGGTGGGTGCCGTCGAAGTTGGGCAGCGCGAAGCTGTCGCGGGGGAAGTGCGCGGGCACCCAGTCGAGGATCACGCCGATGCCGCGCTGGTGCAGGTAGTCGACAAAGAACTGGAAATCCTCCGGCGTGCCGAAGCGGTGCGTCGGGGCGAAGAAGCCGGTGACCTGATAACCCCACGACCCCTCGAAGGGGTGCTCGGCCACCGGCATGAGCTCCACATGGGTGAAGCCCATCTCCAACACGTGGTCGGCCAGCAGCGGGGCGACCTCGCGGTAGCTGAGCGGACGGTTGGCGTCCTCGACGATGCGTTTCCACGAGCCGAGGTGCACCTCGTAGACGGAGATCGGCCGGTCGATGGTGGCCTTGGCCGTGCGTTGGGCCAGCCAGTCGGAGTCGCCCCATTGGTAGCGGCGGGTGGAGCAGACGATGGAGGCGTTGTTGGGCGGGGCCTCAAAATAGGTGCCGTACGGGTCGGTCTTGAGATAGATGTGGCCGCCCTGGTCGCGGAGCTCGAACTTGTACACTTCGCCCTCGCCCAGCCCGGGGATGAAGATCTCCCACACGCCGGAGGCGCCGAGCGGGCGCATCGGATGCGCGCGGCCGTCCCACTGGTTGAAGTTGCCCACCACCGACACACGGGCCGCCGCCGGCGCCCACACCGCGAAGGTCACACCGGGCGCGCCCTCGATCTCGCGCGGATGCGCGCCGAGCTTCTTGTAGATGAAGTGCTCGTTGCCCTGATTGAAGAGATACAGGTCGTGCTCGCTGATCGTGGGAAGGAACGAATACGGATCGGAGAACTGACGGATGTCGCCCGAGCGCAACGTGGCGCGCAACTGGTAGGCGAACACATCCGCCCGCTTGGAGATGAAGACCTCGAAGAAGCCCTCCGGGGCGATCTGCATCATCGGATAGCGCCGCTCGGGCTTGTGCGCGAGGTCGACCACCTCGCAGGAGCGGGCGTTGGGCAGGAAGGCCCGCACGAACACCCCGTGGTCACCGTCGATCGTGTGGGTGTGCATCCCCAGAAACGAGTGCGGATCGGCCAGTTGGGCCTTGAGCAACAGATCGAGCGGGGTGGTGCCGACGGGTTTGGCCTTCATGCGTGTTTGTGTGGGCCCGGAGTATTCCCGGCCGCGCCGCCAAAGCAAGCCGCGCATCCGCTCCAAAGCCACGCACCGGCGCGCCCACCGTGCCGCCAGTACCGCCGCCCTGGCCGCCGCCCTGGTTCCCCGGAGCGCAGATCCCGCGCAGCGGGGGATTGCACCGCGCCGGCCATCCCTCTTTGCTCCCAACCGCGTGAAGCTACGTTCCTCTATCCTCCTCTCCGTGCTCGTCCTTGGCGCCTGCATGCGCACCCTCGCTGCCGGCGAGGCCCTCGACCTCACCTCGAGCACGAACAAACCCATCGAGTTCGACTACAACTCCAAGGAGATGATCGTCGCCGACGCGCGACTGGTCTACGGCGACCTCACCCTCACCGCCGACGAAATCCGCTACAACGACCAGACCGGCCAGGCCAACGCCCGCGGCAACCTCGTGCTCACCCGCGGCGACGTCCGCCTCGTGGCCGACGAAGGCACCTACACCCTCGCCGACGGCAAAGTGCGGCTCAAAAACACCCGCGCCGGCTACTACCCGCTCTACCTCCAGGGCCGCTCCCTCGAGGGCAATATGAAGGAGTTCACCCTTACCGACGCCACCCTCACCTACGGCGAGCCCGGTTTCCTCACCCCCACCGTCCGCGCCTCCTCCATCGACTTCGTCCAAGGCAAGAACTTCAAGGCTCATCACGCCGCCCTGCGCCTGGGCTCCATCCCGCTGCTACCCCTGCCGGTCTTCAACCAGCGCCTCGATGCCCCCCCGCTCGAGACCGAGATCCGCGCCGGTCTGCGCAGCTCCATCGGCACCTTCCTCACGGTAACTACGCTCGCTCCGGTCTCCGCCGGGGTTCGCATTGGCCCCAACATCGGTCTTTTCAGCAAACGCGGCGTGCTCATCGGCCCCGCCGCCCGTTACGATACCCAACGCGGGGAGACCACCTTCACCGGCGAGCTGCGCTCGGGCTGGATCCACGACTTCGCCGGCAGCAACCGCCGCGGCCTCGACTCCCTCGACCAACGCATCGGCCAGGAACGCGGCCTCATTGATTGGCGCCACCTGCAGACCACCGGCGAGCATCTCTCCGTGATGGCCCAACTCGCCTACTGGAGCGACTCCGAGGTCGTGCGCGACTTCGACCGCAGCCGCTTTCCTCGCAACCAGCAGCCGGAGACCTTCGTCGAGGCCACCTACGCCGGCGACAACACGCTCGGCTCCGTCTTCGTCCGCGCCCAGCCCAACGACTTCCAAATCACCCAGCGTCGCGAGCCCGAGCTATCCGTCCAGCTCCTCACCTCCCCGCAGGATCTCGGCTTCATCCACCGCGGCAACGTCGGCTTCGTGAGCCTGCACGAGAATGCCGCCACCTTCGCCCCCACCCTGTCCAACCTGTCCAGCAAACGCTTCGACGCCTACTACGGGGTCGAGCGGCCCACCGTGCTCGCCCCCTGGCTCACCCTCACCCCCGTGGCCGGCGCGCGCCTCACCCACTACCTCTCCCCCTTAGGCGGGAAAGACGACTACAGCCGCGTGCTCGGCCAGTTCGGCGGCGACCTGCGCGGCCACGCCTACGGCCAGTTCGAGGTCAAGAGCGAGCGCTGGCACATCGACGGTCTGCGCCATCTCCTGGAGCCTTTCGTCCAATACCGCTACATCCCCGATGCCGAGAAAGGCCGCGCCTACATCCCGCGCATCGACCGCAGCGTCTTCTCCACTCGCCTGCAGCCCATCGACCTCGGCGAGATCCGCTTCCTCGACGATCTCAATGAGATCAACACCCTGCGCTACGGCTTGGAGCAGCGCCTCCAGACCCGCGACCCCAAGGGCGGCTCCCGCGATCTCATCGCCCTGACCCTCGCGCAGGATCTGCGTTTTGCCCGCCGCCTGGGCGAGCACCGCAGCTCCGACCTGCACGCCGACCTCGCCCTGATGCCCGCCCGCTGGCTGCGCCTCGACTTTTTCCAGCGCCTCAACCTGCAGAACCCCCGTCTCGAGGAGTTCAACTCCGGCATCACCTTTACCGACGGCGAATTCTGGAGCGCGCGTTTCGGCACGCAGTTTCTCCGCGACCAGCTCGAGGAATACACCCTCGACGGCCAGATCCGGCTCAACGAACGCTACGCGCTCACTGGCCGTTGGCGCTTCGACGCCATCGACAATTCGCTCTACGAACAGGTCTACGGTCTGCGCCAGACCATCCGCAACCTCTGGTCGATCGAATACCAGATCGCCTTCCTGGAAGGGCAACGCCACGAGAACGGCTTCCAGTTCCGCGTCTCCCTCGAGGTGTTCAAGTTCTGAAGCCACTGGCGGCCGCCGCGGCCAAAGGAGCGAGTAGTGGGCAGCCAGTGGCGAGCAGTCGAGTGGTCGAAGGCTCGAGGAGAAAGGGCCGAGCGCCTTCTCTCCTTCCTCCTCGGCGACTTTCCACCCCTTCCTCCGTCCCCTTTGGAATGTAGCGCTTTGGCGTTTGGGATCTTGTCCCACTCGTCACTTGATCCTTGTCCCTTCGAATCCCCGTTTTTGTCACTTGATCCTTGTTCCTTGGCACTTTGCCCGTTGTTCCTTCCCTCCCGCATGACCTCTCCCGATTCCAGCCCCCGCTCCGCCGCTTCCCATCGCTCGTTCCGCCAACTCGAGGTCTTCGGGGAACTCCTGCACTCCCTCACCACCGCCGCCCGGCGTGAGGCGAACTTCCCCCTGTTCCTGCAGCACCGCCTCGGCCGCGACCGCCGCTTCGGCTCGCGCGACCGCCGTCTGTACCGTGCGCTCACCTACGCCGCCGTCCGCCACCTGCCCTGGATCGAGGCTGCCCCGCCCTCGGCCCGTGCCCTCCTTTCGCTCTGGCTTGCGGCGGACGAACCCATCCTCGCCAGCCTGCGCGGGGAGCTCCTCACCGACTGGCCTCCGCTCCCGGCCTCGCCCACCGACCAGGTCGCCCTCATCAACGAGCGCCTCGGCCTCGCCCTCACCGTCGATCAACTTTTCCCCGACTGGCTCGCCACCGAGGCACCCGCCCTCGCCGGCCCGGAGCGCGACCGCCTGCTCACCCGCTCCCCGCTCTGGCTGCGCCTCCAGACTCCTGATCCCCAGCCTGTACTCACCTGGCTGGCCACCGAAGGTATCCCCTTCCGCCGTCACCCGCTCCTCGCCGACGCCCTCGCCCTCCTGATCGAGACCGACGTCGCCAGCAGCGCCCTGCACGAAGCCGGCGCCTTCGAGATCCAGGATATCGGCTCCCAACTCATTCTCGCCCTCGCCCGTCCGCAGCCCGGTACCCGCTGGCTCGACGCCTGTGCCGGTGCCGGCGGCAAGACTCTCCAGTTGGCGCGCCGCCTCGGCCCCACCGGCAGTGTCGACGCCACCGACATCCGCCCCGCCGCCCTCGCGGAGCTTCGCACCCGCGCCACCCGCGCCAAGGTGACCAATGTCACCGTCCTCGCCCCCGGGGCGGCCGGCCACCGTCCCTACGACGGCGTGCTCGTCGATGCCCCGTGTAGCGGCTCCGGTACTTGGAGACGCTCGCCGCACCTGCGCTGGCGGACCACGCCCGCCGAGCTCCGCCGCCAGCACGAACGCCAGCTCGCCATCCTCTCCGCCCACGCCCCCCTGGTGCGCCCCGGCGGCCGGCTGATCTACGCGACCTGCTCACTGGCCCGCACCGAAAACGAGGGCACGGTGGCCGCCTTCCTCTCGGCGAATCCAGAGTTTCGTGTCGTCCCGCCCGTCGAGGCGCTCGGCTGCGCCGTCAACGAATTCGGCACCGCCATCCTCCCGGCCGCCCACGACGGCGATGCCTTCTTCGTGAGCCTGCTGGAGCGGAGCTGAGTTCCTATGGCTGCGGTGGACCCGCTTGGCCTCAAGCGGGTCGTGACCTCGGCCCACTCGGCCCGCTGGCCGATCGCTCGGCGATTCACCCGCCGTGGAGATCCAACGGCTCGCCGGGAGGTTCGCCCACCACCCCTCGTGGTCTCTCGTGCTGGGCGAGGCCCCGTCCGAGCCGGTCACCCGCCCAACCGCGCTCCCACGAGCGGAGCCCTTCGCTCCACCCCTTTCTCGCCTCTTGGGCGGCTTTGGCAGTTCTTAACGGGCGCCGTCAACGTTCAGCTGCGGCCGTCGAGCAGCGCCTTGCGCCGCGCTGCATCCCGTTTGCGATCAGTCCGAATTTCCAGTACGCGCAGGCCGCTCGGCGGGAGCGTTTTCACCAGTTCGGTGAACTGCGCCCAGTCGTTCACGGCGACATACTCCACACCGTAGGCCGCGCACAGCTTCGCGAAGTCCGCCTCCTGAGGGGTGGCGAAGTACTCCTCGAAGGGCGGATCAAACTCCGCCACCGGCAGATGCTCGAAAATCCCGCCGCCTCGGTTGTTGATCAACACCACTGTGAGGCTGCCGCGCAGCCGCGGCCGGAGCAGAAACCCGTTCGTATCATGCAGCAGCGAGAGGTCTCCGGTAAGCAACACCGCCGGGTCCCCACCGTGCGCCACGCCGAGGGCGCTCGAGAGCGTGCCATCGATGCCGTTGGCCCCCCGATTGAAGAACACCTGCGGCTGCCGGTCGTTCTGGGGCCAGAAATACTCGACGTCGCGCACCGGCATGCTGTTGGCCACAAACACCGGTGTACCCGCCGGCAAGTGTTGGGCCAGCAACCACGCCGCCTTGGGCTCAAACAGCTCCGTCTCGCTGGTGAGCGCACTGGCGATGCGGGCCGTGCCCTCGGCCTCGGCGTTGCACCATTGCTGGGCGTACTCGGTCTCCGGGCGCACGTCGGCGATCGTCAACGCCCCGGCCGCGGCCATGATCTGTCGGGTGCGCGCATGCAGCCCGTCGCGGTTGGCCCCAGTACCGGTCACCAGGGTCACCTCCGCCCCGCTCTGCTCCATCCAGCGGCGCAGCACCTTGCTGGTGGGCCAGCCCTCGAGGCAGAGCACCGCCTCCGGCCGCAGCACCCGCGCCTGCCAGTTGTCGCGCAGCAGCGCGTCGTAGTGGGCAACCACACAGACGCCCTCGGCCGCATGGTGGCGCACCGGCGAAAGCGCGTCCGCCAGCACCGGCCAGCCCAGCGTCCGGGCCAGCCGCCCGACGGCCCCGGCGTAGGCCGCGGGATCGGCGGGGCTCACCGGCCCGGCCACGATCAGGCCGCGTGCCGTGGCTGGCGGTGTCCAGAACTCGGCCACCGGCTCGACCGGTGCCGGCGCCAGATGGCTGAAAAAGGTCTCATCGAGCACCACCTGCAGCGCCAGCGCCGACGAGTCGGCTACCGGCATCAGCGGGTCGCGGAAGGGCGCGTTGAGGTGCACCGGCCCGACCTGGGGGCGATGCGTGCGGTCGCAGGCATGAGCGACCGTCTGGCGCAGATAGCGCAGCAGCTCCAAGCGCGCATCGGGCACGGCCAGTTCGTGGAAAAACCCCACCTGGCCGCCGAAAAGCTTGAGCTGGTCGATGGTCTGCCCGGAAGCGCAGTCGCGCAGCTCCGGCGGCCGGTCCGCGGTGATGACGAGCAACGGCACCCCGCTCTCCCGCGCCTCGACCAGGGCCGGCAGGTAGTTGGCCGCCGCCGTGCCGGAGGTGCACACCAGCACCACCGTGCGCCCAGAGCGCTTCGCCCGCCCCAGGGCGAAGAAGGCGGCCGAGCGCTCATCGAGCACAGGAATGGCCTCGATGCCGGGATGGCGCACCAGCGCCATCGTCAGCGGGGTGGAACGCGAGCCGGGCGAGACCACCGCGGTATCCACACCGCAGTGCACCAGGGTCTCCACCAGCACGCTGCACCAGAGGGTGTTGGTATTGCGGAAATCCAGGCGGGGCAGCGCGGCGGGCGAAGGGACGGGCATCGGCTATTTGAGGGTGGGCTGGTGGACGATTTTCAGGACGTTGCGGCTGAAGACAAGATCGGCGGTGTGGCTCTTGGGCGGGGGCGGCAGGTAGTCGCGGGCCAACGTCTGCAGGTGGGGCAGCACCTGGGCACGCCCGGGGCCGGTCCAGAACCACGGCTTGGGCAGCACCAGGCGCTTCTCACCGCCCTCCAGCACCAGCTGGAAGCGGCCGAAACGGATCTGCTTCACCTCCGCCCAGGCCATGCCCACCGACTCCAGGGAGCCCTCCATCCACAGGCCCTCCTGGTCGGCGTGGATCGGGCCGTAGACCAACAACAGATACGCACTCAGGCCGACCAGGGGCAGCACCAGCAGCGCCAGCAGGGCCCACCCGATGGCGAAGAGCGAGCCGGCCAGCAGCGAGAAGAAAAGGATGCCGGCGCCGGCGGCCACCTGGGCTTTCACCACCGAGATCACGGACGGGGTATTGCTCATGCACCGCCATCGTTAGCACAATGCCCGGTCCCGTGGCAATGTCGCCGCCGACCCGATTCGCCGGTTTGATGGAGTTTTTGAAACGGCGCGCCCGCAACCGCGCTGCGTCGGGCCGGCCCGGGACCGCCCCGACGGCCGAACTCCGATGCCGAGCCAGTCGCAGACCGGCCCCACCCCACCGAACCACGCCCCCCAGGAACCGGGCCGGGGGCGCCAACCCTAGCGGGCCGCCGCCCCCACCCGCTGGATCGCCTCGGCCAGCGCGCTCACCGTGTAGGGCTTGGGCACCACCGCCAAGAACCCGTATTCGCGGTAGTTGGCCATCACCGGGTCGTTGGAGTAGCCGCTGGAGACGATGGCGCGCACCGCCGGATCGATCTTGAGCAGTTCGACGATGCACTCCCGCCCGCCCATGCCGCCGGCCACGGTGAGATCGAGGATCACCACGTTGAAACCCCGCCCCGCGGCCAACGCCTCGCGGTAAACCTGCAGGCAGGTCTCGCCATCGGCCACCGTACGGCTCTGGCACTGCAGGCGTTGCAGGAGCCGCTCGCCAAGGCGGCGGATGGTCTCCTCGTCGTCCATCAGCAACACCCGCGTGCCCACGATGTCGATGGTCATGCCGTCGGCCACCGGCGCGAGGGCGGAAGGGGTAGGGGCGAGCGTCACTGCCGCCGCGGGCACCCACAACTGGAAGAGCGTGCCGACACCCTCCGTGGACTCCACCTCGAGGTGGCCCCCATGGCGCTTGACGATCGAATACGCGATGGCCAGGGAGAACCGGTCGTCGCCAAACTTGGTGGCCGTGTACGGATCAAAGAAGCCCGCCAGCCGCTCGGCGGGCAGCCCCGGGCCGTGGTCGACGATGGTCAGGCGCACATAGCGGCCGGCCGGCAGCGTACCGGTGGCCTGCTCGGCGATGTGCTCGTTGCTGCCTTCCAGCGACACGACCCCGCCGGCCGGCATCGCGGCGCGGGCGTGCACGATGAGGTTTTGCAGCGCGCGCCCGAGCTGGTTGCGGTCGGCATGCACCGCCCACAGGTCGGGCGGCAGCTGGAGCTCGGCACGGGCATTGGAGCCGCTGAGGGCGAAGCCGACCACGTTGTGCAACAGCTCCGGCAGCACGAGAGTGTCGCGCATCGGGTCGCCGCCCTTGGCGAAGGTCACCAGCTGCTGGGTGAGGTCGCGCGCGCGCTTGGCGCTCATCTCGATGTCGCGCAGGCAGTCGCCCACCAGCGGCTGCGCCTTCTCCTCGAGCATCGCCAGTGTCACGTTACCCAAGATACCCGTGAGCAGATTGTTGAAGTCGTGGGCCAGGCCGCCGGCCAACAGGCCGAGCGAGCGGAAACGCTGGGCCCGCTCCAGCTCGCCTTCCAGGCTGGCCTGTTTCTCGACCTGGCGGCGAATCTGCTCGGTCTGGAAACGCACGCGCTTGCGCAGCGCCGCACCCCAGATGAGCACCAGCAACATGCTCGCCCCCAGGCCCGCCGCCGCCAGCAGGGCGCGCGGCAACGTCCAGAAACGCGCCGGAGCGTAGACGAACAGGTCCTGAAGCGTGCGCAGCTCCAGTTGGAAGGCGCGCGGCCGATTGAAATCGTCGAACACCACCCGGTAGATGCCGGTGAGGTCCAGCCCCATGCCACGGGCAAGCTTCTGCTCCGGCGGCTGCCCGGCGGGATGCGCCAGGGTGGCGTCAAAAACGATGTTGCCCGCCTGCATAGTGAACTGGAGCCGGTCCGAATGCCGGGAAAAATCGATGAGGGTGCCACGTACCTGCACCAGCCGCAGGTCGTAAACGGAATCCTGGGTCGCCAGATTGGCCAGCATCACCGGGTTGGGCGCCACCTCGGTGCGCACCCGCCGGAAGACCGCTTCGCGCAACACGGTGCGGGCGCCATCCTGACCGACGATGCCCACCACCTCGATCCGGTCGCCGGCGGCCAGCTGCCCCGGCTCGCGGGTATACACGGTCAAGCCGGTATCGCCCTCCTGGACCACGATGTACTGGCCCGGAACATGGTGTACCACCTGCCCCACGACATGGGCGCGCACCATCTCCTGCACCGCGCTGAGCTGGCGTAGCCCGGCGGCCGGGCGCACGGGCAGCTCGTAGAGCTCGGCCGGCGCATCCTCCTCGATCGTGATGTCGTGAAGAAACGGGACCCGCAGCCGCACCCCGTCGATGCGCCCCCTGGTGTCGGTGGCCAACTCGCACACGCCCCGCACCCGCAGCAACGAGCCGGGCGTGGCCACGAAGTTCACGGGTGAGGAGAGGTGCGCCACAAACTCGCCGTCCGGTGTGGTCACATAGATCCAGCGCCAATCCCCCTCCGAGGTCGTACGCCGCAGGAAACCCCGGATCTCCACCCACTGCCCATCCTCCACCCCGGTGATGGCCTGCGAGTAGGTGATGCGTTTGGGGACCGGATGCGCCATTGACCCGATCTCATGGAGTTCCTGCATGCGCACGGAAGGGGTATAGCCCTCCCCGACGGTCTCCCCGAGCACCCGTACGTATTTCTGCAACGGGGGCATGAGCATGCCAGGGCGCAAGCTCACCCGCACCCCTCCGGTAAGATCCTGCAGGTAGAAACAGTCCGCCCCGGGCCACGACCAGGTCACACACCCCGCGATGTCCACCGCCTGGCCGCGGGCCGCCTCCGCCCCGGACAGCTGGCGGATCAACTCCACCCGCGACAACGGCCCCGCCGGGGCCGCGAGGGGGCGTGCGCGACCGTCGATGCCTGGCGCACCAACCCCGACTCGATCACCCAGCGCGAGCCGCTGATGCCGGTGCGGCCCACCGCCTCCACCTCCACGCCGGCCGGAAACCGCTCGCGCTGCAACGAGTTGACGGTGACCTCGCCGGTGCTGTCGCGCAGCACGATCTGGGCGCCGCTTTCGCGGCGCTGAATGGTGCCGCGTACCAGCACCTCCGTGCCCGGGGGCGTCTCGCTAAGGCTGCCAATGGCGACCGGGGGGCGGACAAACTGCGGATCGGCCTCAATTGTCCCGAGCTCCACCAGATCGGCCTGCCGCGCGGTCCAAAGCTCCACCGTACTGTCGGTGCCGGTCGCATCGAGCCGACCTGAATACACAGCGGTCACCCGGATGAAATGCCGCTGCCAATCCGGCAGGGCGCGGTGCGGCTCGGGCGGCACCCAGCAGATTACCCGGCGGTCCTCGACAATGAGCATCAGACGCAAGTGCTGGCTGTCCATCAGTTGCTGCTCGTCGACATACCCCTCCAGCGTCACCACCTTCCGGTCGAATAGGCGCACCTCGCTGATGCGCCCCGCCGTCGAGACCGGCTCGATGGGCTCGAAGTCCTTGAGTACCGTCACCTGCACGCGCCCGGCATCCAGCCCCTCCACCGGCACATAGGTGCCCTCGATCAACACCCGCTGGCCGTTGCGCATCAACGGCGGCTTGCTGCCCAGATGCACGAAGCGCCCCACCCCCTCGTGCTCGAACCACAAGTTGCCCCACATCGGGTCGAAAAAGTTCACCCGGCCCTCCAACCGGAGCGGATAACACCGCGCCCGCTCCTCGGTGGTCATCAGCCAGACCTCGTCCGGATTGGTGATGGTGCGCAGGGACGTCGGCGCCGCCGCCGCGCCCACCTGCGCTGCGGCCCACAGCGGCAGGCACAGGCCCAAAAGCAACGCCGCCAGCCAGCGTCCTTTGCGCGGATCGACGGCGGAGAACGAAGCAGGAGGGAAGAGGGGGCGTACCTTCGCCATCCGATTCATACGGCTAGGGGGAGCGGGCGACCTGGAGCGCGCGGCGAGCAGAGGCAAAGCACCGCGAAACCACGCGCGAAGTCGAAAGTGAAGTGAAGGGGGGCTGAATGCAGGAAGCTCGAGTAGTTAGGGCGAATCTCCGCTTTTTCGAAACAATTCTGGCCGTTGTCGCTCCGCGCCCCGCGCCGCGCTGGGGGTTTCTCCCGGGCAACGCCCGGGTCGTTTCCGGACGCGCTCCTGCCCCTCCGCCGTTTTCGATTGGCCAACGGGGCCTCTTGCCCGATGACACAGGGCATCAATTCTCCCTCCATGCTCATCCTCCGCGGCGCGCCCGCCCTCTCCGACTTCCGCACGCAGAAGCTTGTCCAGGACCTTCTGGCCGACAGCCTGCCCGTCAACGCCGTCGTTACGGCGTTCATCCACGTCGTCGAGTTGGCCAACCCGGAAGCGGCCGCACCGACCGCCCCCACCGCCGAGCTCAGCGCCACCGAACGCAGCGTGCTGGAGAAGCTCCTCACCTACGGCCCGCACCGCGATGCCCATGAACCCAAGGGGCACCTCTACGTCGTCGCCCCCCGCCCCGGCACCATCTCCCCCTGGTCCTCGAAGGCCACCGACATCGCCCACATTTGCGGCCTCGCGCAGGTGCGCCGCATCGAACGCGCCGTCGCCTACTGGGTCGACATGGGCGCCACCTCGCCCACGCCCGCCCAGGCCCAGGTCCTCACCGCCCGCCTCCACGACCGCATGACGCAGGTCGTCTTCCCCGACTTCGACGCGCTGGAAGTCCTCTTCAGCCACGCCGCCCCCCGCCCCGTGGCCACCGTGCCCGTGCTCGCCCAGGGCCATGCCGCGCTCGTCGCCGCCAACACCGCCCTGGGCCTGGCCCTCACCGACGAGGAAATCCACTACCTCTTCAAGAGCTTCACCGCCCTGGGCCGCGATCCGCACGACGTCGAACTGATGATGTTCGCGCAGGCCAACTCCGAGCACTGCCGCCACAAGATCTTCAACGCCACCTGGGAAATCGACGGCACCGTGCGCGATCGCTCGCTGTTCGCGATGATCAAGAACACCTACGAGCTGCACCCCGACGGCGTGCTCTCCGCCTACAAGGACAACGCCGCCGTCCTCGTCGGCCACCCCGGCGGCCGCTTCTACTCCGATCCGCGCACCGGCGAATACTCCGCCCACCAACAGGACATCCACATCCTGTGCAAGGTTGAGACGCACAACCACCCCACCGCCATCTCGCCCTTCCCCGGCGCCGCCACCGGCTCCGGCGGCGAGATCCGCGACGAGGGCGCCACCGGCCGCGGCTCCAAACCCAAGGCCGGCCTCACCGGTTTCACCGTCTCCAACTTGAAAATTCCCGGCGCCCTCCAGCCCTGGGAACGCGAGTTCGGCAAGCCCGGCCGCATCGTCTCCGCCCTCGACATCATGCTCGACGGCCCGCTCGGCGGGGCCGCCTTCAACAACGAGTTCGGCCGCCCCAACCTCCTCGGCTACTTCCGCACCTTCGAGCAGGAAGTGCCCGCCGTCGGCGCCACTGTCGCAGCTCCTGCGCCTGCACCCACTTCGGCGCGCTACGAACATCTCCAGCGGACCAATCCCAAGGCCCAGCTCGCCGTCGCCTCCGCAACCGAGCTGCGCGGCTACCACAAGCCCATCATGCTCGCCGGCGGCCTGGGCAGCATCAAGGCCGAGCATGTCCAGAAGGGTGTGATCAATCCCGGCGACAAGCTCATCGTCCTGGGCGGGCCCGCGATGCTCATCGGCCTAGGCGGGGGCGCCGCCAGTTCGATGGCCAGCGGCCACGGTCATGAGGATCTGGACTTCGCCTCCGTCCAGCGCGAGAACGCCGAGATGGAGCGCCGCTGCCAGGAAGTCATCGACCGCTGCTGGGCCCTCGATGCCGACAACCCCATCTCCTTCATCCACGACGTCGGCGCCGGTGGCCTCTCCAACGCCCTGCCCGAACTGGTCAACGACGGCGGCCGTGGCGGCCGCTTCAACCTGCGCGCCGTGCCCAACGCCGAGCCGGGCCTGTCCCCGCTCGAGATCTGGTGCAACGAGGCCCAGGAGCGCTACGTGATGGCCGTGCCCGCCGACCGCCTCGCCACCTTCACCGCACTCTGCGAACGCGAGCGCTGCCCCTTCGCCGTCGTCGGCGAGGCCACCGAGGAGAAACAGCTCGTCCTCGACGATCCGCATTTCGCCAACAAGCCGATCGACCTCCCGCTCAACGTCCTGCTCGGCAAGCCGCCGCGCATGCACCGGAAGACGGAGACACTGGTGCGCCCCCAGCTGCCGCTCGACCTCTTCGGCCTCTCGCTAGCCGAGGCCGTCAAGCGCGTGCTCTCGCATCCGACCGTCGCCGACAAGACCTTCCTGATCTCCATCGGCGACCGTTCCGTCACCGGCCTGGTCTGCCGCGATCAGATGGTCGGCCCCTGGCAGGTGCCCGTCGCCGATTGCGCCGTCACCGCCACCGCCTTCGACGTCTACACCGGCGAAGCCATGGCGATGGGCGAGCGCACGCCGGTGGCCGTCAACAACGCCGCCGCCTCGGCCCGCCTGGCCGTCGGCGAGGCGATCACCAACATCGCCGCCGCCCAGATCGGCGACATCGGCAAGATCAACCTCTCGGCCAACTGGATGGCCGCCCCCGCCGTGCCCGGCGACGGCGCCGATCTCTACGCCGCCGTGCAGGCCGTGGGCATGGAGCTGTGTCCCGCCCTCGGCATCACAATCCCCGTGGGCAAGGACTCGATGAGCATGTCCACCGTCTGGAAGGAGGCCGGCAAGCAGAAGCGCATCACCGCGCCGGTCTCGCTCATCATCTCCGCCTTCGCCCCCTGCGCCGATATCCGCCTCTCCCTCACGCCGCAGCTCCAGCAGCTCCCGGACACCGTCCTCCTGCTCATCGATCTCGGCCGCGGGCAGAACCGCATGGGCGGCTCCATCCTCGCGCAGGCCACCTCGCAGATGGGCGCGGCCACGCCGGACGTCGACAACCCCACCGACCTCAAGAACTTCTTCGCCGCCATCCAGCAGCTCGGAGCCGAGAAGAAGATCCTCGCCTACCACGACCGCTCCGATGGCGGCCTGCTGGCCACCATCGTCGAGATGGCCTTCGCCGGCCACACCGGCGTCGACCTCGAGATTCCCGCCGGCCACAACGCCTTCTCGTCCCTCTTCAGCGAGGAGCTCGGCGCCGTCATCCAGGTGCGCCTCGACGACATCGACGACGTCTCCGACGTGCTGCGCCAGCGCGGCTTCAAGAACTGCACCCTGCGCCTCGGCACGCTCAACCCGCACTTCGCCCTGCGTATCCGCCGCTCGGGTGAGGAGATCTACAACGAGAACCTCCCGAAGCTGCGCGCGCTCTGGAGCGACGTCACCCGCCGCATCGCCGCGCTGCGCGACAACCCCGCCTGCGCCGAGAGCGAGTACCAGCTCAAGCTCGACAAGACCGATCCCGGCATTCGGCCGGTCGTCACCTTCGACTTCTCCGGCAACGACTCAACGCCGGCCGAAAAGGGACAAGTCTCAAGTGACAAGGGCCAAGGTCAGACCACGCCACTTGCCACTTCCCACTTGTCACTTGGCACTTCGCGGGCCCGCCCCGCCATGGCGATCCTCCGAGAGCAAGGGGTGAACAGCGAAGTCGAGATGGCCGCCGCGTTCGATCGCGCCGGCTTCCGCGCCGTCGATGTCCACATGACGGATATCCTCTCCGGCCGCATTTCGCTCAAGGATTTCCGCGGCCTCGTGGCCTGCGGCGGCTTCAGCTACGGCGACGTGCTTGGCGCCGGCGAGGGCTGGGCCAAGAGCATTCTCTTCAACGAGCGCGCCCGCGCCGAGTTCGCCGCGTTCTTCGCCCGGCCCGACACCTTCTCCCTCGGGGTGTGCAACGGCTGCCAGATGATGAGCAACCTGCACTCGATCATCCCCGGCGCCGAGCTCTGGCCGCGCTTCGTGCAGAACCGCTCCGAGCGCTTCGAGGCCCGCTTCGTCTCCGTGCAGATCGAGAAGAGCCCCAGTATCCTCTTGGCCGGCATGGAAGGCAGCGTCCTCCCGATCGCCTCGTCGCACGGCGAAGGTTACGCCGAGTTCCGCGACGCCTCCTCCGCCCTCGCCTGCAGCAACTCCGGCCTGGTGGCCGCCCGTTTCGTGGACAACAGACACCAGGCTACGGAAACGTACCCACTCAACCCGAACGGCTCGCCCATGGGCATGACGGCCTTCACCACCCGCGACGGCCGCACGACGATCATGATGCCGCATCCCGAGCGCGTCTTCCGCACCGTGCAGAACAGCTGGCACCCGGCCGAGTGGGGGGAGAACGGCCCCTGGATGCAGCTCTTCCGCAACGCACGTAAATGGGTCGGGTGAGGCAGGGACGTTTCGCCCACAAACCCTCCGCTCCGGCCGCATCTCCAGTGGAGGGGCGAACCGACCCGGTCACGGAGGGATTCAGAGTGGCGCCGTCCCTGCCTGCGTTCCGGCCGTGGCCCGTTCCGTTAGGGCGGGCCGGCCGTGTAGGCCACCGCGGCGAGGTGGCCGGGGCGTCTTCCGCCCGTAGCGAAGCTCGCCAGAGCTTCGTCCACCCTCCGTGCCCTCTGTGTCCTCTGTGGTGAGATCGTCCGTCGTCGCCTCCGCCGTAGCTGGAGAATCGGAAATCTCACCACGGAGGGCACTGAGAGCAGAGGCTCGGAAGGGGCTAGCCGCAAAGAACGCAGAGAGCGCACTGGATCGGATTCTTTGTCACGGAGCGCACAAAGGCAGAGAGGATCTTCCTCGTGCTCCTGCTCATTCTCGTTCTCGTAATCGTTCTCGTTCTCCTGCCGGGCTCCGGAATAGTTTACCGCGGATTACACGGATGACGCGGATGCGGCTTCCCTCGTGGCCCGCTCCTTTAGGGCGGGCCGTGTAGGCCACCGCGGTGAGGTGGCCGGTTCGTTTGGAGGGCGAACCTCCCGGTGCGCCATCGCTGAGCCGGAGGCATCCATTCCTTCCCTATCCGCGCTATCCGCGGTTGAATGGATTGTTCCGGACCAATGAGGAGAACCTCCCGCCCGTTCCCCAGCTCTTGGCCACGAAAAGGCACAAAGAGCCACGAAATCGGTCCGGATTCTTGTGCACTTTCGTGCCTCTTTGTAACCATCGCTCCGGGCTCCCGGCGAACCACGAAGAATCCAAAGTTTCACCACGGAGGGCACTGAGATCACAGAGTTTCGGAAGGGTTAACCGCAAAGAGACGCAGAGACCGCAAAGGATCGGAACTCTCACCACGGATTACGCGGATAGCGCGGATGCGGCTTCCGTCGTGGCCCGCTCCTTCAGGGCGGGCCGGCCGTGCAGGCCACCGCGGTGAGGTGGCCCGTACGTCTTTCGCCCGTAGCGACGTTCGCAAGAACGTCGGAATCGCGTGGCCCCTTCGTCGTCGGTAATCGTTCTGCGCTCTTCATTCTGCCTTCTGCGTTATGCGGTAGTCTACGTGGATCAACCCGATCAAGTCTGGGTTATCGCCGTGATGCACTTGCATCGTGAGCCCGGTTACTGGCACGCCCGCCTAGGCTGAGGTCCGCGTCCGCCCTCCGTGCCCTCTGTGTGCTCTGTGGTGAAATGCTTCGCCCTCGGCTCCGCCACGGTGGGACGCGCCGCTCCACTATGCCGCCTGAAGCGGTTGGATACTGGCCTTGATCTTCGGGCCGATGGTGTGGAGGGCGGCGCGAAGATCGTGGGCGAGCTGCACGCGCAGCCAGTAGCCGGGGGCGAGGCCGAAGTACGCACAGAGGCGCAGATCCGTGTCTACCGTGATGCCGCGCTTCTCGTTCACAAGCTGGTTGATCCGCTGCGGGGGAAGCTGTGTCGCCTTGGCGAGTCGATACGCGGTGATGCCCATCGGCTTGAGGAACTCCTCGCGCAGGAGTTCGCCGGGATGGACGTTGATGAATTTGGCGGTGCTCATGGCATTCAGTGGTAGTCAACGATCTCCACCTCGCAGGCGTTTTGTCCGTCCCAGCAGAAACAAATCCGGTACTGGTCATTCACCCGGATGCTGTGCTGACCTTTGCGGTCGCCCACTAGGGTTTCGAGGCGGTTGCCGGGAGGAATGCGGAGTTCTTCGAGGGATTGAATGGCGTGGAGTTGAGTCAGTTTGCGCAACGCGGTCTTGTGAATGGAGGGCGGCAGGTCCGCCGGGCGGTAGCCGTCCCAGAGCCGAGCCGTGGCGTGGTTGGAGAACGAAAGGATCACCGAAGGCCCGCACTATGCACGTTGAGCGTGCATAGTGTCAAGTGGCCGCACCCGGCTCCGTCACGTGCCCGTCCTTCGTCCCTGTCTGAGTTCTGCACTCTTCCTTCTGCCTTCTGCGTTAGGACGTCCGTGCGCCTGCATTCTGCCTTCTGCGTTAGGCCGCCGCTGTCCGCGGCCCGCTCCTTCAGGACGGGCCGGCCGTGTAGGCCACTGCGGTGAGGTGGCCGGTTCGATGGAGGGCGAACCTCCGAGCGAGCCGAGGGTGGCCCCGCCGATCTGCGTCTATCCGCGTTCATCTGCGGTTACCCCTCCGAAACATGGAACCACGGATTCACACGGATGAACGCGGACAAGACATTCGGAATGGGGATGGCAGCCCCAATGAACGCAACGGATCGGAAGTTTCACCACAGAGAGCACGGAGAGCACAGAGATTCGGAAGAGCCGTGTAGGCCACCGCGGTGAGGTGGCCGGGGCGTCTTCCACCCGTAGCGAAGCTCGCCAGAGCTTCGTCCGTCCTCCGTGCCCTCCGTGTCCTCTGTGGTGGAATCATCCGTTTTGGTGCCGTGACCGCCCTTCAACCTAAACCTTCAACCTCAACCGGTCGGTCAACCGTCCGCCCCATCTCCGTCGTCGCTGGACGGCGCAGCCGTTCAGGCCACCGGTCGCCTCATCTCCCGGCCATAGGACCCAGTGACATCGCGCTCCGCCCGCCTCACCGTCCAGCGCCGCAGACGGTCGAACACCTCCGACAAGGTCGCCTCTGGAACCTTCACGGCGGGCTTTCCATTCAGCCGGACCTTGTAACGCCGCTCGCCCCACGCCCCTGGGGCGTCAATGAGCTCGACTTTGAGACCGGTGCGGGTGTGCTGGTCCTTGATGGAGATCCGAAATCGGGCAGGCGAGGTCGGCATAACGCCCGGAAAGAAATTCTTCCCTGCAAATTCGCAACCCCTTGAACCAAGCAATCATCCGCACCGAGGTCATAAAACGCGGTGCAGGTGAATCCCACTGTTGGGCAAATGAAGTCGTTGAACTCAAATACTCCCGATGAGCTTATTGCCCGCGAATTTCTGCGGCATCGGGTCCATGACCGCGATGGCGCTCCGGACCTTGCGGGAATCGCAAAAGGCTTTCCGGCCATTGGGAGCGACGAATTCGCCTCCCGTTCGATGATTATCAAGAAAGCAGTCGATGAGATATACGATCATCTGATGGAGAATCGTTGGACGAAGTACGATTCCAGTCCCAATGACGATTCCGCGTACCGCACCTATGTCGAAGACCTTACACAGCGCTATTCATCGATCGAGCCCGCGTTAGTTGGTCTTGTGTTTCGCGATCTCTATTACTGGCTTGTCATCCGATGAAATGAATGCCCAACCAGGCGCCACATCCAACGACTCTACGATGCCCGTTTTCCAATCACAGTCGGCGATTCGTCGTGGCTGAGCTGATGCGTTGGGCACAAACAAAGACGAACATGACGTCGGCTGAGCTTAGCACTAAGTTGGGGGGCCTCGTAGGCGAAGTGGTCCTTCTCAAGCGTATCGCCGGCAACACGATCATCCCTCTATTTTCGCGGTCAGCCGGGCGAACGAAGTAACGTGAGTATATCGATGAGTCCGCCGTGGCGCTTTGAGCGGACCAAAGGAATCATCATTGGGAGCGGAGATATTCCTTGGGACGATTCCGCGCACGATTACAGATCAGAGTTCGAACGGACATGCGGCCTTACCGATCCGATCTCCGGATGCGCTCTCGTATCCTTCGCGCTCGGTGCGCGTGCGTGTGACCTGGTACTTCAGTTCTCCGGCGAGTATGTCCTCTGTGGTTTCGCGAATAGCTCAAGTGATGATGCTTGGGTTCTACGCTACAATCCGCAAGGTGTCGCTATTGATGTCGCAGCGTCGGGGATTACCCAAAGGCCTCTCAAATACGAAATAGAAACGGAGCCCAACAAGACACCAGAGCCAATGGCGTGAGCGCGTCCGCCTTCCAAGCGGAGTTGCGTATCCGCCATGGCTCACCTGAATCGTTCGGCGCAAACCATGGACCCACTAGGTTTAGTCATCGTTGGTTGGTTGGGTGCCGCGATAACGCTTGGTTTCATCGTCTTCCGCCTCACCCCCGGCTCCGCTCACAGCTAAAAGCGAAATCTCACTTATAGGATCTGTAGCCGCCCGTTCTGCTTTCTGGGTTTACATTTTCGCTCCCTACGGAGTGTCCGCGCCATTTATTGGAATAATAGCTCCCGCGTCTCTCTTCATTCCCGCATATTTCGCCGATCCAGATCTGGGTTGGGAGCGTCACATGGTGGAGTGCTTTCAATTCAGCTGCTTATCACCTGGGCAATCTTCGCTGGTATCTACGTCACTAGGCAGTTTGTAAATAAAGATAGCCCTGAATAAGTAGGAGCCGAACCAGTCACTACAGGCAATGCCTCTACAATGTCATCCTACTCTATAAAGTCCGCAGTTCGGCATGGCTGACCTTGGCTCTGAGGACATCTGTCGAGATAAATTTGAACTAAGCTGCCGCAGACGGCACCAGGGGCTGCCCTTTTCGCGGAGCCGTTTGAGGTAAATGTCTTCGTTATAAGGGACTCCGTCATGCCAGCATTTCCACAGGATGCGGATCCATTTATAGGCAAGTGCACGTAGGATAATATGGAATCCATGACCGGCCTGCTGGCGACGTTGAACATAAGCCGCCGACCAGACCGAGTGCTTACAAGCTCCTTGACCCACTCCACGAAGGTCTGGCGGGTATGCTTGTCGCAGCGCAGGCGCCGGTAGACCTTTCGCATCCGGCCACTTTGGTCAGTCACCGGAGCGATCCCAACGGCGGCAGCCAGATCCTCGGCGCATGGACAGTTGTCGGCGAACTGGCCCAGCGCGACAAGCAGGCGCGGCGGAGGATGGGTCCGGCGCCCGGCAACGCGTTGACCTGGGCGAGTTGGTCATCCGGTTGGGCCTCGAAGAGATCGGTTATGGTGGAATCGTAGCGAGTGATGGCGGCATTGAGCGTCTCCAACAAATTGACCAAGACGGAGCCTTCCAACAGATCGGAGATGGGTTCCTCAGCCGAAAGGGCCACCAGTGAAGACAGCACGGCGGCGCGCTGCTCCCAGCAGTCCGCGCTGCGACTGCCGTGTTTATGAAAGAAGCTCTTGAGGGTGGCGAGGCGGGAAGATTGCAGGGCTTGGGGCGAAGGCCACCGCCGGAGAAAGGCCAGGTTCATCGCCCGCCAAATGTCCTCGTGCATGAGCTGCAGGGCCTGGGGATAGTAGCGCTTGAGCACAGCCTGTAATCGGTTGGTGGTGGCCGTGCGCTGATTGACCAGTTTGCGGCGCGCCTCGCAAAGACGATCCAGCTCCACCAGAGCCGGAGGCGGCGGGTCCAGGCCGTGAGTTCCGCGAGATGGTGCAACACAAAGAGAGCTTGGTGTTTAGCGTCGGAGCTATCGGTGCGCGCGTGGGAGACGACAAGGGACTGCCGGTACGCCCAAGTAGCCGAAGGGTTGAGGGCAAAAATGGTGGCCGCACCGCGGGGAGCGAAAAACGCCAGCAGGTTAGGAGCGGGTTGCTCGAAGGCGACGATCAGGCGGGCCAGCGGATGGTCGCGTTTGAGCTGCATCCACCACCGGTCGAGTTCTTCGGGCGCGGTGCTGACAGTGTGCTCGGCGAGGACACCGTCGACCGGGTGCAGGAGAACGACGGCCACGGAGGCGTCGGAACGATCCAGGAGACGATCAGGTCATAGGTTGGAGTTGCCTCAGGAGTATTCATGGGCTGATTTGGGGTCGTTGTTTGATGCATTTGCGGAGCAGCCACCCGGCGACAGCCATAGGAGGATGTTTTCGGCATCGTTCTCTGAGTAGTCGTTTCAGGTGGAAGCAACCCGGGGCGGCGGAAGCTAAGGTCAAAGCGCTCGTATGCGCAGAGCGTTTGATTCCTGCCGCCCCGGGCCGCAAAGGCACCGAAAGCCAAATACCGGATCCTCCGTTGACAACTCCGGACCATACTCTTCTGATACAGCCAACACCCCGATCCCAAGCGGAGAGCGGGGAAGGGGCTGCGCCCCTTCCCCTGCGCCCCATCCCATCTATTTTTGATTGTACCAGAACGATCACGGATCACCCCTATTGGCGTTGGGCGTAAAATGAAGAACCTTCTATCATGGCTCTTGCGAGCAGTTGGGCTGATCGCGCTGCTTTTCGTCTTCGATCTCGTGTTCGACTCTATCCTAAGAACTGGTCAGATCGACTCGCAGTATGTTTTTCACGACGGTTGGTCGCACGTCGGGATATCGGCCATCGTCGGCTATCTAGTCATCCTTGGTTTGATTGCGGTTGGAAGCCTAGCGGTTGTTAGTTCGAGACGAACACTGGTAGCACAATTCGGATTTGGAGCTTTGCTGGCGCTTCCCATCACAGCGTTGATCCGCTACGCAGTGCATACATTCGCTACCCTCACATAGCATGAAGAACGAGCCCAACCAATGCCTACAGGGAACGCCGGGGAAAGTCCATTTTCCTGCAAGAGAGCCCGGTGCCCGGCGTTCCTGACCTCTGACGTTCGGCGCAAAGAAATGATCGGCGAAATCGGCGAGACACTGGAATGGTTCTACGCGGCGTTTGTCGGTTGGAGATTCGTCTTCTCATCGCGCTACCGAGAGAAGGTCCTCGCCGACTGGAAAGGCGATACTTGGTACTCAGTCACGTGGGACATCATCTGCGGCGTCGCCGGAGTCGGGTTCTCGATCGCCGTGCTCGCACTAGTCGTCTATCTGATCGTCGACATCACCCGATCATGATCCCAACCATGAAAGAACGAGCCGGCCGAACCAGCGGCCAGAGCGCAACGGCGGTAAAGTGCCCGCCTTCCAATCACAGTCCACGGCCCGCCGTGGCTCATCCGTAAGCGTTCGCCAGAAGATGTCCCGCTTACCACACGCCAAGGCAAAGCTGACGTTCCTCTCGCGAGCAGACGGAGGCAGGCAGATTCTCCCGCCGGCGGATTTTCTCCAGTCGCTCCGGTATCGGCCGCATATCGTGATCGGAGACCCGACGAAGCGCGAAAGAAGAGAAGCAGTCCTCGGGAAAGCTCATCTCATCTACGAAGGCGACGGTGAGTACCTTGGCGTCGCGTTCTCAGCCGTCGACCGCGAACCAAAAGAAGGAGAAGAAGTCATCGCGGAGATGGCGTTCATGTACTTCCCGGCTGTGACCTACCGTGAGGCAGTTCCGGGCGCTACGTTCACGTTGCGCGAAGGCGCGCGGATCGTGGGCTTCGGCGAGATCCTTGAAGTGACAGAAAAGGAAGCAAGCCGGGCGAACCAGACAGCAGAGCCAACGGCGGTAAAGTGTCCGCCTTCCAATCACTGCTCGCTCCCCGCCGTGTCTCACTTGTAGCGTTGGCCGAATGAAAACTTATGCGACATTTATTTTGATGCTCCTTTTAGGGGGCTGCTCCGTGGCGAACTTCGGTCAGCACGATATTCGGTTTGTGGAAAATGGTATCGTATTGCCCGATGGAGATTGGGAGGAGTGTGCCGCCTCCGAAGCGGATTACAGAGTTCATATTCACTATTCCTTCTCAGCTGTTCTCGAGGGTGAGGATCTGGTCATAAGCGTTCGGGAGAAGAAGTCGCGACGGCAAGTCGCGGAGCCCGAGCGAGGAAGTCGCTTTCTGTGGGACGGCCTTCCCGACTCTATCCCTGCAAGTCTCAGAACCTTTGTTTGCCCGGGCCTCGGATATTCTGGGTCCATCGACCTTTCGCTGGAAAGGATGCCATTCGTATTGGACTTTGAGTTATTCTGGGACGCCAAGAACGGAGCCGAGCACTACCGAAATCATTGGAAGTTCGCTAGCTTGAGAGATGGTTCGGTGTCTGACGGACGTTTTCGCGCAGATATTCGGATCAAGAAGAGACCGGGCCAACCAGGCGCCACATCCAACGACTCTACGATGCCCGATTTCCAATCAATGTCCGCGATTCGTCGTGGCTGAGCTGTATCGTTAGCCGAAATGAAGAACCCACTCCGCATACTTCTGGCGATTATCGGCATCAGCTCTTCGGCGATGGCTGCCGATGTTGCTTTGCGTGAAGGCGATTGCTGGTCCTACGCGACACGGCCCGGTGAAGAGTCCTCGTACGTCGTCATCCGGAAGATCGAGCAGGATCCGAGGCTCGGCGAAATGGTCCACATTTCGATTTACGGTCTGAAGATTCCGAATTCCGCCAGCCCGGGTGGTTTTCTTGATCATGCGAGCCACCTCCCGCTTAAGGGGTCGGTATTGCGGGCATCGCTTCACGGA
>JADJTK010000018.1 GCA_016711225.1 Opitutaceae bacterium
CCGCTTCGCCGCGATGAATCCGCCCTTCCAGGCCGTGCAGAAGAGCTTCGCGGCCGACCGCAGCCCGGCCGACACCCGCTACTGCGCCGGCTGCCACGACCCCATCTCGCTCTTTGCGGGCGCCAAGGATATCCACAACCTCAGCCTCGCCGCACCCGGCATGCAGGAGGGCGTGTCCTGCGTCGTCTGCCACTCGATCTCGCACGTCGACCAGCGCGGCAACGCCGACTACGTGCTCACGCCGCCCACCCGCTACCTCGGCGAGGCCGGCACCGGCGTCACGAAACGGGTCTCCGATTTCCTCATTCGCGCCTACCCGCGCCAGCACCTCGCCGACTACGACCGCAACATCCTCCGCACCGCCGAATTCTGCGGCGCCTGCCACAAGCAGTTCATCCCCGAGGCCCTCAACCGCTTCGGCTCCAACCCCGCCCAGAACCAGTTCGACGAGTGGCGCCAAAGCCACTGGAACCACCCCGACGCTCCCGAGAAGACCCTCAGCTGCCGCGACTGCCACATGCGCCTCGTGCCCGATTCCCGCGACCCCGGCGCGGGCGAGGCCGGCGACCTCCGCCGCGCGGCCGACGACCGCGCACACCGGCACCACGGCACCATCGCCACCAACCTCTTCATGCCCGCCGTGCTCAAGCTGCCGCATTGGGAGGAGCAATACCGCCTCACCGAGGAGTGGATCAAGGGCGAGACCGTGCTGCCCGAGATCGCCCACCTCTGGCCCGCCGGCCCCGTGGCGCCGCTCGAGATCCTCGCCCCCGCCAACGCGACCCCGGGCGACACGATCGAGCTGCGGGTCGTCGTGAAGAACCAGAAGGCCGGCCACAACTTCATCACCGGTCCACTCGATTTCCTGCGCGCCTGGGTGCACCTGCGCGTCCACGACGCCGACGGCCACCTACTCGCCGAATGGGGCGGCATCGATCCGCTCACCCGCGAGATCTTCGACGAGCCCGGCGTCATCCACAAACCCGGCCGCCCGCGCGACGCCGGCACGTTGGTCTTCGAAGGCCTGCCCGTCGACGAAGCCGGCCAAATTCTCCGTCGCCACGAACTCTGGCGCAAGGCCGGAGGCACCGGCAACCGCGTGCTCTTCCCCCGCTACGCCGACAAGCAGACCTACCGTCTCGCCCTCCCCGCCGCCACGCGCGGCCCGCTCACGATCACCGCCGACCTCAATTTCCGCCGCTACCGCCAGGAGTTCCTCAACCTCATGCTGCCCAGCATGGAGAGCGACTCCGGAGTCTTCCAACCCACGATCACCAAGGGCTCCGCCACCGCGACCCTCGCCCTCGCCTCGGCCACGCCGACGCCCGCTGCGCCGGTCGTCACTGCGCCATGACGCAGCGCCGCCGCAAAGGTCTCTCCGCGCGCGTGCGTCGGCTCTGGCTCACCAGCGCCTCGCTCCTGCTCGGCCTCGCCGCCCTCGCCCTCGCGGTCTGGTTCCTCGATGGTCGCCACCGCACCGACCTCGCCGACGCCCGCACCAACGTCACCGCGACATTCGCGGCCGAGGCGCGCGGCCGCCACACGCCCGTCCGCTTCACCGAAGTCGCCGCCGCGGCCAACCTCCGTTTCCGCCACGGCGCCCCGCACCGCCACCGTGCCCTGCCCGAGGATACGGGCTCCGGTCTCGCCTGGGGCGACTTCGATGCCGACGGCCACCCCGACCTTTTCGTCGTCAACCACCCCGGCATCGTCCCCACGCCCGGCTGGACGCCGCCGGGCAACCGGCTCTTCCGCAACAAGGGCGACGGCACCTTCGAAGACGTGACCGCCCGCGCCGGCCTCGCCGACCCCGACGCCTTCGGCATGGGCGCCACCTGGGTCGACTTCGACGCCGACGGCCACCTCGATCTCCACGTCGCCTGCCGCGGCCCTAACCGTCTCTTCCGCAACTGCGGCGACGGCACTTTCGTCGACGTCGCCGCCGCCGCCGGCGTAGCCGATCCGGGCTGGGGCACCGGCACCGCCTGGGGCGATTTCGACCGCGACGGCCACCTCGATTTCTATCTCTGCAACTACGTGGACTACGACACCGCCGGGCGGGAGGCGGATTTTCTCCGCGCCCCCGGCCCCGTCTACGAGGTGCCCTTCACCCTCAACCCCAACTCCTACGATCCCCAGCCCAACCGGCTGTTTCGAAATCGTAGAGACGGCACGTTCGAGGAGGTCGCCACACGCTGCGGCGTGGCCAACGCCGACGGCCGGAGCTTCTCTGCCGCCTTCGCCGACCTCGACGGCGACGGATGGCTCGACCTCTACGTCACCAACGACGTCTCCCCCAACCGGCTCTACCGCAACCTCGGCGGTGAGACCTCCCCCGGCAGCCCCGTCACTTTCCTCGATCTATCGGCCGTCACCGGCACGGCCGATCCGCGCGGCTCGATGGGCCTCGCCATCGTCGACAGCGACGATCCCGCCGCGCCCCCCGACAGCCTGCCCGATCTCTTCTTCACCAACTGGGTGTCCCAGGAAAACGCGCTCTACCAGAGTCGTCTTCTGCGCGGTGGCGGCTTCGAGTATCGCGACCGTGCCCGAGCGCTGCGCCTCGGGGAAATCTCGATCGATCCCGTCGGCTGGGGCTGCGCCTTCGTCGACCTCGATCTCGACGGACGCGGCGATCTCGTGGTCGCCAACGGCAGCACGCTCGAACGTCCGGAGGATCCCCTCCTGCTGCGCTCCGAGCCGCTCTTCCTCTTCGTCGCCGACGACGGCGGCTTCCGCGATATCGCCCCGCTCGCCGGTGCGGCGTCGTCCCAGCCCCACGACGCGCGCGGCCTCGCTGCCGCCGACTACGACGGCGATGGCGACACCGATCTCGCCGTGGCGATCAACCAAGGCGAACTCCTCCTCCTGCGCAACGACACCGACCGGCGCGGCCACCGCTCGCTCGCCCTCCGTCTCGCCGGCCCGCCCGCGCAGTGCTTCGGTGCGAGGATCGAGGTCTGGTCCGCGGGTCGCCGCCAGCTCCGCTGGTGGGGCGCCGACGTGTCGTACCTCAGCCAGCACGCCGCCGAGCTGATAATCGGCCTCGGCACCGCCACCACCGTCGACAAGGTCGTCGTCCACTGGACCGACGGCACCGTCACAGAAGCCGCCAACGTTCCCGCCGGCCGCATCACCCTCCCCCACCGCGGCGCCGCTCAGTCGATGCCTCCGCCTCGGTAGGGACGCCGTCCCGTTGGCGCCCGTTGCCGTAGGCGTGCTCGCACGCTCCAACCTCCGTCTTCTCCGAGTCCAGCGCTCCGGAAGCGCGTGCGAGCACGCTGCCTGCGCCCCCGGAACAGTTCGCCCTCTGCCAGTCCAACACCCAAAGGGTCCCGGCGCTATAGCTTCCGCAGTCGCAGTGCGAAGTGCCACGGGCCGACGCACTGAGGTTCGCCCTCGACCGCGAGTCCGCCGCACTCCTCCGCCCAGGCAACGATCTGCTCGGGGCGCGGCCGGATCTCCAGGCTCGGCCCACGGGGCGTGGCGAGATCACTGCGCCAATGGATCACCGCCACCATTCCGCCCGGACGCACCACCCGCCCCGCTTCACACAACGCCGGCACCGGAGCCTCGCCGTGAAGGATGTTGAACAACAGACACGCCCCACAGCTGCCAGAATCCAAACCGAAACCCTCCGCAAATACATCGCGCATCGACACCGCGACGTTCGCCATGCCCGCCGCTTCGGCTCGGGCGCGGGTCGCGGCCGCCATTTCCGGCTCGATATCGAAGGCGTGCACCGGAGCACCGGTCCGCTGCGCCAGCGGCAACGTGAAGGTACCATAGCCGCAGCCCAACTCGGCGACGGCGCCCGTGCTCGAATCGAACCCGAACACGTCGAGCACGGCTTCGATGTCGAACAACGACTCCCAATAACGGACCTCAGGCATGCCGCTCTCGCGATATTTCATCGGCGTCGACGAACGTGTATTTTGTTAAGTTTCAAATAGTGGCAGTGATCAGCCAGTCGAGCGGTCGAACGACAAGAGCAAGACCGCCGAGAAATCCGTGCGAACAATCAACTGGATCGAGCCATCGCCGGATGGGCGCTCGTCCCTCGACGCTCGACCCTCGTCGCTAGGACCCCCCTCACCCCTTCTCCGCCTTGAACACCGCGAGCGTGGTCTTCTTCATAAAATCGTCCCACTGCTGGTTCATCGCGACGATGTTGTCGTGCAACGGACAGGGGTTCGCCCTTGCCGCACCAGTCGGGACCGAACGGGCACATCATCCCTTCATTCTCCTTTTCGAACAGCGCAACGATGTCGGCCAGTACGATGCGCGAGGGCGCCTTGGCCAGCCAGTAGCCACCACCCGGGCCACGCGTACCCTCGACGAGACCGCCGGTGGAGAGTGTCGTCAGCAACTTAGCGACGAGCGGTTGCGGCAGTCCGCGGTCCTTCGCGATGTCGAGCGAGCTGAGCACGGTCTTGCCGACGTCATAGCGCTCGGCGAGCGCACTCATGGCGGAGATGGCGGTCTGGGCAGTTTTGCCGCAGCGAAGCATGGGGTCAGTGTTTGGCGCTGCGAGGCGCCGTCAACACCGGCAGGCCGACCTTTAGCGCGATGGTGTAGACCAGCAGCCCGAGCGCCCAGATGCCGGCCATGATCTGCCACTCGATCAAGCTGGGCGAGTACTCGACGAGCTCGTGCATCGTCGAGGGGATGAAGCCGGGGATGATCAGGCCCATGCCCTTCTCGATCCACACGGCCACGAAGGCCAGCACGCACACCAGCGTGAGCTGACGTTTGTGGGCCACCACCCCGGGCCGCAGAATGAGGATCGCGGCGACGACGTTGAACACGACGGATGTCCAGATCCAGGGGACGAGCCCATGCGCGCCATGGAGCCCGAAATAGAGGTAGCGCGCGGCCGCCGTGTGGCTGCTGCCGCTGTAGAACTCGGTGAACACCTCGGAGACAACCATCAGCAGGTTGATGAGAATAGTCACCCGCATGATGTTAGTGAGGATCGAGAGCGGCTTGTCGCTCATCCGCACTCCGGCGACGCGGCGCAGGATCTGCAGGCCGATGATGATGAACGCCGGGCCGGAGACGAAGGCCGAGGCGAGAAAGCGCGGCGCAAGCAGCGCGGTGTTCCAGAACGGTCTCCCACCGAGCCCGCAATAGAGGAACGCGGTGACGGTGTGGATCGAGATCGCCCACACGATGGAGAGGAAGACGAACGGCACGTACCAGCGCGGGTTGGGCCGGCGTCCGAGGAAACGCATGTAGAGCAGATACCCGCAGATGTGCAGGTTGAGCAGCAGGTAGCCGTTGAGCACGACCACATCCCACGTGAGCATCGAGAGCGGCCAGTTGAACACGCCGATCCCCGGGATCATGTGCCAGGCGCGGTCCGGCCGGCCGAGGTCGACTACCACGAATCCGATACACATCACGATGGCGGCAATCGCCAGCATCTCGCCCACGATCACGACATCGTGCATCTCCTCGTCGTGGTAGAGGTACGCGGGGATGACCATCATCACCCCGCCGGCGGCGAGCCCGACCATGAAGGTGAAGTTCGCAATGTAGAGCCCCCAGGAGACGTGGTCGGTCATCGCGGTGACCGCCATGCCGTCGCGGATCTGCACGGCCCAGGCGTTGAGACCGACCAGGCCCACGGCGGTGAGCAAGGTCATCCACGCGTAGAACCAGCCATTGCCGTCGGTGGCGGCGATGCCCGCACGCCAAAGGAAGCGCACGTAGTTGGCAAAATGCCCGCGCCGGGGATCGGCGGCGAGTTGCAGGGAGGAACTGGTGCCAGGAGAGGACATCGGCAGGCGAAGGCGCGATTACTTGTCGAAGAAGTAGAAAAAGCTCGGCCGGGTCCCGAGCTCTTCCTTGAGGACGAACACTCGCTTGTTCGCGAGCACCCAGCGAATCTCGGATTCGGGATCGAGGAGGTTGCCGAACACGCGTGCGCCGGTGGGGCAGGCCTCCAGGCAGGCGGGCAGTTTGCCTTCGCGCGTGCGGTGGAGGCAGTAGGTGCATTTCTCCATCACGCCTTGCGGCCGCAAGCGGTTGGAAAGGTAGGCTTGCACCGGGTTGATCTCCTCGGCGGGCACCTCGGGCTTGGTCCAGTTGAAACGGCGCGCGTGGTACGGGCAGGCGGCCTCGCAGTAGCGACAGCCGATGCACCAGTTGTAGTCCACGACGACGATGCCGTCCTTCTCCTTCCACGTGGCCTCGACCGGGCAGACATCCACGCACGGCGGGTTGTCGCACTGCTGGCACTGGACCGGCATGTAGTACTTTTCGGGATCGGCGACGGGATGGGTATAGGTGACGTTGCCCTGCGCCAGGTCCATCGTGCCCTTCTGCATCTCGTACACGCGGATGTACGAGTTGCCGGAGGGGCGGTCGTGGTTGTTCTCCTTGTGGCAGGCCTCGGCGCAGCGTCGGCAGCCCACGCAGATCGAGAGGTTGAGCGCGTAACCAAATTTCACGCCCGGCTGCGGCTTCGGGTCGGCGATGTGCACTGCCACCCCGTGCTCCTCCAGGGCGTCGGCCTCGAGCCGAGCGATGATCTTAGCCATGGCTTCAGGCGTGAGCTCCCGGTAGTGCTTCTGCAGAAACTCGTCCACCGACACATCGGCGGCCCAATCGGCGATCGGCGCGATGGCCTTGGCGAAAGCGGCGGCACCGAGCGTGGCGCCGGCAAGCTTCAATGCCGTACGGCGGGTCATGCCGCCGGGGTCGCTACCGATGGCGGAATCCGGTGAAGCCTCGGGGGGGGAATTGGGGGACTCACTCATGGGCGGAATCCGAAACGGGGTGGGCGGCGGCGCGCTGCGCCTGCTGGACGGCGCCGCGATCGACCGGAACGAAAACAGGGCGCACCTTGGGAAACGCCGGCGCGTGCGGGTCGTGGCAATCCACGCAGGTGTTACGCTCACGCGGTCCGCGGGCGAGGTCCCAATGGCCGGTCATCCCGCCGTGCGCTCCGGCCTTGAAATCGCGATACTGCGGACCGTGACACTGGGCGCACAGTTCGATCACCCGCGGATAGTCAACCGAGGTTCCGTCGGCGCGGCGCAGCGTGTCGTAGTTGGTAGCGTTGTGGCAGGAGAGGCAGCTTTGCGCCCCGTGCTGATAGGCGAGCCCCTGATGAAACTCCTTGAGGTCCTCGCTGGCGTGAAGCGCGAGGTTCGGCGCGCGCGTGGTGTGGCAGGTCGCGCAAGCCACCGGCACGGGTGCGCCGCCGTGGTTGAGCGAATTGGTGAGCACCTTCGGCGTCGCCGGGCCCGACCTGATGTTCACAGCGTGGCGCAGGCGGGTGGCTCCAGCCAACTCGGAGGAGGCGGTTAGGCTCGACGGCGCGACGACGGGATCGGAACCCGGGGCTGTCACGCCGGCACGCAACGCCCACGCACCGGCGGTGCACAAGGCTACAACCACAAACGCGGAGAGGTAACGCGGGGCCTTCAAGCACGGTCACCATCGGCACGCCGGCCGCCTATTTCAAGATAAAACTTTCTTTTTATCTTGTGCCGGAGGCGACCGCGTACATCCTGTCCCCAGGATGCCCCCTCCCGTGACCAATCCGGAGCCCGTCGTGATCAGCCTCGTGCTGCGACTACACGAAGAAGACGCCCTGCCCACCGCCACCCTCGCCGCGTTGCGCGCCCACCCAAGCCTCGAGATCGGCACCGTCTGCGACTCTTGGGTCCCGCTCGTGGCCGAGACGCCCGACCCGCGCGAACTGCATCGCTGGCTCGAGTCGCTGCCCGGCGTCGCGAGCGTCGATGTCGCCTTCGTCGAAGTCGTCCCGCAACCCGACGCCCCGCGTTACGCCACCGAGAGGGCGCCAAGCCACTCCTCCCTCATTCCCTCTCCCTCATCCCGTCCCCGATGAACATGGAACGCCGAGATTTTCTCCGTACCACCGCGATGGCTGCCGCCACCGCTGTGATCGCGCAGCGCCTCGGCGCCGTCGAAGCCACCCCCGCCTCGCACCCGGGCGCAACCACTGCGCCCGACGGCATCACCTGGGACAAGGCCCCGTGCCGCTTCTGCGGCACCGGTTGCCATGTACGCGTCGGCGTGAAGGATGGCCGGGTCGTCGCCATCCAGGGCGAGCAGCTCGCCGAGGTGAACAAGGGCCTGCTGTGCGTGAAAGGGTACCACGTGGGCGGCATCCTCTACGGCCAGGACCGCCTCACCACCCCGATGCTGCGCCGTAACGGCGTGCTGGCGCCGATCACCTGGGAAGAGGCAATCGACGTCGTCGCGCAACGCGTGATGAAAGACCCAAAGGGTTTCGCCTTCTACGGCAGCGGCCAGTGGACCATCCCCGAGGGCTACGCCGCGCAGAAGTTCATGAAGGGCGGACTGGCCAACAACCACATCGAGCCCAACGCCCGCCTCTGCATGGCGTCCGCAGTGACCGGTTACCTCTCGGTCTACGGCGTCGACGAGCCCGCCGGCTGCTACGACGACCTCGATGCCGCCGACGTCGTCATTCTCTGGGGCAACAACCCCGCCGAGATGCACCCGGTGCTCTTCTCGCGCCTGATCGAGCGCCGCACCCGCGGCCAGAAGGTCACCCTCATCGACCTGGGCACGCGCCGCACCCGCACCACCGAGCACGCCGACGAATACCTCGAGTTCCGCCCCAACAGCGACCTGGCGATCGCCAACGGCATCGCCCACCTCCTACTCAAGACCAACAGCTGGGACCGCGACTTCGTCGCCAAGCACTGCAACTTCCGCGGCGACAACGCCCTCCTCGACCTCCTCGGCAAGCCCATCTCATTCGAGGATTACCGCGCCGCTGTCGAGCCCTACACTCCCGATTACGTCGAGCAGCTCTCGGGCGTGCCCGCCGCCAAGCTTCGGATGCTCGCCGAGCTCTTCGGCCGCCGCGACGTGCGCATCACTAGCCTCTGGTGCATGGGCATGAACCAGCACAACCGCGGCACCGCGATCAACCGCCTCGTCCACTCCATCCATCTGCTCAGCGGACATTTCGGCCGCCCGGGCGACGCCCCCACCTCGCTCACCGGCCAGCCCTCCGCCTGCGGCACCGCCCGCGAGGTCGGCACGATGTGCCACTTCCTCCCCGGCGGCCGCCTCGTCGCCAACCCCGAGCACCGCGAGCAATCCGAGGAGATCTGGAAGGTGCCCGCCGGCCGCATTAACCCGAAACCCGGATACCACACCGTCCAGCTTTTCGAGAAATTCTGCACGCCCACCGAGAAGGGCGGCGACATCCACACCATCATCGTCCAGGTCACCAATCCCGGCCAGACGCTGCCCAACCTCCACAAACTCTTTCTCGCCAAGGAGGGCCTTGCCGACAAGTTCCTCATCGTCTCCGAGGTCTACCCCACCGCCACCACCGCGCTCGCCGACCTCGTGCTGCCCGCCGCACTCTGGGTCGAGAAGAACGGCATCTACGGCAACTCCGAGCGCCGCACCCAACAGTGGTTCAAGCAGGTCGAGCCCCCCGGTCAGGCCCGACCGGATGCGTGGATGACCATCGCCGTCGCCCACCGTCTCTTCGAGCTCGGCCACCCCGGCATGAATGACGGATCGTGGAAGGAGACGAAGTTCCGTTTCACCGAGGGCGCCGATCCGTTCGTCGCGAAGGGCAAGGGCATTCAGTTCTACCACTCCGTCACCAAGGACGACCGCGCCCTGATTTGGTTCTGTCCCTACGAGCCCGCCACCGAAGCGCCGGACCCCAACTTCCCCACTTGGCTGTGCACCGGCCGCGTCTTGGAACACTGGCACACTGGCACCTTGACCATGCGCGTCCCCCAGTTGCGCAACGCGATGCCCAACGCCTACGTCGAGATGAACCCCGAAGACGCCGCCGCCGCCGGCTTGGGCAACGGCGATCTCGCCGTCGTCGAGACACGCCGCGGCAAGATCGAGTTGCCGGTCTGGCTCAACGGCCGCGCCCGCCCGCCGCGTGGTTCCGTCTTCGTGCCCTTCTTCGACGAGCGCCTCATGATCAACGAGCTCACCCTCGGCGAGCCCTGCCCGATCTCCAAGCAACCCGACTACAAGAAATGCGCCGTAAAAGTCACTCGCAAGGGCGGCGAACCCCTCGTCCCGATCCCCGCTCCGCCGCACGGCTGAACCAGCTCCTCCGCTGAGGGAGGAGTCTGCTTAAAGGCGATCCCACCCCTCGATCCCTCGCTTCCGATGTCCGCATCGCCCTCCCCCGCCCCTGCCCGCACCACCGGCCGCAAACTCGCGGTCGTAGCCGGCCTCGTCGCGCTCACCGTCGGGCTCAGCGGTTTCTTCATGGGCCTGCTCCAGACCGATCACGCCGCCCACGACACTCGCCACGCCCGCGTCACGGCCACTCGCCCCACCACCATCCCCGCCGCCGAACTCTATCCTGAAGCCCCGAGTTACGCCGATCTGCACGACGGCCGGCTGCGTCCAAACCGCGACTGGACAGTGAGCCTGGCGACGCTCGCACGCCCCGATCCAGCCGCTCAGTACGTGCCGGCTGTGCTCACCGCCGGCGATCTCGCCCGATTGCGCACCACCCGCGTCGGTCGCCGCCAGTACGACGGCGCCCCGCCTGTGGCCCCGCACCCCACCGACCAGCTCAGCTCCGCCGCCTGCCTCGAATGTCACGGCACACCCACGGTCGTCGCCGGCCGCGCCGTGCCGCAGATCAGCCATCCGCGCTTCACCAGCTGTATCCAGTGCCACGTGTCATCCGTCGGCCCTGCGAGTTGGTGGCAGGCGCGCGGTACCGCACTTTCCGAAGGCAACAGCTTCACCGGCAGCCCTCCCGCCGGCCCTGGTCCACGCGCCTACATCGGCGCCCCGCCCACCATCCCGCACACCACGTGGATGCGCGAGAGCTGCATGAGCTGTCATGGCCCTGGCGGTACCGCCGCCCTGCGCACCTCGCATCCGAACCGCCAGAGCTGCGTGCAGTGCCACGCCCCCAACGCCACCCTCGACAGCCATTTCGCCTCGGGTCTCCCGCCCCCGCTGCCCGTCGCGATCTGGAAGACCAACGCGCCTGCCGCGGCCCTTCGGTAATGTTTCCGATGTAGGAGCGTGCTCGCACGCGATTTCGAGCGCTGATCGCATGCAAGCACGCTCCTACTCCCGACTCGCCGACTCCCCTCCTCGCGGTTTGCCAATCGCCAACCCACTCCGCACCTTCCGCCCCGTGCCCTCGCCCTCCGATCCCCGCGGTCTCTCGCGGCGCGACATGCTCACCCGGCTCTTCAGTCCGGTGCGCCGCGCCGCCGCCGCGGCGACCCAGCCGGATCGGCCCGCCCCTGCGCCCGCCAACTCGTCACGCAGGTCGTTGGTCACGCGCCCAGCCCTGAGCCCCGAGGGGCCGGTCACCGAGTATTCACACATCGCAGTCATCGCCGGCCGCGAATGCCTCGCCTACCAGGGCACCGGCTGCACCATATGCGTCGAGCGTTGCCCGGTGGCTGGCGCGCTCGTGCTAGAACAAGGCCTGCCGCGCGTCGTAGCGTCGATCTGCACCGGTTGCCGGCTTTGCCACGAAGTCTGCCCAGCCCCCGGACAGGCGATCCGCATCGTCCCCCGCCCGCCGGGCCTGCCACCTCCGGTTCCCGGTAGCACCGCCCCGGCCCGATCACCCTTTCCTGTGTTCAATCCTCCGACACCGTTCGCCCATGGCTGAGCCCGCGCCCCAACTGCCCGACGTGCAACAGGCCGTGCTCGACGCCCCCACGCGCGAGGCGCTCTTCCGCGATCTCGCGCAGTGCACCCAGATCCTCGCCGTCGTGCCCAAGACCGCCGCCACCGGGATGGTGGCTGAGCGCTCCATCTCCCTCGACGACGCCCGCGCCGGTCTGGCCTCAGGTGCCTTCCGCGGTGTGCAAGTACACTATCGTTACGATCACCAGACGTGGTGCGACACCCTCCTTTCCACCCCCGCCGGCGCGCGCCTAGTGCGCCTGAGCACCGACCGCTAAATCGGGAGAAGCAAGGCGAACGGAGAGGGCCCGCGTTGCCACTGCCGATGCCGGTGCGATTTTGCGCCGAACGCCGCATGACATGACGCCGGTCAAGGTCACAAGAGTCGGCCACTGTTATATACAGTGTGCATGATCCCACTTGTGCACGAACTCGACGTCCGTCCGCTGCTGGCCAGCGGCCAGCCGCCGATCGACACCATCCTCCACGCCATTGCCGGACTGCCTGCGGGTGCGGCACTGCAGCTGCTCACACCCTTCGAACCGCAGCCTCTCTACAGCAAGCTCGCCGGCCTTGGTTTCGAGCACAGCGCCCAGCCCCAAGCCGACGGCTCCTTCACCATCCGCTTCACGCCGCGCACCCTCACGCTCGACCTTCGCTTGCTCGAGCCGCCCGCGCCGCTGCAGCAAACACTTGAGGCTGCCGCCGTCATTGAACCACGAGCACGGATCGTCTCGCTCACGCGTTTCCGTCCCGTCCACCTCCTCGCCCTACTCGCCGAGCGGGGATTCACCGCCACCAGCACCGAGCAGCCCGATGGCTCCTGGGAAAACGTGATCGTCCACGCCACAGTTCCCGCCGCGGCGCTCGCGCCCTCCGGCGACTCCGTCCCATGACACCCGGCCCGAACTTCCGCGCACAGGCCCTGCTCTCGTTCCCCTTTTTCGGACTCGGCTTGGTCGCGCTGCTCGCTCTCGTCGCCTGGGCCGTCGTTAATCCCGGTTTGTTGGATGCACCCGCGCGCGCGTCAGGGCCGCTGGCGTTCGTCCATCTCGCCGTGCTCGGCTGGATGGTGCCGTTCGTCTTCGGCGCGGCCTACCAACTCATCCCCGTGATCGCCGAGGCTCCACTCTGGAGTCGCCGGGGTGCGTGGCTGCACTTTGCACTGCATCTAGTTGCCGCCCCCCTGCTCATCCACGCGATGGCCCGCGGCGACTTTGCCGTTGCGTCCCTTTGGGGCGGCCTCGTCGCCCTCGGCGTAGTGGTTGGCATAGCCGATCTCGCGATCACCGCCGACCGCCACTCGCGGTGGACCCCGGAAAACGTGGGCTTGGTGCTCGCGCTCTTCTGGCTCGCCATCGCCGTAGGGATGGGCGCACTGCTGGCGCTCGTGCTCGCAGGTCGGCTACACGGGTTCAACTCCGCCCGCCTGCTCCCGCTGCACCTCACCTGCGGTCTGGTGGGCTTCTTCCTCGGCACGCTCTTCGCAGTATCGTTCAAGCTCGTACCGATGTTCCTCCTCGGCCGCCCCGGTGGCCGCCTGCGCCAGTGGCTCGTGCTCGGGCTGCTCAACGCCGGCCTCTTTTTGCTCGTCCCCGGGCTGCTCGGCGACCACCGCCCGCTCCTGCTGCTCGGCGCAGCCACGCTGGCCGGGGCCATCGTCTGCTTCCTCGATGAAAGCGTCGCCCTGTTTCGTCGCCGTCTCCGCGCGCCCGACTGGCCGATGCGCACCTTTTTCATGGGAATCGCCATGCTGATTCCCGCCACCGCCACCGGACTGGCGGCGTTGCTCGGTATCGAAGCTCACTGGCTGCCGGCACGCCCAGGGGCCGCGATGTTTACGCTCCTCGTCTTCGGGGTGCTCACCCCCTGCATCCTCGGCATGGCCGGTAAGATCGTACCCTTCCTCGCCTGGCAATGGCGCTACTCCGCGCACATCGGCCGCGCCCGAGTGCCCCTCGTCACCGATCTATTCCTCCCCGCTTTACTGCGCATCCAGTTTATCGTCGCAGTTCCGGCCTGCCTGGCCCTTGTCGCCGGAGCTTGGCTCGACTCCGGACTGCTCCTGCGTTGCGCCGCTGGCGGACTGTTCGTTGCTGCGCTCACGCTGGCCCTCAACAGCGCCAATCTGGTACCGCACCTGCTCCACCCGCGCCTCCAACCACTGAACACGCCAGACCGGACCACCACGCCTCGCGCTGAAGAAACTCCCCGCCCATGAACGACGATTCAGTTCCCCAGCCCGTCCCCACGCCCGAGCTTATCCTGCGCGCCCTGCACCGCCTCATCGACCCGGAGGTCGGGGTCAACGTGGTCGATCTCGGTATGATCGCCGATGTCAACGTGAACGCCGAGGGCGTCGCCACCATCTGCATCGCGCCCACTTCGGCCGGTTGTCCGATGCAGGACGTGCTCGCCGATGGCGCCCGCGCGCTCGTCGGCAACCTCCACGGGATCACCTCCGTCGAAGTCCACTTTATCTACTCCCCGCCTTGGACACCCGACCGCATCACCCCGGCCGGCCGCGAGGCGCTCAACCACCCCCGCTGAACTCTTCCACTACCATGAACAACACCACCGCCCTGCCCGACGACGTCTTCGACGCCCGCGAACTGTCTTGCGAGATCAAGCGCCCTGCCGTGATCGCCCGCTGCTGCCAGCTTCCGCTCGGCCGCAGCTTCATCTTCCTCAACGGCCACGATCCCGTGCCGCTGCGCCGCCACCTCGACCAGATTTACCCCGGTTGCTTCGCCTGGGAGCTCCTCGCCCCCACCGTGCCCGACTCCATTCGCATTCGCGTAAGCAAGACGGGAGACCCCGCCGGCGGTTTTGGCGAGGCGGCGAACTTCTCCTGCGCGTAACGCATCCGGGATCACAGTCTCGAATCGGGTGCCGCCCGCGGTACAGGGCGGCGTCCTCAGCGCCGGCCTGGGCGGAACCGCGCCCAGCCGGCGAACACTAAGATGGCACGGACCGGCCCGTGCTGAGTATGTGACGACATGGTTCGCCCTGCCCAAAGGCCCCAAGGGAGGGAAACAGGTTCGTGCGCACACCCCCAGAAGCGCCCAAAGGGATGGGAACGGCGGCACAATCTACAGATCGAGTGGGAAGGGCTTACTTCGTGGGTTAGCAGCGACCTGGGCTGCCCAATACTGGCCAGATTGTGCCGTCCCTGGAGAATAGTTGACAGCGGGCCTTTAGTAAGTAAGTGATTACTTACTTTGAGCAATCCCACCACCCGTCGCCCCAAACATCTTCCCGCGGACGAGCGCCGATCGGTCACCGTCGCGACGGTGATCGAATTGGCCGCCGAGCAGAACCCGAGCGAAATCACCACCAGCGCGATTGCCCAGCGGATGAACCTGACCCAAGGCGCGCTCTTCCGGCATTTCCCCACCAAGGACTCAGTTTGGCAGGCCGTGATGGAATGGGTGGCTGAGCGCCTATTGGCTCTAGTCGACAAAGCGACGCAAACGGCCACCACCCCCTTGGCGGCTTTGGAGGCGATGTTCTTGGCCCACGTTGATTTTGTGGCCAAACACCCCGGAGTACCGCGCATGCTTTTTGGGGAACTACAAAGGGCGGAGGCCACACCGGCCAAGCGCATGGTGCAAACATTGATCACCCAATACGGCGCTCGCCTGCACACCCTCATCGAACAGGGGAAAACTCAAGGTGAACTGGCCGCAGAAGTAGATTCAAACGCTGCCGCCACCCTGTTCATCGGATCGATCCAAGGCTTAGTCATGCAGTCGCTGCTGGCCGGGAATGTGCGTCGCATTCGCTCCGACGCTCCGGGTGCTTTTGCGATTTTCGCCCGGGGAATCAGGAGGAATCCGTGAAGCTCCCGCACCTGAATCGACGGACATTGGCGCTGGGGGGCGTGCTCCTGCCAATGCTTGGCTTGTTTGTCTATGTCGCCCTGCGCTCGGGACCGTTGGCTCCCGTTCCCGTAACCTCAACTACGGTCAGCCGACTTTCCATCACACCAGCCCTCTATGGCATTGGTACCGTGGAGGCGCGTTACTCCCACAAGATCGGACCGACCGCCGCAGGGCGGGTCAAAGAGGTTTACGTTCAAGTCGGAGACCGGGTGTCGGCCGGGCAACTGTTGGGTGAAATGGACCCGGTGGACTTCACAGAACGGATCGCCGCACAGGAAGCCGCGCAAAAGCGTGCGTCCGCCGGGGTGCTGGCAGCGGAGGCACTGGTTCAAGAGGTCACGGCCCGCCAGGGCTATGCCGAAGCTCAGTCCCGTCGTTACGAAAGTCTCCTCCGGACGGGCTCAGTGAGTAATGAAACCGTCGAGACCAAGGTCCAGGAACTCCAAGTGGCCACAGCCCACCTCGCAACCGCACGAGCGAACCTGGAGGTCGCCCGCCAAGAGTTGGTTCGCATCGGCGCCGACCGCGAGGTTCTGATCCAGCAGAAAGCGAATCTGCGGCTGATGGCGCCGACCGCTGGATTGGTCACTGTAAGGAACGCCGATCCAGGCACTACAGTGGTGGCCGGACAACCAGTGGTGGAACTGATCGATCCGACAAGCCTGTGGGTCAATGTACGTATCGAGCAACTCCGCGCCACAGGCCTGCGTGCGGACCTGCCCGCCCGGATCGTGCTGCGCTCTCAAGCGGGCCGCACTATCCCCGGACAAGTGCTGCGAGTGGAGCCAGTCGCTGATACCGTGACCGAGGAGACCCTCGCCAAGGTGGTCTTCACTACGATACCGGAGCCGTTGCCTCCGATTGGGGAGTTGGTGGAAGTGACCGTTGCCCTGCCTGCTTTGCCGGCTGCACCCGTGGTGCCCAATGCTAGCGTGCAACGCGTCGGTGGGCGTCTCGGCGTCTGGCTCATCAAAGGGAACTCCGTCCAATTCGCGCCCGTCAAGATGGGCGCCACCGACCTTGATGGGCGGGTACAGATTCTTGAGGGACTTGAGCCGGGGGCACAGGTGGTTGTCTATAGCGTACGCTCACTTGGCGCCCATACCCGGGTGAAACTGGTCGAGCGGATGCCGGGAGTATCACCATGATCAGTTTGGCCGGACGCGACATTCTGCATTCGTGGGGCAAGTTTGTCTTCACCGGTGTGGGGCTGGGCTTGTTGATCGGCGTCACGCTGACCATGGCGGGCGTTTATCGCGGCATGGTGGACGATGGGAAAGCCCTGCTCGACAACAGCGGCGCCGACCTATGGGTGGTACAGAAAGATACGCTCGGGCCTTATGCCGAGCCATCCAGCCTGTATGATGATGTGTATCGCGGTATCCTCGGCATGCCCGGCGTCGCTCGGGCGGCCAACGTGACCTACCTTACAATGCAGGTGCGGCACGGCGATACGGACGTGCGCTCCATGGTTGTGGGGGTAGTGCCAGGTGGGCCCGGGGAACCCGGGCAACCCGGCTATTTGATCGCCGGGCGACAAATCACCCGCGGGCACTACGAAGCCGTGGCCGACGTGGCGACCAAGTTTCGGCTCGGCGAACAAATTCACATTCGTCGCAATATCTACACGGTGGTCGGGCTGACTCGCCGTATGGTTTCCTCCAGCGGCGATCCGATGGTTTTTGTCGCGCTGAAAGACGCCCAGGCGGCGCAGTTTCTTAAGGATAACGACGCCATCGTTCATCAGCGGCGGCGCACGACGGACAATCCGATCTTCAACCGGCCCGGCGTGCCCGGTTTGCTCGATTCGGTCATCACGTCACAAAGCATCAATACATCCGTCAACGCGGTGCTGGTGCAAATCCTCCCGGGCTTTTCCCCGGAGGAAGTAGCCGAGCCCATTCGCCGCTGGAAACGGCTTCAAGTCTATACCCGAGCGCAGATGGAGGACCTCCTGATCCGCAAGCTGATCGCAACCTCGGCCAAACAGATCGGCATGTTTCTGGCGATCCTGGCCGTCGTGAGCGCCGCGATTGTTGCCTTCATCATCTATACGCTGACCCTGGGAAAAATCCGCGAGATTGCGGTGCTGAAATTGATCGGTACCAAGAACCGCACCATCGCCGGGATGATCATGCAGCAGGCGGTGGGTCTCGGCATAATTGGCTTCGTGGTGGGGAAAATCGCGGCCACCATCTGGGCGCCTTTTTTCCCAAAATACGTCCTGCTCGAACCGGTCGATGCGGCTTGGGGATTTCTTGCGCTGATGGTAATCTGTGTGCTGGCCAGCGTATTGGCCATCCGTGCCGCTCTCAAAGTGGATCCAGCGGAGGCAATTGGAGGCTAATATGCATTGGCTCGGCATCAAGATTGAGGGTTTACGCAAACGCTACGGCGAGGGGGATACCGCCGTCGATGCACTCAAGGGCGTGGACATGCGAGTCGCTCCGGGCGAAGTCGTCGGGCTTGTCGGTCCCTCGGGCTCCGGCAAAACCACCCTGCTCAAGTGCCTCGGTGCGGTCATCGAGCCGACCGCCGGGCGCATGTCCCTGGGCGAAGAAGTAATTTACGACCAAGGTTGGAAAATCCCCGATCTGCGCGAGCTACGACGGGACAAGATCGGTTTCGTGTTTCAGGCGCCCTATTTGATCCCGTTTCTCGACGTCACAGACAACGTCGCCCTGCTGCCCATGCTGGCCGGAGTGCCCAATGAGGAAGCCCGGAAGCGGGCCGTGGAACTGCTCGAAGCGCTCGATGTCGCGCATCGCGCCAAAGCCATGCCGTCGCAACTCTCCGGTGGCGAGCAGCAGCGCGTTTCCATCGCCCGGGCCCTTGTTAACCGGCCTCCGGTCGTGCTCGCCGATGAGCCGACCGCCCCGCTCGACAGCGAGCGGGCACTGGCAGTGATCCGCATCCTCAATGACATGGCCCGCCGCTTCGAGACCGCTGTCATCGTGGTGACGCATGACGAGAAGATCATCCCCACCTTCAAGCGCATCTACCACATCCGCGACGGGGTGACCTACGAGGAGGCCGGAGAAGGCCGGGGGTTTGAACCGGCTCCGGACAGATTCGCCGCCAAGTGAAACTTTTCTCGGACGTCGTCCTCGTCACCGACCGTGCCACGTTCGAATCCAGCACCGCATCCGCTCCAAGCGGGCGGAGCCCGAGGCGTGAGGCGGATCGTTGCGCTCCGATCCCCTGAGATTGGCGGGCGCTTTGTCGCCGTAGCCCAAGCACAGCAGAAGCAGTGAGCCGGACAGCCTCCAGCCGAACCCACGACTCGGAGGGCGGCAGTCTAGTCGTCCTGCGTGCACGACCACTCTCCGTCGCGACAATGCCACCGCCGGTTGGCCAACGTCGGGGGTGATGCCTCCGTTGCGCCATGCCCGCCGGTCCACCCGATCAGTCGCCGCACCGCGAGGCCCAGCTCGCGTACCGGTTCGGCGTGGCATGGGTCTTCCTCCTGGTCGGCGCCTCGGTCGGCGCGTTGTTGCGCCTCGTGGCCCTCGCCCCGCAGCGGGCGTCGTCCCAGGCCTGTTCGGCGCGCTCACTCTGATCTAGGCCACCTTGCGCACGCGCCCCCCCCGGATGTAGGCGCGCAACACTCCCGACTACTCGCCACGCGGGCCAATCGCGCCGTCCACCGGCGCCGACTCCTCCCCCCCCTCCGTTCGCGGCCAGCGCCGCTACTCCGCCTCCGTCCCTCCGCGCCGTGGGCAACCGCCGAAGAGGAGCCAATGATAGCAGTTCGCGAGAGAGTGTGTCGGCCTCTATTGTCGCGCGGAGTTGGTTCGGTACGGCCCCACTACTTGTGTGGATGCGCGGCCGGAGGACTGGCAGCGGTTTCGGGAAAGTGCCCCGCGGCCTCGCTCGCAGCCGAATCATGGATACTCTTTACGTAGTGGGTATACTCCACGTAGGCCTTCACAAACCCGCGCCCCGCTTGCACGTTGTTCTTGTCGAATTTCTTCTTGGCCAGCGTATTCTTGAATAGATCACGAACTCCGCGCTCGGTTTTGGCGGAAAGCAGTTTCAACACCGGCTCGACATCTGCGGTGGCCAGCGCCTTGTCAGTCGCGGGGATGGACGGACCAAAATCGGTGCCCGCGGGTTTGAGGCCGGTGTAAGGAGCACCTTCACCGGCGCGATGAATGCGCACCAGCGTCTCGAAAAAGTACATGTCGGCCAGTTCGCGTGCTTCCGGATTGAGCTTGCGCACGGCGAGCGTCCGCTCGAACGCGTGCGTGATCGCGTCGTCGTCGTCCGGCTGCACCCAGATGAGGACGAGGTTGACGTTGTTTTCGCTCAGCGCCGCTCTCGCGGCGTGGACGACCGGCCCATCCAGGCTGTCGCAATGGGCTTGGGCGGTTTGAGAGGTACCGAATACGGCCGCAAGCAGAGCTAGGGCAGCGAAAGTCACTTTTAGGTTCTTGTTATACATGATGCGGTTATTTGTGATCGGGGGGTTCAGTTTTTGAGCGAATCATCGTGAGAATCATTTTGAACCGCTTGATCGCCTTGAGCGCGTGTAATTGGCGGGCGGAAATAAGAATCATATCGCCGCTATGCAAGCGGTGCGGGTTGCCAGCGATTCTGACTTCAGCCTCGCCTTCGAGCACTTGAACCAGCGCGTCGAACGGGGCCATGTGCTCGCTCAGACCCTGACCTTCGTCGAAGGCGAAGATCGTCACGGTGCCGGTGGGCCGTTTGACAACCTCGCGGCTGACAACCGCACCGTCCTGGTAATTGACGAGTTCGAGGATTGGCAGGACCTGCGCACCGGGGAGCTCTCGGGGACTAGAAGGGCCCTTGGCCTCATGTTGAGTCATTAACAATACCATACGCCGGGGCGGCCTGCATGGCTACGGGGTATAGACCCACCGTGAACCAAGCGTCGGCAACGGACGCAAACACGGCATCTTGTCGCGCCACCGGACTACAGTTCAAGGTTCCACGCCGAGTCTCAGCGCCGCGGGCAACCTAGCTGCGCTTTGCCTCGGCGTGAACGCGGCGCGCAAGATCGAACTGATTTGGACGGCTTACGTGAACGGCGGAAACAAGGAACGGCTCGCCATGGTGGACGCCCAGTCGCTGGTTGTGCTCACCCCGGAATCGATCAGCGGTCGGCGCAATGCCTACGTCGCGAAGGCCGGCACGGATCCCGTTGAGCGGAAATCAGCGGAACGCTCCGCCGCCACCGTCCTGCGAGGCTCGCGTGCCCTCTTCTCCGCTGATGGCGTCGCCATGCTGAAATTCTCACTACCGCCCGATCCGTTTGCCGGCGTAAAGCTGAAGGACCCCAGCCCACAGCGGTACCAATCCGCCGTCAACCCCGAGTGGCTACTCCTCTGCGCCGAAAGCGAACTTCGACAACAGCACGCCCAACAGTACCTCGCGTTGGTTCTTTGCCTCTGGGACGGACTCCGTCGCAAAGAAGCCGACACACTGACCTGGGCACAGATCGATTTCGCCGCCGGCCAAATCCACATTCGCCGCACACAGTATTTCGAGCCGAAGACGGAGGAGAGCCAGCGCGTCGTCGACCTCGCACCCGCGGTCCTCGACATCCTGCGCGGTTTCAAAGAAGGCAGCCAATCGGAGTTCGTGTTGGAGGGCGGCGATGCCAATCCGGCCGCAACCTACGACTACCACCGGGCCGACTGCACTGGGCGCGAGCTGCACGCATGGCTCAAGAGTCATGGCGTCCTCCAACAGGAGGCAGATCGCTCGTGGCTACCTCGTTCGGGATCGAGGCCGCCCGCCAACATCTCGGCTATCGAGACATCCGCACGACCTCGGCCCACTAAGTCGAAAAGCGACGCCGGTTCAAAGTACAACTCCCCGCCAAAAACGCCACCGCCGGGTCGTTGGAGCCTCGCGAACGTGAGTGAGTGATCGAAGAAACATCACTTGTACGACCGCGCGAGCATCGCACCTCTCCTCGCGAGGGACACACTGCGTTCCCACACCTTCAAAGAGGGGCGCGATCGCCGTGCACGTGGCCAGTTGTCCCTCGCGGAAGATCAATCGGCGTATTCCAATTCACGAAAAGGCCCTCCTCGTTCGTCGAGATAGCCCACGCGCGCAAGCGGCCCCGGCCCACCTGCTGCTCCACGAAAGCGTGGAGCGCCCGGCGCCCCTCGCTCACGGCTCGGCTCGCGTCCAGCGCCAACTCCTTGGGGTAAACCGCCGCAGTCGGCTCCCAACCACGCGCGGTCCGCGGCACCACGCCAAGTCCCGCGCGGCACTCCCGCAGAAGGCGCAGGAGGAACTCCCGGGTCAGCATCGGCATGTCGACGGCGAGCAACAGAACCTGCGCGCTTCGCGTCGCCGCGAGCACCGTCGCCAAACCGCCCAGCGGCCCCTGCCCCGGTGGCGCATCGGGCAACCCGTGGGCGTTCAACTCGCCAAGCTCCGCCGGCGTGCGGCCCACGACAAAAACAGTCTGCGGCCCCAACGACCACGCGAGCTCAACTTGCCGCGCCAACAACGTCCGTCCCTCGAATACCAGCAGCGTCTTGTCGCACCCCATCCGTGTCGAACGTCCGCCAGCCAGGATCGCCACATCGAAACCTGCGTCAGCCGACATGAAGGACTCCCTCCCCTCGTTTCAATACCCCGTCGCTGAGGATCCGCGCGCGCAGCCCGCCGCGGCCTTTGAGCCATTCGAAGGCGCCCGGAGCCACCGCCTGGTCCATCCACTCGCACGGGCGGCACTCCTCCGCTCCGCTGAACCGCACGCCCTGCAGTTCAAACTCGCGGCCGACCAGCGCCAGCACATCGACGCCGCTCGTAAACACGTTGCGCCGCAGCACGACCGGTTCCCGCTCCGCCGCGCCAAGCGTGGCCACCAGCGCCTCAAAGGTCTCCAGCGCGAAGAAGGTGATCTGCCCCTTGTAGTCCTCCTTGTAGTCAAAGAATCGATCTCCACGCAGCCCGCGCCCGGCCACGCACGAGACCGCGTCGACCTCGTTGATCGGTTCGACGCCCGCCGGGCCGCCCTTGTGGCCAAAATAGTTGTGTCCGGGCGAGAGCATCAACCGCTCAATTCGAACCCCGAGCCCCACTCCGTTTTCGATCTTATTGTTCATGGGAAATTCTCCGGGGCCAGCGCCCAGACCGCAGCGAGGCCCTCCGCCCGCAGTTCCCGGGCCACCGCAGCACTGCGCACACCATGCGCGCACACCACCAGCGTCGGCCGCCGGGATGCCACAGCCCGGAGCTCGGCCCACGGCATTCCGGCCGCGTCCACCACCGCATGGCGGGCAAACTCGGCGCTCAGCGGAGCGCCCTCGAGATTCAGAACCTGCCACTCGCCACCGCAACCTTCGAGCTCAGCGGTCGCGAGAAAAAGCCCAGCCCTGTCCGCCGGCCGCAACACTCCTCCGTCCGGAACGCACGCCCCTCCGCCGCACACGGGACACCCCGGCTGCGCCGAACGCGAGACCGCAAGCGTCGTGTAGTCGAGCCAACTGACGAACAGAGTCTGCGTGGCCGAAGCAACCGACAACCCGGCGATCAACCGGATTGCCTCCGTCGCCTGCACCAACCCGAGCGCGTTCACCGCCGGGCCAAACACTGCACCACCCTGGCAGTCGCCCACCGCCGCCAGTTCGCCAACCGAGCGGCCGGGCCAGAGGCAGTGCAGGCAGCCGCCCTCCGGAGCGAGGCCGAACGTATTCACCGTCCCCTCCCATCCGATCACCGCCGCCTGCACCAGCGGCACGCCGAGCTCGCGGCCGACATCATGAAGAAGAAACCGAACGGCGAACTGGTCCGTGCAGTCCAACACAAGCGTGCGCCCCGCGATGCGGGCCCGGGCATTACTTTCCTGCAACGCGCCGACCACGCCCTCGATCGCCACGAAAGGATTACGCGCTCGCAACCGCGCTTCGGCCGTCGCCGCCTTGGCCAGGCCGACATCCTCTGCGGAGTAGAGGGATTGCCGGGGCAGATTCGAGACCTCGACCAAACCCGGATCAATCACGGTGAGCCGCCCCACCCCGGCCGCCACCAGCGCATCGGCCGCCGCGCACCCCAGACCGCCCGCGCCGACCACCAGCACGTTGGCCGCAGCAAGCCGTACCTGCGCCTCCGGGCCAAACTCCGGGAGCCGCGTCTGCCGTGCGTGGTATTCGTCGCGCCGAACCGCCGGGTTGTGCTCCTGCGTGCAGTCGACCCACTCCGATCCGCCCTCCACGAAATGCTCCTTCTTCCACACCGGCAACCGGCGCTTCAGCTCTTCGATCACCGAGCGACACGCCGCGAAGGCCGCCGCCCTGTGCCCGGCCGCCGCGCCGATCCACACCGCCAACTCGCCGACCTCGGCGACGCCGCTGCGATGCACACACAGGACCGCGCACCCGGGAAACCGCACTGCGGCCTCCTCGACGATCGCCTGGCCCTCGGTCTGCGCCATCTCGGGAAACACCTCGTACTCCAGCCGCCGCACCGCGCGGCCGCGGTGCTCGTTGCGGACCCAGCCCTCAAATACGGTCAACGCCCCCGCTCCCGGCCGGGCCAGCCGCGCACGCAATGAGGCGGAATCGATCGGCGCGGCGCTGAGTTCGAAGGCGGTCATCGTTCATCCGCCCGCCACCGGGGGCACAAAGACCACCCGGTCGCCATCGCGCAGCGGCGTGTCCATCTCGACATATCGCTCGTTGACCACCGCCCGCAGCAACTCCGGCCGCCACTGCAACCCATGCCGGGCGGCCAGTTCCACAAAAAGCTCGCCCGGTGTGCGCGCGGCGCTGGTGACCGATTCCCGGGCACAACCGACCCGCTCCCGCAGCACAGCGAAATAGCGTACCAGGTACGTCTTGGGCTGGTTGTGGTTCGCGGACGACATGGCTTGAAGGCAGCCCAATGCATTGGGCGCATTGCTCATCGCATCAAGCCCGCGGTGGCGGTTTTCCGCAATTTCCTTGAGGTGAATCAAGGTGGAACAGGCTGAGACTGCGATACCGTAGCCGCAGCCAGAACACTGCCTTCCGCATGCCTTCTCCGTCCACTGCCGAGGGCGTATCATTAGCCTCGGCACCCACAACAAGATCATCCTGTCCGGCAAAACGCCCGCCACCGACGAGATCCGCGACTCGAACTCCACACACCCTTCTCGACGCCCTTGAGAAGTCCGGCGCACCAGACGCCAACCTCCTCCTCGTCTCCGACGACGCAAGCACGGGCGAACCCAACTTCACCCGCCACCTCCCCACCAAGCTCGGATACGAAATCCCCGTCAGCGGGATCACCACCCGGCCGGGCCAGCCGCTTATCGTTGCTCGCTGCGGCGCCGCAGAGACCTTCGGCCCGCGCCGTGATCCGACGGCGCACTACATCGGCATCCGCGTATTCGTCCCCACCTCCCCGGATAAGTTCGTGTGATCTCAGTTCGCGCGGCCGCGCCAACGCGCTAATTGGCTTAACCGACGGCACCGACCTCCTTGCCCGCGGAGTCGCCGTACTGTTTGTTTCCACCGCTTCTCCCGCATGAACGCCTCCCGCACAAAGCCAGCAATCTTCTCGCGCATCACACCGCCGGTCACGCCAGCAGGGCCGATGCCGGCACCAAAACCGGGGTAAAAGGTCAAGCGCCCTGCGGCGCCAGCAACACCACATTCACGCATCCCGACATGGGCGAGTCCGTCGACTAGACCATGCGCACCGACGGCGTGCACACCATCGAGAAGGCGAAGAGATGACCACCGCTTTCCATTTCCGTCGTGGCTTCGGCCCTTGCGTCTGGACCTCCCCCATCCCCGCCCTGCCCGAAAGCCTCGCCCACCCCCAAGGCGACACCCCAACTTCGCCCGCCCGCTGACGCCATGGACTCATTCGGACGCACTGTCGACTACCTGCGAATCTCAGTCACCGACCGCTGCAACGAGCGCTGCCTCTACTGCATGCCCGAAGGCTACAAGGGCTGGAAGAACACACCGGATCACCTCACCTCCGAGCAGATCGTGCGCGTCGTGCGCGTCGCCGCCGGGCTCGGCTTCCGCAAGTTCCGCCTCACCGGCGGCGAACCGCTCGTGCGCCGCGACATCGTCGAGCTCGCGCTCGCGTTGACGACCATTCCCGGCGTCGAACGCATCGGCCTCTCGACGAACGGCACCCGCCTCGCCGCACTCGCCGCGCCGCTTTTCGAGGCCGGCGTGCGTACCGCCAACGTCAGCCTCGATGCCCTAGACGCCGCACTCTACCGCCGCATCACGGGGGGCGACGTCGCCCAGGCCCTCGCCGGTATCCGTGCCTCCGTTGCAGCCGGCTACGAACGCGTAAAACTCAACTGCGTGCTCATGCGCGGCGTGAACGAGGGCGAGCTGTGGCCCTTGGCCCGCTTCGCCGCCGAGCACGACCTGCCGCTGCGCGTGATCGAGCTCATGCCGCTCTCCAGCTCCGAGGTGCTCACCGAGGCGAATTTCTTCTCGATTGCCGACGCCAAGCGCGTGTTTGCGACCCACGATGAGCTCGTCGCCGAGGCCGGCCACCACCTCGGCTGGGGCCCAGCGAAGTACTTTCGCCTCCGCCGCACCGGCGCGCTCGTCGGCTTCATCGGAGCGATGACGACCGAGCATTTCTGCGAAACGTGCAACAAGATGCGCCTCACCGCCGACGGGAAGATCCGCCCCTGTCTGGGCGACCACGGCGAGCTCGACCTGCGCGCTACCCTCCGCCATGCCCCGACCGACGACGCCGTGCGCGACGTCCTCAAGGCCGCCCTCCGGGCCAAGCCCAAGGAGCACTCGTTTAACGGCCAATACAGTCCTTGCCGTCCTATGACGGCCATCGGCGGCTGAGCACCCGAAGGCAAAGCCCAACATGCACCTCACGTCGGCAGGCTTTCGCTGGAGACGGGCATCCGATCCCGCCCGCCGGAGGCCGGCGCTCACGCTTCGGCCATCCCAGGCGGAAGCACACAGGCATCCATCATCTCCGGCGCCGCAGGCCGCCCGATGGGCGCGACGGCGCGAAGAACAAGAAGTGCCGGACGCTTGCAATTACCCATTCCAGCATAGATGAGCGCACCGCTTCCTGTTTCGGCCCGAGGGAAAGCCATCTGCCCTTCGGTTCACGCCCAACCAGAGCCTCGGCCCCCACAACAACAAGACCACACGACCATCGGCAAATAGCCGGCTGCAACCAGAATCTTGGCACCAGTTGCGTTGGATCGCCTTGTGCACAGTCTTCCCGCAATGCCAGTGTAGCCTTTTCATGAACTATCCCCGGTGCTCGTTTCTCCAGCCGAGATCGCCCGCCACTTCCGCACTTTGTTCGAATACGCCAACATCGTCGGAGTCGAGGTCCGCGCCTCGACCGACTCGACTGCCGCCACCGTCGGCTGCGAGCTCGACGACGCGAAACGCGGTCTCTGCTACGGCTCGCTCGGCTACGTCGAGGTCGACTACCGGGTCGGACGGGGGCCAGTGGCGCGACACCTTGTGGTCGACCGGCTCCGGGATATGCATCGTGCGGATCCGCCACACCGGACCGTTTTCCCCTCCCAGACGGCGGACCTCGTGCGCGGCGAGAAGCTGCCACGGAAGCAGAGCCCTACCCCGATAAGGAGCCCTTATTCCGGAATAAACCTTCTTGTTTTAGTGTATCGAGCGGGGTTAAACGAGAACCCGTGAACTCTTCTGCGCCCCGTACCCCGGACGCCGATATTTGGATCGGCGCCGCCTTCCTTTCGCTCGGCTGCCTATTCTGTGGTGCCACCGCCACGTCGCTCCTCTTCTCGCCCGGCTTCGCCCTCCTAACCCCGCGCCCCCCAGCCGTAGTCGCCCTACAACACGCTGCCGTGCTGGGCTGGCTGCTCGGCCTCGGATTCGGGCTCCTCTATCTCACACTCTCGGTCTTCGCCCGTAGCCCCCGCGTGGGCGGTGTGTGTTCCGCCCGCCTCCATTTCCTCCTCTTCCTAGTGGGAGTGCTCATCATCGTACCCGCCTTCCGTCTCTGGGATCTGCGAACCGTGGCCCATGGCGGGGCGCTCCTGCTCGCGGCGCTGCTGATCGGAGGCTGGGGACTGCTGCGCCAAATGGACCGCAGCCAACGCCGATTCCTCGTGCAGGAAACCTTCACGATGGCGCTGAGCTGGCTGCTCGTAGCGGTGCTCACCGGACTCCTCGTGACGGCCAACCGCTACTGGTCGTTCCTCGGTACCGACGCCGTGGCGACAATCCACGCCGGTGCGCACATGGGCTTCGGCGGCTTCTTCCTGCTGCTGCTGGTCGGACTTTGCCGCGGCCTCTTCGCCGGAACCGGAGAGCCCCCGGCGGGCGAAACCAGAATCTGGACCGATCTGTTTCTCAACGGCGGCATCTTCATCGCCTGCTTCGGCCTGCTCTTCGGCTTCCCCCTCGTGCCCATCGGCGGCACGCTGGTTCTAGTCGGCATCCTGCTGTTTCTCGGCGAAGTCTGGATCGAGTACCGCCGGTTGGACCTGGGTAGCCAACCGGGGACGCGTCCGCTCGCCGTCGCCCTCGCGCTCCTCCTGCCCACGGCGCTGCTCGGCTGCGGCACCGCTCTACTCCCCGACTCCCACCCGTTCACCGGCAGGATCACCAGCCTCTACGGTTTCCTGACCGTCTTCGGCGTCTTCGGGCTCGCCTTTCTAGCGCTGGCTCGCTTCGGACTCGCACGAACCGAGCGGACGGACGCGCGCGCCGCCGTCGGGTCGCGGCTCGCCGAAAAGGCAGCATGGGGCGCCTATATCGCAGGACTAGCCATCGCATCCGTTCTTCAACTATCCGGCAACCGCGAAGGCGCCTCGCTGGGTGTCTGGCTCGCGGCGGCGGGCGCTCTGGGCTGCGCCGGCGTCGTGGGTATCCGCGCGGCTATGTTGGTGTGGCGCCACAGCCGACCGGGCTGCCTCCCAGTCGAGAATCTGAACAAAAACACGGCATGACCTTCCCGCGTCCCTCCGTCGTTCCACTCGGCGCCTTGCTCCTCGTAGCGGCCGGAACCTTGGCCGGCTGCAATCCTTCCCGAGCGCCCCAAGGCTCCACCGACATTGCGTTGCGCGAACGGGTCGACCTCCCGGCGAGCGGCCCCGCCTGCCCGGTCCGCCGCCTGCTCGGCATCAAAGACGATCCAGTGCTGCGGGGTCGGGCTCTGTTCGAGAACCATTGCGCCACCTGCCACGGCCGCGTTGGTGACGGCGCCGGACCCGCCGCCGTGCACCTCAACCCACGCCCGCGCGATTTTCGCTCAGGCCAATTCAAGGTACGCTCGACCGCCACGATGCCAACCGACGCCGACCTCTACCAGGTCGTCTCCACGGGCATGCCCGGCTCCTCGATGCCGGCTTTCGGCTTCTTGAGCGAGCAACAGCGCCGCGATCTGGTCGCGTACGTGAAACATCTGTCCTCAACGGTCGAAGACGGACGGGAGGTCCGCTGGTTCGAGGAAGCCCAACCGTTGGTGCCGCTCGCGTTGCCACCTCCCCCGCCCGCCGCGGAAACCGCCGTCGCGACCGGCCGGGACGCGTTTCTGAAGCACGGCTGCAACGCCTGCCACGGCGAGGAGGGCCGCGGCGACGGCCCCCAAGCCGCGACCATGCGCGACACCAAGGGCTTTCCCCTCCGCCCTCGCGACCTACACGACGACCGGTTCATCGGCGGCGAACGCACCGAGGACATCTACAAACGCATCGCCCTCGGCATCGCCGGTACGCCGATGCTCGGCTATCCCGACGCCGCCATGCCGCCGACCGAACGGTGGGCACTCGTCGAATACATCCGCTCCCTGCGCTCTCCGGCCACTGCGCCCCCCCCCGTCCCCGCCAGCCCGGCCCTAGCGAGCATCACAGTCCCACGCGCCACCGTGCCCGCATCGCCCTCCGACGCGGCGTGGGACCGCCTCCCCGCCTCGTCGGTGGAGGTCTCTCCGGTCTGGCGACTGCCGGGCACAAGCCGCCGGGTCTCCGTGCGGGCCGTCCACGACACCCAATCCATCTCGGTGCTCCTCGAGTGGGACAATCCCCTCCCGCATCGCGCACCGGTCCGCGTGCAAGACTTCGAGGACGCCGCCGCGCTCCAGTTTGCGCTCACCAACGAGGTGGGCTCGATCGCCATGGGCGATTCGAGACATCCGGTAAACCTCTGGCGTTGGCGCGCATCACGCGCCCTGCAAACGAGCGACGCCTACCCGCAGCTCTTCACCCTCGGCGAAACCGGCCCACGACTCCGCATCACCGCCCAGGAAGCCGGCAACCCGACCGGCACCGTCGCCGCCGGTGCCGCCGAAGACCTCAACGCGTCCGGCTTCGGCACCCTCTCCGCCCAGCCCGCCGCGCAGCAGGACGTGCGCGCCGAGGGCCAGTGGCGCGACGGCCGCTGGCGCGTCCAGCTCACCCGCGCTCTCGCACCGGCCTCCCCGCTCGATGTCTCCCTTCTCCCCGGCCACGAAGTCCCGGTGGCCCTCGCCATCTGGGACGGCCGCACCGGCGACCGCAACGGCCGCAAGAGCTTCTCCACCTGGCTGACCCTTCGTCTCGTATCGGACACGCAACCATGACAGCTCCCGCCCATTCCCCCGTCCCCGAATCGACCGAACGCGGAATCCTTAGTCGCCGCAATTTCCTCTATCTCTCGGGCGTCGCCGCCGCCTCTGCGCTCGCCGCGCACTACCTCCGGCCGCGGCACCTCGCGCCCGCCCGCGCCATCGCCAACCCGCTCGCCCACTACCCGGACCGCGGCTGGGAGGAATCCTACCGAGACCAGTACAAGTACGACGGCACGTTTTCCTGGGTCTGCGCCCCCAACGACACCCACAACTGCCGGGTGCTCGCCCACACCCGCAACGGCGTGATCGTGCGCATGGGCGACCAGTACGATGTCGGCACCTACGCCGATCTCTACGGCAACAAAGCCACCAGCAGTTGGGGCATCCGCCAGTGCGCCAAGGGCTACACCTTCCACCGCATCGTCTACGGTGCCTTCCGCCTCAAGCACCCCATCGTGCGCGCCGGCTGGCGCCGCTGGGCAGAGGCCGGATTCCCCGATCTCACCCCCGAACTGCGGCGCCTCTACCGCTTCGATGACCGCGGTTCCGACTCGTTCGAAAAGATCTCCTGGGATGATGCCAACCGCCTCATTGCCCGCAGCCTCCACTCGATCGCGCGCCGCTACAGCGGCGAGGAGGGCGCCGCGCGCCTCCGCAGCGAAGGCTACCCCGAGGAAATGATCCAGGACATGGGCGGCGCCGGCACGCGCACCATCAAGATGCGTGGTGGCATGGGCCTGCTCGGCGTCATGGGCAAATACGGCATGTACCGCCTCTGCAACTCCCTCGCGCTCCTCGACCAGCACGTGCGCGGGGTGTCCGAGCAGGAGGCCCGCGCCGGCCGCATCTGGTCGAATTACACCTGGCACGGCGACCAGGCCCCGGGACACCCCTGGGTTCACGGTCTCCAGAACAGTGAGACCGACTTCAACGATCTGCGCTCCTCCAAGCTGATCGTGATGAACGGCAAGAACCTCGTCGAAAACAAGATGACCGAGGCCCACTGGTTCATCGAATGCATGGAGCGCGGCGCAAAGATCGTCGTCATTGCCCCCGAATACGGCGCTCCCTCCACCAAGGCCGACTACTGGATCCCCGTCCGCCCCGCCACTGATGCCGCCCTGTGGCTCGGAGTCGCACGCCTCCTCATCGACCGCAACTGGTACGACGCCCCCTTCGTCAAAAGCTTCACCGACCTTCCCCTGCTCATCCGGAGCGACAACCTCCGTCGCCTTCGCGCCCACGAGATCTTCCCCGACTACCGCGGCCGCCTCCCCAAGGACGGTCCCAGTTTCCGCGTGCAGGGACTCACCGACGAGCAGTACGCCAAGCTCGGCGACTTCGTCGTCTGGGACGAGAAGACCGGCGGCCCCGTCGCGCTCCATCGCGACCTCGTGGGCGAACGCATGACCGCCGCCGGCATCGAACCCGCGCTCGACGGCGTCTGGACGGTCAAACTGGTCGACGGCACCAGCGTCGAGGTGCATACGCTCTGGAGCATGTATCGGCGGCACCTTGAGGACTACGACCTCGACACGGTGGCCGAAGTCACCGCCGCCCCGCGCGAGCTGATTGAGCGCCTCGCCCACGACATCGCGACGACCAAACCCGTCTCCATCCACCAGGGCGAGGGCATCAACCACTGGTTTCACGGCACCGAGGCCAACCGCGCCGCCTACCTGCCCATCATGCTCACCGGCAACATCGGCCGTCCCGGTGCCGGCTGCCACGGCTGGGCCGGCAACTACAAGTCCGCACTGTTCCAGGGTTCCAAGGAAACCGGCTACGGCTTCAAGGGCTGGGTCGGTGAGGATCCCTTCCACCCCAACCTCGACCCCGACGCCAAACCGCACGACATCCACGCCAACGTCCGCTTCAAGGACGAGGAGCCGGCGTACTGGAACCACGGCGACATCCCCCTCATCGTCGACACGCCCAAGGAGGGGCGCAAGTGCTTCACCGGCAAGTCTCACATGCCGACCCCCACCCGCGCCATCTTCTTCACCAACGTCAACCTCATCAACAACGCCAAGTGGTGCTACGGGGTCATCAAGAACGTGAACCCCAAGGTCGAGCTCATTGTCTCGATCGACATCCAGATGACCGCCTCGGTCCAGTTCGCCGACTTCGCCCTCCCGGCCAACTCCTGGGTCGAGTTCGAGGACCTTGAAATCACGGCCAGCTGCTCCAATCCCTTCCTCCAGATCTGGAAGGGCGGCATCCGCCCCCTCTACGACTCGCGCGACGACCTCGCCATCCTCGCCGGTATCGCCAACGCGCTCGGCGACGAGACCAAGGACTCCCGCTTCCGCGACTACTTCAAGTTCGAGAACGAGAAGCGCCGTTCCGTCTATATCCAGCGCCTGCTCGACTCCTCCACCACCACCGCCGGCTACCGCCTCGACGACATCATGGCGGGCAAATACGGCCCGCCCGGCGCCGCCCTCCTGCTCTTTCGCACCTACCCGCGTATCCCCTTCTACGAACAGATCCACGACAGCGACCCGTTCCACACCGACACCGGCCGCCTTCACGCCTACAGCGACGACCCCACCGCCATCGACTGCGGCGAGAACTTCATCGTCCACCGCGAGGGCCCCGAGGCCACCCCCTACCTGCCCAACGCCATCCTGTCCTCCAACCCTTGGGTACGCCCCAACGACTACGGCATTCCGCTCGACGCCCGCCACTGGGACGATCGCACCGTGCGCAACGTCAAGCTGCCCTGGGCCGAGCTGAAGCAATCCAAGAACTTCCTCTGGGATGAAGGCTACCAGTTCTACTGTCTCACCCCGAAATCCCGCCATCGCGTCCACTCCACCTGGTCCAATGTCGACTGGCACCAGATCTGGGATTCGAACTTCGGCGACCCCTACCGTCTAGACCGCCGCCTCGCCGGCGTGGGCGAACACCAGATCCACCTCAATCCCGCCGCCGCCCGCGATCTCGGACTGCGCGACGGCGACTACGTCTACGTCGACGCCAACCCCGCCGACCGCCCCTACTACGGCGCCACGCCGGCCGATCCCTTCTACCGCATCAGCCGCTGCATGCTCCGGGTCACCCTCAACGCCGCCTACCCCTACCACATCGTCATGATGAAGCACGGCACCTTCATCGCCACGCCCAAAACCGTCGCCGCCCAGCAGCAGCGCGCCGACGGCATGGCCCTCTCCGACGACGGCTACATGGCCAACTTCCGTTTCGGTTCCCAGCAGTCAATCACCCGCAACTGGCACATGCCCATGCACCAGACCGACACCCTCTTCCACAAATCGAAGGCCTTCATGAGCTTCCTCTTCGGCGGCGAAGCCGACAACCACGCCGTCAACACGGTGCCGAAGGAGTGTCTCGTGCGCATCGTCAAGGCCGAGGACGGCGGACCCGGAGGCCGCGGCGTCTGGCAGCCCGGCGCCGAGGGCATGTCCCCGGCCGGCGAAAACGACACCATGTTGCGCTACCTCTCCGGCGGCTTCTCCACCTGAACTCCTCCCTCCCATGCCCGCACACGAGATCGACCCCGAGGACCCGCTCGAACTTACCGGCGCCGTCCTGCCCACCACCGAGGACCTCGACGAGCCCATGGCCGCCGCCTTCGTCGAGGAATTCTTCCAGCTCGGCCTCGGCCCCGACGACATCCTCGGTCTGTTTCGAAATCCCCAATACCTCGGCCCGCACCGCGTCTGGCGCCTCAAGGGCGACGAGCGCATCCGCGAACTCATCGCCGACACCCTCGCTCCCTGGCTGAACGCCACTCCCGTCCCCTCCCCATGAGCACCGTCTACAACTGGCAGCTCGGCCGCGACATGGCCTACCCGTTCGAGGCAGCGTATCCCGATCGTCAGTTCGCCTTCGTTTTCAACATCAACCGCTGCCTGGGCTGCCAGACCTGCACCATGGCCTGCAAGTCCACCTGGACTTTCTCCCAGGGCCAGGAACATATGTGGTGGAACAACGTCGAGACCAAACCCTACGGCGGCTACCCCCGCCACTGGGACGTTAGACTGCTCGAACTCCTCCACCAAGCCGGTGCCCTCGGCACCTGGAACCCCGCCAGCCCCACCCCGCAGGCGCCCTACGGAAACTACAATGGCCGCACCGTGTTCGAGGCCGCCGCCGCAGGCCACCCCGGCCCCGATGGCAACCCCGTCGCGCTCGGCTACCTCCCCACCGACACCGAGTGGAACACCCCCAACCTCTTCGAGGACAACCCCACCGGCGCCGAGGCCACCCGCAAGGGCGAGTACTTCCGCCGCGGCGCCGAACTGCCCGGCCACCAAGCGTGGTTCTTCTACCTCGCCCGCATCTGCAACCACTGCACCTACCCGGCCTGCCTCGCCTCCTGCCCCCGCCAGGCCATCTACAAGCGGCCCGAAGACGGTATCGTGCTCATCGACCAGGAGGAGTGCCGCGGCTACCGCAAGTGCATGGAGGCCTGTCCGTACAAGAAAACCCACTATCGCAGCGTCTCCCGCACCTCGGAGAAATGCATCGGCTGTTTCCCTCGTGTCGAGGGCCGCGACCCCCAATCGAAGGGACAGCCGATGATGACCCGCTGCATGGCCGGCTGCATCGGCCAGATCCGCCTCCAAGGCCTCGTCCGCCTCAACCCCGACGGTACTTGGGCCGAGGACCGCTGGAACCCTCTCTACTACCTCGTTCATATCGCCAAGCTCGCACTGCCTCTCTACCCCCAGTTCGGCACCTCGCCCAACGGCTTCTACATCCCCCCTCGCTGGGTACCCACCCGCTATCTCCGACAGATGTTCGGCCCCGGCGTCGATGCCGCCGTCGAACGTTACCTCGCACCCGACCGCGAGACCCTCGCCGTCCTCCAACTCTTCGGCAAAGACAGCCGGATCTGCTTCCGCTACGAGATCATCGAGGGCCCCAAGGTCTTCGAAACCGAAATCCGCGGCCGTAAGATGGAGATCTTCAACGACACCGTCATCGGCTACGACCGCGACGGCCACGAGATTGTCCGCTGCACCGTCGAGGAACCCCTCCATGTCCGCCATTCCCGCCATGCCAACTCGATCTGACACCGTCGCGGCCGCCGTCGCCCGCTCCTTCGCCTACCGTTTCCTCGCCGAGGCCTTCGCCGCGCCCGAGCCCGAGGGCTGGAACTGGCTCGGCAGCCCCACCGCCACAGCCCAGCTAAGCCAGGCCCTCACCGACGCCTGGCCCGCCACCACCGTGCTCCCCGCGCTTGGCGGAACCGCCGTCCGCGCCCTGGCCGGCACCGACCCCGTCGCCGCCGCCCGCGACCACCTTGCCGCCTTCGGCTACACCGTGCGCAGCGCCTGCCCGCCCCATGAGATCGAATACGGCGACACCAAGGCCGATGCGCTCTTCCGCCCCCACCGGCTCGCCGACCTCGTCGCCCTCTACCGGGCGTTCGGCCTTGAGATCGACGAAGCCGTGCACGAACGCGCCGACCACCTCGCGATCGAGTGCGAGTTCGCCTCCATCCTCGCCGCCCGCGCCGCCTACGCACTCGAACAACAATTGCCCGACGCCATCGCCGTCTGCGCGCAGGCCCGGGTCCTTTTCCTGCGCGAACACTTCGGCCGCTGGGTGCCGGCGTTCCTCTCCCGGCTCCGAAGCCAACCCTGCGCCACGTGGCTCCAGCATTGGGGCAACCTGCTTGACGCCGTACTCGCGGCCGACTGCGCCCAAGCCGGCGTCACCCCTGGATCAAGCGAGCTGAGGATCCATGAGTGGGACGAAACAGAAGCCGCCCTCTGCAACGGCGAATGCGGCCTCGCCTCCGGCGTCGGCGGCATCCCCGACTGACCCCTCCCATGATTGTCGCCGTCGACCAAGACCTCGTCGAAGCCGTTCTTTTTCGCCTGGGCCGGGACCCGTGTCTCGCCGCCGCCACCGGCTACCGCGAGGACGACCCCGAACGCGAGGCCCTCTACCAAATCGCCGACCCCGGCGCGCGTAACGAGGCCTTCGGCACCTACTTCGCCCACTGGTTCCACCAAGCCGGCCTCGAAGGCGCGCTGCGCTCCGCCCTCGACGAGTTCCCGCTTCTCGCCGGGACGATCGCCCGCGCCACCTTCTGCCGCGCGCGCTCGGCTCGCGACGAGGTCGGCGAACTCTTTCGCGGGGCCGAGGGTCCGCCCCGAGCCGTCTTCGCCCTTCTTCCGGAACGCCTGCCCGAGCGCACCCACGTGCCGATCCTCCGCCACGAGTGTCAGCACCTCCACGACATTCTGGATCCCGCCTTCGGGTACCCGCTCGACCCGGCGGTGCTCCGCCAGCTCGAGGCCGATCCGCTCTTCCGGATGCGCTACCGCGTGCTTTGGGATCTTTGTGTCGACGGCCGCCTTTCCCGGCGCTTTCCCGAATTCGCCAAGCGCTTACCCTTCCGTAACCGCGAACTCGAGAACTCCTTCGGTTTCCTCGGCTCCCCGGTGATCGAGGAGCTTTTCAAGGAGCTCTGGTACGGCGAACAGCCCGGCCACGCCCGTCTCTGGAAGCTCGCAACCGACCCGCGCCACGAACGCGGCCCCGCGCTTCCCGGGATGCCATGCCCCCTCTGCCGCTTCCCCACCTTCAGCTGGGCCGAGCCAGCCCGGATCGATGCGCTCCGCGACGCCGTCGTCCGCGACTTTCCCGCCTGGACGCCCGCCGAGAGCCTCTGCGCCCGCTGCGCCGAGATCTACGCCGCCCGCAACATGCGTCTCCCTCCGACCATCGTCGTGTAACAAAGCCGCGGTCACACGCAAAGCCGCCCGGGGCCGTCCGGTCCGTGCGTCGCAATGATCTGACGACAAACGATATTCGAGTCTCTCAATACAGCTCTGGGATTCCAAGTACCCGGGCCAGATAGGCTCCGATTGCGCGCGCCCCTTCGATGAAACAACGGTCCCCGGCGCGCCACACGGAAATCCCCGCGGGCACCTCTCGCGGGCCGTCCGCCAATACGAGGACCGGGCAGCTCTGGTTCTCGGCGCCTAGGAAAGTCACCAGCGCCGGTGGCGGCCGACGGCAACGTGGCCGGATCAGATCTCGCCCGACTCGGCCAGACCGCACACGGGAGTTGAGTTGGCGCGGGGCGGCTCCGTACCCGGCGAATCCCCGGTACGGAGCGCCCGCAGGTCCTCCTCGATCTCGTCAAGCAGATGCACCGCCTCGGCCCGGTCGAAGTCTTCATGCGCCCGCTTCTTCACGCCCATGCAGGACAGATCGTAGTGCCTCGTCGGAGCCAGGCCGTGCCGGCCGAGGATGTGGGCCACGCAGTGCAACGGGCAGCCGTCGAGCGCGATGATCGGGCGGCCGGACTTCGCCGTCCGCACCAGCGAGGACACATCGCCGCCCACGCCGGCGATGCACGACATCTCCGCGCTCCCGGTCCGGTCCAACTGGAGGGCCAGATGGTTGGCCATCTGCGCGGCGCTCGACGCGCCCGAGCAGGAATAGACCAACGGTGTACTGGACCTCTCAGCACTCATCGCGCGGCGGCCGCCAGCGCACGCGGGAACAACACATTGTTCTCCTTGTGCACATGTTGGTGGGTCTCCCGCTCCATGCTGGCGAGGCTGTCGTAGAGAGCGCGGAAGGTGTTGCAGGCCCATTCGGGCGGACTGTAGCCGTCGGTGAGTGCGGAGAAACGCGCCAAAGCGGAGCCGGCCTGGTCGTGTTCCGCCTCGAGTTTTGTGATCGCTTCCTTGAGCGATCGACATTCCGCAGGCTGGTTCGCATCGAGAAGTCGGATGGCCGGGAAGATCTGCTGTTCCTCCTCACGTGTATGCGCGATCATCGCACTGGAGAATTCCTCGAACGTGCGGCGGAGCTCAAACAGCCGAGGTTCATGCTCGCCATGGCGGCTGGCGACCTTCTGCGTCATGAAATCGAGCCGAGGCAACTCCTCGCGCAGGTACGCATGATGCACCTGCTCGATATGGTCGCACAGCGCGGAGAGGCTCAACTGCGCCGGATCCGGCGCCCCGGTGTCGCCGACGACGAGGTCCATGGCGTCGAGCATCGCAACAACGGTCTCGGGATCGAGCCCCTTTGCCAGGCAGGCCTCGTGCAATGGCTTCTTGCCCCCGCAGCAATAGTCGATGCCCAGACGTTCGAAAACGCGGGCGCGGGCAGGTTGCGCGCGAACAATTTCGCCCACAGTGGATTCGGTTGTAGTGGCCATGGGTAGTGGTTGTGTTGATGCATTCCCGGGCAGAGTGAGTGTTGCCCGAGTCGCACGGCAGAAGCTGGGTTGCGCGCATCGAGAGTCAATTGCCGCCCCCCCCTTTGTGCCGGCGCGAACGCCCGAACCCGTCGCCCCCTTGATCTCGGTCAAGGTTCTGCGCCGCCAGCAACGACGAGGAAACGCCGCGCCACCAGTTCGCCCCCGCGCAGCTCTAGGGAGAGCTAGGCCGCGTCGGGCACCGGCCTCGCCACCGGCCAGTTCCGCGGCGGGCAGATCCCCTATCGCTGCGAATCCACAAAGTGGTGCGCCCCCCGACTCGCCACCTCCGCCGGCTTCCGCCTCGGGCGCCTCTGCACCGGCGACGCCCGCTCGCCATCGCTATGCGCTCCGCCACTCATCTACTTAGGAGTCGAGCACCGACCACCGCTCTGTCGAGCTCACGGGCGCGCCGCCGGCCCAGCCGGCCTGCAGGGTTTCTCACGCGCGACCACCCTCCCCTCCCAACAATGCCCATCACCTACAGCACCAATCACCCCATTACCGCCGAACAGCTCCGAGACCTGTTCGTTCGCTCCACTCTGGGCGAACGCCGCCCCATCGACGACCCAGAACGCATTGCCGGCATGCTGCGCCACGCCGACCTGCTGTGCACGGCTTGGGATCATGAGCGTCTCGTGGGAGTCGCCCGCTCGGTGACGGACTTTGTCTACTGCTGCTACCTTTCGGATCTCGCGGTCGACCGATCCTACCAACGCCGCGGCATCGGCCGCGCACTCCTGCGGCTCACCCAAAGCCGTCTCCACCCCGCGGCGAGCCTCATCCTCCTCGCGGCACCGGGAGCCACCGGTTACTACCAACGCATAGGGATGCAGGCTCATCCTTCCGCTTGGATCGCCAAAGCGGGAGAACCGATCTAGACTGCACGCCTCGTCGAAGCGCAATATGGTTTCGTGTGGCGCCTGGACAGAACACCCCAGTCACGGAGTGTCGAACTTCGTCCCGGTGACCAGCCGCGATAGAGGGTGGCTGAGCGCCTATTGGCTCTAGTCGACAAAGCGGCGCAAACGGCCACCACCCCCTTGGCGGCCTTGGAGGCGATGTTCTTGGCCCACGTTGATTTTGTGGCCAAACACCCCGGCCCCCCGCGACAACTAGCGCTCCCTACCGCATTCTCAATGACATGGCCCGCCGCTTCGAGACCGCTGTCATCGTCGTGACACATGACGAGAAGATCATCCCCACCTTCAAGCGCATCTACCACATCCGCGACGGGGTGACCTACGAGGAGGCTGGAGAAGGCCGGGGGTTTGAACCGCCTCCGGACAAATTCGCCGCCAAGTGAAACTTTTCCCGGACGCCGTCCTCGTCACCGACCGTGCCCACGTTCGAATCCAGCACCGCATCCGCTCCAAATGGGCGGAGCCCGAGGCGTGAGGCGGATCGTTGCGCTCCAATCCCCTGAAATCGGCGGGGGCTATGTAACCGAACTACAGTCACAACTAAGGAAGTGAGCCGGCCTGCCTCCAGCCGAATCCACGACTCGGAAGGCGGCAGTCTGGTTGTCCGGCGTGTACGACCACTCTCCACAGCGACACTGCCACTGACGGTTGCCAACGCCGGGGGTGATGCCTTCGTTGCGCCAATGACCTCCGTACCAGCCGATCAGACGCCGCACCGTGAGGCCCGGCTCGCGTACCGGTTCGGCGTGGCATGGGTCTTCCTCCTGGTCGGCGCCTCGGTCGGCGCGTTGTTGCGCCTCGTAACCCTCGCCCCGCAAGCGGGCGTCGTTCCCGGCCACGTGCTACACGCGCACTCCCACGTGGCGTTTCTCGGGTGGGTCTTTGGTGCGTTCTTCCTGGCCGCCCAACATCACTTCGTCGCGCCCGAGCGCAGCCGGAGCTACGACGCCCTCTGGTGGTTCATGCAACTCGCCGTCGTGGGCATGCTCGCGAGCTTCCCGGCCCAGGGCTACGGCATCGTCAGCATCACGTTCTCCACCCTCCACCTTGGCGCATCGGCCGTTTTCGCCGCTCGACTCTGGCGGGAAACGGTCGCGATCCCGGCCGCCCGTTTCCACCTGCGCGCCGCCATCGTGTTTCTCCTCTTGTCGGCCGCCGGCCCCCTCGCGCTCGGCCCACTGGCGGCATTGGGACTGCGCGACACCGCCGCCTACCCGCTGGCGATCCATTTCTACCTGCACTTTCAGACCAACGGCTGGTTCATCTTCTTCCTTATCGCGCTGTGGGTCCAGCTTGCGGCCAAGAACGGGGCCTCGGACGGAGCGCACCGTTACCGTTTTTCCGGCACATTGCTCGTTGCCGGTTGCGTGCTCTCCTTCGCGCTTTCCGCGCTGCCCCAGGTGCCCTCCGCCTGGTTGCAGGGCATCGCCCTCGCCGGCGGCGCCGCCCAGCTCGCTGGCGCCGCGTGGCTGCTCGCGCCGCGACCGTCGGCCAAGCAGCCGGCCCGTCGCGGCATCGCCGCCGTGCTCTGGCGGGTCGTCGCCGCCGCGTTCTTGCTCAAGCTTCTGCTACAGTTCGCCGTGGCGCTGCCGGGCCTGAGCGAACTCGCCGGCCAACGTTTCCTCGTCGTCGCATTCCTCCATCTGATCGCCCTAGGGCTGGCTACGCCCGCGCTTCTACTCTGGGCAATCGAACGCGGCTGGCTACGGCCGGGCCCGCTCTTGACCGCAGGGGTGACCCTCTACCTCGCGGCCGTTGCCGTCACCGAGGTCGTGCTCGTCCTGCCGGCGACATTCGCGCTGCTCAGCCGCCCTCTCGGGCTGCCGATCCCGGCGTTGCTCCTTACCGCCGCGCTCGCCCTGGTCGTCGCGCTCACCCTGATCTCGGCCACCTTGCGCACGCGACTCGCCCGGTCGTAGGCGCGCACAACCCTCCCGACTGCTCGCTACGCGGGCAATCACGCCGCCGAGAATGGATTCCCCACGGCATTTCCGAACTACTCCGCGCCCCACCAACACCCCTTCATGAAAAAGCCAGCTCCGCGTGATGCGGGGCTGGCTCGAACTGAAAGACGAAATGAACGCTCAGTCCTTGATCTTCTGGCGCGTCCACCCACCCCACAGTCCATAAATAAAATACGCCAAGGCAAGGATGCCGGCGGCGAACACCACATCACCCACGGTGCGCATCCAACGCAGCGTCTGCATTTGTGCCGTGCCCATGAACTCGGCGGAACGTGCGTACCACATGCCCTGGTCCACGCTGGCGAGAGTCTGCTTCACCCCGATGGGGAGCAGCGACAACACCACCATGAGAATGAGTCCGAGGTTGAGCGCCCAGAACGCGAACTTCAGGGAGCCCTCCTTCCATTGTTGGCCGTGCTGGGCCAGCCGCAGCGTGAACAACATAAGCCCGATTCCGAGCATGCCGTACACCCCGAACAGGGCGGTGTGCGCATGCACCGCTGTCGTATTGAGACCCTGCATATAGTAGAGCGCCGCCGGCGGGTTGATCAGGAATCCGAACACGCCCGCGCCGAGAAGGTTCCAGAAGGCCACGGCGACAAAGAAGTAGATCGGCCAGCGGAAATGCCTCAGCCACGGCCGGCTCGTCGCCACCTTCAGATTCTCCGCCGCCTCGAAGCCGACCAGGGTTAGCGGGACCACTTCGAACGCGCTAAACACCGCGCCCAGGGCCAGCACCGCCGTGGGCGTACCAGTGAAATACAGATGGTGCATCGTCCCGATGATGCCGCCGAAAAGGAAGACGGTGCAGGAGGAGATCACCGCAGCGCTCGCGGTCGCGATCCGCAGCAGCCCGAGACGACAGAACAGGAAGGAGATGACGACGGTGGCGAACACCTCGAAGAACCCCTCCACCCAGAGATGCACGACCCACCAGCGCCAATACTCCGCCATGGCGAGATTCGTATGCTGGCCCCACATCAGGCCGGCACCGTAGAATAGACCGATGGCCCCGGAGGCGATGAGGAAGAGCGCGAGGAGATGCCGGTTGGCCCCGGGCTCCTTGAAGGCCGGCGCGATCGACCGCACGACCAACCCGAGCCACAAAAACAATCCGATGAAGAGAAAGATCTGCCAGAAGCGGCCGAGATCCACGTATTCATAGCCTTGGTGCCCGAACCAGAAGTTCTCGGTCAGCCCCAGTTTCTGCCGGGTACCATACCAAGTGCCGAATAGCGTCCCCACGACGATGACCAGCAGGCAGCCGAAGAGCAGGTTGACGCCCGCCCGCTGAAACCGCGGCTCGCCTCCGGAAACCGCCGGTCCGATGAAGAGCCCGGTGGCCAGCCACGCGGTGGCGATCCAGAAGATACCGAGCTGAGTGTGCCAGGTCCGAGTCACTGAATACGGGAGCCACTCGGCCAGGGAAATGCCGTAGAAGCCCTCGCCCTCCACCCCGTAGTGGGCGGTGATCGCCCCCATGAGCACCTGCACCAGGATCAGCGCCGTCACCACCCAGAAATACTTGAACGTGGCGCGCATCGACGGGGTGATCACCAGGTCGGCGAAAGGATTGCGGGTCGGAACCTCGGGGGCCTCCTCGCCGTACTTAGCTGCCCGATACCAGATGAAGCCGCCAATGCCCGCGAGCAACAGCACAAAGCTGACGATGGTCCAGAGCACCATGGAACCGGTGAGGTGGTTGCCGATCAGCGGCTCGCTCGGCCAATTGTTGGTGTAGGTCACCTTGGGCACGCCCGCGGGATCGCCGGGGGCAGCGGGCCGTTCCGTGCCACAGGCCCAGGCCGCCCAGAAGAAGAACGCACTGAGCTCGGCCTGACGTTGCTCGGTCTTGATCGTATCTGTCGCGATCGCGTACGAGTGCCTGAGTTGCGCGGGATCCAAATGGTTGTCCGCAATGCGCGCCAGGTCTTCCGGAAACGCCGTCGCATGGCCGAAGATCGCAGCATAATAGCGGGCCATCGCCGCCACCGCGGCAGCCCGGTCGGCGGAAATCGTGATCACGTCGCGAGCGGCATCATAGGTGTTGGTCCGGATCTCCGCCTGCAAACCGGACTGCAACGAGGCCTGCTGGGCGGCGGGCAAGCTGCCATAATCGACGCCGAAGTCACGTCGGGCGCGAAGGTCGAGCAGATAGAGACACTCCCGATGCAGGTAGTCCGCCGACCAGTCGGGCGCCACATACGCGCCATGCCCCCAGACGCTCCCCAACTCCTGCCCTCCGATCGATTGCCAGACGTTCTGGCCGTTCTGAATCATCTCACGAGTGAGTACCACCGTCCCGTCCGGTGTTTGCACCGCAGTGGGAATGGGAGGTTGGTGTTGCCAGATCTGGACCCCGTAGTAGCCGAGGACGCCCAGAGAGCCGAGCGTCACGACCGCGAACGCGAGCCAGAGTTTTACATAGCGCATGGGAGGAGGTGTGTTTGTGGTTGAAGTGCTGTTATCTAGATAGATTTGTCCAGTTTAAGGGCGGCGAATTTGCACTCGTCAACTTTTATTCGGATATTATTGTCCGGTTTACCGATTTCCCGGCCCATCGCTCCGATGATCTTCTCCCAAACTGTTGAATACGCTCTCCGCGCGGTTGTCCTGCTCGCCGATGTGCAGCGGGAGGCGAAAACCACGCAACAAATCGCCACCATGGCCCGGATCCCTCCGGACTATCTGTCCAAGATCCTGCAAAATCTCCGGCGCGCCGAAATCGTCTCCTCCCGCCGCGGGGTCAACGGCGGCTTCGTGCTGCAACGGCCGGCCTCGGAAATCACCCTGCTGGAGGTGGTCAACGCGATCGATCCAATCGAGCGGATCCGGACCTGCCCGCTGAAGTTGAAATCCCACGGGAGCAACCTATGCGAGCTGCACCGCAGACTGGACCAGTCGATCGCCTCGGTGGAACGCACCCTGGCCACCGGCACGATCGCGGAGCTGCTCACGACGCCGTCGCCCAGCCATCCCCTTCTCGAGCGAACCAAGTAATCCGCCGCCATCCCGATGCCTTCGGAATTCGAGCAATCAACGCCGGGCCTCGCTACCCGGTGCATCCATGCGGGCACCCATCTCGACCCGGGCACCGGCGGGGCCTGCAGCCCGATCTTCACCTCGACCGCCTTCGCTTTTCCCAACGCGACCAACGAGAACATCTACCCCCGCTATTTCAATGTCCCCAACCAGAAGGTGATCAATCGCAAGCTCGCCGCATTGGAAGGCGGTGAGGACGCGCTGACTTTCGCCTCGGGCATGGCCGCGATCTCCACCCTGCTGTTTGCGTACCTGAAGCCCGGTGACCACGCGGTATTCCAAGGCGATCTCTACGGCGGCACGCGTCACTTGATCGCCCAGGAACTCGTCCCGCTCGGCATCGGTGTGTCTTTTGGCCGCAACATCGCTGAGTTTGCCGCGGCCCTCCGTCCCAACACGCGCCTCGTGTATGTAGAATCACCATCCAATCCCCTGCTCCGCTGTGTGGATCTGGCCGCCGTGGCCGCGCTCGGCCGCGCCCGAGGTATCCTGACCGTCATCGACAACACCTTCGCCACGCCGATCAACCAGAACCCCCTCGCGCTCGGCATCGATGCGGTGGTCCACAGCGCCACGAAGTATCTCAATGGACACAGCGACCTGAACGCCGGCATCGTGGTGGCCTCGGGCGCGATCATTCACCGGGTCGCCGCATGCGCGCTCAATCACGGAGGCATGTTGGACTCCCATGCCTGCTATCAACTGGAGCGCGGACTCAAGACGCTCGCGCTCCGCATGGCCGCACACAACCACAACGCCGCTGGGTTGGCCCGCTTTCTTCAGACCCATCCAGCGGTCGCGAGAGTAAACTACCCCGGGCTTGCCGCGCATCCCGATCACGCAATCGCGGCGCGGCAAATGCGCGGGTTTGGAGGAATGATCTCCTTCGAATTGTTGGACCCCTCACGGGTGGACGGCCTCCTTGGCCAACTGCGCCTGATTCTGCCCGCCCTGAGTCTCGGTGGCATCGAAAGCCTTATCTGCATACCGAGCCGCACTTCCCACCTCCGGATGTCATCCCTTGAACGACAGGAGGCAGGGATCAGCGACTCCCTCGTGCGCTTGTCCGTGGGAATTGAAGACATTGAGGATCTGCAATCGGACCTTGAGCAGGCCCTCCGGTGATCCAAACAAAGCCAACGACCGCTACTGCGGAGTTGAGACCGAAGGGCCGCGTCTGCTGGTGGCGGTCGCGCCAGAGGCGGTCGCGATGCTCGATCTCACCGCCTCGGCAATTCGCGGATCGCTTGGCGTCACGTTGAAGGAACTTGCGGCCGAGGGTTGGCGAAAGCTCTTGCAGGCCGGGCGCACAGTCTCGCCTCTTCCGCCCGTCAGCCAGAACCGAATGCATTGAAGACGCGCTTCAATGCCTCAGTCTGATCACGAAACTTGGCGGCGTTGGTCCTCTTGAGACGCGCCAGATTTTGCATCTTCCATTGGATCGCGGGGAGTTCGGCGAGATGACGGCACCGCATCGCCTCCCAGGGCGGATCGCCGGCGACAACGCCGAGCAGGAAGCGCTTGTGATCATCGGTGAGCGCGGCGGCGAGTTCGCCGCGAAGACGCAGGCGGGCTTCCTCAAGAGTCCCGAGCGAAACTGATTCACGCTCCATGCCGGCGAACTCGTTTTCGAACGGAATCTTCAGGTCTAGGTTCCGCGAACCGAGCACTTCATGCACCGGTCGGTTATGGCCTGCAATGTAGCCAACAAAACATTCCACAAACTCAGGACGGAGACCAAAACGTTCGAACATGCCGTGGACGTCGAACAAGTCCCGCGGGTGCTGGCGGTCCAATGCGGCAACGAGCTTGCTACCGTAGAGCTCGGCCACCGCGAGCGTGGGGACCGAGAGCGCCGTCGTGAAAAGTTCGCTGGCGGCTTTCGTAAGCGGCAGCGTTTCGACCGGAAGCAGAGTGCCGCGAAAGACGTAGTTGATCTCGACCTTGACCTCGATCCGGTCGCGGCGTGCGAGAATCTTGGTTTCATCGCCAGTCTTACTGCTCGCAATCTCGGCTTTGATGCCACGACTCTGGAGTCGGGCTTGGATCAGCGCCAATTCCTTGGAGATCTCCGCCAGAGCAGTCTCTCTCGGCAATTGGTGCGGCACGAATACGACGTCGATATCGACGGACATCTTCGAGAACCGCAAAAAGAGCGGCGAGTTCTTCTCCGAGCAGGCCGTCATCGCCCCGGTCAAGGACGACGGGGGCCGAGTCACCCACTTCGTCGCCGTCAAAGAGGACATCACCGAGCGCCTTCGCCTGGAGGACCAACTACGCCAGTCGCAAAAGATGGATGCCATCGGCCGCCTGGCCGGCGGCGTGGCCCACGACTTCAACAATCTCCTCACCATCATCCAGCTGGAGACCGCCGTGCTCGCCGACAATCCCGCCCACGATCACGACACCCGCGAGGCGATCAAGCAGATCACCGCCGCCTCCGAGCGCGCCACCGGTCTCACCCGGCAATTGCTCGCCTTCAGCCGGCGCCAGGAGAAGGAGGAGAAGACCGTCAACCTGGGCGAGCTGGTGGACAACCTCGCCCGGCTCCTGCGGCGTATTCTCGGGGAGGACATTGAGCTGGTCACCCGCCTGGTCCCCGAGCCCATCGCCCTGCGGGCCGATCCCGGCATGGTGGAGCAGGCCCTGCTCAACCTGGCCGTCAACGCCCGCGACGCCATGCCGGCCGGCGGCCGGCTGCAGCTGGGCGTCGACGTGGCGATCATCGACGAGGCGTAAGCGTCTCGCCTCCCTGGACGTGACGCAAGTTGCACCACGAACAACGCCCGATCGCTGTAATCAGAATACGAATGGACGAAGTTCGTGCTGATAGAGCGCCATGCGAGTTCCCGCGACGGCGGTCTGTTTGAGGCGAGGTGAGACTGCTGCATAAAACCAAAATGTAGGCAGAACCGGCCTTCTTTAGGATCTCATCGATTTAAGCTTTCGGCGCCCGAGCCACGCACCAAACTATCGGTAATGGTGCGTCGCCCCCTCTCTCCACGGAGCAGCATGAATACACGATCGGTAGACTCTCCACCAGCCTTATAAGCTCTATCCAACCCGGCGAGCGTTCGCCCGGTGGTACTCCAGAACGTCAGCAACGTTTCTACCGCTGTTTACTCGGCACCGGCGTACCCTGCTTTGAGTCTCGAGTACCCCGCCTGTCATGGCCGCAGGCGAACGAAAGGAATCGAGTTCGGGGCGGCACGGTCCGGACTAGTTTGGCGTGAACTTCACGCCCCCAAAACACGCCTCTGCACGATGCGCCTGCTGCGGGAGAGAGGATCGCGTCTCGTAGCGCGCAGATACCTGGATCGCCAGAGGGCTCAGCGGTTCCTTCGAGCTTGGCCTTCAGCGCGGCAGCGACGATGGCCAGCAGCACCACAATAGCGATAGTGACGAAGAAGAGCGGTGGTATGGACATTTGCGAAATCTGTCACGCAGGGATTCGGGAAACGGTCACTCCGTATCGGAAGGGACTTAATTTTCTGAGTGCGACTCTTTCACATGGCTACGCCAATCGCGGTCAAGCCATTCGAACGTCAGGTCCTCGTACCGCACCCCAAATTGTTTCGCTGCGTGCAAGTGCATCACAAAAGAGGCGAAGTTATCTTCCTCGTCCTCAGCGGAATTCGTTCGATCGAACGCCCGTGGTTCGGGCTGAAGCTTCTTGAGAATATACCCGAGCTCAGGGGAGATCGCATCAGGATCCTCTGCGAGGAAGCGCGATGCGATTTGTAGAAACAGTTTACCTCGCCGGGTCAATATTGGCATGCTCTCAAGCATTTTCGAATCGGCGAACCCAGCCCCGAGAATATAGGGCATTGTCTCTCGAAGCTTTGATACGCTGAATTTCGTTCGCGAAGCAAGACCCGGATAGTTAGTGAACCCTTCCTCTGACAAAATCGATAGTATGAAGAGGTTCACCCCAGGAACCCCGGCGCCCGGAGAAATGTCCTCACGTCCTCAGCTGAAATCCGACCAAACACCACGCTGAGTAGGATGTCCTCATACACCTCAGATCGAAGCTTTTCCCGCAAGAGAGACTCGTGCGCGAGATTTCCAGCCTCGAAAGCTTCTGGAATCCAAAACACGCGAAGTCTAGAAAGTCGGTCGCGCAACGGAGAATCGCGGAAACTCCCTATAACTTCATCGAGCTGCACCCTGTGCTTCATTAAGTCCCGACAGAGATACACTCGGACATCGGAGGAGCCGTCCATGATCAGATGGCGGATATCCTTATCAATTCCGTTGGAATTCTTCCATAATGTTTGGCCGACAAGCGGGCGCGACTGATCGCGGGTCAACGTACATGAGAAATCGAAGGCCCTCCGATCTGTTTCCAAATAGGTATACAGTCGAGTCCTCGAGAACTCGCCGAGTATCGAATTGAATGCCTCCGAGATATATGCGTGTTCTTTACCTTCAGCCATATTGATATATCACGCCGCCCAATCCGCACAGAGCAGCTCGGCCTGCGCCAAGACGGTCTTCACCGCCTCGTCCTGGAGGTCGGGCGGATAACCGAACCGGTTGAGGATGCGCTTCACGATGACTTTGATCTTCGCCCGAGCACTCTCGCGCAGGGTCCAGTCGATGGTCACGCTCTGGCGAACCTTGGTGATGAGCTCGGCGGCGATCACCTTGAGCTTATCATCGCCCATCGCCTTCACCGCGGACTCGTTGGTCGCGAGCGCGTCATAGAAGGCGACTTCGTCGTCGGACAGCCCGAGGTCCTCGCCGCGCTTGTTGGCCGCCCTCATCTCCTTCGCGAGTTTGATCAACTCCTCGATGACCTCCTGCGTGGCGATCGCGCGGTTGTGGTAGGCATTGAGCGTCTTCTTGAGCTTCTCAGAGAACAGTTGGCTCTGGATGAGATTGCGCCGGGCGCGGACCTTGACTTCGTCCTTCAGCAGTTTCGCCAGCAACTCGGCGGCGACGTTCTTGTGCTTGAGCCCGCGCACCTCCGTGAGGAACTGCTCCGACAGGATCGAGATGTCCGGCTTGGGCAGCCCCGCGGCCGTAAAAACGTCGATCACCTGGCCGTCGGTCGTGATGGCCGATGAGACGAGCTGGCGGATGGCCGCGTCGATCTGCTCCGGCGTTTTTCCCCTGCCGTTGCTCTGCTTGTTCAGCGCCGCCTGAATCGCCTGGAAGAACGAAACATCATCACGAATCTCCGTCGCCTCATCGCTCGCCGCGCAGAGGGCGAACGCACTGGAAACCTCGGTCACCACCTGCACGAAGCGCTGCTTACCGTCCTCCTGTGCGAGCACGTGCTCCTGCCCGGCCGGGATGAGCGCCAGCCGCTCGGTCGGCTTCCCCGTCGTCCATTTCTTCCAGCTCAATCCGTGCATCAGGTCGCAGGCGATACCGTGTTTCTCCAGCAGCACTGCGATGGCCTGCTTCGGGTCGTAGGCGGCGTCGCCCCGACCTCCACTCTCCGTGTAGTTGGCGAGGGCGTGCTTCAGTTGATCGGCGAGACCGAGGTAGTCCACCACCAGGCCGCCGGGCTTGTCCCTAAAAACGCGGTTCACCCGGGCGATGGCCTGCATGAGCCCGTGCCCCTGCATGGGCTTGTCGGCATACATCGTCGTCAGGCACGGTGCGTCGAAGCCGGTCAGCCACATGTCGCGCACGATCACGATGCGGAACGGGTCTTTGCTGTCCTTGAAGCGGTTCGCCAGCGCGCGGCGCTTGTCCTTGCTGCGGATGTGCGGCTGCCAGTCGGGGCCGTCATCGGCGCTGCCGGTCATCACCACCTTGACCACGCACGCCCTGCCCTTCTCAGCCTCGGCATCGTCGTCCTTGGCGCTGGCCCAGCCGGGCCGCAGCGCGATCAGCGCCGCATAGAGATCCACGCAGATGCGGCGGCTCATCCCGACGATCATCGCCTTGCCGTCCATCGCCTCCGTCCGCTTCTCGAAATGCGCCACCAAGTCGGCCGCGATGAGCTTGATCCGTTTCGGGTCGCCCACCAACGCCTCCAGCGCCGCCCACTTGGTTTTGATCTTCTCCTTCCGCCCCAACTCTTCGCCTTCGGTGATCTCCTCGAACTCCGCGTCGATCATCGGCAGCGCCGCGGCGTTGAGCCCCAGCTTGGCGATCCGGCTCTCGTAGTAGATCGGCACCGTGGCCTTGTCGGCGACGGCGCGCTGGATGTCGTAGATCGATATATAGTCGCCGAAGATCGCGCGAGTGTTGGCGTCGGTCTTCTCGATTGGCGTGCCGGTGAAACCGATGAACGACGCGTTGGGCAACGCATCCCGCATGTGCCGCGCCAGCCCATCGATCAAGTCGTACTGACTGCGGTGCGCTTCATCCGCGATCACCACAATGTTCCGACGCGGCGACAGCGCCGGCATCTTTTCCCCCGGCCCCGGGAGAAACTTCTGGATCGTCGTGAACACGACCCCGCCGCTCGCCACCGCCAGCAACTCCCGCATCTGATCCCGGCTCGCGGCCTGCACCGGCGTTTGCCCGAGGATGTCATGGCAACGTTGGAACTGCCCAAAGAGCTGGTCGTCGAGATCGTTGCGATCAGTGAGCACCACCAACGTCGGGTTCTCCATCACCGGATGCCGCACCACGCGCGCCGCGTAGAAGAGCATCGAGAAGCTCTTGCCGCTCCCCTGCGTATGCCAGACGACACCGGCCCGCCGGTCACCCGGTTTGCCGCCGTGCATCCGGCCGGCCCAGTAATTGCCCGGATCCTCCCCGGCCATTCCAACCTCGCGCATCCCGCTGGCGCGCACGGTCTCCTCCACCGCCGCGTTCACCGCGTGAAATTGGTGATATCCGGCGATGATCTTGTGCAACGCGCCGTTGTCCGGGTCTTCCTCGAAGACGATGAAATGCTGGAGCAGGTCGAGGAAACGCCGGCGGTCGAACACCCCGCGCACCATCACCTCCAACTCCAGCGCCGTCTTGGGCGCATCCGTCTCACCATCGATTGTGCGACAAACCTTGAACCACTCCTGGTTGGCCGTGAGCGAACCGATGCGCGCCTGCAACCCATCGCTCAGCACCAGCAGCGCGTTGTACTGGAGCAATGACGGGATCTCGGCCTTGTAGGTCTGGAGTTGCGCATAGGCGCTCCAGATCGTGGCGTCCTCGTCGGCCGCGTTCTTCAGCTCGATCACGCCCAGCGGCAGTCCGTTGACGAACACGATGATATCCGGTCGTCGATTATGCTGCCCCTCGATCACCGTGAACTGGTTCACCGCCAGCCAATCGTTCGCGAGCACGTCACCGAAATCCACCAACCAAGCCTGGTCGTGTTTGATTGAGCCGTCTGGCCTCGCGTATTCGACCGGCACGCCCTCGCGCACCAACCGCTGAAAAACCCGATTCGTTTGCACCAGCGAAGGCGACCCCACCCGCAGCACCTTCCGCAGCGCATCCTCCCTCGCCTCATCCGGGATAGCCGGGTTCAGCCGCCGGATCGCCTCACGCAGACGCTCGACCAGTACAACGTCGCCAAACCCATCCCGCTCTGCTGCCGGTTCGCCCGGCGCCATCTCCGGCCCATGGCATACGACATATCCGAGGTCCGAGAACCAGCTCAGCGAGGCATCTTCGACGGTGGATTCGTTCAGGGGCATGGCCTAAATTCCCATAATCCGCTGGAATGCCCTCACGCTTGTCCGCTTTCCGGCTCCTAGCGGAGAATTCAGGAAACCCGGAACGACGATCTCCCGAAGCACTTTCGTTGCGGATCGGTTGAGCAAGTCCGCGTTTCTTTCGAGCGCTGAGCCGATGAGTAACAGTTCAAGATCTTGGATATCGAAGTAGCCATTGATGCTAGGCTTCGAAAAACGCCCGCTGGACGTGTGGCGTGCGATCAGAGTAATGTAGGCGGAGCCGCCGCCTCCATCCATTGCGCGTTCGATCTTAAGGATCTTGTCCGCCGTAAAACACTCGTACCGGTACGATTGGCGCTGAGCCATACCGACATACCACACCCGGCTACGAACTGAGATCAGGTAACAGCCGCAGGCATCGGGAAGACCCGGATACTCTGCATCAAGATCATGCCAGAACTCCCTTCTGGCGGAAGCTTCATGGGTGAAGTGCCTCGCTTTATGGCGGGGCAATTCGAATGGACCGTATATTCCGTAGTTCATCGGCGAATTTGTCCAATGGTCACTTCGCCGCTTGGGCTTCATTGAGCCGGCCTTCGGGCAACGCTGCGATCCGCTCGCTGAAGACTTCCTGCAATCGCTCCAGCTTCTCAGCCAACCAATCGTGTTGGGCGGACCACTGCCCTCGATCCGTCGGATCGCTGCCCAAGTGAACCGAGGCAAAGCTGTGAACGCCGCCAGAAGCCTCATCCCACTCCAGAGCGAATCCGAGATCCTTGGCAATCGCCGGACTCAGCGCCTGCATGGCGCGGAAGATCGCTTTTGCCTCCCCCGATTTGAAGGTCACGCCGGCAACAACCTTCCCATCTCGCCGGTGCAGCCCCGCCCAGAGGCTGGCGCGCGTGCTACCGAGCGGGAAGCCCATCCAGGATCGGGCGTGTGGCTGACGCGATTCGCGCAGCTTCCCTCGCCGACGCACCGCGACCAAAAACTCGCTCCAATACTCCAGTTGCTGGGCCCTGACCGGCGTGAGTTCACCCTCTTCGGATTGGCCGTCTCCGCCCTCTTCGTCGGGGTCCTCAACGATTGGCCGGCTCACCGCCATCGATGGCAGCGCACTGAGCTCCACGGGCGGTTCCGAACCGACGGCGGTGTTTGCTGGCACCTCCCGCAGCGACTCGAATCCGCGTCGGATGATCGCAGCCATCAACCTCCGCCGCGCCGCCAGGAACGCTGCGTACTCCATCTGCTCCCAGCCCTCAGGCAGGGCGTGGTACTCGTGCATTGTCGCCCAGTCTTGCGGCGAGAAGCGTGCCCGGACCTGCGGCACGTAGTCGCGGGGCGACTCGTCGCTGATGTCGATATTGTCCGGCCACTCGATCAACGCGAAGTTCGCGACCTGGTTGATCTGCTTCATGTCGTCGATCTCGTTGCGCTCCAGCCAAGCCCGCGGGAACAGATGGTGCCGCTCCAACGCTCGCTTCGTCGCCCGGATCGTCGGATCGAGCAGATCAGCCACCTTCTTGTGGGAGAACAGCACCGGCGCGCTCAGCCGATTCTGCGCCGCCAAATAGGCGAAGAGCTCGGGATTGCGCGCCGACGAACTGTCGAGGTTCGACGGCAATGTCACCGTCCAGAAATCGTTGGTCAGTTCGTTGGCCATGATTCCTTCGAGCTTCGCCACGAAGCCTTCGGCATCCTTCACCTCTTTGAGGCGGTTCAGGTCCGCATCCATGATCGTTTCCGGCGACGTCGTATAGCGTCCGGTGAGGCTTGCCGCGAAAAACCACCGGCCAATCACGCGCTGCAGTCGATACTCCGGTAGATTGAAGCGTTTCCGTCCGATCAGGTAGAAGGCGTAGGCATACAGGAGCGCGTTCAGCGACGAGAGCATTTCCCCGCTACGGAATCCGGCACCGATCAGGCACGAGAGGAATTGGTGCCAATGCCGCAGGTCGAGCACCTCGCGCTGGGCATTCTGGAGTTGGACAAACTGCGACTCACGGCGCCCGGCGGAAAATTCGCCTGTGTCCATGTCCTTGCCACGCAGCACCTGATAGACGCTCTTCAGCCGCCCGCGCTCGAATCCCACCGCGACCGCCACCCGCAGAAGCTGATCGGGATCCGGTCGGAGGAAGTGGTTGAAAGGCGAAGGCGGCGAACCCGGCGACGGAGCCTGCCGCGCGCTCCGGCAGAACTGTTCCAGGTCACGACGGCCATCATCCCAGAAGACCGACATCAGGGTGAGAATGAAGTCCGCCTGGTTGAGCCGCACCCCCTCGCTGTTGATGCGTACGAAGATGTCGGCCACTTGCTCCTCGTCGACGCTTGCGGCGATCTCCAGCGCCGTGAACGGGTATTTCTGGAGATCGAAGAGCCGGTCGAGGTTGTGGCTGATCAACTCCTCCTCCGCGTCCGACAAAGCCCCCTTCGCCGACGCGAGCTGTTTGAGAAATGCCTTTACCATCTGGTAGCTCGATTGGCCCGACGCCCACAACTGCGAGACATTCGGAATCCACTCCGGATCCCGCCGGACGGCGGCGTCCGCGACCTCGAACTTCCCATCTCGGGGGCGGAACGCGATTTCTATCTGCCGTTCGCGATAGTCCTCATCGAGCACCTTACGTCCGCGGAAGACGGCGAAAAGCGACGTCAGCCGCTGCTGTCCGTCGACGATCAAACGGTGCGCCACCGCATGCTGCTTTGCCCCCACGCCGATATGCTTGCCTGCGCCGTTGGTCGCGTTCTCCCAGAACAGAAAGTAGCCGACGGGGAAGCCGCGATACATCGAGTCGAACAGGTCGCGAACCTTCGCATTCGACCACACGAACGGTCGCTGAATGTCCGGCAGTCCGATGTCGCCGATGTCGATATAATGGAGCAGACCACTGAGGTCGTAATCCACCTTCTTGAAGCAGGTCTTAAGTTCGCTCATGGGGGAATATTCACAGTACTACACAACGCCCGTCTGTTGGAACTCCGACCGGCTCCGAACTTCCGGATACAGCTTCCGCGGAAACACCAACGCCTTGCCGATCCAGTTCGAGCGTTCTACTAGCCGCAAGCCGTCGGGATCGCCGTCGGCGACGAAGATGCGCAGGGAGAATGGTTGGGGTGAAATCATGGCTAGCGTGGGTTACCTGTAGCGCTCAGCGTTCGCTTGGCAGTGTGTCCTAACTTGCTCTATCCACGGTTCATACCAGAACCAGGTCCCCTCAACATTGGTGCCGAGTCCTTTGGCCGGATTCTTCGCATCTTGTTCCTGCCAGATCAAGGTATGATAGTGTAAGCTGAACTTCGGGAAACCCTCCTGCTTCATTGTGTCGACGATCGACTTCGGGCGATGCTTAGGGCGCTCCGTTTCCTTAATGAGCGCGTATTTGTGGTTCACATTCTTCGCCAACTCCGAGTCAGCTTTCACAAACTCAATCACTTCGTCTGCCTGTCCTTTGTGGTTGGCCGTCTTGGCGATGAAGAGCACACGATAGGCGAACTTCGGACTGTTGAATTCCGCCTCGGTCAGTTTAGTTTCAAAACCTTCGACAAACGACTTTATATGGGTGGGCAACGTTGATTGCGCTTCGAGCTGTTCGGCTTGGTCCCGTGTAATCGACGAGAACTGGAGGCTGAACGAAAGGTGCTTGTCGATTGCGTGTTCGTCGCCGAAGAACTTCTTGATGTGGTCGTTGTAGTTTAAGCAGCACGCTTGGAACTTCGCGCTGAACGACGCATCAATGCTCGTCGTCATCTGATGCTCAATCTCGTGGCGAATGCCGATGAGGAATCGAAGGTTGTTTGCGGAATCGGGGTCAACCGGGCTGGGATCTTCATTCAGGCAACGCTCTAGTTCCCAGTATTTATAGGCCCCCTTCGCTGTGCGATCGAAGCGCCGGTTCGTTCCCTTCTGTTCGAAGTATCGATATTCGACGCCGTGCTTCCGATAGAACGCGTGAAGCATGTAGGTCCACGCTATGTTCATCAGCACGATAAACATCTCGGACTTGAAAGTGATTTGCGGGTTGTTAAAGATTTGGACGGCTGCCAAGGCAGCTTCCCGCGACTTGTGGATCAGTTCATCCGAAACCGAATGGACCCTTCTATTACGCTTCTTGGGGCCTGGCATGGTGTTCAGGCCTCAAGTTTGGCTACGCTCAACTTCCCGCTCAGCAGCTTCGGCAGCAGCGCGTCGCGCAGGTTGGCGAGGGTGCGAGATTGGTGGAGGTTAGCGGTCATTTTTTCTTTCTCACGGGTTTGCCCTTCGCCCCAGTGCGGAGAATTGCCATGTCAAGGGCGTCGAAGACGCGCCTCATCGCGAACTGGAAGTGGCGGAAATCAAACCAGTGCTCAAAATAGCGGCTGCAACCCATGTCATCGTCCACATATCGAAACGCCGTGCCCGCGGGATCAATCTGCTCAAGCTGGAGAATCCACTCCCGGATGGGCGGTGGCAGCGTCACTTTTCTCCGTTGCTCGACGAGTTGCACGCAACGAGCCAGCGAGTGAGTGATTTCGTCAATCTCTCCAATGAGTTTAAGATATAGTTCCAGCGTGTGCCGGTAGGCAAAAAGAACCGGATACGCCCATCCATCGACCTCGTTCTTTTCAAGCGCCGTCCGAAGCATGGATTCAGCGACGTGCCGATAGCTCCGAGCCAGTTCGAGATATTCATATCGCCCGCCACCCACGAGCAAGATGCCATGACGCCACGTTTCGTCGAGGTCATCTGGGGGATCCTGAATCAATGGCGAGTGCAAGTAGAGGTGCTCCACATAAGCATCCTCGCGGTGTTCCCCCTGATTTAGTCCGACCTTGATGCACTCGACGTCCGGCTCCTCCTCCCAGTGATGACAAACATACATCAGTACCAATAGATCGGCGTCGTTGAACATCCGCACCTTCCCCTTGGTCGGATTGGCAGTGGAGGATAGGAAGCTTTTGAAATCGAAAGTCCACCGTTTCACTTGCAGCACATCTGCGTCGAGAATCTTTGCCACTTTGGCTGCGGTGCGATTCATGATGGCACCTCCTGTTAGCACTCCGTCACGCTCAACTCCCCGCTCAGCAGTTTCGGCAGGAGCGTGTCGCGCAGGGTGGCGAGGGTGCGAGATTGTTCGGCGTTGGCCGCGATCTGGTCGTCAATCGGTTTGAGCTCGTGAGCGATCGCGATCTGACGAGAGGGCGGAGGAAGCTGGATGACCATCTTCCGTTGGTCCTGGAGACTCACATAGGGAGCCATGTCAGTCTGCCGGCTCACTGCATCGACTTGGCGCATGAATCCGTCCGTGGCCATCCAGCGATAAAGCACGTTGGGATGAAGCCGGTCAGGGACAAGCGAGCGCCAGAAACAAACCTGTGGTGAATAAACGAAACGCCCGGTCCTAGAAGAAACCCTCGTGATACGACCAACAGTCCCTTTTGAAGTGAACGCCACATCGCCGACTTGCCCTACTTTGTGGCCAGCCGCATTGACGCCCCGAGCGCCCAGCATTTCAGCACCCAAAAGATCGAGACCGCTCTCCTTCAGATTTCCTGCACGCACAAACGGCAGACCATCGGTACCCATTTCTGAATTCTTTGCCCGGTAGCCGTCGCCAATAACAAGGGCTCCTTCATCAATTAGCGACTGAACCCGATGCTCCTCAATATAGCCCGAACAAGAGTCCATCCAGTTTGCGAACAGCGCCCGAGCCATTGCCTCCAGCGTTGAGTTCATCCTCCGGTTCAACTCGATCTTGTCGTCCAGCGACCCAAGCATCGCCGCGATGGCTCTCTGTTCGGCGATGGGAGGGAGCAAGATTTCGTATGACTTGATCTGCCCTCCGCTGATATGAGGGATGGAAGTACCGGTACGAACTCTCGCCACGTAGTCACGAAACTGCGGATTGCCGATTATGAAACGGAGGAAACCTTGATCCATGGTCTGTCTCGCCCGAAGTCGCGCGACACGCTGAACAAGCAAACAGGGGAGGTCCTTGTTCCGGACGCGGACCCAATTTTTGCCAACCTTCGAACCATCCATCCCCAAAAGAACGTCATTCTCTTTAAGGAGATTCCGCTCAAGGTCAGGAGTCAGATCGGGCCAATATCGAGCTTTCTCATCCCACTCAAACTCTCCTTCTTTTACATTATCACCTCTGGCCAACAGCGTGCCGGAGTCCGGTGTGGTTCCGAAACGGGCACTTTGGAATGCCTCGCCAGTAGCAAGGTCCACATGTTCGCCAATTGTTGTTTCCAACCAGTCACGCGCCATAGCCGAGTCCTTTCAAATTGGCGCGAATAGAGGCTTCGAGCTTCGCCGACTCGGCGAATTGAGCGTTCAGTTCGGCGACGAGACGCGGCATCTTTTCCTCGAAGGGGTCTCCGTCGTCCTCGACTTCTTCAGCACCGACATAGCGGCCGGGCGTCAGAACGTGGCCGTGCGTGGCAATCTCGGCGGCGGTGGCGGATTTGCAGAGGCCAGCGACGTCCTCGTATTTGCCCGCTCCCTTGTCGCCCCGCCAGGCGTGGTAGATCGACGTAACCTTCGAGAGATCGGCGGCGGTGAGCTCGCGGTGGACGCGGTCGATGAGCGTGCCCATCTTCCGGGCATCGATGAACAGCGTTTCGCGTTGGCGATTCCTCAAACCCGGCCGGCTCGGAGAGCCAGCCCTACCCTTCTTGTCCTTGGTGAGAAACCAGAGGCAGACGGGGATCTGGGTGCTGTAGAAAAGCTGACCGGGCATCGCGACCATGCAGTCGACGAGATCCGCCTCGATGAGCGCCTTGCGGATGTCGCCTTCGCCGGACTGGTTCGACGACATGCTGCCGTTGGCGAGGACGAAACCGGCCATGCCGTGGGGCGAGAGATGGTGGATGAAGTGCTGCACCCAGGCGAAGTTGGCGTTGCCCTTGGGCGGCACCCCATACTGCCAACGCACATCGTCGTCCTTGCGGAACCAGTCGGAGTCGTTGAAGGGCGGATTCGCCAAAACAAAGTCGGCGCGAAGGTCGGGATGCTGATCGCTGCGGAACGTGTCGGCATGCTCCTTGCCGAAGTCGGCCTCGATGCCGCGCAGGGCGAGATTCATCACCGCAAGGCGACGCGTGGTGGCGTTGCTCTCCTGACCGTAGATGCTGATGTCGCCGAGCTTGCCGCCGTGGGCTTCGACAAACTTCTCCGACTGCACAAACATGCCGCCGGAGCCGCAGCACGGGTCATAAATGCGGCCCTTGTACGGCGCGAGCATCTCGACCAAGCAGCGCACAACGCAGGACGGCGTGTAGAACTGCCCGCCGTTCTTGCCCTCTGCACTGGCGAAGCGGGTGAGAAAGTACTCATACACGCGCCCGAGCAGATCGACGGACCGATGCGTCTTCTCGCCCTCGCTGGCCGCGGTGAGCGTGATCGTAGCGATCAGGTCGACCAGTTCCCCGAGGCGATGCTTGTCGAGCCCGGGGCGGGCATAGTCCTTCGGGAGCACGCCCTTCAGCCGCGTGTTGTCCCGCTCGATCGCGACCATGGCGTCGTCGACGATCTTGCCGATGGTCGGCTGCTTGGCGTTGGCCTGGAGATGGGACCAACGGCCCTCCTTCGGCACCCAAAAGACGTTTTCGGCCCGGTACTCGTCGGCATCCTCGGGGTTAGCGCCCTTGTAGTCGCCCTTGCCCTCGACGAGCTTGGCCCGGTGCTCCTCGAACGTGTCGGAGATGTACTTGAGGAAGATAAGCCCGAGGACGACGTGCTTGTACTCTGCAGCGTCCATATTCGAACGCAGCTTGTCGGCTGCGAGCCAGAGCTTGGCCTCGAAGCCGATGTTGGCCGTGGATTGGTCGGACGATGCTTTGCTGGGGCGAGCCATGGGAAAAGGATCAGGAACGAAGAGCGCAGCGCAATAGCTGCGGGAAGCCCGCGAGCCCACCCGACAGCACGGCCCCAGCGCTCAGGAGGGCGTCGATGGCCGCGCCTGCGGCTTGGTTAGGTTTGCGGCTGGAATCCACCGGTCGATGGGGCTGTGGGTCTGCGACCGAAGGAAGGCAAGCGTCACCAACCCGCCCGTGCAAGGGATAAGGAGATCGAATCGCAACGATCCAGTGAAGAAGCGAGGGGCTGATCGGCGACGGTTCTAAGATGTGGGAGGGCAGAAGCATCGGTTCCCGCGCGGATCCTACCACGGGGCCGTGGACAATTGCCGCCCCACCCCCCTCCGACTGAAACAAATCGCTCGTGAGGGCGATTCAAGGAGCTAGGGGCAACCGGCGAAGCCGCATATCATCGCCGAGATTCCACCAACTCACCGGCAGCGGGTGGGACCCAAGCAGCATTACGACCAGCCCATCATAAAAAACACCGGTGCTAGTCCGGCCGCGCTCCGTCAGGGACAGGGCCCGGATTGGCGAGCTGTCGCTCGTTTCGGTTCTTGAACTCTCTCGCTACTGCTCTCGCCTTTGCGACAAACATCTGGTCCTCGGCCTTTCCTCAGTCCGATCGTAAGGCCTGAGCCGCGCCCGGTTCCTCAAGAATGGATTCGTCGCCGCAGCTCACCAAATTCGGGAGGTGCAATGAGTTGGTGAAGGTTATTGAGGCGGAGCGCGGGCGGCTGGTGAAAAGGAGTGCGCCGCGACAACACGCGCCGAGCACGAATCCCCGTCACTCCTTTCGGAAATCGACGGAGCACTTCGACATAGGCGACCGGAGCGCCGTCGCACCAGAATTGGTTCACGCGCAGGGAGAGTAATTCTGAAACGCGCAGCCTCGTATGCAGGCCGACCACGACGAGCATCCGGTCCCGTGAACCGTGGGAGGGCAGCGAGCAGGCGTTGGCGTTCGTAAGAGGTGAGAAATCGTCCGGCAGTCATCTCCCTCAAAATAGCCGGGATGAAAACAGCAAATTGGCCCCAATAACGCGGAGCGATAATGCGACGTCCCGTAAGCACATCGAATACGCACCATTCCAATTGCTTCTCGCCAGGGAACCACAACTGGTTGTGGGTGTCCCATTGGCGTACACCTACTAATTGTGGTACGCGTGCCAAGTTAGGGGCGAAATGGCGCGGATTAAGCCAATTCCCGCGAGGAATTGGCTCATTGGATTATTGCCGCTCCAGCTCAAGTTCCTTATAAATATCGAGTTATAAAACTCGATTGGCTGGCATTGCGTTTGCGGTACGGTGCCAGCCTGCGGTAAATCGACGACCAAGGGTTAACTCGAGCTATTGATCGGCATTGGTGTGAGACAATCCCGAATTGGAAGTTCGAACGTCCTTCTCGGCACCTGCTCACACCTCAAAATGGCTTCCACAATCAACCGAAATGCATCCCTCCGCGGGCTCGTCGAGAGCGTCCGCCGTCAACAAACTATAGAACTACAGGCTCGGCTCATCCCAGACAGCATACCAGTCGTCGGCTATCACATTTACGGTGAACTCAAACTGGCGAAGAAGCTATCTGCATCGGAAAACAAGGAGGATGCTGAAAGATGCCTGCGCGCCATCGCCGCGATGACTGTGTTAGGAGAGCAGTGCATCAAGAGCGAAGGCGGCGAACTGTTCGAGGCACAGGGCGAAATCATCCACTTCTTCCTTCCTGCGGAGACTCAGAATGACCGCGAAACCTCACGAGTCTTGCGATTCGCCACCGCATTCAGCCATCGCGTGTACGAGGTTGTACGAGGAATTGCGGGCGATGGATGGGGTGGCTTCGCGATGGCCGCTGATTTCGGACTGACGATCGTGCTTACGACCACTAGCCAATCAATAATCTCCCTTGGAACCCCAGCAAACCGACCGGCAAAGCGGTTAGCTGAAGGCGTACCATCAGGGACCATAAGCATATGGGACGGTGCGCGCTGGCGGGAGCACAACGTACTCGATCGAAGTGCGCTCAACGAGGAGGATCGCGCCACTGGCTTGAACTACGAGTCACTCGCCAATCGAATCGTGAGCGATCTGCAGCGACAGGACTTCAGCGTGAGGTACTTGAACGCCGTAACCGAAGAGACCCCGTTGCCATCCTCCACCAATCCGCCTGTGGCGGTCTACGCTCACATCGTACGAGCGGACCTCGACGGATTCTCAAAGCGTGTCGACTCCGCCTTCACCGCCGATGACGGCGGCGTGTCAATTACAAGGCTGGTGGTTGAGTTCCGGGCGGTGGTTGAGTCTGCCGAGCGCATCCTCAGGTCATTCAAAGATAACAACCACTGGCAGCTTCCGTGGGCCGGTGACTGTTTGAACGCGATCATCCTCCCAAAGTCCGGCGAAAGGTTCGCAGACTCCCAATCGACGCTTCCGGCAAATTTCGGCGCCCATTGGCACGACAGCTTCAGGAAATCGGGCATTTCTGCGGGTTGGACAATCGGCGTCGCTGGCGGCGACACAGGCCTTAGCCAAGCCGATTGCGGGCACGTCCTCGTCGCTTCTATTCCGACCTCTGAGCGTGACTTCCCGATTGCAGTCGGTTGGGGCGTGGAAATGGCACTTCGCGCTCAGGAAACGAAAGGTTCGCGGGCGGAAGACACCGTAATTCCTGCGGAGGACTACCGCCAACTCGCTGACATCTTGAAAGAGCTCTTCAGCGCAGCTCCGGACAAGCGCTTCTATCGCGCGGGAGGGCTAACGCCGTCGAAGGTAAGAGACCTCGCTGTCAAATCCCTTGCGGTCCCGGTCCCGACCACGGTCGGCAGCTCCATTCCTTCACCACGGCCATATGGATCCGCTTACTGAAATCCTCGCCGAGGATGGCGGCAGGAATTTCCTGCTGAATCTACACAGCAAATTCATTACAGCCATCGCCACTCCGAGGAGATCCGGCATCTCCCTCGAAGGACTGATTGAGTTCCATTCACTAACCGGCGCACGATCCGCCCGGTGCAGCATCTACTTTGACAAAGCCTGGATAAAGTCTGCCCCGCTCGTATTCTGCCATGAAACATGGATCCGAAACCACTGCGACTGGCACTGCGGGCCCCACAAGGGGCAGTTGTGCTGGGAGCTGCCAATGAGGTGGAAAGAAACGCTGACCGCGAATAGATCACTAAATGGATCTCCCGTAGCTGCGGCAATGGCCGCTGATTGGCTGGCCAGCAGTGTCACGAGCTTGATCTCCAGACATTTCACCGCGTTCACTTTCAATCTCCGCGAGTGGCCGAAAGAGTGGCCAGCTTGGGGACATGGGGAAGCAGGAATACGAGAATACAACGATCAGAAATATATCGGCTAATATATGCCTGCCAAGTTCTCCGATCCTAAGAAGCCGAACCTTGCCGGCTCACTCGACTTCGCAAAGGAAGCGTACGCCAACGCACAAGAAGCAATTCGGTTTATCGATACAAAAAATGCGTTCATTACTGGCCTCTCAACTTTCGCGTCGACCGTGCCAATCTCGTTATTGATCTGGATCAACGGCGGTGAACTTCCGGGAGGTCTCCATGCACCAGCGATACTCCTTTGCGGGGGCCCTCATCACCTTCTTATGGTCACAATTCTGTGTATAACGACACTCATCGGATCACTGGTTATCCTATTTTCTATTCTTAGCCTGGTTGGACGCACGCGCCCGAGCGATCCTCATGCTCCAGTGAGCATCCTCTTCCCAGTCCAATCTGTGAAGCTGCGCCACGCGCTTAGTTCCCGACTTCGGGAGCTCAAAGCAGGGGTAGATGAGAACTTCCAACTTGAGGAATATTGTCACCAAATAGAGGTAGTTGGTGCAATCATCGCGAAGAAGATTAAATGGCACCGCCGATCGGCTTGGACGCTTCTAGCACAGATCGTCGCGACTGGAATTTCGGGGGTGCTGACGCTTGTCTGCATGTGATCACCGTAGGGCCCCCAGGACGGCGAAGGTTCGGCCTGCGCTTTCGGTGTCCAAGCCGTCGGCCCCGCTCAGGCAGTCGGTTTGCGGATCAACTTCAGTCTACGCTTGAGCCAACTCGGGTCAGTCCCTGGGTCCTTCCCCATTTCATCCAGAACATAATCGGTCAAGCGCTCGCCGCGTAGTCCGGCCAAACGCCCCTCCCGGCACAATGCCTCAGCGCGGATCCCTTCCTGGTGCATCTCCACGTGAGCCATACTTAGCTTCGGGCCTTGGCGCGCGGCGCCGTGCGCTCGATGCAGTCTGCCAATCATTTTCCAATCCACGTCACGGCGACAATCAAGGCTCCACCGGCCCGGTATCATGATTAGGGTGCCGTAGGGCGTCGGATTGACGCTGAGCTTCATGCCGAGGGGCTTGTCGCCTTCCATTCCGTACAAGCACCAACGGTAGCACATCGCGTCGAACAGCGCCAGGAACCGATCCTTCTTGGCCTTCCACTTGAACGTCCAACCGCGTCGAAAATTTCGCTCTTCCGACATTCGCCTACGAATAACGCCACGTTTGTTCTGATACCGCGTGGGTTCGTAGCTCTGTTTGATCCGAGTCCATGCTCTCGCGAGGTCACTGTCCCCTTCGAGAACGGCTTCACGCTCACGAAACTTCTCCGGTTGCCGAAGCAACTTCTCATACTGACCTGACTCAACTTCGTGCTCGAAAGCCCCAACAGCACGCTGAGCCTCCGCCGTAGGCGGATCCCCAAGAAACCAGATAAGCAGCCGTAGATCTTCGTCCAGCACCCGGCCACCATCTATCTCGTCGGCCACGTGTCCAGCGAGCCCGTCAATGTCGATTGGCCACATCGAAAGTGGGACCAGCAACCAATCGTAGACTCGCCAAATCAGGTTCGAATCGCTCCGGCCGTCGATCTTGCGGCGCAACTTCAAAATGCCTCGAACTCGCATGCTACAGCGGGAGAAGTGATGGAAGGCACGCTCCCGCAACAGGGCGAGATCGGTTTTAAGCATTCGTTTTCTTGGCATTTCCAGAGGTACTTTTCGGCAAATCGGGGCACGGATTGGCCACAATCTTTGCCCATCACTTAGCGTTGGAAAATGTTAGTGTAATTATGTTTTCAAAAACTGATCACCAATTCATGCCCGGTTTCATAACTCACTATATTCTCGGATGCGCCGCTGGAGCACTTGTTGGCATCGTATCACATCAGACACAGGACAACAGCGAAGAGCCCGAAGTCAACTGGGGACGTATCCTGATCCGTACGGCTCTGGGCGGTGCCACCGGTTTGCTCCCAACGCTCATGGAGCCCGCGAGTTCGCCGTGGCATCGCCGACAGGCTCACAGCGCTGTGGTCAGCGTTGCACTTATGGCAAGCCCGCGGCGAAGGTAATTCCAAGGACACGTCTCACCACACCAATCAAAGCGCAGCTCAGTATCGAGCACGGGAGATCGCAACAACTTAACGCAGTGAGGTCGTGATACATGACTGCCATGGGAAGATTCGCGACAAGGACAGCTACAGGGCCGATCCGATGCCTCTCCGCGACAAGCGTCACTAGGGATTTCCGTCAGTATCACTAACCACCGACAACAACCAGACTACGAAAGAACAAGTATGCAACGATACAAGACAGGCGAACAATGTACAAAGACAGGTAAGTATTCCTTCGACGGATATTTGGATGGCTCCCTTTACCCTCAGCCTACTACCAATGAGAAAATCATCCCGCTGAGCGTGGGTGAGACGTTCCCGCCGGTGCGCTCGGCCAACAAGGGCGCTTGGTGGAAATTCATCGGCTAAGTGTCTCCTGCCGCATCAGTGGCATTGCCCCTTGCGAGATTCTCGTGCTACGCCCGCTCCCCTTAAGGAGGCGGGCGTTTTGTTCGTCGAATCCGCCGGTAAGCACGCCGCAAAGACATCCGAACACCCCGCCCGCTATTGCTCGTGCTGCGCCTCGAATTGTTCGATCGCGCCAGCCAGCGCGGTCCACGCTATCTCTACGCACCTCTTTTCACGAAGGTAGTCTCGTCTTCAGCCTGCAAGGGTACTTCACTGAGTACTTCGCTGCTGCCCAAGCTCTAGACCAAGCCCAGCACCTCGCCCGCCCGCTGTCGCATTCTTCCGGCCCCTCTACCCTTCTCTTCTGCGTCACCTTCTCCTCAATGCTGATCTCGCTCCAGGAAGCGGCGTTTTTTCTCCATTCCAACCACCCGGTGATCGACGAACTGTGGCGCCGACGTGACACCAGTGTTTCCGAAACGGAGCTGCTCGCGATCATCGGCGCTTCGCAGGTCAAGACCTCGCCTGGCTACGTGCTTTCGCAGCTCAAGGAGATGCGATTCATCGTCGAAGCCGACGCCCTGACCGGGGAATGGGAACTGGCCCTTCCCTTCGTACGTTGGCTCGAACATCTCCAGATGATGGCCCGGCCGGTTTCATCCGGCGTAGTACAAGCGCGCTTGGCCAGCCTGACTCACAACTTGGAGTCATTCACCACCGCCACCACGCAGGGCGACTGGGCCGGCGGTCGGGAAAACCTCCGCTTTGCCCGGGAAACGATCCAGCAGATCAACGACGATCTCGCCCAGACCCGGACCGCGATCGCCACCGCGGTCAGCGAAACCAAAAGCGAACACCGGCGGCAGGGCGCACTCGAGCGGTTCCGACGGATCAATCGGCTCTGGCAAGACTTCCTGTTACCGATTCTCGAACTGCTGGACCCAACCGGGCCACTCGAGGTGCTGTGCACTCGATGGGAGCGGCAACTCGCCCTGGCCAACGAGAAGGCCTTCCTGCCGGAGCGCCGAATTGCCGAACGTATCGAACGGGATATGCAATACCTGCGGGTATCGCTACGCCAAAGCTTCCGGGAATGCCGCAACGAGATGGAGCCGCTTCATGCCAGCCTGAGGCGCGACAGTCTTCTGGCCGAAGGTGCCGCCCGTATTCTCCGGAGCATCGAACGGGATGGGATCGGGGACACGAACCTAGCCAACGCCGTTCGCCTCTCGACCTTCCGCTTCGCCAGCCGAATCTCCGAAGCCGGGATCGAAGCCAGCCTCGCGCGGTTCCGCGACATCGCCGGGCCACCCCGTTCAATCGGGTTCTCCGTGACCCGGATCCCGCCGGAATCGGGCGACGTCGAGGCCATCCTTGAGGAGGTTCTCGCGCTGCCAGGCACCGCCTTCCCCATCGAGGACCTCCTGCGCTGGCTCGGGCAGCACCACCAGCGACGCAACTTCCACGCCTTGCTCCAGGCGTTTTCGCTGCTCGTGGGCGACTCCCGATACGTCGCTCACTTCCTTAATCCGATTTCCGAATATGATCTCGGCTACGGTGTTGTCCGCTGTGGCCGAGTCAGCCTCGAATTCCGTCACCTGCCATGAGCCACACCGTTGCGCCTCCGCCCCTCCCCCTCCTTTCCACGATCTTCCGCGGCATCAAAGCCGGCCGCCATTGGTGCTTCGGCGATCCGGAATACGCCGAACTCAACGGCGAACTCTTCGAGGCCTACCGTACCTTCTTCGCCCAGCTCGATCTCACACTGCACCGGGATCCGCGCGGCTTCGTGTACGCAATCGACGAGGATTCCGACGCCGAGAAGGGCACGGAGCGCATCACTAAGTACGTCGTACTAACCGCGGTATGGGTCGATGCACTGGCCGACCAGGGCCGGGACATCGGCACCGCGATCTTCGCCCAACGCCAGCGAGTCGAGGATCTACCTCACTTCACCACCGAGGCACACCGGCGCCTCCTTAACCAGGTCGGGATTGGCTCGATCGACGATCTCCAAAACACACTCAAAACCCTTGAGCGGTACGGCTTCGTCAACTGGACCATCGACGGCCGCTTCAGCCCTCAGCCCGCTTTCCATCGCTTTCTCGACGTCTGCCTCGCCGCCAAGGCCGCAACCGACGACGACCAGCACCAGACCGAGTCGAGTCGACCCTCCGTCGCGACCGCAACCGAGCAGAACCAACCGTGAGCAACAGTTCCTCTCCCCTGGCCGGCCCGCGCCGACTGATTCTGATCCATTCCGGCAAGTACGACTACGCCGAGCTCGACCTCACCCAGTCCTTCCAATTGGTCGGCGCCAACGGTCTGGGCAAAACGGCCCTGATCGCGACCCTCCAATACCTCTATACCGACAGCCAGCGCGACATGCGCTTCGGGACCCACACCACCGAGGAGAGCCGCAAGTTCTACTTCCGCACCGACTACAGCTTCGTTCTATTCGAGTGCGAGACCTCGCTCGGCATGATGATGGTCGGCGTGCGCAGCCAAGGTGCCGCCGGTGCCTACGAGATGCAGCGCTTTGTCTGGAAGGGCGGCTTTCGCCGCGAGGACTTCGTCGATCCGGAAGGCCTTCCCAAACGCTGGGACGAGATCAAATTGATCTTGGGAATCAAAGGGCTGCAGCTTCTACCCGACGCCGCCGACCTACGCCGCCTGCTCGGCGCGATCGACGAACACACCGTCACGAGCTGGGGACTCATCCCCTTGTCCGATGCCCGAGACTACGGCCGATTCCGTCAGACCTTCCAGCGGTTGCTCCACCTGCACAACATCCGGCAGGACGATCTGAAGGAGTTGCTCGCCGACTGCGCGAAACTGACCTCCCCGCAGCGCCAGATCGACCTCGAGAAAGAGGCGTCTCGGGAACTGGCCACCATCGAGCGGGACCGGGCGGAAATCGCGCGGCTTGAGGCGGCCCGGCCGAAGGTCGCCAAGGTCCGGTCACTACACGACGACGAGACAGTGAAGCGCACGATCGCCCACGCACTCGCCAGGGAACTTCTCGCTCGCTACATGGGCTATTCGAGTGTGCTCACCGATGAAAAGACCACCCTATACGCGCTGCAGGAGCAATGCCGCCTCAACCTCGAGTGCTTGGCACTCGAAAAGCGCGACCTGATTGCACAGCGCGACGCCGCGGTCGCCCGCCGTGCGCAGGCCGAGGACCACCTCTTACACATCGAAACGAACCGCACGGTATTCCGCGACTTCGTTGTGGAATTCGAGGAAAACGCCTATGCGCTCATCGACAACGAGGTTACTGATCTCCAAGGCAAGCTAGCGCTGGCCCCTCCCGAAGCGGTCGAGGTACTCGAAAACGAACTGCGTGAGAAACGTGAATTACTCGCAGCCCAAGAGCGGGCCGCCGCCCGGATTCAATCACTCTTCATCACGTGGCTGCGCGCGCGCTTGCCGGCCGACCGGATCGGCCAGCTCGGAGCCCTCTTCAACCAACGACTCCTTGAGCTCGAGATGGACGAACAAATCGTCGTCGCCGACGAAGCAGCCCTGTTGCGCCGGCTCGACGCCGCCCTCGAGTACAGCGACGTGCGCGGCTACCACGATGCCGCGATCGAGGTCGTGTACCCACCGGGCGCGGTCTCTGCAATCGGCCAACTGGGGAACGCGGACGGGTATCGCACCCGCGCGACGCGCCTGCGGCGCGAAATCGCCAACCTTGAGCGGGCCATCGAGGCAAAACGCCACGGGGTCGCCCTCACCGCCAGACTCGAGACCAGAAAGCAGGACCGGCGACTTCAGGCCCAGCGGATCGAGGCCTACAAGGCGTTCCGAACCGATCTGAGCCGGGAGACCGAATACAAGGCGACGGCCGCGCAATCAGCCGCGTCTATCGCCACATTGGACCAGCAACTGGTCGCAATCGAAGAGAGTACCAAAAGGGATCTGGACCAGCGGCGCAAAGCCAGCCTCCGGCTGGAAGCACTCGTCGAGGAAGAGCGGAAAGTGCAGATCGAGGCACGCAACATGCCCGTGGCCGGCGGCAATGACCCCGGCCCGGCCCCGATCTCCGATGACGCGGTCCGAGCGCTCCCGGCCGATCTTCCCAGTGTCTTTCGCCTAGTTCGCCAAAAATGCACCGAGGCCAATGCCGCATCCGAGCGACTCGCGGAGTCCGTCGGCTCGCTCGACCAGGACTTTCTCACCGCATCCTTCCACTACGACGCGTCCGCCCCGGTTGAGGAGCGCCTCCGCCAACTCGAGGCCCAGATCGCTTCACTTGAGGAACGCAACCAGGCGGTGCAAAACCGTTGGCGGGCTGTGTTTTCCGATGCGCGCTCCGGGTTCAGCCACATGCTCAAGTCCCTCGCCGCCGTGAAGCGGGAAATTCGCAAACTCAACGACGAGCTCGCCTCCATCGAGTTTTCTAGCCTCGAAAACGTCCGGCTCGTCCTGACCGAGGACAAGCACGCCGTCGCCGAATACGAACGCCACGCCCACGACATCGCCACCCCGTCCTTGTTCGACTCACCCGCAGACACCGACACCCGAATCTCGCAATTCCACCGGCTGCTCGAGCACCGGCCCAGACTGGTGCTCAACGACCTCTTCGCTCTCAACTGCGAAGTCACCCGCAAGGATGGGTTGAAGAACACCTACGACGATTTCGATGCTGTCGAATCGACCGGCACAACGATCGTCCTGAAGGTGACGCTAAACCTGCTCGTGTTGCGCGACCTGCTCCTTCCCGGCAAGGCCCGCATACCCTTCTACCTCGACGAGGTGCACGCCCTCGATCGCCAAAACTTCACCAACATCATCCAACTTTCCGAACGTCTCGGGTTCATCGGCATCTTCGCCGCGCCGACCACCGCCGTCGGCCCCCGCCGCTTTGTGCATCTGGTGCCGGATGCAAACGGTCGGCTCGTCGTGACCGAAGCGCACCGCAAAGACATCCTACGGGATGCGTCCGCACAGGAGGAGGTCGCCGATGGATGAACTTCCGCCCGCCTTACGCCGACTCGTCGAGGACGGCCAACTCCCGCATAGTCAGGTGTCGGCGCGGTTCCGCTCGCAGCTGCAACCGCTGATCGATGGCGGTATCCTGCAATCCTCCGACGTAGGGCGCGGGAGCGTCCTCACAGTGCGTCATCCTGACGAACTCCGCGACTGGGTCGCGCAATGCTTTCCATCCTTCGCCGGCGCAATCGTCCCGCCCCCAGGGGCAAACCGGGCCGCTGCAATCGCACTGCGTCGCGACAGCAAAGCGACAGGCGAAGGCGTCAAACAGAGCCTGTTGCTGCTGCGTGCTTGGGCCGGTACCAACGTCGAAATCGACGGCAAACCGTTCGAGGTCGCGGCGCTCACTCGCGCTCACGGAGTGGCCGCGACCACCATCAGCGATAACACCTCGCTCAACCTCAACGGCTCGCCCGCGTTGCTCATCGAAAACCTCGAATGCTTTCTAGCTGCCGAAGATCTCGGCACCGGGGCGGCGTGCGCACTCTACAGCGGAGGCCGCGTCTCCGAGCGATTAATCAACTGTCTGGCGCGCTCCGAATACGGCTCCGCTCCGCTGCTGCACCTCCCCGACTACGACCCCGTCGGACTGGACGACTACCTTCGCCTCCAGCGCCAACTCGGCCCGCGTATCCGCCTATTTCTCCCCTCAGACTTCGTGCAACGATTCGAACGATTCTCAGCCTCGTCACTCATTACCGAGAAGAGGAGAAATCGGTTACTGTTGGAGCGATTCATGTCCGAACGCCCTAACCCAACCGATTGGCCATGCCCTGAATCGGCTCTGGTCTTCACCCAAATACGGCACCACGGAGCCGGCCTTGAGCAGGAGTCATTGTTTCTCCCCTCTGATCGCCACAAACCAGTCGCCTACCCGCGTTGTGGCGCACCCGTCGGCGGCCGCGATTACGTAGAGCTTGCACGATCACAACGCTCGCGATAACAACTCGGCGGTTACTCTGATTCCCTAAATGGGAGAGTGCCTACCAGTACCCCACACAACAGCTACATGAGCTACGCCGCGGCATCGCGATCCTACGAGGCAGCAGTAAGACGTCATGCCCGCGCGGAAGAGAAGCAGCGAAAGGAGCTGGAGCGCCTAAGCAAAATGCGAGAAAAGCTCTCGGTTCTTGAACAGGCGCGCTTGGAGGTAGAATCCTACGAAAACCGCATAGCGTTACTGCTTTCGATACACAAGGAGCAGGGCGAAGTCTGGGATTGGGCGAAGGTCGCCGCGGTACTACCGCCCACCCCACCGGTACGCAGGCAAGCACATGAGTTCGCTGCCCAAAGTGCGCTACTCGTCCCAAACCCACCATCGCGGGAGCAGATCGAAACCCTAGTTGCAGCTTCTCGAGCACGAGACGATGCGGCATACGAGAACGATCTGCGGTCATATCGATCTGCGTTTGAGGACTGGCAGAAGATGAACACTCTATCGCTCCGCGTTTTGGCGGGCGACTCTGGAGGATACTTGGAGGCGTTACGAGATTGCAGTCCGTTGATCGAGATTTCTGAGCTAGGATCTTCGGTACGATTTCTCAGTCACGACGCGCTGTTGATCGAGGCCATTCTGCTCCTGGATGGAACACAAGCCATACCAAATGAGGTTAAGAGCCTCACCGCGACCGGCAAAGTCACCGCTAAACCAATGGCGCGGGGCCGGTTTCACGAGATCTACCAGGACTACCTTTGTGGGTGTGTCCTGAGATTGGCGCGAGAGGTATTCGCTCTTCTGCCTATAGATACCGTCCTCATCTCAGCCAAGGCGTCATACAGCGATTCAGCAACTGGGAGTGAGATCCCCGAGCCCGTGCTTTCGGTAGCCCTCGATCGGTCCGGCATGAACCGGCTAGATTTCGCGCGACTCGATCCATCGGACACCATCGAAACGTTCCCGCACCGATGCGATTTCAGGGCGTCGCGCAAGTCCGGTGCATTCCAACCTGTAGATCCCCTTTGCGCCTCCGACCTCCCCAGGTTCTCCGGCGGCGCGGATCCCGCTGTGCTGCTGAACGCCGCACAGCAACTAAGGCTTGAGATAGAGGATTTGTCCGGCGAGCTAGCACCCGCGCTACCGCCTGAGCGAAACACGGATTCGGTTACATTTCCATGAACGCACTTCACCTGGTCCCAGCAGGGGTCTTCCTCGTCCTATTCGTAGTGATGCTTATCCGCGCCGGGTGGCTGAAGCGGCAAATCCAGAAGCGCGATGGAGAGCTCGCTGATGCGCGAAAACACGCGGAGGACACCCAACTGCAGTGCGAAGAGACAGCCAGTAAACTCAGGACAGAAGGCGCGACGCTCGTCGCGAAACAGATTGCCGAGGTAGATCGCGAAGGGGAACGAGTCCGTGCGCACTTGGAAAGCGAGGTCCATCGACTGCGCGCCGAGCTCGAACCTCTACGAAGGTTCGCCAGCTTGCGGTCCGATGAAAGCCAAGCGCGATCTCTGCTGGAACAGGCAACCGAGGAAGCTCGCGCTCTTCGTGCCCAATCTCAGCTCCTGCTGGAGCGAGCGAAAACCTCGTCTGAGGAACAGCGTTCTGAGGCCCTCGCGAAGGCGAGAGATGCGCGAGAGCGAGCAGAGGCGACGCTGGCGCAAGCGACCCGCGAGGCTGGACGGATCGTGACCGAAGCCCACCAGAGAGCAGAATCGATAGCTGGAGACGCTTATACAGCATTACGAGAAAAGGACCACCTCGAGGACGCGGTAAAGGCGATCCGCAACGTGATCGACGGCTATGGCGACCGATACATCGTTCCGACCCGGAGTGTTCTTGATGGGCTGGCTGCAGACTTCGGCCACACGGAGGCTGGGCAGGCTCTACGCAATGCCCGCGAACACTCCAAGCGTATGGTCGAAAACAATGCGGCCGCGACTTGTGATTACGCCGAGCGAGAGCGCCGCACGACAGCGATCCGTTTCGTCATCGACGCCTTCAATGGGCGGGTGGATGCAGTTCTCTCTCGGGAGAAGACCGACAACCTCGGAACGCTTGAGCAGGAGATTCGGGACGCCTTCAACCTGGGAAATCTGAACGGCGCCGCCTTCCGGAATGCGCAAATACTTCCCGCCTACCTTGATTCACGTCTCAACGAACTTCGGTGGGCGGTCTCAGTCCGCGAACTCCGGGAGCGTGATCGGGAGGAGCAGAGGCGCTTGCAGGAGCAGATCCGCGAGGAGGAAAAGGCGCGTCGCGACTACGAGCGTGCGATCAAAGAGGCGGAGAAAGAAGAGCGAACACTACGCGAAGCGCTGGAGATTGCTCGGCAAGAGGTGGCTGGCGCCTCGACCGAGGCACGCGCAAAGTTCGAGCGAGAGATCGCGATGCTCAATCAACGTCTGGCGGAGGCGGAGGCAAAAGGACAACGCGCGAAATCCATGGCTGAGCAGACACGTGCAGGAAACGTGTATATTATTTCCAACGTCGGTTCATTCGGCGAGAATGTCTTCAAAATCGGAATGACCCGGCGACTAAACCCCATTGATCGCATTTGGGAACTGAGTGACGCGTCAGTACCTTTCGACTTCGACATCCACGCGATGATCAAATGCGACAATGCGCCCACGTTGGAGCGGCGCCTACACGAGAAGTTCGAAGACCTCCGCGTAAACCGGGTGAACCCACGAAAGGAGTTCTTCAACGTGCCGCTGGAGCGCGTAAGAGATCTCGTGAAGGAGGAAGGGCTCGAGGCGGTGTTCACGATGGCCGCTGCTGCACATGAGTATCGAGAATCACTCGCGATCGCCAGAATGACTCCGGAGGAGCGTTCGAAGTACCATCTTGAAGAGCCCGTTGGGGTGGCCGACTAGCGCTCAGGTCCGTTGCCGCTCGACGCCACACACCCGAATCGGAGCCGCCCCAACCACGGGGTAGCCCAGTCACGCCGCCAGACTCCGCACCAGCTCATCCAGTTCGTCCTGGTCGGTCTCCAAATAACGCGCGGTGGTCAGCGGAGAGGAATGACCCACGATGCGCTGGGTCTTGATGAGGTCGTGGCCGCTGGCTGCGTACACCCGCGCGACGAAGGTCTTGCGCAGGGTGTGCGTCGACAACCGCCCCCGCCCGACCCCGCAGTCCACCGCCGCGCCGGTTAGCATGCGAAACGCCTGCGAACGGTTCATCGCCCCACCCTGCGACCGGCCCGTCTGGAAGACCGCGGCCTCGGCGGCAGTCAGGTGTGGCACCTCCTTTGCATACGCCTCGATCGCCGCCCGTGCCCGCTCATTGAGCGGCACGCGGCGCGAGCGGACGCTTCGGCAGCGCGGCCCCTGCCCGCCCTTCAAGTTCCGGCGGGCAACCTGCACTTCGCTGCGCGCCGCCGTCCCGTCCCAGAGCTGCTCCCATTTCAGCGACAAAAGCTCCGTGATCCGGTAGCCCGTGGCGCACCCCAGCACCAGCAGCAGGCGGTCACGGTGGCGTCCCGCGGTCGCGAGGAATTCCACCATCTTGTTGTATTCAAACTCACTGAGAGGTCGTGCACTCACGCCGCATAGATTACCGTCCCCGCCCCCCGCCTCTGCGATGGCGTCACCCTCGCCGCCCCCCCTCCCCCTCGCCTACAACGCACCGTTACACTGAGAAAGGTGCGTCGTGGACGACTCGGTCCCCGGCCCCCGTTCTGAAATCGGCCATCACAGCCCTCCCCCGCCCCAGCCGCCAAGACGCCGCCGCCCACCAGGGGATTGTTCGGGCAACGGCAACCGCCTATTCCATCGAAGGGTTGCGCCCAGCTAGGAGCGAACCGGAATCGCCGGCGGAATCGATTAACCCTTATCATTGAAGCGCATGCCCACTGATGAGTAACGCCGAGACCCAATTATCCCGAATTATCCCGCCGGAGGATAATTTATTGGTTCCTGGGATAATTGGGCATCATTGGCGACCGGCCGGCGCTTGTGGGAGGGCGCGATTTACGGGACGTCGCAGAGTGCGATTGCCTCCGTCCCAATCCCTGTAGGGCTGCGGAGCTAGCCGCGGACGCGGCAAGGCCTCGAGGGTGCCAAATCCGCAAACCGATCGGGCAATGCGTTACCCACCAGCCTGCTTCTTGAGCGCCGCCTCAAGCCGCGCCCGCAGGGCAGTAGGCACCAGCCGCTCGAACGCCTCCCCCTGCTCGCGCAACACCGTTTGATTCACGTAGGACTGCAGCAAAACCGCTTCGGAATTGCCCATGTTCTTGGTGAGGTAACCCAGATCGTGATGTACGGCGTAGTGATGGGAAGCGTAGGTGTGGCGCATCACGTCGTTGCACCAAATCTTCTCGACTCCGGCGGCCCGGCGGACCCGCTTGAATACTCGGGTAGAAAAGAATCCCGGCTCATGCCCCTGCTCCTGACTCCATTCAAGGATCACCCGCAGATTGAGTGGCATTGCCACGGAACGTTGCCGGTTGGTCTTGGCCATGAAGCCCCAGATCAGGTTGTTGCCGAATATGACGTTCTCCCAGTTCTCCCGGAGACGCTTGACCTCGTCAGGACGGATGCCCGACAGAAGACAAATGGCGAAGTACGGGAGCATGGAGCCCCTGCCCTGCCGGTAGCCGCCGACGTCCTCGATGGCGGCGTCCAGGAGCGCCTGCGACTGAGCGACGGAGAGGATCCCCGGGGTTCCATGTGTGACCTTCGGTCGGTCGATCAATGCCGCTAGGTTACTCACCGCGTATCCGCCCTTCACCAGGAACTCCATCCAGTTGTACAATGCATCGCGACGGTCTCGACGGGTGCGCAGGCTGACCGTGGGAGAAAGCGCCCATTGCTCGAGGTGATCCTTGGCCAGTTCCGAGACCGAGCGCACGCCACAGCCGACGACAAAGGCGTGCAGTACGCTTTGGGTGACCTCGATGGATTTCTCCCGATTACCCCGGCGACGGCGCGCCTCGCTAAACGCCAACACCGCATCAAGCGGGGTGATCGCGGTGGTCTTGCGGTGGTGCTTGATGAAGTACTCGACGGCCTGGAGCAAATCCGCGGATTCCGAAAATCCCTTAAGTCGTTTATGGGCAAACTCCGCGACATGCAGTTCATCGTCCGAGCCGAAAGAAGTGATGGCTTGCCTCTTAGATTCTCCTTGATTCGCCGCCTGCAATACCTGAACTTCGAACTTCTTCGCCTCTTCGAGGTTGGAGTAGTTCTTTTGAACCCTCATTCCCAACACTGACCCGGACACACGGTAGGAAATGCTGCCGCCGCGGTTTTTGAAAGGGATGACTTTGATACTAATTTTCTTGTTCGGCATGGTCGGTCGCGGTTCACAGTCGGTTCACAAAATTGGACTAGAAATGAACAGTACTGATCAAGTTGAGCGAGGCAACCCGAGGAAAGCACGTCGCCTCAAGTTGCTGGAAAACAGTAAGATAAAGAACAATAGATTGCAAATCGGGGTGTAGCTTAGCCTGGTAGAGCGCTACGTTCGGGACGTAGAGGTCGAGAGTTCGAATCTCTCCACCCCGACCATTTGAAACCCGCGGCTTCGGCCGCGGGTTTTTTGGCGTCTATACCGACGAACCAGCCGCAGTCGCCCCGCTCCCGAGGCGGCGACGCTCCGGAAAGCCTCCTCACACCACCGGCTTGCGTCGGTAGAACAGCAGGCCCGGCACGGCCAGCCCCACGGCCAGCGCGGCAACGATAAACGCCGCCTTCAGCCCCTGGGTGATCGCCGTGGAAAGCAGTTCGTTGCTCAACCCCTTCTGCTGGATCTGTGCGATGGCGATCAAGGTGGTGAACAGCGGTACTCCGGGGATCATCGGGATCATCGCCGCCACCGTGAAGACCTTCGGATGCGCACGCAGCCGTTGCGCCACGGTCACCCCGAGCAGGCTCACCGCGGCCGCCGCCAGCAGCGTGCTCCACTCGATCGGCAGCCCGCCGCCCTCGATCAGGAGGTAGCGCAATCCCCGGCCGAGCGCCCCGCCCGCCGCGCAGTAGCCGAGCACGCGTACCGGGACATTGAAGACCATGCCGAAACCCACCGCCGGCACCGCGGCCAGCGCCATCTGTTGCACCAATCCCAGGAGGAGATTCATAGCCAGGCCCACACTTTCCAGACCGTCATCGCCAAGAGGATTCCGGCGCAGGCGCCGGTGGAGAGCAGCACCGCGTACATGCCGCGCGCCAGCCCCGTATTGATGTAGCCCTTCACCATGTCGGAAACCGAATTGATCAACGGAAACCCCGGCACGAGCAGCAACACGCAACTCGCCATCGCCACCCGGGGTGTCGCGCCGAGCTGGTAGATCGCCCCCTGCCCCGCGATCGAGGTGGCAACGAAGGCCGTTACGAAAAAATTCACCATCGGATTGAAGTGCAGCCGCACCAACTGGAGACGCACGGCCATGGCCACGCCCGCCGCCACCAACGACACCCCGCAGCTCGTCCAGTCCGCCCCGATCAGCCGCGCAAAGCACGCGCACGAGAGTCCGATCATCACCGACGTGATCCACCGCGGGTAACGGAACGGCCGTATCGCCTCGAAGCGCGCCCGGTAGCCGGCGGCGTCGAGCTCGCCCCCCTCGGTCGCCAACACCGCCCGCTGCACCTCGGTGACCATGTGCATACTGATGCCGCGGTCCTCATTGCGTCGCACCGAGGTGATACAGTGGCCTTCCCCCAAGGTGGTGACGACCACCGCGTTGGCCAGCAACGCCACCTCCGCGCGCTCCACCCCGAGGGCCAGGGCCAGTCGGCGGGTGAGATTCTCGACCAGCGCGCTCTCGGCGCCGTGCTGAAGCAACGTCAGCCCCGTCTCCACGCAAAGCCGGGTGGCCTCGCGTTGTTGCGGCTCAGTGAGCGGAAGCGGTTTTCTGATCGGTGCTGGATCCATGGGCAAGAGGTGGAGATGGCGGCAATGGCGCCGGTCACAAGCCCAGATAGCGCCGGACCGGGCCGAGGTCGATATGCGCCGCCAGGTGATCGGCCATCTGGGCGTAGACTTCCTGGCGTTTTTCCGCCCACGGCGTCGGATCTGCCCGGTGGTCGGCGAGTCCGGCGGCCGCGGCCACCTTGCGGCGCACCTCCGGCACTTCGAACCAACCATGCAGATACGTGCCCCAAACGTTGCCACGGCGCTGCCCTTCCGGCCGCGGGCCGTTGGCGTCGCTCACCGTCTGCAACGCGTCGCAGGGCTGAGTGGGCGTGCTGCGCCCCATGTGGATCTCGTACGCCTGCCAGCGGCGGCCGTCGCACTCGGCGGTCACCTGCTGCACGATCTTGTCGGGCCGGAAACCGGTGGTGATCGGCAACAATCCGATCCCCGGCTCCGAACCGGCGTCGCCAGCCAAGCCCTCCGGATCGTGCAGGCGCTCACCGAGCATCTGGTATCCACCGCACAGGCCGATGATGAGCACCCCGCGCTGCGCCGCAGCGGCGATGGCCTCGTACCAGCCGTTGACCCGCAGCCAGCGTAGATCGCCGAGCGTGTTCTTCGAGCCCGGCAGCACGATCACCTTGGCGCCGGCGAGTTGAGCCGGGTCGTTCACCCAATGAGTGCGCACGCCCGCGTCGTCCCACCACGGCTGGCAGTCGGTGATGTTGGCCACGCGCGGATAGCGGATCCACGCCACGGTGTCGCCGGTGCCGCGATCCTCGTCGCCCCGGTCAAACCCGTCCTCGGCCTCCGGTTGCAGGTCGCGGCGCAGCGGCAGGGTGCCCAGCACGGCCAACCCCGGGGCATACGGCGCCAACTGCGCATCCGGATCGGCAAACAACGCCAGGTCGCCCCGGAAACGGTTGATGATGGCGCCGAGGCTGCGCGGCCGATCGGCGCCGGGCAACAGGTTCCAAGTGCCGGCCAGTTGCGCAAAGACGCCGCCGCGATCGATGTCGCCCACCAGCAGCCAGCGCCCGTCGAGATGCCGCACCGGTCGCAGGTTCACCACGTCGCGGTCCATGAGATTCAACTCCACCGGAGAGCCCGCACCCTCGAGCACGAGCACGTCGCACCGCTCGCGCCAGCCGTCGAGCACCCCCGTCACGTGGCGCCACAGCCGGTCGTGTTGCAGGTAATAATCCTGCGCGGCCAAGTGGCCCTCGGCCTGGCCGTTGAGGATGAGTTGGGAGCCGAGCCGGCCGCTCGGTTTGAGCAGGATCGGGTTCATCTCGGCCGTCGGCTGGAGCCCGCACGCCTCGGCCTGCATCGCCTGCGCCCGGGCGATCTCGCCGCCCTCCGGCAGCGCCCAGGCGTTGTTCGACATGTTCTGCGTCTTGCACGGGGCCACGCGCACTCCCTGTCGGCGCAGCCACGCGCACAAGGCGGTGGCCACCCAAGTCTTGCCAACGCTGGATCCCGTGCCGAGCACCCCGATGGCTTTCATGTCCCCGTACTGGTGACCACAATTCCGTTCCTGTTCGATCTCATTTTCATTCTCCTTCTCGTCTTCGTTCTCTTTCTCCTACTCCTACTCCTACCGATCGATCGGTCGGATTGGTCGGATCCGTCGGATCATTCTCCCGACTCCTCCTTCTGCCTTCTTCCTTCTGCACTCTGCGTTCTTCCTTCTTCGTTAGGTCTGCCGCCCTCCGCGCCGCCTCAATACTCGACCCCGGCCTGCGCCTTCACTCCGGCTTTGAACGGATGTTTCACCTCGCGCATCTCGGTGACCAGATCGGCCGCCTCGATCAAAGCCTCCGGCGCACCCCGTCCCGTGAGCACCACATGCTGGCTCGGCACTCGCAGTCGCAACCCGGCAACCACCTCGCCTACCGGCAGATAGTCATAGGCCATCGCGATATTGAGCTCGTCGAGCAGCACCAGGCCGACCTCCGGATCCTGCATCGCCTGCACCGCAATCGCCCAACCCGTACGCACCGCCTCGACGTCGCCCGCGCGGTTCTGTGTATCCCAGGTAAAACCCTCGCCGCACCGGTGCCAGGCCAGTTGCGGACTGCGCAGGTGGCGCTCGATGGCCGCGTCGCCCGACTTGATGAACTGCACCACCACGCACCGCCGCCCGTGCCCGAGCATCCGAGTCAGCAGGCCGAAGGCGGCCGTGCTCTTCCCCTTCCCGTCGCCGGTATGAACGATCACCAGCCCACGCTTCTCCTGGGCGGCGGCGATCAGCGCGTGCATCGCCTCCTGCTTGGTCTGCATGGCGGCGCGATGGGCGGATTCCACCACAGGGTCCGTATCCACAGTTAGTGACGTAAAGATTGGTTTCATGGCAGTTGTTCAGTTCGTCCCCCACGGCGAGGGGTCCCAGCACCCCCTCCTGTAGACGATTGGTAGGTTAAGAAATCGTGGTGCAGTCACTCCGAGTTCTCTGTGTTCTCCTCCGCCTCAGTGCCCTCTGTGACCTGTTGAGGATCGGGTTTCATGGCAGCTCAAGGATCAATCCGGGGGCCATCCGCGCCTTCACGCCGAAGACCTCGGAGAACAGATCCGGGGTGAGCACCTCGTCGGGCCGGCCCACCGCCCGCATCCGGCCATCGTGCAACACCGCCACGACATCGAGGCAGCTTGCCACGCGCAGGTCGTGCAGCGACATCAACACCGTGCCCCCCTCCCGCGTGATTTCGCGGGCGAGCATCAACACTTCGAGCACGTGCCGGGGATCCAGCGGGGCCAGCGGTTCGTCCCAAAGCTGCAGCGGCGCCGCCGTGGCGAGCGCGCGCGCCAGCAACACGCGCTGCCGCTCGCCGCCCGATAGCCGGTTCACCGGCCGTTGCGCGAGCAGCGCCAGATCGAAACGGGCCAGTGCGGCGTCCACGCCTACGTCGTCGTCGCCATGCGCGAAACGCCCCTGCGCCACCACCGAGCGAACCGAAAAGCCAAATTCAAACCGCGCCTCCTGCGGTACCCAGGCCGAGCAGCGACCACGCTCCAACGGCGAGATCGCGGCAAGATCGCGCCCGCCCCAACTCACCGCCCCGGCCGCCGGAATGATGCCGCCGGCGACCTGCAGCAGGGTGGACTTGCCCGCGCCGTTCGGACCAACGAGCCCGGCCAACGTGCCGGGCGGCAGGTGCAGACTCACATCCGCAATACGCCCCGGCACCGTGACGCCGCGCACCGAGAGCGCGCTCTGCGGGAACGGCTCGATCACCCCGGAAGGACCCGGAGTCGGAGCAAGGGACGGGGACGTTTTGGGACGCGAATGCTTCATGCCTGCCTCCTCAATAACCACAGAAAAAAGGGACCACCCACGACCGCCGTCACGATGCCCAGGCGCACCCCCTCGGTGGACCGGCACACCAGATCGCACGCGAGCACGAAGGCCGCCCCCGTCACCAACGACAGCGGCACCAACCGCCGATGCTCCGGCCCGACCAGCAGCCGCAGCATGTGCGGCACAATCAGCCCCACAAAACCCACCGTCCCTGCCGCCGCGGTGGCCACGGCCGTCAGCATGGTGGAGAGCACGAGCAGGCGTCGCCGCAGGCTGCGCACATCGACCCCGAGGCTTTGCGCCTCGTCGGCCCCGAGGCTGAGCAAGTCCATTGGCCGCCCCAGCGGCCACAGCAGCGCCGCCACCACCACAATGGGCGAGGCCATCAACGCGTGCTCCCACGTGCGATCCTCCAACCCGCCCAACAACCAGAAAAGTATCTGCGTATTGCGCTCGTACAGCGACGTCTGGCTTGAGAGCACATAACTCGTCACCGCCCCCAGCAGCGCGTTGAGCGCCACACCGGCGAGCAGGAGCCGCTCGGTACTGGCGCCACGCTGAGCCAACGCGATCACCGCAAAGGTGGCGGCAAACGCCCCCACGATGGCCGCCGCTGGCAAGACCCAGAGCGAGATTGCCGCCGCACCGCAGGCGATCGCCACCACCGCACCTGCCGCCCCCCCGGCGCTCACGCCGAGCAGGCCGGGACTGGCGAGGCTGTTGCGGAAATACGCCTGCATCACCAAGCCGCTGGCCGAGAGCGCCGCCCCCACCAGGACCGCCACGATCAGCCGCGGCAAACGGATCTGCCAAAGCACCGTGGCGGCAAGTTCGTCGTGGCGCAGCAGTCCCTCCCAAATCCGCGCCGGACTCATCATGAGATCGCCGACACCAAGCGAAAGCACCGCCAACCCCATCAGCAGCAGCAACGCCACCGGCAGCGCCCAGCGCACCAGCCGTGCCGGCATCATGGAAACACCTCCGGGTGCAGCTGCCGCGCGAGCTGCTCGTAGGCGTCGATCCGATAATGGGTGACGCAGCTCATCAGCGATGCCGCGATCAGGACCGCGCGGCCCTCCCGGACCGCCGCCATGAACTTGTACGGAACCAGCCCGCGATACGGCGCGAGCGCCGTCTCCCGCTCGCTGCCCATCAAAACCACCGCCTCCACCGGCCAGGAGAGCATCTGCTCGCTCGGGACGGCGGCGTGCCCGTGCAGGTGGCCGAGAGTGGCGGCAAGGTTCTCCGCGCCGGCATGGGCGCAGAGGTCGGCAAAAGTGGTCTCGTCGCCCGGGATCATGCCGTACGTCGAGGGGGCGATCACGCGCACCGGCCGCACCCCCGCCAGCTTCGCGCGCAGCGCCGTCACACGGGCTTCGCAGGCGGCAATCACCGCCTCCGCCCTCGCCTCCGCCCCGAGCTCGCGGGCGAGCAGCCGCAGGTTGGCGTAACAATCCTCCAATGTCTTGTAGCGGTCGAAGACCAACACGCGCACCCCGGCGCGCTGCAGCTGAGTGACCCACTCCGCCCGGCTGTAGTCGGCCACCAACACCAGAGTGGGGGTGAACTTCAGCATCGTTTCGGCGTCGCCCAGCCCGATCCTCGGATACTTCTCGGCCTCCTGCGCCACCACGGAAAACTCGGGTTTGCGCGAGAGATGGCTGAGGGCGGCGATCTGCGCCGGCTCGGCGAGCGCGAGCAGCAACTCATCGGATCCCACCGTCTGTGAAACAACCCGCACCGGACCAGCCGCCGGCTCCGCCGCCCCAAGAAGGGAGCAGAGGAACCAGAATACGGCTAGCAACCGGAGCGGGGTTCTCATGAGCGTGAGAAGGGAGTTAGAATTTCCACTCGATCCCGCCGAAGGTGCGAAGCGGGAGGGCGTCGTAGCCGGCGGTCTCCTGATACTGTTCGTTGAGTGCATTCTCGACCCGCACCTTCAGCAGCAGGTTCTTCCGGACCTCGTAGCTCGTGAACAGGCGCACGGTGGTGTAGTCCTCGAGCGGGGCGTAGGTGTCGACGCGGGCGGCCACGATCCGCAGGCCGGCGCCCACCGTCCACGCCTCGTGCGGTTGCGCGCTCACCTCGGCATCGAGGGTATGGCGCGGTTGGCGTGGGAGGCGGGTATCGGCGGTGGTGTCGCGCGCCTCGAGGTAGGTGTAGGCGAGGCGGCCACGGACGCCCTTGGTGAGGGCCAAGCTCACCGCAGTCTCGACGCCGGAGGACTTCGCGCGGGTGACGTTCTCCATGCGGCCGATCCAGCTGGCCGGATCGGACACGTACACGAGGCGGTCGCTGTAGCGCGTCTGGAAATAGGTGACGCTCAGGTTGGCGATCTCACCGAAAAGCTTCTGGTCGACTCCGGCATCCCAGCCAGTGGATTTCTCGGCCTTGAGGTCGGGATTGGGCATCATGCCCCAGGCGGGATTGCCATCGCGATCGTCGTCGGACGGGGCGCAGAAACCGCTGCCGGCGGAGGCGTGCAGCTTCGTGCCCGCCCGCGGCAGCCAGGAGGCGCCCGTGCGCCAGGTCCAAGCGGAGCCGAACGTCTCGAAATCGTCGTAACGCACCCCCGCGTTGACCGTGGAGGTCTTGGAGGGATGCACCGTTGTCGAAAGATAACCGGCGCTGTTGTCGGCCGTGGTGCCCACACCGTCGCTGCTGTGGTGGTCGCGTTCGAGCGAGGCGCCAGCGACGATCTCGGCGTCCTCGAAATCGTACCAGGTGTTCTGCCAATCCACGACGTCGCGGCGATCGCGGATCTCCGAAGGATAGTCGCTCACGTAGGTGTAGCGGCGCTGCTGCTGGCCGGCGGTCAGACGCGTGGCGAAATCCTTGTCCCGGCTCCATTGCGCATAGACCGTGGAGAGATGGTTGTCGGCCGCCACCGCGGCATTGCCATAGACATACTGTTCACTGTCGCCCTGCTGGCCGCGGAAGGTCGCACCGATGAGGAGGTCCGGGGTGGGCGTGCCCTCGACACGCGTCGAGTAGCTCCAGGCGTCGAAGCCGTTGTGCGGCTGCTCGTTGTCGGTGTGAAAACGCCCGAGCGACGCGCTGTAGCCGAGCGTTCGTGTGCCGCCCGACACCGCGGCGGAGGCGCCGAGCGTATCGAAGGAGCCGAAGGTGGTGGAGACACTGCCCGTTGGCGCGCCACAACCACGGGTCGAGTCGATGAAGATCACGCCGCCCATCGCCGCGCTGCCGTAGAGCGTGCTCTGCGGCCCGCGCAGCACCTCGACGCGGTCGATGCCGGCAAGATCGGCCGAGCCGAGGAAGTTGTTGTAGCCCGCCGAGCGGGAATTCATCGGGATCCCGTCCACGACGAAGAGCGTCTGCGTCGACGACGAACCGCGGATGAAGACCGAGGTCTGCCCGCCGGGCGCACCCGTGTTGACGATATTCACACCCGGGATCGTGCCGAGGGCCGTACCCAGAGTGGTCACCTGGGCGAGGTCGAGCCGGAGCATCGGCAGGACGTCGACGCTGCTGGTCGTGAACTGGGCGTCCTGCGGCGTACGGGTGGCGCTGACCACGTAGTCGGGCAGGTTGACGACAGCGTCATACCGCGAGTTCTGGCCCGCAGCTGTGGCTGTCAGGACAAGGCAAGAGATGCCGGCCGCGACGGCCGACGAGGGTGTGTGGAGATGCCGATTGAGCATGGAGATCGTGTGCGGGAGAGCAGGGACGATCGATCGCCATGCCTACGAACCTGGAGGGGCCGTCGGCGGAAGCGCATTCCTACTCCCACCCTTCATTTGATGCGATGAAGTGAGTCCGCCCGGAGCGGAACGGTCCGCGTCGGGCGAGGTGAGGCTGAGCAGGCAGGTATTCGGGCTTCAGGTTTGTGTGGCGCGCGCTTTCGCGCGACCGCCGACTCCTCGCCCCTCGCCTTCACCGGATTGATGCCCGGCTGGCTTTTCCCGTCGTTGGACGGGAGAGGGGTCTGTGACCTGTTACCGCAGCGCAACTGCGGCCGATTTGCACGGCCTTCCCTACGTTGCTCAGCATAACGGCGCCGGGTTCGATGCCCCGACGCGCTTCCAAAGAACGCGCTGAGGGATGAGCGCCGCGGCCGCGCGTTTCAAGCGACAAGTTCGCGCATCGTTTGCGCGAACCTGCGCGGAGATTGTCCGTGTGCTACCGCCAGCCTCACACCGGATCCCGGTCCGTCTCGGGGCCGGACAGCCGTATCACGCGCCGGCGCCGCGACCCGGCTCGGGCCCTGCGAAAGCCATCGGGCGACGGCTTGAACGCTTCCTGGATCGGCTCTAAAGCTCGCCCCCCTAGAACCGATTGGGCCAGTAAGACGATTGCCTCTCGTGCTCCGTCCGTTCTGCGTTCGTCCCCTCCTTCCGCCATGACTTACTCCGCCGCCCGCCTGCTGCGCTCCCTCCTCCTCGCGTTGCCCTTCGCCGCTCTCGCCCCAGCGGCCCCCGCCCCGCTCGTCGATGCCGCGACCGAGCAGCGCATCGACACCCTACTCGCCCAGATGACGGTCGAGGAAAAGGTCGGGCAGCTGCACCAGCTCAGCAACGCGTTCGACACCACCGGCCCTGTACCTGAAAAGCCGGACGAGCTCGCCCGCTATGAAGCGATCCGCACCGGCCGCACCGGCTCCGCGCTCAACGTCGGCGGCGCGGCCTCCGTACGTCGCATCCAGCAACTCGCCGTCGAGGGCAGTCGCCTGCACATCCCGATGATCTTCGGCTACGACGTCATCCACGGCTACCGCACCATCTTCCCCGTACCGCTGGCCGAGGCTGCCAGTTGGGACCTCGACGCCATCACCCTATCGGCCCGTATCGCCGCCACGGAAGCGGCCGCCGCCGGCGTCGACTGGACCTTCGCCCCCATGGTCGACATCGCCCGCGATGCCCGCTGGGGCCGCATCATGGAAGGCGCCGGCGAGGACCCGTACCTCGGCAGCGCCATCGCCGTCGCCCGCGTCCGTGGTTTCCAGGGACCCGATCTGCGTTCCCCCGATGCGGTGGCCGCCTGCCTGAAACATTTCGCCGCCTACGGCTTTGGCGAGGCCGGCCGCGACTACAACACCGCCGATCTCTCCGAATCCACCCTGCAGAACGTCGTCCTCCCGCCCTTCCGCGCCGCCATCGCCGCCGGGGCCGCCACCGTGATGTCCTCCTTCAACGACATCGGCGGCCTGCCCGCCGTCGTGCACACCCGCCTCCAACGCACCATCCTGAAGGGCGAGTGGCGCTTCCCCGGCTTCATCGTCTCCGATTGGGGCGCGATCCGCGAGTCGCTCGCCCACGGAGTGTCCGTGGATCTGCGCGACGCCGCCCGCCTCGCCCTCCTCTCCGGCAACGACATGGACATGGAGTCCGCCGCCTACTCCCGCCACCTGGCCTCGCTGGTCGCCGATGGCTCGGTACCCGCCACCAGCCTCGACGACGCCGTGCGCCGTATCCTGCGTGTGAAGTTCGCCCTCGGCCTCTTCGACGATCCGTACCGGCGCTGCGATCCTGCTCGCGAGAAACGCCTGCTCGAGGCGCCCGAGCACCTGGCCGCCGCCCGCGACGTCGCCCGCAAGTCCATCGTCCTGCTCAAGAACACCGGCTCGCTCCTCCCGCTTGATCCCAAGCTTCGCCGCATCGCCGTCATCGGCTGGCTCGCCGGCGACAAGGACACCCCCCTGGGCAACTGGCGCGGCCAGGCCCGCCCCGACTCCGCCATCTCTTTGCTCGAGGGCATCCGTGCCGCCGTCGGCCCGCGCACCGTGGTCGACTATGCCGAGGGCGCGAAAGTCACGATCGGCGACCGCCATGCCTTCATGGATTCGCAGTACAACACCACCGACCGCTCGGGTTTCCGCGCCGCCGTCGCCGCCGCGCGCAAGGCCGATGTTGTCGTGCTCGCGCTGGGCGAAGACGCTTGGCAGACCGGTGAAGGCCGCAGCCAGACCGACATCGGCCTGAAAGGACTGCAGCAAGAGCTCTTCGCCGCCGTCTCCGCCGCCAACCCTCGCACGATCGTTGTCCTCATGAACGGTCGTCCGCTCGTGCTCGGCCGGGTGGCCGAGAAGGCCCCCGTGCTGGTCGAGGCCTGGCACCTCGGCTCGCAAGCGGGCCACGCTATCGCCGACGTGCTCTTCGGCCAGTACAACCCCTCGGGCAAACTGCCCGCCAGCTTCCCGCGCACCGTGGGCCAGTGCCCGATCTACTACGCCCACAAGAACACCGGCCGGCCCATCCCCGGCGACGGCCGCGTCTTCTGGTCCCACTACACCGATACACTGAACACCCCGCTCTACCCCTTCGGCTTCGGGCTGAGCTACACCACCTTCAATCTCTCCGCCCCGCGCCTGAGCGCCACCGCCATCGGCCCGCGCGAGACCCTGCAAGTCACCGCGACGGTGACCAACACCGGCCCGCGCGCCGGCGCCGAGGTCGTACAGCTCTACACAAGGGATATGGTGGGCAGCGAAACCCGTCCGGTGAAGGAGCTGAAAGGCTTCCGCAAGATCGAGCTCCAGCCCGGCGAGTCGCGCGAAGTTGTTTTCCCGATCACCTCCGCCGATCTCGCCTACTTCACCCCGCGGGGTGTCTGGGAAGCCGAACCCGGCGAGTTCCAGGTCTTCGTCGGCAACAGCTCGGAGTCGGACCAGCCGGTGACGTTCACGCTGCGGGCGGAGTGAAAGCCCTCCGCTCTTCCGTGGAGCGAAACTCGCAAGAGCTTCGTTCCTCATCCTTTTCGGAGCCCCTACCCGTAGCGAAACTCGCAAGAGTTTTGTTCGGCTACCGCATCTTCCCCCGTAGCTACGTTCGCCAGACCGTCGCCCCGGGCGCATTCGTTCGGAACACCGGCCGAACATATCTTCCATCATCGCCTACGGATTCGTTGATATGTTTTGCTTTGACCGGGGCCGTTCCCTCCACATGTTGCCGGCACCATGGCCGCCACCGCCTTCACCAATCCTTCGTCCGCCGCCTTCGCCGCACTCTTCGCCAAACGCATCGTCGTGCTCGATGGCGCCATGGGGTCGTTGATCCAGGGCTACGGTCTCCAGGAAGCGGACTTCCGCGGTACCCGTTTTACGACCCACCCGCATGACCTGAAGGGCAACAACGACCTGCTCAGCATCACCCGGCCCGACGTTATCACCGAGATCCACAGCCGCTACTTCGCCGCCGGCGCCGACCTCGTCGAGACCAACACCTTCAATTCCACCTCCATCTCCCAGGCCGATTACCGCACCGAGTCGCTCGTCACCGAGATCAACACCGCCGCCGTCGCCTGCGCCCGCGCCGCCGCTCTGCAGGCCGAAGCCGCCACACCCGGCCGCCGCTGCTTTGTCGCCGGGGCCGTCGGCCCGCTCAATCGGACGCTCTCGATGTCGCCCGATGTCAACCGCCCCGAATACCGTGCCGTCGTGTGGCCGCAGGTCGTGGCCGCCTACACCGAGCAGATCCGCGCCCTCCTCGCCGCCGGCGTCGACGCCCTCCTGATCGAGACGATCTTCGACACCCTCAACGCGAAGGCCGCGCTCTTCGCCACCGCGTCGCTCTTCGAGGAACTCGGCATCCGGATTCCGGTAATGATCAGTGTCACCATCACCGATGCCTCCGGCCGCACGCTCTCCGGCCAGACCGTCGCCGCGTTCTACCACAGCGTGCGCCACGCCCGGCCCTTCTCCGTCGGCTTCAACTGCGCCCTCGGCGCGAAGGACATGCGCCCATACCTGGAGGAACTCGCCGCCTTGGCCGAGTGCCACGTTACTTGCTACCCGAACGCCGGTCTGCCCAACGCGTTTGGCGGCTACGACGAGCAGCCCGCCGATACCGCCGCCGTGCTCCGCGACTTCGCCGCCCAAGGCTGGCTCAATCTCGTCGGCGGCTGCTGCGGCACGACGCCCGATCACATCGCCGCCATCGCCGCCGCGGTGCGCGATCTCCCCCCTCGCCGCACCCCTGCTCTCGAGCCCGCCCTGCGTCTCAGCGGCCTGGAGCCGCTGGTGGTGGAGTGAACTGAATCTCCCGATGCAACCACTCGCATTCCTAATGCTTGACGGCTCCATGCCCCCGCAGGTGGTGCTCGTTAGTTGCGCATATTGTCCAGCAATCGCGATTCTGCTCACTTGGCTCCTGCTCCGGATTAGTCGAAAGCTTCTGGTACCTGCGGTCTTCGTCGCGTTCATCGCGGGCCTTTTCATCATCGCTAGCGCCGACTTTCCCAGAACCCACGAAGTCACGATCGAAGACTTTGGGCTCACGTACGTCATCGCCGTCTACACGGCTGCGACATTCCCATTCCTTGCCATACTCGGCTTCTACATCGACGTGAAAATCCGAAGTCGAGAAGTGAAGGCCACCAACGCGGATCTGCATTAGCCCCTTCCTGATCTTCTGAGTTCAAGATTCTCCGCACCGCGATCCGCCTTCCGCTCCGCCCCCATTCCTCACTCCGCAATCCGAACTCCGCATTCCCGCCATGAACCACGCCCTGCCCGTCTTCGACTCCCCGTTCGCTCTCGTCGCGCGGCGCGGCCGGCATGTCGTCGCCGAGCTGCGGACACCGGCGAAGGTGGTGAGCACCTGCTCGGTCAACGGCGGCAGCCGCAGCGATGTGCGCCATCTCGTCAACCACCAGAGCTGCGAACCGGTGAAACACCAGGAGCGCTTCGCCTTCATCACCGGTCTCGGCCCCGAGGGTTATCACAACTCCGTCTGCGCCGAGCTCGAGCTCGCGCCCGCCACCACCGCGGTGATGGGTACCGCCGCCGCGATGCAGTACCTCGGCCTCGTCACCCACACCTACGGCGACCTCGCGATCACCGCGATCGTCACCGGAGGAGTGACCGGCAATGCCGGCAGCGCCGGCGATCCCGCCCACTACGATGAGGCCGACGGCAAATGGGTCCGCACCGCCCCGGCCGACGCCGCCGCAAAACCGCCCGGCACGCACAGCGGCACCATCAATACGCTGCTTCTCTTCTCTGCCCCTCTCAGTGATTCCGCACTGGCCCGCGCCGTGATGACGATGACCGAGGCCAAAAGCTCCGCCCTCCTCGAGCTCGCCATCGGCAGCAAATCCTCCTGGCGTCTCGCCACCGGCACCGGCACCGACCAGTACGCCATTGCCGCCCCCGTCGCCGGCGCCTCCTCGCGCACTTGGACGGGCAAGCACACGAAGGCCGGCGAACTCATCGGCCGCGCCGTACGTGAGGCAACCCTGGAGGCACTCCGTTGGCAGAACGGCCTGGAGCCCAGCTACACCCGTTCCCTCTTCCACGCCCTCGGCCGCTTCGGTCTGAAGGAGGACGAGTTCAAAGTGCAGATCGGGCGTTTCCTGGACACGGCTCAAGCTCAGCTGCTCAAGGACAACTGGAATCCCGTCATCTATGAGCCGCAGTCCGCCGCCGCCGCCTACGCGCTGGCCTCCGTGCTCGACCGCACTCTCGCCGGCACGCTCTCTCCCTCCACCGCACGCGAGGCGCTCATCGGCCAGGCCGCGATGCTCGCCGCTGGCCTCGCGGCGCGCCCCGAGGACTTTGCCGCGCTCCGCACTGAGCTCATGCCGGCGCTACCGGTCGATCTCACCGCAGCCCCCGACACTCTCCTACCCGCCGCCGTAGAGCTCATCACCCGCGCCATCGCGCTGGGTTGGCAACGCAAGTGGCAGAGCTGAGGGTGAACATGGATTCCAGCATCCACCGCTCAACTTCGCAGCACGCCGGCGCGTGGGACGTGGTTTCAGCCCGTTCCGGCCGACTCCGCACTCGCACCGATTCCGCGAATCACACCCGCCAGGTCGCCCTGAAGGGACGCCCCACGTGTCCGCGATCGCCTGCAAGCAGGCACCTACCGTTCGGAGGCCGCGCCTAAGGTGTCCGCGCTCCTCTCCATTCTCGCGGAAGCGATGCACGCCTCCGTCGGGCTTCTCGAACCGCGCTTCTTCCTCTGGGCTGCACTTGGGCTCGGACTTGACGCGTTAATCGGAGACCCCGTTTTCGCCGCGCATCCGATCCGTCTCCTCGGCCGCCTGCTCGCATTCTACGAACGCGTGCTCTTCCGCCTGGGGGCAAACGGCTATGCCGGCGGCATCGCGCTGCTGGTCCTGCTCGCCGGCACTGTGCTCCCCCTCTGCCTGGCACTGCTTGCCGCCGCCCACGCGCTGCATCCGTGGGCCTTCGACGCCGCGGCCGGCCTCATCGCCTGGGCCTGCCTCGCGCTGCGCGACCTCATCGCCCACGGCGAGCGTATCGCCCGCGCGGTCGCGCGTGGGGACTTGCCCGCCGCTCGCCACGCCGTGTCGATGCTCGTCGGTCGCGATACCGACAAGATGGACCTCGCCGCCTGCGGTCGCGGCGCGGTCGAGAGCATGGCCGAGAACCTCGTCGACGGTGTGCTCTCGCCCCTTGCCTTCCTCCTCCTCTTCGGGCCGCTCGCCGCCGTGCTCTACAAGATTGTCAGCACGATGGACAGCATGGTCGGGTACAAGTCCGACCGCTATCTGCGCTTCGGCTGGTGCGGCGCGCGCACCGACGATGTCGCGAACTATCTGCCCGCGCGCTGGAGCTGGCTGCTGCTCTCCGGCCTCGCGGCAGTGATCCCCGGTTACAGCGGCCGCAAGGCCTGGAGTTGCGGCCTCGCCCAGCACGCGCTCGTCCCCGGGCCCAACAGCGGTTGGCCCGAATGCACCATCGCCGGCGCGCTGGGTCGGCGCCTCATCGGCCCGCTCTTCAAGAACGGCATTCAAGTCTGCGACCTCTGGCTCGGCGACCCTGCCGACGCCCCCGGCGCCGACCCGCGCGACATTCGCCGCACCTACGCCTTGCTCATCCTCTCCACCCTCGTCACGTACGCCGCCTTTGCGGTCATCACCGCCTTCCTGCGCTAGGCCGCGTCGTTCTCGTCCTCCTTCTCGTACCATTCTCTCCTTCTCCTGCTCCTGCTCCGCCGTCCCTCCGATCACCGTCCCTCGCCCGCTCGACTCTCGTCTCTCGACTTCCTCCACACCATGACCCGCAGCGCCTCCAGTTTCCTCGTCGTCGGCGAACGCACCAACATCACCGGCTCGCCCAAGTTCGCCAAAGCCCTCAAGGCCGGAGACTGGGACGCCTGCCTCTCCATCGCGCTCCAGCAGGTGCAGGCCGGCGCCAACATCATCGACATCAACGTCGACGAGGCCCTCATCGACGGCGAAGCCACGATGGTGAAGTTTCTCAACCTCATCGCCGCCGAACCCGAGATCACGCGCGTTCCGGTGATGCTCGATTCCTCGAAATGGTCCGTGCTCGAGGCCGGCCTGCAGTGTCTCCAGGGCAAGGGGATCGTGAACTCCATCTCGCTCAAGGACGGCGAGGCCGAATTTCTCCGCCGCGCCGGCCTGCTGCGCCGCTACGGCGCCGCCGCCGTGGTGATGGCGTTCGACGAGCAGGGCCAGGCCGCCACCTGCAACGAGAAGGTCCGCATCTGCACCCGAGCGTATCACCTCCTGATCGACCGCGTCGGCTTCCCAGCCGAGGACATCATCTTCGATCCGAACATCCTCACCGTCGGCACTGGCATCGAGGAGCACAACAACTACGCCGTCGATTTCTTCGAGGCGGTGCGGATCATCAAGCACACCCTGCCCCACGCCAAGGTGTCCGGGGGCGTCTCCAACGTCTCCTTCGCCTTCCGCGGCAACAACCCGGTGCGCGAGGCGATGCACACCGCCTTCCTCTACCACGCGATCGGCGCCGGGCTCGACATGGCCATCGTCAACGCCGGCATGCTCGGCGTGTACGAGGAGATCGAGCCCACCCTGCGCGAGCGCGTCGAGGATGTGCTCCTCAATCGCCGCCCCGACTCAACAGAGCGCCTCATCACCCTCGCCGAGGAAATCAAAGCCGCCGCAGCCGGCGAGAAATCACAAACTCCAGAATCCAAATCCCAAATCGCCGACGCTTGGCGCTCGGCCAGCGTCGAGGAGCGCCTCAAGCACGCGCTCGTGAAGGGCATCGACGCTTTCATCGAGGCCGACACCGAGGAGGCGCGCCGCAACACCGCCAAGTATCCGCGCCCTCTCCACATCATCGAAGGACCGCTCATGGACGGCATGCGCGTGGTCGGCGACCTCTTCGGCGCCGGGAAGATGTTCCTCCCTCAGGTCGTGAAATCCGCCCGCGTAATGAAGCGGGCCGTGGCCGTGCTCACGCCGTTCATGGAGGAGGAGAAGCGCCTCGCCGTCGCCGCCGGTTCCGCCGTACAGGCCCAGGGCCGCATCGTCATGGCGACCGTGAAGGGCGACGTGCACGACATCGGCAAGAACATCGTCGGCGTCGTCCTGGCCTGTAACAACTACGAAGTCTTCGACCTCGGCGTCATGGTGCCCGCGGACAAGATCCTTTCCGAGGCCAAACGCCGCGGGGCCGACGCCATCGGACTCTCCGGCCTCATCACCCCGTCGCTCGACGAGATGGTGCATGTCGCCAAGGAGATGCAACGCCAGGGCTTCACTATCCCCCTGCTCATCGGCGGCGCCACCACCAGCCCCGCGCACACCGCGGTGAAGATCGCCACCGAATATCCTCACGGCGTTGTCCACGTGCTCGACGCCTCCCGCGTCGTCAACGTTGCTTCCGCGCTGCTCTCCCCCGAACAGAAGCCCGCCTTCATCGCCGACCTCCAGGTGAAGCAGCAGCGCCAGCGCGACGAGTTCGCCGCCCGCCGGGCGCGCACGCCGCTGCTCCCGCTCGCCACCGCCCGAGCCCGCGCCCCGAAGTGCGATTGGGCCGCCGTCGACATTCCCCGGCCGGAGTTTTTTGGGACGCGCATTTACACGGCGGACCCAGTTCAGGGTTCAGGGTTCAATGTTCGGGGTTCTCCGAACTTCAGCCTTCAGCCTTCAGCCTTCAGCCTTAGCGACGTAGTCGCGTACATCGACTGGGCCCCTTTCTTCAGCGCTTGGGAGCTGCACGGACGCTACCCCGACATTCTGACCGACGCCGCCGTAGGCGCCGAGGCGACCAAACTCTTCGCCGACGCCCAAGTGCTCCTCGCCCGCATCGTCGCGGAGAAGCGCTTCGATCCCCGCGCCATCCTCGCCTTCTTCCCCGCCAACTCGGTGGGCGACTCCGTCGAGGTCTACGCCGACGAACAGCGCACCCGCGTGGTGGAGGCGTTCCACTTCCTCCGCCAGCAGAACGAAAAGCCTGCCGACCAGTTCAACCACTGCCTCGCCGACTACATCGCGCCAAAGAGCAGCGGCCGCATCGACTACCTCGGCGCCTTCGCCGTCACCGCCGGCCCCGGCGTCGAAGCTTTCGCCGCCGAGTTCAAGGCGGCGCAGGACGACTACTCCGCGATCATGGTACAGGCGCTCGGCGACCGCATCGCCGAAGCCCTCGCCGAGTACTTCCACAAGCAGGCCCGCGACTTCTCCGGCTACGGTCGCACGGAGAATCTCTCGATGGACCAGCTCATCCACGAAAAGTACCGCGGCGTGCGCCCCGCGCCCGGGTATCCCGCCTGCCCCGACCATACCCAGAAGCCCCAGCTCTGGCGCCTGATGGACATCGAGGCCGCCATCGGGATGAAGCTCACCGAGAGCTGCGCGATGACGCCCGCCAGCAGCGTGAGCGGCTTCTACTTCAATCATCCCGACTCGAAGTACTTCGCCGTCGGCAAACTCGCCCGCGACCAGGTCGAGGACTACGCGAGCCGCAGCGCCCGCCCGGTCGGCGAAGTCGAGAAGTGGCTGAGCCCGTATCTCGGGTACGAACCGACCACGTGAACACGCCTCCACCCCCGGAGCCCAACGCACCCGGCAACGCCTCCCTCCCGGCGGACTTCATCGACAACACCCGTGCCGGCTATAACAGCGTTGCGGCAAAGTACGCGGACACCTTCTTCCACGAACTCGCCCACAAGCCGCTCGACTGCGAGCTGCTGACGCGCCTGGTGAGCTTGGTCGGCAACCTCGGCCCCATCTGCGACATGGGCTGCGGACCAGGCCAGATTGCGCGCTTCCTCCAAGACCGCGGGGCACAAGCCCTCGGCCTGGATCTTTCGCCCGGGCTGATTGCCGAAGCCCGCCGCCTCAGCCCCGACATCGAGTTTCACACCGGCAACATGCTCGCCCTTGAGGTGCCCGACAGTACTTGGGGCGGCATCGCGGCGTTCTACTCGATCATCCACCTGCCGGAGGGCCGTATCGCGGACGCACTTCGCGAATTCTGGCGCGTGCTGCGCCCCGGCGGTCGCCTGCTCCTGTCCTTCCACGTCGGCGACAAGGTCTTCCATCGCGACGACTGGTGGGGACAGCGCGTGTCGCTGGATTTTCACTTTCTCGCACCCGAACGGATCGAAGCGTCGCTCCACAAGATCGGCTTCACCCTCGAGGAGAGTCTGGTCCGCCACCCCTATCCGACCGAGTACGCCAGCCGCCGCGCCTACCTTCTCGCCCGCCGGCCCGGATGAATGCCCGCCGGCCTCGCCGGTCGGTCGCCAAGCCACGAAGCGCGCCCACCGGCCAACCACGAGCCGCGTGCTTGCCTGCGATAGCCCGCCCAGGACGGCCAGCGAATCAGTTGACCAGCGTCTCTGCCGGCGCCCCTGCGGTTGTCGTATCATGCGGCAACAACGGAGGCTCAGTAGACGGCGCAGACAAAGTCCAGACAATGGGCGGTGCGAGACGCCTGACCCAATACCCCCCACCACAGAGCAGCGCTACGCCGAGCAGGTTGAACCACCACGGTTGGAAGAGAACGACATCCGGGGCGTGCCCCTGGTTGAAGCCCTCGACGGTGAACGGCAATCCGGCGGCGAGCAGACTCATGGCATTATGAAACCCATGACCGGCAATGCACAGCGCCAGCGAGCGCGTGCGCAGATACACCCAGCCGAGTATCACGCCGATGAGGAAGGCGGTCGACAGCTGCCAGGGATTCAGGTGCATGATGGCAAATAGTCCCGCGGAAATGGAAATCGCTCGTCCGGGGCGAATCCTTGCCAACAAACCGCGCAAGAGAAGTCCGCGAAACACGAACTCCTCCGTCACGGCGGCCACCACGACCAGCATGAACGGTGCGCTGAACGGATGAGCCGCCAGATCATGCAAGGGTTTGGCGTAATCCCGAAAGGACTGCGGCGGTGGCAGCACTGCGGTCATCCAGTTTGCCACCTCGGACGCGAGGATGCACTCTCCGAGCATGATCAGCAGCATGCCCGGGAGAAACCCAACCCATTGGGTTGCCGGAAGGAGGAGTCCCCGCCACGGAAGCCGGCGCTTGCGCAACTGCCGGCGGAGCACGAGAAACGCGGCGGCCGAATTGACCAGAATCAACGCCGCTGGATTTACGCCACTACCGTCGAGAGACTGCTTGCCGGTAATTGCATCCCCGATGCCGCAAACAACGGCCAACACCAGGAAGAGCCCGATCTGGAACAGAAGATACCAGCCGGTCAGGCCGGCGGCCTCTTTGGGGGAAAGGCCGAGCATGGGGGAACTCATACACGATCGAGGCAAGCGCCGCGGCCCGGCGGCGCAATGACAAACGGAGACAGGGCAAGGCGACGCACCAGGGCCGAACCCAGTCCTCCCGGCTGAATACGGGACCGTGCGAGCACTCGGTGATAGCCGAGGTCGGAAGTGGCTCTCCTCCAACTACAGCTACGAGGCATGTACCAAACCCGCGCTTTCCTTTCCACCCGCCCACACTAGAGTCAGGCCATGCCTGTCTTGAGTTCGCCGCCTCCCAGAATGACCGCGTGATCCTGCGCGCCTCGTGAGCGGTTTCGGCCGTCTGGCTCCGCATCGGCAACTACCCCCCTTTGCTTATGCCGGTTCGCACAAAATGCCTCACCCCGCCGCAGGATCCAGCCGCAGCCGCATCTCGTTGGAGAACGTGAAGCCGAGCTTCTCGTACAGGCCGGCCCGCTTGGCCTGCTCGGAAGCGACCAATCGGGCGAAGACCACGCCCTTCCCGCGCAGCCACGCAAGCGTCGCCTCGGTCAGCCGACGCGCGTGGCCGCCGCGCCGATTCTCGGGCAGTACGAATACGTCCATGATCCAGCCGTAGCGGCGCGGCTTGAGGGTGTTGGCCGGGAAGTCGTCGCGAATCATCACGCCGGCCGTGGCGACGATCCGCCCCCCCTCGCGCCAGCCAAAATGCGCGATCGTGCCGAGGCGGTAACCCTCCGCGTAGATGCGGTGCGTGAGCTCCCTCCAGTCCTCGGCCAACAGCGGGGTCATGCCACACTCCTCCATCATCCGGTAGCGGAAGTCCAAAACCAGAGGGAGGTCGTCTTCGGTCAATTGCTCGATCATGGCGGGGGGCGTATTCGTCGCTTCAACGTTCACACTAGGCACAACGGCCCTTCGGTGTCGCTCTTCCAGTGGCAAACCACCGACCCAGCGCACGCCCGCCCCCATCCCCCTGGACGAACCCGCCGGCCCTCGCCTGAGGCGCCAACCGCCTCTGCGGGGCACGGCGCCCGCGTGCGCCCCCCCCCCGATCTGCTTGCCTCGCGTGACAATCGCCATTCTTCATCTGCGCCACCTTCCCACCATGGCCTACTGCGCTTCCCGTTTCGCCACCATCCGCCGCCCTGCCGTCGAAGTTAAGATCGGCGCCGTCGGCGTCGGCGGGGCCCACCCCCTCCGCATCCAGTCGATGACCACCTCCGACACGCAGGATGTGGCCGCCACCCTGCGTCAGTGCGTCGAGCTGGCGGAGGTCGGCTGCGAGATCGTGCGCATCACCGCCCCCAACGTCGAGGCCGCCCGCGCCCTGCGCGAGATCCGCGCTGGGTTCACCGCCGCCGGCTTCGGCGCCATCCCGCTGGTCGCCGATATCCATTTCCTGCCCACCGCGGCGATGGAGGCCGTCGAACACGTCGAGAAGGTGCGGGTGAATCCAGGCAACTATGCCGACAAGAAGAAGTTCGCGGTCCTCGACTACTCCGACGCCGCCTACGCACTTGAGCTCGAGCGGCTGCACGAGACCTTCTCCCCCCTGGTGCTACGCTGCCGCCAGCTCGGCCGCGCGCTGCGCATCGGCACCAACCACGGCTCGCTCAGCGACCGCATCATGAACCGCTACGGCGACTCGCCGCTGGGCATGGTGGAGAGCGCCCTGGAGTTCGTGCGCATCTGCGAAAGCCACGGCTTCCACGACATCGTGCTCTCGATGAAGGCGAGCAACCCGAAGGTCGTCATCCAGGCGTATCGGCTGCTTGTCGACCGCATGGACCGCGCCCACCGCCCCTACCCGCTGCACCTCGGCGTCACCGAGGCCGGCGACGGCGAGGACGGCCGCATCAAGAGCGCCATCGGCATCGGCAGTCTCCTGCTCGACGGTATCGGCGACACCATCCGCGTCTCCCTCACCGAGGACTCGGTGCACGAGATCCCCGTCGCCCAAGCCCTGGCGGCCAAGGCGATGAGCCTGTGGGCGAAGCCTTCCGTGCCGGCCGAGCCCGACCGGATCGATCCCTTTGTGTACGTGCGCCGCGATACCGAGCTGCTGCGCCTGGGCGCCGCCGGAGCCGCGGGCAGCGGTCAAACCCAACGGGTGATCGTACCGGTTCCCGCCACCGCCCGCACTTCGGCCACGCTGGATGAACTGCTCGCCTACTCCGCGCGCAGCCAGGCGGAGAACCCGGCCGAGCTCCTCCTGCTGCCCATCGCCAGCCGCGACGAACTCGCCACCGCCCTCGCCCTCGCCCCGGTGGCCACGCGTCACCGCGCGGCCCTTGCGCTTGAGCTCGCGCCCTCCATCCCGCCCGGCGCCCTCGGCGCCTGGCCCCTGCCCGCCGGGACCCTGCTCGTACGCAGCTTCGGCGCCGGCGAGAACGCCGCACTGCGCGCCTTGGCCGCCCTGGCCCGCCACTCCGGCTGGAACCTCGCCGTCGGTATCCAAATTTCTCAATTCGCCGGTTTCGCCCCCGACCTCGTGGCCCTCGGCGACGACAACCTGGTCTTCACCCTCGCCAGCGGACCGGCGAGCGCCGAAGGGCGCTCGCTTGGCACCGGGTCCACCCACCCCGTAGGCACCCACCGCCAGCTCACCGAGTGCCTTCGCGCCATCGGTTCGCAGGCGCCGCTGTGGGTGCGCGCCTCCGCCACCGCCAGCCTCGGCGGCGACCGCGCGGCGCTCGGCCGCCTGCTCGATGCCAGCATTCTCTCGGGATCCCTGCTCTGCGACGGCTTGGGCGACCTGCTCAGTGTCGAGACCGAGCCGGATTTCGCGGGCAACCTGCGCCTCGCCTACAACCTCCTGCAGGGCGCCGGCGCGCGTCTCTCCAAGACCGAATTCGTCGCCTGCCCTAGCTGCGGCCGCACGCTCTTCGACCTGCAAACCACCACCCAGCGCATCCGCGCCGCCACTGGCCACCTCAAGGGCGTGAAGATCGCGGTGATGGGCTGCATCGTGAACGGCCCAGGGGAAATGGCCGATTCGGATTTCGGTTACGTGGGCGGCGCCCCCGGCAAGATCAACCTCTACGTCGGCAAGAACGCGGTGCATTTCAACCTGCCCGAAGCCGAGGCGGTGTCCCGGCTCATCGACCTGATCCGCGCCCATGGCAGGTGGGCCGAGCCCCCCACTGGCGCCTGAACCGGCCCGCGGCGGGCAAGCCGAAAAACGCCCGCCGGCAGTGCACGTGCACCTATTCGTCACTTTCCCGTGGCGCGATCGTCACATCGGGCGGTCGTCGCCAATCTGTAGCACAAACACACCGCCGCTGGATCCGCGGCGCCGGAAAACCAGTTTTGGTGGCAACATAAAAATCATCTTTTTCCGCACGCTTCTCGGTTGTTAACAAGATGTGGAGAAGTTGGTCTTGATAGGCCTGACGGCGGTTGCGCTATTGTCCTGCTTTCCGCTGCCAGAACCTCGTTCAGTTTGCTCTTTGCCCACTCCCCTGTCGCCAGTGATTAGCGCCCGCCCAAGACCCCTCGCGTTATAGTCTGTCCATCAGCTATTTAGCCACGCCCGCCCCGGAGCCGCCCCGCCCTGATGATCAGCTCCTCTCCCTTTCCTCCTTTGCGGCGTCGATCCCTGCCCCGACAGTTGAGCGGCCAAGCGGCCCTTTGAACACGATTGTGAATAGATGTGCCGTCCTCTCCCTCAATGCCTTCAACCACCACTTCTTCTAGTCTCTGGGAAACCGTGAAATGTGACCTCAAAGGTCTCTTCCCGGAAGAAGTGTTCCAGATGTGGTTTGAGCCCATCACTTGCGTCGAGGCCACCGACGACTCCTTGGTCTTGGGCGTGCCCAACGAATTCGCCGCGATCTGGGTGCACGACAACTACCTCGACCTGCTCACCCAGCGTGCCCGCCTCACCTCCGGCCGCATGGTCAGCGTGACTCTGCGTAAAGGAGAATCCAGCGCTGGGGCCGCCAACCACCTCGCCTCCGGCACCGAACTGGCCAAGCCCTCGCGCGTCGCCGCCGGCCACGCCCGCAAGCTGCGCACCGACGAGCGTCTGGCCACCGCCAATCTCAATCCGCGCAATACCTTCGAGAACTTCGTGGTCGGCTCCAACAACCAGCTCGCCCACGCCGCCTCCATCGCCGTCGCCCAGGCTCCGGCGCAGGCCTACAACCCGCTCTTCCTCTACGGCGACACCGGTCTCGGCAAGACTCACCTCATGCACGCGGTGGGCCATCAGATCCTCCGCAACAATCCCGACGCCAAGGTCGCCTACCTCTCGTCGGAGAAGTTCACCAACGAGTTCATCCACGCCATCCAGGAGAACACGCTGACGAAGTTCCGCCAGCGCTACCGCCACGTCGACGTGCTGCTCATCGACGACATCCATTTTCTCTCCGGTAAGGAGCGCATCCAGGAGGAATTCTTCCACACCTTCAATGAGCTCTTCGAGGCTCAGAAGCAGATCTTCCTCTCCAGCGATCGCCCGGCCAACGAGATCGCCAAACTCGAGAGCCGCTTGGTCTCCCGTTTCCAGTGGGGCCTGGTCGCCGACATCCAGTCGCCCGACTTCGAGACCCGCGTAGCCATTCTGCGTACCAAGGCCGCCACCCTGAAGGCCGAGCTCCCCCCCGAGGTCATTACCTTCATCGCCCAGCACATTTCCAAGAATGTGCGGCGCCTCGAGGGTGCGCTCATCAAGGTGGCCAGCTACTCAGCCCTCACCAACCGCCGCATCGACATCCCGACCGTCGAAATGCTGCTCAAGGATGTGCTCATGGAGCAGGCCCAGAGCCAGCTCACCATCGACACCATCCAGAAGCGCGTGGCCGACTACTATCAGCTCCGGCATAGCGACATGCTCAGCAAGCGCCGGCCCAACAACATCGCCATTCCCCGCCAGATCGCGATGTATCTGGCCCGTATCCTCACCAAGCACTCGCTGCAGGAGATCGGCGAGAACTTCGGCGGCCGCGACCACGGCACCGTGATCCACGCCTGCAAGTCGGTCGAGGCGATGATGGAGCAAAGTGACCAGAGCCGTTCGAGCATCGCGTTCCTGAAGAACCAGCTCTCGAAGTAACGCGAGCCGCCCCCTTTCCCGCAAACCCTGCTTGCTGGGGAGCCAGACCGCTGGCTCCCCTTTTTTGTGCCCGTGCCAGCAGAGGATCGCCTGAGTCTCCAATCGGACCGACTCGGGCAGCGACCTTACACCAGCCCTTCTGCTTCCGGTGTAGGAGCATGCTCGCACGCGATCCGCCGCCCGGAATCGCGTGCAAGCACGCTCCTGCGAGTGAATCGTCACCGCCCCGAAACCCCGGGCAATTTATCCGCCCGCTCGCCCCACCGGCTTGCCAAGGCCCGCCGCGGACCGCAAAGTCCGTCTCTCGTCCCATTTTCACCATGACCCTCTCCGCCGAACAACGTGCCGCCGTCTCCCAATGGATCGCCGCCGGCGATTCCCTCGCCGCGGTCCAGCGCAAGCTCACCGACGAGCTCAATGTCTCGATGACCTACATGGAAGTGCGCTTCCTGGTGGACGACCTCGGGCTCGAGCTCAAGACCCCCGCCCCGAAGTTCTCCGCCCCCCTCCGCGGCTCCCGCTCCGGCCGCTCCCGCCGCCGAACCGGCGCCAAAGAAGGGGCTCTTCGGAAAGCTCAAGGACGCCGTCACCGGCAAGAGCGAGGACGCAGTCCCGGTTGAGGAGCCCGAGCTGCCCGCGGACGAGCCCTACGACGAAGACCTTCCCGGCGAGCTCCCTCCCCTGGACCCGAACGCTCCCGCCAGCACCCTGACGGTCGAAGTCGATCGCCTCACCCGCCCCGGCACCCTCGCCAGCGGCACCGTCACCTTCAGCGACGCCACCACCTCCAAGTGGGCGATGGACCAATACGGCCGCCTCATGCTCGACGCGCCCAAGGGCTACAAGCCCTCGCAAGCCGACGTGCAGGCCTTCCAGCTCGAGCTCAGCGCCCAGCTCCAGCGCATGGGGTACTGATTAGCCCGATCATTTCACACCGGCCGTGGCGACAATGCGCGCTCCATCCAAAGTGGAGCGCCGCAAACAACACTCCGGGGTTTCGGGCTGAATCATAAAACGGCGGCGTCGTTGCTCTCGGCCCACCGCAATAACCGACCGACCTCGGTGCTGCCGGCGCCGCGGAAAAGGTCGCCAAATGTCGCCAGTTTCTTCCTGCTTTCCGGCGATGACTACCCCGACTACCCCCGTGCTCGGCACCCGCCGCGTCTGCCAAATCGCCGTTGTCGTTCGCGACATCGACCGCGCCGCCCGCCACTGGTCCACTTTCCTGGGACTGCCGATCCCGCCCACGATCACCACCGCCTCCGGCGACAAGGTCGGCCAGACCTACCTCGGCGAGCCCTCCAACGCCCGCTGCAAACTGGCGTTCTTCCAGATGGACAACACGGTGATCGAGCTCATCGAACCCCTCGGCGGCGCCTCGAGCTGGCAGGCCGTGCTCGATGAGAAGGGCGAAGGCGTGCACCACATCGCCTTCACCATCACCGACACGGCCGGCAGGACCCGGTCACTGGCCGAGCAGGGTCTGTCCGTGATGCACCAGGGCGGCGACCCCGCCACCGGCCAGTTCACCTACATCGATTCCCGCGACAAACTCGGCGTCATCGTCGAGCTGCTCGAAGGCTACAAGTGAGCCGCGGAATCGACAGGTAGGGACGTCTCTGAAACCTCCGCCTCCGCGGACAAGGCCGACGCACCTGGTGGCGCCGGCCTCCGTGCCGGCGAAGCCCGATCCCGCAGGCACAGAGGCCTGCGCCACGCCATGGCACCTCGCCAACCCGCGATGCGCATGAACGGGGGGAACCTTTACCATGCGCCGATATTGCCCTGAGTTTCCGGCTTTGCCGTCATCCCCGGCTACCGCTCCACTCCCCGCATGTCGCGCCCGCTCTCCCTGCTCCTTGCCACCGCGGCCTTCGCCGCAGGGTTCAGCTGTTCCGGCTCCGCCCAGCCCGCGTCACCACCGCCTACCGACATCACCTTCGTGCGCGAGCTCGCCGGCATCCGCGAGTTCCACGTTGCCTCCAACGGCCTGCGGGTCCTCCTCGTTCGCAACACCTCCGCGCCAGTCGTCACCGTGATGACGACCTACCACGTCGGCTCGCGCAACGAGGTCGTGGGCACCACCGGGGCCACCCACCTCCTCGAGCACCTCTTCTTCAAGGGCACCGAGCGCTTCAACCGCGACCGCGGCACCAGCCTCGACCAACTGCTCGACCGGGTGGGCGCCGAGAACAACGCCACCACCTCGTACGACCGCACCAACTACTACGTCGACGCCCCCAGCGACCAGCTCCCGCTCGTGTGCGACCTGCTCGCCGACCACCTGCGCCACCTGCGCCTGCGCGAGGAGGACCGCGCTCCGGAGATGACCGTTGTGCGCAACGAGTTCGAGAACGGCGAGAACTCCCCATGGATGGCCCTCAACAAGGCGATCTGGGCCTCCGCCTACACCGCCCATCCCTACCACAATCAGGTCATCGGCTGGCGCTCGGACATCGAAAACGTACCCATAGGGAAACTCCGCGCCTTCCGACACCTACTACTGGCCCGACAACTGCACGCTTACCCTGGCGGGCGACTTCACCGAGGCCGCCGCCCTCGAGGCGGTGCATCGGCACTTCGCCGCCCTCCCGCGCGCGCCGCATCCGATTCCCGAACTCTACACCGTAGAGCCCGCGCAGGAGGGCCGCGCCGCACCGTCGTCCACCGAGCTGGCGAACCGGGTGTGGTGGGCGTTGCCTCGACGCCGTAACGCCCGCCGACCTTCAGCGCGTGGCTCGCGAGACCTTCGCCGAGCGCCACAGCACCACCGGCTGGTTTGTTCCCGCTGGCGAGGAAGAAGGGAGCGCGGAACTCCTTCCTCCGGGCCTGACCAAGTCCGCCACTCCTTCCGCCAGCTCCGCCAGTGTCACGGCCGTCCCGCCGCCGGATCCTGCCGCCTCCGCTCCTCACTCCGAGGCGTTCGGTGACACAGCGCACCCGCCGATGTGTCCGCCTCTCCAGCACCCGTCGCCGGCGCGCTCTTTCGCCGCCCCATCGGCGGCGTCGATTTCGTAGCTAGGCCCACCGGCGTAAGCGAAGTAGTCACGATCGTTGGCAGCCTCGCCGCTGGCGACGCCTTCAGCCCGCCGACAACACCGCCCTCGCCCTGCTCACGGCCGCACTCCTCGACAAAGGCACCACCCGGCGACAAATTCGCCCTCGCCGAGCTGCTGGCCGGGATAGGCGCCACCATCAGTTCGGCTCCGACCGACTCCGGGTGGAGTTCACCGCCCGCTGCCTGCGCGCCGACGCCCCAGCGGTGATCGCTCTGTTAGCCGAGCAGCTGCGCCAACCGGCGTTCGCTTCGGCCGAAGTCGCCAAGGAGAAAGCACGGCTCGCCGGCGAACTCCAGCAGGCCATGGACCAGCCCGGCGCCCGCGCCGCCATCGCCCTAAGCCGGGCACTCTGGCCCGAGGGCCATCCGCAGCGCCAGCCCGAGCTCCGCGCACCCTCGCCGACCTCGCCCTGGCCACGCCCACGCAGGTGGCGGAGTTTCACCGAAGTCACTACGGTCCACGCTCACTGCGCCTCGTCGCCGTCGGCGATCTCGATCCAGCGACCCTCGCCACCGCCGTGGAGCGGTCCTTCGAGGAGGTTGGGTTGGTGGATCGGAGTATCCAGCGCCGCCGAAACTGCCAGCGCCCCAAACCCACGGGCAAACCGTGGAGCTGCCGATAGCGGAGAAGCCGAGCCTCACCCTTCTCCTCGGCCAGACGACCGGCCTGCAAGCACGCGACACCGACGCGCTCGCGCTCAAACTCGCCACACACACACCCTCGAGGCCCCACCTTCACATCGCGGCTGATCTCGACCATCCGCGACACCGAAACCTCACCTACGGCATCGGCGCCCGGTGGGGGTCGACAGTATCACCGAGGGCAGCTGGTTCATTCGCGGCACCTTCGACACCACGCTGCTGGGCCGAGGCGAGGCATCCACACGACGCGAGCTCTCCAAATGGTTTGAACAAGGCATCACCGCCGAGGAGCTTGCGGCGCAAAAAACTAACTACGTGGGCGTCTTCAAGCTCGGCACGGCCCACCACCACGGGCATGGCCGGGGCCTTGCTCAGGGCGCTGGAACGCGGTGAAGGCCCGGAGGCGGTCGACTCGCTGGGCGCGCGCGTCAACGCGTTGAGTCTATCCGAGGTCAATGCGGCCATCCGCCACCACCTCGATCCCGCCCTCATGGTCGTGATCAAGGCCGGAACGTTGCCGGGGCCGTGATCGGCCCGCTGCGGAGCGGCGTGTAACGCGCCCGGATTTTGCCCGCCTGTAGGTAGCGAGCTTGCGGGCGACTGATCCCGACTCCCCAGTGGGAGCGTGCTTGCAGGCGACCCCGAGCGCAGAGCGCGTGCAACCACGCTGTCCTGCCCCGGTCAATTCGCTCTCACCAGGCGCGCGGGGCCGTCTGCGCCTCCAGCACCGCCTCGGCCGGGTCGGGCAGCTCGGGGAACAGGTCGAAGCCGATGGCCGCCTCGATGCGATCAATGTTAGTGAGGTAGTGCTCCAGTGGGGCGTGGGCTGGAGTATCCTGCGGGAACCAGAAGGCCAGGGCCCGCACTCCGCCCCCGTCCTCGTCCAGCAGCACCATCCAACAGGCCTCCAGCACCGCCACGCCGCCGCGCAACCGCGCGGGCCGCTCGCCAAAACCGGCCCGACCACCACCCAGATCTCGCGGCCTCATCGGGTAGCTCGTGGCGGCGCGCCGTTCGAGCTCCTTCCACAGCCCGGCATTGAGGAGTGCTTCTGCGGAATGACGTTGGACATCAGAAAGGTTTCCAACTGGGCGGCAGCGCCGAAATGGGTGCCGATGGCGTAGTTGGGCGCCATATGCCCTCGGTCGTAGCCACTGCCCGTGTACTCGTCGGGCCGCACCGCGCCTCCGTGCGCCGATCGACGGCGAAGGAGCCGGGGCGCAGCAACGCCACCAGCAGGCGCCCCAGGTCCCCACATGCGGTAGGCCACCCACACGGGGGCATTCAGCGCGTCGCTGTAACCAACGACGTACCCAGTATTCTCCAGCGCGTACCGCCGACGCAAACGTGGTCGACCGCGGCCTTCCGGCAAAGACCGGCGAAGGGCTCCGGAGTCAGGCCGATCCACCGCCACCACCGACGCCGCAGATTCGCCGTTCCAATTGTCACGGACGGCCTCGATGCGGCCAGTGGCCTGGGGCGTCCCCAGATAGCTCGCCCAGCCAGCGCGAAGCCTGGCCTGCCAGGCAGGCGTTTGCGCAAGTACCAACCGCCGGCCGTCAGCACCACCAGCAGGCTCAGCCGGGCAAAGGCCCGCCACGGACGGGCGCGGCGGGCGGCGGGGCGGCGGGAGGCATGGGCAGATGCGGGCGCGCTCAGGCTCCGCCGCCGGGGCGGCGATCGTGGCGCCGTCTATTTCGGCCGGTTGGCCAGGGCCTTGTTGAGTTTCCCCGGCTTGAGATCGTTGGGATCGTAGCCTTCGCCCAACCACTCGAGCCACTCCTTGAGCGGCTCCTCGGGATGCTTGAGCGAGTAGAGCACCTCCTTGTACCCGGCGGGGCCGCCGCAGTCCTCAGGCGGGCCATTGTACTTTCCCATCGGTGAGATGCGGATACTTCACCCCGGTCTGAGCCGGCTCGGCCTTTTCCACCCGGATGTCAACCTGCCAGGTGTCACCGAAAAATACTCGTAGAGAAACGCCTCTTTGGGCGCGATCTCCAGATCGGCGAGCGAAGTCGCGATCGTCCTCGATCTCGGTCTGGTTTTCCCGGCGCACCGGATTGCCATAGAAGGCCTCGTTCACCGTGAAGCGGTGGATCTGATAGTCGAACCAGCCAGACGCCAACTGGATGGCATCGTGCAGCCGCGACATCCACATCGACTCACGCACGACCATGCGCCGCCAGATCCGCGGCTCCACATCGCGCAACGCGGATGGAGTGCAGAACGCGCTCAAGCTTCTTCTTGCGCCGGGCGGCAGCCTTGGCCTCGCTAAACGAAATCATGCCGGAGATTGAGAGCCCGCCGGGAGCAGGCAAGCATCGGCACAAAAGCGGAATCCAAGATGTTCCACAGCTGGAGGCACCGCCGTTCAGCCTACCTCCGGGAGACTTACAGGTTACGGCTCCTCCCGGAAGCCGGGTGGCTCCACAACCCACTGCCTGACGCGTCGGTTCGACCCGCGCAAAGCGAGATGACCGGCCCCGCGCAGCAGGGTTTGCCGGTGTCCGAAAACACGGAGGCCGCCGCGCCCTAGGGGCGCTGGCGGCCTGCAAACCTAAACACAAACAAACTGCGAGAACTACAACCCTACTATCAGGCGCAGTCCGGAGAACTTGAAGAAAAATGTGCAGAAAATCGTCGTCACTGAAAAGGGCCCTCAAGGACGGCAACCGCAGGAGATTCGCTCGCCGCCGGGGCACGGCCACCGGGCCAGGCACGGGGTGGCTGCGCAGCGGATGGGTGAAACGCTTCCCCTCGTAATTGCGGAAATCGACTTCGTCGTCGGTGATCTTCTCCAGGTACTCAGGGTTGATCGGCACCCTGCCTCCGCCGCCGGAGCATCGATCACATACTGCGGCACCGCATAGCCGGTGGTATGGCCCGCAACGCCTGCATGATTCCGAGCCCCTTGCGGACATCGGCCCGGAAATGCGCGCTGCCGGTGATCAGATCGCATTGATAGGTAGTAGGGCCGCACGCGCATGCGCAGCAGCCGGTGCGAGGCCGTCATCACCTCGGCGTCGTCGTTCACCCCGCGCAGCAGCACGGACTGGTTACCCAGCGGCACACCGGCAAAGCTGGGCCGCTCACAGGCGACGCGCAGATCGGCCGTGCATTCCTTCGGGTGGTTCACATGGATGCTCCTCAAACCGGGCCGTGCTTCTTGAGCACCTCCCCCACAGCTCGGGGGTGATGCGCTGTGGAAAGACCGGGATACGAGAACCGATGCGGATGAACTCCACGTAGCGTCGCCCGCAACCGGCCGAGGATGTGGTCGAGCTTACGGTCCAGCAGGGCGGATCCCCACCGCTGAGCAGCACGTCGCGCACTCGGGATGTTCTCGATGTGGCGCAGCGCCCGCTCGTACTCGGGGGTGGAAGTTGTAATCCTGGGCGTTGCTCACCAGCCGGCTGCGGGTGCAGTACCGGCAGTAGGAGGCGCAGCGGTCGGTGATGAGAAGCAACACCCGATCGGGATAAGCGGTGCACCAGTCGAGGCATCGGCATGGTGTGTTCCTCCCCACCGGATCGAGCAACTCCTCCGTGGCGACGCTCATCTCGCCTTCCCGAGGAATCACCTGCTTGCGCACCGGACAGTCGGGATCATGGCGGTCGATGAGATTGAAGAAATACGGAGTGATCGCCATCGCCAGCTTGTGGTTGGCGTGCTCACACCCGGCCCGCTCCTCGGTGGTGAGCGTCATCACCTGCTCCAGCTCGGCCAGCGTCGTGATGCGGTTCTTGAGCTGCCAGCCCCAGTCGTTCCATTGCTCGGCCGGCACATGGCTCCAGAGTCCTTGCCCGCCAGCCCGGTGGTCCGCGCTTATCCGGTGTGGCATGATGGTGGCGCGGAGGTTAGGAACGAGGTCGCCCTATCAAGCGCACTGGCCCGAACACCCGGCGCCGAAAAATACTCCGGCGAGAAGGCCCTGGCGGCATCAGAGCGAAACTCGGCAGACCCCCGGTATCCCTCGGCCCACGCCTGCATTCTCCGCGCCAAGACGGCGGCGTGTTTCGCGGCCTGGCGTTTTAGCGCCCGCGCGACCATCGCCGGTGAAGCGGTATTCCAACACCAGCGTGACCGGCTACCAGGAGAGCCTCTGCCGATCCCTCCACTTCGGGCAGATCGTCACGATGACGGCGCCCCAGATTGGAGCAACTACGGCATCGGCCCCGGGGACGAGAGTCCGACGGCCCCAAGTCCGCCGGCTTCATCTTGCGCGAAACTCAGCCGGTCGTGAGCAACTGGCGCAGCCCATGAGCGTGCGACTACCTGATCAAGCACGGCATCCCGGGCATCAAGAGATCGACACGCGCGCTCGCAAAAGCTGCGCGTCGACGGCCGCGATGCGCGCCTGCCTCAACACCGAGGGGCTCAGCGACGCCGAGGCCGTGGCCCGCGCCCGCGCCTGGGCAAGCATCGTCGGTGCCGACTACGTGAAAGACGTCACCTGCCCTGTCTCCTATACCTGGAACCCGCAGGACCCGCGACCAATCTGGCCTACGTTCCTGCCGGTACCACGCTCAGGATCCTGCCATCCCGGCGAAGCGTTCAAGGTGGCCGCCTTCGATTCGGAGCCAAGCATGCCATCTTCCCACGCAAGCTCGTGCGCCACGGCTTCGGCGATCACGTGCTCCCCGCCAACGCCACCGCCGCCCAGGTGAAGGAACTTGCCCCCGACAGGCTCTTCCTCTCCAACGGCCCCGGCAAGTCGGCCGCCCTCAGCTATGCGCGGGACCGTACGCATTGCTGCCGCACTTCCCCACCTTCAGCATCTTGCGATAATCAAATGATCACCCCCGCTCTGGGTGCGACCACCTTCAAGCTCAAGTTCGGCCACCGCGGCGCCAACCAGCCAGTCAAGAATCCCGGGAGACCGGCAAAGTCTCCCGATCACCTCGCAGAACCATGGCTTCGCCGCCGATCCGCAGTCGCTCGAGAAGGCGGGCGCGAAAGTTGTCACCGGGGTCCCAGCCTGAACAGCGGCGCAATCGAGGGCCTGCGCCACAAGACCCTGCCGGTCTTCTCGGTGCGAGTATCACCCGGAAGCGGCCCCGGGCCTAACGTGCCGATCCGCTCTTCGTGGATTTCTATCGTCTGATCGAAGCCCGCAAAGCCCGGAAGATCTGAGGCAGCGGATAGATAGTGCCTCGCTGTGAATGGGGCCTGTTGAGATTGGAATACTGGGGCCCTCCCCTCGCCGTCCCGGTCCGCACAGCGGTGAACCATACAGCAGGTGCTTGAGAATCAACCGTTTCCCTACCCACCGACGATGAGCTCGTCCCAAAGCGTCGATCCGCCTGAAGGAGTGCCTCACTGAAACACAAAACCCGCCCCCGGCTGAACCGGTGGCGGGCTGGTGAGCTTCCGCAAACGATAGGGATGGTGAACGCTCAGAGATCGCGGAAGAAACTGTCGGGACTGTCAGCGCCTTGGCCGCCTGACCGCCTGTCCGGCACCGGCCGACGACAGGGGAATGCTTGGCCGCGGGCAGACGGCTTGAGTGAAAGCGCGCACGGCCCGGGCGCCCAGAACCCGGATGCGCCGTGGCGAACGAAGAAGAAGCTCTTGCGGGCCATCGTCCGGAACATGCACCACCGCTTCGGCCGGAGCATGAGCGTGGGCGGCGGCAGCGGCTTTGGTGCGCGCTCAGTATGGAACCATCCTGCTGGGCTCCTCGACGGCCTCCGCTAAGCCGAGGATGGCCTGCGACTGCCAGCTCGGCCGAGGAACTGGCCGTCTCCTCCGCGCTGGCGGAGTTGGCTTGGGTGATCTGATCGATACGGGAAATCTCGCGTTGGTCGTCCTCGATGCCCTGGCCTCTGCTCACTTGGCAGCGTCGGCGATTTCCTGGATCATCGTATCGGTTTCCGCGGGCCCGCTGGGTGATCTCGTTGAAGTTGTTGCCACCCGCTCGCTCAGGCGGATGCCATGCTCGCTGCGCTGGTTGGAATTCTCGATCTTGGCGGCCGTCTCGCGGGCGGCGTCGGCGCTGCGGTGGGCGAGGCTGCGCACACTCCTCGCTTACTTTCACGGCGAAACCGGCCCCGGCTTCGCCGGCGCAGGCGGCCTCGACGGCGGCGTTGAGGGCTAGAATGTTCGTCTGAAAGGCGATCTCATCGATAGTCTTGATGATCTTGGTGATCTCGCCACCGGCCGATTTGATGGGTCCATGGCCTCCTTCCATGGCCTTCATGTCATCAGACCGCATGGTCAGGCGGCCTTGCGCCCCTCGCCGGCCATCTGGCGGGCGCTCTCGGTGTGCTCGGCGGTGCCAGCCGGATCATGCTGCCCATCTCGACGAGCACGGAACTGGTCTCCTCCAGCGAGGCGGCCTGCTGTAGCAGGAACCGTCGGCCATCGCACGGCTGGCGGTGCTCACCCGGCGAGAAGCGTCGGCGGTGCAGTCGCTGCCTTCGCCGGAGCACAGCCGCCACATGGGCGATCAGGACGGTGACACTACGGACAATGAAATGCCCGGCACCGATACCGAAAATGATGCCCACCGGGCTCAGCCCCAGCACCAGCGTTTCGTTACGGCGTTGGGCCACAGTACTCACCTGCTGGATCTCCTGGCGCCGGCTGGCGAGGAGCTGGTTGATCTTCCAGGATGCGTCCGCTGAAATCGGCGGCCAGGGCCTTCATCTCCTTTTTTTCGTAGAGCACGCGGCTGCAACCACGCCCTCGCTGACCTTGGCCCAGCCCCTGCAAAAGCAGAAGTGGATTCAGTGAGAGCGGCCTTGAGGCGCGTTGCGCCGCTCAGGATCAGCAAGAAGGTCGCATCGAACTGCTCCATCTCCTCGATCTCGCCATCAAGTGGCCTTGGCGCCCTCGGCGAGCGCGTGAGCGACTGGGTGGCGGAGGCCACCTGCGCCAGATCGGAGGTGAGCAGGAACTGGTTCACCCGCATCAGCCCCTCGAAAAGTTCTGGACACTCGACGCCCTTGAACCAGAGGCACTCATGTCGCCATATCGCGGGCCTTGACGAGCACAAGTTGCAGCGACTTCTGGATGGTATCCGCACTGGGCCGCATCGCGGCCTCAAACTGGTCGCGGCCGGTGCGCAAGGTGACAATTTCCCGGAACTGGTTCTCGAACTTACCGAAGAGAGCTGCTGCGACTCGCCCAGCACCGTCTTGGCCTCGGCATCGATGGCCCGCTCATCGAGATTGCTAAAATGGGTACGCATCAGCGCGACTGCTCCGCGAAGGCCGCGGAGTCCTCCTTCGCCCCACTGACTTGGAGGCGCTCACCGAGCGAAGCAGCTTCCTTCGCTGGTGAGATCCAGGTCAATCGCCTTCGAGGGCCAGCTCAGCGCCCTCGGCGGTGGCCCGCATGCCCTGCCCGGCACGGCCAGGGGCGAAATAGGCGGTGGTAGCCACCAGGGTGAGCACCAGCAGAACCACGCCGAAAACCCGGCAGACATTCGCCGGCCGACAGTAAAATGGCACTTTTCATGGGAGTAGGGAACGCTTTCCTGGAGACTAGTTCGGAGGCTCAGCCGGATGACCACCTGCACGGCCACCGACTGTCCTTCCTTCTTCGCCGGTTGAAACTTCCATTTCAGCACCGCATCGATAGCCGGCTGTTCGAACTCCGGACGGGTGCTCTTCCGAACCACCGGGTTCTGACCATTGCCCTTTTCGTCGACCAGAATCGACATGGTCACCCATGCCCGAAACACCTTCCGCTTTGGGGCCCGCGGGGTACTTCGGCGGCACCGTCTTGGACGGCATCGGAGGTTCATCGAACTTGCTTTCCTGAGACCCGTCCGGTACCGTAAGATATAAGGGCGGCACAGACCACTAAAGCCGCACGAAGGAGCGTAGGGGTATTCATGAAGAGAGTAGAATGGGTTGAGGCGCAGGCAGTAGGGTCGCTTTGGGTGGTTCATCGTCGCTTTTCCGCCCAACTTGAGGGAAAATGCGCGTCTTGGGGATTTCATCACGCTCGGCGCCACCGGTTTGCGCCCCTTTCCCCGCCTGGCCCCGAGCTCCGAGAACAAAAGGCCGCCCGAGGGGCGGCACAGTGAGGACCGTAGCAGTCAGCCCTGTTGGACTACTGGGCGGCGGTGAAACGCACGGGCAGGAACTGATGGCCACAGCGACGGCCTGCCCGGCCTTCATCGCCAGTTTGAACTTCCACTGCGCCACGGCCGTGAGCGCCGGTTGTTCAAACTTTCGGATGGCTGCTCTTGGCGATGGCCGTGCGGGTTACATTGCCGTTCTCGTCGACTATCAGCTTGTTGCTCACCATACCGGATACTCCGCCATCGCGCATGCTCTGCGCGGATAGACCGGGGCCGCCGTGCGGACCGGAGTGGGCGCTTCATCGAAGCGCTTTCGGCGCGCACAGCGGTCGAAGTCGCTGGAGCGCGACGGTGAGAAGGGCGAGATTAAGGAGAGGGGATTTCTTGTTCATTTGATTTTAGGCCCGGGCGGACTTCCGCTCCAGGTGGCGGGCCTATCGCGCCAGCCCCGCCGGCACTTAAGAGAAATCTTCATCCCCGATTCAGTATTGAGGGATCCACACCGGGCCTCCCAGGAGAATCCCCCAAGCTTCGCGGAATCAGCGCCGTCCTCTAAATCCCCTCTCAGCTTCGCCCAGCAGCCGTTAGAATTTCTCGGCGTCCTCCAGAGGTATCCACGCCCACGCTCGGATCATAGGTCTAAGCCCCACCGCAATTGCCGCCCCGCTCTCCAACGCGCGCAGTTGTTCGAGCTTCTCGATCTGCTCGAGCCGGCCGGCGGGCAACCGGGTGAACCGCTCCAAGAAATCCGCGTGATAGGCGTAGAGACCGAGGTGCCCAGCAACGGGGTGCGTCGCGAGCGAGCGTCGTCGACCACCCCGGCCCGGTCGCAGGCAAACGGCATGGGCAGAGCGCGAGAAATGAAGTGCCCGTCCGATTCGCCCGTGTTAGCCCACCTGGTTTGGGTTCGCAGGAGTGCTCGGACGCTGAGAAGCGGGTGGCCAGCGTGGCCAACGGAGCCTCGCCGCGGATCCAGGTCGGCGAGCGCCTGCAACTGCGCGCGGCTCACCGGGCTCGTCGGCCTGCCCGTTGATCACATGGCGGGCGCCCACCGCACGGTTGGCCTGGGCCAGCCGGTCGGTACCGCTCTGGTGCTGGAGGTCGGTTGCGATCGTGCATTAATGGCTCGGGTTCCAGCACTGCCGCCAACAGGGGATCGTCCACGGCGAAATACAGCGGCAACTCGGGCATCTGTTCCGTGATTCGTTCCGCCACCCAGCGCAGCAACGGTTTGCCCCGGATGGGGTGCGGCAGTTGCGCGGAAAGCGCGT
>JADJTK010000019.1 GCA_016711225.1 Opitutaceae bacterium
GGGCGTTGACGAGCGGGACGGTGCCGGCGGGGTTCCAGACGGCGATATCAAAGGGCTGGGCATTAAAGCTGCCGAACGAACCATATTGGTTGTTGCCTGCGACGATGATGAGAAGCGGGACAACCCCATTGAAGAAGTCGCTGGGTGCGGGATCGACGAAGTCAGTCAAACGATCCTGGTCCGCATCGGCTTGGGTCGGAGACGAACCGGCGACGGATTCCAGAATGTTGATCAGGCCGTCTTTGTCGGGATCGGCGGTGCCGTTGGCGGAAAGGTTGCCGAAATGGGTGCGCTCCCAGGCATCGGGCAGTCCATCGCCATCGGTGTCGGAGGCGGAAATGATCGTGCGCAGAGGAACTACGGCCCAGAGACGGGCGGAAAGGGCGAGCTGGCTGGAGGTGTTGCTGCCCCAAGTCCGCAGGGTGCCATCAGCCAAAACAGCGACGGAATGCGTGCCGCCGCCACGGAGCAGGCGAGCGGAGCCAAGGCGAGCCGAGGGCAGTCGCCGTGTTGGCGTTGGGTGAGGTGCCGTCACCGAGCTGGCCGGACGCGTTGTAGCCCCACGCCCAAGCACTACCATCGGTCTTGATGGCGAAAGAATGAGTGGAGCCGGCGCCAAGAGAAACAACGTTAGACAGGCCGGAGACGACGACGGGCGCGGTGCGCTGGGAGGTCGTGGTATCGCCGAGCTGGCCGTACGAGTTTTGGCCCCAAGCGCGGACTGTGCCATCAGAGCGCAAGGCCAAGGCATGATTCTGTCCGGCAACGACTGCGATGACCGAGGTCAAGCCGCCGCTGATCTGGACCGGGACGAGGCTCTGGGTGGTCGAAGCGATACCGAGCTGGCCGTAGGCGTTGTAGCCCCAGGCCCAAACGGTGCCGTCGGATTTAAGCGCGAGCACATGATAGTCTCCCGCCGTGATGGCCACGATGGAGGTCAACCCGGGGACTCGGACCGGGACCAGACTCTGGGTCGTCGTGCCATTGCCGAGCTGGCCATAGGCGTTGTAGCCCCACGCCCACACGGTGCCGTCGGACTTGAGCGCCACGGACGAATAGATGCCACTAGCGACGGCGGAGACAGTGGTGAGAGTCGAGATCGCGACCGGTGCCGTGCGCTGGGTTGTAGTGCCATCACCAAGCTGACCATAGCCGTTGTAGCCCCACGCACGCACGGTCCCGTTGGTGAGGACGGCGAGCGAGTGGTAGGCACCGGCACCAATCGCCGCGACGGAGCTCAGACCACCGACCTGTGCAGGGACTAGACTTTGAGTAGTCGACCCGATCCCGAGCTGACCGTAGGCGTTATAGCCCCAGGCCCAGACCGTGCGATCCGCACGCAAGGCCAAGGAATGGGAGGTGCCAACGGCGATGGTTGAGATGTCGGTCCAAGTGGTGGTCTGGATGGGAAACACGGACGCTGTTGCCGAAGATCCATCACCGAACTGGCCGTTGGCGTTGGTGCCAAAGCAGGCCACGGAACCATCGCTCTTAAGGAGCAGCGTGAAGGTGGAGCCGCCCGCTGCGGCAATGACGTTGGCGGTGGTGGCAATGGCGGTCGGAGTGTTGCGCTGGACGAGAGAGGAATCGCCGAGCTGGCCGGAGGAATTGAGCCCCCAAGCCCAGGCGGTACCAGCGGCCTTAACAGCGAGAGAGTGCGAGGTGCCGGCGCCGATGGCCACGACGCCGGTGAGGGATGGCACCACAACGGGGGCGGTGCGCTGGGTCGTTGTACCGTCGCCGAGCTGGCCATACACATTCTGGCCCCAGGCACGCACGGTGCCATCGGTGCGCAAGGCGAGCGAGTGACTCGAGCCGGCGACAATCGCGATGACAGAAGTCAGGCTGGTGATCTGGACCGGGACGAGGCTCTGTGTGGTGGAACCAGTGCCGAGCTGGCCATAGGCATTGTAGCCCCAAGCCCAGACGGTGCCATCGGATTTGAGCGCGAGGGAGTGGTACTCTCCGGCGGCGATGGCCACGACAGAAGACAGTCCCGAGACTTGAACGGGAACGCGGCTCTGGGTCGTCGAGCCGTTGCCGAGCTGACCGTTGCCGTTATAGCCCCAGGCCCAGACAGTGCCGTCGGACTTGAGCGCGAGGGAGGAATAGGTACCGGCGGCAACGGATACAACGTTCGTGAGCGTCGAGAGGGAGACCGGTGCCGTGCGCTGGGTGGTAGTCCCATCACCGAGCTGGCCGTACGAGTTCTGGCCCCAGGCGCGCACAGTACCGTCGTTGAGGACGGCGAGAGAGTGGGCGGATCCTGCGGAGAGGCTGGCGACATTGGTCAGACCCGGAATGACGATGGGGCTGGTGCGCGTGGTGGTGGTGCCATCGCCGAGCTGCCCGTTGGAATTCAACCCCCAGGCGGACACGGTGCCGTCGACCCTGAGTGCGAGAGCGAACGAGGCGCCGGCACGGATTTGCCCGGTGGCCGGGGTCGCGGCCTGGGCACCACTCCCAAAGGCGAGAAAGACGAACAAGGCCAGGACCGGACAGCGGGTTTGAGGTGGCGACGCTGCGAAAGGTCAAGCCACGCCGAAATCGCACAGGACAGGACGGCTCGGTAAGTAGGCATAAGGGAAAAGGGGGCATTGGGACGCGACCGTCCGCATGCGAAAGTGTTTGGTTTGCACCCGACAGGCCAGCCCTCGCCAACCCGCCGGAGGTTCTCAACGGTGAGGCAGAAGGCCCTCCCGCCCCCACGCAAGGGCGAAGTCGTAAAAAATTACGAGCACGCAGTCGGCCCATCCTCACACCAGCGACAACGCGTCCTTGATTTAGCGTGCCGCCCCCTCCTCCCGATCGATTAGGCTTCTGTCGCCGCGAAGCCGGGATCGGGACGTCACAAACGCCGCCTACCGCGAATCCAGCCCCTTGCCTTGCACCGCCGCCGCGCGCAGGATCGCCGCAACCTCACCGCCATGCTCTGGCTGCTCGCTCTCACCCCGATCTTCCTCGTCTTCGAAGTCTGGCAACTCGTGCTGTGCGAGCGCTACCTCGGGATCAAACAGCTCGCCGCCGGCCACGACCCACGCAGCCTGCCGATGACTGAACGCCTCGCCTTCTCCTGGGCGGCGTTCCTCTTCGTCTACTGGATCTGGATCGGGCTGGTCCTCGGCGGCCCCATCGGCCGCATCCAGGCGCTCTGCCTCTTCCTCGTCAGCCTCGGGGGCTTCGTGCTGCGGCGCAATTGCCCGCTCAAATGGGTGCTCGTCATCCTTACCTTCGAGGGCGCCGTGCGTATCGGAATGCTAGTTTCCATGGGCGGCGTGTTCTGGCGACGCCTGCACTGAGAGAGGGGTGGAGGTGCATTCGGCGCCCAACCACGTTGGGGGCAACGAGGTCAGGCGCGATTGAGGTCAACGGGAAGGCCGCCTCGCCCTACCGGTCCGCTCCCGGGCCCGCGTCGCACGCCCGGCGATTGGCAAAGCGTCCACATTCCCGCCCCGGCCGCACCAGCCCTTGGAGAAAAGGCAGCCTCGGCTCGCGGCACCAACCCCACCCCGGCTGGGCCGGCAACTCCTCGAAATGCACACAGTCGCAGTCGCACTCCTGCCAGTTGGTGGGATGGGCGCAAATCGATACAGGGCGCAAGGGCTTCGGTACTTCCATGGGCAAGGGCGCACCCTGCCCCACCCTTCACGAACAGGAAAACCAAAACGCGCAGTCTGGATCGTTCCCTCACCCACCGACGACCAACGCCCCGGACTCTTCGAAGGCAAACATCGGGCCCCACGCGATCTCCCAATGGTGACCGTCGGGATCGCGGAAATAGCCGCTATGCCCGCCCCAGAATACATCCTGCGCCGGTTTCACGAGCGTCGCCCCGGCCTTCTCCGCCAAGGCGAGCACCTGCGCCACCGCCTCCTTCGTCCTCACATTGTGGGCGAGCGTGATGCCGCCAAAACCGGGGGTGCCGGGATCGATGTCCGGTCCGATGTCCTCCGCCAACGCCTTGCGCGGGTAGACGGCGAGTCGCGCGCCTCCCGTCTGGAAAAACGCGATGCCTTCGCCGTTCTTGTAGGAAGTCGGGAAACCGAGCCCGTCGCGGTAAAAGCGCACGGCGCGCCCGAGATCGGCGACTCCGAGTGTGATGATACTGATACGGGGCTCCATGATGGTCTGTGCGGTTTGTGCCATGCCCCCATCCTAGCCGATCGCGACCCGGACGGATTGGAGAAATGGAAACTCAGTCCCGGGTGAAATACGCCGTCGGCGTCACCCCGGCGAACTCGGTGAACTCGTGGATGAAGTGCGACTGATCGTAGTAGCCGTGCGCCGCCGCGGCGTCGGCCCAACCATGCGTCGCGCTGGCCTCCACCCGTGCAATGATCGCGGAGAAGCGCTCGATGCGCGCCAGCAGTTTCGGCGCGATACCGACATGCTCGTCGAACAAGCGCACCAAGTACTGGCGCGAAAACCCTGTGCGTTTGGCCAAGGCGCCGACGCGCAACTGCCCAGCCTCGGCGACGATTAAGCCAGCCGCGCCCAACGCGCAGCGCGCCGCCGACGCCAGCGGCTTTCGCCGCCGCAGCAGCAACGCCTCGATCACCGCAATCCTTCCGCGCGGCGAGTCGGCCTCGATGAGCCGCTGCGCAAGCTCCCTCGCGTCGGGTCCCCAAAAATCCGCCAGTGGGATGGCGCGATCCGTCAACTCCCGCGCCGGCACACGGAAAAACGACGACGCCCCTCCAGGATTGAAACGTACGCCCAGCACCTCGGTCGCAACCGCCGCCACATGTGGCAGCGCCTGTGTCATCATCCCCACCACTCGAAGGGATAGTCCGCCGGCGAGAGCGCGCCGGCCTCCACGCCCCAGCTCGTAATCGACCACGACGTCCGTGCAGCCATCGGGCAACACGCGGCGCCACGGTGGCACTGCCGCTCCGCAGGGCGGCAACACCGCGCGCCAACCACAGCGCACCTCGGGGCGCAGCCCCGGATGCGGCGGAAACTCCTCGTAGAGGAAATCAGGCATCCGAATTCATACCGGACAGGATTAAGACGCCCTACATCACCAGCGCCTCAGGCCTGCGCGAGGCAGTGCTGGGCAAACGCCTTGATGCGCTGACGCATGCTGGCGAGTCCGTTGGCCCGATTGGGCGAGAGTACCTGCGTGATCCCGACCTCGGCGAGAAAGTCCGGCTCCATCGCGATGATTTCGGCAGGGGTCTCCCCGCTGTAGAAACCGCACATCACCGCCGCGATACCCTTGGTAATCAACGCATCGGCATCCATCCCGTAGTAACAGCGCCCGTCGCGATATTCCGGCACCAGCCACAACTGCGACACGCAACCGGGCAGCAGCCGCTCGTCGGTCTTGAACCGCGACTCCAGCGGCGGGAACGCCCGTCCCCGCGATAGCAGGTAGGCCAAGCGCTCCTCCCCGTCGGGGAGAAGTCCGATCGTTTCGACAAGGTCGGCGCGTTTTTGCTGGAGGCTCATGCGGTGGGCGATGGCGGCGTTCGTGTTCATGCAAACGCCACCAGAGCACGAAACGGCCCAACCCACCCCGGCGTCAAGCGCGCGGGCAACCGGAGGTGGACCTGATCTCTGGACGCTCGACCGTAAGCTCGCCCTTGCTTGAACGTTCCACACCGCATCCGACCTCGGCACTCACGCGGGCCCGCGTTGAGCGCCGCGAAACACAGCGCGGATGTCCGAGCCAGAAGGCAGAACCGCTGCGGTTCTGCCCATAGTCCGGATCGAGCGCCACAGGCGAGCGGAGGAGACGCTGCCAGGTAGTGATGCCGCAGACCGCCAAGACGTATGAACGATCCGGACTAGTGGCTCTCGCAGGTGCAGGCGTATTCGGGGCGATCACAGCCGGCGCAGTTCCCCAGATTGAGGTCGATGCGGAAGTTCTGCGGCTTCGCCTCGGCCGAGGCGCGCACCTGTACGACCACGCGGTAGGGTCCGCCCGAGGGCAGGACCTCCTTCGTCACAAAACCAAACTCGGCCCGCTCCACTTCCAGTTTCACGCGTCCGGCGGCGGGTTCGGCCGTCACCGCCACCACCTGCGCGGCCGGCGCTACCGGCTTAAGCGCTGCATCGTAGAAGCGGATCTCCGCCTTGCCGGCGGCATTGACAACAAACTCGGCCCGGGCCGGTTCGGTTTCCAGGAGCCGCCCGCCGGCCGGGCCGGCCACGGGCTTCTCCGCCCGAAGCACGGCGGTAGAGAACAGGGCGAAGGCGATGAACAACAGTGTCTTGGTCTTCATAGGTGGGGATCAGGGTTGGTGACTTGCGTGATCATGCGCGCGCACCTCAATGCGAGCGGCGGAGAACGAAGCAGAATCGAGGGACAGCTCGTAGCGCGAATGCGGCCGTGGAGCCCGGGGCCGCAGGCGCAGCGTCGCCGCCTTCAGCGGCACCTCGGTCGTCGCCAGCCACGCACCGGAGGCGTCCAGCGAAACCACGTCGAGATGCGTCGCCTGGCGCGCCTGCCCTCCGCGCCGCGGCGCCACGCAACCCGCGAGCCGCCACGCGCCATCCTCGAACTTCAGTTGCGGCTGGTGCACCTCCATTGCGGGTGAGGAAACGGCGACAACCGCCGGCGTAGCCACGGCGGCACATGCGAGTGCCGACGCGCTCGCGACAACAACAAACAAGAACGTGGCGGTCTTCATCGATGGAGTGATTCGCGGTCTTGGCTTCGGGAAAACGTTGCGGTCGCGGGCTCGATCCACGCCCCGCTTGGGGGCAAGCGGGGCCACCCCCGCCCGGCCTGCAACAGTTGGTTGGCGCCCTTACGGGTGCAGGCGGACCGGGTTGCCCTCAACACGATCGTGCGCTCCGTCGTGGCGGGATACTGGCGAGCACTCGCACTCATCGTCCGCGCCCCTCCGCCCTCGGCTTCCGCCGCCAGGACTCGACAAGGTCGTAGAGGACCGGAAGCACAACGAGAGTGAGAAAAGTCGATGTGATGACGCCGCCGATCACCACCGTCGCCAGCGGCCGTTGCACCTCCGCGCCCGGGCCCGTCGCCAGCGCCATCGGCACAAAGCCCAGCGAGGCCACGAGGGCGGTCATGAGCTTGGGGCGCAACCGTGTGAGCGTGCCCTCGACCACCGCCGCCCGTAGCGGCCGGCCGGAGCCGCGGAGCTGGTTGATGTAGCTGATCAGCATAATGCCGTTGAGCACCGCGATGCCGGCCAGCGCGATGAAGCCCACCGCCGCCGAGATCGTGAACGGCAACCCGCGCAACTCGAGCGCGAGCACCCCGCCCGCCGCCGCGAGCGGTACACTCGCGAAGATCAACGCCGCCTGCCGCGCGCTGCCGAAGCTCGCGTAGGTGAGCACGAAGATCAGCGCCAGTGCCACCGGCACCACCACCGTGAGCCTTTCGCGCGCCGCCTGCAGGTTCTCGAACTGGCCCCCGAACTGGAAGTAGTAGCCGGTGGGAAACTTCACGACCGCGCGCAGCTTCGCCGCCGCCGCGCGCACAAATCCGTCGGTGTCGCGCCCTCGCACATTGACGAGGATCGATACTCGCCGCTGCGTATCCTCCCGGGCGATCAGCCCCACTCGATCGGCCACCTGCAGCTCGGCGATCTGGCCGAGCGGCACCTGCACGGCGGCGTCCTCGCCCGTGCGCACGGGCAGCTCCCGCAACGCCGCCAGATCGAGGCGCGCCGCCTCCGGCAGGCGCACGACGACATCGAACCGCCGGCTGCCCTCGACCAACGACCCCGCCTCCTCGCCGGCCAACGCCGTGGCGACCACCCCGTTGATCTCGTCGGCGTGAAGATTGAGGCGGCGCAACGCGTCGCGCTTCGGCGTAATCTCCAGCATCGGCAACCGCCCGAGCGCGTCGAACTCCACATCGCCCCCGCCGGGGATGGCGCGCAGCACATCGCGGCACTCGATGGCAAGGCGTTCCAGTTCGGCAAAATCGTCGCCGTAGATCTTCAACGTGAGATCCGCGCGAGCACCGGCCATCATCTCATTGAAACGCAGCTGTACCGGCTGCGTGAACATATGTGCCTGCCCCGGAATGGTCGCCGCGAGTTCCGCCCGCATCCGATCGACCAGCTCGGCCTTGGTGATCCGGCGGCCGTCGACCTCGCGCCAGCGCTCCCGCGGGTGCAGCGAGACGTAGGTATCGGAGGTATTCGGCCCCATCGGATCCATCGCGATTTCCGCGGTGCCGAGCCGGGCGAAAAGATGCGAGATCTCGGGAAATCTCTCGCGCAGCAGCCGCTCGGTGCGCCGCTGCATCTCGATCGAGTCCGCCAGGCCCACGCTGTTGCCACGGATCATCTGGATCGCAAGCGCGCCCTCGTCGAGCTGGGGGAGAAATTCAGCGCCCAACCGGGTGAAGCGCCACCCCGCAAAGGCAAAAAGCGCCACCGCGCCCAGCAACACCACGGCACGCCGCCGTAACGCCCACGCGAGGAGCGGCGAGTACACCGCTTTCGCCGCGCGCACGATCCGGCCGTCGTGCTCCTCCAGCCGGCCGCGCAGCAACCAGGAACAGAGCACAGGCATGAGCGTCAACGCCAGGGCGAGCGCACCGCCCAGCGCGAGCATCACCGCGATGGCCATCGGCCGGAACATCTTCCCCTCGATGCCGGTAAGCGCGAGCACCGGCGCGTACACCACCGTGATGATGAGCACACCGAAGAACATCGGCCGCGCGACCTCGCGCGCCGCCGTCCGCACCTCACGCAGCCGCTCCTCAGCGGTGAGCGCACGGCCGAGCACGCGTTGGCGCTCGGCAAGATGCCGCAGAATGTTTTCCACCATCACCACCGCGCCGTCGACGATCAGGCCGAAGTCGATCGCTCCGAGGCTCATCAGGTTCGCGCTCCATCTTCCCTGCACGAGGCCCGTGAGCAGAAAGAGGAACGAGAGCGGGATCGCCAAGGCCACCACCGCTGCCGCCCGCCAGTTGCCCAGCACTGCAAAGAGGATCGCCGCCACCAGCAGCGCGCCCTCGAAGAGATTCTCCCGCACGGTAGCGATCGTCGCGTTCACGAGATCCGAGCGGTCATACACGACCCGGATCTCCATGCCCGGCGGCAGCTTGGCGGTGATCTCGCGCAAGCGCGCCACCACCGCCTCGGCCACCAGCCGGCTGTTCTCGCCGGCCAGCATGATCGCCGCGCCGGTCACCGTCTCCTCGCCATCCTCGGTCGAGGCGCCCGTGCGCACTGCCGAGCCCACGGCCACCGTCGCCAGATCTCCGATCAGCAACGGCTCCACCCCGCCGGCGAACTTCACCGGTAGGCGCGCCAGGTCCGCCGCGGACTTCGCCCGGGTGTCGGCGCGCACCACCACCGCCTCGCCCCCGAGCTCGAGCACGCCGCCGCCCGCGTTGGCGGTGCTCTTGCGCACCACCTCGACGAGCTGCGCAAAACTCACCCCCGCCGCGGCCAGCTTCGCCGGATCGGGCTCGACCACGATCTGCTTCTCGTAACCGCCAATCGCGTTCACCTCCGCCAGGCCCGGAGTGGCCCGCAGGAGCGGCTTCACCAGGAAGTCGTGCGTGAGCCGCAGCTCGCGCAACTGCTCCGCGCGGTCGGCCGGCCGCTGCGTTGCGCCGGCGCCGTAGCGCACCGTGTAGTAGACGATCTCACCCAGGCCGGTCGCGATCGGTGCGAGCACGGGCGACACCTCCGGAGGCAACGCGTCGCGCACATGGGCCAGGCGCTCATTGACGAGCTGGCGCAACAGGTAGAGGTCGGACCCGTCGCGGAAATTCATCGTGATCTGCGAGAGCCCGAACTTGGAGAGCGAGCGCAGCTCGGTCATCCCGGGCAGTCCCGCCATCTCCATTTCGATGGGCACCGTCACCAGTGTCTCGATCTCGTCGGGGGCCAGCCCGCCGACCGCCGTGTTGATCTGTACCTGGGGACTGGTGATATCAGGCACGGCGTCGACCGTGACGTGGAACGCCGACCAGACGCCGACCAGCGCCAGCGCTACGACCGCAGCGACCACGAGCGCGCGCCGGCGCAAAGAGAATTCGATGATGGATTCGAGCATGTCTGGGAGCGGGTTCAGTGCCCGTGGGTGCAGCTCACGCCTCCGTTGACCGCCTGAATTTCTGCAAGCCAGAGCGCGCGGGTGCCCAGCGCCACCACCGTGTCGCCCTCATAGAGCCCGTCCTTCACCTCGACCCAGCCGGAATCGACGGCGCCGACCACCACCGGCGTGCGCAACAGCCAACCACCGTTGGCGACGAAGACGAAATCGCCGCGCACCGTGCGCAGCAGCGCCGAAGCCGGAATTGCCGGTACACCGATCGCGCCGGGCAGATCGCGGGTCGCCACCTCGGTCGTGGAGAGGCCGATATGCGCGGCCGCCGTGGGGCTGAGCTGAAGTCCGCGACCGGCCTTGAAGACAACGGCCGGGGGCGGCTCGGCGCCATGACTGGCGGCGTCCGCATGCGCGGAGGCGCCGTTGCCGGAGCCGCAGCCGGTGAGAAACACGATTGCCGCTCCGGCAGCCACGAGAGACAGGAATCGAGGTTTCATGGCGTGAGGCGCACGGCGCCGAAGTCGAGACCGGTGAGAAGTTGGAGGCGCAGACCCGCGGCAAGGGCCTCGGCCTGGGTGTCGAGCAGCGCCTCGGTGGCCTCGAGGTACGCGCTCTGCAGTTCGAGGTAGGTGCCCAGCGGCACGGCACCCAACCGGTAGTGGCGATCCGCGGTTGCGGCGGCCTCGCGAAACTTGGACACGGATTCCGGCGACCAGGTCCGGATTTCCTCAACCTTCGCGACGAAGGTCTGCGCGGCCAGCGTGACGTCGCGCTCAAGTTCGCGTTGCGCGGTGCGAACGGTCGCCTCGGCCTGGATGCGGCGAGCTTCCGCGGCGTCGACCCCGGCGCGCGGGGTGCGCGTGACCGGCAGCGGCAGACTCAGCCCCACCCCGACGGTTGTCTCGCGGCCGTCACCGCCTTCGCTGGCATAGTAGGGGCTCACCGTGACGGCGGGGTAACGTTCGTGCCGGGCCAGGCGCAGCGCGTAACCTTGCCGCTCCAGCTCCAGCCGACGGGAGCGGAACTCAAAGTTGTTCTCACGAGCGGCCGCCAGCAACGCGCTCAGTTCGGGAGCGTCGCCAAAGAGCGGTGCCGAAGGGGCCAGCACCAACGCAGTATCCGGGGCGAGCCCGCGCAGCTGGTTGAGTTCCAGGAGCGCCGACTGGAGCTCCAGCTCTGCGGCCGTCGCACGCCGTTGAAGAACCAGTTCCTGAGCCTCGATCGCTCGGGTCTCCAGCAGCGGGGTAAGCCCGCCCGGTTCCCGCGCTAGAAAGGTCTCCTTCAGCGAGGCAAAACGGTCCGCCACCTCCCGAATCGCGGCCGCCTTCGTGCCCGCCGCATGCAGTCCGTACGCGAGCCCCCGAGCCCGGGACTCGAGCGCCGCGCGAAAACGTGCGAGGCCGACCTCTGCGAGCGCCACCTCACGCCCGGCCACCGCCTTGCGCAGCGCGAGCCGGCCGGGCCACTCGAAGGTTTGCGCGAGGGAAACCGACCACGCCGTGCCCTCACCGACGAGTTCGCCGCCGGCGGCTCGCACGCGTTTACGGCCGAGCTCGACCGAGAGCTCGGGCGCCACTGAAGCGACGCCCCTCACACCGGCGCGGGCTGCGGCAAGTTCAGCCTCGAAATAGCGCAACTCGGGATGGCCAGCGCTGATCTCGGCGACCAGCGCCTCAACCGGAACCGGAGCGGATTGCGCGGCCGCCGTGGCGACCGACAAAAGGAGCAGAGTAGAGAAAGGGGGAAGCGAAGGCATGGCAGTTGAACGGGAGGTTGGCCGGCAAGCCGGCGCGACAGACGCGCGGCGCCCCATGGGCTCTGCGCGAACCACAACAGCGGACTCCACAGGAATCCGCTCCGACTCAACGGCCGCTCAAGGAGCCTGAGCGAACGCAACAACCCGCTCAACCACGCGCCACAGCCGCATGATCTCCGGAGGTTCGGCCGCGGTGGGGGCTACAGTGCCCTCGCGACCCGTTGCCAAAAGGCACTGCGGAGCCTGCAAGATCTGCAGCACCAGCGAAGGAGAAACCACGAAGGCGAGAGCCCCGTAGTCCTCACGCGGAGCACCCGACTCGATCACCTCGCAATGGTCGGGCGCACCTTGGTGGTCGGAGGCCGGGCTGGTCACATCGCCCGAACAACATTCCGAATCCCCAAACACCCCCGACGCCTCCGCCGCGCAATGCAGAGCCGCGGGTAGCCAAAGGGCGACCAACAACCAAGCGACGACGGTGAGGACTCTGCGGGGCACGGTGCGGAAGGAGACAGGCGGGCAACGCGCTGTCAAACCGCGAGCTCCAGCCTCCGGACCGGGGCGGCTCCGCTGGGTGGATGCGCCCGAGCGGACGACCCGACGTGATCACGGAGCTAGAGCGCGCAGATCGCGTGTACGCACGCGCCTACATCGGACACCAGGACAACGCCGACGCCCTCAAGCTCGCCCCCTCACCGCGCCTTCGCCGCTTCCTCGGCGGCGATACGTGTGATGTGGGCCCCGAAATCCCGATCTTCGCCCTCAAGCAGCTGCGGCAGGCGCTCACGGAAATCGGCCCGGCGGCACCAATCGCGCATGTAATCTTCCCACGACATCCAAAGGCGCTGCGTCTGACGCTTCATGTGATCCTCGTAGACCAAGAGGTAGGCGCGCTCAAAAATCGCGACGAGCAGCTCGAACATGATTTGAAGCCGCTCTTTCTGCTCGTCCGTGAGCGCCACAGCGGAGGGCTGGGGTCGCATCAGGCCAAGGTCGGCGTGCTGGAGCACGGTCTTGAGGAACTCCGCGTATTCGTCGGAGAGGCGCTGATAAATCTCCTCCTCCTCGTTCTGTCGCTCCTTGCGCTGCTCCCAAAGGAAGGCGGCGATGGCAAACGGCAGGCCGATCACCGTGACCAGATACGAGAGCGCTTCGAGCCATTCGAGAGGCGACCAATCCATGACGCCGAAAGTGGCGGAGGTCCCGCCCCGAGTCGAGGGCGGGATGGCGAACGACACGCCCAGTCCACCAACGATCGGTGTCCGTTGTAGGAGCCTGCTTGCAGGCGATTCCGAGCGCTGATCGCCTGCAAGCAGGCTCCTACAAAGGAATAGCAGAGCCGCCTCGCAGCGCGAGGTAGTGCTCGACGATCGGCACGTCGGCCGGTGCCCAATCGAGCGCGCGCAGCTCCTCGGGCGCGCACCAGCGCAGCGCCGCATGCTCAGCGGCGTGCGGCTCGACCCCATCGAGCAGGCCGGCCACGAACGGCACCAGGGTGATCGCAAACTTGCCGTAGTCGTGGAAGGCATCGGGCAGCCGCTCGCCAACCGCGATTTCCACGTGCAGCTCCTCGCGGATCTCGCGCAGCAGCGCCGCCTCCGGCGCCTCCCCCGGCTCGATCTTGCCACCGGGGAACTCCCACAACAGTGCCTGCGCTTTGCCCGCCGGGCGTTGCGCGGCAAGCACGAGCCCGCCGCGCTCGATCAGAGCGCAGACGACAATGAGATGGGGAGTTGCGGGCATGAGGCGGTTGTAGTGAGCGGGGGGACGGGCGGCGATGCGGAATAGGTCGGAGAGAATGGGTCCTATAGGTCCCATACGACCTATTCGGCTCCCGCCTCCCTCACCGCCCTCCTCGCCCGGCTCATGCGCTCTCGGAGCCCACCTTGTTCGAGGAACTCGTGCTCCAGGGCGCGAAGCTGGTGATCGAGGAGGTAGTTGGCCTAGTCCGGATCTTTCTCAGGTCTTTCCGGCCGGTGGCACCTCTGCTCGGCGAAGTCTCCTCCGCGCGCCCGTATCGCTCGATCCGGACTATGGCAAAACCGCTGCGGTTTTGCTTTAGCCCGGACACTCAGGGTGTTGTCCGCGGCGATCAACGTAGCCCTGAGTGCGCTCCGCCGGCAAAGGAGATGTGAAATGTCCGGGCTAGCTAGCTCAGCACGCCGCCCTTGCTGGCATTGCTCACCAGCTTGCGGTAGCGCGCGAGCCAGCCGTTGAGCGGCTGCTCGACGGGCTTCCACGTCGCGCGACGCGCCCCGAGCTCGGCGGCATCGACCAGGATGTCGATGCGCCGGCCCGGGAAATCGATGCGCAAGCGATCACCTTCGCGCAGCAGCCCGATCGGGCCGCCCTCGGCCGCCTCGGGCGAAACGTGGCCGATGCACGCACCGGCCGTGCCGCCGCTGAAGCGGCCGTCGGTGATGAGCGCAACCTTGTCGCCCAGGCCCATGCCCACGATGTAGCTCGTGGGCGAAAGCATTTCCTGCATACCGGGGCCGCCGCGCGGGCCCTCGTTGCGGATGATGACGATGTCGCCGGCCTTCACCCGGCCGGCGAGAATGCCGGCGCAGGCATCGTCCTGGCTTTCGAAGATCACCGTGGGTCCCTCGAACACGAAACCAGGACCGCAGTACGCCTTGAAGGCGTCGGAGATGCCGGCGGTCTTCACCACCGAGCCCTCGGGGGCGAGATCGCCGTAGAGGATGGAGAGGCCGCCGTCGGGCGTGTAGGCGCGATCCGCGGAGCGGATGCAGTGCAACGCGTCGAAGCGGAACGACGGGTCGTGCGGCATGAGGCCGCCCGGCTTGGCGACGGCGAAGGCCTTCGGATCGTAGTCGTGCGCAGCGCGGGCGATGGTGCCGGCGGCGTGGAGACGGGGAACGCGGAGCAGGCAGGCGATCTTCTTGGCGCCGGTCTTCTCGAACTGCCAGAGGATGAGCACCGGCGTGCCGCGCACCTCGCCCAACTCGGCGCGGACTAGGCCGCGGAACTCGGTGAACTTCGGCTTGAGGCCGGCCTCGATCTCGAACGCCCCGGTCCAAGTGGTGGAGGCGTCGACCTCGAGTTCCCCCTTCGTGCCAAAGAGCGCGCCGCAGGCGGCGGCGTCGGCGGCGTTAAAGGCGGCGGCGAAACGCCAGAGCGCGATCGCGCGATCGTCGGCCGGATGGAAGAGCATCGGCTTCGGCACGAGGTTGCCCGAGGCGGTGCGTCCCGCCGGCCCGAGCTTGTCGGCCGGGTCGAGCACGAGGGCCGAGCAGCCGGAAATGCGGGTGATGCGCGCCTCGTCGGTGCACGAAGGCGAGCGCAAGTCCCAGGCGTCGATGTTCTCGCCGAGGGTTTTGCCGGTGACGGTGAGGCACTCGGTCTTGAGCGCACCGATGCGTTTGAGCTCGCCAAGGATCGTGTGGATGCCGCCGGCGCGATGGACGTCCTGGATGTGATAATCGGAGGATGGCGACACTTTGCAGAGGCAGGGCACGCGCCGCGAGATGGCGTCGATGCGGGCGATGTCGTACTCGATGCCGGCCTCGCGCGCGATGGCGAGGGTATGGAGCACGGTGTTGGTCGAGCCACCCATGGCGACGTCGAGGGCGAGCGCGTTGTCGAAGGCGTCGAGCGTGGCGATGTCGCGCGGCTTGAGGTCGCGTTTCACCAGTTCGACGATCTGCGCGGCGGCCCGGCGGTAGAGCTGCTCGCGCTCTTTGGAGACGGCGAGGATGGTGCCGTTGCCAGGCAGGGCGAGACCGAGCGCCTCGCACAGGCAGTTCATCGAGTTGGCGGTGAACATGCCCGAGCAGGAGCCGCAGGTCGGGCAGGCGGACTGCTCCATCTTGAGCAGCTCCTCAGCGGTGATGTTGCCGGTTTGGAGCGCGCCCACGCCCTTGAAGACGGTGATGAGGTCGCTCTTCTTGTCGGCCGGGCGAAGGTGCTCGGGGAGTTCGCTGGACTCGTCGGTGTGCGCGATGCCGGCGGCCATCGGGCCGCCCGAGACGAAGACGGTCGGGATGTTCACGCGCAGCGCGCCCATGAGCATGCCGGGGACGATCTTGTCGCAATTCGGGATACAGACCATGCCGTCGAAGCAGTGGGCGCGCAGCACGGTCTCGACGCAGTCGGCGATGAGGTCGCGCGATGGGAGGGAGAACTTCATGCCGGAATGGCCCATGGCGATGCCGTCGTCGACGCCGATGGTATTGAAGACGAAGGGCACCCCGCCCGCCTCGCGGACGAGGCGCTTCACCAAGGCGCCGACCTCGTTGAGATGCGCATGACCGGGGATGCAATCGAGGTAGCTGTTGCAGATCGCGATGAACGGCTTGTCGAAATCGGCCTCGGACTCGATCACGCCGGTGGCGCGAAGGAGACTGCGATGCGGAGCGCGTTCAAAGCCCTTCTTGATGATGTCGGAGCGCATGGTGGTAGATAGGAGGGGTGAGTCGTAGCGGGTTGCGGTGGTTTTGCCACCCTGGAAAACGGCCCGTTCCCGCCAAGAGCAAGGCGGGGCAAGGAATCGCCGCCCCCGCGACCGCCATACCGGCCCACCGCCCGCCAGTCGCCCGGAGGAACCTCGGTTGACTCCCCGTATTCGAATGCATGCTGTCGCATATGGTGCAAAACGCACCACCCCCGATGCCAAAGAAGTTCAAACCCCTTTCCGACGAAGCCCTCGCGATGATCGCCCGCCGGTTCACGGCACTATCCGATCCACTCCGGTTGCGCCTGCTCCACAGCCTGTTCGATGGGGAAAAGAATGTGTCCGCCCTCGTCGAGCTCAGCGGCGGCACCCAGACCAACGTCTCCCGCCACCTCCAGACCCTCGCCGACGCCGGCATCCTCGCCCGCCGCAAGGACGGGCTGCAGGTCTTCTACTCAATCGACGATCCAACCATCTACCAACTGTGCGAGCTGGTCTGCTGCAGTCTGGAGAAAACGCACAACACCCGGGCCGAGCAATTCGCCGGCCACGGCCGGGGGTGAGACGCGGAGTAGCGCCCCTGGTCGGAGCGGCGCCTATCGCCGCCCGTCCAAGCATTGCCCTCCCCAGAGTCCGCCGAATCACGAAGGGCGTCGCAAGCGGCGCCCCTACACGACCTGCCGCGTTGAGGTCAACGCGGCCCACCCCAAGCACCGGCAACGCCGAGTCCACGAGCTCAGGGCCGCTCAACTCGCAACCGGAGGAAACGCCGCGGCGCGGTATCCAGCGAGACGGTATCGCGTAGCTTGAGCAGGGTGGGCTGCTCGTTGAGCACGGCTGCGGGAGCGGTGATCTCCGTCCACGCCACAAGATCGGACGATCCCTCCACGTGGAAGACCACGTCGGAGGCCAACGGGTTGAGATGGGCCGTGAGCGTGAGGTAGCGTGCCCCGTCGACCGTCTCGACCTTCACTTCCGGCAGGCCCTCGATCTGCGCGCGATACGGGTCAAGGTAGAGCGCGTACTTCATGAGGTTGTTGATGCCGTCGCCCGCCGGATTGGCGGCCGCACCGGCGAGGTCGACCGCCACGGTGGCGGTGCCGAGATTCGACTCGCGGGTGCCGTTGGTCGCCGCATAGGTGAAGGTGTCGGCGCCGATATACCCAAAGAACGGATAGTAGGTGACCACCGTGCCAGCAATGCCGACCGTGCCATGCATCGGCTGGGTGACGATGCGCAGGGTCGTGCCGGCCGCGGGGGTCGGGGCCACCGGCGCGCTCACCGAGAGAGTGCGCGGGGTGACCGGCAGCGAGACAGAGGCCGGGACGGCCGGCTGCGCGGGCGAAGAACCGTCGCCGCTGGCGCCGTTGTGGCACTCGTAACAGCCCACCTGCTGGCCGCGCCAGAATGTGCGCGTGCCACCGCGCTCCGAGCCGACATTGAACGTGCGATTGGTTTTGGCCTGGCTGAGCACCGTGCCCTTGAAATCGGTGCCGTGGCAGACTCGACAGGAGGTGGCACTGTGGTTGGGCATCTGATCAGGATGGTTGCTCACCCACCACTGATTCACCGGATGCATGCCGTGGGGTCCGCCGTTGGCGGTTTGCGGATCAGTGGCGTGGCAGGCGCGGCACTCGACGAGCACGCCCGGGTGCCCTTGCAACGCAGTATTGGTGACATTGTCGTTGGCGTGGGCGGTCGGGAACTCCGCATGCGTGGAGCCGTGGCAAGCCGAGCACTGTAGTCCTCCGTGGCCGGAGGAAAAGCGATAGAGCGAATGGCCGGCGGCCGGGGTGTTCGGATTCGTGGCGAAGCGGGTGTTGGCCGGCACCCGTAGGTTGCCCGCCGCGTCAAGCGACGAGAGATAGCGGATCTGGCCGCTGTTGGCCACCGCGTCGCCGGTGTGACAGGACTGGCAGTTCGGTTCATCCAGCCAGCCGGTGCGGGTGGTGGCGCCGACCTGGCTCATGGTGCCGTGGCAGCTCTGGCACTGCATCGAGAGGTTGCCGGACGTCCGCTCCACCGCGGCCCCCATCGCGCCACGCAGGCACTGTGTGGCCGAACCTGGGTGACACTGGTAGCAGGCGGAGCGGTTGTTCGAGGCGCCGAGCTGGAGTCCGGTGTCGGGACCAATGACCGTGGCGTGCCCGGCATGCATCACTTGGGTGAGCGGCGGGATGCCGGCCACCCCGGAGCCGGGCAGCGCCTCGGAGGCATGGCAGCGCGCGCAGAGGATCGGCGTGCCCTGGTTCACCACGGTGGCGTGCAGGCCGGCGGCGGAATAGCCGGCAGTGGCGAGCGCGGCGGCATAGGCCGGCGAACCGAGGCGATGCTCGTCGTGGAGGCGCAGCACGTTGAGGCGGAAATCGCGTTTCGGCCGGGGATCATTGGCCCAACCAGCGGCCGGGCGGGCGGAGGAGGAGGAGCCGGAGGCGTGGCAGGCCTTGCAGTCCATCTCATCGGAGACAGGCAACACGACATCGGTATGGGCCAGGGCGACGCCGCTGCTGTTGCGCGCTACGAGTCGCATCATCGGATACGGATTGTGGCGGCCGGCATCATCGCTGGGTGCGATCGGAATGCCGGTGGCCTCAAAGCCGTTGGGAACCCCACCCCAGGTCAGCGCCTGCGGCACGTTGGCCGCTCCCGGCATCGCGAAGCCGGCGAGCCCATGGTCCGGCGCAACCGAGCCGTAGAGCGCGCTGGTATAGGTCCAGAAGTTGGTTTTACCCACCGATGTCCGGTTGATCGAACCGGTGGGATCAGCCACGGCCTCATAAGTGAACGTGAGTCCTGCCGGTGATTTCACGAGTTTGCCGGAGGCGTCGATGAGCTGGGCGTCGACCGTATTAAAAGGCGGCAGGATGGAGAAGACGGAGTAGTCGTCGTCCATGCAGTGCATGCCGAGGTTGTTCCAACCGAGCACGGTCCACTGGCCGTTGCCGGCAAAGAGGGAGGCAGCCAGGGCAAGGGCGGGGAGACCGGCCAGGAGGCGAGCACGCCAGCGGCGGCTGGAAAGGGAGTGAGGGTTCTTCATGGGGGAAGCGGACCGAGCGCGGGTAGTGCGCTCTGTCTAATATGCACATATGCGCATCTTCTACCCTGCGGTCAACGCCCGCTCCTGCTAAAAACCGGTATGGCCGTGGCGGCCTGGCCCAGGGAGAAGGTCTCGCTTCTCCTCTGAGACGCCGGCGTGACCGGCGGAGCGGGCCGGCGTTCCGGGTCGGACTCGGATGGCGGGCGTAAAGCCCGCCCACCACGAGAACCCAAAGGGCGCCCAGCCGGCCGGCCGGTATTGAAAACAAAGGCCGCGGTCGGAATCGACCGCGGCCTTCGGGAAAAGAGGAACGAAGGATCCGGCTTACAGAGCGATCTGCTCGAGAAGCTTGAGGAGCTCTTCCTTGGACTGCACCGGGTTGCTGCTCAGGAGCAGCGCCAGCTTCCGCTCGGGATAACGCACCAGCACAATCGACGAATCCCCCTCGAACGGATCGGCACGGATACCGGAGATCGCGGCATGGCCCTGGTAATCAAATTTAGAGTCCACCTTGAACGCACCGCTCGCCTCCAACCCATCGGCCACCGAAAGCGGCAACACCGTCACCACCAACGCGCCGCCACGGGTGTTGAGTAGATTGACCGTGTGGCCGCCACCAGCGCTCTCGGGCGCCATCGCGGTGTAACCGGGAACACGGATCTTCCCGATGAGCGCACCGAACTCCGTCGAGTTGAGCTTAACGCCGTCGCCTTTGGGCGCGGGCTTGGGTTTCACAACCGGCGCCGGGGCCTCCTCGTCGACGACCGGCTTCTTCGGAGCCGGCTTCTTCACCGGCTTGGGGGCTGGGGCGGCCTCCTCATCGTTGTCGGCACCGGGAGGAGGCTGGCCGGCCATCAGTCCACCGAGAAGGGCGCTCATGTCGGGCATCTCCTCGAACTTCACACCCTTGGGCAGATCAAAACGCCCGGCGGGCATGCTGGCATTCTCCTCAAAGCGCGTGGCCACGGTGGTGGACTTCACGCCCATCACCGTGCCCTCACTCTTGAGCATAACCCCTTTGTAGGTCCACGTCTTGAAGCCCCAGAGCTCGCAGACCTCGCAGGTGCGGCCGAGGAAAACCTCGGGCGCCAGCCAACGCCCGCCGTTCCGCTCCACGAACTCCTTGGCGTAGGCCTGGCCGGACTGGGCACCCTGAGCTCCCTTCTGCTTGCCGAAGGAATCGGCCATCTTCTTGGCCTGCTCCAGACTCATCTTCATGCCCGTCTTCTTCGTCAGGTCGGCATTGTAGATCCATCCGTCCAGCAACAGGCTCAAGTTCTCCGATACCTCGGTCTTGGTGCGGCCGAAGACCTTGGTTGTGTTGGTTTTCTTGTCGAGGCGGGCGTAGCGACTGCCGGAACTGTCGAACCAGAAGGTTTCGGTCCCGGTGGAGTTGATGCCCGAACCCACCGTGGTGGTCTGGTACTCGACGATCGCGGAGCGGACCCCGTAGAGATACTCCATTTTCTGCGCCCGGACCGGCAACGCGGCGACGAGCGCACAGAGGGCGACGCAGACAAAGGACAGACGTGAGATCATGGCGCGGGATAGGGTTGATCCGCCGGTTCCGTCCCCCCGTCGCAGCCGCCCCGAAAACAGGGCCGGCCGGCGGCGAGAAACCGGCTCCGGCGGCGGTATTCTTCGCTCGTCGACACTCGCCCGGCCGACCGCCGGCGGGCAAACCAATTCTGGGCAAGCCCAGGGTCAGCCACTTCCGCCTCGCCCGATCCTCGCGCGGGAACAGCGCAGCCCGAAACGATATGCGGGCAAGCCCAAGTGCGGGCGAATCGCAGGGGCGAGGACCGCGGGACATCCATGGCGCGTGCCCTCTCGGCCGCGGCCTGGCCGCACAACACAAAGCGCCGGCGCAGATTCCGGAGGCGCCGCTTCGGCTGGGGAGGAAGCGAAGCGACTCAGCCCGCATATCCCACGCGGCCTGGTCCACCGTGAACAAGAATTCATACGACGTTCATCCGCCCGTCATGTCCGCCTGCTAGAGTGGGACTGCGACACGCGCGCTTCGCCGCCGGCGCCGACCGCCTACCACCGATGCCTCCAGCCCCCACCCCACCGCCGTCCCGGATCAGCCGCATCCTGCGCCGCCGCCATGGCGGGTTGCTCGTCTTCGTCGTGGTCTTTGTCGCCATCGCGCAGCTCACCCGCCTCGGGTTGCTCTTCCAGGCCCGGCACGACGTTGCGTGGTCGCCCTTCGGGCTGCTCGGCGCGGTCGCGAGCGGAAGCCTCTTCGACCTCGCCGCCGCCCTGCTCTGCTCGGCCCCGCTCTGGCTGCTGTTGACGGCTCTGCCCGCTCGCTTCCTCACAGGCCGGCTCGGCCGCGGCGCCACCCGCGGGCTCTTCGTCGCAATCCTCTCCGCACTGCTCTTCGGCGCGGTAGCCGAGTGGTTGTTTTGGGACGAGTTTGGGGCGCGCTTCAACTTCATCGCCGTCGACTACCTCGTCTACACCAGGGAGGTCGTCGGCAACATCCGTGAGTCCTACTCGCTGCCCTGGATCTTCGGCGGCCTCACGCTCGCGACCCTCGCCACCGCCGTCGCACTGTGGCGGACACGTTTGCTCGACCGTTGGTTCGCCGCCCCGCCGGAGCCGTGGTCGCGCCGCTGGCGCGGCAGCCTGCCGTGGCTCGCCGCCATCGTATTGGCTGGCGCGGGGCTCGAGGAGAGCGCCATCCCTGCCTTCGCCGACAACTACCAGCGCGAGCTCGCCAAGAACGGGCTCTGGTCCCTCTTCGCCGCCTTCCGCGCCAACGAGCTGCCCTACGACCAGTTCTACCCCACACTGCCGCTCGACGACGCCTTTGCCACCCTCCGCCACGATTTGGCAGCCGACGGCTCCACGCTTCCCTCCGCCCTCGCGCACGACACCTTGCGCCTCGTCCGCAACCCCGGGCCCGAGCTGCACCCCAACATCATCCAGATCACCGTCGAGAGCCTCAGCGCCGAGTTCCTCGGCTGCTTCAACCCCGATTCGGCACTCACCCCGAATCTCGACGCCCTCGCCGCGCACAGCCTGGTCTTCACCAACCTCTACGCCACCGGCACCCGCACCGACCGCGGCATGGAGGCGCTCACCCTCTCGCTCCCGCCCACCGCCGGCCGGTCGCTCGTGAAGCGCCCGCGCAACGAGGACCTCTTCACCCTGGGCAGCGTGCTGCGCACCCGCGGCTACGCTACCGCGTTCCTCTACAGCGGCTACGGCTACTTCGACAACATGAACTACTATTTCGGACACAACGGCTACCGCGTGGTCGACCGAGCCACGGTCGACCAGTCCGACATCACCTTCGCCAATGCCTGGGGCGCGTGCGACGAGGATCTCTACAACTGGACCCTCCGCGAGGCCGACGCCGCCCACGCCGCCGGCCGGCCGTTCCACCACTTCGTGATGACGACCTCCAACCACCGGCCGTACACCTTCCCCGCCGGCCGCATCGACCTGCCCTCGAAGACCTCCGGCCGCGCGGGCGCCGTGAAATACACCGACCACGCCATCGGCCAGTTCCTTCGCGCCGCCGCCGAGAAACCTTGGTACAAGGACACCATCTTCGTCATCGTCGCCGACCACTGCGCCTCCTCCGCCGGACGCAGCGAACTGCCCGTCGAGAAATACCACATCCCGCTCCTCGTCTTCGCCCCCGGCGGACAGATCGCCCCCGGCCGTATCAACACCTTGATGAGCCAGATCGACTATGCGCCCACCCTCCTCGGCCTCCTGCACTGGAGCTACCCGAGCCGCTTCTTCGGCCAGGACATCACGCGCATCAATCCCACCCAAGGCCACGCCCTGATCGGCAACTACCAGAAGCTCGGCCTGCTCGCCGGCAACACTCTGGTCGTGCTCAAACCGGTGCAGCAGACGACCACCTACCACTGGAATTCCTCGACGTCGGCGCTCACACCGGCCGGGCCCGACGCAGCCCTGCTCTCCCGCACCATCGCCGAGTACGAGACCGCCAGCGACCTCTACGCCCGTGGCGCCTACACTCCGCCCACTGCCGCCGAAAGTGCCGCCCTTCTCGCTGGCCATCCCAAGCTCGCAACAACAGGCTCCGCGGCATCGGAGATTGCTTTCGCCGCGATAGCGTCCGTCGGCAACGTCTCCGCACCACCGGCGACTCCATGAAAGTCCTCATCGTCGAAGACGAGCCCCGCATGGGCGCCTTCATCGTGAAGGCACTCACCGAACAGAGCTACACCGTGCAGCTCGTGCGGACGTGTGCCACCGCCCGCGATGCCCTCGCCGAAGCGCCCGTGGGCGCCGTCGTGCTCGACCTCGGCCTGCCCGATGGCGACGGCCTCGACCTCCTGCGCGAATGGCGCGCCGCCGGTTTCAACGAGCCCGTCCTCATCCTCAGCGCCCGCGACGCCCGCGAGGACCGCGTCGCCGGCCTCAACCTCGGAGCCGACGACTACCTCCCCAAGCCCTTCGGCATGGACGAGCTGCTCGCCCGCCTCCGCTCGCTCCTGCGCCGTCAGGCCGGTGTGAAGACAACGGTCCTCACCCACGGCGACCTCCGTGTCGACCTTCTCGCCCGCACCGTCACCTCCCGCAGCCAGCGCGTCGTGCTCACCAACCGGGAGTTCGCCCTCGTCGAACTCTTCCTCCAGAACCCCGGCCGCGTGCTCACCCGCACCTTCATCGCCGAACACGTCTGGCAGGCCAGCTACGATCTCGGCACCAACCTCATCGACGTCTACGTGCGCCGCATCCGCCAAAAGCTCGAGGTCCCCGGCGAGAAACCCTTCATCCAGACCGTGCGCGGCATGGGCTACCAGCTCGCATGAAACAGCCCTTCGCCTCCGCCGTCCCAGCCGAGCTGCGCTTCGGCTCCTTCACGTGGAAGTTGACCCTTCGCCTCGCCCTCTTGGTCACGGTCACCTCGGCCATCGTGCTCACCGCCGGCGGAGGCCTGCTCTCCCGCCAGTGGCGACGCAACATCGATGCGGTGCATGAAACCGAACTCCGCGAACTCGACCAGATCGTCGCCGAAGTCGCCCCGCTCACGCCCCAGGCCCTCGGAGACCGCATCCGGGGCGAGGCCGACTACGACCTCGGCCTCTACTACATCCAGATTCAGGACACCGCCGGTCGGCTTCTCTACCGCTCGCCCAATCTGGGCACCGTGGCCCTGCCCGCCCCCGAGGGGCTGGCGAACCACCGAACCATCGTCATCCCCGGCCTGGGCGACGTGCGGCTGATCGACCACGTCGGCCGGGGCTGGCGGATCCAAATCGCCAGTCCGCTCGCCCAGTCGCGCCACATCCTGGGCGAGTACACTCGCATCGCCAGCGCTCTCTTGGGCGCCGTCGCCCTCGCCAGCCTCGCCGTCGGCTGGGCCTTCGCCCGCTTCACCCTGCGCCCCGTCGGCGCCATCCGCGAGACCGCCTTGCGTATCCGCGGTGACAATCTCGCAGAGCGCATCCCGATCCCCGCCGGCCGCGACGAGCTCTCCGCGCTCGCCGCCCTGCTCAACCAGATGTTCGACCGGCTCGAGTCCGCCTTCAACCAGGCCCGCCGCTTCACCGCCGACGCCTCCCACGAGCTCAAGACCCCGCTGACCCTCATCCGGCTCAACGCCGAGCACCTCCGCCCCCGCCTCGCCGCCGACCCGGAGGCCGGTGCGCAACTCGACGACCTGCTCGACTCCGTCATCCGCCTCCAACGCATCGTCGAAAGCCTGCTCTTCCTCGCCAAGGCCGAGGCCCGCACCTTCGCCCTCCATCTCCAACCAACGAACACGACTGCCGTGATCAACGAACTCGTCGAGGACGCCACCGCGCTCTGCGAGGACCGCGGCGTGCGTTTTGTCTGCGAGAACGACGGCGCACACCCCGTGCGCTGCGAGCCGGTTCTCGTCCACCAACTCCTGCTCAACCTCGTCAGCAACTCGGTCCGTTTTACCCCTCCGGGCGGCGCAGTCGCTCTCACCTCCGCCGTGGTGGATGGCCAGTGGATCTTGCGGGTGAGCGACGACGGCCCGGGCCTGCCGCCCGAACAGCTCGAACGCGTCTTCGAACGTTTCGTTCGTTTCGCACCCACCACCAACCCCGACGACTCCAGTGCCGGCCACGGCCTCGGCCTGGCCATCTGCCGCAGCATCGCCGAACTCCACGGGGGCTCCATCCGCGCCGAGAACCGCTCCGGCCGTTGCGGCCTCACCGTCGAGACTCGCTGGCCCGCCGGCGGCCCGGCTGGACTCTGACGCGGGCGAGTTCCAACGACAGACAGACCCGGCAAACCCGGCGCCCCACGCAATAGGAACACTGCGCGGCGGGAATCTTGCCTAACCCCGAGGACCCCGGACTTCGCGCATCAACGCGAACCGGTAACGACCTACCGGATCCAAGATGAGACTGACGATCATGGCTTCGCCTCGCTCGCTGAAGATTAGGATCATGATCCCTAATCTTCAGAAGGGGACCTCACCGAGCGCCTCCCTGGGTTCTCCTCCCGGCTCTCCTCGGCTTCCGTGACCCGCATGAAACCCAAATCCGAGTGAGAGCCCCACCGCGTTGCCGGCTTGCCGTGCGCGCGCCGGCTCGCAGCTTCGCCCCTTCATGGCTCGCCGGCCCTTCATCGCTCGAATCCCCAAGCACCGTCGCCACGCCTTCGCCGGGCGAGAATTGATGCTCGTCGACAACGGACCGATCCAGCTCGCGGCGTGGAAGAAGCTCGCCGCCGCCCGCAAGCGCCTCGCCAAGGCCACCGCTGACCTCCACCGCCACGAGAACGTGGACGAGCCGGCTTTCCGCTCCTGGACGGCCACCGCGCATCCGGAACTGCTCACCGAGCTGCGTGAGCTCTCCGCTCAGTTTGCGGAGAAGGAGCGCCTAGTCAGCTCGGTCGAGAGCGAGGCCTACGCCACCGGGCGTCGGCCCGAGCGCGTCTGGCATGCCCGCCAAAATCCTCCGCCCGCCGGCGCCACTCCGGCGCCCGAGCGCGCCGCTACTTACGACCCATGGGACGACGAGCCTTTCGGCCCGGGGACCAGCGCTGGGGCCGCCGATCCGCAGGATCCCTTCGGCCAAGCCGAATACGAGAAGCTGATGGCGGAGTTCTTTGCCGAAAACGGCATCTCTCCGGACGACCCCCAGGCGGCCGGATTCCGCGAGAGCATCGGCGGCTTCCTCGGGTATGCCCCGCCCAAACCCAAGTCGGCCAGCGGCGACCCCGCCCGGGAGATCTATCGCCGACTGGTCCAGAACCTCCACCCGGATCGCGGCGGCGAGTGGTCGCCCGCCCGCGCCCGCCTCTGGCATGAGGTGCAACAGGCGTGGGACGCCCGCGATCTCGACTGGCTCTCCCGCCTCGAGGTCGAGTGGGAAGCCGCCACCGAGCTGCTCGGCCCCGCCAGCCCGGTGGGGCGCCTGCTCCAGGCGCTGCAGGAGATCGACGGCGCCCGCCGCGATTCCGACCGCCGCATCCGCACGTACAAGCACTCGCCCGCATGGCGCTTCTCGCTCCTACCTGCCCCCGGGGAGCCGCTCCGCCGCCGCCTCGCGGAGGAGTTGCAGGATGAGATCGCCCGCCTGCGCTACGGCCTCGGGGAATTGGAGCGGGTCATCGCCGACTGGGAGCGCGCCATGCAGCCGCGCCGCGCCCGTCGCCGCCGCGGGCGGACCGTCGAGCCCACGCCCATGATCGATCCCGAGCTGGAGTTCTTCTAGTCCGGATCGAGGGATACGGGCGAGCGAAGCGGATATCGCCACGGGGTAACGTCGCAGGCGGACCGGCCCGTGGACAAACCGGGGACTACAGCTCGACCTGCGCGAGCAGCTTCATCAGCTCGGCGCGCGACATCACCGGTTTTCCGGTGATCATCAGCGACATCTTGTGCTCGGGATACTGCACAATGAGGAGTGCCATCTTCTCGCCCTCGTCGTCGGTCAGCTCGGCGAAGAACGCCTCGTGCCCCTGGTGCTTGAAACGCGAAAGCTTGCCCGCCGCGCCCTTCTCGAACTGTTCCCCGGTGCGCAGTCCGTGGCCCATGATGGTCACGCCGCTCTCGTTTTCCCCGACCAGGATCAGTCCGAGGCCGGCGCCAGCCGCCAGCTCCGGCATCCGCTGAAAGCCCGGCATCTGCACCTTGGCGACAGCCTTCTTGAACTGCGCCAGGGTAAGCGTCGGCGGCGGACCGTCGTCCTCGCTGTCGTCGCGGCCCCCGCGAACGGCGGGGCTGTCACGGTCGGCCGAAGCCATGTCGTCCGCGCGGCCGACACCGGTCAGCAGCAACGGCAGCACAGTGGAGCAAAGCAGGAGTTTTCGGATGCTCATGGAGAAGAAAGGAGGCCTAGACGGATGCGGACAATCCAAGCACCTGACAAGCCCGCGACGCTGGCCGGGGGACACTCTCTGGTCACGCACCACGATCACGGACAAGAAACGACCTCGCACAACAGACGCTGCTGGCAGCGCCAGCGCAGGAACACCCGAGTTCCTTCGGAGGAGCACGACTCGCCGAGCCAATGACGTGCACGCACGCTCCTGCAGCCGCAGGCTCAGCTCCGCTGCAAGAAGCGGAAGAACAACGACTGCTTGGCCACCGGCCCGGCGCGCTCGGCCAGGGCGAGCATCTGCTTGTCGCTGAGCGGAGTGAACTCGCGGGCGAGCTGCACGTTCTCCTCCAACTGCGCGATGGTATCGACACCGACAATCGCCGTGCTGATCGGCAGGGTATAGGCGTAGTACATCGCCTCGCGCAGGCTGAGCGTGCCCGGGCTGGTGGCTACCGCTCCCCGGCTCTCCCACGAGTGCTTCTGCTGCTCCAGCGACGGGGGCGTCCAGGTGGAGAGCAGGCGCCCCCGGCTGACGACCTTCATGCCGATGATCCCCAGCTGCTGCTCGACGGCCATGGGCACCAGCTCGTCAAGGAAACTGTAGTGGTAGCGATCGGCCGCGTTCACCGCCAGCAACGCGGCATCGAAGGGGAAACGGCGCAGCAACTCCATCAGCGCATCCGGCCGATGGTGACCGGTGATTCCGATGAAGCGCACCAGCTTCTGCTCCTTCGCCTGGATCAACGCCTCAAGGGCCCCGCCCTTGGCACAGATCGCGTCGACCTCGTCCATCGTGCCCACGTCGTGCAACTGCCAGAGATCGAGGTGGTCGGTATTGAGCAATTTGAACGACTCTTCGAGCATGCGCAGCGAGTCGTCGCGGGTGCGCTCCTTGGTCTTGCTGGCGAGAAACGCCTCGGCGCGGCGCCGCTTCATCACCTGACCGATGTAGCGCTCGCTCCACCGTTTCGGTCCGCCGTAGATCGACGAGGTGTCGATGTAGTTCACCCCGAGGTCGAGCGCGCGCTCGATGATCGGCACAGCGATCGCGTCGTTGTCGCCCCTCTCCAGCGCGGACTGCCCGCCCAGCCCAAAGAGGCTCACCCGGAAGCCGGTCTTGCCGAGATTGCGCATCGGCATCGGGGGGCAGGCGGGCAACCCAGAGCCCAGCACCGTGGCGAAGCCGGCCGCAGCCGCGGGCTCGGCGGCCGCGGCGACACCGGGCAGGAGCGACTGCCCCAGCAACGCGGCGACGGTGGCACCGCCGGCCTTGAGAAAGTCGCGACGATTCGGGGTGGAGACGGGCTTGAAGTTCATGGGGGAGCGCGGGGTGTGGCGGCGGGCAACGGTTAGCCCGCATCGGGCGATTGTCCAACGAGCACGCCAGATCCGGCGCCCCAAGACGCAGCGCAACGCCGCTTTAGCGCATTACCCCACCTCCCCCAAGCGTCGTACGGCCGGCGACTGCACCTTCTTCGTCCAACCCGTGCGCCCCTTGCCTATGGCCGTCGAGCCAGCACCTGCACCACCGCCCCGGGCCCGGAGTGCCCACAGCCCTCCTGCACCTCGCGCTCGACCTCGCGGCCAACGAGGAATTCCAGCCCGGCCAGCTCCTCGTGCAGGGCGGCCAAGGTCATGAGCAGCTCGACCGCCTTGGGTCCGCCGGTGCCGAAGGTCAGCTGCGCGGGCGTATAGGCCTCGAGAATGAAGACCCCTCCGGGCGCCAACCCCTGCACGACGGCAGCGTGCACCGCGCGGCGCAGGGCCGGCGGCAGATGGGCGAATGTCGCCACGATCCCGGACCATGCGCCGGGCGTGATCCGATACGTCGCCAGATCGACGACCTCCGTGGTGATCGCCACCCCACGCGCCGCGGCCAGCCGCCGCGCCTTCGCCAGCCCGACTTCAGACTGATCGACGGCCGTCACCGCATGCCCCAGGGAGGCGAGAAACACCGCATTGCGCCCTTCGCCCTCCGCGAGGCAGAGCACCGGTCCGGGCGGGATGTGTGAGGCAACCTCGGCGACGAAGGCGTTGGGCTTCTCGCCGTACACATGCCCGGCAATACCGGAGTAGCGATGATTCCAGAATGCGGCGTCCATAGACAGCGTCCACCAGACCCCCTCGACGCGATCCGGCAACCCCAATCGTGCCGGAGCCGCGCCCCCGCCTCAGCAAACCTGCCCTCCCTGATACGGCGACGTACTGGTCGGAACCGTAACCGCGGCTACGACCCGCCGGACACGGAATCTCCGTCTCCTGCGGAGGCAAAGACCTGAACAATGGCCGCCGTCGCCTCTAGCTCGTCAGCGCCCGCCGCTTCCACCAGGATGGCCGTTCCCATCGTGGCACAAAGAGCCACCACGCTGAGAATACTGCGAAGGTCGGCGACCTGCCCGTTGCACTTCAGCCGGATGGTCGAGCGAAAGCCTGTGGCCACCTGCGCCAACCGCGCGGCCGACCTCAAATGCAGCCCCTCCCGCCAGGCGACAACGACCTTGGTGTGTTTCATCGCGCGCTCTGACCGACAGCGTCCTCGATTGTTCACCGAAAACACGCCCCCCGCTCAATGCACCCAATCCAATTTGATCGCACCCAGCGTGCCGCTGGCGAGCAACGCCGCCCACGGCGGAGTCCACGGCAGTAACGCCGCCACCACACCAAGTGGCATCGTCCAGCGGGACAGCCGGTGCGCCGGAGTGGAGGCCGCGACCCCGCACAAGGTCCGGCCGCCGGGCGCAGATGCCGGCTCGCGTTTCACGGCGACTTGAGCTGAGGCGGTGCGACCTTCTGTCCGGCGGCGAGCCAGTCGCGCAGACCACCGGCGTTGGCAACGCGAAAGCCCTCGGCGGCGAGTAGTCGCGCGGCCTGGCCGGAGCGGTTGCCAGAACGACAGTACAGAATGATCTCATGCTCGCGGTGCGTTTTGAGAAACGGAGCCCACGCAAGCCGCTCGCCGCGCAAGTCGCTGAGGGCCAGTGTTGCCGCGCCCACCACAACGCCGGTTTCCACCCACTCGTCCGGCTCACGCACATCGACCAGCACCGCAGTGCCAGCAGCCGCCCGCTGCGCGGCCTCGACCGGCGCAAGGTGCGGGACGTCGGCCGCACACGCGGAGAAAGTAAACAAGACGACGAAGGCAGAGGAGAGGGTGAAGAGGCGACGCATGGTCAAAAAGTGCAGACGGAACGTGGGGATGCCCTTCAGAACGCCCCGGTTGGCGCGGAAAAGGAATCGGTGGCAGCGGCGTTGTTGGCAAGTGGAACCGGGCGCTGAACGGTCCCTCTCATGGTGTCGGTGGTTTGGCCGGCGAACGCGGGTCGAAATTTGCGCGCAGCCCGCCGGTGAGCGACTGCACCTTGAAACCACGCTGCATGAGGATGCGCGCGGCGAAATAGGACGTCTTCCCAAGGGCGCACACCGTTACCACCGGACGCGTAGAATCGAGCTCACTCGAGCGCTGGCGCAGGGCGGCGAGCGGAATGTTGATCACGCCGGGGCGTGGCACCGGAAACTTCTGCGCCAGTGCCGGCGGGCGAACATCCACGATCTGGACAGCCGGATCCTCGGGCAACGTGTCCGCCGGCTCGACCAAACCGCCCCGGGCATTGCAGGCAGTCATGCCCGCGAGATTCACGATGTCCTTCGCGGAGCCGAACGGCGGGGCGTAGGAAAGTTCCAGTTGCGCGAGGTCGTCGATGGTGAGCCCGCCAGTGATGGCGACCGCGAGCACATCGAGGCGTTTGTCCACCCCGGCGAGGCCGGTGGCCTGGGCCCCGAGCACCCGACCGGTCTGCGGACACCAGAGCAGCTTCAGCAGGATCTGCTTCGCACCGGGGAAATAGCCCGCATGGTGGTTGTCGTTCACTGTCACCGTCCGGTAGGCACGGCCGGCGGCGCGCAGCCGCTTCTCCGACCAGCCGGTGAGGCCGGCAGCCACTCCGAAGGCACGCACGATGGCCGTACCCACCGCGCCGGGCAACGGTCTGGCCTGTTCGGGCCGGAAGATGTGGTCCGCCACGGCACGGCCCTGTCGGTTGGCGGGGCCGCCCAGTGGCACCGCGCTTGGGTCACCCGTGACAAAATCGCGGACCTCGATCGCGTCGCCGGCGGCATAGATGTCGAGGTCGTTCGTGCGCATGAATCCATCGACTCGGATGTGCCCACGGGGCCCAAGTTCGATCCCGGCGGCCTCGGCCAGCGCGGAGTCGGGCCGTACCCCGATAGCAAGCACGACCAGATCAGCCGGGATCACACGCCCGGACTTGAGCTGGCACCCGAGCGCGTCGGCGGCGGGAGCAAAGCCGGCGATCGCATCGCCCAGGGCAAGCTCGACGCCTTGGCGCCTCAACTCGTCCTCCATGAGCAGGGCCATGGGCCGGTCGAGCGGAGGGAGGACCTGGCCGAGCATCTCGACGAGGGTAACCGTCTTCTTGAGGTGCACGAACTGCTCGGCCATCTCCAGGCCGATGAAGCCGGCGCCGATCACCGCAACCTTCTGGGCGGTGGCGGCAGCCTCCTTTATGCGGTCCATATCCTGCAACGAGCGCAAGGTGAGGATGCGCGGGGAGTCGATGCCCGGCAACGGCGGGCGCAGCGATGCCGCACCGGGGGCGAGCACAAGCTTGTCGTAGGGCAACCACGCCTCGGCACCGGTGGCGAGGGTGCGCAGCTGCACCCGCTTGCCGACGCGGTCGATGGCGACGGCCTCGGTGCCGGTGCGCACGTCGAGATTGAGCAGGGCTTTGAGCGTCTCCGGCGTCTGCATCGCGAGCGCACCGCGCTCCGCAATCTCACCGCCGATATGATACGGCAGGCCACAATTGGCGAAGGAGACGTCGGGGCCGCGTTCAATCAGGGTGATCTGGGCGAATTCGGAGAGACGGCGGGCGCGGGCCGCGGCAGAAGCGCCGGCGGCGACTCCCCCGATGATGACAAGACGTAGCGGTTGGGTGGAAATCACGGCGGACCTAAGAGAGAGAGTTGAATGGAGAAGGCCGAAAGACAGGAGGGCGGCGGGACGCGGAGCACGGAATGGAACCAAGGAGGGTCGTAGGTCCGGCCTGTGACCGGACTCATTGGCTGCGGCGCCTGACGGATGAACCGGTCTGAGACCGGTCCTACTTGGGTAGGTTGGCTCCCAGCCAGGAGCGAAAATCGGATTCGGACATGGCGCCCACGAACTCGGCCACAACCTTCCCCCGATGGAAAAGCTTCACGGCGGGGATGCCCTGGATGCCGTACTGCTGGGCGGTGGCGCCGTGATTGTCGACGTTGACGGTGACAAGCAACCAACGCCCGCCGGCTTCGGACGCTGCCTTCTCGAGGACTGGCATGAGCATCTTGCACGGTCCGCACCACGGGGCCCAGAAATCGACAAGCACCGGAGTCGTCTGGCTGCGGGCCAGAACGTCCGCAGAGAAGTCGGCGACTTCGTGATGCGCGCCGGAGGCGGCGGCCGAGGATTGAGTATCGGAAGACTTGGAACAGCCGGCAAAGAGTGCGCCGGCGGAGAGGAGAGCGACGGTGAGGAGACGAGTAGTCATGGGAGGAATGGGTAGAGAGAAGGAAGAAGGGAGCCGGTCCGGCAATGTGCCGGACGATGGCGAAACCCGTGCGTTGAACTCTGGCCTCTACAGGGAACCGGGACTGCTCCGTTTCAATCGAAAGTCGGCAATCCGAAATCGAAAATGGCTACACCTTGCGCATGGGCAGGCCGAGGTCGCGCCAGCGGCCCAGTCCGCCGAGGTTCGCGGTCTTACGCCCTTCCTTGCGCAGAATCATCGCGGCGTTACCAGACCGAATACCGGAGGCGCAGTAGAGGATGAGCTCCTTGTCCTTGTTGGCGGCCAGAAACGGCTTCCACTTCCGGCGCTCGCCGAGCAGGTCGCTCGCGGGCAGAAGCACCGCGGGGCCGGCCACGCCGGTCCGCCATTCGCTAGGCTCACGCACATCGACCAGCACCGCCTCTCCGGCCTGGATCTTCTGCTGGGCCACCGCCGGAGCGATACGAAGGCCGGCGAAGAGCAACGGCCGCACGAGCACAAAGGCTACGATGCAGGCCACAAGGCTGAGGATCAGGTGATAGAGGGTCATGAGGGCGGCGAGGCTAGGGACGAAGGAAGAAGGGAAGATCGGCCGATCAGGAATCCCGGTAGCGGAAGGCCTAGCCTTCCGCTCGGCAAGCAAGGCTTGCCGCTACGGGAAGGGGCGCCGCTCAGGCTTTCCGATTGCTCATGAAGTACAGCACCGGCACGGCCATGCGGCTGACGAGCAGCGAGGCGATCTCGCCGAACATCAGGCTGATCGCCAACCCCTGGAAGATCGGGTCGGCGAGGATCACGCTCGCGCCGACAACCACTGCCAGCGCGGTGAGCAGCATCGGCCGGAAACGCACCGCGCCGGCCTCGACCACGGCGTCGCGCAACGAAAGGCCGTGCGAGCGGCGCAGTTCGATGAAGTCGACGAGAATGATCGAGTTTCTCACCACGATGCCGGCGCCGGCCATGAAGCCGATCATCGACGTGGCGGTGAAGAACGCGCCCATGCCCCAGTGCGCCGGCAGAATGCCGATGAGCGAGAACGGGATCGCGGCCATCACCACGAGAGGAGTCACGTAGCTCTTGAACCAGCCAACCATGAGCATGTAGATCAGCACGAGCACCGCGGCGAACGCCAGGCCGAGGTCGCGGAATACCTCCAGGGTGATGTGCCACTCGCCGTCCCATTTCATCGCGGGGGCGCGCCCATCAAACGGCATGCTGAGGTTGTAGATCTTGAACTCGGGGTCGGCGCCGCCGAAGTCACGGGCGTCGATCTTGGCCAGCTCACGGTTCATCGCGGCCATCGCATAGGCCGGACTCTCGACCACTCCGGCGACATCGGCTGTCACATACGTCACCGGCACGAGGTTCTTGCGATAGAGGCTGCGCTCGCCGGGCAACCGCTCGAGGCGGATCAGCTCGGAGAGCGGGATCAACGCCGCTGAAGGATCACGGTCGCTGCGCACCCGCAACGAGAGCAGGTCCTCGGGCCGCCCCTTGGCGGAGCGGGGCAACTCGAGCACGACCGAGATGTCCTCACGCTCGTTGGGCAGATGGAGCAGGTCGGCGGCGAAACCGGGCGCGGCGATGCGCAAGGCCTGCGCGATGTCGCCCTCGGTGATGCCGTGCAGCGCCGCCTTCTCCTTGTCGACCACGTAACGAACCTTCGGTTGCTGCGCCTCGATGTACCAGTCGAGATCCACCACACCGGGCGACTTCTCGATGATTCCGCGCACGCGCTTCGCCAGCGCGAGGCGGGCCTCCTCGGTGGGACCGTAGATCTCGGCGACAAGGGTCTGTAGCACCGGTGGCCCCGGCGGCACCTCGGCCACGGCGACCGCCGCGCCGTATTTGGCCGCAATGGCGGCGACGCGCGGGCGGAGGCGCTTGGCGATGTCGTGGCTTTGGGCGGAGCGCTCGTCCTTGCCAACAAGGTTCACCTGGATGTCGGCGACATTGGGCCCGCGACGCATGAAGTAGTGACGCACCAATCCGTTGAAATTGAAGGGCGAAGACGTGCCCGCGTAGATCTGGAAGTCGCGCACCTCGGGTTCGTCGCGCAGCGAGGCGGCCATCTCCTGCGCAATGGCGGTGGTGCGCTCCAGCGTGGTGCCCTCGGGCGTGTTGAGGATGACCTGGAACTCCGACTTGTTGTCGAAGGGCAGCATCTTGACCTTGACCGCGCCAAACCCGACCAGGCCCATCGCGACGAGCAACAACGCCACGATGCCACCGAGGAACGCCCAGCGCCAGGAGGCGTGGTCGAGCAGCGGATCCATAATCCGATGATAGAGCCGCGTGGACCAGTCGTTGGGAGCGTGGTCGTGATCTTCCGCGACGGCAGCCGAGGGCACGCCTGACGCGGAGTTGCCCTTGGGCAGGTGTCGCTTGAGCACGCGGATGGCGGCCCACGGGGTGACGGTGAACGCGATCGCCAGCGAGAACAGCATCGCCGCCGTCGACCCGATCGGGATCGGGCGCATGTACGGTCCCATCAGGCCGCCGACAAATGCCATCGGCAGGATCGCCGCGATGACCGCCCAGGTGGCGAGCATGGTGGGATTGCCCACCTCGTCGACCGCCTCGAGCGCGAGCTGGATGAGCGGCTTCTTCTCGGCGCCGGGCAGGCGCACGTGCCGCACGATGTTCTCCACCACCACGATCGCGTCGTCCACCAGGATACCGATCGAGAAGATCAGGGCGAAGAGCGTGATGCGGTTAAGGGTGTAACCATAGAGGTAAAACACCATCAGCGTGAGTGCGAGGGTCGAGGGGATCGCCAACATCACCACCAGCGACTCGCGCCAGCCGAGGAAGAAGAGGATGAGGAGCGCCACGCCAAACACCGCGATGCCCATATGCAGCAGCAGTTCGTTGGACTTCTCGGCCGCGGTGTGGCCGTAGTCGCGCGTCACCGCGACCTGAACGTCGGTCGGCAGCAGGCGGCCCTTGAGGCTGTCGACCTTGGCGAGCACCTCGTTGACGACGTCGATCGCGTTGGCGCCCGGGCGCTTCGCGACGCTGAGCGTCACCGCCGCCTGCAGTACGGGGTGGACCGGTTGCAGGGGGGCCGCGCGGTTGGGCACCGCGGCAGTCGGCGGCGACCGGCCCCGATCCATACAGCACATAGTTCGCCGGCTCCTCCGCGCCATCGCGCACCGTGGCGACATCACGCAGGTACACGGGGCGGTTCTGGAAAACACCCACGACCACCGCACCGACATCGGCGGCGTCGCGCAGAAAGCTGCCGGTTTCGAGAAGGACTTCGGTATCCGCCGTCGGCAACGACCCGAGCTGCGCCTGCCGGTTGGCCTGTTGGAGGGCAGGGACGAGCTGCGTCACGGAGAGTCCACGCGCCGCCAGCGCCACGGCGTCGAGCTGCACACGCACCGCGCGGCGCACGCCGCCGATCAACGTCGTCTCGGCGACCTGCGGGATGGCCTTGATCTCGTCGTCGAGCTGCGCGGCGAGACGGCGCAGCGTGAGATGATCCTGGGTGGCACTGTGGAGTGTGATCGCCAGCACGGGCACATCGTCGATCGAGCGCGGCTTGATCAACGGCAGGCTGCCGCCCAGGGGGATGCGGTCGAAATTGGCCTGCATCTTCTGGTTCAGGCGCACGAGCGCCTCCTCCAGGTTCGTGCCGACCTTGAAGCGCACGATGGTCATCGCGCTGCCGGGACTGGAGGTCGAATAGAGGTACTCCACGCCCGCGATCTCCCAGAGGAGCTTCTCCATCGGGCGCGTCATGCGATTCTCCACCTCGGCGGCGGTCGAGCCGGGCATCGAGACGAGCACGTCGACCATCGGCACCTTGATCTGGGGCTCCTCCTCGCGGGGAAGCATGCGCACCGAAAACGCGCCGAGCAGGATCGAGGCGATGATCACGATCGGCGTGAGCCGCGAATCGATGAACAGCGCCGCGATCTGGCCGGTGATGCCGTACTTCTTCGCTGGGAGCGCGCCGTTGTTTTCCGGTGCACTCACGGCTTCACCTCCACCGGCTGGCCATCGCGCAACGTCGCCGCGCCGTCGGCCACCACACGTTCACCCGCGGCCAAGCCGGAAAGGATCTCCACTTGGTCGCCATGACGCGCGCCCGATTTTATGAGACGCATCGTCGCGCGTCCCTCTGCCACGACAAACACGCGCTCCATCTGTCCAAAGCTCGTCAACGCAGCGGCCGGAATCACGAGCGCCGTGCCCTCGCCCGCTGGCCAAGCGACGCGCGCGAACTGGCCAGAACGCACCGCCGCACCGGCGGGCAGATCGATTTTGGCGAGAAAGGTACGCGAGGCGGCATCGAGGGCCGGGGAGATCTCGGCCACGCGGCCCGGAAACTCGATGGTATTGATCCGCACCGGGGCCGAAGCTCCCACCGCGACTGCCGCCAACCCGTCGGGCACCTCAACCTCGACCCGCTGCAAGGTCGGGTTTTCCATTTCGAGCAGAGGATTGCCCGGAGCGGCCAGGTCGCCCTCGTTGACGAGGCGGCGCGTAATGACGCCATCAAACGGGGCGATGATGGTGGTGTAGGTGAGCATCGTGCGCGCCTCGGCGACGGTCGCCTCCATCAAACGCACACGGTCCTCCATGCTGCGCACGGTCTCGGCCGCGCTGGCGCCCTTGGTGAGCAGGCCCGTCTCGCGCTCGAGGTCGCGGCGGGCCTGGCCGAGCCCGGCCTCCGCCTGCGCCAGGCGAGCGCCGATCTCATTGGCGGTGAGGGTCGCAAGAACGTCTCCGCGCTTCACCAACTGTCCGAGCGCCACCGGCAGGCTGGCCACGGAGCCCATGACCTTCGGCGCGAGGGCGGCGCGCTCGACGGCGCGCACCGTGCCGGGCAACTCGGTGCGGCGCAGCTCGGTGAGGACCCGAACCTCCGCGGTTTGCACGGCGACGGTCGGGAGTGGGGGCGGGGCTGGGTGCTCGCGGCCACAACCGGCGAAGGCCAGCACGAGACCGGCGGAAAGGAGAACAGCGAGGGAAGGACGGCGTTTCATGGAGCGGGAGATTGGCGGAGAGACTAACGGAGCGCGGGCGACGGGCGAATCCGAATCGGCGATTCAACAGGGAATCTTTGGCGACGCGGGGCGGTCAGCTCCGCAGGGAAGACAGGGCGAAAAGCAGGCCGAGCACGCTGCCATAGATCGCACCGCGCCACCAAGTGGAGGTGAGCGGGCAGGTGCCGGAGGTGCATTGGCCAAAGGTACCCATCAGGGCCCCGAGTATGGCTCCGATGAGGACGGGGGCAAGGAAACGGAGGGCTTTCATGAGTGAAGGGAGGGACTAGATGCGAGCAAGGCTTGGAGAACCGCTAATGGACGCAGATCGCGGAGAAGTTGCCTGTGGGTGTAGGAGCCTGCTTGCAGGCGATTCTGGGCGTAGTCAGCCGGCGGACCTTACACGATCGCGTGAGAGCACGCTCCTACCAGAAGGCGCGTAATCAGTGCTTGCCGCAGCCGCAGGAGTCTCCGGACTTCGGCTCGGCACCCAAGTCGCAGCCGCATTTGCCCTCGTCGCAGCCGCAGGCGCCGGGGGCGTCGGGGAAGAGGCGCTTGAGGATGTTGCAGGCCGGGCAGAAGCCGGTGAAGGCGGACTGGATGAGGTTTACCCCGACGAAGGCGGCCAGCAGCAGCCACCACGGGCCGAAGAAGTGGGCCAGGGCGAGGCTGGCGAGGATCATGGTGCCGGCGAGGACGCGGATGCGGTATTCGAGTTTCATAGGAGGAAAAGGTTGCGTTTCACTGAATAGCCACATAGTTATAAGGAAGATTGAAGTCGTCAAGTGCCCATTTTGTCTTCTCGCTCCCGGTCATGGCCAAGGACCTGCCGCCCGCCACCATCGAGCTCATCGCCCAGCGTTTCCGCGCCATGGGCGAGCCGATGCGCCTGCGTATCCTCATGGCCCTACGCGAGGGCGAGCGCAGCGTCACCGAGCTCGTCGAACAGCAGGAGACCAGCCAGGCCAACATCTCCAAGCATCTGCAGGTGCTCACCGCCTGCGGCCTGCTCACCCGCCGCAAGCAGGGCCTCAACGTCCTCTACGCCATCGCCGATCCCGGCATTTTTTCGATGTGCGACTCCGTCTGCGGCAGCATCAAGAAGCACCTGGATACCCAGGCGAAGCTGCTAGGGTGAAGGGAGTCGGTGCCCAGTGATCGGTGGAGCGTAACCGGTGAACGGTGTCGTTGAGCCTTCAGCGCGACGATTCTGCCGGCGATTGCTCAACAAAACGAACATCGCCGGTAGGAGTGATGTAGACGTCCACGCCGATGCATCCGGTTTTTAACTCACCATTCGGCATCATCCGCGGGGGACCCATCATGCCGAATCCGATCGGCAGGGCCTTGGGGAGTGACACTACGTTCAACGAGCCGTCGGTAGATTGCTTGGCAACCAACACCCCCTCATGAAAGGCCAAGACCAGCATTCCGAACGGCATCGGAATGAAGTCCGTCACGCCTGCTGGTGCGAGGTATTGGGGAATCTCTCCCTTCCGGTAAAAGACCAGCCCGCAGCCCCATTCCCCTTGGTTGAAGCCGAGCAATTTTCCGCCGGCGAAGCTAACCGCGCATTGGGGACGCAAGAACTGGATGCCCGCATCTTCGAGCGCCATGCGCTTCGGCAAGCGCCCGGGGCGTCGGAATTCTACTTCGTGAATGAGCGGGAAGAAATAGCCCCGACACTCCCGCAGCAGTTCCCCGCCGATTCTTCTGAAGCTACTGGTTGAGCGCTCGCGATTGGATCTATTGCCCCACTCCTTGATCTCGTCCTCGATGTACCAACCGAGATCCTGCAAAGGCGTTTTGAAACGGCCCTTCTCATCGACTTCCGGAAGATAGGGCTCCTTCCCGTGCAGGACGCGAACAGCGCGTTGCGCTGTTCTCCGTACAGGGCGGTACCAATGAGATTCGGCGACTTTCTGCAATTCCGGGATCGCTCGTATGACCCCGTTGAGGGCCAGTGCATCCGCGGCCGCACCAACCCTGTGCCAATCGCTCTGATCCGCCAACGCAGCGATTGCCTCTCCTCCATCTTCACCGAGGTTCCTGAACTCGCCCGCCTTCTCGCTTTGGACCATCTCCTTAGCCCGAGCCGCCTCTTCATCAATATGGAGCAACGCTGAAGCCACAGCGGTGGCGACCGGCTCTGAAACGCCGGTGAGACAATCGCGGAGCGATGCTATTACGGCAAAGCGACCATCGGTCGCCTCGTGGCGTTTGTCTGGCATGCGAAGATATCCAAGCGCCGCAATAGCCCGACACCGATTGCCGACCATCACCGCATCGTCGCGCACAATCCCAATCAGGCCCTGGATCAGATCATCGTTGGAATAGCTGAGTGGATTCTCGACAGCGCCCTCGATCGCTGCCTGTAGCTCCGGTTTCACCACCTCAGTTGATCGGTAGAAATCGGCGACACGTCGCACTCCATCCCTCCGGTAGCTCGCCAACAGTTTCACGAGGAATCCTCGCGCAACCCCATCGGGGTCACGAATCTCAGCAGCGATAGAGTCGAGTGTCGCTTCATCGATCTGATACCGACGACTCTCCAGAAACAACTGGGCGGCCTGCCTCACCCGCTGGGAATCGTGACCCAAGAGCGAGAGCAAGAGTGTGGGCTGTGCTTTCAGCCGTTTTTCAAGATCGTCCCGTTGCTCCCATCCCAGCGCAGTCGCGATATGCCCTTCGTAGGATCTACGCCAGCGCTCTGCGCGAGCTGCGTGAATCATGTACCACACGATGCCCGCAATAATGATGAACAGTCCGAGACAAGCGAAAGCGGCGCGAAGGAACCAGCGAAAGAAGCGTTTCCAGGTCATGCAGGGTTCGGGGTTGGCCCCGACACTGTCGCCGCCCACCGCCGCCGCAAGCGTGCGGTGCCACAATTGCGGAGACAACGGCGCCGAGAGATCGACGGCAAACGGCTCGTGACTCTTCGGGAACCGGCATCGACTCGGCGCGGTCCCTCTCCACACTCCCGCCCGTGCCGCCGTCCCGCACCATCACCGCCTGCCTCACCGCTCTCGCCTGCGCCGCCGCGCTGCGCGCCGGCGAGCCCGCGCCGACGCCGCCACCTCCGGCCGCAACCGCGCCGCAGAGTCCAGCCCCCGAAACGCGAAACCCGAAGCCCGAAACTCCCGCCGCCCCGGCGCCCGCGGCCGATCCTTCCGCCCTCATCGACCAGATCCTCGACGACGGCCGCGCCTGGCTGGAGGACAATTTTGATACCGAGCAGCTCGAGCCGCTCACGCCCGAGCAACAGCAGCGACTCATCGCCCAACTCCAACCCATCGCCGACTCGCTCGCGCTGGGCAACATCGAGGACTTCGCCGCGCTGCGCCCGCAGGCCGCCCAGCTCCTCGCCTGGCTGCGCGAGCAAGACTGGGGGCAGCCCTACGCCGATTGGCTCGCTCCCCGTATGGATTACCTCGATCTCGCCAGCGACGCCGTCGAGACCTCGCGTCGCCAATGGGCGGAAGAACAACGGCGCCTGCGCGATCCGCTCCTCCCGGTGCCCGTGCCCAACGAGCGTCCTCGCCCCACCCTGCGCTTCGAGGTCGTGCGCGACCGCGTCTACCGCGCGGCCCGCAGCAACAACACCTGGACTCGCCGCATCGCCCAACGCACCCCGCCGGCGCGTTCCGCCGAGCTCGCCCCGCAGCTCAAGGCCGCCTTCCGCGCCCAGGGCGTGGCGCCAGAGCTGGTGTGGTTGGCCGAGGTGGAATCGTCGTTCGACCCCGAAGCCAAAAGTCCTTCGGGCGCGCTCGGCCTCTTCCAATTCATGCCGGCGGCCGCGAAACGTTTCGGCCTGAGCCTGTTTCCCTTCGACGAGCGTACCCACCCGGAGAAGAGCGCGCGCGCCGCCGCCCAGTATCTGCGTTTCCTCCACGGAAAGTTCGGCGACTGGCCGCTCGCCTTGGCCGCCTACAACGCCGGAGAGGGCCGCATCGGCCGGGAGCTCGACAAGGTGAAACGCCGCAGCTTCGACGCGATTGCCGACCGCCTCCCCGCGGAGACGCGTTTCTACGTGCCCAAGGTGCTCGCCACCGTCGCCGCCCGCGAGAACATCGATCCCTTTGCCCTCCCCGCCCCCACCGCCCTCGCCCTGCTGGCGCAGGAACCGCTCGCGATAGCCCGCCCCTAGTTGTCCCGCACGCGAAGTCGGCCCCGGCAAGCCGCGAAGCCTGCCCAAGGGTGCAGAAGCAGCAACGCCGCGCACGCTCCCGACAAGGTCCCCAGCTCCCGGCATCAAAGGATCGGGTCGAGGAGCCGGGGCGGCCCACCACAGCCGGCACCTTCGCCCCATGGATTTCATGGACTGCCCGAATTCGTCCCCCAGAGTCGGCAGCCCATATTGCCGGCGCCAACGCGCCCCTTCCACCATGCGCAACGCACTCATTTCCCACACCCTCCGGCGCCGCCGGCTTCTGCTCTGGCTCGCCGGCCTCTTCGCCATCTTTTCTCTCGCCGGTTTCCTTCTCGCTCCGGTGCTGCTCAAGAAGCAGCTGATCAAACACGGCTCAGCGGCGCTGCACCGGCCGGTCTCCATCGAGGAGGTACGCCTCAACCCGTGGACGCTGTCCCTGACCGTCCGCGGCCTGGTCATCACCGCCCACGACGGCGCCGAATTTGCCGGTTGGGACGAGCTCTTCGTCGATTTCGCGCCCGTCGCCTCGCTTGCCCGTCTCACTTGGACTTTCGACCAGGTCCGGCTCGTGCATCCCCGGGGCCGGGTCTACCGCGAGGCCGACGGCACGCTCAACATCGCGGACCTGATCCCACCTGCTGTCCCGAAACCCGCCACCCAAAGCGCGAAGCCCTCCGCTCCGCCGGCGGTCGCCGTCGCCCACCTACGGGTCGAGCGCGGCGAGTTCACTCATGCCGACAAAGCGCGAAGTGCGCCCTTCTCGACCACCTTCGGCCCGACCTCCTTCGAACTGACCGACTTCACCACTCGCCCGAATCGCTCCGGCGCCTACACCTTTGCCGCCACCACCGAAGCCGGCGAACATTTCGCCTGGAAGGGCTCGCTCACCTTCGAGCCGCTCGGCTCCGTCGGCCGCATCGAGATCACCGATCTCGCCCTGCCGAAATACGCCGCCTACTACCGCGACTTTCTCCGCTTCGATCTCGCCTCCGGCCAACTCGGGCTCATCGCGGACTACGAACTCGCGCTCGCCGCCAACGAGCCGGTCGTGCGCTTGCGCGATGCCTCCGCCACCCTCGCCGGGCTCACGCTCAACGCCCCCGGTTCCAGCGCCCCCTTCCTCTCAATACCCGAGCTTCGGGTCGAAACCCTCACAGCCGACAGCGCCGCCCGCACCGCCTCGATCGCCCGTGTGCTTGTAACCGGCGCCGCGCTCACCGCCGAACGGCGCACCGACGGCTCCCTCGACCTCGTCGGGCTCCTCACCCCGAAGCTCCCGACTTCCCAACCCGAACAGAAACCCGAAACGGCCTCCTCCCCCTGGTCGGCCACTCTTGGCACCCTCGAGATCGCCGACGCCTCCCTACGCCTCACCGATCACTCCACGCCGCGGCCGGCCTCCGTCGCCATCGATCAACTCGGAGTTATCGTGCACGGCGTCAGCACCCAACTCGATCGCGAGGTTTCGCTCACCACCACACTGCGCTGGAACGAGAGCGGGCACCTCACCCTCTCCGGAAAAATCCGCCCGCAGCCCCGCTCCGCCACTCTCCAAGTCGAGGCCGCCGGGCTCGCACTGCGCCCGCTCGATCCCTACCTCGCGCCCTTCCTCAACCTCCTCATCACCAACGGCACCGCCCGAGCCAAGGGCCAGCTCACGCTCGCCCTCACCGCCGCCGGCGCGCCCGACCTGCGCTGGACCGGCGACGCCGGCCTCGCCGCCTTCGCCGCTGTCGACGGCGAGTTCTCCGAACCGCTTTTCGGATTCACCGATCTCGCCTTCACCAAGATCAACGCCACCACGCAGCCGCTCGCCGTCGCCCTCGACGAGATCGCCGTGAAGGAGCCCTACGCCCATGTGATCATCGCCCCCGATCGGCAGCTCAATTTCTCGGCGGTGGTGAAAGGTCCGAGACGGCCGACCCAGTCCGAGACCGTGGCGCAGGCGTCCCTGCCTGCGGTCCCTGACACCGCCAAGCCCACGGCCCCATCGCCCCACGCAAGCGCGGAGGCCTCCGTCTCGAAACCCGAAACTCGAAACCCGAAACCGTCGATAATCATCGGCCGCGTGACGCTCGCCGGCGCGCGCGTCACCGCGACCGACCGTTCCGTGGAGCCGGCTTTCACCACGGAGCTCGCCGATTTCGGCGGCACGATCTCTGACCTCTCCTCCGAGCAGCTCGCCCGCGCCGACGTTGAGCTCACTGGCCGCCTCGGCCTCGCGCCCCTGCGTATCAGCGGCAAAATCAATCCGCTCAGTGGTGACGCCTACACCGACCTCAAGGTCGCCTTCACCGGCATCGAGCTCCGTCCCTTCGCTCCGTATTCCGGCCGCTACGCCGGGTACGCGATCGACAAGGGCAAGCTCAGCTTCGACCTCGGCTACCACCTCTCCGCCCGGGAACTTGTTGGGGAAAACAAGGTGATGCTCGACCAGTTCTTCTTGGGCGAGCCCATCGCCAGCCCCGACGCCACCAAGCTCCCCATCAAACTCGCCCTCGCCCTCCTGCGCGATCGCGACGGCCGCATCACCCTCGAATTGCCCGTGCGCGGCAACCTCGACGATCCCGACTTCAAATACGGCCGTATCGTCTGGGAGACGCTGGGCAACGTGATCGTAAAGGCCGCCACCGCGCCCTTCGCGATGCTCGGCGGCCTGTTCGGCGCCGGCCACGACCTGAGCGCCGTCGACTTCGCCTCCGGCTCCGCCGAGCTGACCCCCGAAGCCCTCGCCCGCCTCGACGGTCTCATCAAAGCCCTCACCGAGCGCCCCGGCCTCAGCCTCGAAATCTCCAGCCAGCCGCAGCCCGAACTTGATCTCGCCGGTCTGCGCACCACTCAACTCGATACGCTGCTCCGCGCCAGCAAGCTGCGCGATTTCGCCGCGACCACCACCGCGGCGGCCGATCCGGCCACGGTGCCGCTCACTCCAGAGGAGCGCGTCCGCTACCTGGCCGAACTCCACGCGGAGCGCTGCACGACCATGGCGGTGGCCCTTGGCGCAGAAACCACCCGAACCACTGGCGCCGTCGCTCCGACGCAGGTCGAGCCGCCAAAGGGCAATCTGATCGTGCGCAATATGCGCCGCCTCTTCGGTCGTGGCACAAAGCCGGCGGTCGTCGCCGCAGGGCCAAAGGCCGGCACCTCCGTTGCCCCGAAACTCGGATCCCGAAACGCGAAGCCCGATACCGTGGCGGCAGTCGTCGCCGCCCCGCTCACACCCGAGGAGCAATGGGCCCAAGTGCTCGCCACGCTCACTCCCGAGGCCACGGACTACGCGGATCTCGCCGCCCGCCGCGCCCAGCGCATCCAGGAATACCTGCTCACCAAAGGCCAGGTGGAGGCCGCCCGCGTCTTCCTCGCCAGCGGCGGAGTTCCTCCCGCCAGCGAGTCGAGCGCCGTGCCCCGCGTGGTATTCAACCTGAAATAGGAGCACCCTCCGGCCGTAGCGGAAGCGCTTCGCTTCCGCCGGAACGCAAAGGCGTTCCGCTACGAGGAGCCCACGACAATCTAGCGAACGCCGCCACGCCGAGCGACAAACTCACACTCCGGAATAGGCGGAGAAACCTCCGTCGACTGGAATCACCGCGCCGGTGACAAAGCCGCTGGCCGTGTCGTCACAAAGCCAACGCAATGCGCCGACGAGTTCCTCGGCCTTGCCGAAGCGGCGCATGGGGGTGTGGTCGACGATCTTCTTGGCGCGGGGCGTGGGCGAACCGTCGGCGTTCCACAGCAGCGCCTTGTTCTGCTCGGTGGAGAAGAAGCCGGGGGCGATGGCGTTCACGCGCAGGCCGGCCTCGGCGAAGTGCACGGCCATCCAATTGGTGAGATTGTTGAGCGCGGCCTTCGCGGCGCAGTAGGCGGGAACCTTCGTCATGGGGCGGTAGGCGCCCATCGAGGAGACGTTGATCACCGTGGAGCCCGGACGGCCGAGCAGCAGCGGGAGAAACACCTGGGTGGGCAGCAGCGTACCCATGAAATTGAGATCAAAGACGGCGCGGAAGCCCGCCTCGTCGAGGTCGAGGAAGCTGCCCGGGCCGGTGACCGGGCCGGTGGACGCGCCCGCCCAAGTCTCGGTGGCGGTGGTGCCGCGGGGATGGTTGCCGCCGGCGCCGTTGACGAGAATGTCGCAGCCGCCCCAGCGCTGCTTCACCTCGTCGCGCGCAGCCTCGAGCGAGGCCCGGTCGAGCACGTTCGCGGCGAGGGAAAGGGCCTCCCCGCCGGCATCGCGGATCTGCTGGGCGACAGCTTCGCCCTTGGCTGCGGTGCGGTTGAGGATGACGATCTTCACGCCGTCGGCCGCGAGACCGCGGGCCATGGCGCTGCAGAGGATGCCGCCGCCGCCGGTGATGACAGCGACCTTGCCGGAAAGTGAATTGGAGCGAGTGGTGGTGTTCATAAAACGCAGATAGTGGAGGCGGCGGAACGATGGACGTTTCTGGTGCGGTTCCAGGTGGTGGGGCGGGCGTGAAGCCCGCCCCACCATTTCAGACGGCAGCGAGTCGGGGCTTGGCCTGGTCGAGGGCGACGCTCTTGTCGATGGCCTCCCAGAGGCCGTTGAGGTAGGCGATGCCGAGCGCGCGATCGTAGAGCCCGTAACCGGGCCGGCCCGTCTCGCCCCAGATCATGCGGCCGTGGTCGGGGCGCACCCAACCGGTGAACCCGATGTCGTGATACGCCTTCATCACCTCGTACATGTCGACCGAGCCGTCGGTGGAGAGGTGCGAGCTCTCGATGAAGTCGCCGTTGGGGAAGCGCTTGATGTTCCGGCAGTGCGCAAAATGGATGCGCCCCATCGCGCCGAAGCGGCGGATCATTGCCGGCAGATCGTTGGTGGGATTCGAGCCGAGCGAACCGGTGCAGAAGGTGAGGCCGTGGAACTTGCTCGGATTGAGGGAGAGCACCCGCGCGATGTTGGCCTCGTTGGTGACGATGCGCGGGAGGCCGAACATGGGCCACGGCGGATCGTCGGGGTGGATGGCCATGCGGATGTCGAACTCCTCGCACACCGGCATCAGCGCATCGATGAAGTACTTGAGGTTCGCGAAGAGCTTGTCGGCATCAACAACCGAATACCGGACGAACAGCGACTTGAGCTGGGCGAGGCGTTCGGGCTCCCAGCCCGGGAGTTTGAAGCCGTTGGAGCTCTTGGAGAAGAGGTCGAGTACGGTCTCGGGAGTGAGATCCTTGACCTTGGCGGCCTCGTAGAAGAGCGCATTGGAGCCGTCGGGCAGCGGATGGGCGAGGTCGGTGCGCAGCCAGTCGAACACCGGCATGAAGTTGTAGCAGACGACCTTCACCCCGGCACGGCCCAGGCGCCGGAGGGTCTCGGCGTAGTTGGCGATGTAACGATCACGCGAGGGGTCACCAACCTTGATATCGTCGTGGATGTTGACGCTCTCGATCACCTCGAGCTTGAGGCCGGCGGCGACGACGGAGGCCTTGAGCTGCTCGATCTTCTCAACCGGCCAGACCTCGCCAACCGGCACGTCCCAAAGCGCTCCGGCGATCCCGGGTGCGCCGGGGATCTGCCGCACCTGCCACAGCGGGATGCAGTCGTCCTTCTCGCCGAACCAACGGAACGTCATTTTCATAGGTGAATCGTAAAAAGGGTTGAGGTTGAAGGGGCGGACCGGGGCCCGCGAACACAAGCGCAGTCGCCGTTCACTAGACATCGGCCACCTGCGCCCACGCCCAAGCCACTCTCCCGCTTTTGCCCTCGGCTCCCCCGATCTGCCAGCCCCGCGATGCGCCCGCCGGCAGCCCACGCTTTCGACGTGCGCCAGCCCAGGTGGCTCGACACCCTCACCGCCATGAAACGTCTCGTGCTACCGCTAACCTTCGCCGTCTGGGCCTGCAGCCTCGCCTTCAGCGCCGTGGAGCCGAAAGCCCCTGCAGCCAGCGCGGCTTCCGCCGAGCCGACGCCGCGCGTGCGCCCCGATACGTGGGCCAAGCCGCTCATCCAAACCTCGTTGGCCAACGTCTTCCGCGTGAGCGCCGATCTCTACCGCTGCGAACAACCGGGCCCCGACGACATTGCCGACCTCAAGGCTCTCGGCGTGCGCACGATCTTCAACCTGCGCAACTACCACTCCGATTCGAAGAAGTTCACCGCCGCCGGCTTCACCCTGCTCGCAAATCCGACCGACGCGGGCGACGTCACCGAGGACTACCTCGTCGCCTCCCTGCGCCAGTTCCGCGCCGCCCCCAAGCCGGTGATCGTGCACTGCTGGCACGGCAGCGACCGCACCGGGGTCTTCGTCGCCGCCTACCGCATCGCCTTTGAAGGCTGGACGCGCGAGGCCGCCCTCGACGAGTTCCGCCATGGCGGCTATGGCTTCCACGAGAAGTGGTATCCCAACCTTGTGAAACTGCTGGAGTCCATCGAGGCCGAGAGGCCCGCCAGCGGGGCGGAGGGCCCGCCCCCGGAGCCGGGCGTGGGCGCGGACGCCTTCCCCCCCCCCCCTCCTCCATCGGCCGCCAGGGCGGGCAGGCCAGCCCCGACGATTCGTTTTGCCCGCCGGAGGGCTGCAAGCGACCCTCGCGCCATGTTCCACCTCGCCGTCAACCGCGTGCAATCCGGTCCCTTCAGCGAAGCCGACTTACGCCAGCGACTGGCCCGCGGCGAAGTGCGCGGCGATGACCTGTGCTGGTGCGAAGGCTGGGAGAAATGGCGCAAGCTATCCGATGTGTTTCCGCCCCCCGAGCCCCCGATACTGACGGCCACCCCTCCCTCGCTGTCGACCAGCGCGGCGGTGCCGCCCCTGCCGGTGGGCCGTAGTCCGGCGCCGAGCAGTGGCCTAGCCATCGCCAGCCTAGTCTGTGGCATCTGCGTGTTCGTGATCTTTCCACTCTTCTTCCTGCTCGCGCCGACCGCGGTGATCCTCGGCCACATGGCGCATTCAAAGATCAAACGCGATGCCGGACGGATCGGCGGCGCCGGCTTCGCCACCGCCGGCCTGATCATGGGCTATCTGGGCCTGGCCGGAGGGATCCCGATTGCAGGAATGGTAGCCGCCATTGCCATTCCGATCTACCAGCAGTCCCAGCACCACGCCTCCGAGGAAGCGGTACGCGCGAATCTCGCGCAGGTCTGGTATGCCGCTATGCAGGAAATGGAACAGACCGGGGCGGAGGCGATAAGCTACGACCAGATCGTGGGGCCGGGGAAAGCCCTCCAAGAGGAGAACCTGAAGCCGGCGGCAGGCGAGGATTACCACGGTCTGGTGGTACACCGCGGCGACGAATCGCTCAGCGTCACTCTGGGCGACGGCCGCACTGTTGAGTATTTCGCGGAGGTTCCGGTCGAAGAGCCCGTAGTTGAGGCATTGCCCGACAGCGGGCCCGAGCCGAGCGAGGTGCCCGAGGAAGAGCCCGCTCCGCCGAGCGATCTGCCGGAGCCCAGCCGCGAGGTCCCGGCTCCCGCAATCCCGCCCGCCTCCCCCGACGCCCCCGCCCCTCAGCCCGAGGCCTCTGTCGCGCGGACGGCGTTGGCCTGAGCCGGGGCGACCGGACTACCCATGGGGGGCCAGCAGAGTGCACGGCCACCACGGCACATTCCGGAGGATCCAGAAGGCCAGCACAACGCCGAAGGTGATGGCCGCGATCGGTCGAGGTAACTCCACCGGCGGCAGATCATGGCGCAGCGCGCGCCAGAGCGCGTGCCCCGCCCACGCCAATGCCAACGGCAGCCCGAGCGTGATCAGCGGGTTCAGGGCAAGGGCGCTCACCCAGTCCCCATGCGCCAGCGCCTGCACGGCCCGCCCGCTGCCGCAACCCGGGCAGTGCAGCCCGGTGAGCGCATGAAAGGGACAGGGTGGATACCAGGCCGGCGGTCGCGGCCCAAGCAGCCACACCCCGAGCACGGCCAACGCCGCCCCGCCAGCCAACAGCCAACCGAGCCGGCGCGGGCGCAGCCAACGAGAGAAGGACGAGCCAGCCACAGCGCTCAGCGCGGCAGGTTGCCGAGCGCGCCCAAGCCCCCGAGGAAGACCGAGAAGAGGATGGATCCAAACACCAGCAGGAACCAGCCGCCCACTCCCAGCCAACACCAGAGCTTGGCCCGATCGGAAGCCGTCTGGGCGCCGGCATAGTCGCCGGCAGAGTACTTCGAATCCACCTGGGTGGCGAAGATGATACCGACTATCCCAAACGGGATACAGCAAAGCAGCGTCACGACAATCGCCCATACCAGGTAATTGGCCGGCTTGGGCTGCAGCGGGTTCGCCCCAAAAGCGCCACCGGCGAACGACGCCGGCACGGGGCTAGGCGGCGGGGGCGGGACGGAGGGCGGCGGAGCGGAGGGCGACACCGCGCCGGTGAACACCTCGGAGGCCGGGCGCCACGCGGGCATGCCCTCGCACCAGACAAGGTCGGAGGGGAGAATCTCGCCGCTCTGAAAGCGGGCTTGGGCATCGGCTCCGGCAAAGACGCCGAGCTTCTGGTTGTTGCGGGCGACGTGGTAGTCCATAGCGGGAGTTCAGGGGAAGTGTGGCGGGCGGAATCCGAATTGGAAAGCGCGGAGCAGCAAGCCCGCCGCGACCGCACAAAGGACCAGCCCGCCGAGCGCGATGGCAAACCAGGCACGACCACGCCCGCGCTTGTCGGGATGGCGGCGCAGGTCGCGCAGCGCCAACCAGCCCAGCCCCACCGCAAATGGCGCCGGGATCACCAGAACGGAGAACAGCCCGACGTAACCGGCCGCGATCGACAGAGGCGAGCGATTCACCGGCACCAGCCAGTCGAATCGATGATCCAGAGGCCAAGGAGACACCACTCCCCGACGTGCCAGCAGTTTGGCAAGCGGCACCCACTCGCGCATCCCCTCGTGCCAAGCCGGATCGGTGGGCAACACCCGGTTCTCGTGTGCAAAAACGCAAACCTGTTCAACGGCATAGGGGCCGAGGCGTTGGGGTCCGCGTTGGACATAGATAAAGACTTCGCGCGTGGGCATGGCGAAGAGAGAAGGCAACGCCCCGAGTCATGCCGAGCTCCAGCCCCAAAAGCAAGCGCCCGGACGGCAAGGGCCGACCGGGCGCAGGGAAAACAACGAGCCAAACGTGCGTGCTACGAGCCTTAGGCCTGGCCGGCGCAGGTGGCTTCCTTGTCCACGATCTTCATGATCTTGAACAGGAGCGGGAAGGTGTATTCATTCTCCCCGATTTCCTCGCCCTTCTGCAGGCGTTCGGCGGTCTGGTAGGCGTCGATGATGCTCAGGACGCTGAGGACGATGCCGGGCAAGACGCAGAGGAAGCTACCAATGATGATAGCCACCAGCGTGTAGATGAATGTCCGCTGCTTATCATTAAAGATGAGGTGCCCGAGGTTGAAGATGAACCAGGTGAGCAGGAGGGCGACGACCGGATTGGCGTCGGGTTTCTTGATTTTGTTCTGGGACATGGAGGCGAGGTCGATTCCGAGGTTGTTGAGGGGGCAGCCGGGTTCTCGCAGCTGCCGAAATTCAGGTGAACAGGGTGGCGAGCTTCTGCTGGAAGAGCGCGCCGAGCACCGGCAGGGGCTTCTGCTCACGATTCGCCGCACCCAGGATCCCCATGATCCACAGGACGAGCATCCCGAGTCCGTACGCCATATTGAGCAGTGAAATGGATTTGATCAGGACAAAACCGACCACCGGGATCCCGGCGAGCACGGCGGCCATGATGCCAAGAGCGATGAATACAAACCATCCCGCGATGCCCACGATGATCAGCCCGAGGGATTGGCGGAGATGGAAGGCGGAGAGCGGCGTCTTCTTGCTGCTGAACATGACCGCTGCGATCACAAACCCGATACCAAAAAGGTAGCTGATGATGGCAATCGTGTTGTCCTCGTCGGCCGAGACGGCGGGAGGGGTGGAGGGCGCAGGAGTATCCGACATGGTGTGTGTTTGGGTTTGGGAGATCTCGGCGGAAGGCGCCGCTGTCGATGGGTCTAACAGCGAATTCGTATCAGGCAAATCGGTTTTAGCGCCGCCCCGCGCCGCCCGCACCAGGCCTCCGCCCGTTCGGTGGTCTCTGGGCCCGGAGGGCGCGATTCGGCGGTAGCGGGCGCCGGGGCGTCGCTGGCGGCTCCTTCGGTGCTGCTCGGCCCCAGGAGAAGGGCTGCCTGGCTCGGGCGTGACCAGCAACGCTCCTACGAAGCGATCTGCGCCACGTGGTTCACAGGACGCGCGCTGGCCGGCACGGAGGCCGGCTTCACCCCAGGCGCTCAGCCGCGACGGCGGCGCTTGAGGTCGAGCTGGGCGTAGGCGAAACGCATCACGCCCTCGAGGCGTTCGACTTCGTCGGGGGCGAGCGTCTGCTTTTCCTTCAACGCCTCCTCGGCGCGGCGCACCGCGTTCTCCACGGCAGACTCGTCGATGGCCGCGATGTTGATCGCCTGCTCGGCCAATACACTGACCTTGTCGCCGGCAATCTCGGCAAACCCACGACCACAAGCCAACGACTCCTGCGTGTTCCCCTTTTGCACGCGCAGCTCGCCCGCCTCCAGCTGGGTGAGCACCGGCAGGTGCCCGGGCAGGATGCCGATCTCGCCCTGCGCCGTGGGCAGCACGACGGTGTCGACCGTGTCGGAATAGACACGGCCTTCAGGGGTGACGATTTCAAGGAGGAGAGGCATGGCGGGAGGGAAAGTGAGAAGTGCCAAGTAACAAGTATCAAGTGGCGGAACTGAAGGAGACAGGCCCGGTGCTTAGAGCTGGATCCTGACTACTTGCTCCTTGTCACTTAGTACTTTTCTCCGTTGCGGAGATGGCCTCATCGATGCCGCCCTTCATGTAGAAGTCACCCTCGGGCACGTGATCGAGTTCGCCGTCGAGGATCATCTTGAAACCGCGGATGGTGTCGCGCACGGGCACGATCTTGCCCGCAGTACCGGTGAAGACCTCAGCGACATTGAAGGGCTGGGAAAGGAACTTCTGGATCTTGCGGGCCCGATAGACGGCCTGCTTGTCCTCGGGGGACAGCTCATCGAGGCCGAGAATGGCGATGATGTCCTGCAGGTCCTTGTAGCGCTGGAGCACGCGCTGCACGCCACGGGCGACAGCGTAGTGCTCCTCGCCCACGATGGCCGGATCAAGCGCCTTCGAGCCCGACGAGAGCGGATCCACGGCAGGATAGATGCCGAGCTCAGCGATGGCGCGCTCAAGCACGATGGTCGAGTCGAGGTGGGCGAACGTCGCGACCGGGGCCGGGTCGGTGATGTCGTCGGCAGGCACGTAGACGGCCTGCATCGACGTGACCGAGCCCTTCTTGGTCGAGGTGATGCGTTCCTGGAGGATGCCCATCTCACTGGAGAGCGTGGGCTGGTAACCGACCGCCGAGGGCGAACGGCCGAGCAGCGCGGAGACCTCGGAGCCGGCCTGGGAGAAACGGAAGATGTTGTCGATGAAGAGCAGCACGTCCTGGTTCTTCTCGTCGCGGAAATACTCCGCCATGGTGAGAGCGGAAAGGCCCACACGCATACGGGCGCCCGGCGGCTCGTTCATCTGGCCGTAGACCAGGGCGACCTTGGACTTGGCGAGGTCGTTCTGCACGATGACGCCGGACTCGCTCATCTCGTGGTAGAGGTCATTGCCCTCGCGGGAGCGCTCCCCCACCCCGGCGAAGACCGAATAGCCGCCGTGGGTCTTGGCGATGTTGTTGATCAGCTCCATGATCACGACCGTCTTGCCGACGCCGGCACCGCCGAAGGCGCCGACCTTGCCACCCTTGATGAAGGGGCAGATCAGGTCGATGACCTTGATCCCGGTCTCCAGGATCTTGGGCTTGGTCTCCTGGTCGACCAGCGTGGGAGCCGCGCGATGGATGGGAGAAAGCTTGTCGTAATTGACCGGGCCGCGCTCATCCACCGGCTCGCCGATGACGTTGAAGATGCGGCCGAGTACGCCAGCGCCGACGGGCACCGAAATGGCCGCTCCGAGATCGAGCACCTCCGTGCCGCGCACGAGCCCCTCGGTGCTGGACATGGCGACCGCGCGCACGACGCCCTCGCCGAGGTGCTGCTGCACTTCGAGCACGAGCTTCGTGGCCTTGCCCTGCGAGGTGAAGTCGATCTGCAGCGCCTGCAGGATCGGCGGGATGCTACCGGCGGGGAATTGCACGTCGACGACTGCGCCGATGACCTGGGTGATCTTGCCTTTGTTCATGGGACGGGAATTGCGGGGGCCTAATGCAGAACGAAGAATGGTGAAGGTAGCAGGAGGAGACGCGCGTTGGGTTTACGCGGACTGCGCCATCTGGGAGGCGGAGATCTCGAGAATCTCGGCGGTGATGCCGGCCTGGCGCGCCTTGTTATACTCGAGGGTGAGGGAATCGAGCAGCTTGGAGGCGTTGTCCTTGGCGGTCTTCATGGCGACCATACGGGCGCTGTGCTCGGAGGCCTTGGCGTCGAGCACGCACTGGTAGATCTCGCGGTTGAGGAAGAGCGGCAGCAGCGCCTCGAAGACGATGGCCGCATCAGGTTCGAAGAGCATCTCGCGGTCGTCGCGCTTCACGGCGGACTCCCCTGCCCCCTTCTGCTTGCGCACCCGCTCGATGGATTCCTCGAGGTTCACCAGCGGCAGCAGCGGCAGCAACAGCGGCACCTGGACCAGGGTGTTGCGGTAGTAGGAGAACAGGACCTCCACGGTATCCACCTCGCCGTCGAGGAAGAGCTTGATGAGGTACTCGGCGGCGGGCCGGATCTCCGCAAAGGGCGTCTTGTCGCTGACGGTGAAGTCGGCGACGAGATCGCGCTTGGTGCGGCCGAGAAACTGGGTGCCCTTGCGGCCGATACAGACGTATTTCGTCGGTTCCTGGATTTCGGTGACCACGCGCAGCAGATTGCTGTTGAGCGGGCCACAGAGGCCGCGATCGGTGGTGATCAGCAGGATGCCGCGAGTCTTGACCGGACGGGCCGCGAAGAACGGGTGCTCGAGGCGTTCCACGCGGTGGCTGAGGGCGGCGAGCATGTCGCACAGGAGCGCGGCGTAGGGATGGCCGGCCACGGCGAGCTGCTGCGCCTTCTTCATCTTCGAAGCCGCGACCAGCTCCATCGCCTTGGTGATCTGGCGAGTGTTCTTTACGGACTTGATCCGGCGGCGGATGTCGCGGGTGGAAGAAGCACCAAATGCGGATGGCTGAAAGTGGCGATTCATCGACCTCCTTGAGGCAATCTCCAGCTGGGAGACAACTGGTGAGTAGGCGGGCTGGCGGGGCTGGTGCGCCGGCGGGACGGGGGGAAACCGGGGAGGTCGGCGTTCTTCTGGAAGCTATGCGCGCACCGCGCTACTCGATGCGGCGTTGTCTTGTTCTGGCTCTTGATTTGATTAGTTGCCGCGAACGTTTTCTTCCACTCGTCGACGGCCGGTTTCAACTCGGCGGCGACGGCCTCGGTCACCTGCTTGTCCTTGGCGAGCTTGGCGAGGGTGTCGACCTTGCGCGTGGTGAGGAAATCCCGGAGACTGGCGGCGGCCTCGACGATCTTGGGCACCGGGATCGAGTCGAAGACGTTGTTCTGCATCGCCCAGAGCACGGCGGCCTGCACCTCGATCGCCAGCGGATTAAACTGGGGCTGCTTAAAGAGCTCCGTGATGCGCGAACCGCGGTCGAGCTGGGCCTTCGTGCGGGCGTCGAGATCGGACCCGAACTGGGCGAAGGCGGCCAACTCGCGGAACTGCGCGAGCTCGCCCTTCACCTTGCCGGCGACCTGCTTGGTCATCTTCAGCTGCGCTGCCGAACCGACGCGCGATACCGAAAGACCAACGGAGATCGCGGGACGCTGGCCCTGGTTGAAGAGATCGGTCTCCAGGTAGATCTGACCGTCGGTGATCGAGATGACGTTGGTCGGGATGTATGCGGACACGTCGCCGGCCTGCGTCTCGATGATCGGGAGCGCGGTGAGCGAGCCGTTGCCGTTCTTTTCGTTCACGCGGGCGGAGCGCTCGAGCAGGCGGGAGTGGAGATAGAAGACGTCGCCCGGATACGCCTCGCGGCCGGAGGGGCGCTTGAGCACGAGGGAGATCTGGCGGTAGGCGACGGCGTGCTTGGAAAGATCGTCGTAGACGATGAGCGAGTCCATGCCGTTGGCCATGAACCACTCGCCCATCGAGGCACCGGAGTACGGGGCGATATATTGATTGGCGGGATTGTCGGCGGCGGGCGCCGAGACGATGATCGTATAGTCCATCGCGCCGGCCTCCTCGAGCACGCCGATGGTGCGGGCGACGTTGGCGTTCTTCTGGCCGATGGCCACGTAGATGGAATAGACCGGGCGGAAGGCGGGGTCGCCAGCGGCGAGGCCGGCCTTGTTGATCCGGGCCTGGTTGATAATGGTATCGATGGCGATGGCGGTCTTGCCGGTGCCGCGGTCGCCGATGATGAGTTCGCGCTGGCCGCGGCCGATCGGGATCATCGAATCAATCGACATGATACCGGTGAGCAGCGGCTGGGTGACGGATTTGCGGGCGATGATGCCGGGGGCGACTTTCTCGACGGGGTAGAACTCCTTGGCGTCGATCGGGCCCTTGCCATCGATGGGGCGTCCAAGGGCGTCGGTGACGCGGCCGAGCAGGGCCTTGCCGACCGGGACGGACAGGAGGCGGCCGGTGGTGTGGCACTCGTCGCCCTCCTTGAGTAGGGCCACATCGCCGAGGAGCACGCAGCCAACTTCGTCTTCTTCGAGATTGAGGGCGATGCCGATGACGTCGCCCGGGAACTGGACCATCTCGTTGTACATGACGTCGGAGAGGCCATCGACCTTCGCAACGCCGTCGGCGAGGGTGCGGATGTGCCCGACGTTCTTCTTGACCGACTTGGTCTGCAGTTTGGCGATCTGTTGCTCAATCTGTTCGATAACGGAGCTCATGCGGGAAAGCGGTGCAGGTTACGCTGGGGAGGATGCGCCAGGGCGCGGGAAAGGGAGGAGATCAGGCGGAGGCGGCGGCGAGCGTTTCGAGCTCGATGGCGATGGAGCGCTCATAGACATCGTCGCCGATGCTGATGCGCACGCCGGCAATGAGGTCGGGATTCTCGCTGGTGACCGCTGATACGGGCCGTCCGTAAATTTTGGACAGTTCGGCCAGGATGGAAGGAATGGCGCCGCTCGGCAGCGCACCGGCAAACTCGATGCGGGCGCGGCTGCGGTTGGACTCGCGGACCACGAGGCGGTGGTATTCGCGCAAGGTGGCTCCGGCTTGGGCCGGCGGCTTCTGCTCAAACCAAGCGAGCACATCGCGCACCTTCGCCTCAGAGAGCTGGCCGTCTTCGAGGCTGAGCTTGAGGAGGGTGCGGGCGGTGGCGCGGATTTTCTTGGAGGCGGACATGGAGCGCGGAGCTAAGGCAGAAGTGGGAAGGCAGAAGGAGGAACGATGTAGATTGGGCCGAGCCGTGGTCAGTTCTGCATTCTACAATCTTCGTTCTGCACTAGTCAGACGCCAGTGAGGTTGCGGGTGGCAGCCTGGGTGTAGCGGGCCTTGTCGTCGGGCGAGAGCTCGGTCGAAAGAACCTTCGCCGCAGTCAAGGTGACGAGGCGGGCGATCTCGCCGCGAACCTCGGCGATCATCTTGCCGTGCTCAAGCTCGATGGACTGCTGAGCCTTGGCGAGCATGGCGGCAGTCTGCGCCGCGGTATCCTGAGCTTGGCGATCGGCCAACTCCTTGGCGATCTTGCGGGCCTCGGTGATGACGATCTGGGCCTCGGCACCGGCCTTGCGAAGGATCTCCTCGCTCTGCTGGTTGGCCTGCTCGAGCTTGGCCTTCATGTCCGCGGCGTACTGGAGGCCGGCCTCAATCTTATGCTGGCGCTCGTCCATGGTGGAGAGGACCGGCTTGAGAAACCAACGATACGCGACGAAAGCGAGGATGCAGAAACTGACGAACTGCATCACGACATAGCTGGGAGCGATACCGAAATGCGCCGCTAGACCCGCGTCGGGGACGGCATGTTCGGCCGCAACGGCCGCTTCGGTCGACGCAAGGAAGAAGGAAATCGTGGCGAGCATGGCAGGAAGAGACGGGCGCCGGGCGAAGAGCCCGGCGCCGGAGGAGGGAGGATTACGAGACGGCGAGCAAGGCGATGAGACCAAGGCCTTCCGCGAGCGCCATGCCCAGAATGGACTGGACGAGGATCTTGCCCGAAGCGCCGGGATTGCGGCCGACGGATTCGCAAGCCTTCATGCCGATGATGCCGACACCAAAAGCGGCAGCGAGCACGCCGGCGGCGCTGGCGATATTGCCGGTGACGCCAGCTTTGGCGACGACTTCAGTGGCTTGAGCGAGGATGGTGATCATTGTGTGGTTTCTTGTCGTTGGTTGTTACATCCGCCCGTCCGCACGTCTGTTGGCACGGTCCCGGCCGGAAAAGGGATCAATGGTGCGCTTCCTCGTGACCTTCGTCTCCGTGATTGCAGATCAGGCCGATATACACGCTGAGCAGGAGGGTGAAGACCAACGCCTGCACAAAGCCCACCAGGGTCTCGAGGAAGTAGAACGGGAAAACGAACCCCGTGGCGTGCAGGAGGTTCTCGCCACCGAAGACATTGCCAAAGAGACGAACCGAAAGCGTGAACGGCCGAATGCAGATCGAGACGATCTCGATGAAGCCGACGAGAATGAAGACCAGCGAGAGCGGGTAGTAGATATAGGCGGCGACCTCCTTCTTGTCGGCCTTGTTGCCGAACAGGTCGTAGGCGATGAGCTTCACCCCGGCATAACGCACGATGAGGTAGGCCCAGGCCAACATCGCGAAAGCCGCGAGCGCGATGGTTCCGTTCCAGTCGGCATTGGCCGGGCGAATGAAGGGTTCGGTGACGTGGAACTTGCCGTCCACCACATGGCCGAGGCCGATGCTACCCACTCCAGGGATCAGGCCGCTCCAGTTCTGCAGCAGAATAAAGAGGAAGAGGCAGACCAAGATCGGGAACGCAGCCGGGAAAGCCTTCTTGCCGACGATCGGCTCATAGAGTCCACGCAGTCCGGAAAGCGCGGTTTCCACGATGGCCTGGCCGCGCGAAGGGATCACTTGCGGTTTTCCCACCATGAAGCGCAAGCCGGCCAAGATGAGCAGGGATACGACCCAGCCGGTAACCATGCTGTTCGTGACGGGCAAACCGAGGCCCGGGATCTCGAACAATTTGGCTGCGGCAGGGTCAACCCCGCCCGAGGCGTGGGCTGAGCTGGCGGCGAGAAGGAGGAAGAGGGCGCAGGAAGTGACCCGTAAGGTCATGGGTAGGAAGGCGCGAGGCAGGAAGAGAAGCGGAAAGTCCCCGATCGGGTCAAACTTCGAAAAGGTTGAATTCAAAATGCACGCCCACGAGAACTATTAGGCTGCTCCGAGGGGCAATCTCCAAACCCTAATGCATCCAGGCTACAATGCTCACTCATTAGAGAGCGCTGCGTTATTAGTAGGGGCGGTCGTGCTCGGAATGCAACCGGGTGCCGCGACATCGATTGGTGCACCGCTGGCGAAATCGGCCAACCGATAGCGGCGTTGCCGCCCTCCCGAATGAGAACGCCAGCGTCCCCGGCGGGCTACGCGCGGTGTCCTTAGCTTTTCTCTTCAGCCCCTGGCTGAGCGGCGGACGGCGGCGCCAGAGAAGCGTGGCGCGGATCTCCATTACGGCGCGCGCCGGACCGCGACCAGCGACTGGTATTCAGGAGCCTTGAGCTGGAACACCGTCGCCTCTTCGAAAGGCCAGGGCGCAGCGGGCTGAATCTCCCAGTCGGGATGCCGCTCCAGAACCGTGCGCCCAACGGCGAAATACTCGGAGTGGTCGGTGCGGAAATAGAAGGCCCCGCCAGGGACCACTCGCCGGGCAAGGTCGGCCAGGAAATCGGCGCGGACCAAGCGATTCTTGTGATGCCGCTTCTTGGGCCACGGGTCCGGAAAGAGCAGAAAGACGGCTTGCAGGGAGATTCCGGCGGGCAGGCAGTCAATCAGCTCGGTCGCCTCGGTCTTGTGAAAATGGAGATTGGTGAGGCCGGCCCGCCGGCCCTTCTTGGCCGCGCGCTCCAGGCGATCTTTGATGATATCGATCCCCAGGCAAAAGCGGTCGGGATGCGCCTCCGCGTAGCGAGCCAGGAAATGGCCATGCCCGCACCCAATCTCCAGCACGATGCTAGCCGGGGCCGGCGGTAATACCGCGGGCAATTCACTGCGCAATTCGGCCAGACGCGATTCAACGTGAAGAACGAACTCGGGCTTGGCCCCTGGGTGAAGACGCATGGAGCAGCCATGCACCCGGCCCAAGCGCCCCGTGACAACCTGAAAATGCCTCCCTCCTCTCCTCGCCCGCTTGCAGGCCCCTTGCTGCGGCGGCTCGCCGCGCCAAAGGGCGGCGACCACGACACCGCGCTGATCCAATTCCGGCCGACAGGAGGGGAGTTGCCCGCCGGACCGCTCGAAGCTCTCGCCCGCCTGGGGCACAACAGCGACTCCTCTGCGCACGATTCCCCGCACCTCAACCGGTGGGCGGGGCGGCGATCGGCACAGATCGGGGCTGAATCGCCAGCGTAAAGGCGATGGTCGTCCCCTGCCCCGCCGGACTCTCGGCCCAGATGCGGCCGTCGTGGAGTTGCACGATGTGTTTGACGATGCTCAGGCCCAATCCTGTGCCTCCCTTCTCCCGGGAACGGCCTTTGTCGACCCGATAGAAACGCTCGAAGATGTGCGGGAGATCGCGAGCAGGGATACCCGGTCCATTATCCATAACCCGAAGTTCCACCTCGGTGGCCGTGGCGGCGGCACGAATCGTGATGAACGATTGTGCCGGCGTGTACTTCAGTGCGTTGTCCAAGAGATTGTCGAATACTTGGCGCAGCCGAACCGGATCGGCGGCCACAATCGGCAACTCTCCGGTTAGCTGAAGATCGATACGATGGCCGGAGGCCAAGGCGCGCGGGCGGTAGTCCTCCACGAGTTCCCGAAGCAGGCGGGGCAGCTCCAGGGGTTCCAGATGCATGCCGGAAGTCCGAGACTCGAGCCGCGAGAGGGTCAGCAGATCCTCCAGAATGACATGGAGACGATCAGCATGACGTTGAATCGTGCGCAGGAAACGATCCCGGTCGGCTTCAGGAATGTGCGCATGGTCATCGACGAGGGTCTCAATGAAGCCCTTGATCACACTGAGGGGGGTGCGCAACTCGTGGGAGACGTTGGCCACGAAGTCTTTACGCATGTTTTCCAGGCGCTTCTGGCGTGTGACCTCATGGAGAACGCAGAGTACCCACTGGCCACGGCCTCCGGTCCAAGGCACGATCACGGCGCCGGTTGCCTCGGTCCAGACTGAGGCTGCTCCGTTCACGAATTCCAGCTCGACCCGGGTGGCGGCGGTGCCGCGGCGCACATCGTCGAGAAAAGAGGAGAAGGCACTGCTGCGTACGACCGTCTCGATACGCTGGCCTGAGATGATCGGGCTCTCCGGGAAGATCGTGGCCAGAGCCTGATTGGCCAAGATGATCGCATTCGACTCGTCGACGACCAGCACGCCTTCCTGCAGACTGCCTAGAGTGGCCTCGAGTTGATGGAGCTGTCCCTTCCGCTCAGCCTCGGCTACGCGCAAAGCAGCGATCAACTCATTGGCTGCGGCAGCGGTCTCCCGCCATGCGCCAGAGAAGCGACCAAGCCCCTCGTCTACCAGATAAGGAGTGCGCGTCTGCAGAGCGTGGCGCAGGTCTCGCTGCCTCCTGACGTTGGTTATCAACACTTTAGCTAGATAACCAGCGGTCACCGCCAGGGCTACGGTGATCAGCTTGAGCATGGGCTAACGGGGTTTTCGACCATCCGATAGCCGACGCCACGCAGGGTCTCGATCCGATCGGCTTCGGCGCCCAATTTCTCGCGCAGCCTGCGAACGTGGGTGTCAACCGTGCGCGTCTCGATCTCGGTCTCGTAGTTCCAGACATTGAGCAACAAATGCTCACGCGTCTGCACCCTACCCTTGCGCTCCATCAGCAACCGGAGCAGGCGGAATTCGGTGGCAGTCAATTCCACGGGCGCCCCCTTGATCGTCACTTGGTGGCGCTCGTTATCGAGGACGATAGAGCCGATCTCCAGACGTTTGGGTTGGTCATCCCCCGGTCCGGAGTGACGGCGCAGCAGACCTTGAACCCTAAGGATCAGCTCTTTCAAACTAAACGGCTTACAGATGTAGTCGTCCCCGCCGACCTCCAGCCCGAGCACTCGGTCCGCCTCCTCGGCCTTCGCAGTGAGGAAGATCACGGGGATGGCCTTGGTTTTGGGATCGGCCCGCAACATCCGGCAGATCTGAATGCCGCCGATGTCGGGCATCATCACATCGAGGATCACCAGATCGGGCTGGTAAGCACGAATCTTGGCGATGCTTTGAGTCGGATCGTTGAGCGCCTCAACTGCGAACCCTTTGGCCCGCAGCTGATAGCCCACGAGCTCGGTTACATCGGGCTCGTCGTCGACAATAAGGATGCGTTTGGACCGTGTTTCGGCCATGACCCGGGAGACTAGAGCCGAAGCGACGGCTTTCCAGAGAAAAGCCCGACGTCACCGAATTGTCACTTGCATGTGCACAGGACAGGCTCGCGCGGACTCCCCCGCAAGATAGCTGCAGCGCTTCCCGCTGAGCTAAGCGCTGCTCCGCCGGGCAAAGGGTGCGGGTGGGGGGTCGCGAACGGGGTGAAGCAACTTGGCGAACTCTTCGTCTCGAACCCATACAGGCATCCCCGGCTGCGAACCGGGTGGATTGCCGGTAGCCTCCACTCGTCTGCCTCCCGCTCGCAGAGGGCGCCCAATCAGGTGCCAGTCCCGGGATCGGCGGGGCGGTCCCCTGCCCTGCCCGACTCAATGAGGACCATCAACACGCTGATGTCCGCCGGATTCACCCCGCTGATGCGGCTGGCCTGGCCGAGCGTGGCCGGACGCAATTCGGCGAGCTTAAGGGCGCACTCCAGGCGTAGTCCGCGGACCTCACGGTAGTTCAGATCAAGCGGGATCCTCACCCGCTCAAGCCCGGACAAACGCTCGATAACCCGCGCCTCCCGCTCCAAATAGCCGCGGTAACGGATTCGGTAGAGAACCTCCGCCTGAACCTGCGGACTTTCTGCTAGAAATTCGGCCGGCAAAGAGACCGGCGGTGCGTCGGCCTCGCGCCGAACATGGTCGCCCCACATCAATCCTTGGTGGCGGGTGGTCTCCAGCTTCGTGAGCCAGTGCCCTACCCGCTCGGCCTTGCGCTCAATTCGCTGACGGCGGTCCGGAGTCAGGAGGTTCAGCTTCCGAATCTGGGGCAATAGCCGCATCTCAGCCGAACCATGATTGAGCAACAACCGATGCTCGGCCCGGCTGGTGAACATGCGATAGGGCTCATTCGTGCCTTTGGTGACGAGGTCGTCGATCAGCACGCCGATATAGGCTTCGTGCCGGCCCAGGACCATGGGGCTGCCACCTCGGGTCTTCTGAACGGCGTTGATTCCGGCCACGACCCCCTGCCCAGCAGCCTCTTCATACCCAGAGGTCCCATTGATCTGGCCCGCCATGAACAAACCCTCGACTTTACGGGATTCGAGGCTCGGCCACAGCTGGGTGGGCGGCGCGAAGTCGTACTCCACGGCGTAAGCCGGGCGGAGCAGCTCCGCGCGTTCGAGCCCCGGAATGCTGCGCACCAACTCCAGTTGCACGGCAAACGGCATGCTGGTGGAAAGCCCGTTGATGTAGTACTCGTCGGTGTGCCGGCCTTCGGGCTCCAGAAACAGCAAGTGACGTGGTTTGTCGGCAAAACGGACGAACTTGTCCTCGATACTGGGGCAATAACGCGGACCCACGCCCTCGATCTGGCCCGAATACATCGCCGAGGTGTGCAGATTGCGCCGAACGATCGCCGCTGACTGTTCGGTGGTGTGGGTCATCCAACAGGAGACCTGGTCTGTACCGGGGACCCAGCCGAGCCGTTGTTGCCCGACTTGTTCCACGTGGAACAGCGCTTGCGGGTCATGGGTGTCGTGGAACGCGAAGAGGGTAGGGTGCTCATCGCCCTTTTGCTCCTCCATCCGGGCGAAGTCGATGCTCCGCCCTGAGATCCGGGGTGGGGTGCCGGTCTTCAGCCGCCGCAACTCGATCCCCGCCGCCAGCAGGCTGGCCGAAAGGGTGCGGGCGCTGTAGTCGCCCAAACGACCGCCTTCATTCTTGTTCATCCCGATATGGAGCAGTCCCCGCAGGAAGGTGCCTGTTGTTATGACCACGGTGCGCCCGCGGAAGTCGATATCGAGGTTGGTCCGGCAGCCCACCACCCGAGTACCCTCGTAAACCAGTTCGGTAACGGTGGCCTGGAAGAGCTGGAGGTTGGGCTGAAGCTCCAGAGTGTGCTTCATCCGGAACTGATAGGCCTTCTTGTCGCATTGGGCGCGCGGCGACTGCACCGCCGGGCCCTTGGATTCGTTCAACAGTCGGAACTGGATGGCCGTCGCGTCGGTATTGATCGCCATCTCGCCCCCAAGCGCATCGATCTCGCGCACGATATGGCCTTTCGCCTGGCCTCCGATGGCCGGATTGCAGCTCATCTGGGCCACCGTATCGATGTTGCCGGAGAGCAGCAGGGTCGAAGCGCCCATTCGCGCCGCCGCCAGCGCCGCCTCGCAGCCGGCATGACCGGCCCCGCAGACGATGACATCGAAGGTTTTGTCCTGAAATACGTACGCCATGGCTTCGTAGGGTGGGGAAGGGGTCGGCTATTTGCCGATGCAGAAGGCGGAGAACAACTTGTCGAGAATCTGTTCGTGATCGACGCGCCCGCCGATCCGGCCAAGAGCATCCAGCGCTCCGCGCAGATCCGAAGCCATCAACTCATCCGCAGCCCCTGCCCGCAGTTTGGCCTCGGCTGCGGCGAGGCATTCGCCCGCTTCGGTGAGGTCGGTGGCATGGCGCGCGTTGATCGCAATCAGGTCCCCGTCGAGCACAAGTTGCTCTTTATCAACCATTAACGAGATTGCGCGCTCGAGCTCCTCGATCCCTTGGCCTTGCAGGGCCGACACTGCTACGCGGCTAAATCCTCGCCACGCGTCCGGCAAATCTCCCGGGGCGGCGAGGTCGGTCTTGTTCCAAACCACAACAGTGTTGGCGGCGTGCAGCCGTCCGGCCAGCTCCGGCGGCAAGATGGGGCAGGGGAGAGAGGCGTCGAGCACCAGCAGGAAGAGGTCGGCCTCGGCGGCGCGCTCCAGGGTGCGCTCGATGCCGCGGCGCTCCAGAGGCGCCGGGGTCGGGTTGAGCCCAGCTGTATCTATGAAACGAATCTTATGCGGCCCCAACACCCGCGGCTCCTCGAGAAAGTCCCGCGTGGTGCCCGGCTCGGGGCTCACCAGCGCGCGCTCCCAGCCGAGCAGGCGGTTGAGCAGGCTGCTCTTGCCCGCGTTGGGTTCGCCCACGATCACCGTGCGCACTCCGTCGCGCAGCAACGCCCCGTAGTGCGCGGTGGCGAGCAGCCGCCCGGCCTCCTGCCGCAGCGCCGTCACCGCCGCCAACAATCGAATACGGTTCGCGGTCGGCAGGTCCTCCTCGGGAAAGTCGATGTAGGCCTCCACCTCGGCCACCACGTCCACCAACCGGGCGATCGCCCCGGCGATCTGTCGGCCGAGCGCCCCGCGCAACTGGCGGTTGGCCGCCTCCAGGGCGCGTTCGCTGCGCGCGTGGATCAGATCCATCACCGCCTCGGCCTGGCTTAGGTCCATGCGGCCGTTGAGAAACGCCCGTTTGGTGAACTCCCCGGGCTCGGCCGGCCGGCAACCGCGCGCAAACAAGTCCTCGAGCACGCGCTGGGCGATGTACGGGTTGCCGTGGCAGCCGATTTCCACCGTGTCCTCCCCGGTATAGGAGGCCGGTTGGGCAAAAAACGTGAACAGCACGTCGTCCACGAGTCGGCCTTCGCGGTCGCGATAGTCGCCGTGCCGGCTGGAACGGGGCAGGGGAGGACCCCCGAAAATCTCGGCCATCAGGCGGGCACTCTCGCTCCCGGATACGCGGATGAGGGCGATCGCCGACTCCCCGGACGGAGTGGCCAGCGCGGCAATGGTGTCTTCGTGGGCGACGGGCATTCGAGCTGAACTTGCACGCCGCCGCCGGGAAAACAATCCCGCACCTGCGCCGCCGCCGGGCGGGGACCCAGCACGGGCCGAGGTCGCCACCCTACGCGGTGGGCGCCGCGGTCTCGCCGCCGCTGCTTCCGCTGAACTCCGCCTTCGGTCTTGTCGCCCATAGCCAAAGACGCACCGCCACCCAGCCTGGCGCGAATACAAGAAGGAACCCGCGCAGCAGAAGAAACACCACCGTGATCCCCAGCGCCCCACGCGAACCGGCACCGGGCGCGAGCAGGTGCTCCAGCAGATTCACCCTGGCCAGCACCTGCAGCAGAGCAAAGTGGGCGAGCACCAGAACGGCCGCCTCAACCACGATGCGACGCAAGGAGGGTGGGGGACGTTTCATGGCTGGGCGGGTTGGGCGGTGAACATCGCCAGCATGATGGCGTTTCCGAGTGGCCCGCCGGTAATAAAATAGCGCTCCGCCCCGCGGGAAACCGGCGCGCCGGTGAGATAGGCGGTGCGAGCGAGCTTCATGTAGAGTGTGCGATCCCCGAAGGCTCGGCTGCACGCGATGCTGAAACCTGTACCGGACGGGCTCATACCAAAGATCAATGGTCCCGAATCAATGTCCCCGCCGCCACGCTCGCCGCTGGCATACTCGTCGACAAAGCCAAACCCCAGGATCGAGCCGGCGAGATGGGTGCGCACCGCAGCGAAGAGAGCCCCGGAAACCTCGCTCTCGCCCATGGAGAGAAAGTACGCGGCCAAGGCGGTCCCACTCGCCCGGCCCCGATCGTAGGATAACCCGGTGCGGCCATCGATCGCCTGCAGGAGCAGGCCCGTGCGCGGGTCGCGCCAGCCGGCACGCATCTGCTGCAGCGTCGGCGCAATGTCCTTTAAATGATCTGTGCCCGTGACCCGTTGGTGGATCAGCAACGAGGCGATCCCGGCGGCGTTGTCGACCGGATAGGCTTCGTTGGGGTAGGTCTCGACAATGTGCTGCGCACTGTCGCGGAATCGCCGCGCCAGCGCGAACGAGATCCGGTCGTTGAGCGCGGCATGGTTCGAATCGGGAAACGTCGCTCGTTCCAACGAGAGCACCAGGTTGAGGTAGCCCAGATAGGCCGCATGGCCCTTGGCGCCGTCGAGGGAGGCCAGCGCATCCTCGCCCCACTGCTGGGCATCGAAGTCCCGCACGGAACGCGAAACCAAGCCTGTGATTGAATTCTCAATTCCCGGGCGGAGTTCACCGGCCAGCTCCGGATGCTCCCGACAGACCTGCAACAGTCCGAGCGCGGCCATCTGATAGGTGCCAAACTGCCACTCGCCCCGGAACAGCGCGCTGTCGGAGGTGAAAGCATCGGAGGAGACGCCCTGCGCCACCGTGGCCGCCACATGCCGCGCCAAGGCGGCCACGGCGCGCGGTTCGCCCACCAACCAGCGCGCCCCCTCTCGCCCACACCACCAACGAGGAAGGCTCACCGTGCAGGTCGCGAACAGCAGCACCGCCAGGGTCCCCCGCAACCAAGGGCGAAGGGGTGTTTGGTCTTCGGGCACGCCGGCACGATGCCCGATCCTCCCGCCCCGGCAAGCCGGCAGAGAAACCACACCGTCGTCCCGGCGGTGCCCGCGAATCCACCCGCGCACCGGAACGACAATTACCGTCCGCCCGTCTGGCTCCACCAACCGCACGGCGAGCTATCTCCTCGACCGGAAGCATGGGCGGGGTTTGATTCGCCCGCACATGAACGCCCTCGATGCCATGCACGCCCGCCGCTCCATCCGCGAGTTCACCGACGAACTCGTCCCGGCGGACACCATCCACCAACTTGTCACGGCCGCCGGTCGCGCCCCGAGCTCCAAGAACACCCAGCCCTGGCGCCTGTATCTGGTTCAAGGTGCCGCGCTCGACGCCTTGCGCAGCGACTACCTCGCGGCCTTCGACGCCAAGACTCCCGCCAAGCCCGGATACCCCTACTCACCCAATCCGCTGCCCGAAGCCTGGGCCGCACGCGCCAAGGACGTCGGCATCGGGATCTTCAAACACAAGGGCATCGGCCGCGACGACCTCGACAAGCGCCACGCCCACGATCGCGAGAACTTCCGCTTCTTCGGGGCGCACCAGATGTTCTTCCTCGGCACCCAGGCTTCCGCCTTCGCCTACGGCACGTTTCTCGACTGCGGCTTTGTCCTCGACAACCTGATGCTCGGCTTGACGGCCCTCGGCTACGGTTCCTGCCCGCAATTCAGCGTGATGATCTACCCCGACCTGCTCCGGAAACACATCCCGGGCACCGAGGACACACTCTTCATTTCCGGTCTGCCCTTCGGGCGTCCCAAGCCCGGCAGTCTCGTCAACGAATTCCAGCCGGCGCGCCTGCCGCTCGACGCCTGGTTTCAGACGGTAGATTGAGCCACCCCGCGGCGGGAGGCACCCCGTTGGCGCCCTCAGCCGCCCGCCCGTTCAGTCGGCGGAGCTCTTGGCCTTAATCGTGGCCGTCAAGGTGGTTCGCGCGGCCGTGGTGGTGCCGCTGAGATGCACCAGTCGCCAATCGATGGACTCAGCCCCCAAGGTCAACCGGGCCTTGGTGGTCGCCGCACCCAAGGCCTCCCCGAAGTCGCCGCTCACCGACTGCCCGGTGAAGTCTTCCACGCTGCGTCCGTTGGCCGGAATGAGTTTGTGCATGCAGCCGAGCGTAGACTTGAAGCGCGCCCCGACAACCCTTTTGCCGGCCCGTCGGCGCCGAGGTCGGGCCCACGGCGCGCGGTGTCCGAATTCTTCCCGCCGGCCCGGCACCGGAGCTCGCCGGCCGCGGCTGCGCGGATAGACTCGGGCCATGGCGACACTTGCAGACGCGGCCCAGGAATTCCTCTCCCAACGGCGTATCGCAGTGGTGGGGGTCTCGCGCCACCCGAGCCGGCCGGCGAACCTCAACCTGCGCAAACTGCGGGCGACCGGCCACGACGTTTTCGCCGTCAACCCGGCAACGGCACTGGCCGAAGGTGGGGTGTGCTATCCCCACCTGCGGGCGATCCCCGGCGGCGTCGATGCCGTCCTGATCGCCACCCCGCCGGCCGCCACCCCCTCCATTGTGCGCGAGTGTGCCTTCCTCGGCATCCGCCATGTCTGGATTCACCGTTCCTTCGGCGGCGGCAGCTGGGCGCCCGAAGCGGAATCGATCGCACGCGAGCATGGGATGGTCCTAATTCCGGGCGGCTGTCCGGCGATGTTCTGCGCACCGATCGATCCAGCCCACCGCTGCTTCCGCTGGATTCTCGGTCTGTTGGGTAAGCTGCCGCAGACGGTCGGGACAAACCTCGCGAACGACTAATAGACCCGCGGACAAACAACGATGAGTCGCAACCAGCGGCCGGCTACGCCTGCCGGCTGGACTCGGGTTCAAACTCGCCCCGGAGCAAGCCGTAACAGAGAGACCCGGTGATGGAGCCATCGGCATGGCGCTTGTCCTCGCGGACGTGCCCTTCAAGACGGAACCCGCAGCGCTCGGCGATGCGCCGGCTTGGAACATTGGTGTCGTCGCACCAGAGGCCTACCCGATGGGCCCCGAGCTCGGCGAAGGCAAAGACCAGCCCCCGCTGAGCGGCCTCGGTCATGTAGCCCCGGTTGACATGGGTGCAGTCGGCAAAGAAACCGAGATTGAGGGCGGGCAGCCCGGCGTGAGTGACCTCCAGGTACAACTGGCCGGCAAACTCCTCGCTCCCCTGCAGAAACACCCCCAACGCGAACGCGGTGCGCTCCTGCCAGTGTTTGGTGAAGCCGCGCAGCACGCCCGCGGCGTCGTCCACGCAATGAATGCCGAATACCGTATTGCCCGACTCATGGCGCTCCAGATGCGCGAGATTGCGCTGCCCCATCGTAAAATACCACCGTGCATCACCCACACGATACGGGCGCAGAAAGAGGCGCTCGGTATCTAATCGCTCGGGCAGGGCGCCAAGGCTCAACAGAGGCATGGCGCGACCCTGCCGGATCCCCGCCCGGAACCGAGCCCCAAACAATGGGGAGGACCGTCCATGGCCGGCAGTCTCGGCGCGTCCTGAGCCCGCACCATGCTTGCACCCGGGTTCCGCATCAGGGTTACTCGTGGCACCGCCCCTAAGGCCCATCGCGAGGTCCTCGCACACACCGCACCGACCGCACCACCATGAAACACCTCTGCGCCCTTCTTGCCCTCTCGACTGGATTGGCCCAGCCGCTGGCGCGCGCCGCCGATCCCTCGTCTGCCACAAGCGACGAGCGCATGGACAAACTCGAACAACGCGTCGACAAGATCGACCGCTCGCTCGACCAGATCCTCTTGCTCCTGCAGAATCAACAGGCCGCTCCGGCGCCCCAAGCGGCGGGAGCGATAGCGCGGGAACCTGCCGGGACGCTACCGTCACCGCCTGCGGCACCGGCGACGACACCCGAAACCGACACGTCGATCACCTTGGCACCCATACCGGTGGCCGCCGCCCTCAAGCCCGGGGTACTGCTCGACGTCTGGTTGCGCCCCACCGGCTATCGCGGCGGCGTCCCCTCGAGCCCGAGCTTGGTAACCCTTCGCGATCAACGCGGCCCCTGCTTTCAACTCGGTCGCCATACCGAGGAAAAGGAACTCGCCAGCAACATCGGGAAACCCCTGGTCCAAGTCTGGCGCTGCTACCTGTCCATCAAGACTGCCGGCACCTACGTGCTGATCGCGGAATCACGGCGCACGACCGACCGCAACGTCGCCAAGGACCAGGTCTGGGACGACTACAAGTTCGAGTGGCGCACGCAGCTGAGCCTCAACGGGAAGACCCTGCTGGACGAGACCAACCGATTCGAAAGCGCCGGGAAGGGCGCCCTGTCCCGACCATTCACCCTGAAGCTCACGCCCGGATACTATGCCGTGCAGCTGGTCACCTGGCTGCCCGAACATCCGGCAAGCGAGGTCTATGACTACAAGCCACTGACCGTGGCGCTTCGCCTGCGCGAACCGGGCGCGCTCAAACCGCGGGACCTCGCCTCAGGCGATTTTCTCACCGAATAGACCGCCCGGAACGGCGAAATGCCGCCCAACGCATCTGGGGCACAAAGCCCAATCCTCGCCCATGATCGGCTCGCCCCCGAGGCGAAAATCCGTCAACTTACAGCCATGGCTTGGCGCATCGACGAAGCTGTCATCCGTGGGGAAATCGACAACCGCACCCGGGGCCGAGTAACCGGCCGGCTCTGGCTCGTAGGCCGCGACGAACCCGTCCTGCTCGAACTGGCCGGCGATTGCCGCCGCGATCTCGCCGGCCGCTTCCTCGAATTCACTAACCCACACCCGAAGGCAGCCGACGTTTCCCGCCTCGCCCCTGTGCAACACGGCTCCGCTGGCGAGCTCACCGCTTCACGCAAGGTGCGCGTGCCCGACATTCCCGTCGATCAAATCGGCCAATACCTGGACGCCGCGCAACCGGTCACCTCTCACTGGGGCAACGCGCTCTACCTCGACTGGTTCAGCGACGCCAATGGCCGGGTGGTTATCGAAACCGCCGAGTACGAGCTGCGTGTGGTCGGCGATCCGGTCTGGGAGATGACGGCGGGCGAGGAGGAAATCCATCGACTCCTCAACGCCTGTAACATCCGCGACTTCATGGCCCAGCAGGAGGCGGCGAAAAGCGATACCGATCTGGACGACGACCCCGACGATCTCCTCCCGCTCTCGGAGCTCGAGGCCGAGCAGCTCCAGGCGCGCAACGATCTGCTGGCGGATCGCATCCAGGCGCGGCTGACGCGCGAAGGCCCCAATGCCGACCACGGCCGGATCCTCGAAGAGGAGATACTGCGCCTGCAGCGCGAACTCGGCGAACCCGATCCCACGCCGGAGCAACTCGCCCGCAACGCCGAATGGATCGAGGAGATGAACAACGCCGCGGAAGAGCTGCTGACGGATCCCGAGGCCCTCGACGAAGAGAATCAAGCGCATCCGCTGGCCGAGAGCGCCTTCGACTTGTCCGTCGCGCTTTCGCAGGAGGTGGAGGACGAACACTGGGTACCGAAGGGGGCGAGCGAGGAACACCCCGTCGTGGAGCTGGAGACCTCGGTGATGAAAGCTGCCACAAAAATCAGCGGGGTCCTCAACAGCGAGACCTGGCCGCCGCCGCTCGACTCCTGTGCGAGCATCATCGTCCGCCTGAAGCGCGCCCGTGTCTATCTCGACGACGCCCTGCGCGCCATGGAGTCCTGCCAAGAGGAGAAGCTTATACCGCTGCAGCGCCTCGGCGTCTATTTGGTGGAGATTATCGACCTCGCACACGACGCCGACGAGATCATAGAGGAGTTGCGCGAGCGGCTCGAGCCGGACGCCGAGTGATCGCGCCTGGCCTAGTAGTTGGTTCGCCAGCTCCCCGCGAGGCGGGGACAACCTGCTGTTAAGTACGTTGCTGGGTTAGCCGCCTAGAACGGCGCGCCGATCGAAAGTTGCACCGTGCCGCTTGGATCGAGCGGCCGCGGGTTCAAGTTATGCCCGTATTCGAGCCTCACCGGCCCGATCGGCGTGCGGTAGCGCACGCCGAGACCGACCGAATAAAGCTGCTCGGAGAATGGATAGTCGGCGACACGGGCGGCGATCCCCAGGGCGTCGCCGAACACCACAATGGACCAGCGCGAGGTCAGCGCCTGTTCGAGTTCGATATTGAGCTGCACATGGCTCTTCGCGCCGATGAACTGACCGTTCGGCGCCCGGGGCGCCGCCTCGCCGTCGTTGTAACCACGAATTGAACCATCACCGCCGGGAAAGAACCGTACGTTCACCGGCAGGTCTCTGTCGTCCTCGGCGCCCTGCGTGAGCACCACGCCATGCACCAAGCCGACATGGATCCAGCGCCCTCGGCCCCATCCGGTGTGGTACGAGCCCCCGAGGCGAAGCCGCTGATAGTCGACATCCCCGCCAAGCCGGCGACTGGCCCAATCGATCTGCGCAAATACCTTCGTCCCCCGATGCGGCAGAAGCGGGTTGTCGCGCCGGTCACGCACGATACCGAAGTTGATACTCGAGGCATTCACCCGGTCGAGGTCGGTCGGCTCGGTCGCGAGGTCGTTGTGCGTGATGCGGAAGCGCTGGAGCGTGTAGCCAGTTGTCAGTTGCGCCCGCAAGGCACGCCACGGCCATTGCATCGAGACGTTGGCCCCGAATTCGTCCCGCGTGAAGGCGAGGTCTTCGCGATGCAGGCCAAAGAGGCGGGCACTGCCGTCGAGCGTGCTGCCGAACAGCTCCGGCACGGTGTAGGTGTAGGTGCCGCGCGAGCTCTTCATCGACTGGACGACTTGGAGACTGTCGGTATGGGCGCGGCCCCAGAGGTTGAAGTGGCGCCACTCCATCCCGCCGCGGAACTGTTCGTAGGAGCCATAGCCGGCGAGCAGGTTGATCTCCTGCCGACGGCCTTCGACCACCTCGTAGAGCACATCGCGGGTTTCGCCGTTGGCCGGCTCTGCCTTAAACCCGACCGTACGAAAGACGCCGAGGCGCGAGAGCCGCGACTGGCCGGCGTCGAAGGCGACCGGATTGAACAGTCCGCCGTCGTCCACCCGGACTAGCCGGCGCAGCGGCGCCTCCCTGGTTCGAGCGTTGCCGACAAAGCGCACGGTCCCGAGATGGACCAGCGGGCCCGGAGAAATCTCGGCGGTCACCGTCACCGCGAAGTGCCCGTCCGGAGCCGATGCCTGCTCGGCCTTCAACTGTACCTGCAGATCCGGATAGCCCCGGCGAAAATACCAGCGGCGCAACGTCGTAGTCAGATCTTGGCTCCAGGGCGCCGACCAGGCTTGGCCGAGGCGATCCTTCACTAGCGCTGCCGGCGGGGTAGGGGCCTCGCCGCTCACTGCAAACTCCACCCCGGCCACGCGGCGCTGCGCTCCCTCCTGCACCGCCACCCGCAGGCGCACGACGCCCGTCGTCCGATCGAGCTGCAGGGCGGCACGCTGCACCGTCGCTTCGGAGTAGCCTTGCTGCAGCAGCTCCTCGCGCAGGTTGTTCAGGCCGCGCGCGAGCCGGCTGGGCGAATAGGCTCGCTCATTGGAGAGCGGGATCAACATCGACTCGCCAACAAAGAAAGAGCGGGCGCCCGCTTCGGGGACCGCCGTCAGACCAGCGAATGTGATCTCCTGATACACAAAACGCGGCCCCTTCTCGATCTGCAACCGGGCGCTCGCCGCCTCGAGCGGCCGCGGCAAGGGTCTGCTCATCTCCGCGTCGAGCGGGTGTACCGACTCCTGCCCGTCGGCGTGGCGTACCCGCACCGTAAGCTTCGGGTCGAGGTATCCGTCGTCGCTGAGCTGCGAAATCAGAATCAGCGCGGCGTCCTCGATCGGGCCGGCTTCGAGTGCGCTGGATGTCGGTGCGCCGAGGAGGAGCTTGGTGAGCGCTCCGCGGCGCGGTCGCCAAACCAGCCAAGCCCGTCCACAGCGAGCTCGGGAGCCTTCCCTTGGGCGGTCAATCCGAGCAGGCTCAGGCCGAGCAGGACACCCCGGCCGTGTCGACCGAGGTTGAAGCCGCTACTTTGTTTCATCGGTGTCGCCCTCCGAGTAGACCCGCCATTTCAAGCCGACGTTGTAGTCGTCGAACTCGTCGTATTCGCCCACTAGCGACCAACGCCGCCCGAGTAGATACTCCACCAAGTAGGTTTCGCCGCCCTGCTGCGTCACCTGCTCGCCGGAGGTGATCGTCAGCCGGTCGGGATCGTCACCTCCCAGATCGCGGAAAAGCCCGCGCCCCAAATAGGCACCCAGCACCGTGAGCCGCTTGCGGTCGCTGGTGCCGGCGGGCGTACCCGCCGTGTCACTCGGCGCTTGGCCGGCCATCACCAACAGCAAGACCTGCTCGGCGGTGAGCGCCGGATTCGAGGAGAGGGTGAGAATCGGCTCGGTCGCGGGTCCGCGGCCTTCAAGGCGCAGATCGTAGCCGTAACGGCGCGCGGTGGCGTTGAGGCTGAGCTGCGGATGAAAGGGATCCGCTCGCGACAATCGTACCTCCGCGAGTTGCACCTGGAACGCCGCGAAGGGGAAGAGAATCCTCCCGGATTCGAGACCGATTTCACCCACAGCGCGGGGCTCGTCGAGCGTACCCTCGAGCTGGAAACGCGGACTCGCGAGACCCGTAAGCACCGCGGTGTGCAGGCGCACTCCACGCGATCCGCCCACCGCGACGTCGAGCAGCCAGTCCCGGTACGGTTCCACCTCCACCGCAAAGTACGGCGGAGCGCGCTCGGCTCCCCGCACACCGGTCGGTAGCAGCTGTCGTAGCTCGGCGAGCACAAGGCTGTCGTGAAGCTCCACGGTACCGGAAATGCGCGTCTTCCCGTCAGCGTCGGTCGCGACCGCCAAGTCGAGGTCGGAGCGGATCAGCAGGCCGGCTTTGCGCACGAGCGGCAGGTTCTTGCCGGCGAGCTTGAAGTCGATCTGCGGGGTCGCGGGCGCAGTGAGATCGGCGGAGCCGAGCAACGTCACCGTCTCGCCCCCGAGCTGTGCCGAGCACGAACGCAAAGTTATGCTCCGCCCCTTCAGCTCCAGCTCCGCGGTGAGATGTTGGAGCGCCCCAACCGACGCCACGGGACGAGTGGTCGCATCGGTGAGTCGGAGCGTACCCGAGAAATGGGCACCACGTCCCATATTGGCCGATACCTGCAACCGGCCCTGGGCGAGCGGGAACTCCGGCCGACCCTCGGCGAGCGGGCCCAGATCGGCGTCCGGGATTTCGACCTCCCCCTCGGCCTCCCTCCAGTCAAGTGCCGCTGGGGTGCGCACCAGCTGTGCCCAGCGTTTCGCATCCATCGGCCACTGCGCACTGGCGCGCAGCGACTGCCCTTCGATCGCGGCGGCAACTGACTCGATCACAAGTCTGTCCCGGTCGGCGTGGGCTCGCACACGGAGATTGTCCAAGGCGGGTAACCACGTCTTACGCGCCGGGTCTGCCATGGACACACGCTGCACATCGAGTTCGATCTGGCCGGTTGGCTTGGCCGGTGTGCCCTCGATGCGGAGCCGTGCTTTCGGTGCCGCCAGCGTGACACCGAGCGGAGTGGCGAGCGCCGCCCAGAGTGCGGAGTGGGGTTGGGTCTCCGCCTCGAACTGCAGTGCGCCCTCTGGATCGAGCTGGAATCGGGGCGTGCGCCGCGCGGCCCAACACACCGGCAGGTGGCCGTGAGCGTGGGCGAGAGTCCCCGACTCATCGCTTATCTCTAGCCGGGTGATTTCGATGCCGGCAGCGTCACCACGGGCAACCAACGCGACCTGTGCCGGACGCGGCTCCAGCGCGAGTTGCGCAGCGAGATCGAGGTTGAAACTGAGGCTACCGCCTTCGGTGCGGCCTGCGCCTTTCAAAGACTTCACCGTCCACGCCGGTCCGGTGGTCGCGACCCAATCGCGCGCCCAAACGCTCTCGAGGTTGGCCGCGTCGACCGTGAACGACAGTTCGTCGGCGGTGACCACGAGACGGCCACTCGGTCCTTCAACGCGAAGACCGTCGATCCGCCACGCCTGTGCCCAGTTGATCGTGGCAGGCGAGGCCAGAGTCAGCACCGCGGCTCCGTCCTGCTCTAAGAGAAACTCACGCACGTGGGCCTCGCGGCGGGCAAGCGCGCCGCCGAGACGCAGCGTCGAAGCGCCGGCGGTGAAGGTGGCGCCGAGATCCTCCAGGGTATCGCCGCGCCCCTGCCACGCGACCACCGCATCGATCGGTTTCAGTGGGGGATAGTGGATCTGCAAGAGTTTCGCAGTGCCCTGATGTGCCGGCCCCGCGAGTGGACCGGAAACCGTCACCGCGATTTCGGCGGCTTCCCAGCGCGCGCCAGCGGGCAACCACCGCTGAAACCATGAAGGAGTGATGGTGCCGGTGAGCGCGACCTCGGCCAGCGTTCGCTGGGCGAGATCGATGCCGCCTTTCGCCGCGACCCGGCTCTGGTCGTCGAGCGCCACTTCGAGACTCTCCAATTCTAGAAGGGGCCAGCGCAGCACGCCCCGCACCTCGGCTTGCTTGAGCTCGAAGCCCGCCACCCGCAGTCCTTCGCCTGTGAGCTGAAACCGTTGGCTGGATTCGCCGGCCGCGTTGGTCACCTCGACCGTCCCTTCGACCACGCCGCTCGCGTCGAACCACGATTGTTTGGAGAGATCGGCACGCAACGCGAGGCGGGCAGGCGTTGCCTTCAGTGGCCCGGCGAAGCCGAGCATCACCGGCGCGTTGAGCGTCGCCTCGGCGAAGGGCGCGGATACCTCGAAGGCGGTGATCGTGATCGCGGTGCGGTCCCCGTGCGCCGCGAGACGCGCCTGCATCGGGGGCGCCTTCGAGTCTTCCTTCGGGACGGCGCGCGCCTCGGCGGTGATGTCGAACTTCTCGGCGTGCCACACGAGTTTCGCGCCACCGAGGAGTTGCGCATACTCGTTGTCCATCCGTGCGCGCGCTGCGGGCAGGCTCCAATTCTCGGCGACAACCTCGGCGTCCACCGGAACCCAGCTGCTGCCGGAGAAGCGCGCCAGAAATCGCAGCGGTTGCCCGTGCCAGCTGCCGGAGCCGTGCAGTTCGGCGCCTGACCAGGCGAAGTCGAGCGCCGCCTCGTCGCCCGGCGTTCGGAGGCGAAGCTCGATCGCACCGGTTGCAGGGATCTTCGCCGAGAGCTCTACCTCGCGACCTACGAAGCGAATCCCGCGCGCCGCGAGAGCACCTCGTTCCAGGTCAATCTGCTCGATGGGGATCGGCGCCAGTCCGACGATACTAAGCTCGCCGCGGCGCAACGTGGCGTGCGGCACCCAGCGCCCGAGGCGCTCGAACACGTTCTGGGTGATCGCGTAGGCTGCCGCCACGCCCGCGGGCGCGCCGGTCTCCGTCGGAGGCGGAGCGCTGGAGTTGGCGATCTCCACCTTCCACTCCTCAACCAAGACCCTGGTGTCGGCGCCGCGCGCGGTTCGCCACGCCCAGAGGAGCGGAGTGTCGATCTCCGCCTTTGCGACAGTCGTCACCACACCCGGATCTTGCCGCCGGATGTTGTGTAAACGGAAGCGTCCATAGCCGACCCTCTCATAGCGCTCGAAGGTGATCGCTTGGCTGCGAGCGATCGGGCGCAACGCGTGCTCCAGCCACCAAGGCAGCAGCGTCAGCGCGAGAGCGCCGGCGGCGAGTAGACCAAGGACGTATTTGAGGCGGAGCCGCATGCAGAGTAGAACAATTCGGTGTGCTTTGGTTCGGGAAAGCACCCGGCCCCGCCGATTCTCAGCGCCGGGATGGCGAAGCGAGAACAGCGAGCCGCGCCACTTCTACCGCGTTCCGGCGACCCGCGCCACTGCGGGCGCGGTAGGTGTTGTGCCCATGGAAACACCCGGCAAGCGGTGGCTTTGGCAGATCAGTTCACTTGTAGGAGCCCGCCACTGCGATGCCTTCGGCGAGGGCATCGGCTCGCAAATCCACGCTCAAAGCGCCTCGGTGCCTTCCGCGAGGATGGCGAGGTAGTCCTTGTAGGCGAAGACCCGGTTGCGCGAGCCGCCGGTCCTTTCCTCGGCGATGCCAAGATCGACCAGCCACTTGAACGCCGCGTTGGCGGTGGCGAAAGCGAGCGGCTTTGGCATCAGCGAAAGCGCGCGCTTCACCGAGAGCATGGGATAGCGCCACCACTTGTTTTAAGAATCGCCCCATTCTTAAAACAAGAGCTCGCCGTATTTTAGTCCTCCAAAATACGGCGGTGAGATGCGCTCGTGCCCAGTGGGCCATCAACGCCCGGACGCTGTTGGCCGACCTTGGAGTTATCAGCCCGGACGGCGACTGAGCGTCGTCCCTACCTTTCGAGCGGAGGAACCGCGTTCTCGGTGAACGCGGCTACGCAGAGGCAGGACGTTATCCCCCCTGCGTCCAGTCGCTACGGCGGACGCCGGCCCAATATTCTTCGCAGCGAAGAATGTGAGGCGGCGTCCCTACCATCGAAACCCGAAATGGTCCGCCCTCTCGGCTCACCCGAATCGCTTGATCCGGACTATAGGCAAAACCGCTGCGGTTTTGCTTCTAGCCCGGACACCCGGAGTGTTGTTCGCGGCGACCAACGTGGCTCCGAGTGCGTACCTCCGTCAGCGGAGGTGTGAAATGTCCGGGCTAGGCGTTGTCGACCTTCTCGTTCAGCATCGCGAACAGCTCGGCCTCGGTCACGCGCGTCTGCTGCATCGTGTCGCGGTCGCGCAGGGTGAAGGTGTCACCCGGCTTCTCAATGGTGTCGAAGTCGATGGTCACGCACCACGGGGTGCCCGCCTCGTCCTGACGGCGATAGCGCTTCCCGATGTTGCCGCCGTCGTCGTAGGCCACGTTGTAGCGGCGCTTGAGCTTGGTGTAGAGATCCTTGGCCCGGCCCACGAGCTGCTCCTTGTTCTTGAGCAGCGGAAGCACGGCGACCTTGAACGGGGCGATGCGCGGGTGCAGGCGCAGCACGGTACGCTTCTCCACGTTGCCCTTCTCGTCCTTCACATCCTCCTCGGCGTAGGCGGCGCAGAGCACCGCCAACAGAATACGATCAACACCGACGGCCGGCTCGATGACATGCGGAACGACCTTGGCCTTCGTGGTCTCGTCGAACCACGTCTGCGGCACACCGGAGAACTTCTGGTGCTGCTGCAGATCGTAGTCGGAGCGGGCGGCGATGCCCCAGAGCTCCTGCACGCCGAACGGGTACTTGAACATGATGTCCACGGTACGGCGGCTGTAGAACGCGAGCTTCTCCTTCGGATGCTCGTGCAGCGAAAGATGGCTCTCGGGCAGGCCGATGGACTTCAGCCAATCCTGGCACCACGTCAGCCACGACTCGTGGCAGGCGAGCCAGTCGGCGTCGGGCATGATGAAATATTCCATCTCCATCTGCTCGAACTCGCGGGAGCGGAAGATGAAGTTGCGCGGCGTGATCTCGTTGCGGAACGACTTGCCGACCTGGGCGATGCCGAACGGCAGCTTCACGCGGCCGGTGTCGAGCACGTTCTTGAAGTCGACGAACATGCCCTGCGCCGTCTCGGGCCGCAGATACGCGACGGACGAGGCGTCGGTCATCGCGCCCACGTTCGTCTGGAACATCATGTTGAACGAGCGCGGCGGGGTGAGATCGGGGTTGCCGGTGGCGGGGGAGGGGATCTGGGCGATCTCCTCGGGCGTGGCCTCGGTGAACTCCTTCACCACGACCGGGGCGAGCGTCCCCTGGAGGGCCTTCTTGCGCTTGAACGTCTCGGCGCTCTCCTGGAGCTCCTCGGTGGTGCGCTCGCTCTCGAGGGCGGACACGTAGCCGGCCACCACACCCTCGACCACTACGGCGGCGAAAAACAACTGGTCGGCGCGGTAGCGCTGCTTGGAGACTTTGCAGTCGACGAGGGGGTCGGAGAAGCCGGCGACGTGGCCAGACGCTTCCCAAACTTTCGGATGCATGATGATCGACGACTCGAGGCCGACGATGTCGTCGCGGCGGTGGACCATGTCCTGCCACCAGGCGTTGCGGATGTTGCGCTTCAGCTCGGAGCCGAGCGGTCCGTAGTCGAAGAAGCCGTTGAGTCCGCCGTAGATTTCCGACGACGCGTAGATGATGCCGCGTCGCTTGCACAGCGACACGAGCGTTTCCATGAGATTGTCGGACGAGGACGGCGTGGCCATAAGAGCAAAAGAGTTAGGGGAGTGGCCCGCTCGTGGTCAATGGCGCGGTTGGGCGAAGCGAAGGCAACGACCGCCCGAGTTTCTCGCCTTGCCGCCCCGGTTCGCACCCCCACAAATCGACCACGATGCCGCCGGGCTACCCTCTCTCCGCCGAACAGCGGGCCGCACTGCAGGACGCGCTGGAGCAATTCGATCCGCGCGACCGCCGGCATGGCCTGCGCTACCTCCAGCAAGGTCGCGTGCGCCGCGTCGAGCTCGACTTGGAGAGGGATTCGCACGCCCCGGCCTTCTCGGCCGTGGTCCAGGACGCGGGTCGTTGCGACATCGAATGGTTCTTCAACCCCGCTTCCGGCTGGGATCACACCTGCACTTGCGAAGCCGGCAGCCACTGCAAACACGCCTACGCCGTAGCCAAAAGCATCCTCGGGGACGTCTCAGCCAGTTCCGGTTTCACCCTTGGGAGTCCTCCGCCCTCGCCCTCCCACGCGCCGCTCGCTCCGGCCGCTCGTGCGTCTCCTCCCCCTTCCGACGCGCAACCGCTGATTGATCTGCTCGAGCAGCGCCACGGCCGAGCGTTGGCCCCGAACGAACGCGCCTACGTCCAATCCCTGCGCACGCTCTGGCGACAGCAGCGGGGAACCTGCTCCATTTTCGCCGAAGAACTCGCGCCACTCGCCCTCTTCCCCCTCTCCCACAAGCGAGGCGTCGAACCAGTCATCGCGGACTGGTGGGATGCTGACTCCGTGCCGTCCTCCCTGTTGGAGTTCTGGCAATACATCGCCCTCTACGCCGAGCGTACGGGCCTGCCGCTGCCTCCACTCCTGGTCCCGGTCACCGACACCGCACTGGTGCGCACGCGCGTTCACATCCGCGAACGCCGCCACACGATCGACAATTGGCAACGCCTCTTCACCGAGGATCGTACCCCGGCGCCCCTCTCCCCCACTCGCCCCGTCCTCCCTCGGGAAATTCGGCTGCGCCTCACCGCCCCCAAACTCACCTGGGAGCACCGCGAAACAACCACGGACCCGTGGCTCCCCGCCAAGAGCGACCTCGCGGCCCAATGGATCGAAGCCCTTAACGCCAATCCGCTCGGCGCCGATCCCGCCACCCTCGCCCTTCTGCAGGAAGTCTCCCTCGTGCGCGCCCGCCAAAAATACTGGGGAGGCACCGATGCTCAGAGCTTCAAACTGACCGAAGAAAGCACGCTGACACTGCTGCACCGCCTGCTGGAGCAACCCGCGCTGCGGGGCCGCCTCGTCGCCGAGAACGGCGCCGATTTCCCGGAGACCCGAATACCGCTATGCTGGCACGGCCGCCCCTTGCCCGACCGGCCCGAGGACATCCTTTTCGACCTCGCGCAACCCGACGGTAGCCCCGCGCCTGAAAATCTCCTCCGATTGCCCGGCCAGCCTGCGCTCGCTGTGGCGGGTGCGATCGTCTACTCACTACCACCGCCCCTGCCCGGCCCCGACCCCCGCCGGGTCGTCGTCCCCCGCGAATCGCTAAGCTCGCTCGCGGCGGCCAAATGCCTCTACCGGGCCGCCGCGCGGCTCGAGGGCGTGGCCCTGCCCAATATCGAAATTCTCACGCTGCGACCGCGCTTCGTCTGCTCGTTGTCCACAAGCCGCGCCGGACTCTTCGGGAGCCAAGCCGAATGCCTGAGGGTCGAGTTTCACGGAGTCTCCCCCGACGGCTCGTTGGTCCAACGCCGCGACAACCACGGAAAATGGCTCACCCTGCGCGGCACCGCCGCCTCCACCGCCGAATGTCTGCGCGAGGTCGAGCGCCAGCGCGCTGAAGCGGCGTTGCCGCTCCTATACGAGTTCAACCTGAGTGCGGATTTCGAGAGCCACCAATGGAGCCGTCCCGCCGACGCGAAGAGCTTCCCCGACCAGTTCGGCACGTGGGCGGAGCGCGTCCGCTCCCTCGGGGTGGAGATCGAGTGCGACCCGGAGCTGGCCGGCCTCGCCCGCCCGCCGGACCGCGCCCGGGTCGCCGTGTCGGTAAAACCCGGCGACGAAGGGACCGGCATCGACTGGTTCGACCTCGAAGTCGCGGTGCGCGCCGAGGACACCACGCTCACCGATGCCGAGCTCAAGCTCCTGCTCAAGGCCAAGGGGCGTTTCGTAAAACTCGCCGGCAAGGGCTGGCGCCGCCTCGCCCTCGATCTGCCGCCCGAAGAGCTGGCCAAGCTCGGCGAGCTCGGGCTCGACGCCACCGCACTCGAGGGCGGCCCCGCCCAGCAACGCTTCCATGCGCTCCAGCTCGCCGACGAACGTATCGCCGGCCTCCTGCCCGAACAGCACGCGGCGCGCGCCCGGGCCCGCGCCGCCCAGCTCAGCACCATCGCCGAACCGCCCGTACCCGCCGGGCTCCGGGCCGAGCTTCGCCCGTATCAGCGGGAAGGGTTCCACTTCCTCGCCCACCTCGCCGCCAACGGCCTGGGCGGAGTGCTCGCCGACGACATGGGCCTGGGCAAGACCGTGCAGGCGCTGGCTTGGCTGCTCCACCTCGCCGAGCGGGGCACCGCAGCGGACGCCGGGGCGGCCCGACCGTTGCGCGCGCTTGTGGTCTGCCCGAAGAGCGTCGTTCCCAACTGGATGAACGAGACCAAGCGCTTTGCCCCGGCCCTCTCCGTGGCCTCGCTTGAAGGCGCCGCCGGGCCCGCCGCAGCGAACCTCGTCGTCGTCAACTACGCCCAGCTGCGCCTGGCCGCCGCGACCCTCGGGGCGGAGACCTGGGACGCGGTCATCCTCGACGAGGGGCAGAATATCAAAAACCCGCAGTCGCAGACCGCCCAGGTCGCCCGCGACCTGCGCACCACCCACCGTATCGTACTCACGGGAACACCAATCGAGAACCGCGCCCTCGATCTCTGGAGCCTGTTCGCCTTCGCCATGCCCGGGCTGCTCGGCACCCAGGCCTCGTTCAAGCGCACCTTCAACGACAAGCTCGACCCCGCCGGCGCCCGCGCCCGCTTGGCCCGCCGGGTGAAACACTTCCTGCTCCGGCGCACGAAAGGGCAGGTCGCGGCCGATCTTCCGTCGCGCTCGGAGGAGGACCTCCTGGTCGAACTCGACGGCCCCCAGCGCCAGCTCTACGACGCCGAGCTCAAGCGCACCCGAGCCCTGCTGCTCGGAGTGACGACCGCCCGCGACTTCGACCAGCAACGCTTCAACATCCTGCAATCGCTGCTACGCCTGCGCCAGATCTGCTGCGACCCGCGCCTGGTCGGCTACGAGGAGGGCAAAACCAGGAACGCGGCGAAGAAGAATAGCGCCGCGGCCAAGGAGCCGCCCCCGGCGTCGGCCCCGGCCGAGCCTCCGAACGCGCCCGCTCCCGTGAATCCGGAGGCTTGCGACACCGGCTCGGCCAAGTTGGACGCGCTGCTCGACACCATCGAGCCGCTGATCGAGGAGGGGCACCGCGTCTTGGTCTTCTCGCAGTTCGTCACCATGCTCGGGCTCATCGCCGCCGAATTGAAGGCGCGCAGTATCGGCTACCTGCTACTCACCGGGCAGACGGAGAACCGCCAAGCGTTGGTCGACCGTTTCCAGTCGGCGGAGGGCGAGTCGGTTTTCCTGCTCTCGCTCAAGGCCGCCGGTTCGGGGCTCAACCTCACGGCTGCGAGCTATGTCGTGCTCTTCGACCCCTGGTGGAACCCCGCGGTGGAGGCGCAGGCCATCGACCGCACCCACCGCATCGGCCAAAAAGAGCAGGTGATCGCGTACCGAGTGATCGCGCGCGATACGATCGAGGAGAAGATCCGCCTGCTCCAGCGGGCCAAGGCCGACCTTGCCCGCAGCATCGTCCAGGAGGAGAGCCTCTCCACGGTGATGAGCCTGGACGACTTGCGCTTCGTGCTCGGCAGCGGCAACGAGGCGCATTGAGCGGCAGGGGACAGTCGACCGAAGGAGGGCCTGCGCTGCCGCCGGCAAATGGCGCACCCCGGAGAGCCGCGCCCGCTCAGGGCTTTTCCAAGGTTCGCAGGTAGGCGATGACCGCATCAACAGCCGTTTCGGGTAGAAGCTGCTTCTTCCTCCCGGTTCCTATCCGGGCCGGGTCCATCTCGCCATGGCCGGTGGTGATGATCTCCTTGAGTTCCGCATCCGTTTTGCCCTGCACATAGGCGGAAGTGAGACGGGGCAAAGGCTTCTTGAAATACTCGTCGGCGAGCCGGTCGCCGTTGCCACCGGCTCCGTGGCAACGGAAGCACGTCGCCTCGAACGCCCCCTTGCCGGTGAGTTTGCCGATGGAGGGATCGACCACTTCCAGCACGACATGCTTGTGGCCTGCACCGGTGGCCAACACGAGGGCACCGTCGTCGCCGTCCATCCACACCTCGGCGAGCCGGTTGCGCCCGTCGACCTGATCGAATACCAGCCGGCTGTCGTCGAAGGGCGAAGTATGGGCGAGCCGGGTGACCAGCGGCAATTTGGCCTTCTCCTTGCGCTCACGACTTACGATCAGGGAGCTCCCGTTCGGGGTGAGAGCGAAGGCGTAGGTGCCGGCCGGAAGCACCTTCCTGCCGGCGGAGAATTCGAAGGGGATGTCGACCTGCAGTCCTTGGCCGAAAGCCTGGGAGCCGAGCCAGAGAGCGGCGCAAGCAGCGGTAGCGAGCAATGAAGTTTTCATAGGACAGAGCGCGTGGGGTTCGCTTTGTTTAGATACGGGTTCGGAACGAAGGGGGGCCAGTTCTTGGCCGAAGAAAAGTGGGTGGAAGCGTAAGTGGAGCCCGCCGGAACTCGAACTTATAGGCATAAGCAGAACCCCTAATGATGGATCCATGTTCGCCGCGATCCCGAGATCGGGCTCTTCCCGGGGCGGTGGCGGGCCGTGGCGACGCGATTGCCCGGCAGCGGCGCTTGGCCATACTGCCGGCATGGCGACAGCGACCGCCTCTGTACGCATCGTAGCCGACGACCGGGAGAACGCCGGCGGGGTGATCGCGGAGCTCCGGGCCCGCGCCGACGTGACACTCGTCATCCGCCGTTTGGCGACTGGGGACTTCCTCGTCGAGGAACGCTTCGCCGTAGAACGCAAGACTCTCGCCGACTTCGCCGTCTCCATCATCGACGGGCGGCTCTTCAAACAGGCGGCGGCCCTGGCGCACGACCGCTGCCGGGGGGTGCTCGTACTGGAAGGGACCGGCCCCTCCGACGGCTTCGGCGTCAGCCGCGAAGCGCTGCAGGGGGCGCTGATTTCGGTGGCCGTGTTCTTCGGCCTCGCGGTGTTGCGGGCGCGCGATGCGGCCGAGACGGCCCAGCTTCTCGTCTACCTCGGCCGGCAGGCTCGGGAGTTCGCACGCGGCGGGCTGCCGCGGCCCGGCTACCGCCCGAAGGGCCGCCGGGCCCGCCAGCTCTTCGTGCTCCAGGGCCTACCCGGCATCGGGCCGGAACGCGCCGCGCGCCTGCTTGAGCATTTCGGCTCCGTGCCGGCCGTGTTCACGGCATCGGATCAGGCCCTGACGGCGGTTCTCGGTATCGGCCCGGCGGTGGCGGGGAGAATTCGTTCGCTGCTGCAAGCGGAGCCCGGCGAAGAGACGGCACCGCCGCCTGCGGGAGAGGCCACGCCGGGCGTGCCAAATCCGCAGTGACTGCCGCACCGGAAGGGCTTTGCTCGTACCCCGACCAACAAAAGCGGCCGTCGTTGGTGGCGTTGCCAGCCCTCCGTGACATAGCGGCTGGTCCGCTCACGCCGAGGCGCACGAGTTCTTCGTATTCCTACGCAGAAGGCCCAGGTGCAGCACTCCCACGAGCAGGCAAGCCACCGCGATCACAGGATTGGGCGTGGGGAAGAAGGCGAGCTCACCCGCCGTGCGCGTGAGATACACCAGCGCGCCCAGCACAATGGCGCCGCGCCCGAGCCGTGTGCCAAGCTCGTTGCGACAAAGAAGAAAGGCGAAGGCGAGAAACCCGATCATGAGCAGACCGCCCACATTGAAAACATGCATCAGCGCGCGCACCTCCCCAGGGACCGGCAGGTGCTGAATCATCGGAAAGAGCAGCAGATGGAAGGCGACAAAGGCGGCGTTGAGCCCGCCACAAAGCCTCGGGAGAAATGGGGTCATAAGCGTACCCACCACTCCACCGGAACACCGCCGCCCGACAACCCCTCCGGGATGAACGGCGCCCCGCCGCGGCCCGACGGTCACGAGGTGCCACGTTTCGCCTCTTGCCGCAGGCAGAGGCAATGCGCTTAACCGTGAGCGAATGTCCGCACCCATCCCGCTTACCGACCGCCAGCGCGCCGATCTGCACGCGTCGCTGCGCCTGTTCGAGGAGCACGACCGTCAGCGCGGCTTGCCCTACCTCAAACAGGGCAGGGTGCAGCGCCTTGAATTGGCCCGCGGAGCCGAACCCGACGACCAGATCGCCTTCATCGCGGCCGTACAGGGCAGCCAGCTCTACGAGGTGAAATGGACCTGCCTGGCCGACGGCACCTGGATCAGCGACTGCTCCTGCCCGGTGGGCGGCGACTGCAAGCATGCCTTTGCGGCCGCAATGGCGGCCCTCGGCACCACGACAGCGGCGACCATCCCCGACTCCGCCACCGTTTTCGCCCCCGCGCCCGCCCCGGGGCCCAGCACCCCCTCCTCCGCTGCGCTGGTGGCCGAGGAGCACGCGCTGATCGATCGGCTGGAGGAGCGCCACGGCCGGACCCTGGAGAAGAAGGAAATCAATTTCATTCGTGAGCTCTCCCAGCTCTGGCTGCGGCAGCGCCTCACGTGCGCGGTGTACGAGCACGACCTCGTCCGACTGGGTCTTGGCAGCCGCCGCGAAGGTTTCGCCAACAGCTACAACCCCGTCATCACCGATTGGTGGGATGGCAGCCACCCCGTGGCTTCGCCGTTCGAATTTTGGCAGTTCCTCGCGCTCTTCGCCGAACGCACCCGGCGCGACCTCCCTCCCCTCCTGCGCCCAATCACCGACGTCTCGCTGGTGCGCGACCGGGTGGCCGCCCGCGAGCGCCAGCGTCGGGTGGAACACTGGGAACAGCTCTTCGCCAACGACCGACAGGTCGCCGCCCCGCCGCCTCTGCCCGGACTTCCCAGCGAGGTGCGGCTGCGCCTCACCGCGCCCCGCCTGACCTGGGAGTATCGCGACACTCCCGCCGCCCCCTGGCAGACGGCCAAAGGCGCCCGCGCCCGCGACTGGTTCTCGGTGCTGGCCACCAATCCCGCCGGCGCCGAGCCCACGACCCTGGCCCTCCTGCAAGAGGTCCAGCTCGCCCGCACGCGCCAGCAATACTGGAGCAGCACCGAGCCGCAGACGCTCAAACTCGACGAGCCGCGCACCCTCGACCTCATCCGCTGGCTGCTGCTGCATCCCGCGCTGCGCCACCTCTTGGTCGATGCCAACGGCGAAGCCTTCACCACCGAGCGGGTGTTGCTGAGCTGGCTCGGCCGCCCGCTCTCTGACCGGCCCGACGACATCGTCATCGACCTGGTGCAACCGGACGGCGCACCCGCGCCCGCCAGCCTGATGCGGCTGCCCGGAAGGCCGGAGCTCGCTCTGGCCGGTCGCACCGTGTTTGAACTGCCCGCACCCTTGCCCGGCCACGAGCCCCGCGCGGTGGTCATTCCGCGAGAGGCGCTGGCCAGCCCCGCCGCCGCCAAACGCCTGCATCGCGCCGGCGTGCGCATGGAAGGCGTCGATCTCCCGGAGGTGGAGGTCGTGGTCCTGCGCCCCCGTTTCGTGTGCTCACTGGCCGACGACGGCCTCGCCGAGCCGGGCCTGCTCGACCTCCTGGAGGTTCGCTTCGTCGCGGTCGCGCCCCTGCTGGGCCCGATCACGGAGCACCGCCAGGAAGGCTGGAGCCCGATCGCGGCCACCCGGCAGGATCCACACCACCTGCGCGAATTCGACCTCACCACGGCCGACGCCGCCCTGCCGCTGCTCGAGGAAATGGAGCTGCGCTGGGGCGCCTACCGCGAAGCCTGGATACGCCGGGTGACCAAAGCCTTCCCCGAGCAGTTCGCCGACTGGGTCGAGCACGTGCGCTCGCTCAATGTCGAGGTCGAGTGCGACCCCGAGCTCGCCGGCCTGGCGCTGCCCGCCGGCCGGGCGCGCCTCGAAGTGTCGATCAAAGCCGATGACACCGGCTCAGGCATCGACTGGTTCGACTTGGAAATCACCGTCCGCGCCGAAGACACGACCCTCACCGACGAGGAGATCCGCCTCCTGCTCAAGGCCAAGGGCCGCTTCGTGAAGCTCGCCGGCAAGGGTTGGAAACGCCTCCAGCTTGAGCTCGATCCCGCAGAGACGGCCCGGCTGGCCGAGCTCGGGCTCGATGCCACCGCGCTCGAAGGCCCGGCGGAGCACCAGCGTTTCCACGCACTGCAACTCGCGGACGAGCGCATCGCCGGGCTGCTGCCGGAGGCCCATGCCGCCCGGGTGCGCGAACGCGCCGCCCAGCTGCGCACGATCGCCGCGCCGCCCGTTCCCGCCGGCCTCATCGCCGAACTACGCCCGTACCAGTGCGAAGGATTCCATTTTCTCGCCCACCTCGCCGCCAACGGCCTGGGCGGCGTGCTCGCCGACGACATGGGCCTGGGCAAGACCGTGCAGTTGCTCGCCTGGCTGCTGCACCTCGCGGCCCAGCGCGGCGCCGCCAAGCCGTTGCGCGCGCTCGTCGTCTGCCCCAAGAGCGTGGTGCCCAACTGGGAACTGGAGACGAAGCGCTTCGCCCCCTCGCTCACCGTGGCGGCCTTCGCCTCGCGCGCGGTACCCGCGGGCGTGAACCTCGTGGTGGCAAACTACGCCCAACTGCGGCTGGCCGCCAAAACCCTGGGCGCGGAGAACTGGGACGCGGTGATCCTCGACGAAGGACAGAACATCAAGAATCCGCAGTCGCAGACCGCGCGCGTGGCCCGCGACCTGCGCTCCGCGCACCGTATCGTTCTCACTGGCACACCGATCGAGAACCGCACCCTCGACCTCTGGAGCCTGTTCGCCTTCGCCATGCCCGGGCTGCTCGGCAGCCAGGCCTCGTTCAAGCGCACCTTCAACGACAAGACCGAACCCGCCGGAGCGCGCGCCCGCCTCGCCCGACGGGTGAAGCATTTCATGCTGCGCCGCGCCAAGTCGCAGGTGGCCACCGAGCTGCCGCCGCGCATCGAGGAGGATCTCTTTGTCGATCTGGAGGGGCCTCAGCGCCGGCTCTACGACGCCGAGCTCAAGCGCACCCGCGCCATGCTGCTCGGGGTGAAGAGCGACCGCGAATTCGACAAGCAACGCTTCAACATCCTGCAGTCGCTGCTGCGCCTGCGCCAGATCTGCTGCGACCCGCGGCTGATCGGCTACGAGGAGGAAAAGTCCAAACGCGTTGCCGCCAAGAAGGCTGCCGCCACCCACAAGAAAGGCGACGAGGACGAAGCGCCCGTGGTCGCAGGCGAGACCGGCTCGGCCAAGCTCGACGCATTGCTGGACACCCTGGTGCCGCTCATTGAAGAGGGACACCGCGTGCTGGTGTTCTCGCAGTTCGTCTCGCTGCTGGAGCTGGTGGCGGAGGAACTGCGGTCACGGGAGATCGCCTACTTGATGCTCACCGGGCAGACGGAAAACCGGCAGGCGCTGGTCGACCGTTTCCAGTCAGCGGAGGGGGAATCGGTGTTCCTGCTCTCGCTGAAGGCGGCCGGCTCGGGGCTCAACCTCACGGCAGCCAGCTATGTCGTGCTCTTCGACCCTTGGTGGAATCCCGCCGTGGAGGCGCAGGCCATCGACCGCACCCACCGTATCGGGCAAAAGGAGCAGGTTATCGCCTACCGGTTGCTCGCCCGTGGCACGATCGAGGAGAAGATCCGCAAGCTCCAGCAGGCGAAGTCGGACCTAGCGAACAGCATCGTGCAGGAGGAGAACCTCGCCACGGTGATGAGTCTCGACGACCTGCGCTTTGTCCTTGGCACCGACGGCGCGGAGTGAGGGGTCGGCGACTGACGCTCAACGAACGCCCGCGGTAGTACTATCGGTTGAATTGTAGGCAGCCTGCTTGCACGCGCTTTCTGCACGGCGTCCTCCCCTGTGCCGCGCAGACGCAATCCGGAAGTCCGTGGGCCAGGAACGGCCACTCGGGTTATCACTTCTCCTTCGCCAGAAGTGGAACGCATCTGCGGACATCACGCCGGAACGGCTCGGTCCGCTCGCCATCCGAGCCTCGCGCGAGTTTGCCAAAGAATTGGAGGCAGGCGCCCTCATCACAATAGATGAGGATCGTCAGCGAGCCCGCATGCTCCCGCTCGGCATGGGCAGGTCGCCCGGCGTGTGCCAGCCGGTGCGGCGGTGAATGCTGGAGCCGAGAAACCGAAAATTGACGACGCGGTGGGGCGACTCATCATCAAAGACCAATTCATGCCCCTTTTTGCCCCAAACATACATGGTACGTTGTATAAGTATGATGCGAGCGGTTATGAAATTGTGAACCTGAGTTGTGGTGAAAGGCTTCCGAACTCGGATGCTGTTGCAGGATTAATCAGCCTATTACGTGTAATTGCGAAATAAACATATTATGAAGGTAGCTCATTTATCTGTTGCCCTATGTGTATGGCTTGGCGCGCAGGGAGGGCGAGGGGAGGCGCTGGGGGATGTCACGGAGGCTTTGGCCTCGTTCCCTGTCGATTCTAAGGAGTGTGCAATCGATGACCCAGCGAGCTTGGATGGGGCAGTGTTTCGGGTTCTGTGTGCAGAATGTCTTGGGTAAGCCCAATCAGAGCTTTTACGTTTGCTTGGTTCCGAAAGCCATCGATTCATTCGAACTCGTTTTGTTCGCGTTGCATGATGGGGTTGTCCGCAATGGTGCACAGCTAAACGAGCGAATTAGAGAGAGTACGAGAAGGAGAGATGTCGATAATCAGCTTGCGCGCCATATATATAGTGCCTGGGTTGCTGCGTTTAGTCGGGCACGATATCTGCAGTCTGGTGCAGTCGGATCGAATTTGTATGTGTCGGTGGCGCTCTCCTCTAAGAATTTCGGCTACATGCGTGCGTCATTCGATCAAGGTCGACCAGGATGTACAACCGGTGATATAATGGAGGTCGGAAGGCTGATGTATGACTATGTTAGTGAAGTTGAGAATCGCGACGTAAAACGGAATCTTGAGAAGATGATCCTGTCGTGTCAAAAGCTCGAAGCTAGATCTGCCGGGCCGAACTGACGTCGTAGGTTTTTCGGGCTGTTTACCACGTTGCCGTCCGAAGAGGTGGCCGCGATCATCGTAGCTTTTGTGCGCGCTGCGATCACCCCGGTTGCAGGAGCGGAAGCATGCCGGGGGCAAAAGGGGGCATGAAGAAAGTGCTGACAAAGTGTCCACAGGCGTGGCGGAAGGCTTCAGGGGCGAAATGGCTGAACGGCTGCGCTGTTCACGGCGGAGGCTCGGGCCGGATCAAACTCTCCTAGGAAACAGCCTCCGTTTCTTCCCGTCCCGGGCGGCACTCCGTGCCGCAGCCGTGACTTGCGAGCCCCGCTACGGGGCAACCGGCCTGTGCGGAGTCTTCCGGCCCGTCCTAAAGGAGCAGGCCACGACGTAGGCGGCGGCTCAGGCGGAGGTTCGCCCTCCAGGCTGACAGGCCACCTCATCGCATTGGCCTACGGGCAGACGCCGTTCTGGCGATCGTCACCACGGCCGAAACGCAGGCAGGGACGCCTGAGCCACTCACCCGGCTCGCTCTGTGTTCTCCGCCCCTTTCGTGTCCTCTGTGACCGCATTTGCACCGGGCCGAATTGGCGTCGGTGTTTTGGACGAACTGGCGGCGTAGGTTGTTCGGCCCGTTTGCCACGCGATCGGCGGGGAAGAGAGTGGCGCCGAACGCCACCGAGCCCTCACGGCGCGGATATCGTAACGGAAAGCCGCAGGAACTTCCTCGTGTCGCCGGCACTCAGCGGCAGCAGCGCGCGCAAGAGTTCGCCTTGGTCATCACAATCCACATCGGGAGCCTTCGCCTGGGTGGCAACACCATCGGAGCCCACTCGACGAGATAGCCGGAGACTTCACCACCGAAGCTCACCACGGCGGTCTCGCGGCGACAATCGGTGAGCGCGACCGGGGAGCGACGTAGGCATGCTCGAGAACGCCACAAGGAACAACCGCGCTGGGTGTTCACGAGTTGAAAGATCGTATACCACTTCGAGAAATGGGCCCAAGGAGCTCAAGGTTCCGAGACCGAGACGCGCAAGAAGCGGCGTCCTTCAGCCGCGGCAACGGGAAGCGCCGCGCGAACCACCTCGGCGCTCCCATCACCATCGGCATCGGACAGCAGAACCGTGATGGTCGGTGCGCAGACGGACCAGGTGACAAGATCGGACGACGTTTCATAGGTCCAAACAACCTGCGCGGTACGCGTGCGGCGGTGCGTCAGCAGAAGCGAGCGGCTGCCGGGATCAAACCCACCTTGCGGAGCTTGCAGCGAGGAAGACCGGAACGGATCGGTGGCGAGCGCGAATTCGAGCAGGTTGATCAAGCCGTCCTGATCGCGGTCGTCGCCCTCGGCGGAACCGGGCCCGGTAAGGTCGCGCGCCCAGGCCCAGGCGATGTAGGTGTCCGCTGTCACCACGACACTGAGCGCGAGGGATCCCAGGCCGGTGCCGCCGAGGTTGCTGGCCCGGAGCGGAATCGTGTAGTCACCATAGTACCACGGTCGGCCGGAGATCACCCCGATGATCGGGTCGAAGACGAGGCCGTAGGGCAGGTCGTCGGCCCCGAACCAAGTGGGACCGTGGTCCGCGGTGATCTGATAGCGAAACGTCCGCCCGGCGATGGTTGTCGCTGCGCTCGGCGAAGTGATGACAGGCTTCGGGATCGGCGCCGGTTCCACCGTGAGCACGAGGGTGGCCTCGCCGGTGCCCGCGGCGTTGGTCGCGGAGATCGTGAGCGGATACACACCGATTTCCACGCACGTGCCGGAAATGACTCCGGTCGCAAACACGATCCCCAGTCCCGGCACGTCGCCCTCGACAGCGAAACGATCGGGCGCGTTACTCGCGGTGATCCGATAGGTGAAGGGCTGGCCGGCAGTCGCCGTGGCGGTGAGCGGCGAGGTGATCACCGGCGCCTGCGCTGCGGCAGTGAACGTGATCGCCAAGTCGCCGAATCCAGTCCCCACAGGGTTGGTGGCCGAGATGGACCCGGCCACCAAGCGGGCGCGCCGGTGGAGTACCCGAGAGCACACCGGTGACCGGATCGACCGATAAGCCTTCGCTTCCGAAGCTCGAGGAGAAACTCGTCGGATTGTTGGTCGCCGAAATCTGGTAACTGAACGGCCGGCCTAACACCGCCAACGCCGTCGAGGGGGAAGTGATCACCGGCTGCGCCGCCAAAGGAGGGCCGATCGTGATCACAAGGGAGGCCGAGCCGGTGCCGTCGGCATTGGTCGCGGTAATTTCCCCGCTGAAGGTGCCCTCGCTCGTGGGCACGCCGGAGACGGTTCCGCTGAGAAATCCGACCCCCAGCCCTCCGGCCATCAAGGTGGAACCAAACTTCGTAGGATTGCCGCTCGCAGCAATCTGGTAGCTAAAGGGCACCCCCTTATGGCCACTGGCCGTCAACGGCGAGGTGATCACCGGCGCGGCCGCGAACACGGCCGGCGTGAGCAACATGCCGACCAAGGAGACCTGAGAGCAAGACCGGCCAATCAGGCACGAGACGCAGCGCCACAAGGCAATAAACAAGCGGGAAGGAGAGGATGTCATGGTAGAGAGGAACTCCTCGGCTGCTGCCGAAGCAGGAGGACAGGGCCGGCGCTCAGGGGGCGCGCACCGCGAGACGGACAAATCTCCGTGTGTCTCCGGCAGACAGCGGCAGGAGCGCGTGGACCAACTCCACTTTTCCATCACCATCGACGTCGAGGTTGGTAACGGCGGAGGCAAGCGCAGTCGGTGCCCATGTGGCGAGGTCGGATGAGACCTCATAGGCCCAAACGAGGTTAGCCGTCTTGCTGCGACGGTGGGTGAGCACCAGCGAGTTGGTGGCTCCATCGAGCGCAAGCGTGGGCGCCTGCATGGCGGACGGCACAAGCGGCCCGGTGCGAAACCCGTACTCAAGGATATTGGCCAACCCATCGTCGTCGGGATCAGCCGTCGCCAAGGCTTGGTCACCGGTGAGGCCGGCCGCGGCGGCCCAGGCGGCGTAGGATTCGGAGGGGACAAACTCATAGGCGCCGATGTCGGGCTGGCTGTCGCGCGGCGTGCCGTAGAGATCAGCGATCGACGAGTTAAGGGTCGAACCGGCATTGATCCCGGGGCAGTCGGCCAGCAGCACAGCGTCGAATGCGGCGGGATTGGAGTAGGGCACCAGGGTGGTGATGATCGGGTCCTGGCCCTTGGGCTGGGGCACGTTCGGGACGGCGTGATAGAAGAGATTGTGGTCGTAGCGTACGGCGTACGCGCCCTCGATCGTGCTCCAAGCCCGGTCGAGCCCGGGGAAGATGTTGTTGTAGATCTCGACCCCGGTGGACAACGCGTAGGTGGGCAACGAGACGTCGTAGTGGGTGGGGGTCACGACCCGCTCCTGCACCTGAAACTGGTCGTTCTCGACGTAGACGACGGAGTTGTGGCGGAACACGAAGCCTTTGCAGTAGAACTTCCCGTGGATCATGAAGCCCGAGGTGGGGCCGAAGACGTTGTTCTCGAGCAGCCAGTCCTCGGAAATGTAGACGTTTGGATTCGTTGGGTACTGCGCGTCGTTGCGGTTCTGGAGCATCAGACCCATCGACTCGATGTGGTAGATGCGGTTGGCCCGGATGATGAGGTGGCGGTTGGCGTCGAAGGGATGGCCGTCTGTCTCCATGAAGCACTGGATCCCGTCGACGTGGGCGCCCCAGTCGGCCACACCGTCGTCGATCCCGTCGTCCAGATCGTGGATGCGGTTGCCCTCGATCAGGACGGTGTCGCAGCCGGTGGGGTTCATCCCGTCGAGCGAGTTGTGGTGGATGTGGCAGCGCCGGATGGTGAGGTCGTTGCCGCGCATCACAATACCGACGGCCACCTGGGTGATCTCGCAGTCCTGGATCGTGACCGAGCGGGCGCGGCGGATGGCGACGCCGTTCCGGCTCATGGCCGCGACCGAGCCCGTGGTGGGGCCGACGCGATTGATGACACAATTCTCCAACCGCACCAGATTGACCGAAGCGATACCCACGCCATCGGCGATGGTCAGGCCGATAACCCGCACGCGCAGGTCGAGATTGCCGTTCCACGTTTCCGGCCCTCCCCAATAGCCGTGAAAGTTGACCTTGGCGACGACCGGTGTCGCGCCGGGCGCGGCCATGAACGTAACCCAGTCGGTGTAGGGCGCGGCCAGATTGCCGCCGACGGTGGCATCGATCGAGAGGGCGTCGTAGGTACCGTTATGCAGGAGCACTACCTCGCCGCCACGCAGCAACGGGCGAACCTTGGCCACGGTCTTGTAGGGTCTCGCGACGCTCCCGTCGCCGGTCGCGTCATTGCCGATCACCGCATCAAGGTGGTAGCGCGCGGTGGAGGGATCGGGAATCGGCAGTTCGTCCCGCGAAGCAAGCGGGCTCACCGTGAGACGGGCCGCGGCAGACTCGGTCGTGCCAGTGCTGTCGGTAACGCGCACCTTGATCATCGCGCCATTGTCGGCTGCGACCGCGTCGGGCAGGTAGACCGTGGCGGTGGTGGCCCCGATGGCGGTGGTTAGCAGGACGTCGTTCTTGAACCACTGGTAGCTCAATGGAGCCGTCCCGGTCGCGACCACCGAGAAGGCACCGATTTGCCCCGGGACCAAGGTATCGGCGACGGGTTGGCGGGTGATGGTGGGAGCAGCCATCGCGGCCGTACCTAAAAGCCCGATCAAAAGTCCACAGCGCAGGGATGAAGCCATGCGGTGAATCCTGCCCCGGCCGGCGCCGAGCGGCAACGCCTCGGGGCCGCCGCCGGCCCGGTTTACCGTTTCGCGACAAACCGGCGGGCGGCGAGACTTACGGGGCAGTCGTCACAACAAGGCGGACGAACTTCCGCGTTTCGCCGGCAGAAATCGGCGCGAGCACCCGAAGCAACTCCACCTTCCCATCACCATCGACATCGCCGGTAACGACGCTCGGCGTGACCACAAGCGGCGCCCACGTGGAGAGATCAGTGGAGGTCTCGTAGGCGAACGTGACCGCGGCGGTCTTGTTGCGCCGATGCGAAAACGCGCCGGCACCGTCGCTGAAGATCACGGAAGGGGTGGGCGCGATCGAAGGCAGAAGCGGACTCCCGCCTAATGCGTACTCGAGAAGATTAGAGAGGCCGTCGCCATCCGGGTCGGCGGAGAGCAGCGCCTCGGCCCCGGTCAGCCCGGCTGCGGCGGCCCAAGCGGCGTAGGGGCTCGTGGGTACGAACTCGTGGGCTCCGATGTCGGGCCGGGCATCGCGAGCGGCTCCCCGCAGATCGATCCCGATCGGATCAACTGCCGAACCGTTATCAATGGCGGCGCTGCCGGAGACGAGTCGGCCATCAAAGCTGGCAGCGTCGGCAAACGGGTCCTGCCCGGTGACGATCGCCGCCTCGCCTTGGGCCAGGGCGGCATCCCAGCGATGGTAGAGATTGTGGTCGAAACGTTCCGCGTGGAGCGGATTGATCCAGCCCCAGTTCGTATCCTGCCCGTGGAAGATGTTGTTGTAGATCTGGACGCCCGACGAGGCCGCGTAGGTGGGCAGCCCCACGGCAGAGCTGGCGCACGCGAGCGTGCGGTAGCGCCCCACGAACGAGTCGTTCTCGACATGGAGCATCGAGTTGTGCCGAAAGACGAAGCTGTGGCAGTAGTCCTTGAAGTGGATCGAAAAGCCGCCGCTCGGACCGAAAACATTGTTCTCCACCACAAAGTCGCGACTGACATGGATCTTGGTCTCGCGGTTCTGGAACATGATGCCCATCGCTTCGCAGTGGAAGATCGTGTTGCCGCGGATGGTCACGCCGACGTTCGCATCCACCGGTGCAGCGTCGGCCTCCGGATACAGATGCAGTCCGTCGCAGTGCCGGTTCCACACCGGCGGGGCGATGTCGTCCTCCCCGTCATCAAGATTATGGATGCGATTGCCCTCCACCAGCACCTGATCGCAACCGGTGAGCTGGACGCCGTCGTGGCAAATCTCGTGGATATGGTTGCGGCGGAAAACCAAATCGTTGCCGCGCGCCCCGATGCCCACAGCCGTCTCGGTGATGTCGCAGTCCTCCACGGTGATCGAGCGCCCCGCCCGCACGCTGACGGCCGCCTTTCCGATATCGGCCTCCGAGCCGCTCCACGGTCCGATCCGCCGGATCGCGCAGCGTTCGATTCGAATCAGGTCGCCGTCGGCGATCCGCACGCCGTCGGTGATCAGAAACCCGTGCAGTCGGAGGCGAAACTCGAAGTTGCCGTTGTAGACCACGCGCGAGTTGTTCCAGTTGCCGTGGGCATAGAACTGCCCGATCCGCGGGGTCGCTCCCGGCGCCGCCATGAGTGTGACCCAATCGGTATACGGCGTCGTGATTTCACCGCCGGTGTAGTTGAAGCTGAGGTTCCCGTAATCGCCAGCGGCGAAGACGACGACTTCCCCGCCGCGCAGAAGCGGGCGGACTCGCGCGAAAGTCTGGTACGGCTTGGCCGCGGAGCCGTCGCCGGAGGCATCGCTGCCACTCACCGCATCGAGGTGGTAGCGCGCGGTGGCTGTATCGGGAAGCGGAAGTGCCTCGGCGGCGCGATAGGCGCTCATCCGGATGTGGCCCGCCGCCGAGGTGACGGTGCCGGTGTCGTCCGTGACTACGACCTTGTAGGCGGACCCGGCGTCCGCGCCATGAACGGCGGCGGTGTAGTGCCGGTCCTTGATGGCCCCGGCAATCGGCTGGTTATCTCGATACCACTGGTAGGTCACCTGCCCGGTGCCGGAGGCCACTACTCGGAAACCCGCAACCTGTCCCGGGAAGAAGGTATCCTCGCGCGGCTGGCTGTTGATCGTCGGCACGGCAGAGGCGAGGTACGCGAAGGAGGAGAGGATCCCGGGAGCAAAGGCCACCCGGAGGAAAGGCCACGGGAAACGGCGCATGGACATGGCGCCACTGAGACAAGGGGTCCAGAAGGGTCAACGCGGGCCCCGGCCTGGGCGGGGATTTACGCTCTTGGAACACCGGAGCCTCCCGGCGCAGCGCGGTCAAATCGGCTCGCGTAGCCGCCAGCTGAGAACGAAGCTCCCGGGCAACGGAGCGCCGCACGCTTCGCCACCCCTTCCTGCAGAGCTTACACCCATGACCGTCATCTGGATCAGCCTCGCCGCGGTGTTGTTGTTCATCTTCATCGGATACCGGCGCGGTATCTTGCGGATCCTCGCCCTAATCGGCGCTCTGCTGCTGGCCGGATTGGCAGCGATCCCGCTGGGCGCGTCGCTCCTGCCCCTGGTGCAGCGGGCCGGCTTCATCCCGCGGGCCTTGATGCCGATCGCCGCTCCGCTGGCCGCCGGGCTGGTGGTCTTCATTGTGCTTTCCGGCGTCGCGTCGTGGCTGCTGAGCCGTCGCGAGCTGGGGCGCGAGGCGCAGAAGCTACCGCGAATGGAGCCGTGGGAGAAGCTCGGCGGCGCGGTGCTGGGCGGGCTCTGGGGCTGTACGCTTGTGGTGTTGGTGCTAACAGGGTTACACCTGCTGGGTCGGGTGGACCAGGAACTCGCCCAAGCAACCGGCGAAACCCAGAAGGCGGAAGCAGCCGAGTCGGTTCCCGCCGCAAACACCCCGCGAAATGCCTACCAGCAGCTCAACCAGCAGATCGACGCTTCGCCCCTCGCCACCATCGTCCAGCAGGTAAACCCCGCCGAGGAGCGTGTAGCCAAGGTTTTCGGCAACCTCGCGAAAGTCACCAGTGACCCGGTGCTTCTGGAGCATCTCCGCACCCATCCCTCCATCGCCCGGCTCACGAATCTGCCGCAGCTAAAGGCCGTTGCCCAGGATCCGGAGATCCAGCGGCTGCTTCGCGAGCGGCAGTACTATGCGTTGCTCGACGATCCTAAGCTGGCGGGCTTGTTGGAAGACAAGGCTTTGGTAGAAGAATGCCGAAAGGTAGACCTTGAAGCAGTTCTGGCCGAAGTGCAGCAATCCGCCCGTTAGTTAAATCCTGCCCTTCATGGGAACACCTTTGTGGCGACGCTGTGCTGTTTGTTGAGGTTTTCGGGGCTAGCCTACCGGTCTCGCCCTTACACACAGCCTAAACTCAACCCAGGAGGCTGTGGCTGAGGTCTGGATGGCTCAAGTGGTGGCAGCTTTGGCCGAAGTATCATAGAGTGCTCCTGTGCCCCCTGCGCCAATCTGGTGTGTTCCAATATGTCGCCTGAAACCCCTCCTGTGCCCGGCTCGCGAGTGAAATCTGCTCCGGGTTTGCCCCTGTCCTCGGTGGATCTGCTGCGATCGTTGTTGGAAGGCTCCCCGGATGCGATCTACTTCAAAGATCTTGAAAGCCGGTTTGTGATGATTAGCCGCGGGCTGGCTCGCCTGCTCGGGCTGGCGGATCCGCAGGAAGCCTACGGGAAGCGCGACCATGATTTCTTCACCCAAGAGCATGCCGCGCAGGCACTTGCCGACGAGAGGCAGATCATGGAGACCGGTGAACCGGTGATCGATCAGGTCGAGAAGGAGACTTGGCCGGATGGGCGCATCACCTGGGCTTCGAGTACCAAGCTTCCTCTTCGCGATGCCGCCGGCAAGACCGTTGGCACTTTCGGAATCTCTCGTGATATCACCGCGCGCAAGATTGCCGAACAACGTCTGCAACAGGCGCAACAGGAGCTACTGAGAGCTTCTCAACGAGCGGCCGTTGCTGAATTCGCCGCCGGGGTTTTCACTCAAGCACTTGGCATGTTGGAACATGCCCAGATCAAAACCGACCGTCTCCGTCGTCGGGTTCATCGTACTCAGGTAGACGCTATGGGCACACTCGCCAGTCAACTGGTCGCTCAACTAGCCACCGGTACCTTGGAGCAAGCCCTTGCCACCAATCTTTGCGTTATGGTTACCGCAGCAGCAGCTGAGCAAAAAGCGTTTGTCGAGGACATCGACGAGCTTCATCACAGCCTCAAGCAGCTCACCCGCATCCTTGCGCTGCCGAAATGACTTCTTTGAACCCACTCGGTTTCTAGACCTGTTGATTGGCATGAACTGTCGGTAATCAGCTGAGTCGGTGCGGTTCAGACGCTCGTTCGTAACGCAGTTACTTGTCCGGGGTGAAGACCACCCGATCCGCTGTCATCAACCATGGCAGTAGTTCGATACGAGTTGCCCTTTCCCAAGGGCCAGAGGCTCGATCGCCTCTCCTAAAGACAAAAACGCCGCCGGAACACCTCCGGCGGCGCAGAAAGAAAACGAAACGCCCTCAGCTCAAGCGCACAGGCATGATTACGCAGAGGAAGTTCTCCAGAGTTTTGAAAACACCCGGACTCACTTCGTCCTTAAGCTCGAAAAAGACCTGGTCCTTGTTCAACGCTCGCAGCGGATCCATCATGAACTGGGGATTAAAAGCCACTTGCAGCTCCGGACCACTGTATTCGATAGCCATCGACTCATGAGATTCACCTACTTCGGGACTTGAAGCAGAAATCTCGAGCAGATTGCTGCTCAATTTGAGCTTCACCGAATTGGACTTCTCGCTGGTGACCAACGCCGCACGATGGATGCACTGCAAAAACAGCTCACGCTCCAATTTGATGCGCTGATGGGTTTCCTTCGGAACCACCTGATTAAAATTCGGGTAGTTGCCATCCACCACCTTTGAGAAGAGGTAGATGCTGTCGACCAGCCCATTGTCTCCCACTTTGTCGGTACCAATTTGAAACGCAGAACGTTTCTCGGACAGGGCGAGACGAACCTTGGTCCCCTTATCGAGCAAGCGGACTAACTCACTGACCGTCTTCGCCGGCAGGATGATGCTGCCCGTGCCTTCAGGAGCAGCAAGATCCTTACTAGTCAAAGCCAAGCGGCGCCCATCAGTGGCCACCAAGGTGAGCTTTTCGTCGCGGAAATTGAAATAAACGCCATTGAGGATGTAACGCGTCTCATCGGAAGACTGCGCATAGGACACGCTCTTGAGCATCGTCGCCAACTCCTCCTGCTCCAGGGCCACCGATTTCTCATCGGCAAACTCCGGCATCGGTGGGAACTCTTCCTTGCCCATGCCCATGATCTTGAAGACCGAGCCGCCGGAGGTGACTTTGGCCTGGTGATTCGGTGTCGTCTCGATGGTGACATCGACATTGGGCAGCTCACGCACGATGGTGGCGAGACGCTTCACGGGCAAGGTGAGGGCTCCGGGGTCCTTAACCTCAGCTTTGATTTTGCAGCGAATCCCAAGGTCGAGATTGGTCGTGGCGAGGGAGATGTGGTCCTTGTCCGCCTCGATCAGCACATTGCTGAGGATGGGCATCGTGGCTTTGGAGCCCACGACGTTGAGCACCTGGGCAAGGCCGTTGCTGAAGTGGTCGCGGTTGATCTTGAATTTCATGCGCGTCGGGCCGGGTGATTAGGGGTGGTTGCTGACAAGAGAGTGGAAAGGGAGAAGAAGTAACAACAGATTATTATTACTATTATGGGGTGTGAATAACGCGGATTCCCCGATTGCAGAGGCTGTTTTGAGAGGAGAGAGGGGTGACGCTTGGAGCTGTGAGCAACTTTGCCGGCATTGTCTGGAAAGAGGTGGTTGTGCGCGGCCGGGCGTTTACCGAGAAGTTGTCGGTGACTTGCTCACAGGCTCTTTGCGAAGAACCCGGCCCGTTTTTGAAGTGCCCATCCGGCGTACATGGCGACCGATGCCAAAGCAGATGTAGCCGAGGAAAAGGACGAAAAACGCGATTTCCTGCAGTTTCCAGGCGATCACCCCCATGATGAGCAACAGGATGAAAGTCCAAAGGCGGGTTTTGGTGTGCCAGTCTACCTGCTTGAACGTGGGATAACGGATGGTGCTCACCATTAGCATCGAAATGAGCAGCAGGAGCAGCGGCAGAGCAAAGGTCGTTTTTTGAAGCGAACGTTCGTTGTCGGCGAGGTGCAACAGCAACAGCACCAGCGAGGCCACGGCTCCGGCGGCTGCCGGCACCGGCAAACCAAGGAAGTCCTTGTTCGATTCGTGATCAGAGCGATGCAGCAGCGGATTGGTGATCACGTTGAAGCGCGCCAAACGTACCGCGGCGCACAGAAGGTAGATGAAAGCGACAAACCACCCAAATTCACGAAACCACTGGTAGCCTTCTTGCGGAGCCAGAATGAGGAAGAAGACCATCAACGCCGGTGCTATGCCGAAGGAGACGACATCCGCCAAGGAATCGAATTCCGCTCCGAACAACGACGTACGTCCTCCCATGCGGGCCAAACGACCGTCAAGCGAGTCGAAGAGCACTGCTGCAAGAATCAACCAGACCGCGTAGATGTAGTAGTCCCGTGGCTCGTGACCTGGATGTGCTTGAGCATAAGCGCCACCGTCGGAAAGCAGTCGGGCTTGGATGCATTTGATCACTGCGCCGAAACCGCAAAGCAGATTGCCCGCCGTCATCAGGTTTGGCAGGAAATAGATCCGGCTGGCCTGGGTAACGTTATAGGGGTTCTCGCGCGACTTGAGATCCGACATGGGGCAGGGGGGCGCGGGGGTTACTTGGTGAGACTCTCGAGGTATTTCCAGAACTTCGAGTGCTGCTCAACCAGTTGTTGATCGCTCACCGGGAGCTTTGTGCGAAAAAGAAAATCCTCGAGGGAGTTGCGATGCAGAATCCACTGCACGTGCAGCGTATCCTCCTTTCGCTCGAAATAGAAGCGAAAGTCCCCGGAGCGGAGGCGGTAGAAGGTGCGTCCCTCACGATTGAACACGCCCAGCGGCTCGCGCGGCTGCGCCAATTGCGCGGCCGTTAGGCTGCTGAGCGGCTCGATCACCTCGAGCTGGGCCAGCTGATCGAGCTTGTTCAGCTCTTTGACGCTCTGATCGGAAAACGTGACCTGAAACATGGATGGGCGCCCTGCCGCGGGGCTAGCGGTTTGCGACTCGGCAAATGTCAGCGCCCGTTCTCCGGCCGGCAATCCCAAATCGGGGGGGGCGAAGCCCTGTCGCCGTTGTTGCCCACTCGGCCTTCTGGCTGGCAGCCGAAGAACCTACAAAAATGAAATGGGCTTGACGAAGGGTGCTGCTGAGCGGTGACCCTGCGTGGCCTTCTCCATCGCTGTACCTCGGTGGTGGCGGCGCTGGCGAACCACGGTGGTTGATCTGGGGCTCCGACCAAAGAGAGGCACCGCTGGCAGCGTATTGCCCGAGTGCGAGTGCCCGCTGGCACAGGTTTCGCCCGACAGCGTTCTCGCCATTGGACGGATACCGGCCACGCGATGCATCCCGGACACTCCAGGCGGCCCCGCGCCCGACATCGTAGCAAAGTTAGCACAGAATGTATTTCGGTTTCAGTTGCGCGCGGTCTGTATCTGCTATCCCATTAGTCGTCCCGGCTTCCAGCTGGGGCACCGCTGTACAGCCCCCCTAGACACGCGGCTAAACACAACACCGTAGCTACAATGAAATACCTCAAAGCAATGTTCGCCGGCGCAGCTCTTCTCGCCGGCTCCCTCGCATTCGGCGGCAACCAGGATGCCGTCGCTCTCACCGACAGCCAGATGGATCAGGTTACCGGCGAGTACGTCCTGATCTTCATCGATTGGGACGGCTCAAACTACCACGACACCGTCTACGAGTATCCGGAAGGCGGCGGCCGCCACACCTACGGGACCGTTTATTATCGTGGCGGCCCCCTTGGTGGCATTCTCTACAGCTTCCGCATGTGATTAGCTGAACAGTTTCTTCCAGGGAGGCGTGAAGACGCCTCCCTTTTTTGTGCTTCGACTCGGGCCTCCGCGTGCCCGGTCACTTCGCGAATACGAGGCAGTACCCCGTCCACTCCTTGAGGAAGCGGTCCAGGGGAAGGCGTACACGCCCGCGAGCGGGATCGAGCAGCAGTATCTCCCGCTCCCCGATGGAGCCCAGGACACAGAAATGCCGCTGTCCTTTGATCACCAAGTGCAGCAGAACCGGCCCCTTGGCATCACGCAGACCCTGCAGTGTCATTTGGTAGCCTTTGCAGATGACCTTTTGCATGGCGGCCGCCTGCTGCAGATCGCGCAGCGAGAATCCCACTGTCTCAATGCGTTTCTTCCGCTCGGCCGGCTGCTTCGCCAGAAAGCCGGTAATAAGCTCTGGTTCACCCAGCGACTGGCCATACGAGCGATTGAGCACTGTGGCCAACGACGCCATGCCGCAGGAAAACTCCAGCCGTTGCTTGACGATCCCGCTGTCGCGCAGCGCCACCCACGGACGGACAGCGCCGGCACTTCTGGCCCCCGCCACAGCGGCCGACCAAGTCGTCAGGAAGACGGCTACGGCCAGCAGCAGAGGAATTCGTCTCGGCGGCAGTCTCATTTCCGCCAGATCAGTTGCAGCCCCGCGCCAACTCCATCTCCGGGACCGACCACCTGCTGGGTCATGTACAACTCCGCCCACCAGTCCTTGGTGACCTTGATCGTGCTCCAGTAGCGCAATTGCACTTCCTCCTCCGTGGACAGGTCCGAGGTTGAAAGAGCCCGTTGCTGGTACCACGTGCCGTTCAGCGACGCGCCGAGGCTCACTTCATAGTTGGCGGAAAACGCGACCCCCAAGCTCCAGTTCATCGAATCCGTCCGCATCCGGTCCACTGAGTCACGACCCTTCCAATTGTGGCCATAAGAAAGGGTGCCGAAGAAGGCGACTGGGTCGGTCGTCTTGATCGCCGTCAGGCTCGGGCTCACGCCCCACGTGCCGGAGCCCAGTGCGAGTTCGTTCGCGACACCAGTCGGGGCCTGCACGGTGACGCCCGCGGTGATCTCCGGCCAAACGGCCGTCTGCGCGTGCAAGCCATAGCGAAGGGAGCCGCGCACGTCGCCGAGTCCGGCGCGATCGGTGCTGATAGTCTGGTAGGTCATGGTCTGGGGGTCGTACGCGCCGTAGGAGTAGGTGCGGTAGCAGACCGGAACCGAGACGCCAGCATCCATCCCGCCGCCCAGGCCGCGGGTTACCGATACGGTTTCCTGGAAGATCCGCTGGGTTTGTTCGGTGAGCGCCTCCTTGTTGCATCCATAAAAACTGTCCGTGGAAACTTGATAGTCGCCCTTGGGCAGAATCGAACCGTATGCGCGCATGGCGACGCTGAGGGTACGGTTGTCCTCGTCACGGACTCCCTTGTTGTCAGCGTCCGAGGCCGCCTGCGCCGGAGCCGTGCCGCCAGCCCCGGGAGCTCGGGTCTCGCCGGCCCCTCCCACGATTGCGTCATGATCGGCGATGGCGCGGCCGGGCTCGGCGAGACCTATCGAGGCAAGCGAGTGCGGGGTTGGCGAGACCAGCTGGCGGGTCGCCAGCGTCTCGCGTGCGCACCGCACCGCCACAATCTCGTCGGGCGTAAGGGTGAGCGTACCAAAGGTGGCGCTGCGCAGGGTCCACACGCCCTCGTGTACCGCGAGCATGCCGTTGAAGCGCTCACGATTGACAAATTCGACCTCGGCGCGGGCGTCGGACATTTCCCACACCAGCGAGGGATCCAGCCTCAACGAGCCCCCCGATCTTGATCGGAAATTGACCTTGTCCGGGCCCGGCTCGAGGGCTCCGATCACTAAGGACCCGTCCCGGCACTCAATGGTGCTCTCCTGGGCGTGACCGAGGGGCAGGAGTTGGAAGGCCATCAGGGAGAGAAAGGCAAGACGATGGGGCAAACGCGGCATGTTCGGCAGGGAATGAGGGTCTCGGAGGATTTAGATACGGTCTCGCCGGGGTTACAACGCCAAGTTGTGCGCCGTATGAATATCTATGATCGCCTGCGTGTTTGACTGTTACCACGGCCTCCCACCGCGCTCCCGCAGCAAGGGCGGCCAGCGCGGCACGGCGAAGGAGGCGCGGTGTTTGGCTCGCGCCGCGGGCCCGCGATCCTCGCGCAGGGCGCAGTCGTCAGCGCCACCTGCCGGTGGTGCCGTTGGAGTCGTTGTCGAACGCGTGTCTGCATCCACTGGGCGCCGCTCATCACGCCGGAGCGGCGGTCGGTGGGCTGTTTCGGATTGGTGGCACATCGGAGCGTGCCGCGCACGAAACGAAACGGGTAATCTGGATTGTAATACCCTGCAGCCCCGTTATCTGCGATGGTGCTTGCGGAGGATTCCCCATGACGACCTTAGCCTTCATCGAACTTTTCAACGGCTGGTGGACCGAGCTTTCCCTTGCCAAACAGTTCTTCTACGGGATCGGCCTGGTGGCCGGGCTCGTATCTCTGCTGTTGATGGTCCTTTCCCTTTTTGGGATGGATCACGACGACGCTGTCGACTCCCTCGGAGGCGCCGATGGCCATGATGGCGACGCAGGAGGGGTCTTCTCGGTAAAGACGCTCACCGGTTTCTTCCTCGGCTTTGGCTGGGCTGGCGGTTTCGCGCTCGATAGCGGGCAGGTTCTCGTCGTCGCCCTTGTCTGCGCGATGGTCGCCGGCACCGCGATCATGGCGGTGATTGTCTTCATGTTTCGCGCCATCCTCGCCATGCGCAGCGACGGCACTGCGCGCATCGCCGACACGGTCGGGGCGGTTGGCACCGTCTACGTGACGCTCCCCGCTGCCAAGGCCTCGGGCGGACAGGTGGTGGTCAACTTTCGGGGGCGCCAGGAAACCTACCTCGCGCTCTGCAACGCCGATCGTCCCATCCCCAGTGGCGACAAGGTCAAGGTCCTCTCCGTCGTGGATGGCCGCACCGTGCTCGTCGAGCCGCTCGCCTAAGCCCGCCCGCTTTCCCACCCCGCATTCTGTCACCGACTCCCTCCGACAATGGAAATCGTCCATATCCTCCTGCTAGCGTTTGTCGTCGTCTTCTTCCTCATCGTGGCGATGACGCTGATCTCGCGTTATCGCATGTGTCCGCCGGACCGTATCCTGGTGGTCTTCGGCAAGCTGGGCAACGGCTTGTCTTCGAAGTGCTACCACGGCGGCTCCACTTTTGTCATCCCGCTCTTCCAGAGTTACGCATACCTCGAGCTCACGCCGATCAACATCGAGATCGAGCTCAAGGGTGCCCTTTCGAGCCAGAACATCCGCATCGACGCCCCGGCCTCCTTCACCATCGGCATCTCCACCGAGCCCGAGGTGATGCAGAACGCCGCCACGCGTCTGCTCGGTCGTTCGCTCGACGAGGTGCAGCAACTCGCTTCCGAGATCATCATGGGCCAGATGCGCGTCGTCTTCGCCTCAATGACCATCGAGGAGATCAACAATGACCGTGAGAAGCTCATCGCCGCCATCACCAAGGGCGTCGAGGGTGAGCTGCACAAGGTGGGCCTGCGGATGATCAACGGGAACATCCGCGACATCAAAGATCTCTCCGGCTACATCGATGCCCTCGGCAAGGAGGCCGCCGCCAAGGCCATCAACGACGCTCAGATCAAGGTGGCCCAGGAGAACCAGCGCGGCGCCATTGGCCGTGCCGAGGCCGAACGCGACCAGGCGATCCGCGTGGCCGGCGCTCAGGCCGAGGCGCGCAAGGGCCAGAACACCGCGCAGATGGTGATTGCCCGTTCCGACGCCGATCTGGCCTCCGAGCAGGCCGAGGCCAAGCGTCGCGTCGAGGCCGCCCAGAAGGTGGCGGAGGCCCGTGCCTTGCAGGAGGGATACAAGGCGCAGCAGGAGGCCGAATTGGCCCGCGCCGACCGTGAGAAAGCCCAGCAGCAGGCCGACCAGATCGTGAAGGCCGAGATCCAAAAGGAGCGCATGCGCATCGACTCCGAGGCTACCGCCGCCCAGGCGCGCATCATCCAGGAGGGTGAGTCGGCCGCCTACATCAGCCAGAAGAACGCCGAGGGCGAAGGTCTGCGTCGCTTGGCCGAGGGCGAGGCGGCCGGTATTCGCGCCAAACTCGTGGCCGAGGCCGAGGGCACCCAGGCCATCCTTGATGCGAAGGCCGCAGGCTTCGACAAGCTCCTCAAGGTGTCGCACGACACCCAAGGTGCTACCCAGCTGCTCATCGCGGAAAACATCGTGCGGATTGCCGAGATCCAGGCTGGGGCGATCAAGGGACTCGCCTTCGAAAAGATCGTCGTGATGGGCGGCGGCGCCGGCGGAGCCGCCGGTCCCGGCCAGTTCGTCCAGGATCTCTACAAAGGAGTGCTTCCGATCAACGAGCTTGCCAAGAACGTGGGGCTGAACCTCCCGAGCTTCCTGGGCACTCCCACCACGGAGACCAAACCTGAGCCGAAGGCGTGAGCCCGAGGTGAGTCCCTCCCGCGTGATGCCGGGCCCGAGCCGAAGCCGGTACAGGCCGCGAAGCACGGAGCGATGGCCGGCGGCCATCGCTCCTGAAGCTATTCACCCGTGAGGTGAATGGCTTCTGCAGAGGCGGACCTGGGGCTCCTCGTCTGCGGACCAGCGTCGCCGGCCGAGCACGACTTTCGATGGATTCACCTTTTGACATAGGGAGCCCTGGTTTGTCCTGTGTTGTGACAATTCTGGCGATGCGCGGAGGGTCTCGGCAGCCCCGGCGCCGTCAATTGGCAGCCTGGCGACAGGCCGTCAGAACTGCACGTGCTCGAGGGTGTGCTCCTTGAGAATGTCGGCCATCGTCCAGAAATGGGCGTCGCCGTGGGCGAGGCGGAAGATCTGGTAGTTCGGGTCGCTCGGTCCAGCACCGTAGCTTTTGAGAAAGGGCATGTCGGCAATCAGGCGCTCTTTCAGTCGCAGATCGTCAAGGAACTCCGCGGCGCCGCGGACGCGCAGGGTTTTGGCGGTGGGGAGGTCCCCGTGGTTGAAAAAGCAGATCTCCACCTTCGGGTTGGCCCGGATCTGGGAACACACGTCCTTGGGCCGGAAGGTCTCGAAGTAGAAGCCGGTTTCGTCGGCGAACCAGAAAAGGAAGGCGCGGACGTGGGGCTGATCGTTTTCGGCGGTGGCCAAAAAGCACACCGGATTCTTCGCGGCAAACGCGATGCAATCCTGCAAGTTCATACGGCTTCTTTCGTACGGGGTGGCACGGAGCCACCATTCCCGGGGGGCGCGGGAAGATGGCACTACGGCGCCGTCGGGGAAAGGCGAAAGAAGCGGCAGCGCCCGCCCCCAATCCGGCGCTAACCCTGCGCGCCGACCATTCGCTCGAGCACTGCGGCCGCTTGGGTGAGCTCTTCGGCGTTGGACTTGAGCGTCTCGGCGGCGGCGGCGACGTTTTCGCTGGAGGCGGCGTTGGTCTGGGTGACCTGGTCGATCTTGTGGATCGCCACCGCGATCACTTCGAGGCCCTTTTGCTGTTCGCTGGAGGCGCGGGCGATTTCGCTCGCCTGGGTATCGGTCTGGCCGATCTGCGCGACGATCGAGTCGAACTGGGTGGCCACGCGCACGGAGTCCTCGCGGATGCGTCCCAACCCCTCGACGACGCCGCGCTGGGCCTTGGCCCCGGTGGTGGCCCCGCCCACGAGCAGGGCGGTGGTCTCGCGCGCGGCCCCGGCGGAGCGTTGGGCGAGGTTGCGCACCTCCTCGGCGACCACGGCGAAACCGGCGCCGGCCTCGCCGGCGCGGGCCGCTTCGATGGCGGCGTTGAGGGCGAGAATGTTGGTCTGGAAGGCGATCTCGTCGATGGCTTTCAGGATGCGGGTGATAGCCCCTCCCGAGGCTTCCACCTCGGTGACGGTGCTGTTCAATGTCGACAACAGGCCGCGGCCTCCGTCGGCGCTCTTGGCGGCGGCGTGCGCGGTATCAACGGCGAGATTGGCCGTCTCGGCGTTGCGCTTCGTGGTGGCGGTGAGCTCCTCGAGCGAGGCGCTGGTCTCCTCGAGCGAGGCGGCCTGTTCGCTGGCTCCCGTCGAGAGTTCAGCGGCCGCAGCCACGAGGGTGCGCCTCGTTGGCGAAGGAGGTGGCGCCGGCCACCAGTTTGGCGGCTGTTGTCTTCAACGGCCGGGCGATGCTCAGAGCCATGCGCCGGGTGACGTAGAGGATGAGCACGATACCCGCCAAGGTGAGCCCGGCGGTGACGTTGCGCTGTCGGGTATAGCTCGAGCGGATGTCGGTGCAGGTGGTGGTGAAATCCTGGCGCAACCATTGGACGAATTCCCCCAGGTTTTTGTCCATGAAATCGTAACTCTTCGACCACTCGTCTTGGTCGGTGAGCGGCGGAGGGGTGCCTTTGGCGAGGTTGTTGGCAAATTGGCGGATGATGGTCGCCGGGGTTTGCCACGCGGAGCGGGCATTGAAGGCGAGGAGCTTCTCCCGAGCCGCGCCTTGGCTGAGGGCGACGACTTCGTTCCATTGGCTGTCGGCCACCTCGACTCCGCTGACCATGACGAGCAGCAGGTCGTTATCGATGAGCTTGTGATCGCGGTTCCAGCATTGGATACTCCAGAAGATCTTGCGCCCTGCCTCCATACCCTGGTTGCGCAGGACGATGGTCTTGGTGAGGACCTGGAGCTTGCGGGCGACCACATCATTGGTGGTCTGGTCGATCAGCAGCGCGAGCACGCCTCCGAGCTTGCCCCGGAGGGCCTGGTAGTAGGCGGCGATCTCGGCGGACTGCGCGTCGGTGTGCCGGGAGTAAAGCAGGGCCCGGGTGGCGCTGAGACTGGCGCGGCCGGCGGCGATCTCATCGAGGATCCGGCGGATGGCAGGCGGGAGGAGGGCGGGGTCGATGCCGGCGAGCGTGCGGTCGTATTCGGCGAGGGCGGTGTCGGTGGCCTTGCGCGCGGCGTCCTGCTTTTGGCGGGCTTCGGCGAGGATGGCGGCGGGGTCGTTGGCGTGCTCGGCGCGGAACAGGTACCAATTGTCGGCCTCCTGATCGAAGCACTTTTCGACATCGCCCATCTTCCAGACCAGGTTGGCGAAGAGATCCAGGCCTTGCATTTCGACGACTACCCGATGGGAGCGCACGATGAGAGCGCCGGCGGGAATGACGGCGAAGACCAGGGGGACCAAGGCAAGCAGGAGCAGGCGCTGTTCGAGTTTCATGGATGAGTCTCCCTCGGGGCGCGGCGGTGCGGGATGGGCAACGGCATGGTGGATTCATCGGCCCTTTCGGGGGGGAGTTTAGGGGGTGTTTACTCGGTTGGACACAGGCCAGCCGCGCTGGTCGTCTGTTGATGGACTTTGCTGCGGCTGAGGCCTCGCCAACCGCTCGGGACGAGCGAGGGGTGTGAACCGCCGGGGGGCGCTGGGGGGGGCGGAGGGGCCCGCGCGGCCGAGGCCGGCATGCGTGGAGTTGAATCTTCCCCGTATTGCTAAATTCCCTTGGTTCTGATCCGATTTGCACCGGGTTTCCGGACGTAACCATCTGTAACTAGGGCAAAATCATGAAGAAATTCCTTTGGACCTTGTTGTGTGTCGGACTGCTCGTGGGAGCATCCTTGGCGCAGGCTCAGCCTCGGCACGGGGATGGCGGGGATTGGCGTGGCGGAATCCGTTCGCGGATCAGCTCGGCGCACGAACAAATCGAGCGGGGGGTGGCCCGAGGCTCGCTAACCCGCCAGGAGTCGCACCGGCTCCGGCAGGAACTGGGCGACATCCTTGCGACGATCGATCGCATGAAGGATGACGGGCGCCTCAGCTCGCGGGAGCGGGATCGGATCAACGAGAAACTCGACCGCCTAGATCGCGACATAGCGCGGGAAAAACACGACGATGATCGCCGCGGCGATCGCGGCTGGGATGGTGGTCGGGATGGTGGCGAGTGGCGTGGCGTGGGGGCATCCGTTCGCGGATCAGCTCCGCGCACGAAGAAATCGAGCGGGGTGTGGCCCGTGGCTCGCTGACCCGCCAAGAGTCGCACCGGCTGCGGCGGGAACTGGGCGACATCCTTGCGACGATTGATCGGATGAAGGATGACGGGCGCCTCAGCTCGCGGGAGCGGGATCGGATCAACGAGAAACTCGATCGCCTGGACCGCGATATCCGCCGGGAAAAGCGCGACGATGATCGTCGTGGCGATCGGAGACGGGACCGCGACTAGTGTTCTGTACGGGAAATCCCCGCGCCGAACCGTCCACGGTATTGAAAAGCAACGGTCAGAGGAGGCCCAGCGCGCCCCTTCTGGCCGTTGCTCTTTTTGGGGCCCGATCTCCGGCCCCGTGCTCGCCGCTTCGCCCCTGGCCTGGGCGAGCTGGAGTTTCTCGTGGTGGTCGCCCAGGGCAGGAACGGCCCGTGGTGCTTTCAGACGATCCGGATCCGGGAACCGAGAAACGGAACGGGCGCCGCAACCCGGCGGCGCCCGTTAGTTCGCTTAGCCAATCAACCCACTGAAATGGATCCGCCTCCACGCCTAAGGGGGAGCCCTGGAGGAGGGAAGGGCAAAGGCCTGGGGGCAGGGTTATTCACAATGCGGTGACCCTTGCTTCGGAATTTTGTTACAGATGCGATCGCGGGAAGGAGGTCCTCCCGCCTTGGTGAGCCTCCCGGCGAGCCGCGCCGGTTCCCCCATCGGCTCGGGCGGAGCCTCGCCCTCCGATTAAACGATCGCACTGAGGGGAGGGCGAAGCTCCTGGTGCGCCGGGCCAGGAGTGTCGGGACCTGTCGTGAGTCTTCCTTCTGTGGGCGCTCGGCTTCAGGGCGCCGTCACGTGTAGGCGCAGGAAGCGGCGGGTGGCGCCGGCCGGGGCCGCGGTGTCGGTCACGACCTGTTGGGCCGAGAGCGCGGTGCCGCCCGGATACGGATTGGTGGCGCTGGTCCACACCTCCTTCCATGCGCCGAGGTCGTCGGAGGCCTCGACGTGGTAGGTGACGTCGGTGGCGTCGCGCATCCGCGTGAAGGCGATCGTGAGGTGGCCGGCGGCGGTGCCCGCTATCACGGGGGCCGTCGTGATCGACTTCGGGTTGGAGCCGACCGCGTACTCAAGGACGTTGGACATGCCATCGCCGTCGGGATCGGCGAAGTCGGCGCCGGGGCCGACATTGGCGGCGGAGCCGAAGTGTTGGAGGCGCCAAGCGTCGCGCGGGGCGGCGCCTGCGGCCACGCTGCCGACGATGCGGATCGCCGCATGGTTGCGTTCGCCCAAGCCGACGGTGCAGCTGCTTTGAATGTTCCAGAAATACACGCGGAAGAGCACGGGAGAGCTGATGTTCTGAAGTGCGGCCACCCCCGAAAGGTCCACCACCGCGTCTTGGTATTCTCCCTCGGCAAGTGGCAGGGTGGCGTCGGTGAAGGTGGCTCCTCCGTCGGTGCTGTAGGAGATGCAGTCCCGATAGGGGGAGCCGGGCACCCAGTTCTGCCAGAACACCCGCATGTCAACCTGCTCCAGCGACAAGCGTCGGCCGGCGATGGGCGCGATGCCATAGGTGAGATAGATCTGGCGCGTCTTCGCCTCGGCGAGACTGGTGGGCCAGTTGCCCACGGAGCCGGCAAAACAGTCGTGGCGTAACCAGTCCATGGGTTCGAGACCGCTGCCGCGGGTGAGCGGGATGGCGGCGGCGCGGGTGCTGCCGGAGGTGGCCGGGGCGGAGGGCTCGTTGCCGACGATGGACGGGAATTGCCAGACGGCGAGGGCGGCCGACTGGCCGTCGGCGAAGGGCATGCGGCCGACCTCGGGCGAGGGCAGTCCGGGACCGGCGGCGTTGAGCGTCACCACACGGAAGTACCAGGTGACGTTGTTGGTCAGTCCGTCGACCACAGTGGCGAGCGAGCTGGCGGGCACATCGCGCGAGTGGTCGGGCAGGCCGGTGGTCGTGCCCCAAAGAATCCGATACCCGGTGGCGCCGGTGACGGCGCTCCAGGAAAGGGCCACGCTGGCGTCGCCGTCGTCGGCGGTGACGGAGGCCGGCGCGGCGAGCGTGCCGGCGAGGGCGACCGTGACGCTGTCGGTCGCGAACGCCGCGGCGCTGGTCGTCCGCACCAGCACGGTGTGCAGGCCCTTGCCCAGGGTGACGGTGCGGGTGAAGTCCGCGCCTCCGGGGGCAGCGGCGCCCACGGGCCAGCCATCGACGAGGAGTTGGGCCGAGCCGCCGGCCACGGAGGAGGCCACGGTGATCGGATACTGGGCACGCTGCGGGGCGAGGATGTTCCAGGTCAGGAAACTGCCGCGCCGGTCGCCGCCGGTGTCACGCGACCAGGTGGCGCGCCCGGGGGCGAGTACCTGCGGCGCAAGGAAGCCGAAGGCGGCCTCACGCGGGAGGAGAGCGTTGCTGGCGTCGATGCCGACGGTGAGCGGGAAGGTGTCGGCATTCGGAGTGTCGACGGCGAGCCATTGGTCATAGCTTCCGTAGGTGTAGAGGACACCGCCGGCGGCGGCGAAGATGTCGGCGGAGTCGCGCTCACCGGTGGCCGCGCGTGGATCGCGGTATTTGGCCCATTGCTGAACGGGAAGCTGGCCGAAGTCGCCGCCGAGGGACCAGCCGCCCTCGTAGGCGGCGACCTTCAGGCCGTAGGCCTGGGCGTAACGGCTCTGCGAGCGGATCTGCTCCTGGTAGTTGTCGATGCCGACCTGGCCGTTGGCCTGGCCCGCGCCGGGGATGCCGCTGGAGAAGAGGGTATCCAATGATAGGACCTGAAGGTGGTCGAGAAAGACGCGGCTGTTCGGAGCCCAGTCCCAGGGCGCGCCGACGATGCGCAAGGTGTGCGGTCCGGTGGCGGAGATGGTGAAGGCGGCGGTGGTGTACTCGAGGAGGCTTGCATCCGGGCGGGACCAGCCGCCGGGAGACCACCCCGTGGAGGGCAGGCCGGTGCCGAAGCGGTCGGGCGTGATCTCCTGTCCGTCGAGGAAGAAACGCAGGTTGCCTCCCGCGTTGGCCCCAACCGCGCAGTCGAAGCCGAAGGCGAAGATGCCGGTCTGGGGGAAGTCGACGGTCGTCGAGAGCTCGCCGGCGCCGGCGATAAAGGCGGCTTGTTGGCTGTGGAGCGGCCAGGGGGCGAGCCCGAGGCCGGGTACGGTGGCCGTGGTGTAGCGGAGCGTGACCGGTCCGAAGCCGTGCGCCCCGGGCGCGGTGAGCGTGCAGGTCCAAAGCGTGGAATCCCAGTTGGGCTGGGCCGTGGCGACGGTGACCGCGCCGTCGATGGTTAGGTCGGACGTCGAGGCGAGGGTGGTCGAGGCGTCGAGGCAGGCATCAAAGGCGTCCTCGGTGCTGATGAGGTAATACGAGGTGTTGGCCGCGAGGGTGACGGCGTTGCTGAGCACCCCGTAGGCATACGCGCCGGAGGGTTTTCCGTTGGTGGTGACCTCCGCGTTGGCGACGCTGGAGCGATCGCTGGCACGCAGAATCATGACGTTGTGGGCACGGCTATTGCCGGGGCTCACCCAGCGGCCTACCTCATTCACGTAAAGGGGCTGCGAGCCGACGGTGAACCGCAGGCCGCGCGGGGCGTTGGGAGCGAGAGTCGCCCCCGCTCGGGGCCGCGAGTGCCGCGCCCAACAGCGGCGGGCGGTAGAGGCCGGCGGAGCCGGTGGTCGTCGTCCAGCCGGGGACGGTCCCGGAGGAGGTGCCGGGTGCGAGCGCGGTGGATTCGAATTCGGCGTTGGTGAAGCCGGCGAAGTCGCTCTGGTAGCCCATCGGGTTGCCGGCGCCATAGTAGAGCGCGCCGCCCCCGCCCCAGATGTAGTAGGGAACAGGATGCTGCGCGGCGGCCGGCAGCGGACTGGTGCCGCGGGCGTTGCCGAAATAGTCGTCGATGAAGGCGAACGCGGTGGAACCGGAGCCGAAGACGTCGTCGTACTGGTACTCGTAGAGGATGCGGACACGGCTGCCCATGGCGGCATCGCCGAAGACGGTGCGGAAGATGTTGGAGATCTGGACGGTCTTGAGGCCGTGCCAGCGGACCCAGGGCTCGGCGCCAGCTTGACCGTCGAAGTTCATCGTCTGGCCGTCGACGGTGTTCTGGGCGATGGCGGCTTTGGCGTCGTCGAGGTTGTTGCCGGATTGGGGAACGCCCCAGTTCCAGATCTCGTTGGAACGTTCGACGTAGACCCGGAGGTTCGGATTGAGCGGGGGGTAGAGGGGATTGGCCTGCGGCGAGGTGTAGGGATTCACGCCGTCGGAGCCGTAGCGGATCATCTGCGCGACCTTCGTAAGGTAGTCGTCGTCGGCGCGGATCGGGGTGCAGACGAAGAGATCTTTGCCCGTCTCGTTGGCCTGCAGGATCATGTATTCCCAGTAGCGGTGTTTGATGTCTTTGGCGACGCAGTAGCTGGGGCGGACGCGGTTGTCCCAGGTGATGTCCGAGTCGTAGTTGGTGATCCAACGCAGGGTGGTGAAACGACGCAGGGCGTGGCTGAGGGCGGGGTGGAAAAGGGCGCCGGGGGACATCGGCACGGTGCCTCCGCGCTCCACCGGCCGGAGGAGCTGCACTTTGCGGACGCCGGTGGCGGCGGTGTCGGAAGGCAGATGCCGTGTATCCCTAAGCTGGAGGTAGAGAATGTCCGCCGTGTCGTTGATGCGGACGTCGGCGCTGGTGGTGTTGGTCGCGGCGTCGTAACCGGCCCCGAAGGGAAGCGTGGCGCCGTAATTGACGCCCCCGGCCGAGAAGGTGCCGACGCTGAAACCGGTGCCGACCTTGGCGCGGCCTTCGAACGTCAGGCGATAGGTGCCGGCAGTGGACCCGGGCGCCTGGCCTTCCCATACGATCATGGTGCCGTCGGCGAGAGGCCAGCCGTCGGCATCGCAGGCGGGCCAGACCTTCTTGTTGTTCTCGTCTTCCGGATTCATCCACTCGCCGCGTCCGCTCTTGAGGGCGTCGGCGAAGAGATAGCTCGAGTAGGTCTCGGCGTTCACGCCCGCCTGGGTGGCGGCCTCGATCGGTTCCTCGGGGGTGGAGGGGCTCGACCAGAGCACGCGGAGATTCGCGGTGCCCGAGATGCCCTGCCGGTACTCGACGCGGAAGTCGTAGGCGGTGTTGGCGAGCAGTGGGGCGGCCACGGAGTGCGACCCGCCGGCGGACCAGGCGTCGATTAAGGTGGTCCACGAAGTGGAGCCGGTGGCCCGAATGAAGACGCGCACCCCGTCGCTGGCGGCGGTGCGGAAGGTGTAGGTTTCGCCGAAGCGTGCCATGAGCTGGCCGGTCCACCGCGCGGACCAATTGGTCGGGCCGACGGCGGTGTAGGCGGACGAGATCGAGCCGCCGGGACCGCGGAGCGGATTGGTGGCGCTGCTCTGGAGGCCCCAGTCGAAGTCCAGGCGCACGTCGCGGCGGGTGAAGGAGGGGGAGCCGGTAAGGCTGGCGTTGGCGAAGTACTCGCCATCGAGGCCGGCGTGGAGGTAGCCGCCGCCCTCGGCGGCGCACAGGGGCGTGGCGCAGGCGAGCAGCGCGGACAGGGCGAGGAGTGGCAGGTCGAGACGCATGGCAGGACAGGGTGTTGATGGAACACTAAGGATACGCGGCGCGGCGTCTGTCCGGGACAGTGGCGACACGGCAGCGCAGTTTGCGTGGGGGCTCCAGCGATGGGCGTGCGCCACCGGAGCGCCAAGCCGAGAACCTTCGCTGGCCGCTTTTGACACATTATTTCGGCTACGGTGCTCGCCGTTCGGTTACGGCCGGCCCGGCCGCCGCCGTGGCGCGCTTCTCCCCGCCCCGTGGGAGCGCCGGGGCGGGGCCCTCCGGTGCCGTCCCGGCTCGGGTGAGTCAGGGCGTACGGGGCCACGACGGACGCCGCTGTCCGGTTTTCGGGCTTCAGTTGTCCTCCTTGTCCGGTAGTTTTGAGAGCCTATGGCCCAGATTCTCCTCTATTCCCGGCGCGAGCATCTTGCCGGCCGGCGGCAGGCGATTTCGGATGCGTTGCACGGCTGTGTGGTCGAGGCGCTCGGGCTGCCGGTGGACAAACGTTTCCATCGCTTCATCGGTCTCGAGGCGGAGGACTTCATCCATCCCGCCGATCGCAGTGCCCGCTACACGATCATCGAGATCAGCCTGTTCGAGGGGCGCTCGGTGGAGACCAAGAAGCATCTGATCCGCTTGATCTTCGAGCGTTTCGAACGCGAGCTGGGCATCGGTCGCCAGGACGTGGAGATCACGATCCACGAGACGCCGAAGCACAACTGGGGTATCCGCGGCCTGCCCGGCGATGAAGTGGCGTTAAACTACAAGGTGGAGAAGTAGGGCGCGGCTGTGCCGCTATGCCGGTGCGGTTGTAGGCCATCGCGGCGAGGTGGACTTTCAGCCGCACGGCCAAGTCGGCGCCTCGGCCCACCAGGCGCGATGGCGTGCTCGACCAAAGCCGGCGACTCCGCAGGCTCCCACCTTCATGACCTCACTCGCCAAAGTCCCTCCACCTCTCGCCTTCGCCCTCTCCCTGGCTGCCGCGCTGGTGTTGACGAGGCAGGTGCCCGCGGCGCAGTGGGCGTGGTTTCGCGCGCCGTGGGTGGCCGCAGCGGTGGTGCTGGTCGGGGGAGCCTGGATCGTGTGGGCGTGGCTCGAGTTTCGCCGCTATCGCACGACCATCCTGCCGCTGCGGCAGCCGACCAGCCTGCTCTGCCGGGGTCCGTTCTGTGTATCCCGCAACCCGCTCTATCTGGCGATGGTGCTGCTCGCGGCGACGCCGTGGCTGGCCTGGGGCCAAGTGGGCCTGCTGCTCGCGCCGCTTGCCTTTTTCGCCTTCGTGAACTGGGTCATCGTCCCCTTCGAGGAGGCGAAGCTGCGCGCGATCTTTGGCGACGCCTATGCTGAGTATTGCCGGCGCGTGCGGCGGTGGTGCTGAGAGGGGAGGAAGGGACGGAAACGACGGGAGGGACGAAAGGAGGAGCCCTCAGGGGCGGGGACCTTGGCGGGCGGCGAAGCGGGCGCTGTCGGAGTCCGCCCTCCTTGATGAAATCCTGCCCCAAGCGACGCAGTTGCTGGTCGAGCAGGTAGTTGGTGATCTTGGTCAGTCCAATCATCACGTTGGCGGACTCACACCCTGAGCCGGCTGCGCACGGTCGCGAGGTCGAGACCTTCGATACGGAGAAGCTTCAGGCGGGAGGTGTCGCCGCGCTCGAGGGTGATCGCGCGGTGGTGCACTCCGAGCTGCTCGGAGAGGAACTCGATGAGGGCCTCGTTGGCCCGGCCTTCCACGGGAGGGGCGCGAAGCTTGATCTTCACCGCATTGCCCATGGTGCCGGTAACCGCGTTGCTCGAGGCCCCGGGGAGGGCTTTCACTTCGAGCCGGCAGAAGACGGGCGCGGCAGGCGGTTGTTTCGGCGAGGCCATGGACGGGAGGACGGACGATGTAACGGAAGTCCGGGTGTAGGAGCGTCCTTGCACGCGATCCGGAACGAGAATCGCGTGCACGCTCGCTCCTCGGAAACGCCTTCTGCTTAAACCGCGTCGTAGATGGCGACGCTGGTCCAGTTGGCCTTGTTGTCGGCGACGAATTTCAGATGCACGGGGTGTGTCTGGTAGACGTCATGACCGGCGAGATCATCGAAGATCACGGTGAGGGCGAAGCCGTACGCGGCGTCGATCACCGGACGTGCCGGAGTGGCGGCGGGCGCGCCGATGAAGAGCTGGCGCACGGTGGGCACGGCGCGCAGCGATTCGAGGCCGGCGCGCAGGGCCTCGCGGCGTTCGGGAGTGATGTCGGCGGGCAGATAGAAGCGGACGCTGTGGACGAGCATGCTGCGAGGTTCGCGGGCGGGGGAAGCGGTGTCAAAGCTTCGGGTGGCGGGCGCCGGCTGCCTGCCGGGAGCGGCCGCGCCAGGGCGTGGCGAGGCGGTCGCGTGCGACTCGCTAGTATTTCTTCAGCAACTCCAGGAGCTGGCGGTCGAGCTTGTGGCCGTGCCAGTCCTCGTAGGCGACGTCCGCGCGCCCGGAGTTGAGGATTCCGAAGTCGCCGGCGAATTCCCAGAGGGCGTAGCCGATGCCCTGCGCGGTGAGGATATCCAATACGTCGCCGAACCAGGCGAGGAACACGGTATGGGGGGTCTGGTTCCAGCAGCCGCACTCGCCGCAATGCACGCCCACGCCCTGCTCCTTTAGCGCGATCCAGGGTCGGTAGGCCTCTTCGAGCATTTCGCGGCCGAGCTTTTCGGTGCGCACCGTGGTCTTTCCGGTCACCGGATCGGCTTCGTGATACTCCACCGTGCCGGGCCAGCGCGGCTCGGGCAGGGAAGCGGTGTCCTTAAAAGCCCAGGGTGCCCGATAGTGGGAGACGATGCCCGGGTGATAGCCGCGGCAGCTCTGGGCGATGCCCAGATCGGCAAGCTCGGGGATGACGGTAGTGCCGGTGTCGTTGCCGTCGGCGATGATGAGGCGGGCGGGATTGGCCGCGCGGATGGCGGCGGCGGCGGCCTGGGCGACCCGGCGGTAGGCGGCGCCCGGCACTGAACTGCGCCGGGAGTGCTGGTCGTTCATGTCCTCGCGCATGCTCGGCTCGTTCACCAGGTCGAAGCTGAGGCGCTCGGGCGACACCTGGGCGTAACGCTGTGCCCACATGCTCCAATGGAAGCAGAACGCGTCGAGCGCTTCTGGGTCGCGCCAAAGGTTGAACGGCTCGTGGAAGCCGGCGTTGACGCAGTAGCCCGGGGCGCGGTGGAGATTGAGGCTGACGTGCAGGCCGTGCTTGTGCGCGAGGGACACGAGGCGGTCGACCTCGTCGACACGGCGCGGGTCGATGCGCCGAACGCTCCTCGGGGTGACCGGCTTGCTCCGGTCGATATCGAGATAGTAGGGATACGCCATCGGGAGCCGCACGAAGTCGAAGCCCCAGTCGGCGATCCAGCGTAGGTGATCCTCGGTGGTGCCCGGCCGGCTTTGCTGCGGGTCGGGGCCGAAGAAATCCAGCAGGTTGAAGCCGCGCCAACGCGGCAGGGCGTTCCGGGTACTGCCGGTGGTCGCAGGCCTGCCAAACAACGCGGCGCCGGCGACCCCGAGGCCGATCCCAGCGGCGGTGGTCGATTGGAGGAACTGCCGGCGGTTGATCGGGTTGGACATGGGGGGGAGGGGGAGGCTGGCTCAGTGTTCTGTCGCGCGTCGTGGCGAGCGGGCGGAGCGGAGGTTGGAGATCCGGGTTCGCGGGTCAATTTTGCTGCGCTGCTTAATCGCGTGCATCGGGCGGCAGGGAGGCACGGCGCAACGACTTGCTCTTGTCCTTGGGAAACTCCTCCTTTCCGGGGTTCATCATTGGATCCTATGCGCCTAGTCCTGCTGCTTCTTGCGTTCTCCCTTGCTCCGCCCTTGGCCGCCCAGTCCCCGATGTTCCGCGGCGATGCCGCCCACACCGGCGTCTATCCGGCCCCGCGCAAACCCATCGAAGGCAAGATCGCCTGGTCCTTCGAGCCTCTCGGCTGGGATCGCTACCAGAAGCTCGAGGCCATGGACTGCCGGCCGGTGTGGCCCGTGACTCCGGCCGTAGTGGATGGGCGGCTCTATTTCTGCGCGGGCCCGTCGTTTGTCGTTTTGGATGAAGCGGGGCAGCTCGTCTACCGCACGGAGCTGGGGGCCGGGAGCCTCGCCAGCCCGGCGGTGGCCGCCGGCCAGGCCTTCGTATCGACCGATGATGGCAAGCTCCGGGCGCTGGACACGCGGGATGGCGCGGTGCGCTGGACGGCGGAGATCGACGGCCCGGGTTTCTGCATCAAGTGGACAATTGGGACGTCTACCAGTCCTCGCCGGTGGTCGCGGACGGCGTGGTGTACGTTGGCAGCGAGGACGGGGCGATCTACGCGGTGTCGGCGGCCGACGGCTCCCAGAAATGGCGTTTCCAGACCGGCCACGTCGTGCGCGCCACGCCGGCTGTGGCGGAGGGGCGGGTGTTCTGTGGCAGTTTCGACGGCAAAGTCTACGCGCTGGACTCCGCGACCGGGACAGAACTGTGGGTGGTGGATACCAACACTCCGGGCGTGCCCTGGCGCGCGGTGCAGGGCTCGTGCGCGGTGGTGGACGGGCTGGTCTACGTCGGCAGCCGCAGTACCTACCTCTATGGCATCGACGCCCGCACCGGGCAGGTGCGGTGGAAGCACAGTCACGACGGAGGCTGGGTGCCCAGCTCGCCGGCGGTGCGCGCCGGGGTCGCGTATGTGGGCCAGTCCGATGGGAGCAAAGTCGTCGCGGTGGATGCCGCGGGGAAACGGCTCTGGGCTTTCGCTTCGCCCCACGAGACTTTCGCCTCGCCCGCGTTAGCCGGAGAGGTGTTGTACGTGGCGGGAAACAACAACTACAACATGCAGGGGAAGGGCTCGCTCTGCGCGCTGGACTGCGCCACCGGCCAAGCGCGGTGGACGCTCGAGTTGCCCGGCAGTGTCTGGGCGTCCCCGGTCGTGGCCGGCGACACGGTGTACGTCGCCTGCGCGGATGGGAAGTTGTACGCGGTGCGGTAGTAGGGCGTGCGAGGCGGAGGCCGGCCCGGCTCGTTTTCGCTCGCCGCGGGGGCGGCGTTGCGGCTTGGCTCGACGGTACATGAAGCTCGTGAGCTGGAACGTGAACGGCGTGCGCGCCACCTTGAACAAGGGCCTCCTCGACTGGCTCGAGCGCGAACAGGCCGATGTCGTCTGTTTCCAGGAGACGAAGGCGCGCGAGGAGCAGGTCGCCGTGCTCTGGCCGGAGGGCTACGCGGCGCACTGGAACAGCGCGGACAAACCCGGCTACAGCGGTACTCTCACCCTCACCCGCCGGCCCACGCTCAGCGTGCAGCGCGGGCTGGGCGGCCTGCTGGAGGACAAGGAGGGCCGCGTGCTCACCACCGAGTTCGCCGACTTCTTCCTCGTGAACGTCTACACTCCCAACGCCAAGCGCGAGCTGGAGCGGCTGCCCTATCGCCACAAGGAGTGGGATCCGGCTTTCCTGAAGTTCCTCCAACAGCTGGAGGCGAAGAAGCCGGTGGTGTTCTGCGGCGACCTCAACGTGGCGCACACGCCCATCGACCTCGCCAACCCGAAGACCAATGAGCGCACGCACGGCTTCACCTGGGAGGAGCGCGAGGGGTTCTCCAACCTCGTGGCGGCGGGCTTCGTGGATACTTTCCGCGAGCTGCACCCCGGGCTGGTGGGCCAGTACTCCTGGTGGAGCCACATGAGCAACGCGCGGGCCCGCAACATCGGGTGGCGCATCGACTACTTCGGCCTCTCGGCGGCGCTGCGGCCGCGGCTGCAGGACGCGTTTATCCAGCCCACGGTGACAGGCTCGGACCATTGTCCGGTGGGCGTGGCGCTCGCCTGAGGGACGGCGTTCCGACCCTCTCGTTCCCTGTCGTCGGCTTCATCCCTCCCCGCTTCGCTTCGGCTCCTGCCCGCTATCCCATGCGCTTCCTTCTTCGCTTCAGTCTGGCGTTTGCGCTGGTGGTGGCCGTGCTGGCCCTGGTCGGCCTGGTGCTGCCGCGCAGCTATCGCGTGGAGCGCAGCGTCACGGTGGCGGCCTCGCCGGCGGCGGTGTATCCGCTGGTCGGCGATCTGGCGCGCTGGTCGGAGTGGAGCCTGCAGGCCGCGCGTGATCCGCAGATGCAGGTGACCTTTTCGCCCGTCACCAGCGGCGCCGGCGCCTGGACGGAGTGGCGCAGCGCCCGCCAGGGCGGCGGGCGCGCCGAGATCGTGGAGGCGCAACCGCCCGAGCGCGTGCACTACCGGATGAGCTACACCGACCTGCCGGTGGCCGGCGAGGGAACCTTCCGCCTCGTCGGCAGTGGGGGCGGGGGCGCCACGGTGGTTACCTGGACCAGCGAAGGGCGGCTGGGTTGGAGCCCGTTGGTGCGTTGGTTTGGGCTGCTGCTGCGGCGGCTGGAAGGACGTGAGCTGGAGCAGGGCTTGGCGGCGTTGCAGGCGCGGTTGGAGAAGCGGAGCTCGCCGTAGCTGCGAGAGTTTCTACTAGGCACCGCCTAGGCCGGCGGGTGACTTGACCAGGCGGCATCGCACGGCATGATGCCGGCCGCGCCAACCCCTGGCGCGTGCAGTGCAACCCCTTACTCCCATGAATTGGAAAATTGAGATTCTGGAGAATCACACCGGGGAACTCGGAGAAGCCATCCGGCACGAGGACCACGTGATCGAGGCGGAAGAGTATCACTACGATCGAGGGCAGGTGTTGGAGGTGTTTGTCCATGAGGCGCAGGACGCCCTTTGGCACATCTTCACCGACCTCGATTCGGGGCATCGTTTCAAGATTCAGCCGGTGAAGTACCGGCATCTGGGCTGAGGGGCGCACTCAGCCCCCGCCGCCCGGAGGTCGCTGCGCGACAGTCTTGGGCCGGCGGAACGTACCAGCAGGACCCCGCCGAACGGACGGCGGCGGAGTAAGCCTGTTGTTGCCTCCCGTGTTCGCCGCCAACGACGAACACAGCGATGCCGCTTTGCCCTGCGCGAACCGCGCTCGCTGCGCCCCGGCGCGCCGGGAAGGTTTGCCCCCGGCACAGGGCCCGGGATACTGCCGGCATGTTGAAGCACCTCCTGCTGGGGCCTCCGCCGTTGACCTTGGCCGTGGCCGAGAGCATGACCGGCGGGCGGCTGCAGGCGCTGGTGACGGCGGAGTCCGGCGCCTCAGCGTTTTTTCTTGGGGGCATCACCGCTTACACGCTGGTGCAGAAGACGCGCCATCTCGGCGTGGATGCGGTGCAGGCGGCGGCGGTAGACGGCGTGTCGGCCGAGGTCGCCCGGGCGATGGCGCGCGGGGTCTGCGCGCTCTTCGGAGCGGATTTCGGGCTGGCAACCACCGGCTATGCCGAGCCTCTGCCGGCCCGCGGGCAGGCCGAGCCCGGGGCCTTCTGGGCCCTTTGCCAGCGCCTGCCCGACAACCGCGAGCTTTGGCGGGAGGGTTATGCGCCCGTGCCCGGGGCCGGACGCGTCGAAGCGCAGGAGGCGGTGGCTCGGGCCGCGTACGAGGCGTTGGTCGAGCACCTGCGCCACCGGGGCTCTGCGGCATGAGCACCCGGCGACGAGCTCAAAGTATTGGTAAACCGCTGGCGCTGAGACCGTCTTGGTGCATTGTTACGCCCCTCAACCGACTTTCCTAGATGGCCAGCGACGACCACAGCGCGACTCCCTTCGCTCTCCCGCAACTGCCGCCCGCGCTGCAACAGTTTGTGGGCGGCAGCTCCGATCTCTTTCTCCAACGGCTGCGCGCCGCGGTGGATGTGCATGCGATCGTGAGCCTCGCCGACGCCACGGGCACGCTGCTCTTCGTCAACGACCGGTTCTGCGACGTGACCCATTATGCCCGCGCCGAGCTGCTGGGGCAGAACTACCGGCTGCTTAACTCCGGCCACCACCCGGTGGATTTCTGGCGCGAGCTCTGGGAGACTGTCTTGGCCGGCCGCATCTGGCGCGGGGTCATCCGCAACCGCGCCAAGGACGGCTCCTTCTTCTGGGTCGACACCACGATCACCCCCGTGCCCGACCCCGACGGCCGCCCCCAGTTCTTTCTGACCATCCACACCGAGGTCACGCGCCTCAAACGCGTCGAGGAGGAGCTGAGCCGTCTCACCCGGGATCTGGAGCGGCATGTGCGTGAGCGCACCGACCAAGTGCAGCAGAGCGAGAAGCTCTACCGGCTGTTGCTGGCCGCCGTCACCGACTACCATTACACCGTGGAGGTGCGCGACGGGCAGGCCGTGGAGACCACCCATACCCCGTCCTGCCTGGCGGTCACCGGCTACACCATCGACGAGTTCCGCCAGAACCCGCATCTGTGGCTGACGATGGTGCCCGAGCAGGACCGGCCGGCGGTGGTCGCCCACGCGAGGGCGGCCCTGGAGGGCATCAATCCGGCGCCCCTCGAACATCGTATCATCCGCAAAGACGGCAACGTGCGCTGGATCCGCGACCGGGTGGTCACTCGCCGTGATGCCACCGGGCGGGTGGCCTACTACGACGGCATCCTGACCGACATCACCGACGAGAAACTCGCGCAGGAGGAGGTGCGGGAGCTTACGCACGGGCTGGAGCATCGCGTGGTCGAGCGCACCGCCCAGCTGAAGGCCGCCCACGACCAGCTACGCATCCTCTTTGAACATGCCCCGGTGGGGATCAGCTGGGTGGAGCGGGGCAACCCGGACGTTTATCACCTCAACGACCGCTTTTGTGAGATCATCGGCCTCAGCTACGCCGAGGCTCGCAGCTACGAAAACCTCCTGCAGGCCACCCATCCCGATGACCGCGCCGATCAGGAGGAGCTCATGGAGCGGTTGCGCCGTGGCGAGATGGACAGCTTCTCGCTCGAGAAGCGCTATATCCACAAGGACGGACGCCTGGTCTGGGGGCAGCTCACCGTGGCGGTGCTGCGCGATGACACCGGGCGCATCACCCAGCATTTCGCGATGCTCGTGGACATCACCGACCGGGTGCACGCCGAGCAGGAGGCGCGCGCCAGCGAGCTGCGGCTGCGGCGTTACTTTGAGAACGCCAGCGAGATCCTCTACTCACTGGACGGCCACGGCATCTGCACCTTTGTCTCCCCGGCGTGGACCCTGAAACTCGGGCACGCGCTGGGTGACGTAGTGGGCCATTCCTTCACCGAGTTCGTGCATCCCGACGATGTGCCCGGCTGCGAGGCGTTCTTCCGGGAGGTGCTGGCGGCGGGCCTTTCCAGCCATTCCCACGAATACCGTATCCGGCATGTCGACGGCACCTGGCGGTGGCATGCCTCGACGGGCTCGCTTATCCGCGATGAGCACGGCGATCCCATGTTTTTCGGGATCGGGCGCGACGTGACCCGCCGCTGGGAGGCGCAGATGGAGCTGCGGGCCTCGCTGGCGCGGCGCGAGGAGCTGGAGCGCATCATCGCCCGATCACCGTCGGTGGCGATCCTGTGGAGCGCCGAGGAGGGTTGGCCGGTGAAGTTTGTCTCCGAGAGCATCTCGCAGTTCGGCTACAGCGCCCAGGATCTCGTCAGCGGGCGGGTGCGTTACCTCGATCTGATCCATCCTGAGGATGCAGCGCGGGTGATCGACGAGGTGCGGGCGCACACCGCCGCCGGCCATACCGACTACCGCCAAGAGTATCGCATCGTGTGCAAGGACGGGCAGGTGCGCTGGGTCGACGACCGTACCGCGGTGCGCCTCGACGCCGACGGGCGCATCACCCACCACGAGGGTATCCTGACCGACAGCACCATCCGCAAGGAGGTCGAGGCGCGCGAGCGCCTCGCCCGCGAGCGTGACCTGCGCGTGGCGCACGAGGTGCAGCAGCATCTCCTGCCCAGCGTGTATCCCGACATCGGGGAGGTGGAGATCGACACGCTCTACACCCCGTCGCGGCTGGTGGGCGGGGACTACTACGACTGCTTCCAGGTGGGCGACCGGCGCTGGGGGTTCGCCGTGGCCGACGTGTCGGGCAAGGGGACGGCGGCCGCATTGATGATGGCCTCCTGCCGCACCGCCCTGCGCGTGAAGGCCCAAGGCGGCTGGGACCCGGCGACGGTGCTGCGCATGGTCAATTTCATCGTCCAACCGGACATGCCCAAATCGATGTTCATCTCGGCCATCTACGGGATCCTCGATCTGGACACACGCACGCTTGCCTTCTGCCGGGCCGGCCATGAGCCGGCCCTGCTGGTGCGGGCCGGCACCGGCGAGGTGCAGGAGATGTGCCCCTCGGGCATGGCGCTCGGCCTCGACCCCGGCGGCCTCTTCGACGAGGGGCTGGAGGAGGCGTCGGTGGTGCTCGGGCCGCAGGACCTGCTGGTGCTGTTCACCGACGGCATCACCGAGACGGCCAACCCCGAGGGGGAGGAATTCGGCCGGCAGCGCCTGGCGGAAGTGCTGCGTGAGTCGCGCCACTTGCCGCTGACCGAGATTCGTCAGCAGGTGGACCGGGCGCTGGTGAGCTTCGCCTTTAACGCCCCGGCGGCCGACGACCGCACGCTGCTCCTGCTGCGCCTGCGCTGATCGGGGCCTGCAGGCCACAGAAGCTGGGCATCCGGCCGGGCGATATTGGGCAGAAACGGACCTTTCCCGGTGGGTGGAGCGGTCTTCGTGCCCCCGCCGTGTCCGCTCCGCACCTGGGATGGCGGGGGTAAAGCCCGCCCCTCCGGCCCGTGGCGCCGGCACTCCCGCTATTTCTGCGCCGCTTCCGGCCCGGGCGGCGGGATGAGCGAATACATCACCGGGGTGACCAGCCGCGAGAGCAGCAGCGAGCTGATCAGACCGCCGAGGATGACGATGGCCAGCGGGGAGAAGAGCTCGGAGCGCTGCAGCGCCAGCGGCATCAACGCGCCCACCGCGGTGAAGGTGGTGAGCACCACGGGCAGGAAGCGGATTTCGCCCGCCTGCTCGATGGCTTCCTTCAACGGGACGCCCTTCTCGCGCAACTGGTTGGTGAAATCCACCAACAGGATGCTGTTTTTGATCTCGATGCCGATGAGCGCCACGAACCCGATGGTGGCGGTGAACGAGAGCGTGTATCCGGTGAGCCACAGGCCGGCGAGGCCGCCGATCACCCCGAGCGGCAGCACCGAGGCGACGATGGCCGTGCCGCGGAAGGAACGGAACTCGAGTACGATCACGGCGAGCACGCCGAAGAGCGCCACCAGGATCGCGGTGCCGAAGCCGCCGAAGGTCTCCGCGCGGCTCTCGGCCTGGCCGCCGAGCTCCCAGCGGTAGCCGGCCGGGAAATCGACCTGCGCGAGGCGTTGGCGGACCTCCTCGGTGAGCCGGTCGGTGTTGAAGCCGTTGGCCACCCACGCCTTCACCGTCACCGAGCGCTCCCGGTTGTAGCGTTGGATCATCGGGGGGGCGGACTCGAATTCCAGCGTGGCCACCTGCCCGATCGGCACGTAGGCGCCGGAGGCGGACGGCACGAGGATGTGGCGCCAGTTGTCGAGCGAGGCGCGGTCGCCCCGGGGCAGGGCGAGTTGCAGGTTGTACTCGTCACCGTCGGCCTCGCGGAAGCGGGTGACGTTGAGGCCGGCGAAGGCGAGCCGCACCGCGCGGTCGATCTCCACCTCGGACACGCCGGCGAGGGCGGCGGCGGCCCGGTCGAGGCGCAGGCGCAGGTCGGTGCGGGCGGTGCGCAGCGGATTGTCGATGGCCTCGGTGCCGGCGATCCCGGTGAGGACCGTCTCGATGCGGGCGGCGAGCTGCTGCAACCCCGGGAGCTCGGGCCCGAGGATACGCACGGCGAGGGGCGCGGCGATCGGCGGGCCGTTTTCGAACTCCTTGAGCTGGATCTGGGCGCCGGGGATGAGGGCGAGCTCCGCGCGCAGCCGGTCGAGCAGGGCCGGGCTGGTGGCCGGGTCGAACTGTTGCAGCGAGGCGAACACCTCGGCGAAGCTGGCCTTCTGCTGGTCGCCGATCTCGTTGTAGTAGACCTGCGGATTGCCCTTGCCCACGCTGGTGAAGTACCAGGCGATCTCGGGGGTGCGCGCCAGCACGGCCTCGATGCGGCGGGCGATGGCGTCGGTGGCGGCCACGCTGGCGCTCTCGGTGCCGCGGATTTTGATGAGGAACTGCGGCAGTCCGGCCTTCGGGAAGAGGCTGAAGCCGATCAGCGGGATCATCAGCAGCGAGAGGCAGAAGAGGGTGGCGGCGGCCAGGAGGGTTTTCACCCGGTGGCGCATGCACCAGTGGAGCATCGGCCGGTAGGTGGCGTGGATGGCTTTCATCAGGCCGCGCAGGAAGACGTTGCCCTCCGGATTCTCGTGGCCGCGCAGCAGGCGGCTGGCGAGGAAGGGGATGATTGTGAGCGCCACGATCATCGAGGCGGAGACGGTGAACATCACCGACAGCGGCAGGCAGCGGATGAATTGCCCCGAGTCGCCCGGCATCAGCGCCAGCGGCAGGAAGGCGAAGAGCACGGTGGCGGTGGTGCCCACCACCGCCACGGCGATCTGCTCGGTGGCGGCCACCGCGGCTTCAATTGGTGGATGCCCGAGGCGGCGGAAGCGGGCGATGTTCTCCGCCACTACGATGGAGTCGTCGACCAGTAGGCCGAGGGCGATCACCATGCCCACGATGGTGAGCTGGTTGAGGCCGTTGCCGGTGAAGTAGAGCAGGCTCACGCCCATCGCCAGCGAGAGCGGGATGGAGAGCGCCACCAGCACCGCCACGCGGAAGCCCAGCGGTAACAACGTCACCAGCACCAGCCCGATGGCGATGAGGAAGTCGGTCTGCAGCCCGCTGAGCCGACGCGACACGTTGTCGGCCTGGTCGAAGGCGATCTCCATGCGCACATCGCCGGGCAGCTCGCCGCGGAAGGTCTCGAGGCGCGCGCGCACCCGCTCGCGCAGGGCGAGGAGGTTCTGGTCGTTGAGCTGGCGCACGGTGACGAACACCGCGCGCTCGCCGTTGAAACGGCCGAACTGCTCGAGCTCCTCGGTGGCCCAGGCGACGTCGGCCACGTCCTTGAGGTAGACCACCGCCGCGCCCTGGGCGGCGATGGGTGTGAGGCGCACCTCCTCGAGGTCGGCGTAGCTGCCCGTTGTCTTGAGATTGAAGCGACGGGCGCCGCTCTCGACCGCCCCGCCGGGGATGTTGGTGTTGCCACCCTGCACCGCGGCGATCACCTGCCCGAGCGGCAGGCGCATCTGGGCGAGCGTGGCCAAGTCGAGCGACACGCGTACTTGCTTCTCGGGGAAAGCCCATTTCTGCACGTCGCGCACGCCGGGCACGACCTCGATGCGCTCGCGCAGCAGCTCGGCGAGATCCTGCAACCGGGCGTAGCTGGCCCCGGGCGAGACGAGGGCCAGCTGGAGGGCGGCCACGTTGTTGGTTTGCCAGCGGCGCACCTCCACCGAGGCGGTGTTGGCCGGCAGGTTGCCCCGCACGGCGTTCACCTGTCGCATGACGTCGTTGTACTTGGTGTCCGGATCTTTGCCGTAGAAGAACTCGATCCCGATGATGGCCACGCCGTCCTCGATCGTGGAGGTGAGGCGGTGCAGGTCGTCGAGCTCCTTGATCGAATCCTCGATGGGGCGGGCGACCAGCCGCTCCATTTCCACGGCGTTGGCCCCGGGGCACACCACGATGACGTTGGAGGCGGGGATGAGCAGCTTCGGGTCCTCCGAGCGCGGGATCTCGCGGAAGGAGTTGAAGCCGATCGCCGCCAGGCAGAGGAACACCAGGATGGTGAACTGGTGGTTGTGGACCGAGAACGAGGTGAGCTTCATGGGCCGGGCTCCTGCTCAGGGTGTGACCTCGACCGGGACGTCCTCGCGCAGGAACTCCGCGCCCGAGACTGCCACCCGCGCCCCGGCAGGCAGTGCTGTCGCCAGAAACGCCATGCCGGCGTCTACCGCCTCGACGGTCACCGGCTGCCGGCGCACCGCGCGGCCGTCGGCGGAGAGCACGAAGACATGGGCGGCGCGGCCGTCGCCCTCGACCAGCGCCGTCACCGGCACCACGGGGCGGCTGGCCACCTCGGCCGGTTGGATCTCCAGGTCTGCCACCGAGCCGGAGCGCAGGGCGGCCGGGGCGGTGGTGAGCCGGACCTCGACCTCGGTGGTGTGGGTGAAGGGATCGGTGGCGCCGGCGATCTGCACGACTTCCCCTTGGAGCGGGGGCTGGCCGGCGGCTTGCACGGTGACGGGATTTCCGATCTGGAGACGCACGACATCGCGCTCGGCGATGCCGGCGCGGGCGATCCAGCCCTCCTCGTTGGAGGCGAACAGCACCGCCGCCTTGCTGGGGGCCACCATCTCGTTGGGCTCCACCAGCCGGCGCAGCACGCGGCCGGCGGTGGGGGCGGTCACCACCGCATGCAGACGGTTGAACTCGGCGATGCGCAGAGAGGCCTCGGCCTGCTCGAGGCCGGTGGCGGCATTCTGGGCGAGCTCGGTGGAGACGACGTGGCGCTCCTGCAGTTCGGCCGCGCGGTCGCGGTCGCGCCGGGCCTTCTCCACGCCGCTGCGGGCCTGGGCGAGCTGGGCGTCGATCTCGGCGAGGTCGAGGGAGGCGAGCACCTGGCCGGCCGCCACTTCGTCGCCGGCGCGCACCAGCACGTCGCGCACCACGCCGCCGACCTTGAAGGCCAGCTGCGCCTCGGTGCGCCGGGCGACCACGCCGGAGGCGCGCACCGGGATGGCCCGGGCCGAGAGGGCGACGGGGGCGACCTGTACCCGGATGGCGGGGATGGCGGCGGCCGGGGCCGGGACGGCCGGGCGCCCGCAGGCGCACAGCAGCAGCAGAGGCAGAAGCGGAAGGAGGCGGCTTTTTCCCATACGAAGCTGACATAATGTCAGCCGCCGGAGGGCCGTCAACCCCGTTTCCCGGCCAGCGCGCTGCGCAGCAGCTTGAAGCCGGTGGTCACCGTCTTGGGCAGGTCGAGACCGAGGCACTGGCAAAGGTGCGTGCCCTTCACGGCGAGGAGCTGGGAGAGGCCGTGGCTGAAGGCCCACAGGCAGGTGCTCACGATCTGGGGATCGCCCACATCGCGCCGGATGGAGCCGTCGCGCACCCCGCGGCGCACCAGCCCTGTCTTGAGTTCGTCGATCTCGAGGTGGAGCGCCTCGATGCGTTCGTAGAGCTCCCGGGCGGTGCCGTCCGTAGGCGGTTGGGCCTCATACATGGCCAGCAACTGGAAGAGGTCGGGCGCGTCGACGTGTAGGCCGAAATACGCGCGTCCCATCGCCTCGAGCTGGTCGAGCCCGCTGGCCTTCGCGTCGATCTGCGTGGTGAAACGTCGGTTGAGCTCCACGGTGGCGCGATAGACGCATTCCAGGAAGAGCGTGCGCTGGTCCTGGAAATGGAAATAGACCAGCGGCCGGCTCACCTTGGCGGCCTTGGCGATCTGCCCGAAGGTGACGTTCTCCAGTCCGTGCGCTGCAAACAGGCGGCAGGCGGCGGTGATGATGTCATCGCGGCTGGCTTCGCGGGGCTTCGGGCGTTTGCGGGCGGGCATGCCGCCACTGTGGCCGGGGCTGACAATGCGTCAACGGCGGGAGCCGGGGGTGGCTGCGGCTACCCGCGAGGCTCTGGCCGGAGGGTGAGACTCCGCCCGAGCCGGATTCGACCCCGGCTCGGCTCACCGGGCGGTTCGCCCTCCAGCGAAAGGCGACGGATTGCCTGTGGAGCCCTACTCCAGGCCAGTCGCTGGAGTGGGAGTTTGCGTCCTTTGTTCACGGCGAGCCTTCGCGGGCTGCCGGAGGATTGATCGCAGGCCTTAACGATACGGATCGGCTACCAGCGCGGCGGGGCTGGCCAGATCGATCCTCACGTTGTCGTAGTCGACCCGCGCGAAGCTTTGGCCCGTGGTCCGCGTGCGGTAGAACCCCACCGGACCCTCCAGCACGGGCGCGGGCCCGGTGTGAGTCCAGAGCACGCTGCCGCTGGAGGTGAATGTGAGCGTGACCGCGCCGGCGGAGCGGCGGAGCGAGAGTGTCGCCCGGCCGGCGGTGGCGGGCACCGCGACGGTCGCGAGCAGTGTCTCCACGCCGTTCTCGTGGCGCACAAGCCGCCCGGCGAAGTCGTAGAAGGTGTAGTTCGCGCTGTCGCGGAAGAGCACGACCACCCCGCAGTCGCTCAGCGGGGTCGAGTGGTCGAAGGCGAAGTCGATGTCGCCGAACACCTGCTCGGTTACGACCAGGCCGGGGCTGAAGTCGAAGACCGAGGTGAGCACCCGGACGTCGTTGGTCTGCTGCAACGTGCGGAACCGGTTGTTCGCGTCCGGCATCGTCCACGACAGGCCGAGGGTCTCGGGGCCGTTGAGGTAAGGATCGCGCAGGTGGATGCGGCCGTCGGCGAAATCGTCGACCAGGTGCAGCACCGTCGGCGGCGGCGGCAGCACGGCGTGGAGCTCGGCGGGCGGGTTGCGGCCGGCCACCTCGTAGGCGCCGAGGTCGGGCCGCAGATCGCGCGGGGTGCCGGCGAGGTCGAGGTCGAGTTGGACCGGCAGGGGCGCCACGAGGTCGTTGCCCAGCCGGGTGCCGGCGTCGATGGCGGCGCTGCCGGCGAGCGGCTGGCCCGGCCAGCGGCCGGTGACGGCGACGTAGTCGTCGATGTTGCCCGGGATCTCGTCGTAAGGAAGGACCGAAGACACAATGTCGCCGCGGATGAGCGCGTTGCTCGAGCTCGGGAGGATGCGGTAGAAGTTGCTGCCGGAGAAGCTGGCCTTCGAGCCGGTCGAGACGCGCGCCTCGCTGCCGTCGGCGAAGAGGTTGTTGTAGAGGTAGCTCTCGTCCGGGCAGGCGGGGAAGCCGATGTTATAGATCTGGCCTTCCATCACGCGCGGGGCGCCGGTGGCCTGGTTGGTCGGGTAGATGCTGATCCAGCGGTCCTGCGGCGCGTAGACCACGGTGTTGTGCCGGAAGATGAAGCGGCCGTCGATGCGGGTGTCGGCCTGCACGACGCGGCCGCCGACCGGGCCGAAGAGGTTGTTCTCGAAGGTCCAGTTGCGAAAGAACCGGCCCGGCGCATCCGAGCGGTGGAACATGATCGCCATGCTCTCGAGGTGGTAGAGCACGTTGCCGCGCACGATGCCGTTGTTCGTCACGTCGAGCATCACCACGATCTGGATGGCGTCGGCGTGGCGGTCCCAGTGCTGCTTGCCGCCGTAGATCGGATCGGGGTCGAGCGTGAGGGGCTTGTCGACATCGGGCACGCCGTCGTCGAGATCGTGGATCACGTTGCCCTCGATCAGCCAGGTGTCGCCGCCCCATACGCGGATGCCGTCGTGGGAGTTGTGGTGGATGTGGTTGCCGACGATGCGCACGTCGTAGGCCGCCGCGGCGATGCCGATCGACACGCCGGTGATTTCGCAGTCGCGAATCGTCAGATACCGGCCGTTGAGGATGTGGAAACCGTGTTTGTCATCGAGGTTCTTGATCGAGCCGGAGAGCGGGCCGCGGCGGTGCACGGTGCAGCCGACGAACTCGACCTGGCGCGAGCCCCACACGAGCACGCCGTCCTCGACGGTGAGGCCCTCGAAGCGCAGGAAGAGATCAGCGCTGCCGCGCACGCCGAACGGCAGACCGACGGCGAGGTTGTTCGTGGTGCGCTCGGCGGTGTTGAGCGTGCCGAGGTCGATGCGCTCGGCGTGCGGGTGGTGCCCCGGGGCGGCCTTGAAGGTGACCCAATGCGAGAAATGCGAGAGCGGCAGCGCGTAGTCGCCGAAGTTGAGGTTCTCGTCCTTCGTGCGCCCGGCGATCAGGGTGCCGTAGTCGCCATCGTACAGCAGCACCGTGTCGCCAGAGGCCACGGATGCGAGGGCGTGCTTGAACGTGCGCCAGGGGTGCGCGGCGCTGCCGTCGCCGGCGTCATTGCCGGCCACTGCGTCGAGGTGGTAGGTGGTGCCGACCGGGGGCGTGGCGAGGGGATTCGTGCCGAGGGCAAACTCCGCCACGTCGCCACTGCCGTCGCCATCGGTGTCGGCCAAGGTCGGCGAGGTGCCGAACTGGTGCTCCTCCCAAGCATCGAGACCGTCGCCGTCCGCGTCCTCGCCCGCTTCTACCGCCACGCGCCAGAACTGGCGCGCGCCCGCAGTGGCGTCGGGCAGTGGCCCGCTCACGAGGGCGCCGTCGCCCACGTGTACGGCGGCCTCCGGCTCCCATGTCAGTAGGTTGGTGGAACGCTCGAGGCGGTAGCGTTTCCCGGGCTGGCCGTGCCACTCGAGCACATGGCCGGCGCCAGCCGGGCGCGCGGCGGCGGTGAAACGACTCTGGGCGGAGAAGGGATCGGTGCCGGCGAGCGACTCGGTGCGGTTGTCGACACCGTCGCCGTCGGGATCGTCGCCGGGCACTGTGGCTCCCGGATGGAGGTTGGCCCAGACGTCGGAGATACCATCGCTGTTGCGGTCGAGGGCGAAACCGGTGGAGGGGAGCAGCAGAAGGAAGGCGAGAAAGGGCAGGCGAAGGGGTTGGGAAGAAGGGTGCATGGCGGGGGTCGTTCGGTACTGAATGGGCAGCGACGGACAGCCGTAAATTACCATTGTTAACCTACGCGTGGTTTTACGGGTTCTTTGTCCCGGCTCCCGCGGCCCCGCAGCAACGGCTTGCCCCCCCGCCGCCTCTGGGTCGTACTCCGGTGTTCCATCATGGCCCGCTTCGCCGCCTCCTCCAAATCTGCCAAACCCGAGGGGGATAAACTCGCCACTCGCCAGCGTATCGTCGAGGCCACCCTCGCACTGATCGTGCGCAACGGCGGCTGTCGCGGGGTGAACCTTCGGCAAATCGGCTCCCGTGCCCGCTGCGCCCACACCAACGCCTACAACTACTTCGCCTCGCTTGAGGAGCTGTTTTGGGCCGCCTTGCTGCGGGCCCTCGAGCTGCAGTTCGCCGACACCGAGAAGGCTCTCGCAGCCCCGGAGTCGGCCGAGGCGCCCCTGCGCACGCTGCTCGAGGGGCAGGTCGTCTACGCCGAGGAGAACCCTGCTCTCTACCGCCTATTCTGGCTGGAACCGCTCTCCGGGCAGCCTCCGCCCGAGGTGCTGCAACGCCTCGACGCGATGCGTTCGCTCTGGGTTCGCTGCCTGGGCGGGCATCTCGCCACGCTTGGCGCGCGGGTCGACCCGGCGTGGGCCGCCCAGATCGTGCATGGCTATTTCCATGGCGAGGTGTGCAAGCTGGTCGGACGCAGCGCGTTTGTTCCGTCTTCGCCTGACAACCGTCAGCGCATCGTTGCCAACACCCTAGCGCTTGCCGCCCTGCTCGCTCCCGGCCGTCCGTAGTTGGGATCAGCGAACTGCGAGGTTGGGGCTGGTGGGCGACGCTTGGTGAGGCCCCGGCTGGAGAGAGAGGCTCCGCCCGAGCCGATTCTGCTGGCAGGCGTAAAGCCCGCCCCACCGTCGGAATGGGCGCGGCTCAGCCGCCCACCGCCTCGCGGACCAGCGCGGCGATGGCAGGGGGCAGTTCGAGCGCGAGGGCTGCTTGCTGTGCCGCCGGGCTCATCTTCTTCCAGGTGCGCTGCAGGATACCGATGAACTTCTCGCGCGGGTACTCGGCGTGTGCGGCGGCGAAGTCGGCGATCTCGTTCTCCAGGAAGACCAGGCAGGCTCCATCTTCGAGGGCTTGGGTGCCGGCGTTGGTCTGCAACCCGGTCTTTGATACCCAGGTGGCGACCTCCGCGGCTTCGGCGTCGGCCACCCCGGCCTCTACCAGCAGGGCGCGGGCGCGCTCGGCCTGCTTCACGTAGAGCGATTTCCGCCAGGCGTGGTAGCCGGGCTTGTCGAGCGGGAAGCGGTCGCGGGGCACCGACCAGCGTTCGAGATGCTGGCAACGTGCAGCCAGGCTCAGCAGCGGCCTGGCCTCCGGAACGAGGCGCAGGACCCACGCTTCTAGGCGGTCGGCGTAGACCAGTTCGGCTGGTCGGCCGTCGTCGGTGCTTTTCGGGTCGGCGGAGTGGGCGGAATCGATGAGCGAGCGGGCGGTTTGGTAGCAATCCACGCGGGGCAGGTTGGCGGAGCGCTCCTGTGGGGCAAGGCCGCGGTTGCCGGCAGGCTCCGGGCAGCGCCGTACCATCGACCGGCGGGCACTGGCGTCCTGCTCGACCGTGCAAGACTTGCCGACCCGAGCGCCCGCCCGATGTTTGTGCTCGTCGCTTCACTGAAACCGCACCGGACTCAGGGGATCGAAATGACGATGCCCGTCCCCCTCGACTGCCTCAATTGCGGCGTCTGCTGCTTCTCCAAGTCCGCCACCTATGTGCGGGTGAGCGGCGACGACTGGGCGCGCTTAGGCGAGGATGCCGAGTCCTGGGCGCGCTTTGTCGGCCAGCGCGCCTATCTGCGCATGAAGGGCGGTCATTGCCTCGCCCTTGAGATCACCACGCGCCGGGGACAGTTGCCGGTGTTCTTCTGCGCGATCTACGAGAAGCGCCCGCAGATCTGCCGCGACCTGGGGCGCGGCTCCCCGGAGTGCAAGGGCGAGCTGGAGACCAAGGCGCAGCGCGTAGCCGACGCCCACGGGGGCTGAAGTGCGGCCGGGGCGAACGGGTGACAACCGTGCCGTTCATCGGCATTGCAGCCCGTTCAAACGAGCGAGTATGCCGTCGGCGTTTGGGGCCTTGTGCTCAACCCCCGGAGTCTCCTAGTGGTGGAGTCATGGCGGCGCCGGGCTGGACGGGAGATCTTTCCCGGCCGGGATCGGCGCCCATACCCTAACTCAATCCAAGCAGATGAAATCACTGACCCTGTTGTTCTGCCTCGGCCTCACCGCCGTGGCCACCCATGCCGCCAGCAATTGCCCGATGGTGCCGTTCCCGGCCGCCTATTCGGTCGAAACCGAGACCACGGCCGGCGGCAACAAGACCGCCATGAAGCTGTTTGTCGACGGCGACAAGATGCGCACCGAAATGGATGCGGGTGGCATGCAGATGATCTCGATCATGCGAAAGGACAAGAAGATGTCCTATTCCCTCATGCCGGCGCAGAAGATGGTCATGGAGAATCCGATTCCGGATGCTCCCGCCACGGCCGCGGCGGCCGGCCCGGAGCCCGTGTGGGAGAAGGTCGGGTCCTCGACCGTCAATGGTCAGGCCTGCACCGAATACAAGGTGAAGTCGGGCGCCGACACCATGAGCTATTTCCTCAACGCCGATAAGCTGCTGGTGCGCATGGCCAACGCCAGCATGACGATGGATTACAAGAACTACAAAGCCGGCGCCCAGGATGCCGCTCTCTTTGAAATCCCCGCCGGCTACAGCAAGCCCGGTGAAGCCCCCGCCCCGGCTGCCTCTTCCTCCGACAGTTCCGGCAGCGGGGCCACCGCCGACAACGCTTCCTCAAGCGACTCGTTGGCTCCGGCCGCTGCGCCCGAGAAGCCCGCCAAGAAGAAGAAGCTCGGCATGCTCGGCCGCTGAGCGCCCGTTTTCCCGACCAAACTACACGGCCCTCTCGCAGGAGAGGGCCTTTTTCCGCCCGTAGGGGCGTCGCTTGCGACGCCTGTAGGCCACCGCGTCGAGGTGGCCACGCCTTCGTCGGGACGGCGCTCGCGCTCCCTTCTTCCGACCGGCGGGGAACGTACCGGATTGCGGGATTCAAGCCGGGGTTGCCTCGGGCATCCTTCCCGGCGCACTCTGGCTCCGTACTCCCCAAACATGCGTCTCCCCCTGTTGCTCCTCTCCTCGCTCGCGGCGCTTTGTCTCGCCGCCCAACCGGTATCCCCGCCCGCGGCCCCTTCGCTGCCGGCAGCCTGCGCCGTCGCCGACGCTGCCCTCGCCCGGGCCGACCTCGCCGCGTATCGCGGCTGGATCAAGTTTCTCCGCTTCGAGGCCGAGACTTCGGTCGCCCGCTCCGGGGCGGACAGCGCACCGGCGCGCGAGAAGATCGCCCGGCTCGCGGCGTGGGTGGGCCGCATCGTCGCGGATCCGCAAACACTCAGCAAATTGCGCGGCGTGCAGGAATGGGCCTACGAGTCGCCCGTCGATGGCTCCGGCCAGCCCTTCAAGCTCATGATCCCCACCGACTACGACCCGACGCGGCCGGCGCCGCTCTCGGTGTACATGCACGGCTACACCGGGGACCACCTGAACCATTCCACGGGTATTCAGGATCACGATGGCTTCTTCGAACTCGCGGTGCTGGGGCGCTCGCGCGGCGGCGGTTATGCGGGTCTCTCCCAGGCCGATGTATTGCAGGTGCTCGATTACGTGGCGGTGCACTGGCGGATCGACCCGGCGCGCGTGCATCTCACCGGCGGCAGCATGGGCGGCGGGGCCACCTTCAAGTTTGGGGCCCGTTTCCCGCACCGCTTCGCCTCCGGACAGATCACCTGCGGCTATGTGCAGCAGGAACCGATCGGCAACCTGCTTACGTTCCCCATCTACGCCACGCACAGCGACGACGATCCGGTCGTGCCGATCCTGCTCGCCCGCGGGCCGCTCGCCGAACTGCGCCGCCGCGGCGGACAGGTGATTTTTGACGAGACCACCGGCTACGGGCACGCCGCCTGGGACTATGCGGCCGGCAACCAGCGCTCCGCGGCCTGGGCGCCGCGCCAGGTGAGCCCGGATACGCACGCGGTGCGGTTTTTGGACTTCACCGCCTACGACGGCGCCGCAGTGCGCTGCTGGTGGGCGGAGATCGCGGAGTGGGGCGCGATGCCGAGGCCGGCGCGCTTTGTCGCCACCGCCGGCGCGGACAACACCTTCTTTGTCGAGCTCGACAACGTCGCCCGCCTGCGGGTGCGCCTGGCGGAGTCGCCTTTCGATGCGACGAAGCCGTTGCGCGTGGTGCTCGGTGGCGCAGTACCGTACGAAATTGCCTCTCCGCTTCCGGCCGAGCTGATCATCGCCGCCGCCGGAGTCGCGGCGGGCGGCGAAGCGCCTGCCCGCCTGCATACGCCCGGCGGTCCGCTCCAGGTCTACGACGGCTCGCCGCTGCTCATCGTGTACGGCACCCAGGGCAACTCCGCCGCCAACGTCGCAATGCGCGCGGCGGCCGAGGCGGCCAGCAAGAGTTTTAATACGAATTGGCCGGCCGATGCCGGCGAGTTCGATGCCCGCGATCAGGTGCCCCACCGGCAGAATCTCTTCGGTCGCCTCAATGTGAAAGCGGATACTGCGGTGACCGCGGCCGACCTCGCGCGATGCAACCTCGTGCTCATCGGCACCGCCGCCGAGAATACGGTGGTGGCCCAGTTGGCCGCCGGACTTCCGGTGCGTCTCACTGGCGACCAGCTCGTGTGCAGCGACGGCTTCACGTTGCCCGCAGCCGCCAGCACCGTCGGGCTTTTGCACTTCAATCCGCTTGCGCCGCAGCGGCTGATCTTCTGGGTGGCTTCGACCGAGGCCGCGGGCTACGCCGCCGGCGCCACCGTGCCGGCCCTGGCTTCGCCGCTGTTCATCGGGGCCGATCTGCTGGTGACCCATGCGACCGACCGGACCCTTGTCGCCACCCGCAGTTTCGACAGCCGTTGGCGCTGGGTGCCGGGGAGGGAGGCGTCAGCGCTGGTCTCCGCCGGCCCGGAGGCTCATGCCGCGCTCGCCCGGCGTATCGGTGAGGCCGTGCGATTGGCGACCGGAGCGGATTTCGCCATCGCGGGTCGGCTGCCGGAACTCGGCGAGCAGCCCGTCCGCCCCGGAGTCACGCGCACCGTCGATCTCGCGTCGCTGTTTTACGGTCACACGGTGGACGTGCTCGAGCTGACCGGTGCCGAGCTGCTCACCGCCCACGAGCGCCTGGCCGCCGTGGCGGAGACGACGGACACGTGGGTGGCGTTCCAGCCGGTGGTGACGCCAACCGGTATCGATCCGGCGCAGCGCTACCGGGTGGCGGTCCCGATGGGTCTGCTCTTCGCCTACGGACGCGCGGCGAAGGTGAGTCCGCGTACGCAATGGCGTGCGGAGGTCACGATGGCCGACGGGCTCGCCCGTTTTCTCGGTCGGCCGTGAGCCGAGGGCTTGTAGGCCACGGCGGTGACGTGGCGTTGCCTTGGTCGGGGCGGAGCTTGCGCCGCCCTTCTTCGGTGCGCCTATTGGGCGCCACCCTGCGGCGCCTTCCCACGTACCCTTCGTCACCGCCCAAGAGACCTCCGTCCGGTGGGGCGGGCTTTACGCCCGCCATCCGAGGAGCGAGCCGGGCATGAAGCCCGCCCCATCACTGGAAAAGTCGCTTCGTCCCGATACCCCCCGGCCGGGTACCCTGCTGCTGTCGGTCGCTGCTGTGCTTTTCCACCTCGGTCTGACGGGATTCGCCCCGCGGTGGGATTGAAAGGATACCGCCGGCCCCTGTTCGGCTGGACGGTTCGTCGCTTAACCCCAAATCCTGAACCTCTCCTCCTATGGAACGTCGTGATTTTCTCAAATCCGCCTGCGCCGCCGGACTATGCTCGTGCACCGTGGCCGGCCTGCTCGCCGGCGAAGAGGCCAAACCCGGTGTGTCTGCTCCTGCCGCCATTCCGCCGAGCGAGGATTGGCGGATCGCCTTCGGCAAGCAGCGCTACGCGAAGCTTGTCAGCTTGGTCGCCGAGAAGGTCGATGAGAGGACGTTTGGCGAAATCATCGAGGACCTCGGGCGCTTTTGCTCGGGCAGCGGCTTTGCCGGGAAGTATGTCGGCGATCTCGACGGCTACTTGGCGGAGTCGCGCCGCCGCTGGGGCGCGCAGACCGAGCACGACGCCGAGGCGGGCGTGGTGAAGATCTCCTTCCAGACGCCGCAGGGCGACTGCGGCTGCCCGTTGATGGGCAAGGGACTGGTGCCCGCCGCCGCCTGTCGGTGTTCGGTGGGGGCGATGCGCCAGGCCTTGGCCGTGGTCAGCGGGCGTGCCGTCGACGTCGAGCTCAAGGAGTCGGTGCTGCAGGGCGGCGCCCGCTGCGCCTTTGCGATCCGGATTCCGAAGATCGCGGCGATGGGCTGATCCGTCCCCGTGCACCGGAGATCGCCTGTAGGGGCGGTGCTTGCGCCGCCCTATCACTCCCGGCGTATTGCGCGGATACCTGTAGGCCCCCCGCCGAGGTGGCGGCTTTGCTGGCGCGCTAAATCACTCCGCCGGACGTCGCGCCTTCTCGCCGACGCGGGCTGCGTATTCGTACACAAAGGTGAATTCGCCCTTGCGTGGAGGCGGGAGGCTCTTCTGCCTCGCCGTTGAGAACTACCGGCGGGGTGGCGAGGGCTGACCTGTCGGGTGCAATACTTTCCGGGCCATCGGCCGCGCCCAACTCTTTCGCCATGATTCCCAAGCGTTTCCTCTGCCTCCTTGGGCAGCCGAACTCACCGTCGACAACTCCGCCGCGCCGGTGTACACGACTGCCCGTGTGATCGGCGTACGTTCCAGTCAAGGACCCAACGGCGAGGATGCCGTGGCCGAAGAAACTCGGCACGCCTTCGTCGCCCAGACCCCCGAGGTGTTTGTCTATGATGCCGACGGCAATCTCACCTCCGATGGCAGCTGGACCTATGGTTGGGACGCCGAGAACCGCCTCATCGAGAT
>JADJTK010000020.1 GCA_016711225.1 Opitutaceae bacterium
TTCTCTCCGCCTGAAGCACAACGCCGCCGCCCGACGCTCCCGCACGGGCATCCGTGGATCTTCGGCAACGAGGTGGAGGCGGTGCTACTCCAAGTGCGACGGCACGACAGTGGAATGCCGAGATGCGCGCGGGCGCTTCTGGGCAGCGGGATCCACAACAGCCGCTCACAGATCGTGTGGCGGCGCTTCACCCGCGATCATGCAGCCTTCGATCGGCCTTTGTCCGTGCGGCGCTGCAGCGGGTAATCGCGCGGCGCAACGCCCAATGTGGCCCCGGTCAATGCCCGCCGCCACGGTTGTGTGGAGTGAATCCGACGACCTGCCCGGTCGGTGGTCGACCAGTTAGGCGATGTGCTGGTGGTTCAGACACAGACGCTGGCGCTCGAGCGCCTGCTGGGAGGCGGTGCTGGCGGCGCTAAGCGAGTTGCTTGCCCCCGGGGAGATCATCGTGCGCAACGATGCTCGGTTCGCCGTCTCGAGGGCCGCCCTCGGAGGTGTATACGCTCTCGGGTCGGCCCTACGAGCCGCGCTGGGTGAGTATTGGCGGTTGGACTACTGGCTCGACCTGCAGGGCGGACAGAAGACCGGATTTCATCTCGATCAGACCCGCGAACACGCGAAGGTGGCCCGCGAGGCTGCCGGGCGCCGCGTGCTCGACTGGCTTTCTGCAACCAGGGCAGCTTCGCCCTGCATGCCGCCAAGGCCGGGGCCACGCGTGCTCGGCCTCGACAGTTCGGAGGAGGCGGTGGTGCAGGCCCGCCGCAACGCGGAGCGCAACGGGTCGCCTCGGAGTTCACGGTGGTGAACGTGTTCGACCACTGGCTGCGCGCGCGAGGACGAGGCCTGGGATCTGATCGTGCTCGATCCGCCGCCCTTCGCCCGCTCCAAGAGCGCGCTGGAGAATGCGCTGCGCGGTTACAAGGAGATCAATCTGCGGGCGATGAAGCGGCTCACCCCCCCGGCGGGGTGCTGGCCACGCACAGCTGCTCGCACCACGTGACCGCGGAGGTGTTCCGGGAGGTCGTGGCAGGCCGCCCACGACGCCAAACGCAAGGTGCAGGTGCTCGAGTTGCCATCAGCCGCCGGATCATCCCGTGCTGGTGACGATGCCGAGAGTGAATACCTGCGCGGCTAATCCTGCGGGTGGATTGAGGCCTGTCGGCACGCGTGCTTCGAGCGTTTTGCGATGAACAACGCCGGCACTACGGCGTGCCGGCCGCTCCGGATTGGGGCTCCGGCGGTTCTTCCTTCGGGGCGCCCAGCATGGCCAGCCCTCCTCCGGATATGCCGTGGGAGACCTTCAGCCCGAGGTGCTTCGCCAGGTAGTGGTCGATCGGAATCCATTTGCCATCGACATTCACCTGCTTGGTCCAGGCGCACACGCGTACGATCTCGTTTTGCAGATGGGCGATGCGGTTGAGCGCCTCTTGAAGCTTGGTGGCGTGGGCGGCGAGCTGTTCCTGTGCCTCGCGCCGCCGCGTGATGTTGCGCAGCACCAGGATGACCATCGGTTGGCCGGTGACCGGGTCGAGGATGGGTACGCCGCGCGGCTCGACCCAGACCAGCGTGCCGTCGAGACGGGCGATGCGGTAGGGGATCGTCTCCCGGGGCTGCCCCGTCGATACCTTGGCGAGCATCTCGCGCGCTACCGGTCGGTCCGCTTCCGCGACGAAATCGAGGATAGGGTGGCCGAGGTGGCGGGCGGGATCGGTGTCGCCGATCAACGTGGCGCAGGATTCCGAAACCTGCCGGATGGTGCCGTCGGCCCCGAGCACGACGATGCCGTCGGGCACGGTTTCAAAGAGCGCCCGCAGCCGCGACTCGCTGGAGCGGACTTTCATCTCCGTAGCCTTCAGGTTGGAAATGTCCTGGAACGCCCCGATGAGCGCTTCCTCGCCGGCGAAATCGATGGGGACGATCGAGCCCAGCACGGGGAAGCGGCGGCCATCGAAGGCAACCAGTTCCATCTCCTTGTTGAGGATGCGCCCGTCGCGTTCGAGGCGTCGCAGCAGATGCAGCCGGTCGGTATCGGCGTGGGCGTAGGGGACACTCTGGGAGTGGTAGTTGGTCGGGGCGAGGGCGAGCTGTTCGATGGCGCGCTGATTGGCGAAGAGGAACTCGCCGGAGGCGCGTCGGGTCACCGTGATGGCAAACGGGGCGGTTTCGAGCAGGCTGTGGAATTCGCGCTCTGAGCGCCGGATGCGCAGTGCCAGCCGCCGGGTAACCAGACCGCCACCAGCAGGGTGAGCAGGAGCAGGAGCACCCCGGTGACGTTGGCCGAGCGGTCGGCGGCCGGACTGATTCCGATGAGCAGCCCAGCGCAACCGGGCGTCGCAGTCAACTGGTGGCAGGTCGGCGGCCTCCCGCGGGCGCGGCGTGCACACGACGGGCAGTGGACGTGGCGCGGGGCCGGGGCGGAGGAAGCGGTAGGCGGGCGGAGGTGCAAATGCCTGTCCTATCGGTTGTTTTTGTCCCGGGTGAAACGGGGACCTACGGCGGCGTTTCCGCGACTGGGCGCTCCGGGTCGCTACCCTCAAGCGCGGATGGCAGCAGTTGTGCCGCTTCGAGGATGCCGGCCAGCTTGCGGCCCGCCCCACTCTGCTTCGCCTCGTGGATGAGCAGGCGCAGGGTGCATTTCACTGTGAAGGCGCTGTCGAATGCCAGCGGGGGCGGTGCGCCGCTGCTGTCGCGCACCGTACGGGCGTTGCTCGATCAGCGGTGCGAGCAGGGCGCCCTCGGTGCCTGCGGTGGCGCGGCTGAGGGTCTCCAGTGCCTGTTCCGTGCGACCGTCCGCCGGGAGGCGCTCGCCGGTAAGAAAGATGACGAGCGGGTTGTTTCGGCCAGGCGCGCACCGCGAGCGCGAGTTCACGCGGTCGACCTGCTTCCAGTCCTTTTCCGAGGTGTGAAGTAGGCGAGGCCGGCGTGGGCGGCGGCGAGCAGTTGACGACCCCTGTTCGGTGTCTTCGAGATCTTCGACGCCTCGAGGGCGGCAGTTCGATGAAGCCGAGGCGGCTGAAGACAACGGCGCGCGCAAGCGCACGAACACGGCGTGGGCGGATCGGCGAAGCGTTCGGGGCTGCGCGCTCGAACTCGACCAACGCCAAACCGCTCTTCCCGAGCAGTGCAGAAGCTAGGCCCAGCCCGAGGGCGAAACTCGGGGGCTCGTTGCGATTGAAGGATTCGATGCGCTCGGCGGCGAGCAGCCAATCGGCGTTGGTGAAGAGGGCCGGCTGGAATTTGCTGCTGTCGGGCCGGATGTCCGCCAGCAGGGCGGCGATCTCGGCGCCTTGGCGGACTAGGGTGGGAAGCTTGGCGCTGTCGGTGGTGGCGGCCTGGCGCGCGGCGGTGGCGAAGGTGGCGAGGAGTCTGGGGACGGCGACGCTGCGGGCGGCGCGGTAGCCGCGCACGGTCAGGCTGCCCATGAGATCGCCGAGGTCGTGGCGTTCGGTGGGCCAAGCGGTGGATGCGGCGCACCTCGGCGTAGACTGGTTCGGCCTGTGTTCGGGCGGCGGCGACGGCGATGTCCTGCGGGTGTCGCTCCTGGGTTTGACCAACGCCGTGTAGGCCTTCGGCGGCCTGTTTGGCGGGTTTCGCCAGATCGGTGGCCTGCTCGGCGGTGGGATCGGCGGGGCACTGGGCGCGGATCTCGGAGAGCGTGGTGGCGAGGCGGCTGCGTGCTCGGCCGGCGCGGCGCGTGCACCGGCAGTGGGTGCGAGCAGGAGGAGCGCAAGGGTGGCACGGAGGACGTTCGGGCGCATCTGGCACCGACTTTTCGTGTTTGGTGAAGCGAAGTCAGTAGCGGAATACGTGCTGTTGCTCACGGGGTGGGGGCGGTCTTGTTGGCCGGGGGCCGGCCCTCGCTGCCATCGGTCTCGAGCGCGCGAACGGAGCCTTTGCTCCGGCTTGGCTCCGCGCAGGTGGGACGCCCGATTCAAAGACGTGGAAGGATGGCTGACCCGGCCCATCGACGGACGAAGGGGGCCGAATGCCTGAGCAGGCTTCGACACGGATGAACGGACAATCCCTGGAGCCTCGTCCTAGAGGAGCGGGCCACTGGGCGCGGCGGGTGCCGGCGACCTCAGGTAGAGCGATGAATGCAGACGGCCGAACGCAGGCAGGGACGCCTGCACTACTCGCGAGTCTCTATGTGTTCTCCTCCCCCTCCGTGAGCTCTGTGACCTGTTTGGTTCAGGGTTCCGGGCCCAGCGTTTCCTTCGCGTTTCGAGGCCATTCCTCTGTCGGCCTTTGCGCTCTCTGCGTTCCTTGCGGTTAACCCTTCCGAATCTCTGTGCTCTCCGTGTCCTCTGTGGTGAAAACTCCGACTCACTCGGCCGCGGCACCCACTCCAGATTCTCGACCATGAAACCGATCTGGCGCGAGTCGCGCCCCAGCCGGCGCAGCCGCCCCGTGTAGTTAAAAGTCAGTTTCTGGAGGCCGGGCGCGAGCGCGCAGGGCAGCCGCACCTCCCGGCGCTGCCCACCCTGGATGGCGACGGGGCCGAGCTCGCGGCCGTCGCACCGGATCGACAACGGGGCGTCGGCTGCGCTGCTGACGGTGAACCGCAGTTCGCCCGCGCATGGCTCCCCCGCCCAGTCGAGTCCCACCCGGGCCTCGCGGCGCGCCCAGCGCCAGATCCGACCAGGGGCGCGTTCGGCGGGCGACCAACCGCCCTGATCGAGCAGCCAGGGCTGGCCGGGGGGCGGATTCTCGGCGGCGGCGCTCCAGTGTGGCAGGAGGCGAGGGTCCTTGCGGTCTGGGACCCCGGAGGAGCCTGCGGCTGTAACCGGAAGATCACGATCTCCGGGCGGGCGCAGGGGATTTCGGGCAGGCCGAGGCTGCGTAGTTGGGTGAGCAGCGCTTCGTCGGTATAGCCGCGCCGGTCGAGCCAAAGGGCGCCAAAGCCGGCCTCCTGCAGGCGCGCCACCAGCTCCGGCGCGGTCAGGCGCGCGGTGGCTGCCTCCCACGAGACCGGGCTGCGTAGGGCGCCGTAGGAGAGGCGGAGGTGTTCGGAGGCGAGGAAGGGGCGGAAGTGCTGGTAGTCGGCGAGTTGTCCGGTTCGCCCCGCCTCGGGAAACGGCACGAAGGGTAGTTGGAATACCATTGCCCTGGGTCCGGCGGCCTGCTCGAGCGCGGCCACGGTGGCCCGGTCGGCGGCTATCGCTGCGCCGGAACGGCGGCGCGCGGCGGAGTGGTCGAACCACGGAGTCTGTTCGAACCAGCCGGCTACGCCGAGCAGGGCGGCCAGCGCGAGGGCCAGCCAGCGGGGGCGGGGGAGGGTGGCGCGGTGCAGGGCACCAAAGAGGGTGAACAGCGCCCACAGCGAGAAGAAGACGCCGATACGGTTGCTGGCGCGAAACCAGTCGACGCCCGCCAGCGCCAGGGCGGCAGTGCCCCCGCCCACGGTGGCCAGCAGTCCGGCCCAGAGCGCGCCCAGCGCGGCCTCGGGCACGCGGCGGTTCGCCCGAGGCCGGGCGACGCGGCGCAGAGCGGTGAAGGCCAGCAGCGCCAGCCCGGCGACACCGACCAGCCCCAGGTAGTTGTAGAAGGGTTCGCCCTTGAGCGCTGTGTCCGAGGCGTAGATGCGGCCGAGGTCGCGCAGCAGGTGGCTGCGGTGGTCCTCGGGGGGGACGACGAGGTCGAGCGGCTTGAGGGCGTAGAGCTCGGCGCTGGTGTAGCCGCGGTCGAATTGGTCGGTGCCGGTCTTACCGCCAAGCTTGGCGGCAATGAACGCCCAATGGCTGAGCACGAGTGCGAGCCCCATGGTAGCGGTCAGCAGCGCCAGCGGGGCGAGGCGCGCCCAGGGCGCACGGCGTAGCCGGTGGAGGGCGATGGCACCGGCGATGAGGCAACCGGCGAAGAAGACGAAGTACGGGTTGCTCCAGCCCAACCAGAGGCCGAGAGCGGCGCCAAGGGGAGCAGGCGGCGGTGGCCGTGCAGCGTTGGCGCCGGGCGGGCGGCCAGGGCGCACAGCAGCAGCAGGGGCGGCAGCGTCCAGGTCTGCACAAAGCTCAGCGTGACCAGCCAGCGCAGGTGGTAGTTGCTGAAGGCGAAGAGCAGTGCGGCGCAGGCGGCCCACTCGGGACGCCAGCGGAGTCGGCGCCCGCAGACAAAGACGGAGAGGGCGGCGGCGGCGATGAGCGCGCAGCCGAGCAGGTTGACCGCGGCCACCGGGCCGGCAAGGCGGCCGAGAAGGCCGGCGAGGGCAAAGGTGGGGCGTCGCCCACTGGATAGTGGCCCCAATCGGCGCCGAAGGGGGCGGCGAGGCGGGCGCTGTGCGAGTAGCCGAGCAGGGATTGCAGCGGATCGTCCATCGCCAGGCGCACGCGGGCGTAGATCTCTCCGGGGTCGCCGGTATAGTCCTCGGCGGTGGTCCAGGCCTCGCGGTTCCAGCGGCCGGTATAGCCCACCCACAGCAGGGCGGCGGCGGTGAAGACGAGCAACGCCGGCAGCCAGAGCGGTAGGAAGGAGTGGGTCGCCGAGCGCATGCCGGTAGGTTGGATGCGCCCAAAAGCGCCGCCTCGTCCGGGTGAAGCAAGTCTGAAGTGAGGACTGGTCCCTTCGTTGCGCCGGCCTCCGTGCCGGTGGAACCGGGCATCGCAGGCACGGAGGCCTGCGCCACGCGAGGGGTGAAACCGGGCATCGCAGGGGCGGCGGCCCGCATTGACAAGGCGGCGACGCTTTGGTCGGGTGCGCACCGCAATGATGACCGCCGAGGAACACCGCCGCATGGCCGCCTGCGAGGATACGCTCTGGCACTACGTCGCCCTGCACGGGCAGGTGCGCCGGGCGTTGCGGCGCAGCCGTCTGCCGGCGACGGCTGCGCTGCTGGATGCTGGCTGCGGCACTGGCGGGCTGTTGCGGCGCCTGAGCGGTTGGTGGCCGCAGGCGTCGCTGCGGGGTGGAGTATTCGGCCTTCGCGGTGGGGCTGGCGCGCGAGCGCACGGCATGCCCTATCGACGAGGGCTCGGTGCTCGCGCTGCCTTTCCCGGACGGCAGCTACGATGCGATCACCTGAATCGATGTGGTGTACCAGTTTCCGGAGCCGGTGGAGGCTTACCGCGAATTCGCGCGCTGCCTACGCTCGGCGGCGTGGTGGTCGTCAACGAGCCGGCACACCGCTGGCTCTTCTCCTACCACGACGTGAGTGTGGGCGGCCGGCATCGTTTCGCGCGCTCCGAGCTGGAGGGGATGTTGCGCAGCGCCGGGTTGGAACCGGTGTATGCAACCCACTGGAACTTCCTTCCGCTGCCGCTGGTGTGGGTGCGCCGCAGGCTGCTGCCGGCTCCGCAGGGCAGCGATGTGGGCGAGTATCCCTGGTGGGTCCGTGGGCCGATGCGGGCGATGATGGCGCTGGAGCGGCTCTGGCTAGATCTGGGCGGGCGCTTCCCTTGTGGGGTTTCGGTGCTGGTTGCCGCGCGCAAGGCGGGGTAAGGCGGTGCGCCACTGTGCTTCGTTGCGAAGGACGCGACGCCCTTTTGACCGCGGCTCACGCGGATGGCTCGGATACGGAATATTCACCACAGAGGCCACGGAGGCCGAAGAGGTTTACCCGCAGAGAACGCAGAGGACCGAGAAGGGCTCTTGGCTCGAGGGAGCGCCACTTGCCAGGTGGAGTTCCCTGGATCACTGGCGACTGATGGGGCACCGGCCATTTGCCCCCAACAAGGCGGCGCAAGTACCGCCCCTACAGATGATCGGAGGGGGCGGGATGGCGCTTGCGACAGGGGCGGCGTCGTTCTGCAGCACGGGCTAAAGCCACGTGCCACGAACGGCCGGTCGAAGGGTGGCGCCGTTTCGCGGTTGAAGCGGGGGCAGGGTTGCGAATCCTCGCGCGCATGGTGCGTACCCCCGACTCGGCCGATTTCTACGCAGGCAAACGCGTGCTCATTACCGGCGGGCTGGGGTTCATCGGCTCGAATCTGGCCCGGGCCCTCGTCGGCCACGGCGCGGAGGTGCTTATCGTCGACAGCTTGGTGCCCGAGTATGGCGGCCATCTGCGCAATCTCCACGGTATCGAGAAGAAGGTACGGGTGAACCTCGCGGATGTGCGCGACCACCACGTGCTGCCCGTGCTGCTGGAGGGCCAGGACGTGCTCTTCAATCTCGCCGGCCAGACCAGCCATCTCGACTCCATCCAGGACCCGGAGACGGATCTGGAGATCAACTGCGCGCCCAGCTCTCTCCATCCTCGAGGCCTGCCGCCGGCACAACCCCGGCATCGCCGTGGTCTTCGCCAGCACCCGCCAGATCTACGGCAAGCCCGACTATCTGCCGGTGGACGAGAAGCACCCGCTGCGGCCGGTGGACGTGAACGGTATCAACAAGTGTGCCGGCGAGTGGTATCACACGCTCTACCACCAGGTGCATGGCCTGCGCACCTGCGTGCTGCGGCTCACCAACACCATCGGGCCGCGCATGCGAGTGAAGGACGCCCGCCAGACTTTCCTCGGTGTGTGGGTGCGCCAGTTGCTCGAGGGGCGGTCGATCGAGGTGTGGGGCGGGGCCCAACTGCGCGATTTCACCTACGTGGATGACTGTGTGGATGCCCTGCTGCGCGCCGGGCAGGACCCGGCGGCGGCCGGCCGGGTGTTCAATCTCGGGGGACGCGAGCGCATCTCGCTGGCCGACCTCGCCCGCCTGATGGTGGAGGTCAACGGCGCGGGGCGCGTGGAGGTGCGGGAGTTCCCGGCCGAGCGCAAGAAGATCGACATCGGCGACTACTACGCGGACTGGACGCTCATCCGCGACACCCTCGGCTGGAGGCCGCGTACCGCGTTGCCGGTGGCGCTGCGGCGCACGCTGGCGTACTACCGCAAGGAACTGAAACATTATCTATGAGAGGAGTAAACGCGCACGAGGTTTGGGACAAATTTGCAAAGGTTTGGGACACTCAGGGCAAAACTGAGCCAGGCATCTCAAGATTAAGCAGATCAAAGGAGCGGCTTAAGGGTAGGCTAGTATGCCACTAAAACACCCCCAAAACCACCCACTGGGTACCTGCATCGCCTCTGCGAGGCCCGGCATTACGCGATCTGCATCACCTGGATCCCGTGGATGCGCATCCGATTCTGGTTATGTGGGGCCCGCACGCATAGGAACCGTAGCCCTGAATCGAGCCCGCTACCCCACCACCCACCGGTGGTGACTGCGGCGGTACCCAGCGCCACCTCGAGCATCAGCTTGCGTAAGGCGAGCGTCGAGGTGTCTGTGATGTTGACCTGTCCATGTGCCTTCACAGACAGCCCCGTGGTCGTGAGGGTGAGGTCGCAGCCGACGAAGGTGCAGAACGACGCGGTTCCGGCGGGGGTCAGGTGCATCTGCGATGAGTTGGATAGCCCTAGAGATGCCCCCGCGATCACTGAGGCCCCATCAGCAATCACCCCGCTATTGGCGTTGCCCGTGAACATGACGGTGTAATTCGGGGTAGTAAAGGCGACGGCCACGGGACTTGTGGCGCTTGAGGCAAACCCGACAAATCGGAAGCCCGCCCCGCCCACCCACCCGCCTGCAGCCCCGTTCGAGAGACCGATGGCGAACCGGTCGAGTGGTTCAAGAGGGCACAGTTTCGACCGTCGGCGCGGTGTTATTGTCCGCGTTCAGGCCAATGATCGAGTATAGGAGACCGATCCGCACTTGATGCCATGCAGACGGCAACAGCGTTTCACGGCTGTACGCCTCCCGCACGGCCATCGCGATCGAATCGCAAGAACCGAGAGCGGTGGTTTTGGAAGGATAACCGGTTGCCATAATTAAGGGACGTAGGTGGTGGCAGCGGCTGCCCAACTAGTGCCGCCTGCCCAAGCCGTAATGGTGCCGGTCGGGATGCCGGCGAAATTGTCGATCGCGGTCAGGTTCTCTGCGATGAAGAAGGTGGCGGCATCCGCCCAGTCGGTACCACCTGACCAATCCGTCAATGTGCCGGTCGTGATGCCAGAGAAGTTGTCGATCGCGGTCAGGTTCTCCGCGATGAAGAAGGTGGCGTCCGCAGACCAGCCTAGGCCTGTGGAATCGCTCTCGATGGAGCCCGACGGAATCCCTGCGAACGCGGTCTCAGAATAGCCCGGCGGCCCAGCGCCCCCCCCCGATGGCGGCGGAGTCGTGGCTGAAATCGTGATGGCGGTCGCAGTAACCGACAGCGCAATTCCGGTACCAGCGATTAACTTCCTCAACCCGAACGGCGACGTGGCAATGAGGGATTGGCCAGCTCCAGAGTCGGTGAGCTCGCCGGCGTCATCAGGGTCCCACTCGTAACCATCCGTCGTGCGGCGGAGCACATCACCAGCCGCCCCCCCTCCTGGCATCACCGGCCGGGCCGCGAGCTCATCAATAGCATCCTGCGCTGTAGTAGCATCCAGCCCATTGTCGGCGTTGTCGATAGAGACGCCGGCAGCGGAGAGGCCGTGATAGAGCTCAGATGGGATGACTGCCGTGAGTGCTGGCGCCCAAGTAGTGGCATCAGGCTGCCCGGCGAACTCTGCGAGATCGAGCGCGGCCGATGTGCGGCGGTCGCGCTCGTCAAATGCGGTGGCTGGCGCATACTGCGTGCCCCCGGCGTAGCCTCCGAGGCGGAAGTGCCCGACTGCGCCACTGGTGAGCATGGAGGCGAAGTCGCCATGGCTGAGCCCCTCCAGGCTGTAGCGCGGAATGATCCACCCCTCATAGAGGGTCCACACATCAGGGAATGAACCGCTCGTAAACGCGAGAGCACTGGTGCCCCGCCGCCCGCGCAGCACAGGGATGTCGAAAGTGGATCCAGCGACGAGCGTGGGCGCTCCGGCGATGCTGAGTACCTCCACTCGCTGCATGTTCGCCGTCCCAGTGATGGTCCCGTCAACCTCCTTCTGCAGTAGCACCAGGAGCAACTCGTCGTTGCGGCCTTCGGTGGCTCCCCCGACCCAATTTCGCAGGTATGACGAGTCGCGTTGGAAATCAGATCCGTCCGATCCCGCGAGGAGCGCGATTCGGACGGTGGTTGCGCCGGCGGAGGCCGAGCCAACGAGCGAGACCGGGAGGGCGTAGGACGTTTGCCGGCCGACCAAGGGGAAGTCGCCATCAAGGCTGTCGTCGTAATACACATTGATGCCTGTCGCAAGCCCCGTAGGGCGCGACGCGAGCACATGCATCGGCGGTTGCTCGCCGGCGGCCATCGCGGGGAGCGCGAGCACCCGAGCGGCGGAAATGGGCGGAATCACTAGGCCGGGCTGCGTCGGGCCAGCAACACTCTCGATGACACCCAGCTTCGGAGCGGCGGGCGGGTCAAAGGCCCCGGAGATATCTACGGAGCCGGTGTCATCGGCCGGGTACACCACCTTGGTGATCCGGATGACTTGCAGCACCAGCGCGGAGGCCTGCGGATGCGATATCGGCACGCGCACGTAGTCGCCAGGCTGCAGCAGGGTACCCGCTGCCGTCACAGCTTTCCCGTAGCGCACCGACGCGGACCATGTGCCCGCGGCTGAGGAGCGCCGCAGTGCCTCTTGGCCGGCGCGGGTGGCCTGGTCGGCGGTCACCAACCAATCGGCCTTGATCGTCTTGCGAATCAGGCGGCCGGCATCGACGATGCCTGCCTGGTCATCGACAGTGAGTTTGGCCTCCTTATGCATTGCTTCCGAATCGGTGAACTCGACGGCGTAGCTGTTTGGAGCCTCTTCATTGCTGTCGAAATCGACCGGCAGTAGGTCGCTAAATCGTCGTGCGTGAGAGTCGTGATCCCCACTGGCGCCACTCCACGCAGCCAGCGGCCGAACTCGATCTGGCCAGCCGGGTTGATCCGCAGCCAGGCGTCAGCCATGCCGGCAAGCGCAGCTAGCGCAGCGCGTAAACCGGTAGACTCTGCATAGAGCGGGGAGACGGCGGAGGCGGAGCGGTCATCGCTGGACCCAGATGGAGCTTCGCCCTGAATGATGTCGGCGACAGACTGTGCCGACACAGCGACGATCGCGCTGACGGGCAGCCCGATCCATGCGGGCGATGTCAGGATTTCCGCGGCCTGCACAATCGGGTTCACGGTCCATCCATCATCGAGTGACTCGACTGCGCTGGCGCCGGTGATCAGATCCTGATCGGGCCCGGCGCGACAGATGACCTCCGTATTGTATGCGCTCGTCGATTGTCCGTGATCAAAATCAACAAAGACCAGGTACGCCACCCCTCGATAGGGAGGGTGCTCTTCGTATTGATTGAGCGTGGGATCCGCCAGCTGATCTTCGGTGCCCCAATACAGGCGCAGGGTACCGTACTTGGTCGTTAGGTTGACCGGATTGGTTGAGGTCGACCGATAGAGCGGGCCTGTCCAACGGTCTCACCGTTAAGGATGATCGCGTCGACGGCATACAGCGGCCCCATGCCGATGATGCCGGCGATCGTGCCGTTTACGTGCTTAGTGCCCTGCGCGCTGCCTTTGCCTCCGCCCATATTATTTTCCCTGTTTTTCGGGGGTTCTTCCCAGACGCGCTGCCCATAGAAGGGGCAGAGCACGAAGCGTAGCGCGATCTTGCGCTGCCCTCGGACTACCGGAATCGGCCGGCCATCCTCGGACACCGAGAAAGACTCATCGTAGGCCGATACTACATCGGTCTTGGATTCCGCTGGGGTTTGATCGACTGCGCCTTTGCCCATGGTGTCAGGTGATTGAGGGATCGAGCGGGCGCCAGGCGGCGACTAGATGGGCGCGCACCTGCGGATCGTGGAGGCTCACAATGTGGGCCGGGGTGTGGCGGAGCACCTGCAGCGCCCGTGCACCGGGATCGCCAAGATAGAGACCGATGTGCCCGCAGCCGATCTCGCAGAGCAACACATCGCCAGCGGCGAGTGCCTCCAGTGGCACCGGTGCGAAATGCGTGGGCTGGCTATCGAGCCAAGTGCGCATCGCGGTCGTATACTCGCGCAGCCGAGTGGTCCCGCGATCGGGCGGCGGCGGCAGCGGGCAGCAGGTATCACGGAGCACGGCGGCGGCGAGCATGTGGCAGCTCGCGCCGGAGCCGCGCACGGCGCCGCTCTGCACATAGGGAGTGCTGAGCCAGGCGGCGGCCGTGGCCTCAAGGGTGGCGATCCGCTCAGGCGTCGAGAAATAGGCGCTGGTCATTTCTTCCCGCCGGCGGCGGTCTCCTGCTTGATGGGGATGAGTGCGGGATTGCTCTTCGGGAAGTGCGGGCATCCGCGGAAGTTGTCGCCGTTGCCCAGCGCCTTGCAGCGCACGTACGACTTGTCGCAGCCAGGCACCAGTCGCCAGCCGAGCTGTGGGTACGAGGCCGGAGTGGGATTGAGTGCACCGAGCGTGCGCACGACCAGTTGGTCTCCAGGCGTCGCAGTGTCGGCGTAGGTGATGCCGAGCCCGAAGTTGTGAGAGCGTCGAAATCGGTGATCGTCAGGGGCTCGGTCCCAGACGATCGCTTGATCCACCGCCCATACACCGATGTATAGGGGCCGTGCGCAAACATCCGGACATTGGTGGCGCCGTGGTAGTCGAATGGAATGGCCATTGCAGGCCCAGTGGCACTGGCACCAGATACGTAGAGCAAAACTTGCGAAGTGGATATATTGACTGAGAGGCCTAGAAACACCCATCCGGCCGGATCCGTTAGGGTAATCGTTACCGGATTGTTGGAGTAGATCCCGGAGACTATGCCGCCCAGTTTTGATAGCGAGAGTAGCGAAGCTCCACGCGAGGATTGGGCCGTCGTACGCAGTCTGTCCGACCCCGAGACGGAACCAGCAAGCCAGCGTCATTTGGCCCCCGAGAGGCAGCGGTGGGGTACTAAGATCGGTCGCAAGTGCGCCTCCGGAATCTGGCGAGTGCAACACGCCAGAACACGCCGACAGTGGCCTCTGGGATACTATCGAGGATCGGCTCCCCATGTACCCGCCAGGCCCGATGCCGTTAAGCCTGCCCATATCGGACAGCGCCTCCAGCCTCCGGAAATCCACCACCACCAGCCCAGTGCGCAGCGGCGAAAGTCCACCGTCGGTGACCATGGCGGCACTGCCCACGATCCGATGCCGCCGCTTGCTGCCGTCAGGCAACGTGCGCTCGGCGTAGCCGTAGCGATAGTGGTCGTTGGGCGTCGCCGGCCATCCGCCGCCGCCGACAGGCGCGAAGTAGAGCGCGCCCAAACCGGCCGCCTCGAGCTGGGCGGGCGAATCGTGCGCCGCCTCGATCAGCCCGCACGGGGCCGAGTACAGCGGAGCCCAGCACCGCGGCGAGGTCACTGCGACTGGACCATTGCCATCGAACAGCGCAGCCATCCCGGAGAGCTTGCGGGTGCACTTCGCGCCCTCGAGCGCAGCCCGGTCACCGTCCCAGTGAACATCAGCAAAGCGGCGGCCGGGTAACGCGCGCCCTCATGAACCTGCACCGGTCAACTTCGGGGCAGGCGGTCCAGCTTGATGCGTTCGAACGGGCTCCCCTCCCACCAGCCGACGGTCAGGTCCATGTCGTGGCGCTCCAAGTTGAGCTCGAGCGTCCGGGCGCCGTGCTGGATGGGGCGGTATTCGAAGGTCCCAAGCGCCCCGGCGTCGATGCCGCTCTCGTAGGAGGTATAGCGCCAGGTGAGGTCGCCGTCGGTCACGATGTAGCCCCACCACATTGCGCCGAGGTCTCCGAGGGTTGTGCCGACCGTCTCGCCGGCGGGCACGGTCGTCTCGGTCGGAAAGTTCGACCAGCGAGATCTCCGTCGACACCGCACTTGGCACCTTCCACTCAAGCTTGAGCTCGGCGCCAGTGAACCGGCCGTGGAAAAGCGGATGCAGCGTCGTGCTGTGCCGGGCGAAATTGCCCGGTGCGCTGTCGAGCGTGAGGGTGGTGCCGGCGACCGCGGAGATCCGGCGCGCGACGAGCGTGCCGTCGGCCTTCCGCAGGACGAGATAGGCGGGGTGCGGAGTCACCGGGGCCGCTTCGAGCTGCACCGTGGCCGAGGTCACATCCGCCGCCAGGCGCCACTCAGCGTGAGCCGCGGGACACCACATCGTGCCGACATTCCCCCGGCAGGAATGGAAGAGCGCCACCAGGCGCATCGCCGCGGAGGCATCGCCGGTGAAATAGAGGGTGCCGGTTGTGCGCGCGACCTGGTCGACGTAGTCCTCGGTCTCGTTTCGACCGTAGCCGATGGTCTCGCGCTCGATACGCACGTCGATTCCGCCGCTCGTCATGGAGCGGCTGTACTCGACATGCTCAGCCATCATCGGCCGGGCCGCACCATTGATCACCGGGCCCATCACCACCCCCAGATCCCGAGGCGCGATCGCGTATTGAGCAGGCCCGTTCTCGATCAGCTTGAACGCCACTTCGCCCGACTCATCCGTCTCCGTCTCCGGCAAGGGCGGCTTGTCGAAACGCGACCACAACACCGGGGCCGTCCAGGCCGCCGCCGAGTATTCGCCCTCCGCTTCGCCAGTGTGCAGCTCCCAGGCGCTCCAATCCGGCTCCCAGGTCACCTTTAGCCCGCCCGTAAATGGAGCCGAGGCCCCATCGGATACCAGTCCCGCCGCCGGCCAGCACGGCACAGGATCGGCTCGTTCCCGTAGCCGCGAAGCGCCGCGCGCAGGGCCGTACCCTTCGCGCGATCCAGCAGTGCTGTGAAGCTGATCGTCCACCGCAACTCGCCCGAGAAGGCGCGGCGATGCTCCATCTGGGAGCGCCCCGCGTCGCGCTTGGTCAGATGCTTGCAGCTGGTCTGCAACGAGGCTGCACGGTCCGGCTCAGCGGTGAGCAGGAGGCAGGCGATGGAGTCGATGGAGGCGGAGAGGAGCATGGAGCGAAGAGCCAAGTGGCAAGTGGCAGACCGGATCAGGTGTGTTTGAAGCCGCGGCGCTTGAGAAAATTGACCATATAACGCTCGCCGCCCTGCGTCTCCAGCCACTGCTCGGCGTGCTGCTGGTTGTTGAATGAGGCGAAGGCCACCGAGGGCACGCCGCCCGCGCTTGATCCGCCCTCCCCCGCGCCAGCCATTGCCGCCGGCGCCATGTAGGCTTGCATCCCAGCGGCCCGATCGGTGCGGCCAGCCGGGATCACTCCCGCGAGCAACGCATCGAAGTACCCGCGACCGAAGCGGTCCACCGTGGCGGCCGGGATCACGTATTCGCCATCAGAAAGGCGCGCGAGGATGCTATCGGAGCGTGGTCCACCGGGACCGTCCACTCCGCCGCCATTGGCGAAGCCGGGGATCGCCGCCAATCCCTGCCCGGCCGCGAGCGCCGCGGCCATCGATGCCGGTGCCTGGGCCGCTGCCGCGCCGAAAGACGCGATAGTCGCCAGTGTCGCCGGCGCCGCCCAGATGGCCGACTGGGCCATTGCCATTGGGATCAACGCCGCCACCGAGGCGGCCGCGATGGCCTTGCCCACCGTGGCCATCAAGATTTGCCGGGCCACCCATTGCGCGGCGATCTGCGCGATCGCCTGCAACATCGAGCTTGCGAACCCCGCAGCGACCGAGCGCAGCGCATCGCCCAGCGTCATCGTGCGATTCCATAAGCCCTGCAGCGCCCCGTAGATGGAGTTGGTGAAACCACCGTACACGGTCTGGATCGCCTCGCCGGCAGTCTCGGCCAACGTGGGGAGCATTTCCAGCGATTGCGTCATCTGCCCCACCGCGTCGTTGCGGTCGAGCTGGTCCATCTCGGCTGAGTCCTTGGGCTTGTCCGGTTCGCGCTCCTTCGCCTGCTCTTTGAGCTGATCGCGCTCCTTGGCCAGCTCGAGCAAGCGCTCTTCAAGGGCGAGAGATTGCGCGAATCCCGCCTGCGTCGAGAGATCGATTTCGGCCTGCCGGGCCTTCAGTTCGAGCAACTCCATCTCGACCTGCACAAGCTGTTCCTTGGGGAGCAACAATGACCGAGCGTATTCGGCCTGGGATGCACCGAGCTGCGCGGACCGTTCAGCGAGCGCAATATCGATCCGCTTCGCCTCACCGAGGCGCTTGAAGGCATCCTCTTGGAGCTTCTGTGATGCCTCCAGATCCTTGGTCGTCTTCGCTTGAGCGAGTAAGGCATTGCCCTCCTTGCGCAGGCGATCCGAACGCGCTCCGTCCGATTCTCCGAGCTGGAGATAATCGGTCCATGCGGCATCAGCTGCTTTCCCCGCCTCCCACGCCGAGCTTGCTGGCTGCGGGCGGCAGCTTCAGCAACCTTTGCGGCCGCGGCGAGCGCCTCCTGTTCCTGCTTGGCGGCCGCTGCGGAGGCGATGGACGCCTGGGCGGCACGATCCGCCGCCGTATACGCATCGCTCGCGGAATCCCAGCCGTAGACGGCCGCACCTGCGAGATACCCGAGCCCATACCCGAGTTCGGTAAACCACTGCGCGCCCAGCGATCCACTGGTCCAGGACTTGCCGCGTCTCCTTGAAGTTCTCCTTGGCCAGCTGAATCGACGCTACCGTCTCCGCCGGCACTCCTGGAATCTGCTCGATATTGCCCACGACATGGCGGATCTCGGCACCGAGCCAGGCCTACCGCCGCCATCCCGCCCAGCGTACTGGCCGCCATGTTGCTCCATTGGGCGGAGCTCTTGGCCACCGTCGTGTTCAGATCGCGCAGCCCCTGCTGCGCACGGGAGAGGCCCGTGAGCTGGTCGCGGATGCGGATGAGGATGTCGAGGTTCACGGAAGAAGAAGTTCCAAGGGCCAAGTACCACGGGACAAGTGGCGGAGCTCAGGTCTCGCTCGCTTCGATCTGGCGCACCAGCTGGCGGGCGAGAAGGCTGTAGCCATCGCCACCGGCCATAGCGCGGTTGGTGGCGATCAGGTGCCCGAGGCGGCGCTCGGCATCGAGTCCGGCGCCGGCTCGCTCGACGGCGGCGAGCTGGTCGGGGGTGTGGTCGATGGTGGCGTGCCAGGTCCAGCCGGTGAGGCAGCAGATGCGGGCGACGAGAGCTTCGAGAGCAGACCAGCGGCCATCCGGCCCACCAGATCCATCCGATGCGCCAGCGGCAGAACCTTCGCGGCGATCGTGGGGTCGCTGGCTGCCAGCACCATCGCGCGGTTGAAATTTACTTCGATACAGGCCTTGGCCAGAGCGCCGTAGCTTTCGTCCTGGAGCGAGTCGATAAAGCCGACGGGCTTGCCGGTGCACATGGCGACCAGCTCGGGGATTTTAGAGGCGTCCATCAGCTCCACAAAGGTGTAGATCTCGGGGGTGGCCGTATCAGTAAAAAAGATGCGTGCGAGGGTACCGTCCAGGCGGGTCACGTCGTGCGGTGACGAGGGCAAGAGGTTGGACATGTGTAGGAGAATTGCGGATTGCGGAGGGCGGAGTGCGGAATGAGCGGCGGGGGCGTGCGCTGGGCATCACCCCCGCCGCGTGCGCATCAACGGTCGCGCGGGGGTAGATCAATTTCGCACCAGCAGCTCGCCGGCCTCGAAGGTGACCGTAACGAGGATCACGATCGCGGCCTCGCCGGTGCCATCCTGCGAGCCGGGGCCGGAATCGACCACGATGTCGCAGCTGAAGTCGCGGTGATCGAGCACCACGTTGTTGCTCGCGTTCTTGTCGAAGACGACCAGGCGGCCGATGCCACTGCGCACCGGCGTCGTCATCGGCTTGATGCGCGCCATCGATGTCGTGTCGGCCGCAGTGATGGCGGCCGCGGTGATGGTGGGCGTGAGCTCGGCGGCCTGCTCGGTGATGAAGCGGATCCGGCCGAGGCGCTTGTCGACGACGAAGTCCGTGCCTTCGACCTTCGTGGCAATGGTGACAGCGCTCACCTCGCGCACGGCAGAGCCATCGCTCTTGCGCAAATCGTACCAGTGGCCCGCCTTTGATTTGGCAGTGGCGGAGAAGTCCAACGGGGCACCGGCCGTGGCGGCCAGCACAGCCTGGGTGAGGTCGCCCAGGCTTTCACCCGAGTAGAGGATGCCCATCTTGAGCGCATCGGCCTCGTTGCAGGTGAGCTTGTAGATGAGCTTAGTGAGGGTCGGAGTCGTGCCCTTCTGCCGGCGCGAGCCACGCACCGCAGTGATGCGCGGAGTGGTCTCGGGCTGGGCGTCGAGGTCGAACACCTTCACGCTGCCGAAGTCCTGGTACGGATAGGCGGCCGTGCCGGCGAGGGCGGCGGTGGTCGCGCCCAAGGCGCAGGCAAACTCGGCGGTGGCGCCGACGATCATCGCGGCGACTTTTTGGAGATCAGTATCGAGAGGAGTCATGGGATTTCGGACTTGGGATTGCGGAGTGCGGAAAGAGAGGGGGGCGGCTCAGAGCTTGCCGAGCCGCTTGTCGCACGCATCCAAGGCGGCGCGCACCTTGGGGTTGTTGCGGAGGATGAGGTGCCAGGCGCAGGCGCCGATCAGGGCGGAGGCGAGGTAGCCGGCGGCAATGCAGAGGAATTGGATCATGGGTGGGTCGGGGGCTCAGGTTTCGGGTTGGTATCACGCCGCCTGGGGCGGGTTGGACAAAGGGGCTTGGGGAACTTCGGTCGTCATCGGCAGGGTGTAGGCGGCCACATCGAGACGGCTGCGCACCGCCACATTGAGCTGCTGCACGTACAGGCCTTCCGGGGCCTCAGCCGTGGATCCAGAATCGTGGCCGGTCACCTGGAAGATATCCTGCCCGCGGCGGTCACGCGTAGGATCGACCACCTGCCCGTTGATCGCGGCGATGGCGGCCCACAGCCCATGGAGCGTGTGTTTGCTGGTCTCCATCGTAGCGTTGCGCGAGATCGCCACGGTGAACTCCAGGCGGTCGTCGAGCGCGCGGTCGCGGGTGGTGTCGCCACCGCAATCCCCACGACCCATCGTGATCACTGCGCAGAAGCCGCTGCGGGCGAGCTCCGCCTCGATCATCCCCTCCAAATTCTGCTCCTCTTCGGTGATGATCGCCTGGGCGTCGAAATACGGATGCGCCGCGAGCAAGGCGGCCAGGCGGGCTTCGAGTTGGAGGAAGGGATTCATCGGCAGTGGCGAGGAGCGAGTAGCTGGATCAGGTCCGGCCGAGGGAGCGGGCGACGAAGGCCTCGGCGGTGCGGAAGAGTTCGGCGGATACCTGGTCGCGCGGCGGGAGCGCGCGGGGATCGGGCCGCATCGTCACGCGGGCCACCAGACGCCAGTACACGCGCAGAGACTTGCCCTCCATGCGGGCGAGGAAGGCGCCCGCGCGCTTGGAGCGGATGAAGAAGATGCCAGGCATGGTGTGGGCCGAGGGGCGCACGCCGTACGCCTCGCGGCGCATGGGGATGGCGAGGAACTTCGCCTGCTTGGCCACGATGGTGCCGCCATGCACCTTCATCTGGATCGCAGGATCGGCGATGGTCACCACTGCCCGATCGGCGGTGGTCTGCCCGGCCACGAGCGCCGTACGCTTGGCCATGCGCGCCCAGAAGTGCTGGCGAGGCCATCCCTTCTTGTTGGCGGAATCGCCCTCGCCCCGGCGAAACCATGTGCGATAGATCCCCTCGGTCTTGCGCCCAAGCACGAGCGCAAAGGGCCGGCGCCGGTCCGGTGCCAGCTTATAGCTGAGCGCCTGCAGGGCCGGGGTGGCTTCATCGCGCACGATATTGACTTGGGCGTTCATCGGGCGGATACTCCTCCTGCGCGCCGGGAGACGCTTTGGGCGTAAAGCTCGGGGTGAAACGACATCGGGCACCCGGCGGCAGTAAAGGAGGCTAGCTTCACGGCTGGCCTCCTTTCGTTTTCACCAGGAGCGAGCGCAGGCGCACGGTGCCATTGGGCTGGCGCGACCAGGTGGCCATCACGGAGCGGCCAAGGAGATCCTTGGAGAAAACGAGGTCCCCTGCCTGTTTACCGGGCACCACTGAATCAGGCTCGCGCCAGACATGCGGCACCAGCTGCACGTCAAGGCGGGTTACGGGGCGCTGGTCTACCTGCCCCTCGCCCGCTTCGCCGTGGCGCTTCTCAATGTGGCGCACGTGATCGGCATCGAGCAGCAGGCGGGTATTGGCGAGATCCACGCCGGCAGCTTTCGCCGCGGCCTCGGTGGCCGAGGTGGCGCGCCCGAGATCGAGCGACCATTTCACGGCAGGGTCGGCGAGCGCCGAGTCGTAGAGTTTCGCGATGCGCGTGCCCTGCCAAGTGATCTTGCCCGCGCGATCCACGTCGACCTGGTCGCCGAAGATCTGCTTGAAGCCTTCGAGCACCTCCGGCTTGGCCGCCGGGATACTGGCCTCAAGCTTCGCGTTGAAGTCCTCGAGCTGGGGCTGCACCTCATCATCGGGCTGAATCACGCCGAGGGTGATGGCCTCCTCGCGCTCCACATCCTCGACGCCCATGCCGCTGCCGAAATCGTAGGGAGGATACGGGGTTCCGAAGCGTGAGATGGCGCTCCAGATCGGGTCGTCTTTGCGGGCGATCATGCGACCGGCATAGAAGCGGCCGCCCTTGTCGCCCCACAGGGTTGCCCAGTCGCGCGGCTTCTGGCGCCCTTCGATGCGCACCAGCTCCTGGCACGGGAAAGCATCGAGCAGATCGGGATCTTGCGCGGCCTGAAACCGGCCAAACTCCATCGCGCTCTCGGTCTGGAAATCGTGGATCAACTCCAGGCGCCGGCGACTGGAAATGTCGGTGAGTTCGCCGGAGTCGCCATCGGGCGCGCCGAGCTCGTTGCGCATTTCGGCGACGAACTTCGAGCGGTCCATGAAGGCCTTGTCGGGCCCGCCGGCGAGCGTGAGGGCCTCGTTGAGCTTGGACTGCATCGTCGCCACGGTGCGGATGCTCTCAACCCCGGAGGAGAAGAACGCCCGCTCGCGCAGCCCCAGGGCCAACTCCTGCCACTGCGCCGAGTCCAGCTTTGAGGCCACCGGCGTGCGCGCGGCGAGGCGCTGCACGGCGGGAGCGAAGGGCTGGGAGGTGACGGGCATGAGTAGCGAGAAGCGAGTAGCGGAGGCTCAGGTGCCGTCCTGCTGGGATCGGGAGAACTGGCGCGGGCGCACGGTGAAGCGCGGCGCCGGAGTGGAGGCCACCGTCTCGCTTGAGCTGGTGGCGGGTTGCGCCAGCGCGAGGCGGCAGGCGGCTACATCCTGCAGGAGCGACTCGGCGGCCGTTGCGGCATCCACGCGCTCCTGTTTGGCGAGAATCTTGCCCGGCAGGCGTTTTGCCAGGCGGTAGACGGCGAGGTCGATCGCGGAGGCGAGCAACTCGTCGGGGATCGTGTCTCCTTCGCCCAGCGTGTTCTTGGCGCAGGCGCCCACTCGGGCCCGCACATAGCGGGAGACCTGGGTGATCACATCGGGCATCGGCGCGGCTTGGCCGGCGACGAGCACCGCCGATTGCGCGGCAGTGATTTCCGGGCCAGTAAGCGCGGTGGCGATATGAGCGGAAGTGAGGAGGAGCCAAGCCATGGGTCAGGAGACGGATCGAATGAATCGGGCGATGGAACTTTCGAGATGGGCGAGGCGGGCCTCGGCGGCGGCCAGATCGGCCGCGGCACTTGTCCCGGCGTCTTCGGAGCGCATGCCGGGCGTGCCCTAGCGCGCTGACAAAATCATCCCACCAGCACCACCGCTCCTCCGGACCACGCTTCGAGGCGCTAGACTGCAGGTCGTAGGCGCGAACGATCACGAACGATCGCATCGCGTCGCCGAAGCTTTGGCCCTGAACACCCCATGACGCGCTCAAGACGACAGCGGGGCGCAGATGGCACTCTTGCCAGTCGAAAATTTCCAGGAACGCCGGGGACGCGGCGGTGGACGCCGGGTGCCGCACCTTTCGAGAGGTGACCGGCGGCATGGGCGGAAGCTCGGTGAATGGGTGAGTAGTCATTGCGACTGTCGGGCGGTGGGCACTGGTGATGGAGTGGTGACCGGATACGGGATTGCCCAGGTGGCGATCACGACCAGCGAGCCAAGGATGAGAACCATCCACATTTCTGTCTCGGTGGGCGGAGGGCGCGGGCGCATTGGAAAAGTGGTGCCTGGTCGTCGGGGGACGCCGCCAGGCGCGGCGCTATGCTTACCTCTCCGTATTGGCGCCCGGAGAGGCCCCCGCCGACGTGGGGGTACATGCGGCGCAGGTGGATCAGTTCGAGATCGTGAGCAGCTTGCCGGCGGCGGAGTTGGTCACGTTGACCTGTTCGGACCAGTCCATCGCGGCCACCTCGACGCGACCGTCGTCGCGGGTGTAGACGCGCGGGGCCATCCAAGCGCCCTTGAGCCGGAAGGTCTTCATGAACGACGGATCGCGCCGGGTCGGGGCCTGCTTGCGGGCAAACACGATCAGGTTCGAGTCGAGCAGGAAGTCGTACGAGGCGGCCTTGCCCTCGGGGGCGGTGTCCTTGACGAGCATCGACAACTGCGCTTCGGGCTTGGCGATGAAGAGCGAGAGGATGTCGTCGATCGACGGGTTCACGATCTCCTTCTTGCCGCCGGAGATGAACCGGCCCTTCACGGAGGGATGGTTCTTGAAGCGGCGGAAGAACGTGGGGCCGAACAGCAGGCCGATGCCCATCAGGCTGCCGTAGTTGGCCGCCTTGATGATCGCGATGATCTGCTGGTCGAGCTGGTCGACGAGATCCTTGTCGGCCGCGAAATCGATCGCGCCGGCGCCAGCAGTGAGGGTGGCGATGGCGGTATCGATCACCGTCTGCTCGTGGGCGAGCGAGGCGGCTTCGTTGGCCATGTCGGCGCCCTCCTGCAGGAGCGCTTCCATGCTTTCGTCGGCCATGCCTTCGACCTGGTCGATCGGCACATCGAGCGCGTGGGGGGCGCAGTTGAAGGTGGCGTCCGAGGCATCGAAGCCGAGCACGGTAGCCCGGCCGCCGATGGCGCGCTTCGTATTGGGGACACGGAAGCGGCTCTTCTCGGAGTAGACCTTGTAGTAGCCGGTGGGCGAGGCGACCTCGACGGTCGGGGCGAGGAAGTCCGCGACAGGAGCAACGCCCTCCTGGGCGGCGCCCTGCGCGTACTCTCGGATGGTGGTTTTGGCCGCAAGCGCGGCGAGACGGGAAGGCATGGGAGGAAAACTAGAGGTGGAAGGGACTGGGTGGGATGGACTGGAAGTCGTCCGGGTTAGCCGGCGACGGTGACGGTGAACGGCGAGACGGCCTCGACCAGCACGTGCTGAGTGTCGACTCCGACCTCGCGGGCGATGGCACGCACCGTGTAGGTGCCCGCAGCGGCCGGCACGGCCCGGAGCTTGCCCTTGTCGGCCGCGGTGCCGGCATCGGCCAGCACGAGGCGACCGCCGGGCACGCACGCACCCTTGAGCGGCACGCGGAACTCGCGGTGGGGGGCGAAGCGCTCGGCGGAGTCCAGCGCGGTGTCGGCCACGCCTTCCTGCACCTGGAAGATCGCATCGTCGGTATCGGCGGTGGGGAGCTTGATCTCGGGGACGTTGGTGTCGTGCGTGAGCACGCACAGGCGGGAACGCGCGGCGGTGAGGTCTTCACCGGCGAACACAGGGAACGGGCCTACGGCCTTGGTATTGGTTTGATCGGGATTCATGGGAACGCGGGGAACGGAGGGCGGATTTCTGAGTGGATAGGGCGGGCTTAGGCGCCGATTTCGGTCTCGGCCTTGGCGAAGGCCTGGGAGCGGCTCAGCCGCGGGTTGGCTTTGCGCAGCTCGGTGGCGCGGTTGGAGATCTTCGCACCGCGGGCCTTGGCGGCGGGGGTCTCCTCGGCGGCATCCGGCGCAGCAGCGTCCGGCGCCGTGGCGGTGGCGCGGTTGTGCGTCACGCGGTAGGCGGTGTCGCCGGAGGCGGCGGGCTTGGCGGCGGCCTTCACGCTGGCGAGCAACGGGAGGGTGGCCTCGCGGTTGGTGGTGAGGGCAGTCTTCCACGGGGCGCGGGTGGCGCCCTGCAGGCCGGCGTCATCGAGATCGCGTTCGACGGCCGCGCCCAGGAGCGTGTCGCGCTGCTGGGTAACGGGGACGAGCTGATCGCTCTTTTCCTTGAGTGCGCGGATCGCGGCGACGACCGCCTCGGGGGAGGCATCGGGGGCGAGCCCGAGCAGAGTGAGGACTTCGGGATTCATCTTCTGGTTTCGGATTTCGGGTTTCGAGTTGGGCTTCTCCGCAGCGGCGGAAGCTGGTGCGGTGTCGCGGTTGGAGAGAGGGACCATGCCTTTGATCCGGGGCCGGTTGGTGAGACCGGCACTGCGCAGCCGGGCGGGGCGCACGCGCTCGCCGGTGGAGTAGTTGCGGATCGGGTATTCGAACACGGGCGAAATGTGCCGGTAGTCGCCGCCGCCGATGGCGGTGGTCCCGCTGGTGGTGAGTCGGCCCTTGATCCAGAGGTCGGCGCCTTCACGCACCTGCATGTCTTCGATCCACATTGCGGCGCGGGTGTCCTCGTCGTCGGTCTCGCTCTTGTGCTCGAAGTCCACCAGCAGGCCGGAGAAGCCCGGCGCGGCGCGGTCGGAAGCGAAGGCGGCGAGCACCGTGGCGGCAGCCGCGGCATCGAGCACCTGCAGCACGTTCACCGGGTCGCGGCCGGGCGCTTCCAGTGGAGCCTCAAGCTCGCCGGAGCGGAGACCTGGAACCAGCCATCGGCCGGCGGCGCGAACTTACCCGCGGAGTCGACCGGGAGCGGAACGCTCGGGTTGTCGCGGCAGAGGATGAGAGGAGCGGTCATTTGCGGGAAAGGGTTGCAACGGCGCCCTCGGCAGCGGCTTCGCCAAGGATCGCCTCCAGGGCGGAGCCGAGGGAGGGATCGCCCACCAGGCGCGGGGTGAGGCGGGTGACCTCGGCGCGGAAATCCTCCAGGGCATCGGCGTAGGCGGCGGGGTCCTTCGCCGTGCGGATCTCGTCGAGCTGCGCGAGCAGCGGGGCGAAGACCTGGCGGCGGGCCGCATCGAGTGTGGCCAGTCCCGTGGCGCGGGATCCGCTTTGCGCGCGGTTCACGGTTCGGCGTTCAGTGTTCAGAGTTCCCGGACCCGCAACCCCAATCACCGCCCCCTGCACCGGCGCCACCGGAGTGGCCGTCAGCTTGTAGCCGGTTTTCTCGGAGAGCTGGGCAAGATCGATGCGCATGCCGGCCTGGCTGGCCTTTAGAGCGTGATCGAGCACCTGGCCGATGTCCGCTTTATCCTCGGCCGCGAGTTCGAAATACGCCAGCACACGGCGACCGGTGAAGAGCTGGGCGAGCAGCGGCTTGTCGAACTGCTCCTGGAAGATTTCGGAAATCTCGCCGGCCTCGGCCTGGGCGAGATCGTCGAAGGCGTCCTGGTGCGCATCCGTGGGCCCGGATCCGATGCCCGTGGGGCTGGAGAGCATCGTGAGCTTGCCGGAGGTCCCGGCCAGGACGATCTCCTCTTTGAAATACTCGAGGAAGTCGCGGAATGGATTCACGCCGCGCGCACCCTCACCCACGGTGTGGATCTTGGCACCGGAGGGGATGGTGCCGCGCATGTCGCCGATCACCGCCTCCATCATCTCCTGGAAGAGAGCGGCCTTCTTGTCGTCGCCCATGTCGGGCGGCAGCTCACCAAAGAGCGGCGGGATGCCGAAGACTTCCACAAACCCGGCCCAGTCCTTCTTGCCGAGACCCTCGGCGGCGAAGGCGAGCAGGGCGATCTCGTTGATCGGATCTTCCACCTCGCGCACGATGAAGTGGGACAGCTCGACCGCCTCGCCGCGCGTGGTGGCGGCGGCGCGGGCGTTGTACTGCCAGGGCCCGAGATAGGTATCACGGCACCAGTGCCACTGGTCGACGGGGTCCAGGCGCACGACCGGGAGTGCCGGGTTGTCGCCCTCGTAGCGTTTCTCCAGATGCGCGAAGCCGCGGAACTCGGCCAAGGCCAGAAAGCGCACCGCCTGGCGGATGTTCTCGATGCGGTCGTACGCACTGCGCAGAGCCTGGGCGTGCGCCTGCGCTTCGGCCGCCGCGGCGGCATCGCCGCCAGTATCGACGAGCTTGATGTCCCAATCGAGCTTGCCCAGGGCGGCGCCACGCAGGCGCTTGAGCCCACGAAGCGTGGCCTGGCGCTTTTCGAGGAAGCGATACGCCCACATCAGACCGGCGTAGGCGCCGCGCTCCCCTTCTTCGAGGAGACCGACGGCCCGCTGAATCGCGAAGCCGCGCAAGGGATTAAGGGCGGCGCGCCACTTGTTGGCCCGGCGCAGGGACAGAGGGGTGCTCATGCGGAGAAGTTCCTTTCGCGGCGCACCCGGAGCGCGCGGCTGGCCCGGTGCCCGGAGCCCAGCGGTTTGGGGGGGAGCATGATGCCAGATGCGCTCTTGCTCGCGTGTTTGCAGAGTGCGTGCGCCCAAAAGCGGTCGGCGTGGCCGTTCTTCCCTCGGTCGGCGGAGAAGCGCACGTTGTCGCCGGCGGTCTGCTCCTTCTTGATCGCGCGATGGTCGGCGATAATGAGGCGATCATCGGGGATGCGAGTGGTGCGATCCTCGTAGGCGGCGCGCAGCGGATACGCGATCTCTTCCTTGGTGGCGGGGGTGAAGTCGATGCCCTCGATCCGGTGCACGCCGAAGCGCTCCTGCGCGCGCTCGACAAACTGCCGGCCGATACCGGTGCGATCGAAGCAGGCGCGGCGCATTCCGGGCAGAGCGAGGAAGGGATAGAGCTCCTCCTCCTGGCGAGAGAAGGCCACGCCTTCCATTTCGAGATGGCCACCGGGGTGAGCACATCGCCGATCTTCGCGGCGATCCACGGGCAGGTGAGATCGTGCAGGCGCCCGATGTCGACGCCGACATAGAGCGGGAACGGCAGCGCGGCGATTTCCTCGAGCGTGAGATTCTGCAGGCGGCGGATCGTGCCCTTGCGGCCGGTGAGGTCGCGGGTCTGCTCCGTGGTCGCGCTCAAATTGTCGGCACCGCGCATCAGGCAGGTGGCGATCAGGTCGTAGCTGAGGAAGGCCGTGGTGTCGTCGCCCGGCACGCACATGAACTCCTGCAGGAAGCTCTCCTCGTCGGCGCAGCCGGCGCGCGTGGCCGCGTAGTACTCGGCCTCGTCCATCTCCTGGCGGGGATCATCGGCCGGGAGCTTGGTCTGCAGCTTGAAGAGGAACCCCTGATCGAGCGCATCCTGAAGCGTGACACGGTGGAGCGAGATGCGCTTGGGATTCCCCTTCTCGCGGATCTCGCGCACGAGCTCGTTGAAGAAGTTCCCCGTGCCGCGGTGCGTGGAGAAGATCTCCATTGATCCGCCCCAGGTGATGCCGGGGTACGCGATCGAGTAGAGCTTGCGCGGGTCCGGATGCAGGGCGAACTCGTCGAGAATGCGATCGCCGCGCTTGCCGGCCTGGGCGTCCGGGTTGCTCGACATCGAGTGGGCGCGCAGCTTGTTGGCGAACGCGAGCACGTAGGCGGTGTGCCCCTTGTCGTCGATCGCCTGCTCACCAAGATCCTCGGCGGCGGTCTGCAGCAGCGTGGCGAAGCCCTTGCAGTCCTCCAGGAAGAGGCGCGCCTGAATATCGTCGCGCGAGGAGATCCACGCATCGAGTCGGGCGTCGGCCATGGACTTGGTGGAGACGAGCCGGTAGGCGCTGCACCACGTCCAGCCGATCTGCCGGCTCTTCTCCGCGAGCTTTAGGCGCGAGCCATCCTTCACCCAGGCGGCCTGATACGGCAGCAGGAGCGTGTTACGCTCGGGGAATACTTTGCAGCGGCCGGCAAAGCTCTTCCGGCACGTAGGAGGGCGCAGTTTCACAGGAGGGCGGCGGCCTCCTCGATCCGCTTGAGGGTTTCAGGGGTGAGGCCCTTGCGGGGCGGGCGGCCTCCGTGAGCTTGGCCTTGGCGGCGGCGATCTTCTCGGCCGCGACCTCCGCCTCGCGCTCCAGCTTGGCCACGCGCTGGTTGGCGAGCTCGATCGAGGTGTTGGCCACGGCGCGGTGGCTTTCACTATCGGCCAGGCGACGCTCAAGGTCGCTTTGCTGCCGCCGGGAGTTTTCACGGGCGGTGATGGAGGCGCGCAGCTTGGTGAGCTGGGAGACCACCCACTTCACGTCGACCTCGGCCCCGGAGGTGATGGCGTCCTGCAGCTCGATCACCATGGCATCTTCCACGGAGTCGAGGGGATGGATGCCGGCGCCGGCGGCGGCCACGAGGGCCTCCGCACCGGCGCGGGCCTTCTCCAGTTTCTGGAGGTAGCGGGAAAACGGACCGTCCTTGAAGGACTTCGCACCCATCGCCGAGACCGAGATGCCGTACTCGCCCGCCAACGCCTGCACCCCCGCGAGGGTGCGGCGCTTGCCGGGCAGGCCCAGCAGGCGTTCGCAAAACTGGGCGAACTGCTCGTGCGTGAGCTCGGACTCGATTTTGGTGGGCATGGCTGGGGTCGGACGCTCGGTGTCTGAGGCTAGATTTGGTGGGCCTTAAGCGGGCTTAAGCTCGCGATTAAGCGGGGTCCGAGGTGTTTGGCGGGGGATCGGGCAGGTTTTAGCGAGGGGGCCGCAAATCGCCGGCGTTTAGAGGCCGGCGGATGCGAGGGTCTGTTCGCCGGTCTCGGTGATGATCCACCGCGTGCCGGTGAGAGGGTTCTGGAGGGGGGCCACCAGCTTGCGGTCGGAGAGCTGGCGGAGCTCGGCGGTGGCGCGCTCCTCGGTGAGTTCCAGCCCAAGCTCGGACCGGGCGTGGGTGGCGAGGATGAAGGCGGTGAAACCGCGCTCGCCGGCCCGGCGCAGGCCTACGAGGAAGAGCTGGTGGAGAGTCTGGCGATCGCGGTCAGTCATGGAGCTTCTTGGTTGTGGCGAGCAGTTCGATGGTGCGCTCCGGGATGGCGTCGATGCGCACGTTCATGGCGGTATTCTGCTCGCGGATGAGCTGATAGATCTTCTCCCGCGACTGGGAGGAGGCCCCGGACATGTCGCGGAAACGCTGATCGACCTCAGTACGGTGTTCCCGGAAATCAGAGACCAGGCGCTGGTGATCGCCGATCGGCGTGAACTCGACATGGGCCTTCACCGCGAGCGGGGACTGGAGTTCGACCTGCTGGGGCTCCCGCTCCGCGAATATCTCGCGGCGCAGCTCCTCGGCGAGGGCCTTGCGTCCGTCCTGGAATTTCTGGAGGAGGGCGAAGCCGATGAGCACGGCGACGATGAGAACGCCGACCGCGCCTGCGCCTACGCCTTCGATGGTGAGTTCTGCGAGCATGGGGGAAATCAGATCTGCTGGGCTTCGCGGAGCGCGGCGGTGTAGGCGGTGGTGGTGCCATCCTCGGGCGTGATCCACTCGGCCTTGATCCGCTCGACCTGGTCGACGATGCCGGGGGCTTTCTCGTGCACGGCTGTGACCACGTTGTGGAGGGCGGAACTAGCGTCCTTGGCCAGCGCCTTGGCCTTGCCGAGAGCGTAGGTGGAAATCGGTGAAGCGATGGCGGCTATCGCGGTGGCGGCGGGGGCGATGGCGGGCACGAGGCGGGCGAGCAGTGGCAGCACCTGGGCGGCGATCCACGCGCCAGCGGCGATCCAGATCCAGAACCATAGGCGCTCCCAGCGGCGGGCGGTGGCGTCACGCTCGCGGGCCCAGTCCAGCGCAGCGGCATCAGCCTTGTCGGCACGGGCGCGGGCGGCATCCGCGGCGACTACGGCGGCACGGAGGATGGCAGCAAATTCGCCGCTCTGCACTTCCAGTGCGGCGATGGCTTTCTCGCCGGCGGCCTGAAGGGTGGCGTTGGTGGAGCGGAGTTGGTCGACGGTCTGGCGCAGGGCGGCCAGTTCGTCCGGCGGAAGGGCGCCGCGGGCGGTATCGAGATCGGCCTTGGCGCCGGATAGTGTGGTGCGCAGGGAGTCGGCCACCTTGGACTGCTCGGCGACATGGCGGGAGAGCAGCTCAGCCATCGCGACCTTGACGTGGGCGGCATCGACCAGACCGGCCTTGGCGGCATCGACCTTGACCTCGGCCTGGGCAACCTTGGTGTCCGCCTTCTGGGCTTTGTCCGCCGGCGAGCCGACAAGGTCATGCCAGGCGGTGCGAGCTGTGGCGCAGCCGGAAAGGGAGAGCCCCACGACGACGAGGAGCAGGGCAACCACAAGCGCCACACCATTGGCGAAGTCGAGTTGAGTGGGGCGCCTCATCGGCGGCACCCCCGTTTGGTGTGGCGGTGGCCACGGGCCAGGACGGCATCCCAGCCGCCGAGAGCCCGGACAAAGGATTCCGCGAACTGGCAGGCGATCGCATGCTCAAGGGCGATCCGCACGACCTTCTCGTGGTGGACGGGAAAGGTGAGCAAGACCATCTCGGGATGGTCGACCACGGTGTGGGCACCGGCGGCCAAGGCGACAAAGGTGACGGGCTGCAGGCCCGTGCCAGCACGGCCGGCGAGCAGCTCGGAGAGGCGCGCTTTGCAGGCGGGCGACTTCGGCGGCAGTCTCGGTGGGTGTCGGGGCCTGGCGTCGGGGGACGTGGGCTGTGCGGCAGTGGTGAGCACGCCGCGATGATGCCACAGCGGGAGGGAAACACCTACCCCTGGAGTCCGTGCTCTCGCTACAGTCAGGGCATTTTCAGCTGTAGACCGCAGCGAAGGCTCGTGGGACGCTCAACGCTCGACTGCGGGAGCGCCGATGGTGATAACGGTGTTGCCGTGCACCTCGATCACCGTAGCGCGCCGGGCAACGAGCGCCGAGGCGAAGCCCGCCACGAAGAGCGCCGCGCCGAAGAGCAGTAGGGCTTCCACCGGGAATCCCACCTCTCGCGGCTTGTGGATGCATCCGCGAACCGGTTCGGGCTGCGGGGCCGGTGTATTCGATACGCTCATGTCGCACCGGTAACACTCGCGGCGGGTTTGACAACAGAAAGCCCCGCGGAGCGCGGTGCGCTCAACGCGGGGCCGGGGGCAGCGGAGAGTCTAGCGATCGAAGTGCGACTGGCAGTGCGGGCAGATCTGCGAGGTCTTTTCCACGCGGTTTCCGCAGCGGCTGCAGATCGTCTTCTTCGACATTTGGCTGCCGATGACGAGTGCAGCCAGGCCGCAAAGCGTGCCGATGGGGAAGATCCAGATGACGAGCAGCCCAAGCAGCTGCACGAGCGCGCCCGCTCCGGCGAACTCGGACTTGGTCTTCTTGCGGGCGGGAGCTTTGGTAGGGGCTCCGCAGATGGCGGAGTATTCGATGGTAGGCGAAAGCCATGGTGCGCCCAGCGTCGCCCACGACCTTCTTGACCGGTTTGGGCAACTACAACCGAGCGGAACTTTTGGCCCGCAGCACCACCAGCGGGCCGGGGTCCGCCAGATGGGCGGCAATTAGCGCCTCGAGGTAAGCGTTGCGTGAGAGCTTGCAGCGTCGGGCCCCACGGGCGGCCAGCCGGCCGGTGGAGGCCGTGAGAGTGCAGGCGAGCAGCGACCGAGAGAGTCGTGCCTGAGCGAGCACTTCCGCCAGCACCGCCGGGGTGATGGCGTCGTTGCGTACGAGGTAGCCCACCAGCGTCGAGAGCGGTATACCGAGCTCCCGCCCGCTGCGCTGCACTGCGGCGGCGAGATCGGGCCGGATGCGCAGGTTGGGTTTTGTCGATGCCACGCGGCGACGGTGCGTCTCGGCGGCCGCCCCCCGCAATTTCGGGCTCGTCCCCACCATAGGGACAGGAAATATCAGCAGGCCGACAGAACGTCGGACGGAGGATGTCTCACCCTCAATGTTAGGGTCGGGATGTTCGGCAGGCTGTTGGCTGGCCCGTTGCCCAGCAGCTCGAGTGAGATGGAGCGGGCAAAACCCACGCCCCAACCATGCCCATCCACTACCGTCCAACCGGCGGCTACTATCGGCGCGCCATCCGCGCAGCAACCAGCCAAGTTGAACTTGAAGAAATTGCCTTCGCGCTCGTGCGCGAAACCGAGAACCTTCGCACCTGGGCGCGGGCCCTCGGCTTCACTCCACCCCACTTCGAGGTGACGCCCGCAGAGGCCGCCGACAGGGGCGGCGAGATAATCGCCATCGAGGCAGCAATCAACCAGTGCTCTGTCCGTGCCTATGGGGCTGAGCTAATTGAGCCCGTGGCACGAGGACAACGGTAGCCGGTCTGCGCTTGGGTTCCGGCAGACCCTGCGACCAGCGCTCCGGCGGGCGCAAGTGCTGCTCCGCCTGCTCCCGGAGCCAGCCCAAGCGGCCGACGTCACCCTTGGTGGCTGCGATCGACCGCTCCACCTGCGTGCGTATTTGGTCCGACAATTCAGCGGCTTCTCCTTCCTGCGATTCTTCTGGAGTCACTTCACGAAGCGGAGCGTAGCGACCCCGAGGTTCACCGACGGCGGGTTCCTCATGCTCTTTTTGTACATTCTGAGAAGTGGCTTTCGGGAGCATCCCATGCATCTGGGCTAACACCCGCGCCGATGGCAATTTCAGCCCGGCTTCGATGTGGGAGATGTAGTTCCGGGAGAGGAGCAACTTGGTTGCTAGCTCCGACTGCGTGAGGCCGCCAAGCGCACGGCGCAAGGCACGAGATAACTCGGCGGGGTTGCTCAATTTTTCCATTTTGCTCGTTGACATTTGCTCTCTTAGGCCAACAGTCGTTGGCTATAGAGAGCACCCCATGACCCAATTAGTCAAACATTTCCCTCTTTCGGTGAAGATGGCCCTGCTCAAACGAGGCATGTCTGTGACCTCCCTCGCCCGCGCCGTGAGGCGCAACCGGAGCACGGTTTCAACATCGATTCACTCCGAACGTTATCCCCGGACCCGCGAGGCAGTCGCCCGTCACCTGAACCTTGAGATCGCGGCATGAACACTCCAGCCCGTCAGTTCCTCGTCGATTTCGTTCTCGGTCACGCCGATTCAGAGCCCCTTGCGATTCGGGTTAAACTGTACCGAGCGCTCGCCTCAGAGCTCCCAGGATCCTGCCCCGAGTACACCGCGCTCACCCAGGCAGCAGATGCCCTCGAAGATGCCGAGGCCCGCACCGAGCAGCTGCTCCTCAACCTGCGCGGAGGTGCCCGATGAAGGCGAACGGCCCATTCTCCATATTGGTATTTCCAGGGCACCCCAATCGCCGGGGTGGGGCAATCGTATGCTGGTGCTGCGAGGAGCTTGCTCCCGTCACCACTGACTGCGAGCTGGACGAATCCCTTTGCCGGCCGTGCGCGATCCAGATGCGCCATGCCGGCCGCGTGTTGCGGGCTGCCGGATTCGCGGGAGTGGGACCGGATATCGGCGCCCACGGAGGTGCCCGATGACCTCCCGCTCCTTTCTTCTCGTGCTGGCCGCAGTGTCCGGCACCCCGCTGCTTGCGGCCGGGCTGATCGCCTGCTGCCCCAGCACCGCCGCGGCGGTGATCGCCTGCCTCGCCCTGGCCGCCGGCGGTATGCTCGGCGCCGTGGTTGGCGTCTCCCAGATCTCCGCCGCGCTGCCGGGGGCGAAGGGCCAAGTGCCCAGCCCCAACGGCGAAGTGGACATCGAAACCCGCGCCGCCATCGGCGATGCCATCCAACAACTCAACACCCAGAGGGCGAACTCATGAGCAAAAATCGTCGAGCCAGCCTTCGTCGTCTGCCCCAGGCGAAAACGCCACAAGGAAAAGCCCAAGCCCGGTCTCACGAGCGCTCTGCGCGCACCTTTCGATCTCTGGCCGAAGCGCAGTCCTTTCTTGGCGGGAAACGCGGGCGGCTGATCCCTCTATCTCGTACGGCAACTGTTCTGCGATCGTCACCGCTCGCTCAGCCGCTTCCTCCGGTGAAGGCGCAAAAAGGAAAAGCAGTAGGTAAGCGGACTGCACATCCCAGTATTTTGGGTGCGCCGTCGAAGGACGCACGGGCAACTCGCATCGAAAAAGGATCTGCGGGGTTGGGGTACTCATGCACCACCAACGATGCAAAGCGCGGCCTGCGAGCCAAGCGCAACGGGAGGGCCTCCTCATGATGACCCCCGGCCGTATCGCCATTGCCCACCGCCAAGCCGCGCTGGAGCACAGCACAGCCCAGCAGCTGGCCCGTGAGTCCCGTTGCCCCGTGCAAGAGCAGGTTTTCCACCGCTCCGCCATCTACCACGGCCGGGCCTATCACCGCAGCGTGACCGAGGCCCAGCAACTGGCCGTCGCCCGTAACCTGCGCCTGGGCGGTACGGGCGGGCAGTTGCCCGCCAACTACCATGGCGATTCCCAGATCTCCGCGCCCCGGCGCTGACTTCAGTCTTCCTTCCCTTTGCCCTCCGCCTCTCCAGTCCAGTCCGCCGATTTCGAGCTCTTGCAGGACCAGCTCGACTTCTTGTTGCCCCGGAAGCCGATGCTCCGTGCCGACGAAGTGGCGAAGGCGCTGGGGTAATGATCGCACGATCCACCGGATGTTCGAGGATGGGCAATTGGCCGGGCACGAGCTCAACGCCGCCACCGGCCAGCGCCAGCACCGCCGCTACCGTCGCGACGCCGTGATCCTATATCTGGCAAGGACGGCCAACTACGCCGCCGGCGATATCCCCGCACGCGTCCTCGAGGTAATCGCCAACCTCCCAACCTCCGACAAAGCCCGCATCTATCACGCCACCGGCAAGACGCTCCCCTCTCATGACCGAGACCCTCTACTCGTGCCCCGCGCTGCGAGCCCGCGGCTTCACCAAATCCGGCCTCGCCCACCACGTTTGCCGCGGGTCGATCCCAACTTCCGAACCCCGCTGGCTCAACCCCGCCGAACTGCACAGCGCCCAACCGCTCTCCATCCAAATCACCGACACCGGTTCCCTTTCTCCCATGCCCGATTCCATCGAAACCACTATTATCGCCCTCAAGCCCGTGAACCTCGAAACGCTCGACGGCGAGCAGCTCGACCAAATCGGAAACAGTTTCCGATTTGATGCTAACTCGTTGACCCAACGGGTCCGCGCAATGTTCACCAATTTGGATGGTCTTCAAAAAGAGCGGGCGATGAAGGCCGTTCTCTGTGGCCTCTACCTCGCCGAGATCCGCGCCAAGACTCCCCACGGTGAGTTCATGCCGTGGCTACAAAAACACTTCCCAAACTCGGATCGAAAGGCCCGATACTACATCGCCCTCGCCGGCAAGTTCGCGAAGTCCTCGAAGCTGCTGCTCCCCGAGCTGATCGCCGCCGAGCAAATCTCGCTCGATCTACAAACCGAGAATGTCAACGGCAAGGTACTCATGGGGAAGCTGGGCCAGTTTGTCGGCCACCACGGGCTCACTGACCTGCTGCAGCGCCACGGCATCGTGAAGCGCGGCGGTGCCCGCGCCCTCGGCTCCCGCGCTGCCGGCACCGGCTGCCGATGGGCAACCTCCCACCCCGGAGCCCACGGCCGACGAAGGCCCGGCAATCGCCTTCGAGAACTTCTTCAACGCGATCAAGACCGCCGAGAAGGTCCTGCTGAGCGATTTGAACTGGTCGTTGATCGACACCGACAAGGCCGCGCTGGCGGAGGCCACCCTCAAGTCGATGGTCGAGAGTTACCACGAGCGCCTCCTGCGCCTGCGCCACGAGAGCGCAGCCTGAGCCCCCTCCCTCACGCCTCCACTCCGCCCGCACATGAGCCCCGCCATCCTCACGCTCCCCACTCCTGTACGCGCCCAGGCCGCCCGCCTGAGCGACAAACTCCAGGAGAAGTTCGAGGCCCGGCTTCGCTGTGTGCAGATACTCACGGCCACCCCGCGCTCCCAGCTGTGCGCCACGGCGCGCCAGCTGGCCGCGGAACTCTATCCGATCCACGGGCAGGGATTTGCGCCGAAGACAATCATGAATCTCTTCCGGGCGTATCGTAAGGATGGGGCGGAGGCGTTGCTCTTCGGCTACTCCGGCAACGGCCTGGGCGAGAAGCCGGTGGAGTTCATCGAGCACGTGCGGCGCCGCTGCGAAAAGAACAAGCGGGTGGCCAGCGTGGAAATCGACTCGATCCGGTCCGATTGGTTCTCCGGTACCCCGCTGCCTGGCTTCGGCTCGTGGCGCGATCAGTGGGCTGCCAGGTTCCCGGCGGAGCCGGTGCCCGCAGCCTGCCCGGTGTGGTTCCAGCCGCAGGGATTTTCCAGCGCCACGCTCCGCCGGATGCTGCCCAGCAAGGCGGCCATGACCATCGCGCGCCGGGGCCACTTCGCCGCCCACGGCCTGATGCCCCAGAAGCGTAACGATTACTCGCAGCTGCGGGCGCTGGAGTGCGTGGTCTTTGACGACGTGAAGACGGATTGGCTCGTGTCGATCCCTGGCTACGACCGGCCGTGTGAGCTCTGGCTGCTCGTGGCGATGGACGCCGGCTGTGCCCACATCCTTGACTGGGTGGCGCTGGCCGCTGTCCCCGATGATGAAGGCAAGCGGCACGAGCTGCTCAAAGAGCACATGCGCTGTCTGGTCGGGCAGATGATCCTCAAGTACGGGATCCCCACGGAGTACCCCGATGATGTTCAAGGTGGAGAATGCCAAGGCCACCCTGAGCGCGGCCGATGCCGCCGCGCTGGCGATGCTCGCCGGGGAAGGCCGTATCGTCGTCGACTATACCAACATGGTGTCGCATAAGCTGCCAGGCGGATTCTCGGAGCGCCATGGCTCGCCCTGGGGACCGATGAAGGCGCGCCTGGAGTCGTTCTTCTCCGGGTTCCACAATCACGGCGCGGCACTGCCCGGCCAAACCGGCAGCCTCCAGGTGCTCAACAAGCCGGCCGAGTTGGAGAGCCGGATCGCGGAGCACAAAGCCCTGATGGCTGAGGCCGAGAGCCTGCCGGCCGATTTGCGCGACGCGCTCGTCTCCACTTTTCTCTCCTATTCGGAGGCGATTGCGGCGGTGGTCCGCCTCTTCGGAATCCTGGGGGCCCGCACCAAACACCGGCTGCAAGGCTTCGAGAAGGTGCAACTCTGGCGCTTCCCCGAAGACCACGCTTGGCGGGCGCTCGACGAGCTCCGCCGCTACCCGCGCTCCGAGGTGGTACGGGCGCTCTTTGACGAGCGGATGGAGAGCCCGGCGGAGCGGTTTGACCGCTCTGCCGCGCGAATCCTGCGCGGACCATGGTTCCGGAGGATGCGCTTCTGCCTTTCCTCGCGCGCACGATCAAGCGCGTGCGTCACCCGGCGCCCTATACGATCGCCTGGACGGAAGGGTGTGGAGGGGATCTATCGCGGCGAGCTGCCCGAACTGGCCAGCGGGCGGGCGGGCCCTTTCATGGTGAAGCTGCTGCCGGGCAGTGTGGCGGTGGCGTATCTCTACCACGCGGATACCGGCGCGCGCATCGGCGACCTCTACCACTTGCCCGCCGTGCCGGTGCTGGATGCCGAGGCGCAGAAGCGGGCACTGGGCGAGCTCAACCATATCCGCTCCCTGGTCGAGAAGCCGACCATGGAGCGCCACGCGCCCGACCGGGCCACGGAGCAGACGCGCCGCGACAACAACGCCGCCATCATCGCTTCGGCGAAGGAAGGCCTGGCGATGCGCACCGCCGCCGACAACGCCGTCCTCCGGGACTCCGCTCCCGCACCCGAGAGCGAAGGCGCGGTCGGCGCAATCTCGACCGCCAGCGCGCTCTGGCGAAATCCGCCATGGCCACTCTCCGCAGTACTTAAGCACTCCTTAACCACTCCACAAAAAGCCCCCGGCGGTGACACGCCGAGGGCACAAAAACGAACCGAACAGCATGGATACCACTACACACATCGATACCGCTGGCAAGCCCAACGAAACCGGGATCGCCGCTACACCGTCTACCAACTCCGTAAAGACAATCTCGCGCACCCGGATGGATCTCGCCCGGCTCGAACGCGATGTGACCCACTACCCGGAGCCCATCCGCTCGGCTGTGGTGTGGTTGCAACACTACTGGGCGGACACCTGCCGTGGCAATGGGTCCGCTCTGCGGCTAATCGGCGAAAAGCTCGGATTCGACAAGTCCGACGAGTTCTACAACAACCTGCTCAAGGGGTACAATTTCACGCCGAAATACGGCAACTGGCAGGACGGGGGAAAAGCGTGGAGCGAGTTCCTGGAGTTTATCGAGGCCATCAAGCGCTACGCGGTGCACGCCGAGCGGGCCGGCAAGATGCCGTTCATCTGCACGCCCACGTTCTATTGTGTGGAGGCGTTCATCAATACGCACCGCTCCCTCAACGCCGTGTGCAAGATCGCCGGGTTGTGCGGCCCCACCGGCAGCCAGAAGAGCGCTGTCCTGCGCCACTACGCGATGCTCAACAACCACGGGCAAGTCATCCACGTGGAAGCCCCGGCCAATGGGCGCTTGGCCCAGCTCCAACGCAAGATTGCCGAGCGCTTCCACGTGGGCCGCAAGGCGCTCTTCCGCGGCGCCGACCGTGAATCGTCGATTCGGGAAAACCTCAACGAGACGCGCACAATCATCGTCGACAACAGCCAGCGCCTCTATCTCGACGGGCGGGGCAGCGACCAGCCGGCCTTCAACTGGCTCTTGGAAGTGCAGGAAGACACCGGCTGCACCGTTATCCTGAGTTTCACGTCCGACTTCACGGACGTGCTCGTGGCCGGCCGGGCTCGCGGGTATTTTGAACAGTTCATCGGCCGCATGGGCGGCGCGGAAAACCTGCTGCGCTTCCCAGACTATGCACCCGCCGCCGACCTGCGCGTGATCGCGCGCAGCTTCGGCCTCGAAGCGGGCAAGGGCGCGATGGACTACCTCCACGCCTGGAGCCGTGAGGCGGGCCGTATCCGCATCGTCTTCCACCGCCTGCAGCTCGCCCAGGCTTTCGCCAAGGCTGAGGACCGCACCCGTATCACCCTCGCCGACCTGGAGGCCGCGAAGGACTACCGGCCCACCGCCATCGGAACCGACGATGACGACGAAGGAGGTGCCGCGTGAGCTTCCTGAACGACCTTGCAACTGTTCGCGGCCATATCGAGCAGATCCACAATCGCACCCCGGCCGAGCTGATTGCTCCGCTCAACGACAAGAGCCGCGTTCTGGAGTTTTCTGAATACCTCGCGGTGGTTCAATCGCTTCCAGTCGACTCCGCAACGCCCTCTATGCGCTCGGATCCATCGACGACATGGTCCGCTCCGTCGAAGGAGACACGGTCTCCGTTCTGGAGTGGACCCACCTCCTCTTCGAAACGGATTCTCCCGAAGAAGACAGCCGAGTGCTCGCTTCGTCCAAATACGACGCTGAGCCCGTGAAGGCCTTCTATCAGCACGGTCATTGGTTCGACGCCGAGTCCCTGGAACAGATCGACGGTATCTACGCCTGGGCACCGATGCCGGGCCGCCCCGATCGAGGACGAGGAGGAGGCAGGATGAAACACCTCTTTCGCGACATCGCCGGAATCTGGCGCACGGCCAGCGAGACGGGCGTGGAGTCGGGATTCGGCGGCGGCGGAGCCGACTGCGACATTGAGGCGCTCACGTTCGACCGCGCCATCACGCTGGCCCACCACTACCGCGACCAGGCCGACGATGCCGATGGCCTCGGCTACCCCCGCGCCGCCGAGCTGTGGCGGGCGTGGGCGGGCCAGCTGGAAGCATGGGCCGCAGCCGCCCGCAGCGCCCCTGGCCGCGTCTCCGCCGCATCGATCTCGATCCGGTACCACGCGGTGCACGAAGACACCGTTCCCACGTTCGCCGAAATGACCCGCCGCCAACCGCCCCGCTATGAACACCACCCTCGAATCCGCAATCCCCCTGGCCCCGGCCGCCCGAGAAGAGTTGATCGGTGGCCTTATCGCCCGAGCCGACGTGGAGCTCTCCAAAGCCGCCTATATCCACGAGATGAACGAGGCCTCCCGGAGAAGCCCCGAAGCCCTTTCCCGTCTGCCCGCGTCCGGGCGCAAGCCTACCCGCCAAGTGCTGGCGGCGCGCTGCGATCCCAGATCGGCACCGCCCGCATCACGCCGGCGGGGACAATTTCAAAGCCCATGATCACTATCACCACCGATTTCAGGGGGTTTCCCGACTGCCCGCCTCCCGGTCCGGTCTCCCACAACGTGCACCATCACTGGCAAGCGCGACCTACCTGGTGTCGGAACTCATGGCCCTGCTATCCGCAGGATAGGCGCCGCCCCGCCGCCGGCGAGATCTCGAAGGCCTCACGATCCAGCAGGTTCAAGATTACGATGCCTGCCGACGCCTGGGCGAAAATCGAACGCCAGCTCATTGTCTCCCCCAACTAACTCCAATCTTTCGCCCGTCAAACCTCCCAGTCCGAACCCAATCAATACCATGGCCAAAATCGAAGTAGCCCAAGTCGCGGACATCCTCCGCCAGAACATTACCGAGCCCGCCATCATGCGGCGCTGCATCGAACAAATGAACAAGGTCACCGAAGCGGCGGCCGTCGCGGACGAGGCGAAGCCCCCGTCCCAGAAGAAGCAGTTCGTCATCCTGGTATCGGACCCGGACGGCGAGATGCCCAAGACGGAGCTCGCCGGCTGGGTGCTCCAGATCCCGGAGGACGCGAGTCCGCTTTCGGTCCAGGAACGCGTGAACAAGGCGACGTTCGATTTCAACGCCTCCCGGCGCGGCCGTAAGCTGCCGGCCGAGACGATCGGTGAAGCCATCGAAAACGTGCCGGCCAAGAACTTCAAGGACGTCGAGCTCTGGGTGAAGACCAAGACTCCGGTGCTGGTCCTGACTACCGACAACAAGCTGCCCAAGGCCTGAGCGATTCCGCAGTCCACAATCTACATTCCGCAATATCATGGCAAACACCCTCCCCGAGATCATCACCCTCATGAAAGACTACGCCCACCAGCGCGTCGTCTTGTCGGAACGCGTCACCGCATTGGAAGACGAAGTCCAGTCTGCGCAGCGCCGGCGCCTCCCCGGCATCAAGTCCGCGCTCGCCGCGGCGGCAGATGCCAAGGCCGTGCTCGAACACGCTATCGAGTCGAACCAAGAGCTCTTCGTAAAGCCCCGCACCGTGACGTTTCACGGAATCAAGGCTGGCCTCAAGAAAGGAAGCGGCGCCGTGGAGTTCGCTGACGAAGCCGGTGTCATCGCCCGCATCAAAAAGTACCTCAAGGGCAAGGCCGAGGCTCTCATCAAGACCAAGGAGTCGCTCAAAAAGAAGGAGCTCACCGGTCTCTCGGTCAGACGAACTGGCGAAGATCGGATGCACGATGCAGGACACCGGCGACCACGTGTATATTCTCCGGCGAAGATACCGCCGTGGACAAGCTCGTCGCCCGCATTCTCAGGAAGGCGCCGGCGAAGAGATCGAGGAGGCCGCATGTACGAGCCTGCCGATGATCTCCGTCTCACCAGACACCCAGCAATGGTTTGCTCCTGACCAGGTGCGACGCCCGCCATTGCGCTATTACGGGGAAGTTTCGCTTGGCTCCGTGGGTGTCGAGTCACTTCCCCGAACACCGAGCATACGTCGAAGTGTTCGGCGGGCCCGTCGGCGTGCTCCTTCAGAAACGTCGGTCCAATCGTCAGGTCTATAACGATCTCGATCACCAGGTCGTCGGATTGTTCCGCGTACTGCGGGATGTCGAATCCCGTGGACGCCTGATTCGGGATCTCGCGCTCACTCCGTTTTCGCGCGAAGAGTTCGACGGCAGCTACGAGGCGTCAGCAGATCCCGTCGAAGCAGCCCGCAAGTTCATCGTCCGCTGTTTCGTGGGCCACGGCACCCGCAGCATCGATCAAACGACCCAATGGGTATCGCAGTTGCGATATCCGCGCCGGGAAAAGTTACGCCCGCGAGTGGGCTGGAGTCCCTGCAGCGATCGAGGCCGCCGCCGAGCGCATGATCGGTGTCACGATTGAGAATCTGGATTTCCGGAAGATTATCCCCAAATTCGATTCCCCCGACACGCTCTTCTACATCGATCCTCCTTATCCGATGTCGACCCGCAGCGCCGGCGGCAAAGGGTACGTCCACGAAATGGCCGACGAATGCCACCGACAACTCGCCTGGTTACTCCATCAGTCACAAGGCAAAGTCGCCATCAGTGGGTATGCTTGCCCGCTCTACGATCAGTTGTACGCCGACTGGCGCCGCGATGAGAAGCCGACGACGGCCAACGGGCAGCGCGGATCAGTACCGCGCAACGAGGTGTTGTGGATGAACTACGTTTCCTAATCCATGAGCACCGACACCACACATTCCAGGCTTCTAGCCGGGGCCATCCGATTGATGGCAATCCGCGGGGTTTGCCCGAACCCGTCGGAGTTGATCGAGGCATCCAACGAAGCGGCCGCCGTCACCACAGAGCATGCGGCCCTGAAGCGTGACCGCGAGATCCTGATCAACTCGCTCAATGACATCGTGCTGGCGACGGAGAAACAGAAGGGTTTTCTCGAAACCTCTGGCGGCCTGGCGCACATGCACGCGACCCAAGCGCTGGCAGCGATCACCAGGCACGCGGCCCTCGAGGGGAAGGTCGGATGAATCCGCTCGCCGAGAAATTCCGTTCGATGGCTTCCGACCTTCGCCGGCAGGCCGATGCGCTGGACCAACTGGACGGCGACCGCGACCGGACTCGGCGGCGATCCCCGCGCCCGCGAAGCGCGCGCGAGCTCTCGGTCCCGGCCGTAGCCGAGTGCGTGGTACGGAGTATGCCTCCGTCACGGCGGCCGGGGGGCGAGGTAACGGTGGCACGCCACATCGCAGCTCACGCGCTACGGAACCTGCTCGGGATGCGTCTTGAGGCCATCGCTAGGGTACTCAACCGCGGCGGCCATGAAGCGATCGTCCACGCCTTGCGCGGCGTCCGCGCCCGCCGTTCTACGGAGAAACACTTTGCCGAGAAACTAGAGCGTTGCATGCGCGCCGCGCACGCCGTGCTCGCCAACCTGGAAGGGATAGCCGCATGACAACAAAGCAGGAAAATCTCTACTGGCGGGATTGGTCCGCCGCCCGCGCCGCTCTCCGTGAGCTCGGTCACACGCTCCCAGACAATGCCCTGCGCCACTGGCTCACTGTGCAGGCGCTCGGAGAGGACAAGTCCCACAAGGCCTTCAACAACCTGGATTTTGACCGCTGGCTGGCTGTCGCCCGTGGGTATTCGGCGATGGCCGACCTGGGCGAGCAGCTGCGGTTGCTCGAACAGCCGGTGCGGCGCTGCATGTTCGCCGCCAACGCGCTGCTCAACATCCTCAAGATCGAAGCCCCCGGCCGCGAAGCCTACGTGCGCGCGATCTACAAGCGCGTCCAGGCTCGCCGCGCGCAGGCCATCGACCTCGACGAGATCCCGGATGCCGACATTCCCCTGATCCTCGCCGCACTCACGCACACCGCAGAGCACAAGAACAAGGTCGGCCACAATCACCCGTACTCCGGCAAGGGCCGGGCCTGCTACGACCACCAAGTCGGCGCCCGTAGCGAACACCCCGAGGCCGCTGCGCCGCTCGATCAATCCGAGCCCGAATTGGTCCCGAGTGGGACGTTCGCCCCCGAGGACCCGTTCTGAGAATGGTCGGCGACCAGGCACAACTCGGTTTCGGTCTGCGCGAGAAAGCGCCCGCCGTTTCGCCCGAGGAGATCCGGCTCCTGGTCGCTACGCTGCGCAAGAGCGGCGGATGGATGACGCGCCGCGAACTTGCGGCGGCGTTTGGGGGAGAAGAGATCGCCGACCGCAAGGTCCGCGCCATCGCCGAGGTGGCGGCGCCCGTGGTGGTGAGTTGGCCCGGCTCGCCTGGCTATCGCCACTGGGACCACTGCACGGTCGCCGAGATCGATCACTGTATCGGCGCCTTCGAGAGCACAGCCAAGAAGCTCCTGGCCCGTGCCCACGAGTACCGCAAAGCGTACCACAGCCGCGGCCGCGCCGCGACGATTTCGGACCAGGCTCAAGAGGTCCTTAACCTCGCCTCCGGGACGGCTTAAGGTCCCGCTAAGGAACGCGGGAAATGTCCCAAACCTTTGCAAATCTGCCTGTTTTTGCGGCGATTGTCCCAAACCTCGTCGCGGGCCAGATTTATGAGGTCTCCGCCTCGGCCGCCCTCTGAAAATCAGGGCTATTCAGCCCAGCTCAGGGTTTCTCAGGGTGTCCCGAACCAGATGCAACTTCTCAGTGGACCGCGTTCGCCCCCTTGTCTCCGGCCTAAACAGACCTCAACGCGGTCGCGCGCGGACAGGGACGGACCGAGTCTCGGTGCGGAAGCGCTCGCTTTCCGCGAGCCGAGTCCACGACCCGATTGGGGACAATCGGGTCCACCCGCCAACGCCAGTCTGCGATGCGGGTTCAGGTTCCTGCAGGTCAGCGCCCTGGCCTACAGGCCAAGCGGTGCCCGCCTCACTCCTTGGCCGGGGCGTCCTTGGGGAGCTTGTTGTCGGTGGTGAGCACCAGCACGGGGGTCTTGGTCTTCACCCAGAGTTCGACGTCCTTGAAATTCTTGGCCGGCACGGCCTCGAAGGCCTCGCCCAAGGTCTCGGCCGGCAGTTTGCGGCCGCGGCGGGTGGAGTTGAAATCGTAGGTGGCCTTGTGCACGCGTTCCAACACGGAGAGCACGCTGGCCTCTTCCGGGAGCTGGAGTACCCAGCCGGCGAGCTCCTGCTCGGGCATCTTGCCATCGGGGTCGGAGACGAGGATGACGAACTGCTTTTTTTGCGCCGGCGGCTTCTCCTCGTCCGCCACGGCGGAGTCCTCGGTGATCTTGTTGATCTGCTCGATGATGCGCCGCATGACGGCGGGCTCGAGCTCGGCTTGGCGGAGGATGTCTGCGACTTTGGCGACTTCGATTTTAGCCATGGTGATTGTTGGCTGTTGTTTGAACGCCCCCGGAGCTGTGGCGCCAGCCGGAAATGGGGGCGGGGCGAAGGGCGCCGGGCTACTCCTTGCGCAGGGTGACCTCGCCGGCGCGGAAACGCAGGGTGCGGCCGGCCTCGGTACGCAGCAACAGTGCCCCCTCGTTGTCGATGCCCCGCGCGATGCCGGTGTGGGTGGCGCTGCCCTGCACCACGGTGATGCGCCGGCCGGCGAGTATGTCGTGGTGGCTCCACAGATCCGCGACCTCGTCGAGCGGCGCGCGGGCGAGGAAACGGTCGTAGGCGGCGAGCACGCGGCCGACGATGGCGGCGGCGAGCTGGTTGAGATCGAGCGGGTGGCCGGCCTCGCGGGCGAGGGTGGTGGCGCGAGGGGCGATCTCGCGCGGCCAGGCGGAGTCGGGCGTGTTGACGTTGAGGCCCAGGCCGAAGACGAGGTCGCGGGTATGGTCGGCGTCGATGCGCGCCTCGGTGAGCATGCCGCCCACCTTGCGCTCACCGTAGTAGAGATCGTTGGGCCATTTCAGGCCCGGGGCCACGCCGGCGAGGAGGGCGAGCAGCTCGCACAGATTGAGCCCCATCCAGAGAGTGAACAGGTGCATGCGCTCCGGCGGCAGCTCGGGGCGGAAGGCGAAGGAGAGGTAGAGATTGCCTTCGGCCGGGCTGTGCCAGACGCGCCCGAAACGGCCTCTCCCTTGGCTCTGCGCGGCGGAAAATACGACAAAGGGCGCGGTGCGCCCGGCGGCAAGCTGGCGCTCGGCCTCCTCGTTGGTGCTGTCCACCGTGGCGTGGAAGAACGTGGCGGGAGCGCCGGCCGGCAGCCGCGCGCACCAGTGCGGGGCTGAGGCCGGCCGGCTGGGCGCTCAGGCGGTAGCCGCGGCTATGCTCGGCGGTGAAACGGAACCCCTCTGTCTCCAACCGGTGGAGATGCCCCCAGACTGCCACCCGGCTTACGCCGACGACCTTGGCCAGTGCGGCACCGGAAACGCAGCCGCCGTCGGCTGCGAGGAACTCGCGCAGCAGGGTGGCTTCGACATCGGCGGCGCGGTGGACGGCTCGGGGCATGGGGCGGAGGACCTTAGCGCAGCGGCTCCTCCTGCCAGTCCAGACCGATGTCGACCCACACGCTGTGGTGCACCAGCGCCGGTGGGAGATGAAGTCGAGGGCCCAGTTGCGCCAGCTTGGGCAGGCTGGTGAGGGTGACCCGCCGCTGGCCTCGGTGAAGGCGCGCCCGTCGATCAGGGCCACGGCGCGGCGTAGTTGCGGCACGGTGAAGTTGTCGAGCAGGATGACGTCGGCGCCGGCCTCAAGCACGGGCGGGATCTGGGTGAGGGCGTCGACCTCGACTTCGATGGGCAGCTCGGGGGCGGTGGCGCGGGCGCGCGGCGCACGGCGGCGGCGAGGCGCTCCCCCGCGGTGGCGCCGGCGGCGGCGAGGTGGTTGTCCTTGAGCATCACCCGGTCGAAGAGGCCGAGGCGGTGGTTGTCGGAGCCGCCGCAGGCGACCGCGTACTTCTCGAGCATGCGCCAGCCCGGGGTGGTCTTGCGTGTATCAAGGAGGCGGGTGCGGGTGGGGCCCAGCGCAAGCACATGGCGGCGCGTGGTGGTGGCGATGCCGGAGAGGCGCTGGAGGAAGTTGAGCAGCACCCGCTCGGCCGGCAGCAGCAGGCGCGAGGGGCCCGAGAGCACAGCGAGCAGGGTGCCGGCGGGGACAACATCGCCGTCCTGCACCAGTGCGTTCACGGTGACGCCGCGGCCGTAGGCGGCGAGCACGGGGCAACCAGCCCCAGGCCGCAGACGACCAACTCCTCGCGGGACACCAGGGCGGCAGTGCGCGACGGTGAGGCCCCTGGCCCTCTGTCGTAACATCTCCGGTACGGGTAGGGCGGTGCGCGAGGCCGGCGCCGGCGAGGTCCTCGTCGCGGGCGGCGGCCACGAGGCGGCACCAGGTGGGCGCGGGTCGAGATCGGTCCAGCGGACGCGGTGATGGAGATGGGCGAGGAGGCGGGCGCGAGTAAGGCGAGGCATCGGAGCGAGGGCGGCACGGTGGCGGGTACGGCGGGCACAGGCAAAGGGATTTCTCCGGCGGAGAGGCCGACGAAGGCCGAAGGCCGGAGTAGGGTCGTTGCCTCAATAGGGCCGTTTCGCTTCAAGGGCCCCCCCTGCTGGCCGATGCCTCCAATTGATGGACTCCATGTCGTCAATCCCCACTCGCGAGGCAACAATCTCGCCGAACGCCGATGGACACTTCCGGTTGGTCAGCGCCGCCGATTCCCATCAGCTTACCCCCATCGTTTTCAACTCGCGCAAGGCGGCCCGCAATTGGGCCTTTAGGCGCGGCTACCAGGTGCGCACGGGCAACCCGCCCCGGCAGGCGCTGAAGACCCACAAGGGCGTCGCATGCAGCGCCCATACAGGTACAATTTGGGGCCGGGCGGCATTCGCGCCGCCGTTGGATCTGCGCCGGCCGTTGGGCGGCCTGTTGAGTGCGACGTCGAATACGGGCCTCCGTGCCGTTTTTATAATGCAGGCAGCTGTTGCAGTGCGGCGGCTGGAGGCTTAGCGGTGACCAGCGTCGGCTCAGAAGACGACGTTCTGGCGAACGTCGCTACGGCACGAGGAGGTGGTGCCCCAGTGAGCACGAAAAGGCCGGGGACGATACCCCGGACCGATTGAATACGGCAACGCGTCGATCGTCTCGTTGCCTTGTCTTCCCTGGATGAAGAGATCGGCAATCAACAGCCGACCCAGCACCTCGAAGGCGAACGTCCAGCGCCGGGCACCGGTGACCGTGCCGACTTGGAGCCTGCGAACCGCGGAGCACGGTGGGCGGGGGTGACCTTGCACTGGAAGCCGAGGTCGCAGATGCCGTTTTGAAGGTCCCGACGGTCATGTTGGTGATCTCACCGACCACGTCCTGATGACGATGTCGTTGTTGTCAGTTGGAGGATTTCGGCGGCGGTCATGCCGGTGATGCCAGCAGCGATCTGAAAGCGAGTTCCATCTCCATATACAGGTAGACCATTCCGTTGGCCTCCCCGGTGAACCGACCGGAGGCCGACGATGAGCCGGGTCGATGGATCCGGCGGCGTAGAACAGGGTGCCGTCGGCCTCCGCAGTGGGCGGACGCCGCAGGAACTTCGCGGTCATGTGGGCGGTCGTCTGCATGACTCGCAGCATGGCGTTCTCAGGCAGTTTCGTCAGCGTCGATGTCAGGAAAAGTGGTGTCTTGCATGGTGAAATTCTCGGCGGTCGCAACCTGTGAGGGAGGGCGGTCCTGCACCGGGCAGCTGCATCCTGGTCGGAATGCCAATCGGCCGATGCCGGCCGGACCTAAGAACAAATGTGCGGCCTGGGTCAGACCGGTGGAACCGCGGGAGGAGGGCCGTCGCTATCGTGTCGTTCGCCGACGGGGAGGAGGCGTAGTTTCCGCCAAAGGAGGTGCGCCATGCCAGCGTGGCTAAGCCCGAGATCCAGGCCCTCGATCCGGCAGCGGATCGAGGCGAGCGCGCGGCGATGGTGGCGAGCAACTGCAGGTCCAGGACATCCGCGATGCGCGGGTGTTGGCGCGATGGCGACGGTGCCCCGCCACCGGTTCGTCCGGAGGGTGCAGGCTGGGCCTATGCGGATTGCCCCTCCCGATCGGGCACGGGCAGACGATCTCCCAGCCCTATATTGTGGCGTTGATGACGGAGCTGTTGGCTTGCGACCGACAGATCGGGTGCTCGAGATCGGCACAGGGTGTGGCTACCAGACTGCGGTGTTGGCCGCTTTGGTACGAGAAGTGTGCACCGTTGAACGGGTGGAGGGGCTGGCGCGGACGGCCGGTGCCCGGATGGCGGCACTGGGGATGACCCAAGTCGCCCTGCGGGTGGGCGACGGCCGGGAGGGCTGGGCGGAGCGGGCTCCCTTTGATTGTATCATGGTTACGGCGGCTCCCGACCAGTTGCCGGCCGCGTTGGGCGCGCAGTTGGCGCCGGGCGGGCGCCTGGTGATTCCGTTGGGCGGGCGGCCACTGCAGTGGTTGCACCGTTTCACCGCGAGGCGGACGGTTGCCTGCGCGACGAGAATTGATCCCGGTACGCTTCGTGCCGCTGGTCGAGAGGGCAGGCGGGCCGCCTGGGGCGTCGGCTGCGAAGTGCGGTTCCAGGACAGGTGGTTGCGGACGTTGTCGCCCAGGTCGCGGGCGGCCTTGCGCCAGTCGATATCCCAGCGGATGCGGGTGGTGACGCGATGCTCGGTGTCGTCGCCGAAGAAGATCGCCTCGTAACCGGCGCCACGACCAGGCGGCCGGGCAGGCGGAGCATCAGTTTAGGAGGGATTTCGTAGCTCACCGAGGGCAGCACGCTGAGATACTCGTGGCTCTCCCCTGCGGGCGCCGTGGTGCGCAGGAGGTGGCGAAAGTGTAGTGCCAGGCGCGCGGTGGAGCACGACGCCGGGGTGATGCTGAGGTTGTCGCGCGCCGGCCGGTAGTCGGCGATGAGGCCGGTTTGGGGTCGTAGTCGAAGACCTCGTAGCCGAGGTTGAGGAAGGTGGTGAATCCGTGGAACGGCGTCCAATCGCGGGAGAACACGAGGTAGGGGATTGAACCGGGTGGTGCCCAGGGGCTGAGCTCCTCAGGCGCCCCCGCGCCGGCGGCAGCACGATGGTGGCGCCCATCCCGCTGTATCCACGTAGGGGCAGAGCAGGGTGTGCCAGGCGAACTTGGTGCCGAGCCGGTATTCGGCGATGCCGGCGCCGCCGCCCTCGCCGCCGAAATTGTCGAGGTAGGGCAGGACCTCCGCGCTGGCCTCGAAGTGCCGGGTGAAGGCGTAGCGCACTCCGGTGCGGATACGCACGGAGTCCTTGTGCGCCAGGTCGCCGAAGAGCGGGTTGAGCGTGAAGCGCAGCGACTTTGGCCAGAGGATCTTGGGGAGCTGGAAATCGAAGATGCCGCGCAGGCTCACGGAATCTGATCGTCGACAGAACTGCCGGACGCGGGCTGGTCGGCGGCCGCGAGGAGCAGGGCGAAGGCGACGCCGAGGGCGAAGCCGGCGGGGCGAGGGGCGGGGAAGCGAAACCATGACTCGGCCCAACGACCGCAAGGCGGCGGTCGGGTTGCAATCTTCCCGCCGGCGGCAGTCGTGAAATAGGGAATCTTTACCTCGACTTCCTGGGGAATGCCCTCGCATACTCTTCCAGCGAAGCGCAGCCCCATGAACGTCCTCCCTGAACTCAATCCCGAGACCTACTCGCTGTTTCAATTTACGCTCGTCGCGCGACAGGGGGCACCGCGGCGCAGAAGTCGCACTGCTGGGGGAGAATTTCAGCATCGAAGAGGCCTTCAATGCGGCCAAGGCCCTGGTGAACCGCGACCACGAGGCGATGCGCACGCTGTTGCGGCAGAAGGGCGAGACGAAGGAGCCGACCAATCTCCAGATCTGCGACACCGAGTTTGGTTACGATCTGCGGCACATTATCTCGTTGTGTCGAGGTATTGGATTCACGCCAAGCCGGTGCTGCGCAAGTCGGCCTGAGCCGCCCGATTCCGGGGGAGTTGCCGGACGGAACCGTCCGGTCCCCGGCCCCTGCCGTCCGGTTTCTTCCCCGTCCGGGGCCAACCACATTTGGCCCCGGGCCTGGACCGGGGATGTGCGTGCGGGCGGGGGTTTAGGCCCTTCCGCGGGCGGCGCCAGGTTCGTGGGTCGATGTAACCCCCTGGGTCCCAGCACGCGGGGGCGCGGGCGCGAAATTTCGGGCGGAACGCAAAAACCTTGAAAAAGCGCTTGCCGGTGGGCGGGGCGGTGTCCAGCGTCCCCCTCTCCCTGAAGCCGAGGTGGCGGAATTGGCAGACCGCACTAGATTCAGAGTCTAGCGCCTTCACGGGCGATGGGTTCGACTCCTTCCTCGGCACCAGTTTTGATAGGTAAGGCGAAAGGCCACACAGATGCCACAAACGGCAACCCTGTTGTGGCCTTTCGTTTCCAGCCCCAGGCCTGAGAAATTGCTTGAGGCCTCCCGCTCTCTCTATTCGCGGTTGTGATGCCCTGTTTCTGACGGCACAGCCGGCATGAGTGTGTTCCTTGTCCTCCTTGGCGTTCTCGTGGTTCGTTGCCTTCTTTAGCCTCGCTGGCGGGAACGTGGTATGCGAGGTCTTCGCCGCGGTGTCTTTCTTGATCGGCGTGTTGCCATCACTGGCCCTGCGATCCACCCAAGATCGACTCGGCCCGTGATGAAGCCACGAGCGAACGAGGCAGATGAACGAGGAGTCAGGCGATGCGCGCCGCCTGACGGTTGTCGCCGGTGGCTGTGGCGGAGCCTGATGAAGAGGTTGAACGCGTATCGAACGCCGGATAGTCGCCTCCAACCGTAAACAAAGCCCCGAGCCGTGGGAGCCCGGGGCGATCAGCGCTAACGTCTTGCGGGGCCTGGCCGAAGGGTCAGGGCCCGCGGCGGCATGTTCATCTCGCGCGGTGCCGGCTTGACCGGCTCATTGGTAGTGTTCATTTCTGTGTCTTGTCGTTCGTTTTTGATTGAGCCCCGTTCGCGTTGCGGCGGACGGGGGCTTTTTGTTGTCCGGGCCGGGCTGATCGACGCTGTGACCGGCTGTCTAAGAGGTGCCATTGGTGAACCCGTTTCCATATCTGATCTTCCTTGGAGCCCCGCCGTGCCAGCGGTACCGGGGCTTTTACTGGGCGCGAAGTTGGCGCCAGATACCCTCTCCGGTATCACGAGCCCGCCAAGTCGCTTTGCGGGCCTCAGTCAGAAGGCAAAAAGGGGCTGGTTTTGAATCCTGAAATGGTATCGGGAATAGCGGAGCCAAGCGGTACGCCTCGCGCCAGATCTCCGCAGCCCTCGATCTGCCACGAGCCCTGCATGCCCCCCTCCGCTGCGCTCCGTTCGGTAAGCACCTTCCCGCTGGCGGCTAGTCGCGAGGAATCGCGCAGGAAGCGGCGCTCCTGGAATGCGCGGTCGCGGGAGCCTGAAAACGGCAGGGCTTGGCATCGCGGCGGTGTAGGATAGTGATCGCCCATCCTGCCGGCACGCTCCTGAATCCCACCAATCCCTCCGTCCCTTGCTCCGCGCGTGGCAGGTGTCCCCGCCTCTCGACCCCGGTTTTCGCAGCGCGATCTGGGCGGGGATCGAACAGGCCCGGCACGTGGGCCGATCGACCTGGGCGGGTATCTGCGCTTCATCATCGGGTGGCCTGGGGTTGTTGGTGCTGGGTTTTGTGGCCGGTGGGGCGGGGTGGCTGGGCCGCAGCGCCGGGGCGCACCATTCCGCCGACGACCGGGAGCTGGTCCTGGCCAGCTATGTGGCCGCCATTGATGTGCGCGCCATGGAGCCATGACGCGGCCCGGCAATCCCCGGCGGTGTCTGTGGCTCACCCTCGGCCTGGTGCTGGCGCTGGCCGGCGGCGGCGGCTGGCCTGCTATCATTTCAGCTGTGACCGCACGGCCCATGCTGCGGCGCGCGACGGCGACGTCATGCTTTGGATGCGCCACGAGCCCTGCCTGAGGCGATGTGGCCTACGTCGAGATCCTCCGGCTGCACCAGGAGCACAGTGCGGTGTGCGCGCAGCATTGCGAGGGTGCGCGCGGCGCCCACAGCCTGGCTGAGGCCCAGGCCGGTGACGATGCGGCGGCGGTCGACGCCGCCGTCCCGAGTTGGCACGGACGGAGGCGGTTTGTCGCGGGCCCACCGAGGCTTGTGTCCGGCGGGGTGGCGGCGGTGATGGAGCCGCCCCAGGGGCGCGCTACCTCGGGATGGTGTGCTGCCCCCGGCTCTCGACCCGGTGAAGGGCCGCCGAACCCGCAACTGCAGCGCTGACCGGAACTCTGCATGGAGGACGATTTCGGCACTGGTGAACCCACCGACGAGGCGCTGATGGCGTCTGGTGGCCGGCGACGAGGCGGCGCTGGCGGCGTTGGATGGGGCGTTGGGGCTGCCGCTGAACAACGGCCTCCTACCGCCTGTTGCTGAATACGCATGAGGCGGCCGACGTTACGCGCAGGAGACTTTCGTGAAGCTTTTCCAAAGTCGGGCCGCTTTCCGGACCGGCGCGGGTTTCGCCCCTGGTTTTTACGATTGCCGCCAATCTGGCCCGCAACCGGCGTCGCTGGTGGCGGCGCCATCCGGCCGCCTCGCTCGACGGGTTGGCTCCCGGGGCTCCGCGAGGCCACCAGCGGGCTGGGAGCGACCGATCCGACCGCCGGGCCCTCGGCGGGCGCAGCGCGGAGAGGCGGCGGCGGCGGTGCGTGCTGCAGTGGCGGCGTTGCCCCACGAGTTGCGCGAGATTGTGGTGCTGGCCGAGTACGAGGAGCGCTCCCAGGCCGAGATCGGGCTGATCCTCGGTTGTTCGACCAAGGCGGTGGAGATGCGCCTGCATCGGGCGCGCGAGCGGGTGCGGAGGGTCCTTGGGCCGGCGCTGGCGCGCTGAGGCGCAAGCGGCGAGACCTCGCAGGCGAACCTCCCGGTGCGCCGTCTGTCCACGGCGAGGGCGGCGGGCGCGAACCGGGGATGCAGCGCCTAGGGTTTTCTTATCAGGAACGGTTGGGCGGATCGCAGGCGATGCGGAAACACGGCTAAAGTCTGGCCGGGTTGAACAGGGTTGCGTGCCTTTGTCCAAGGTCGTGGCGCCCGCCGTATGGCCACAACGTTTTCCCCGTTATTCGGAAGCTGAAGCCACCACCACCGCGGTTGTCGGGAGCGCGTCAATCGCACCGGAAAGTACGCCGTTTCTCCATCAAGCCTTAGATCCTACGGCGTCCCGGTGCTGAAGGTGCGCGAGATCATCAAGATGATGGACATCACCGGCGTGCCGCAGGTGCCGGCGCACGTGAAGGGCGTGATCAACCTGCGCGGCAAGGTGATTCCCATCGTCGACCTGCGCCGCAGAAGTTCCAACCTGGCCGCCGCCAGGCCACCGAGCGCACCTGTATCGTGGTTTGTGCGCGTGTTGGCCAGCAACCTGACATCACGCTGGGCATGATCGTCGATTCGGTGAGAGGTCATCAACCTCAGCGAGACCGAGATCGAGAGACTCCGGAGTTCGGCGCCAAGGTCGTTACGGCCTATCTCATGGGCATGGCCGAGGTAAAGGGCGCGATCAAGACGCTGCTCTGACATCGACAAAGGTCATCTCGCCCGAAACGCTGCGCAGCTTCTGATCTTCCCCGATCCATCCCCGGTATTTGCGGGCCGCAGCCGAGGGCTGCGGCGGCTGCGTTTCGTTCTTGGGCAGACGGCGCAGCCGCTTAAGCTGACTTTCGGCGCTGATTGCAGGCGGCGGCGGAATTCGTCAATCTCTGCCGCATGCCGGAGTCCGAGGCGATAGAACCTTCGTAAGCTTCTCGAAGATCTCGCGCTGCTCGTTGTGGCGGTGATGACGTTGGCCATGGCGCTGGCATCGCGGGAGTTTGAGCCGCTCGCGGAGCGTAGCGTCCTGTTCTACGGATTCCTCGGTGTATGCGGCGGGCGGGGTCTTCGCCAGCCGCAGGATCCTCGGCGAAGTACTGTGCCGCTGGAGTGGGGCTGTTCCTTCTGCAGCTCTTCTTCTATGCCGCGATGGTCCGCTGCGAGATGCCGCACAGTGCGATCTGGTTGCTCATGATGCCCGGTCATCAGCCAGGCGGCGGTGCGGCTGCCCTGGCCAGGAGCTGGTCGCGGTCTCCGCCGTATCTTGGAGATCGCTCCGGCTTGCCCGATATCCCAGGCTGGGCCGGCGACGAGAACGCTGGCGGTTTGGCGCTCTCGTTGCTGTCGGCTTTCGTGTTCGTGATCGTGATGACGAAAGTCGTGGGGGCAGCAGGCAGGCGCGCAGCGAACAGGCCGAGGCCTTGGCCGGGGGCTGGAGCAGGCGAATGCACAGTTGCGCGCCGCCGCGCGCAGACCGCCGAACTCGCCGCAGCCTGCCGAGGGCGCAACCGCATCGCCCGCGACATCCACGATGGGCTCGAGCACTCCGGGTGGTGGCTGACGCGGGTGCGGGCAGCACGTGCGCTGTTGCCAGGGTCCAGCGGAGCCGCCGAAGCGATCGCGAAAGCCGAGAATCCGCCCGCAGGCCTCA
>JADJTK010000021.1 GCA_016711225.1 Opitutaceae bacterium
CCAGACCGCCCAGATCTCCGCCCGCTTCGGCCGCACCGCCTTCGATCCCTCCGGCAACATCATTAGCCGGAGGATGTACATCACTGGCGCAGGCGACACCGAAACCCGCCCGCCCGCGCCGCCGCCCGTACGCCTGCATCTCAACTTCCTGGGCGGTGAGTCACCGGTGGTTTCGATGTGAACGAACTCGAGCTCACCGACGTTCAGCTCGCGTGCCCCGCCATCGTCTCGCCGCAGAAGCACCAGCCAGACCCATCATCCGCGACCTCGGCATCACCCTGCGCCGCGAGCGCTATTGGTAGGAGAGCTACCGCTGGCCTTCTTTCATGCCGGCAAGGTGCTCGTCCCCGCCGAAATCCGCTGGGAACTCACCACCTCGACTGGCCCGCGCCGCCAGCTCCCTCCCGACCTCCTCAGGCGCTACTACGCGATCGCCCGCCGCGCGATCGAGGCCCTCGAACACACCCAACGCCTCGGCAACGCCCTTACCAGACCTCCGCATCGGGGGCCGCAGCGGCACCCGCCGCCTGCATGCCGAACTGGCCGCCGAGCGCCACCCCTGCGCCCGGGCCTACGATGGCCGGACAACCCACCATCCTCCTCGCCGAAGACCTGCTGGTTCCGACGATACCGCCTGGCGCCTGGGCGGGCTCATTCCCGCCACCGTTACCCTCACCGCCGGGCTCCTGCGTGGCCCGCAGGACGTCACCGTCACCCATGCGCGTGGATGCGCTCCAGCGGCCACCTCGAATTCAAGCCGCTCAAATGGATCGGGGTCCGGTACCTTCTCGGCGGCCGCCATCAACCGGGGCGACGACCCCGTGGCCCATCCACGGGCGACGGTCTGGTTCGAGTCGTTGCCGCACCTGCGCGCCGAACTGGCCGCGCTGGTCCGGAAACAGCCCGCTGGCCGCCACGCCGCCGCCATCGATTCCGCCGACAAGAGCGCCGCCATCGATTACGCCGCCACCCTCGCCCCCGACCGCCTTGCTTAACACCGCCGCCGCCCGCGCCGCCGCCTGGCGCAAAAACGCCTCCTCACCCTGCTGCGTTTCCACGAGCCAGTGGGGATCCAGGGGCTGCAACGCTCGCCCCGGCTGGAAGTTCGGCGGCCACCGCCTCCCGCGCGTTCGACACCTCGCACTGGGCTGGGGGGAGATCGACCGCGTATCCGCCGAGCTGACGATCAACCCCAGCGCCTGCTCGTCGCCCTGATCTGTGCTACACCGCCCCACCACCGACGTGCGGCAGCTACGAGATGGACCTGACGACGCGCGATTACCAGTTTTCTCGTCCAGGGGAATTTCTTCCCGAGAGCATCCACACCCAGTAAGTTGGGCGAGTGGTGGCGCGGCTCTGGAAGAATCCGGACTTCCAAATTCCGGTGAACGCGGCCCTGATGCCGACGCATCGACGTCCTCGGCCGCTGGCGCTCCGTCGAGCGCCCCAGCGTCTTTGGCTGGGCTGACGTTTCCCCGCTCTCCATGCGTGGCGTCCCGCTGATCACGTGCGCACGACCCTCTTCTACCGCCCCGAGCATATCGACATCCTCGCCTTCGATGCCCGGCGCGGCGCGGCGCAGGCTGCCGGCACCTTCACCCGTCACGACGACTCCATCACCCGCAATCCCCAGTGGCTCAGCTTCGACGTGCGCTCGACCCTACCGCTACGGGAGAGTGCACAGCTTCTCGGGCCGGAGGGGGTGCGCACCGCCGCCCCCTTCGATTTCGCCGCGCCGCCCACCGTCGTGGCAGCGGGGCCGCGTTGGTTTGACCCCCCGGACGGTATCCGCAACAACATCCACGCCCCGCCGCGGCCCGGGCGTATTCCGTTTTCACGACTTCCGGTGGACAACGCCCGCCCCAGCTTCGACCTGAAGGACAATGCCATCCTCGTGCGCGAGATCGCCAAAATACCGGCGGCACTCTCACCGGTTTCGGCTACCCGTCACCGGCCCGCCCCAAGACCGCCGCCTCGCCTTCGAGGGCCAGCTCCTGGCGCCAACCTGCCCGGCACCGTCAAAACCTGGGCCGACACCAGTGTCCCCACCGCCGTGCCCGGCACCGTGCCCCTGCCCGACAGCGCCCAACAGCTCGGCGCCAACGGCGTGCTCGACCTCCGCCCTACGCCACCGGCCCGCTCGACAACCTCTACGGGCTGCAAGGCAGCGGTACGGCCGAAATCCGCAAAGCCGAGATCGCCGAGATCGCCATGTTCGGTCTCCTCTCCCCGCGCCCTGCGTGGCCCCTCTTCGGGTTCACCTCGCTGCGCTTCAGCGATGCCCAAGCCCCTTCGCCCTGAACGCGAGAATCTCAATTTCACCTCTCTCAAGCTCACGGGGCTGAGCGCGCCATCAAGGGCCACGGCCTGTACACGATGCCCACCAGCGCGCTCAACTTCAACGTGGCGCTCTTTCCTTCCGCGAGGAGCAGCTTCCCGGTCTTCAGCCCGATCGGAGTCGTGCGCGAACCGCTTTCCCGCGCCCTCGAAGTCCGGCTTTCAGGTACACTCAACAAGCCCGAATGGGCCTTCGCCGCCGGCGCCAGGAGCATTCCCACGATGGGCCAGCCAGGCCCCACCGCCCCTGGGGCAACTCCGGTCGCCCCACCGTCCGCCTTGCCCCCGGCCCCCGCTCTCCCCTCCGGCCCGGATCTCTCCGCCCCGGCCCTGCCCGCCCCGGCCGTGAAAACATCCTCCGCCGCGCCTTGAAATCTGCCCGATCCTCCCTCAACCTCGGCGTTCCCTTCTCACTCGTGAACGCTGCCCCCTTCCAGTTTCTCGCCCTGCTGTTGGGCGCGCGCTCTTGGTCCTTGCCGGCTGCAACACGGTCGCGCCCGGTCCGGCGCCCCCTGCCCTCCGTGGTCCGCCCTGCGCTGCGCCGAGCCCACAGAACTCCTGCCCGGCACCGTGATGGAGATACGACTGGTCGACTTCACCCAGACCGACGCCCGCCCGCAAGTGCTCGCCGAGCGCACCGAGTCCAACCCCGGCCAGCCCCCGCTGCACTACCGCCTGCTCTACAACCCCGCCGCCATCGATCCACAGCACGACTACGGCGTCGAGGCCCGCCTGCTCTTCAAGGGCCGCCCCCTGTGGGTCCTGCCCAATCCCCTGCCGGTCATCACCAAAGGCCGACCCATCTCCGTCGAGCTGCTGCCCGCCGCCGCCGTCCTGAGCGCGCCCCCGCGATGAGCCTCCCCCGATTTCTCCGGCCGGATCGTCTGGATCACCGGTGCCTCCTCCGGCATCGGGGAAGCCCTCGCCCAGGCCTTCGCCCAGGCCGGCGCCCGCCTCATCCTCTCCGGCCGGCGCGCGGCCGAGCTCGAACGCGTAGCGGCCGCCTGCACCGGCACTCCCCTTCGTCTTGCCGCTGGACCTCACCCGGCCCCAGGAATTCGCCCCGCTGTCGCAGATTCAACGCCACTTCCCGCCGGCTCGATGTCCCGATCAACAACGCCGGAGGCCCAGCGCGCCCTCGCCCAGGAGACGCTGCCCGCCGTCGAGCGCGCGATCATGGAGGTGAACTACTTTGGCCCCGTCGGCCTCACCAAGGCCGCCCTGCCCCTGCTGCTCGCCCAGGGTGCCGGCAGCGTTGTGGTCATCAGCAGCGTCATGGGCTACCTGGGCACCCCGATGCGCTCGGCCTACGCCGCCTCCAAACACGCCCTCCACGGTTGGTTTGACTGCCTGCGCGAGGAGACGCGGCCTACCGGTTTGCACGTCGGCCTGGTCTGCCCCGGCTATGTGCGAACCCAGATCTCGACCCACGCACTCACCGCCACCGGCTCCGCGAACGCGCGCCCCGACTCCAACTCGACGCGCGGCATCGCCCCGGAGGCCTGCGCGGCCGCTATCCTGCGCGCCGTCGCCAGCCGCCGCGACGAGATCCTCGTCGGCGGCCCCGAGATCTGGGCCGTACGCCTGAAACGATTCGCTCCGCGCCTGTGGACCTGGCTGCTGCGCCGCGAGGTGGCGCGCGGTCGCTTCGGCCCCAGCTCGCCCACCCGGCCCTGACGCATGCCCGCTCCCACCTCCAGGAAGAGCTACGACCCGCGCCTGCTGCTCTTCTACGCGCTGTTGGGAGGGATGCTGCTCATCCTGGTGGCCGGCCTCGCCTTCCGACAGCTCGCCCGCTCCGATGAATACGTCGAGCGCGAGAAGGTGCAGAATCAGCGCCGCGTGCTCATCCCCGGACCCCGCGGCAACATCACCGACCGCGAAGGCCGCGTGCTGGTGGGCAACCGCGCCCGCTTCTCCGCCGTGCTCCACCTGGCCGAGCTGCGCCACGAATTCCGCCGCGAACTCATCCAGATCGTACGCAACTACCGCGAGATGGATCGCGAAGTGCGCCCCTCCGGCCGCGATCTGGAAAGCCTCGCGCGCACCTCCGTCGCCCAGCGTTACCTCGACCAGATCAACCACATCCTCGGCCGCCACGAACGCGTCGTGCCCGACTCGCTCGAACGCCACATCGGCCAGGAACTGCTCCTGCCCTACATCCTCGTCGACGACCTCAGCCCCATCGAATACGCCCGCCTCATCGAACAGGCTTCCCGTGCGCGGGTCCTGCCGCAGGTCTACAGCTCCAGCGTACGCAGCTACCCCTACGGCAGCGCCGCCGCCCACGTGCTGGGCTATGTGGGCGCCAACGACGAACTGCCGCCTCCGCCCTCGAGGGCGAGGACCTGCGCACCTTCCATCAAAGGCACCATCGGCCGCGACGGGCTCGAGAAACAGTACGACGACCAACTCCAGGGCCAGACCGGGGGCATCATCTACCGCGTCGATCCGGCCGGCTTCAAAATCGATCCGCCGCTCTATCGCCAGAAACCGGAACAAGGCCAGAACTTGATGACCAGCCTCGACATCGACCTGCAACTCGCCGCCGAGCGCGCGATGGGCAGCAACGTCGGCGGCGTGGTCGCCCTCGACATCGCCAGCGGCGAGGTCCTCGCCCTGTGCAGCAAGCCCGACTACGACCTCAACGAGCTCTCTCCGCGCATGTCCACGGCAACCTTCCAGCGCATCAACGAGGAAGGCGGCTGGTTCAACCGCGCCGTCCAAGGCCTCTATCCCCCGGGCTCCACCTTCAAGATCGTCACCTCCTGCGCCGCCTTGCGCGTTGGGCCATCGCCCTCCGAGATGTTCACCTGCGAAGGCTACCACACCTGGTGGGCAAGCACCTCTTCCTGCCACGACCGCGCCGCCCATGGCCGTGGACCTGCGCAAGGCCCTCACGCTCAGCTGCAACGTGTACTATTATCAGGTCGGACTGGAGACCGGCGTCGACGCCCTTGCCGCCGAGGCTCGCCGCTTCCACCTCGATCGGCCCACCGGCATCGAGCTACCTTCCGAGGCCACCCGCATGAACGTGCCCGATCCGGCCTGGAAAAGAGAACGGGATCACGCCGCTTGGACTCCCGGCGATACCGCCAACATGTCCATTGGCCAAGGCGCACTGCTCTACTCCCCACTGCAGGCCGCCTGCATGATCGCCTCCTTCGCCCGCGGCGAGGCCCTTACCGCCCCCACCATCCTGCACCAACCCGGCCGCTCGCCCTCCGGCAACCAGCCCCGCGTCCCGCTCGATCTCTCGATCACCGACTACCAGGCGGTCGTCGACGGCTTGGAACGGGTGGTGGCCGTGGGCACCGCCCGCAAGACCGCCCAAATCGAGGGCGTGCGCATCGGCGGCAAAACCGGCACCGCCCAGATCACCAAACGCAACCCCAAGACCGGGCAGATCGAAAAGCTCAACATCGCTTGGTTTGTCGCCTTTGCCCCGGTCGACAAACCCGAGATCGCAGTGGTGGCCACCCTCGAGGGCGACGAACCCGACGTGGAGTTTGGCGGCGGCCGCCACTCCGGCCCGGTGGTGAAGGCGGTCATGCAGGAATACTTCGCCAAACAGGCCCGCCGCGGCGCCGGCGGCCCGGTATTCAAGCTGTCCACCACTCCCTGAGCCGCCACCCCCGAGCCCCCGCCCGGGTTGCCGGCGGGGGTGGCGACCGGAGGCCCCGAACTGTCCGCACGCCTTCCCGACCGGGGCGTTGTCTACTATTGGTACACCGCGCCCTGTTTCCGCCCGTTTTGTGCGTGCGCCGGGGCGGCCTTTTGGCGAGAATTGGCGTATTCAATGAACATCCACGAATTTCAGGCGAAGGCCCTCTTCGAGAAATTCGGCATCGCGGTGCCGAGAGGAGTGCCGGCCAAGTCGGTCAACGAATTCGCCTCTGCCGTCCAAACATTGGGGGATGGACCCAGCGTCGTGAAGGCGCAGATCCACGCCGGTGGCCGTGGCAAGGGCTCCTTTGTCGACGGCTACAAGGGAGGCGTGAAGTTCGCCAAGACCCCCGCCGAATCCATCGAGGTCGCCCGCCACATGCTGGGCAATACCCTCGTCACCGCCCAGACCGGCCCGGCCGGTCGCAAGGTCGGCACCGTCTACTTCACCGAAGCGGTCGCCATCAAGAAGGAGTACTACCTCGCCGTCCTCCTCGACCGCGGCACCTCGCGGCCGGTCATCATCGCCTCCACTGAGGGCGGCGTGGAAATCGAGAAGGTCGCCCACGAGACCCCCGAGAAGATTGCCAAGGTCTTCATCGACCCCGCCGTCGGCCTCCAGGGCTTCCAGACCCGCCAGATTGCCTTCGCCCTCGGCCTCAAGGGCGACGAGTTCAAGGGCGCCGTCAAACTCATCGAGGCCCTCTACCGCTGCTGGTGGGAACTCGATGCCTCCATGGTCGAGATCAACCCGCTCATCACCACCGTCGACAGCCGCGTGCTCGCCCTCGACGCCAAGGTCTCCTTCGACGACAACGCCCTCTTCCGCCACCCCGAGATCGTCGCCTTGCGCGACCTCAACGAGGAAGACCCCAAGGAGGTCGAGGCCTCCCGCTTCAACCTCTCCTACATCGCCCTCGACGGGAACATCGCCTGCCTCGTCAACGGCGCCGGGCTCGCCATGAGCACGATGGACATCATCAAGCACTTCGGCGGCACGCCCGCCAATTTCCTCGACGTTGGCGGCGGCGCCTCCAAGGACCAAGTCACCGCCGCCTTCAAGATCATCCTCACCGACAAGAACGTGAAGGGGATCCTGGTGAACATCTTTGGCGGCATCATGGACTGCAACGTGATCGCCACCGGTATCGTCGCCGCGGTGAAGGAAACCGCCCTCACCATCCCCCTCGTGGTCCGCCTGGAGGGCAACAACGTCGACGCCGGCAAGAAGACCCTCGCCGACTCCGGCCTCACCCTCACCACGGCCTCCACGATGGCCGATGCCGCCGAGAAGATCGTCAAGCTCGTCGCCTGACGGCCTAAGGCCGCAGTTGAAGCGGAAAGTTGAAGTCGAACGTCACGCTCCACTCCGACCCTCCGGCTTCAACTTAAACTTACCACTTAAACTTCCGTCTTCGCGCGCAGCGCGACCCTCCCATGTCCATTCTCGTCACACCCGAGACCCGCGTCCTCGTCCAGGGCATCACCGGCGACTTCGGCGGGCGCCACGCCAAGCTCTCCCTCGACTACGGCACGCAGGTCGTCGCGGGCGTCACCCCGGGCAAGGGCGGCCAATTCTTCGAACACGGCACCCACAAGGTCCCGATCTTCAATACCGTCGCGGAGGCCGTGACGGCCACCGGCGCCACCGCCGCCGCCGTCTTCGTGCCGCCGCCCTTCGCCGCCGACGCCATCCTGGAAGGCGTCGATGCCGGCCTTGATCTCATCATTGCCATTACCGAGGGTATTCCGATCCGCGATATGGTCCGCGTGAAGCGCGCCATGGCCGGCAGCAAATCCCGCCTGCTCGGCCCCAACTGCCCCGGCCTCGTCACCCCCGGCGCCGGCCCCGCCAGCAACGGCGGCTGCCGCATCGGCATCGCCCCCGGCTATATCCACAAGAAGGGCCATGTCGGAGTCGTCTCCCGTTCCGGCACCCTCACCTACGAGGCTGTCTACCAGCTCACCACCCGCGGCTGGGCCAGTCCACCAGCGTCGGCATCGGCGGCGACCCGGTCAACGGCACCTCGCATCTGGACGTCATCAAGCTCTTCGCCGCCGACCCCGACACCTGGGGCATCATCATGATCGGTGAAATCGGCGGCAACGCCGAGGCCGAGGCCGCCCGCTGGATCAAGGCCAACTGCACCAAGCCGGTGGCCGGTTTCATCGCCGGGGCCACCGCTCCGGCGGGTCGCCGCATGGGTCACGCCGGAGCCATCGTTGGGGGCGCGGAGGACACCGCCGCCGCCAAGATCAAGGTCTTCCAGGAATGTGGTATCGAAGTGGCTGCCACGCCCAGCGATATGGCCGACGCGCTCATCCGCGCCGCCCAGCGCCAGGGCGCGAAGCTGGCCTGAGGCCGCGGAGGTCCGGAAGAAGTTAGCCGCAAGGAACGCAGAGAGCGCAAAGACCGACAGGGGATTCCTCGAAACCCGAAACGAGAAACCCTGAACCGACTTGGCCACAGACCTCGTCACAGAGAGGTGGGTGGCGCAGGCGTTCCTGCCTGCGTTCTGCCTTCTCCATTCTGCCTTCTGCGTTAGGCCGCCGCCGTCCGTCCTCCTGCTCCTGTTCCTCCGGTCGTAGCGACGTTCGCCAGAACGTCGTCCGCCTCAGCGCTTGTCACTTGGCCCTTGCTACTTGGCCCGTCCGGTTTGGCCCTTCGTTCCTCCTCCCGCCTCCGGCGCACGAAACTCTGCAACAAAAGCGCCGGTTCCGGGTTATCAGGACATGCAACTGATCAAACGGCTCCGCCTCCTCCTGGTTCTGCTGGTCGGTCTGCCGGTGGCCCTGGGCGACGCTTCGCCCCGCGATGTGGCCGCGCTGGTGCGGGCCAAGAACCTACTGGGAACGGAGAGCTGGTCGGCGGTCCTCCAGCTCGCCACCACGCGGCCGGGGCGCCCCAGCGAGAACGCGTTGGTCTTCGAGTTCGCCGATGCGCTCTGGTTCTATCGCCCGATCGACGGCACCCGCAGCCTATCGCGCCACTGGAACAATGTGCCCGCGGATCGTGAGCAATTGCTGGAGTTGCTGCAGCGGATCGATCCCACCTACCAGTCGTACCGCTTCTACTCCGACGATGAACTGCTCGCGGCCCCGCCGTCGCGCGGAACGCTGCGCAACGGTTGCTTTATCGAGAGTGCCGCCGAAGCCCGACGCCTGAGGCGGGAAGGCCGGGTGGTGGAAAGCTGCCTGCTCTCCTACTATGTGAAAACGGCGAGCGGACTAAAGGGGCATACCGTCCTGTGCTACAAAACCCTCCGGTACCCACCTCTACGATCCGGCCGAAGGGCGGCCCCAGAAAGTGAAGTCGTTCTCGGTGCGCGATCAAGCCATGGACTTGGCCCGCTGGGTGATGCCCACGGCATTGACGGACGGTCTGGCCAAGGCGGCCAAGATCATGGTGCCGACGACTTGGTGACGCCGCTGGCCGCGACAGTTCGGAAGAGGTTGACCGCAAGGAGCGCAGAGATCGCAAAGAATGGCAGGATCAATTTCCCGAAACGCGAAACTCGAAACCCTGAACCAACCCGGTCACAGAGATCACAGAGGCAGAAGAGGGCACTGAGAGCACAGAGGTTCGGAAGGGGTAACCGCAAGGAACGCAGAGACCGCAAAGAATGGCAGGATCGCCCCTCGAAACGCGAAACGCTCAACCCGAAACTCGAAACTCAAAACCCTAAACCGACCCGGTCACAGAGGGAGGCGTGAGTGGCGCAGGCGTCCCTGCCGCCGTTCTACCTTCCGCCCTCCGTCGTAGCTGGACGGCGCAGCCGTTGAGCCCTGGGAACGCCGAGCTCCAGTTCGGCTCCGCCTTCCCTTCGTTCTGACTTCTTCATTCTGCCTTCTGCCTTAGGCCGCCGCCCATCGTGGCCCGCTCCTTTAGGGCGGGTCTCCGGGGCTCGGATCGGGATCGTGAGAGAACCGCTATGCGCCGCTCGCGCTCCACTTCGTCCTTGTGTCTCGGCGACTGTGAGATACGCCTTGGCCAGGATGATGCTCGCCCCCGCATGGTGGATTTTGCAGTGGTGCAGGAACGCCACGATTTCCTGGCGGTACACTGCTTTAAGCGCCGGCGCCATTACGTCGGCCTCCAGCACCTCGTTCCATTCCCGAAACTGCACGACTCGAGTTTCTCTCTCATCCCCCCGTTGGTCCGCATTCATCTTTGAGCCCTTCTTCTTCGGGTTTCAGTCCTCCGCGTTCGACCCAATGGGGCGGACCGAAACGGTTGCAGGACCAGTTAAGCTTTGCCCGGGCGATTTTCAATCGGCCAAAGCTCAACCCGCGAGAGTTCGAGCCTATCTATCAACGGCTTGCATGAGAAAATCCCCGAAATAGGCCCGCCCGCAAAAGCTCAACTGAGTTAGAGTCAATCCCTACTGTTCGGCTGATATGCACCGTTTTCTTCCCTTTCTTCTCAGCACAGCGTTCATCTTGAGCGGATGCGTGACGCACCTTTCGTTGGAAACTATCGCGCAGAGACCGGTGAAGTTTTGAAAATACACAAGAGCGGGTTGTAATGTTGTCACGGTTATCTAGCGAATATCCCGTCGGGCGAATACATATTGCTTATAGTGTTCTGGGTTTCTCGTGACCGGAAGGGAAGCTACTGCACATAGCATCCTGCTCGAACACCCATCACCTCATTGCGTATGCGTGGGTGCGGAATTCTTGTTTTCGGCAGATTGGTCTGACGTTATTGTAGGATGGAATGGTGTCTTGAAACAAGAACCGTTGCCGACGATATTTCAGAAAGAAATAAAGACAGAGCCGAACAAGTCGTCACAGAACAACGCCGGTAAAGTGTCGCCTCCGAACTCGGAGTCCACGGCCCGGCGTGTCTGAACTGAAGCGTTCGCCGAAAGATGAAGATCCTGCCCCTCACCATCGGATTGCTCTTTCTAGCCGGGTGCGCCGCGCACCATCCGGCGGAGTCCTATCCCGGTGAGCCCTGTGTCGATGCCGAGATTCTGTGTCACGATGGACTGGTGGCACCGCGCATCCAGGAGTTTCTTCCATCGGATCCCAAAAAAGAGATAGAGTTTGTGCGCTGGCTCGATGTGCAGTTCGAGATTCTCGCGCCCCAAGAATATGCAGGAAAGAAGATCGTCTTCCCGATAGATACCGCGACGGGGTTCCTGATCGAGGAAGGGAAGATTTACCGGATCAGTCTTCCGGTCTCAGTGATCCTCGGTCATCCGAAATTCATGGCGTACGATTTTCGTGCGCTCCAAAAAGCGGAGGCGAACAAGCCACCAGAGGCAATGGCGGTAAAGCGTCCGCCTTCCAATCCATCCTCGGCACCCGCCATGCTTCACCTGTGACGTTCGGCACAAGAAATGAGCATCACCGGAAGAGCGAAATTTGTCGGGTGGCGAAGGACCGTCCTCCTCGTCTATCTCGGTGCGTTCGTCGGCGGCGTACTACTGCTTACCGGGGTCTCGAATCGGTACCTCGTCTTTTCACTCTTCGCGTGGCTCATCGCGTCACAAGTGGTGCTGATTGCCGTCGGCATCATCGTGGCTTCGATTCGTTGCGACCGATGCAGTGGTCGAGTCAGCAAAGGTGCGATGCAGATGTTTTTCCAGGACAGCTGCGCCTCGTGCGGGACACCAATCAAAGACGGGCCGAACCAGACGCCACATCCAACGACTCTATGATGCCCGATTTCCAATCAACGTCCGCGATTCGTCGTGGCTGAGCTGAGGCGTTCGGCAAAAGAAAATGACCACCCTCGCGTTCTTCGTCGTACCGGATCAGGCAGCCGAGGAGCGTAGTTTTTGGCTGATGCTCCTCGTCATTCCGGCGATTTGCTGGCTGCTCTTGCGGTTAAGAAAGTGGCTTGGGGTGATTGCAGTGCCGATTGCGCTCTTCGTCGCGGGCTACTGCTTGATCCAAGTGAATAGTGCGATCCGGTGCCATATGCGCGAAGGTCCGGGATACTCATCCTTGGGCGCGTGGCTATCCTGACTATGGGTACATAGCGCTTGCATTCACCACTGCCGTAGCTCCATTCATCGCGATCCGTACCGCGTATATATCGCGCAAAAATCGGCCGAACCAGCCACCAGAGGCAATGCCGGTTCAGCCTCCGCCTTCCAAGCAGTGTCCGTGATCCGGCATGCCTCACCTGAATCGTTCGGCAAAAGTATGAAATTCCGTCCGATTGAATCGAAGGACCTGTCGGAGATTATCGAGGTTCGCGCGTCGACTCGCGAAAATCCTTTTTCTCGGGAGGCGCTTCGTCAGCTCGGTATCACAGAAGAATCGACGGCCGAGCTACTCCGCACGACTCACCGCGGGTGGCTCTGCGAAGAAGAAGGAAGAATCGTCGGCTTGGCGATTGGTGATGGGAAGACTGGCGAGCTTTGGGTCACCGCCGTCTTGCCGGAGTTCGAACGACGAGGCGTCGGCGTGCGGCTGATCGATTCCGTCGAAGGATGGCTTTGGTCGCTGGGGTGGCAGGAGCTTTGGCTTTGGACATCGCCCGATCGACAGAAGCGAGCATTCACCTTCTATCTGAAGCGCGGTTGGGGCGTCTCCGAATTGAAAGACGGCATTCTATTCATGAAGAAAAAACGGCCGAACCAGTCACTACAGCGAACGCCGGATACGGAGCCCGATTCTTCGGCAGAGTCCGATTCCCGGCGCTGCTGACCTGAGGCGTTCGGCGAAAGAAGACCATGTCCTGGAATTCAAAAGAACCGAGGTGGCACGGAGCGAAGAAGCCGCGTGTGGCACCGGCGATGTTCGTGATCAATGGCCAAGAGTTTGACCGCGTGCCCTACGGTGAAGGATCAGACGATCTACCGCATCCGAAGTGCGACGACTGCGGTGTGCCAAAAGGGAAGTTGCACGTGATCGGCTGCGATCTGGAGCCGTGCCCACGCTGTGGAGGCCAGGCGATTTCCTGCGACTGTTTCTACGACGATGACTGACACCGGAAAGAAGACCCGGCCGAACCAGACACTACTGCGCAACGCCGGTAGAAGCGTCCATTTTCCAAGCGACGTCCGATTCCCGGCGTGGCAGACCTGAGGCGTTAGCCGATATAGAGTCCGCCACTTCGACAAATTGCCCGATGTTTTTTTTCGACCAAAAGTTCGCCAGGGATGAGCTCCGGTCCGCGGTGAGTGTGGTCGGTTCTGCGTCGGCGGAGTCGGGCGAAGCCGCAAGCGCTGCGACGACAGTCCGGGGTTCCCGGAATTCCGGAGAAGAAGATGCAAGCCCTGCGGCGAGAGTCCGCGGCTGCGTTTCGGAAAACCGGAGGCTAACCAGCGGCCAGAGCGCAACGGCGGTTCAGCGCCCGCTTTTCAATCTCGATCCGCGGCCCGCCGTGGCTCATCCGTAACGTTGGCCGAAAGATGAAGCGCCTTCTATCAGTTCTCGCAGCAGTCCTCGTTTCCACACTCACCGGCTTTGCTGAAGCTCCTCCGATGAAGACTATCGCATACCGTGGCGGCGTCATCAGTTTCCGCATCCCAGCGGACTGGAAGGAAGAGTATCAGCCAGCAGGCGGCGGCATGTTCTATAGCGAGCGCTCTGGTGCCGGCACGCTGCGACTGAATGTGCTGACGTTTGAGGCGCCGGCTGGGAAGTTGGCCGCCGATGGGTATACCCATTTTGCGGCGTCACCGCTCGCGTCCGGAGAGCGCCTGATCAAGACGGCGCTCGGCGATGGCGTGAAGGTCTTCAAGAAGGAAGTCGAAGAAGAGAAGACTCAGCTCGACATCTACTGTTGGACCGTCGCGCATTGTGCGCCGCCGCAGAAGCTCTACCTCGCGAATTTCACCTGGGTGATTCTCCGAAGCCAAAGCGAAGATCCAGAGTTCCAGAAAGAGATCGAGCTTCTGACCGAGGAGATCTCGAAGGGCGGCAAAAGGGGTCAGGTTGTAAGATTCGAAATTCCGGCTTTCCTACTCCTTGCACCCCGTTCCGACCATGCCCCGAAAACTCCGACTTGAGTTCCCCGGTGCCTGCACCACGTGATCAACCGGGGAAACTACCGCGCCGACATCTTCGCCTCCGAAGGCGCCAAGATGGCGTTCGAATCCTGCCTGTTCGAAGCCTGCGAAAGATCCGGTTGGAAGCTGCATGCCTTCGTCATCATGACGAACCACTATCACTTGGCCCTCGAGACGCCGGACGGGAATCTTGTGAGGGGCATGCAGTGGTTGCAGGCGACATTTGCCAATCGATTCAACCGATTCCGAGGAGAGTGCGGACACCTCTTCCAAGGCCGCTACAAGGCGTTGCTGGTCGAGGACGACGGTCCCCTCGGACAAGTCTGCCACTACATCGACCTGAATCCCGTCCGCGCCGGCATTGTCCAAACGGAGCAGTTGTCCGAATACCGCTATTCGAGCTACTGGTATCTCACCCAGCCGAAGCTGCGCCCGGCGTTCCTCGACCTGAGCACCGCGCTCGTTGAGGCTGGTGGACTCACCGATACGCCCGCAGAGCACCGAACCTATGCCGATTTCCTCGCTTGGCAGGCGCAGGACGGGCCGGCGGGGAAGAACGCGGCCTACGTCTCGATGAGCAAGGGGTGGGCACTTGGCTCTGCCGGCTTCAAAAGGGATCTCATCAAAGATCACGCGCTGGCGGCCATCGCGCGAGCCTGGGAGTCGACCGGTGCCCGCGAGATTCGGGAGCAGGCATGGCAGGAGCAATTGAAGGACCTGCTGGGCCGAGCTGGCAAAACAGCCTCCGACATAGCGGCGGACCGAAAGGGCGCTTCCTGGAAGGTGGAGATGGCCACGGCGCTGAAACGGCACTGCCAAGCCCCCAACGGTTGGATCGCCGAGCAACTGCACATGGGGAGCGGCGCGGCTGTCAGCCAATACGTCTCCGTCGCCAGGCGCGAGGCAGCGTCACCAGGAATGCGGAAGTGATTCAATTACTTCCAATCTGACTCCTTTTGATCCTTTAACTCCTTTGGATCCGACCGCTTTTGGGATAATGGCCGAGCCAGGCCTCCTGCAGGGAGACGACCCAGGTTTTGCGGCACGCAAAACCTCAGGCCTCACAGCACGTTTCTGTTCGTGAGCTCGCCGTTTTGACTCCAGCTTCCTTCCCACGGCGCCTCGCGGCGTCGCAGTTGCTTTCGTCTAATGATTTAGTTTTGGATTCGCACATCGAAGACTTTCACTTCTTGGTTCACGGTCATGTCGGGCGCACACCAGGCACCACATCCAACGCCTCTATAATGTCCGTCTTCCAATCACTATTCTTCAATTCGGCGTGGCTGAGTTGATGCGTTCGGCAAACATGAAGCACCCCACGAAAGCAACAGGTGATTGGAGGATGAAGCGCGTGGTATTCGATACGGGCGCCGCGTGCGTTGCCGTGGCGTTTCTGGAAAAGCAAGGCGCACTGTCGCTGGCGATGCGTTGGAACGAAGGGCAGGATGTGACGAAAGACGGGAAGTTCGCTTATCGATTAGAGTCGCCACACGGAGAGAGCACCGGATGGGTGATATTGCCGTGGGACTTTGCGAGCGTGGTTGGGAAGACCCTGATCGAGAAGCAGGTAGCTGGCGCGCGCGGATTTGATTCAGCCGGATACCGACTCCTAAAGAAGTGGCTGCTTGAGCGCGAAGCGATCCACGATGGTTTCTCGTTGTGACCCGAAGAAAGATGCCCAACCCGTCCCTACAGCGCAATGCCTCTACGATGTCCTCCTCAACTATAAAGTCCCCAGTTCGGCATGGCTGACCTGGAGCGGTTCGGCAGAAACCGAATGCCTTCCCTGATCCATCACATGACGGTGATTCAGTATTTCCGGTATGGCCGGCCCTGAGAGGAGCATACGGTACTATCGCCATCATGGTCCGACGTCGAAGCGGCCATCCGCCGAATGGACAACTATTGCTTTCCTATCGTGCAGCTGAACCGCACTGAAAATGAGGAAGACGAGCAGATCTTCAATATTTTCGGGGTGAAGGCAGATACTCCCTCGCGCATATGATGGGCGACTGGCAGTACGTGGACCCCAAAGGAAGCAAAGCAGAGGCGAGGCTGTGGGAGAGTGATCAGGGCTATTTTTGCGAGGAGCGGAATATCCTCACCGACATTGAGAAGGTCCTCAGGATCACGAGGGCATTCTGGGAGAGTGGATCATACGATCACCTCGATGAAATCGGGCTCTTCCGGAATCTTAGTGGCTAGGATTGTGGCGTGAGGACCGGGCGGAGGTCGAGTTTGCCGCAGTGAAAAAGGATGCGGATACGATAGTTGGCGAAGCTGCGGAAGCCGCGGGCATCGGCCTTAATGGCTTGGATGCGGGAATTGAAGCCTTCGGTGATCGCGTTGGTCACGGGGTGGGCGAAGTAGTTGAGTAGTCCGAGCAGATGGGCCTTGAGCATGCGGGCCACCTTCTTGAGCGGCTCGAGTTTGCTGCGGGCCGCTGCGTTGTACCACTGCGTGAAGAAGCGTTGGCCGCGCTCGGCGCTCTCCTGGCTCCAGAACTCGATGAAGGTCTCCTTGTGGGTCCAGGCCCGCGCGGTCTTGAGGTTGCGTTCGCACAACTCGTCGAAGGTCAGGGCGCGTTCGCCCTCGGGCGCGGCCCCTTGCAGCCAGAGGAACTTGGTGCCGGTCAGGCTCGTGTCGCCTTCTTCGAGCAGCCGGCGATGCTCCTGTCGCCGCACCTTGTCGACGGCCTCGTTGAGGTGCATGGAGACGTGGAAGCGGTCGTGCACGATGGCCGCCTGCGGGCAGGCCTTCTTGGTGGCGGCGGCGAAGTTGGCGCCCATGTCCATCGCGGCGGCCACGACGGCCTGGCGTTGGTCGGCGGGCAGCGTTTCCAGCAGCGCGATCGCGTCGGTGGTGCTGCGACCGGGGACTACTTCCAGCACCCGGCGGTTCTTCAGGTCGGTCATCAGCGAGACGTAGTCCTGGCCGCGGCCAAAGCTCTTCTCGTCGAGGCCGATGTGGGTGACCGCCTCGGTGCTGCGTCGCTCCAGGCCGCGCTTCACCGCCCGTGCCATGATCAGCATGACACTGTCCCAATCCAGCTTGAGCAGCTCGGCTGCTTGGGTCAGCGAACGGCAGGCTTCTATCACCTGCACGGCGAAGGCCTCAAAGAGCAAGGTGAAGCGCGAGTGCGGCTCAGCCCACGGCGCGCGTACCGTCAAGACTCCGTGCTCGGCACAGCGGCTGCGCGGGACCCGGGCACGGATGATCGTCTGGAACTGCATCACGTCCAAGTGCCGCCACGTCCGCTCCGGCGCCCGGTCATGTCGCGGGCACTCCAACGCGCACTCCGGGCAACACACCTGCGCCGTCTCATCCCACTCCACTGCGATCTCCACCTTGCTGGCCAGCAGATCGAGCCGGGCCGATTGCACGCGCCACGGCGCCTTTATCCCCAACAGCAGCGCATAGTGCGCACTCACCGTCTCTTCTTCAGCGGTTCCCTTGGGTTCGCTTTTCAAGCATCTCCCCGTTTGCCACATCCACCTCGGTCAGCCACTACGAAACCGGAAGAGCCTGAAATCGCCTGAGAACATGAAAACCGGAGGGCGAACCAGCCACCAGTACCAATGCCGGGGAAAGTGCCCGGTTTCCATTCACCGCCTGCCGCCCGGCATGAATCGTTAGCCAAAATGGGATTATTCGACCGCATATTCCGTCGCTCGAAACAATCGCGTGCACTCCCACCCCGGCCGGCCGACTGAGTCACACCATTGCCGACCTCATGGCCGAGATGAAGGCAGCGTGCATCGGTGGGCCAGCCAGAGATTGATTGGGCGCGCGACTACGAACGCGCAGCCTCATTCCTGCGGAATGCGATTGCCCGAAGGGTGACCTCTACGAGGCGCTCGAGGACATGGAAGTTGATTTCCTTACGGCTTGGTCGGCCCCGTTTACCGGTGGCGGGAAGGGCGAGCTTCGAAAGGGAGAGAGAGTCTTCGTGGATTCGAGCCATCGGTCCGAAGCCGATCGGCTCTATGCTGTAGCTATCGACTACGAAGCGCTTGAGGAGAGAATGGTTCCAGCGAGTGATCGCCGTGCCGAAAGATAGGAGGCTTTTATTTCCACTTTAGAACCGTGGACCTCAATCGGAGGTTTAAGCTCGTTCAAACCGGTTATGAAAAAACGCCGAACCGGTGAACCCCGGCCAGACTGAATGATTCTGTCATTCAGCTACAAGGATTCACCTCCGGGCCCTCCTCCGCCTCTGTGCCCTCTGTGACCGAGTCGGTTCAGGGTTTCGCGTTTCGGGTTTCGTGGAATTGATCGTTCCTTGCGCTCTTTGCGTTCTTTGCGGTTAAAACAAAAGTAGCGAGGAGCGAGCAGCGGGTAGTGAGCATTCAACCCCGGATCAGCCACCTCACCGCGGTGGCCTCCACGGCCGGCGTCTTCCTTGCAGCGGCGTCGCCACGGGCCGGGCACAGGGCCCGACCCGACGACCGGCCTCTAGCGCTCGGCTCACACCGTCTGCGTGGCCTGCACGGCCGTGATCGCGATCGTGTAGACAATGTCCTCGACCAGGGCGCCCCGGGAAAGGTCGTTCACCGGCTTGCGCAGCCCCTGCAGCATCGGCCCGATGCTCACCACGTTGGCGGAACGCTGCACCGCCTTGTAGGTCGTGTTGCCCGTGTTGAGATCCGGGAAGACAAAGACCGTGGCCCGGCCGGCCACCGGACTGCCCGGCGCCTTCAACGCGGCGACATCGGCGATGGCCGCGGCGTCGTACTGCAGCGGACCGTCGAGCAGCAGCCCGGGCTGGCGTTGCTTGGCCAGCACCACGGCGGCCTTCACCTTCTCCACCTCGGCGCCGGACCCGGAGTTGCCGGTGCTGTAGCTGATCATGGCCACCCGCGCCGGGATGCCGAAGCGCTCGGCCGAATCCGCGCTCTGAATCGCGATGTCGGCCAGGCTCTCGGCGTCGGGATCGGGTTTACCGCGCAATCGCCGTAGACGAGCACCTGCTCGGGCAGGCGCATGAAGAACACCGAGGAGACGACCTTGGCGCCGGGGCGCGTCTTGATGATCTGGAGCGCGGGCCGGATGGTGTTGGCCGAGGAGTGCACCGCCCCGGAGACCAGGCCATCGACCTCGTTGAGATGGAGCATCACCGTGCCGAGCATGACGGTGTCCTCGAGGCACTCGCGGGCCTCGTCGGCGGTCAGGCCCTTGGCCTTGCGCGCCTCGACCAGGGCCGGCACGTAGCGTTCGCGCACCGCAACCGGGTCGAGGATCTCGATCCCGTCGAGTTTGACGCCCTGCAGGCGGGCCACCCGGGCGATCTCCTCGGGTTGCCGAGGAGAGACAACCGCGCGGAGCCCGCGTTGTTGGCAAATGGATGCAGCGACGATCGTGCGCGGCTCCTCGCCCTCGGGCAGGACGATGCGCTTGTTGGCTAGGCGGGCACGGTTGGCGAGCTGGTGGCGGAGGGCGGGCGGCGGCATGCGCAGCTCGGGCTCGACGTTGAGTCGCGACTGCAGGTTCGCCACGTCGGTGGGGCGGGCGATGAAGTCGAGGGTTGTATTGAACACGTTCGGTGTCGTCCGCCGGGATCTCGTTGATGCGCGAGGCCGTGGCCGTGACAAAAGCTGGTGGTGGGCACGCCGAGCACGGGCAGGCCGAGGGCAAACGCCGGGTGGCACAGCTCGAGGAAAATGGGGGGTTGGTGATTTCACCACCGGTGACCACGATGCCCGCCAGCGGCAC
>JADJTK010000022.1 GCA_016711225.1 Opitutaceae bacterium
CGCGCGCTTCTTTCGGCGCGTGTTGACCCCGTCCGGACAGCGAGACGCGGCCCCGATTGTTACATTCACGTAGCGGTGGCGTTGACGCTTGAACCACCTAGTCGCGAGCCGCATTTAGCCCGCTGAACTACATGTCGAGTACCGTTGGCGCAGCTCCGCTTCCCTTGGAACTGGATCGGCCCGCAATCGGTGTCTCGACGGTCGCCTACCCATGAGTCGAACATTCCCGCCCAGGCCCGAGTCCCGCTCCAGTGCCAATCCTCGCTCGCTCGCCATCGAGCGGTTGGAAGCGCGCCAGTTGATGGCGGTGGTTCAGGGAGGTGACGAAGTGCGCTCCAACGTCTCCCGCGCGGACGGCAGTGTGTACGACGAGGTGCTCATGACCGGCCAAGCGGTCGAGGTGCGGGCCGACCCCGGGCAGGGGGTCCGGGTCGTGTTCCTTGATCCCGATGGCGACCTCGTGCAGGTCGACTATTCCGGTGCGGGTTGGGTCTCGATTGCCATGCCGGCTGTCGACGACCCTGTCCATGCCGGTACGCCCAGCGCGTATGTCGGCAACGTCATGGCCGAGCGTTACCTGCCGAGCAACGTGCGTTACGTCCAGGGGGTGGCGACCATCTCGGTTGGAGTATCGAACGCCTCCTCGAATCTCGCGATCACCTCGGTTGGTCCTGCCAACGGCGCGGCGACCCTCTTCGACTCGACCCATCAAGGGGGCAACCACCTCGCCGACCTTGCCCGCATTCTTCTGGTGGGGAATCCGTCCAACCCCGCCGGGTTCTCCAATTTTGGCAGCCTCGAAGCGAGCAATGTCCATTTCTCGGATGTGGTGGGATTCGTGGGAATCATCGGCAAGGACGTGGCAGTCCAGGGCACGGTGTCGATCGGCGACATCGAGGCGTACGAATCCGGGGTTCCCACCCTGTCGTTTAACAGCAACTCGCAGTTCCAGACGGTGTGGGTGCGCGGCGGTGACCTACAGCAGCCCAACGGGACCTCGTTCAATACCTTCGGCGGTGGCGACCCGGGCGCCCCGGGGGGCTCGCCAGGGGGGCCGTTGGTGAGTCTCGGGGGCTTCGCCTTCTTCAACTCTACCAACGCACAGGACTCCGCCGGCACGACGCTGTGGGCCCATCCGGTGAACCAGGATGCCATTCGCCTGGCGGCGGTTGACCAGCAGACGATCATGGGCGGTGATTGGAGCTTTGCCTTGGACGCCTCGGGCACGGTGACCGCGGCGTGGTGCAACGGGACCGACGTGACCGCGGGCCTGATCGGGTCCGCTTCCTCCGCGCAGGATTCTCTGGATGCCGCGTTTGACCGCCGGACCTTCCTCGGGAATGTCGCCATCGTCGGGGATTTGCCCGCCAACCTCGAGATCAAGGTGGCCGAGGTCCGGGGCAGTATCACTTTCCACGACGACCTTTTCGGCTCGTTCATCGTCGACGGCTACGGGGCCGGCGTTGATGGGACCTTGTGGGTCAAAGGCGATCTAGATGGACACGTTCTGGTGCGCGGGATCGATCGGGTAGCCATCGCCACCGATCAGTCCCTCGGCGCCGGCCAGCGCAGCGTGGGCGACGGACAGGTCAATCGTATCAATGCTCTGGTGGTCGAAGGCTCGACCGGTCCGTTCGCCGACATTCGCGCGGAGGAGATCGGCTATGTGCGGATCGGCCACGACTTCAGCGGCCTGATCGGGACCAATGTCTGGTCCGCGGCACCTACCGTGGGTTTGGCCGCGCTGCCCCTGCCGTCGACCACCGACAACACGGGGGACGGCGCGACTCGCACCGGGAGCGGCGCGGTAGATTTCGACGGCTCCATCGGCAAAGTGGTGATCGGCTATGCGGCCGAGGGCACCAATAATGGCGGTTCGATCGTCAACGGCTCGGTTGTTGGTTTGTCGGGCATCGGCGCCATTAAGGTAGGCGGCGACATCCATGGCTCACCGACCGGGACCGGCGTATTCGTCACCGGGAGCAGGAGCGGGGCGGCCCCCACCGATGTGCGCAACCACGGCTCGGCCAACATCGGCACGCTGACGGTGCACGGCGACGTCGATCTCGACTCCTCTAGCACCCGGTTGCTCCACATCGCGGGCAATGGCACCTACGGCGCCATCGTCGTTGAAGGGGTGCCGACCGTCGCCGTCGTGCTGGGCGACTACACCGATTCGACTTTCGCACCTCACCTAGTGGCGGGCTCCGAGCAGCTTGTCCGCATTCTCTCCCCGTTCCTCGACGCCGGCTTCGTGCCCGATGCCGCCCGGGGGCAGGCTCTTCTCAATAACTACGATTCCGATCGCTCCGGTCCGCTCACTTCGGATTACCGCGTCACGGCGGCGGACGTCGCCGCCGGTGCGAAAGTCGTCACCGTCGGTTCCGATGGTTCGATCGGGGCGCCCGTGGCGGCGCAGGTCGGCGATCGCGTCCCGGCCCTCTCCGGTGGTCAGGTGGTGCGGGACGCTTTCGGCAATGTGTTGTATGTTCAGAATACCGCGCTCGTCCAGGGCCTCATCGAGATCGTCGAGACCAAGCATTACGGGCCGGGCGTGACCACCATCCTCTCGGGCGACCGTGGCAACCTCGATGGCGTGTCCAACAACTTCGGCCGGATCGAGATCGCTGGACTCCTCGGCGCCCAGCAGTCCCGGACCGGCACCATCCGTTGGACCGATAGTGTCGACATGACCTTCGGCGGCGTCACCGTGAACTCCGCGGGCCTGCAGAATCAGGGCGTGGTGGCCTCGGCCGGTGTGATAGGCGCCATCACGATTCGCAACACGGGCGGCGCGCAGTCCGATCTGCAGTTCACCGGCGTCATCGGTTCGCCGCTCCCGGTTTCGTCGAGCAACGACCGTACCGCCTTCGTTGCGCTCGATGCGCTCTCGGCCGCCGGCTTCGAAGATGTGGTTTTCGAGCGGATCAATGCGGATCCGGCCCAGCTTGACCGTAACGCCATCGTCCACGTTACGAGTATCACGAACGGCGTCACGGTCAGCACCGTCGCCGGTGTGGGCAATGGCACCGGTGTGGGCACGGTCTCGCCCTCGGTCACCTTTCACTCGCGTCTCCTTCTCGACGACGGCACCACCGAAGGCGCCCAGCAAGCTGGGTTGGTGCTCGCCACCGGCATAGTCAACTCGACCATCCGCTTCGGCGAGGCGTCCGGCATCATCGTCGACGATGGCGGTTCTACCGGCAACCTCTCCTCGATCGCGCCGCTGACCCTGAGCGCCGACTACGTGGAGTTCGCCGGCGTATTGAGCGCGCACACCATCGCTGCTCTCGTGCTCACCGGGGCCACGGGCATCGGGTCGCACAGCGACACCGCCGTCTCGTTCACCGGCACCATTCTGGCCGACTCGGTGGCGGGTGTCGCCGCGGCGGCGACGGAGGGCAATGTCGTCTTCGCCCCGGGCGCCATCGCCGCCTCCTCGGCCCAGATTGCGCGGGCCAGCATCGGCGCGGTCAGCCTTTCGACGATCGGCTCCGCCAATGGCGGCGACCTCACCTTCGGCTCGGGCGCCACCTATGCGGCCGACTTCGCCGAGGTGCTGCTGACGGCCGGCCACAGTCTGTATTTGTCGCAGGCGGGCACTGTGCTCGACAATCCCGGGCACATCGCGATCGACTGCATCACGACCGGCAACCTCGGCGCCCTCATTGCCACGACCACCACCGGCACGATCACCAACGCCCTCGTAGTCCAGGGGGACGTGATGGCCATCACGTACAAGGCCGGAGCCGCGGTGGTTGGCGGCGGCGATGCCCTCCGCTATGAGGCCGGCCCCGTCGGCGATCTGGTCCGGGCGGGCAGCATAGTGGCCGCGCAGACAATCTGGGGCACGCGCGGGGTCACTACTATGGAAGTCGCCGGCCGCAATGCCGACGGCAGCGCCGCGACGCTCGACTTCACCGTCAACGGTGTCGACTACTCGATTCTCCCCGCCGGCACGATCGCGGCCACGTTGCGCTACGCAGGCGCCTCCACGGCCACCGGCGACGCGTTGCTCACCCGTACCGGTTTGGGCGCTACCGAAGTGAGCGTGCAAGTCATCGGCCACGACCGCAACGCCAACGGGGTGATCGCCCGGTCCGAGTTCGGCCACGGCGGCTCCGCGAATCTCCAGAGCGTGGCGGGCGACATCGCTTTCAGCGCCTTCACGCCGACTCCCGGCACCTTCGCCGACGGGCAGAGCGGGGTGGTGCTGGCCGCAGTCAACGGGCGCTCCGACCTGCACGGGTCAACGTTTGGCAACGTTGTCGTCCGTACCGGCAGCCATGCCGGTGCCAACGGGTCGCTTACGGGCACGGGCGGAGGCATCGGCGATATTGCGCTGCGCTTCGACGACTGGACTGCGGGCAATGTTCAGGCGAGCACGGGCGCAGGCTTCGACGGCCAGATGGGCAGCCTTGCCGCCACGACAACGGCCGGAGACATCACCTTCCTGCCGTCCAAGTTCGACCACACCGTCGGCAACGTCTCCCTGACGGCGGGCGTCGTGACCGATGGCACCGGGACGATCACCGCCGGCAACGTCACCATCGGCACCGACAGCGCCCATCCGGTCCTCTTCGAGGGCAACCGGGGTGTCTTCAGTGCCACCGCAACCGATGTCGGCCGGATTACCGCCTTCGTGCAGGCCGATGGTCCGACCACGGTGGGCGGCAACGCCTTTGTCTTCGCCGGCCAGTACGGCAAGCAGACGATCGGGCTGAGCGCGGCCAGTTACGACATCAACAACAACGGCCTGCTCACCGCCGGCGAGTACGCACGCACGGGCGACGTCAGCGTGTCCAGCCTGGGTGGCGACGTCGCGCTCACCCTCGACGCCCATGTTTTCACCTCCGCACAGGAACAGGCCGCCATCGGCGCCATCGCCGTCACCAATCAGCGGCCGGTCCAGGTGCAGGCAGTCTCCGAGGATCACGTGGGCAATGTCACTCCGGACGGCCGGGCGATTGCCGATGCCACCGGGGCCATCACCATCGTCGGTGCGGCCACCCAGGTGGGCGCGGTGGGCAACGTGACCGCGACGATCAACGCCGGTTACGAAGGCGATATCGCGTTGACCGGCACCTTCGGCGATCTGGGGCAGACGACCCTCTCGACCAGCTCCTATTTCGATGCGATCGCCGTCCCCAACGTCTTCGCACAGGCACCACGTTTCCACGGCGCGGGGGCCATCACCCTGGACGATCTCTCGATCCGTGGTACCCGCGGGCTGATCACGGCGACCACGGTCGACAACGGCTCGATCCAAGCCGACTCCATCCGCCTCGGCGGCGGGTTGCATGCGTCCGCTGCCGGCCACGGTTTCGCCTTCCGGACCGACTTCGGGGCGATTGCCACCAAGATCACCGCCACGGAGTTTGATCGCAGTGGCAACCTTGGGATTGAGGCGGGCGAGTTGGGCAGCGCCGGCACGGTCACCGCCGCCAGCGTCGCGGGCACCATTACCCTGGAACTGGCTACCGACGTGTCCGATTCCGGCCTGGCTGCCCAGAGTTCGATCCCGGGGCTGACCTTCGGCGCCATCACCGCCACCACTGGCGACTCCTACGACACCGGCAAGGGCGAGGCCCTCGCCTCCAACCTGTACCGCGACGGAGCCACGCGCGGCTACCTCGCCGGAGCCGTCTCGGCCACCGCAGCCGACACCCCGGCACAGAGCGGCTCCATCCGCATCACCGGCAGCGGCGCCGACGCCACCAACGCATTCGTTCCGTTCGGGGGCGGGGCCCCGGCCACTCTCACCGGTAACCGCGGCACCGTGGGCGATGTCACCGCCTCTGCGGTACGCGGCGAGGTCCGCCTGGATGGGGTCTTCAATCACCTTGGCGCCGCGCAACTGACGGCTAACACCTATCTCGATACGCTCGCCGGTGGGGTGAACCCGATCACCGGTTCGATCACCTTCGGTGGCGCCGGGACCTTCGGCAGCGGCGGGGCCCTCACGATCGCTGGCACCGCCGGCACGGCCACTCTGTCCACCGGCGTTGGACTCGGTGCCGCCACCTCGGGTGCGTCCTCGGGCGGGGGCATCGGCGGCAATGTCTTTTACGGTGGGGTCACCGCCGCGAGTGCGATCGTGGCCACCACCCAGGCGTCGGATATCGCCCTCGAGGTCACGGCGGCCTGGTATGATGCCGACGGCAACAGCCTGGTCACCGACTTGAGCAGTCAGCCGTTCCTGGTTGTTCCGATCGACGAGTTTGCGCACGTCGGCACGATCCGCCTGCTCAGCCAGGCCGTGGTGAATCCGGTAACCAACGGGAACCTTACCGCCGGCGACGTCTTCTTGGGCTTGGCGGCCGGCACGACCAACGGGTCGATCCAGGGCTCCTCCATCGGCGACGTCGCGGCCTCGTCGGGCGACACGGTCGCGGTCGAGCTTCACGGCCCGGACAGCGTGACGGCCGGCAACGTGACGATCACCGGGCGCAGCCCTGCCGCCGCCGGTACGGTGGGCGCTATCGTCGGCACGGTGCAGTCCGGCACCGTGACGCTCGACGGTGCTTTCGGCGCCACGGGCACCATCTCCCTGAATACCGGGGCGTATGTGGACACCACGGGCAATTCTGGAAGCGTCCAGGTCGGCGGCGCCCCGGTGGGTTCGGGTTTGTTCGGGCACCTCCTGGCCGCGGGCGACATCGTGTTCGCCGGGGCGCTCACGGGCGCCGGTGCGGTCACGCTCACGGCGGGCGGCGCCATCGACAACGACGGCAGAGGCGCGGCGGGCAACATCACGCTCGCGCCGGACTTTGGCGGCGCCTGGGACGATGCGAACCACAATCACCGGGTTGATGCCGGTGAGTTGGATACCGCGGCCTCTGTGCCGATTACGGCCACCGCCACCGATGGCACGATCACCTTTGCGCCCACGGCCGATGCTCAGGGATTCGGTTCGGCGATGCGCAACGTGACGCTGCTCACCACTGGCACCTCCACGTATGGTTCGACCGGCGACATTGTGATCGGCAACGGCGGAGTCTCCTCGTTCGCGGCGGTGAGCGATTTCAACGCCGGGGCGTTGTCGGGCGATGTGACGTTCCTTGCCGGCACCGACTGGCAGGCGCCTACGATCACCAATTTCACGTTGTCCTCGAGGGGAGGCAACGGAGCCACTCCGCACGGTGACGTGACCATGGCTGGCCATCTTTCGCTGAACTTCGCCAACGCGACCAACAACCAGGCTACGAGCGGAGCGATCACCGGCGTCACCCTCGAGGCCGCCAACGGCAATGTCGGGGTGGCCGGCGGTATTCGTGATCGGTTGGCGACGGCCCTGGAGGGTTACGCGAAGGTCGCTACGAGTACCGACAACCGCACGTTTGCGATCGACGGTCTGCGGCTGCTCGCCGGCAACGGCGGGGCCGACGACGACGCGAGTAACGGCGTCATCACCGTCGCGAGTTCGGGCTCTCTCGGGCACGGGGCGAACCTCACGCGGATCGACGGCTTGGTGCTGACCAACGGCGGCGGCGCGCTCGATACGACGACCCTCGGCGGGGACAACGTCCTGGCGGCCAATGTGGGAGTGGTCACGTTCAACGGCGCAGCCTTCCTTGGACTCAATGCCATCGTGGCCGACGACTCCGGGACGGCCCGCACCCACATCGGCACGGTCGCCTACCGTGATGCCGCGGGCGCGCCCATTGTGTCCAACGCCACGACCCCGGGCCAGGGTTCGCTGCTCGGTCGGATCGACGGACTGGTCTTCAACGGTCCGGTCCAGGGCACCGGCGCCGGCCTGATCACGGGAGCCACGGCCAACATCCGCGCGTCGCAGATCGGCAACATCTCAATTGAGGCCACGGTCGACCCGCACGCCGCAATCGACTGGAGTGTTCAGGGATTGAATGTCTGGGCCGGGCCGCAGGCGGGCGAGAAGATCGCGGATACCGCGGCGCATGCCACCGCCACCGGCTACAGCCGGATCGACGCGTTCTCGCTGGGCGGCGTGTACGTCACCCACCACCTCGCGGGCACGGAGGCGGGCTCGCGGGTGTTCGCCGGCAGCAACGCGTTTCTGGCGCTGGGCAAGATGGGCGATATCCGGGTCGATTCGGTCGTGACCGATTCCTACGGCGTGAAGGCCCAGGCGCCGCTCTTCGGCTCGGCGGGCGGGGCGGCGTGGTTTGTCGTGGGCGATCCCAACGCCACCCTCGCCACGCCCGCAGACGATCTGGTTGCGCTCAAGGCCCTGACGACGGACGGCGCGGCTTTTGGGAAAACGCCGAACGGGGTCCTGCATATCGGCGATTCGACGGCCGATCGCTACCAGGGGCAGCCGATTGCGGATGTCTGGGCGCATGCGGCGGCCAGTTCGGCGGCGAATGACGATCTCGCCAATCTCAGCGGCGGTGCGGCGGGCACGAGCAACGGGTTCACCGTCGCGGCGGGAGTGCTTGCCGGGGCCAGCGGAAACTACGCATCCGGGGCGACGGCGATCTCTCCGGAGAGGACCAAGCTGTCGGGGCATCTGCATAGCGTGGAGTTCCGCAACGGTGCTTTCACGCCCGACAAATCCACGGTTAGTTTGACCGCTCCGGCTCCAGGCACGAACGCTGCGGTGGTAGTGGCGGGAGATGGGTCGCAGAAGGCCGACATCGACGACATGGTGAACGAGGTCCTCACCGATATCTGGTATGCAGGCACGGTCGCAATGGATTCGAAGCAGTATTACGTCGTGGGTGATGCGGCGCCGGTCGGTGTCGATAGCCTGATCGTGTACGTCTTGTAGTTGGAGGGCGAGGCAATGGAGGGCGAGGCTCCCGCCGAGCCGGGGAGGGAAGGGCTGGAGGCTGAAGGCTGAACCCTGAACCGATCCGGTCACAGAGGACACAGAGGCGGAGGAGGCCACAGAGGGGGGAGTAGATCTTTTGCCGCAAGGAACGCAGAGACCGCAAAGACCGGAGACAAACGGGCGATGGCCACAAAAGGGCACGAGAAGACACAAAAGGACGGATCGTCTTTCGTAACTCTTTGTGCCTCTTCGTGGCTAGTCCGCATTGCTCTGAGACCGAGCGCAACAAGGGGGAGTTTCCTTTCCGAATTCGCGCTATCCGGGGTTGCATGGATCCCTCCGGATTCTCCGGGGGCCGCGCTGTTCCCAACGCGGTCAGACACGATTGGGGTCAATCGTGTCCACCAACAAAACGCTGCACTCACGCGGAGGTTCGCCCTCTAGCTTGAACTCCGGGCTTTGCGCTCTCTGCGTACTTTGCGGAAAATTTTTCCGGAGTTCTTCTGACCTCAGTGATCTCCGTGTCCTCTATGGTGAACAGGGTTCGGAGTTCTCCATTCTGCCTTCTTCTCACCGCCTCGCCCTCCAGCGATGCCCTCCACCGTCCCTTCCAGCGGGCACGAAAAAGGGCGGACCGGGTGGTCCGCCCTTCGCTGCGCCCCCGGCGACCGGGGACGCTAGTGTTTAGGTGTGATCAGGGACCGGTGACGAGCCTTTCCGTCACGTCGACTCCCGCGTCATTGACCAGGTGGGCCTGGCAGAGCTGCCCGGGCACCAGCACGCCATTCGAGCTTTGGCCGGCCACCATCTGCACCTGCACCAAGCCGGAGACGGTGACGTTGAAGTCGTTGTTCTGCTTCAAATCGCCGCCGGCCATTTTGACCGTCACCAAACCATCCGCCCCGGACCCAGCGGGCCCGAAGTACAAGTACGGTTCAGCCGTGCCACCGACAGTGGCGTCGATGTCGTGGATCACCGGCGCCTGGGCGACGCTGGTCACGCTGGGGGCGTAGAGGCCCGTGTAGCCCACCGCGGCGTTGTACTCCACGTTACCTTGGTGGATACCACCGAGGCCGCCATTGGTGCTGATGATGCCCGCCACCGCCACGTCGGCCCAGCCGTAGTAGCCGCCATCGTCCCGGGTGACGCCGGGATTGGTGAAGCGGCCCACCGAGTAGATCGTGAAGTGGGTCGAGGCATCGGCCCCGGCCAGGATCACGGTGGCCTTGCCCTTCATATACTGAATGCCGGTCTGGGTGTAGCGGATCGGGTCGATCGGGCCGGTGGCTCCGGTGAGCACCACGGTGATGGATCCCGCGCCGGACATTTCCACCTGCACGATGCTGTCGTGACCGTCGAGGAACGACATGCGGGCGATCTTGTTGGGGGCCGCCGAGAAGGTGCCCGCCGCACCATTGAGCAGGAACTGGTCGTAAATCGCACCGTTGGGATGTTGGATATCCAGCAGGTAGGTGCTCACGGCACCGGCCGTGCGTGTACCGGCCGGCAGGGTGACTCCGAGCACCACCGGCTTGCTCAGGATTTCGCCGCCTGTGCCGTCCGAGACGAGGCAGTCGTAGATGCCGGCATCGGCCGGGGCCACGGCGGCGAACGCCAAGGAGGAGGCCGAGGCGCCGGTGACCGGCACGCCGCCACGGAACCACTGGTAGCTCAGACCGTTGCCGGTGGCGCCCACTGTGAGGGTGGCGCTGCTGCCCAACGCGGCTCCGGTATCAACCGGTTGCGGATCGATCACTGGCGCGGCGACCACCGTGAGGCTGGCGTCGATGGAGGTCACGGAGCCTGCCGAGTTGCTGACGACCACACTGTAGGCACCGGCGTCGGCATCGGCAGTGTGCGCGATCGTATACGAGGAGCTGATTGCCCCCGCGATCGCCGCGCCACCCTTCCGCCATTGGTAAGTCGGGCTGGTGCCGGTAACGGTGACGGTGAAGGTCGCAGGTGCTCCGCGGGTGATGGTGATCGAGCTCGGCTGAGTGACGATCGCGGGGCCCTCAATGGCGTCGGTGACGGTGAGCACCGCGGTCGTGCTCGTGACGGCGCCGGCGGCGTTGGTGACGATGCAGCGATAGCCGTAGCCGGTCAGGCTCTTCGGCACCGCGGTGATCTTGAGCTCGGCGGTGGTGGCGTCGCTGTAGGGGGCGGCGTTGGTGATGGCAGTCCACTCGGTGCCGTTGGCCGTCACCTTCCACTGGTAGGTAATCGGGGTGGTGCCGGTGGCGTTCACCGTGAACGTGGTGTTGGTGCCGGCTACGACCGATTTGGACGCTGGCTGCGAGGTGATAACCACAGGCGCCGGGGTGACCGTCAGAGTCACGACGTCGCTGGTGGCTACTCCGGTCGTATTCGAGACGGTGCAACGATATTCGTTGCCGCTCATCGCCATGGTGACCGGATTGATCGTGAGCGTGGCGGTGGTGGCGCCGCTGTAGTCGGACGAGGCGGGGATGTTGGCCCAAGCGGTGGCGGCGGACTTCCATTGCCACTGGTAGGCGAGGGGGGGCGTGCCGGTGGCCGCAACGGTGAACGCTGCGCTCGCGCCGTCGACCTTGGTGATCGAGAGCGGCTGGGTGGTGATGACGGACGCGGTGCCAGCGTCGCCCACCGTCAGCAGGGCGAAATTGCTGTTGCTGCCGCCGGGGCCGTCGGAGACGGCGAAGCGGTACTGGCGGCCGTTCATTTCGGCAGTCGCCGGGCCCACGGTGAGGGTCGAGGAGGCCGTGCCGGGCGTAGTGGTAGAGTCGGTCGTGATGGCGTACGGAGCCCCGGCCGCAATGGTGGTCCACTCGCTGCTCGGGCTGGTCAACACCTGCCAGGTGAAGGTCAGGGTCACATTGCTGGTGGCGGCCCCAGTGAAGGTGGCGGTGGCGCCCACGGGTACGGTCTGGGGGAGGGGCTGGGTGATGATGACGGGCGGGAGGCTGACGCTCAGGGTCGCAGTGTTGCTGGTGGCCGTGCCTGCCGTATTCGTGACGACGCAGCGGTAGAGGGTGCCGTTCATGGAGGTGGCGGTGGTCACAGTGAGGGTGTCGCTGGTGGCGCCGCTGTAGGGGGCGGCGTTGGTGGCGTTGGCCCAGTCTGCACTGGCGACCCTAAACTGCCATTGGTAGTTGAGCGGTAACGATCCGGTGGCGACAACGGTGAAGGTGCCGCTGGTACCATCCCGGAGGTTGAGGGGGAGGGGCTGGGTGGTGATCGTGGGCGCCACGGGGGTAAGGGTGACGGTGAGCGTGGCGCTGACGCTGGTGGTGGTACCGGCGGTGTCGGTGACGAGGCATCGGTACTTGTTGGTGCTCATGTTGGCGGTCACCGCGGTGAGGGTGAGCGTGGGGGTGGTGACGGTGCTGTAGACTGGATCGGCCACGACATCGGCCCAGGCGCCGGCGCCCAGAAGCTGCACTTGCCATTGGTAGGTCAGGGTGCCGGTGCCCGTGGCGGCGACGGTGAAGAAGGTGTCGTCGCCCGGGGCTTTGATCACCGAGGCGGGCGGGTTGGTGATGACGGGGCCGGCGGCGGGGGAGAAGGCAGCGGCGTTGTTAGCGTACCAGAGCACGCCTTGGGCATCGATGCCGAAGGTGCCGATGTAGGTGCCAGGGGTGCCAGACGAGCCGCTGGCCATCTGATACAAATCGGCAACCGTCACGCCGCCGGAAAACGCCGGGGTTACGGTCATCACCGTGTCCGCTTGCAGGTCGATCTGGACATACTGATTAGTGGTGAGGACCTGCTTGGACCAAGAATCGTTACCTCCGAGAGTACCAACGTTGACGATCGAGGTGAACGGATTCGAACCATCCACCGCGCTGTACTCGAGGCTGACACCCACCTCAAGGGCCAGAGCCTTCGCCATTTTGCTTACTCCGCTGCCGAAGTTGCCGTTTTGGGCTGCCGCGGTGCCGCGATTCCAAGGGGCCGTTTGCGTACCGGGCATGTCGACGTCCTTCGAAGCCCATGTCGTATTGTTCAAGCTCGTGCCCGAGTAGCCGACGATTGCCCAGGAGATATCCGCACGGTTCTGCCACTCGCCGAAGTGGGCGCTGAGATCGGCCACATCGAGGCGACCGACCTGATACAGGTTCTGGCCGATGCTGGCGTTGAAGGCAGTGTAGTTCATGCCGGAACCGAAAAGGTTGGCCGCGGTGCCGAGGGCAACCTCGACATTCACGTCCACCGAAGGAGCGGAGAAGCCGAGGACCAACTCGCCAACGCCGTTGGTGGCGACGGTAGTGACGGCTTGGGCGGCGACAGCTGCCGAGAAGGCGCCGACCGCGAGGAGGGTTCTGAAGTTCATAGTAGTCTTCTGTGTTGTGTTTCTCAGTTACGGACGGTGGGAATGCGGTGACGGCACGGGCCGCGCTCGTGCAGCGGGAAACGGCGGGATCGCCGCGCCACGACCCTGCTTGCTCCCAACGCGGCCAGTGCGCTGGGGTGGTGCGGCTGAAGTTCAGCGGACAACTATGCGTGCCGCATGTCACAGAACGGTGGCGATTGTGTGACTGATGGGTGAAACAGTAGGGGCGTCTGCCCGGGGTTATCCTCGGGAAATGTATCCGAATCTCAATTCTGCCGCCCGATCCGCTCCGGGTGGAAGGGGCAAGTCGCAGGGATCATGTGACAAGACGGCAATGCCCGAGAGCGACTGAGGCTGGAGGCTGAAGAACTGGAGGCTGAACCCGGAGCGCCACGATTCGAGCGGTGCTCCCCATGTCGCTTGGCGCTTCACCGTAGAAACCCGGAAGCCTGTACACCACAGAGGACACAGAGAGCACAGAGATCGGAAAGGCCGGATAGGTTTGGCCGCAAAGAACGCACAGAGCGCAAAGAGCGAAGACCAAACCTAGGGCCACAAAGAGGCACGAAAGGGCTCAAAAAGACGGATCGGACTTCTTCGTGGCCGTGGGTTGGTCGTGGGAGGGTACTTGCACCGGGCTTCTGGCGCTGCCCGCCGGCTGCTGATAACTGGTAAATGGTGACATATCGCCCTAAGAAGCCAGAAACGAACGGCTCGCCGGGAGCCTCGCCCTCCAAAAGCCAGAAACGGAACGGCTCCAGCGCGGCGGGGGGCTCACGCGAGGGCGGCGCTGGAGATTGTTCCCCTGATTTGGTCGCAAGAAGCCTTGAATTCACTCCTTCGTCACTCAAGCCACGTCCGACTGTAACGTAGGGCTGCTAAAAAGGTCCCGTCGCTGGCGGTCTCGCCGTCAGCGGTGAACCCTAAACACAGTAGCTCGAAACAGGATTGAACATGAATATGAACAAGCTCATGGCAGCGGGCGCTCTCGCCCTTGCCTTCGCGGGTGCGGCCTCGGCCCAGTCCGTCATTCACATCTCCGGCGCCACGGCCTTCCGTGCGGCCACGAACCAAGCCATCCGTGATATCATGGACGGCGAAGTGTACGGCTACCAAGGCACCAGCTTCAGCGGTTCCAATCGCACGGTCTTCACTGGCACGGTTGCTGGTGCGCCGGTGACGATCTCCTGCCGCTGGATCGGTTCGGTCGGTGGCATGTTGGATGTGGCTCAGGACCGCCTCGCCTCCGATTGGCCCGCCAACGACGGCACCTTGACCACCGCCGGCAAGCCGAGCCACACCGCCGTTGAAGCCGGCAGCTCGATGTCCGACATCGCCCTCTCCGATACATTCCCCTCCTCGGTTGGCATCACGGGCAACGCCCTCACCACGACCCCGGTCGGTGTGGTTCCATTCTTCTTCGTCAAGGGCAAGAGCAACGACGCCACCGTCCAGGCCGTTCTGAACAAGATCACCAACATCAACACCAACCAGGCCAAGCTGCTTCTCGGCGGTTACATCGCTGCTTCGCAGTTCACCGATGACGAGGCCGATGCCTCCACCCTGCTGTTCCCGGTTGGTCGCGATGCCGAGTCCGGCACCCGCGCGGTGACCTACTTGGAGCTGGGTTTCACGGGCTCGTCTGCGCAGGTGACCTCGACCATCGCTGGTGGCGTGATCGCGAACGTGACCAACTCGTTGGGCGGCGGCTACAGCAGCAACAGCTTCACGGCCACCGACCTCAAGACCCCGGTCGGCGTTGGCGCCACCGTCGACTTGGGTGATGGTTCCCCGGTTGAGGTTCCCTATGGTCTGATCGCCTACATCGGCCTCTCCGACATCATCAGCACGAGCAATAACCTACAGTCGCAGGTTCTTGCATACAACGGCACCCAAATCTTCTCGAACGTCGGCGGCGTTTGGACCCCGGACTACAACAAGATCTACTCCGGCACCTACACTCTCTGGGGCTACGAAGTCATCTGCTGGCGCGCCACGATGGCCGGCACCAAGCTCGCCGTTGCGAACTCGCTTAAAGACCGGATCGCCCAGGTCGTCACCCAGCCCTCGGGCTTCCTGCTCACCAGCATGAGTGTCGAACGCTCGATCGAGGGTGGCTTGATCACCCACAAATAGTCCACCAGTCACCAACTGTATTTCTAGAACAGAAATCGTAACATGAACTTAAAGACTCTGACCGTTCTCGGCGCCTTTGGTGCCGCCCTCTCCCGCACGCTGTCACCACCATTAACGCCAACGGCGTTGGCGAGTTGGTCCTCGGCTTCGCCGCTCCCTCGGTGAACGTGAATGTCGAGGTCGCCCTTGGCAGCGCGGCTAACCTGTTCGGTTCCGGGATGAACTACGCTGCTTTCAACGCCAGCCTCGGCCAGAACCAAGTGTATCAAGTCGGTCGCTTCAATGTGGCTGATCTGAGCGCCAACTTCGGTGCGTGGCAGAACCGTTCGGATATCTCCTGGTCGGTCGTCGGTTACTCGGGCACGAGCTTGAACAATACGACATGGGCTTCGAAGGACGTTGACATGCCCGGTGTGCAAACGGCCCCTTGGAATCGCGGTACCGCGTCGGCCCAAAACGGCAACTTCGGCAGCGGAGTGAGCAAAATGGCGAAGGCTCTGGCTCTTGAGGTTGGCACCAGCCTCGAGTACAGCGCGGTTGATGGTTCGAACGCCTTCACTTCGATCGTCAACGTCGGCACTCTCGGAGGTAACGATTCTTGGTCCAAGCAGGTCCTCACCACCAGTCAGTACGTGCAGGTTGACCAGCAAGCGGACACGATGCTGACCTCGACGCTGGCATTCCCCACCGGCGTGACGGTTTCCGATCTGTACCAGATGGCCAGCGGCAGCGGCGCCGGTACCTACATCGGATCCTTCGGTATCGATGACCAAGGCAGCCTCTGGTATGCCAATAACCCCGAGGCGTTCACGGCCATTCCGGAACCCTCCACCTACGCGATGATCCTCGGCGCGCTGACCCTCGGCCTCGCGGCTGTGCGGCGCCGCATGGTCAAGCAGGCTTGAGTTGATAGGACCCGGTCGGCAGTGCGCCCGACCTAGACGACGGCGACCTTCCTTTTTGGGGGCCGCCGTTTTTTGTATTTCGGAATGCGGAGTGGGGAGGGCGGTGGAGGGCGAGGCGGTGAGGGGAAGGTCGAATGGAGAAGGCAGAATGCTGAACTCCGAACCATGAACACCGAACCTGAACCAGCACGGCTTCCGCGGAGGTTCGACCTCCAGCACCTTCTGCTTCCAGCCTTCAACCGCAGTCGCTCTCGGGAAGAGCCTTCTTGTCACTTGATCCTTGCGACTTGCCACTTCCACCCGGAACGGCTCGCGCGGAGGTTCGCCCTCCATCGGAGCCTCGCCCGGCTGAAGGGGATTCTCTAGGACTCGGCAGAATTGCTTGAATTCTCGGCGGAATTGCCGATCCTCCATCCATGCCAACCACCGCGTTCCAGGTCATCGAGATGTCCACCGCTCAGGCCGTAGGCGCCATTCGCTCGGGGCTACCCGTGGGCGATTTTGACCGGGTCGCCAAGATTCTCTCCCTGACCACGGACGTCCTGGCCACCAAGCTCGGAATCTCGCCGCGAACGGTACGTGACCAGCGCAAGAAGGTCGGGCGGCTCTCGATGGAAAACTCGGAGAAATTGGTCCGTATTGCCCGTATCCAGCGGCTGGCCCGAACGCTCTTCACCACCGATGCGGCTGTCTCCCAATGGCTCTCCTCGCCAGCGCCCGCACTGGACGGATTGCTCCCCCTCGACCTGCTCGATACCGATACAGGGGCTCGCGAAGTCGAAGCAACCCTGCACGGCATCGCTCACGGCAACGTGATGTGAGCGGTTATGCGTTTGCACAGGATTTCTTTGGCGGCGTTTTCCGCCACGGCCGCAGACGCCTTTAGCGGGCGTGGAGGGCTTCACGGCAAAGGGCGCTGGCATACGCCCGGGCGACTCATCGTCTATACCTCCGCGCACACGTCGCTCGCGATGGCAGAAAGTTTGGTTCACCTCCAACGGTCGAACAGCCTGGCGCCCTTCAATCGTTGGGAGATGGAAGTGCCCGATGCCCTGATCTCGGCGGTGCCGGTGCTGCCTGCCTCTTGGGCAAGGGATCAGCGATCAACCCAGGCATTCGGGGATGCATGGCTGGCGAGCGGGTCGTCGCCGGCGCAACTCGTCCCCAGTGCAATCGTGCCCAACGAGCTCAACTGCCTTCTGAACCCCACGCATCCCAAATTTAGTCTGAGTTGGGTGGTATCCGGCCCGCATCCGTTCCAGTTTGATGCGCGGCTTACCCGGCCGTGAGCGTGGGGTGGCAGTGATCAGTGGGCGGTGCCGGTTGCCGCTGGTTGGAGGGTGAGGCTTCGTCCGAGCCGGGAGGCGAACGCCGAGGGCTGAACGTTGGGGGCCCGAATCGGAGCAGAACGGCTCGGCGGGAGCCTCGCGCTCTAGGGGCGGCCAGAGGGGCGGCGTTGCGCCGGCCCTTGTCACGCAATCGTGACCTTGCTGCCGGGCGTTTGTCACGCGCGCGTGGTTAGATTTTTCGATGCGTGGAACCCGGCTGTTCGGCTCCTTCGCACCGCTGCAAACCACGATCACTTCGGGCGGCCCGGCACCGGGCTGCGTCCTCGCTATTTCCTGCCTTCGACATGCTGCTTCGCTCGCTCCGCCACCACCGCCCGATCACCCTGGCCGCCGCTCGCGGAGCCCTCGGCCTGTTGCTGTCGGTACCGCTCGGAGCCCAGCCGGCGGAGACCGACGCGCAACCGGCCGCAGTGGCGGTGGCGGCCTCCCGCCGGCTCTTCATTCGCGAATACCGCGTGGAGGGCGCCACCGCGTTGCCGCGCCTGGAAGTGGAGCGGGCGGTGTATCCTTTCCTCGGCCCCGCCCGTACGCTTGAGGACGTGGACAAGGCCTGCGAGGCGCTCATGAAGGCCTACCACGCGAAGGGTTTTCAACTCGCGGTCGTCACCGTGCCAGAAGATCAGCCCCGTACCCAGGTGGAGGCCGGCATCATCCGGCTCCAGGTGCACGAAAGGACCGTCGGCCGCTTGCGAGTGACGGGCGCACGTTTCTCCTCCCCCGAGGCGCTCAAGGCGCAGGTGCCCTCGCTGGCCGAGGGCCGGCAGCCGGACTACGACCGACTGCGGAGCGACTTCGAACGGATGCCTTCCGTGCCCGGCCGGGAGATCAAGCTCGGCATGGGGCTGGGCGTGGAGCCCGAAACGTTTGACATCGAACTGCAGGTCAAGGAGCGCCTGCCGCTGACGGCGGGGGTGGAATTGAACAATAGGTACAGTGCCGATACCACCCGACTGCGACTCAACGGTTCGCTCGGGCTCAACAATCTCTGGCAGGCCGGCCACACCGTCGGGCTGAGCTACCAGACCGCGCCCCAGGAACCTTCGGAGGTGGAGGTGTTTTCCGGTTACTACCTGCTGCCCATGCCGGGATGGAAAGGCGCGAGCCTGTTGCTGCAGGGGACCAAGCAGAACAGCGATGTCTCCACCCTCGGCAATGTTGCCGTCACCAGCCGGGGCACGACGCTCGGGTGGCGTATGATCCAGTCGCTGCCCGCCCCGGAACACCCGGAGGAAGAGGACGAGCAAGAGCGCCGATTTGCAGCGGGCGAGGCGATTCGCCGGATCCGTTTCTACCATTCGCTCAGTTATGGTTTCGACTACAAGCGCACGGCCCAGCGCTTGGAGCTGCCCCCCCGCGATCCGGACGGCGAGGGCGCTGAGGCCAAGCCCACGATCTTCTATACCCCGGTCACCCATTACCCGCTGAGTGCGACCTATAGTGCCACTTGGTGGGGCGAGCGCCGGTATCCCGCCGCGAAGGCGCTTGCCGCCGGGAGTGGGGCCCCGGAGGCGGATGAGCCGCGTGTCGTGCGCCTCTGGACGACAGAGCTCAATGCCGGCGCCACCCTGCACCTGCGCGGGCTGGGCAGCAGCCCGGCGGCGTTCAACGAGAGCCGCGACGATTCCGACGGTGGCTACTTCTATTTCCGTACGGACCTTACACAGACCGTGCGCCTGCCGTGGGATTTTCAGGCCCAGGGCAAGCTGCAGGGCCAGCTCGCCGACCGGCCCCTGCTCAGCGCCGAGCAGTCCAGTGGTGGAGGTCTGGGCACGGTGCGGGGCTACCTCGAAGCCGAAGCTTCGGGTGACGATGCCGCCTTCGCCTCCCTTGAGCTGCGTAGCCCGTCGTTGCTCTCCGGGACGCGGCGGGAGTGGCGCTTCCATGCCTTCGGCGACTGGGGTTGGCTCGGCACCAAGGACCCCTCGGCCGAAGAGATTTCGCGCCGCTGGCTGCTCTCGGTCGGGGCCGGGACCCGCCTGACCCTGGGCAAGTATTTCACCGGTTCGCTCGACGTCGGGGTGCCGCTGCACGACGGCCCCCGCACCGAGACGGGCGACGTCCAGGTCACTTTCCGCGCCGGGCTGGATTACTGACCCGCCCGCTCCACCGCTTTCCCAACACTGCACCTTCAATTCGCATCATGATCGGTAACCTCTCGACCAACCTTCGCCGGCCTGTGCTGGCTGGCCTGCTCCTCCTTTGCGGTGCCGCTTCCTCCGCCCATGCTTGGTGGGACAGCGAGTGGACCGCCCGTCGGTCGCTAACGATCGATGCGGCCGCCGCCGGCGTCACCCTCACGGCACCGCTGCAGACCCGCGCGATGCTGGTGCGCCTGCACGACGGCAATTTCGACTTCGCCACCGCGCGGCCCGATGGCGCGGATCTGCGCTTCCTCGCCGCTGACGACCAGACCGTGTTGCCGCACCGCATCGAGCGGTACGACTCCACCCTCAACGAGGCTTTTGTCTGGGTGCAGGTGCCGGAGCTCAAGCCCGATGCGCCCGCCGCGCTGTGGTTGTACTATGGGAGTACCGCCGAGCCGCCCCCGGCACCGGTCGATCCCACCAAGGCCGTGTTCGATGGGGACACCGTGTTGGCCTATCACTTTGCCGAGAACGGCCAGCCGGCGCAGGACGCCAGCGGCATGGGAAACCACGCACAGACCGCCGGCCTACCTACCACCGGTTCGGCGATCGGAGGCGGTCTGCGCCTCGACGGCAAGACCACCGTCACCATCCCCACCGCGCAGACGCTGTTCTGGACGGAAGGCGCCACCTTTACGTGGTCGGCGTGGATCAAGTTCGGTGCGCCCCAGCCCAACGCGGTCTTCTTTAGCCGGCACGAGGGCGACAAGTTCTTTCTCCTCGGCGCGGACAACGGTGCGCCGTTCGTCGAGGTCACCCAGCTCGGCAGTACCGTGCGCAGCGCCGCCGGAGCGGCGGTACCGGTCGGGGCGTGGCATCACCTCGCGGCGGTTGCAGCCGGGGAGACGATTACGCTCTATATCGACGGCGACGAGTATTCGACCCTCAAGGCTCCGGTGCCGGCGTTGGGCGGCCCGGCGGTGATCGGTGGCAATGGAGTCGGCGGGCTCATGAACGAGGGCGGACTCTTCACCGGCGAACTCGACGAGCTCCAAATCGCCAAGGTGGCGCGTACGCCCGCCGAGATCCGGCTCGCCGCTTCATTGCAGGGTGGCAGCAAAGTAGAGGCCGCGGTGCGCTTGGGTGCTCCCGAAGCCCCGTCGAGCATCTTCGGTTTCCTCAAGGAGGGGTATATCGGGGTAATCATCGAATCGCTCACCGTGGACGGATGGGTGGTCATCGGACTGCTCGGCGTGATGTCCGCCTTGAGCTGGGTGGTGATGATCGGCAAGGCCAGTTACCTCAACCGCGCGGTCAAGGCGAACACGGCCTTTCTGAAGGTGTGGAGCCACCTCTCGCGCGATCTCACCGCCCTGGAAAGCGCGGATGGCGGTCTCGCGGCCAAGCTCGACGACAAGGGCCGGGGCTTGTTGCGCCATTCGCCGCTCTACCGGGTGTATCACATCGGAGTGGAGGAGATTCGGCACCGCATGCAGGCCGATGCCCAGGGTTCCTCTTCGCGGATCCTCTCCGCGCGCTCGATCGAGGCGATCCGCGCCAGCATGGACGGTGGTCTGGTGCGCGAGACGGAGAAGCTGAGCGCGCAGATGGTGCTGCTCACGATCGGCATCTCCGGCGGGCCCTTCCTCGGGCTGCTCGGCACGGTGGTGGGCGTGATGATCACCTTCGCCGCGGTGGCCGCCGCCGGCGAGGTGAACGTCAACGCCATCGCCCCCGGCATCGCCGCCGCGCTGGCCGCCACGGTGGCCGGCCTGGTCGTGGCCATCCCCGCGCTCTTTGGTTACAACTACCTGCTCACCCGCATCAAATCTACGTCGAACGACCTGCACGTCTTCATCGACGAGTTCGTCACGAAGATGGCGGAGTTCTACGCGGAAGAGTCGACGGTGGACTCGTCGCAATAAAGGAGATCCATGCAAGTCCAATCCGAGGAAAAACCCTACGACGACATCAACATCACGCCGATGGTCGACCTGACCTTCGTGCTGCTGGTCATCTTCATCCTCATGTGCACGGCGTCCGTGGCGGGCACCAAGGTGAACCTGCCCAAGGGCGGGGCGGCCACGAAGTCCATGACTGCGCCCAAGACCAAGGCGATCTCCGTCAATAACGAGGGCAAGATCTTCCTGGAAACCCAGGCGGTCACGCTCGCCGAGCTCGAGCAGCGACTCGGCGCGATGAAGGCCGTCGGCGAGTTCCCGGTCGTCATCCGCGGCGACAGCGTCACCCAGTACCAATCCGTGATGGACGTGATCAACGTCGTCGGCGGCCTGGGCATCTCGCAGGTGGGCTTGGCCACCAAACCCTCCGGCTCCAAGTAGCCGGGAACCGTCACGCCCATGACCAATTTCGAATACGAGAGCGAGGAGCGTGGTTTCTTCCAGCGCTTCGGTCTGGTGATCGGCATCGCCGTGGTGGGCGCGGTGGTCGGCGGCATCCTGGTGGTGGGGCCGATGATGGCGAAGGCCAAGCCCAAGCGCGCGGTGCAGGTCACCGAGGTGCGGATTTTCACACCGCCCCCCGTCACACCGCCCCCGCCTCCGCCGCCCGAGCAGAAGCTCGAGGAGAAGATGGACGAGCAGGCGCAGGTGGACGAGTTCGAGGAGAAGCCCGACGATACACCGGCGGCCCCGGTCGATGCCAGCATCTCCACGGGGATCAAAGGCCCCGGAGCCGACACGTTCGGCCTCTCGAGCCGCAGCAAGAAGGGTTTTCTTGATGGCGACGGCTCCGGCCAGGCCAAGCGCGCCCGTAGCAAGTACGGCTGGTATGCCGCCCAGGTGCAGCGCACGCTGCGCGACGCGCTGCAGAGCCACCGCCGCACTCGCTCGGCCGACTTCACCGTCGAGGTGAAGATCTGGCCGGACAAGACTGGCCGGGTGGAGCGCGCGAAGGTGGTCGGTACCACGGGCGACAAGGCCGTCGATGCCGCACTCGCCACCGAGATTCTTCCGGGGCTCCAACTGCAGGAGCCGCCGCCGGCCGGCCTGAAGCTGCCGATCAACCTTCGTTTCACGGCGCGGAGGCCGACCTGAGCCCTGATGATGCCTACGCCTGCATCATTTCGATTGGGATTCGTAACTGGACGGCGCAGCCGTTCAGGCGGTACGTGTTTCCCCGTAGCTGGACGGCGGAGCCGTTCAGCCCTGCGCTGCCCCGGTTGCACGTATCTCCAGACCCGTGAGACCGCATTGCCTGGTGGGGCGGGCTTTATGCCCGCCAGTCTGGCAGGCGAGCGGATGGCGGGCGTAAAGCCCGCCCCACCATCCTCCGACCAGCAGGCGCGGACGCCTGCGCTACGTGCGTTGCGGGCATGCCTGCCTGCGCCACGTCGACCGATTCTCTCCTGAACCATCCAAACACCGGTTTTCATGTCCCGAGCCCAACGCCGTTTCTCCCGACCGAAGGTTATGCTGCGCTCCGCGCTTTGTGCTGCGCTGCTGGCCAGCGCTGCTGCCACCACGGCCGCGCAGGATGCCGCTTCCGTCACCCCGCCTCCCAGCGTGACGCTCGAGCTGATCGAGCGCCTTGCCGCCAGTGGGTTCCTCAAGCCCGAGGATGCCGCCTCGATGCGTGCCCGGGCCGAACAGGAGACGCGCGCGGCCGTGGCCGAGCTGGCCGCGGCTCGCGTATCCGCCGAGGAGGCCGCCCGGCTCGCGTTGGAGGCCGCCCAGCAGGTGCGGGCCCAGCTCGCGCTGCTCGAGGGGGCGGGCTCTTCGGCTCCGCAGTTGGCCGGAGCGCGCCTTCAGGCCGAGCAGGCCGCCCAACGCGCGGAGCTCGCCGCGACCCGCACCCGCGCGAGCTTGGCCGCCGTGGCCCGGTACGCCGAGGCTGGTGACGCAGGCGCCGGACCGATCGCCGACGACACCGTGCGCGTGACTTACGTCCCCGAGGTGGTGAAGGAGCAACTGCGCGAGGAGATCCGTCAGCAGGTGATGGCGCAGGCCTACGAGGAGAAGTGGGCGGCGCCGCGGGCGTATCCGGACTGGTTGAGCCGCTTCAAGTTCTCCGCCGACGTGCGCGGCCGCTACGAGGGCATCTATTATCCGACCGGCAACGACATCCAGGGCTCCCCTGCGAACTTCAATTCGGTCAACACCGGCTCGCCCTTCGACCTGAGCAATGTCGCGACCTATCTGCCCCTCTACAACGTCGACCAGGACCGCCAGCGCATGCGCCTGCGGGTGCGGCTGGGCGTGGCGGGCGACCTGGGCGACGGCTTCACCGCCGGTCTGCGCCTCGCAACCGGCGACAGCAACAGCCCGGTCTCCCCGAACCAGTCGCTCACCGGCCAGTTCAGCAAGTACTCGATCTGGCTGGATCGCGGATTCCTTCGGTACGAGCGTGGGCTGGGGGAGGGCGGTACTCTCGCGATGTTCGTCGGCCGTTTCGACAACCCCTTCTTTGCCACGGACCTGATCTGGGACGACGACCTTGGCCTCGACGGTGGGGCGATCAAGGCCAGCAAGAGGTTCGGTCGTTTTTCGCCCTTCGTCACCGCCGGCATCTTCCCCATCTACAACACCGACCTGAATTTCGCCTCGAACAGACCGGACAAGTTCGCGAGCACGGACAAGTGGCTCTACGGAGCGCAGCTGGGCACGAGCGTGCAGATCGCCAAGGACTTCAAGTTCACTCTCGCCGGTGCGCTCTATCAGTTCGGCGGAGTCGAAGGCCGGCTCTCCACGCCCTACACTCCGCTCACGTCGTCGGATGCCGGCGACACCGATGCCACGCGGCCGAGCTTTGCCCAGAAGGGCAACACCTACATGCCGCTGCGGTTGATCGACAACTCGACCGCGCTCAACAATTACGGAGCGAACTCGCAATACCAGTACTTCGGCCTCGCTACGCCGTTCCGCGAGGTGGCGGTGACCGCCAAGCTCGACTACGACCATTTCCAGCCCTTCCAACTTTCGCTGATGGGCGAGTACGTGCGCAACACCGAGTTCGACGCCGCAGCGATCGGGGGCAAGGCCGTGAACAACTTTGTCGACTCGAAGCATGTAGCGGAGACGTTCTACGGCGGCGACACGGGCTGGATGGTTGCCCTCAAGTTTGGCCAGCTCGCGCTGCAGAAACGCTGGGACTGGAACATGACCGTGGGCTATCGCCGGCTGGAATCCGACGCGGTGATCGACGGCTTCGCCGACTCCGACTTCGGCGGCGGCGGCACCAATCTCAAGGGCTACACCCTCGGCGCCAATGTCGCGCTTTCGCCGCGGGTCTGGTTCGGCCTGCGCTGGCTCTCCGCCGAGCAGGTCTCCGGCTCCACCTTCAAGAACGACACCCTCCAGTTCGACCTCAACGGAAAGTTCTGACCATGAATACTGTCATCAATTTCAGTCGGTCGCTGCGCCGACTCTGTCGCGTTTGAGTTCCGGGATCAGGTTCGACCGAGTGGCTCAGCCCCGTTCCGAGGTAGGTGGTCTCTGGAGGGCGGCCGTTTCCGGGGTTTGGCGTTGGTGAATGGCGTTTGGCCGTTTGGTGCCTCCTCTCTTCCGGTACTGCAATTCTTGGTGTGCTGCTCGCCGGTTCCGCCTTCGCCGCCGAACCCGGCGGCGATGCCCAGGCACGCGAGAAGTTGCGCACCGTGTCGCTGCGGTTGCGCGACGTCGAAACCGAGCGCGACACCCTCAAGACCGCTCGCGACACCCTCGCCGAGGAGAACAAGAAACTGGCCGACCAGTTGGCCGCCTTGCAGAAGCAGACGGTCGCAGACGGCGTTACCCTCAACAAATTGAAGACGGAGCTCGGCAACAAGTTGTCGGAGCGGGAGGAGTCGATCGCCGATCTTCAGACCGAGCTCAAGACCGAGCGCGAGCGTCTCGCCCAATCGCAGGCGCTGGCCGAGGAACGTGAGACGGCCCGGTTGCGACTGGTGGAGGCCAAGCAGGTGGTCGAGAACACTCTCGCCGCCCGCGAGACGCAGAATATCGAGCTCTACCGCACCGCCAACGAGATCCTGGGGCGCTACGAGAGGTTCGGCTTCGGTGAGGCGATTGCAGCCAAGGAGCCCTTCGTCGGTCTCACCCGCACCAAGCTAGAGAATCTGGTGCAAGGGTACCGGGATGCGCTGCTCAAACAGCGCGCGCAGGCCAAGCTGTGACAGTTGGGGGAAATCTCAAAACGCCACTCTTCAAACGCCAAGCCAGAAACGCGGACGGATGGCGCTGAACTTCGATCATCCTGAGCCTGCGCGATCCGACCGGTATCAGGCCCGAAGACCGCCCACCGTCCACCGCGCCTTCTGCCTGTTCTCCGTACGTCTCTCTCTGTGTTCTCCTCCGCCTCAGTGCCCTTTGTGACAGGACTGGTTTAGCGTTCAGGGTTCAGGGTTTCAGCGTTCCGCCTTCCGCTTTCAGGGTTCTGCCTTCTGCACTTCATCTTCTGCCTTCCTTCCGTCATGCGCCCGCTCCGTCTCTCCTCCCTGCTTTCCCGTATCCGGGCCGAACATCTGTGCCGCGAGCTCTTGCAGCTCGCGTTCGCTCTCGCCGTGGTGGTGATGCTGGCTGGGCAGACGGCGGCTCTCGGCAATGACATCTTCCGTCGGGCGCCGGCTTCCGGCTCCAGCGGTGCGACCGCCACCGGATCGCGCGATACTGCGGCCGCGCCGGTCGACTCCACCATCGACACCGCCGGCCTGCTGCAACGGCGGGCAGTGGAGGCACTCAATCGGACAGATACGGCGATCCGAGCCGTGAATGCGGCGCAGCAGGCCGCGCGGGCGGCGGCGGCGGCCGCCGCGAGCAGCGTGCCCGATGGTTGGGCGACAGGAGGCAAGCCTGGCGGCCTGCAGCCGCTGGATCTCTCGGCGATGGACAAGTGGAAGGGCGCGGCCGTGCCGACGACGCCGAATGGCGCCAAGCCGAACGAGGTGGTGATCGTGCAGGACGACCAGAATGCACTGCTGACGTGGAAGACCTTTAACATCGGCAAGGACACCACGCTCACCTTCGACCAGAGTAAGGGCGGGGCGAACGCCGGCCAGTGGATCGCCTTCAACCATGTCCAAGACCCTTCGGCCAAGCCCTCGCAAATCCTCGGCAAACTCCAGACCATCGGCGCCGGTGCGGCCGATGCGCAGGGTAAAAAGCCTGTGGGCGGCCAAGTCTTCGTAATCAACCCCAACGGCATCCTTTTCGGCGGCGCGTCGCAGGTGAATGTACACGCCCTGGTGGCGTCGACCCTCCCGATCAATCAGAACCTCGTCGCGCAGGGATTGCTGGCTAATTCGGGGGACGAGTTCCTCTTCTCAGCAGCGGAGTTGGACCGCAAGGGACGTGGCGCAGTCGAGCGGGTCTATGGAGATGTTACGGTCGAAAAAGGGGCGCAATTGGTGGCACCCACCAATCAGGATCGCAACGGGGGCCGGATATCCCTGTTCGGGGCCAACGTTACCAACGAGGGAACGATCAGCACTCCGGACGGCCAGACCATCCTCGCCGCGGGCCTGCAGATCGGATTGCAGGCGCATAATTCCAACGACCCGCAGGTTCGTGGGCTCGACGTGTTCGTGGGCGGAGTCGTCCCCGGTGCCGGTACGGTGACAAACTCGGGTCTCATTGAGGTGCATCGTGGCAATGCGACGATGACCGGTCGGATGGTGGACCAGCTCGGGGTGATCGATTCGACCACTTCCGTATCCTACAACGGCAGCGTTGTTCTCAACGCCAGCTATGCCGCGAGGAGCAACTACAACGAATCAAATAGCCTTTCAGCGGCGGCGTCCAGCGAGCCGTTGTTCGTGGCGACTCGGACCGGTACGGTCACATTCGGAGCGGATAGTGTGACTCGGATACGCCCGGAGTGGGAAAGCACCGAGAAAGTGGTCGGCACCGAGCTGGCGCTGGCGTCGAAGATGGACGTGCGCGGCTTGAACATTCACCTCACAGGAAAAGCGGAGGTGTGGGCTCCCAGCGCGGAGTTGCTCTTCGATGCCGGGCGGTGGTATGTCGAGCCCAACTCGACTGCTCGGACGGTGAAACCGCTGTTCGTATACGAAGACGCCCCTGGGGGCGAGAGTGCCGGCCGCGCCGGCGGGCAGATCTATCTGGATGCCGGTGCGGTGGTGGATGTGTCCGGGACGACTGCCGTGCAGGCCTCGGTCTCGGACAATGTGATCAAGGTCGAGCTGCGCGGGTCCGAGTTCGCCAACTCGCCGGTGCAGCGCGACGGCGAGTTGCGCGGCGAGACCGTGCAGGTGGATCTCCGGGAACACGGCGACTGGGATGCTAGTTTGAATGGTGGCAAAGGGGGGTATAAATGGATCGGCACGCCGCTGGCCGACGTCCAAGGCTATGTGAACTTGGTCCAGCGTTCGATTGGCGAGCTCACGACCAAGGGCGGATCGGTGACGATGAACGCCGGCGGAGCGTTGGTGCTTCAGCCGGGCGCCAGTGTCGATGTGTCGGGTGGTTTCACCACCTTTGCCGCCGGAGAGGTGCGCACGACCAAGATTATCGAGGGCAACCGCATCATCGACATCTCCAAGGCGACTCCCGAACGAAAGTACGACGGCATTTACCTCGTTACAACCACGACCACCGATCCGAAGTGGGGGACGACGAAGACCAGCGGCGGCTCGGTGTCCGAAAGCTTCCTCGAGGCGGGCTATACCGAGGGCGCCGCGGGCGGCAGCCTAACGATCACCGCTTCCGGCATGGCGCTCGACGGCGCGCTGCGCGGGCAGACGGTGGTCGGGGAACGGCAGCGGTCGCAGGCGCCGAAGGCCGGCGGCCTTAAGCTCACCTTTAAGTCACAGTTTATGCGGGGGGACCTTGTATCGGCGACGCCGTACTGGCATTCCACGCTGGCGCCGGACATCACTTTTCGTGGGACCCGGACTTTGCCAGCAGTGGCCGAGTTTAAACTGATGGAGGATCAGGACGGCCATGCGCGGGCGTTGAGTGCGCAGCGCGGCGCAGCACTGGAGCTGGCGCCCCAGTTGTTTGGGGCGGAGGGCTTCGGCTCGCTCTCCATCGACAACACGCAAGGCAACACAACGCTGCCGGCAGGCACCAACTTGCTGGGCACGGCCGGCGGGGAGCTCACGCTGGCAGGAGCGAACATCGTCCTGGGCGGTTCGATTCGCGCCCCCGGGGGCAGCTTGACCTTCAAGGCCTACAACTATTCGTCCCTCGACGATCTGTGGATCAATGATATCGAGTACAGGATCGAGAATGTGTTCACCCCGGCGCCCAATCGTGGCGTCGTGAGTCTGGGCGTTGGCTCGAAGCTCGACACCGCTGGGTTGCTTGTCGACGACCGGACGGAGACGGGGCTGGCCTCACCGTTGGCTACTAAGGGGGGCACCGTGGCGCTCGAGGGGTATTCGGTCGAACTGGCGGCGGGCAGTGGGGTCGATGTTTCGGGCGGGGTGGTGCGCAGTCCCACGGGCAAGTTCACTTATGGCAGCGGTGGTGCGATCCGGCTCGCCGGTGGTCAGGATCTTGGGGCCACCAACGTACTGGGCGGGCACTTGGACCTAGCCGGTGAGCTGAGTGGCTATTCGGGCACGGTCGGCGGCCAACTTTCGCTCAAAGCACCCTCGATCCAAGTGGGCGGCACCACGGCTCGTCCGACGACGTTAGTCTTCCAGCCGGGGTTCTTCCAGCAGGGCGGTTTTGGAGCGTTCAAGCTGGAGGGACTGGGCGAGTGGACGGAGACCCGCTATCAGTTTGTTCCCGGCCTGCTGGTTGTGCCGGGCACGGCCATCGACGCCCGCCAGCGTAGTCGTTTCGCGATTGCGGGAGCCGACTCGTTGATGTGGGCCGAGCCGGCGGTGCAATCCGAACGGGCACTGCGTAATCCTGTGAATTTGACCTTTGCCGCAACGGAGCATCCCAAGTTGGGAGCCGATTTTGATGCGCGCACGGACAAACTGGGCCTGCGCGTGCGCGGCGATCTGATTGTGGGGGCGGGGACGTCGATCACGACTGACCCCAAGGGCAGTGTGAGCTTCAGTGGGAACACCGTGGCGATCAACGAAGGCGTGGCAGTGACAGCGCCCGGTGGCCGAATCTCGGTGAAAGGGGGGGGGGGATTCCAATTGGTTGTTCGGCGACGCGCGAATGGAGGTCGCTAGCCCGACCGTAACGCTGGCCTCGGGCAGTACGCTCTCGACTCGGGGCGACGTAGTGACTCAACCCAAGGATGCCCGTGGTTACGTGACCGGCACGGTCCTTGAGGGCGGATCGATCACGGTCGCCGGCAACATCTTGGCCAAGCAGGGGGCAACCTTGGATGTGCGCGGTGCCTCCGGCATCCTCGATCTTCTGCCAGGATATAGTGGAGCCGGCGCTGTGGGTAATGATCCGCTCGGGGCTCCTCGTCTGGTTCCAACTCTTGTGGAAAGCCAGGGTGGTTCGATCGCCCTCACGGGCGGAGGGCTGCTGGTGAGCGAGGCGACGCTGCTGGGTGCGGCGGGCGGGACGTCTGCGCGCGGCGGTGATCTCACGGTTGCTTCGGGACAGTTCATGCCCCGAACAATCCGTCCCGATAACCCGTATGTGGATGCGCTCGATGTGACTCTTCGAGTGCGGCAGACCGAGCTGGGGGAGGGCGTCTTGGAACGTTTCACCGGCACGTACGATGCCACCTCCACCTTGCCCAACGGCGGTGGGTTTGTGACCGCTGATCGTCTGCAGTCTGGTGGTTTCGACCGGATCGATCTGCGCGGGACGGTGAGCTTCGAGGGGGAGGTAAAGCTGGCCGCGAAGGGCAGCCTGACTGTGGCCGATGGCGGGGTGCTCTACACCGATTCGGCCGTGGAGCTGAAGGCTCCGTATGTCCGGTTGGGCAAGGCCTTCTGGGAGCCGCAGCTGCCGGGAGCGATTAATCCACACGTTAGCCTCATCCCCGGCGCCAATAACACGTACTTCTATTACCCGCCCGAGCACGGTGCGGGAACGCTGACGGTCCGGGCCACTGAGTTGATCGATGCGGGCGACCTGTCGCTGCAGAACACCGGCCGGCTCGAACTGCTGGTGGGCTCCGGCGAGATCCGCGGCAACGGCACCGTCGATGTCGCGGGCGGCATCACCCTTCAGGCCGGGCAGATCTACCCGACAACCTTGGGCGAATTCACGATTGCCGCGCATGACTACCTGGCGAATACGCAGCCGGGAACCATCAACGTGCTCCCGGGTGAGTACCGGGCGTTGCCGCTTTCCGCCGGTGGCACGCTCAGCCTCTACGCCGGCCATATTTTTCAAGGGGGCACGCTGCGCGCGCCCATCGGCACGATCAATCTCGGGTGGGACGGCACCGGCACGGCGCCGAAGGGCAACCTCACCAATGCCGCGCAACCGATCGCACGGCTCACGAAGCTGGGCACGGGTAGCACCACCTCTGTGTCGGCCGTCGATCCGGTCACGGGCAAAGACCTCACGGTGCCCTACGGCGGCATTCTCAACGGGATCTCCTGGATCGATCCGCGCGGCGTCGACATCACCACCGGGGGCCTGCCAGAGAAGCGAGTGAATGTGTCCGCCCAGCAGATCGAGCACGAGGCGGGCGCCAAGATCGATCTGCGCGGCGGCGGCGACCTCTACGCCTACCGCTGGGTGAGCGGCAACGGCGGCCGGAACGACGTTCTCGCCACCACCACCAGCTTCGCGGTGATCCCGGCCTACAGCGCCGAGTTCGCCCCGTACGCGCCGTTCACTTCGCAGGCTTCCGTCGTTCTGGGAACGGACCGCGGCTACGTGAACGGCACCCTCAAGGTTGGCGACCGGATTCACCTCGAGGCCAGCGCGGCGTTGCCGGCGGGCGACTACACGCTGCTGCCAGCGCGCTACGCGCTGCTCCCTGGCGCGGTGTTGGTCACGCCCAAGGCGGGCGTGCCGCCGGAGGCCGCACTGGTGTCGCCCGAGGGCGCCAGCCTCGTCTCCGGCTACCGTTTCAACAGTTTGGATGCCACTCGCACGGGCGCCCCGCTGCGGGTCGCCTACGAAGTGGCTCCACAGAAAGTGGTCGAGGCACGGGCGCAGTACGACGACTATTCGGCGAACAAGTTCTTTACTGAGAAGGCCTCTGAGCGTGATGCGGTTGCGCCGCGCCTGCCCTTCGACGCTGGGCAATTGGTTCTTGCCGCCACTGAGCGCATGGTGCTGCGCGGTGCGGTCTCCGCTCAGGGCGCGACTGGTGGTCGTGGGGGCCTTGTTGATATTGCCGCCTCCGGCCAGATCCTCATCACCGGCAACGGCGCTGCCACCACGGGCAATGGGCTCGTTCTCAACGCAGCCGACCTCAGCACCTTCAAGGCGGAGAGCCTGCTCATCGGCGGTATCCGTAAGTCAACCGACGAGGGCACGGCAGTCACCGTGACCGCGAACTCCGTAGTTCTCAATAATGCGGGCGCAGCGTTGAGCGGGGCCGATATTACACTGGTGGCGAACGAGCGGATCGAGCTGGCCGCCGGCTCTGAACTGCGCAGCACCGGTTCGCTTGCCGAGACTGAGTCCTTGCTGCTCGGCGACCCGGCTGTGGCCGGCAGTGGCAATGGCGTGCTGGTGCGGGTGAGCGCGGATGCGCAGGCGAGTTCCGTGCGCCAGGGCATCGCCGCGCCCGTGGCTACTGCCGTGACCCCGACCCTCGTGGTCGGCGCCGGTGCGATCATCAAGGGCGTGAGCGGCGTATTGGACTCTTCACAGGTGACACACCTCGATGCCACGGCCCGGCTGGAGACCGACTCGCTGGCGTTGAGCAGCGGGCGGATCGGGCTCGTGCTCGATGAGGCCGGGGAGGTGGAGGCGGACGGCAGTCTGCTTTTGAAGGGCAGTGCCTTGGCTTCGCTGCAGCAGGCGTCGGGCACGCTTTCGCTGCAGGGCTATAGGTCCATCGATCTTTATGGTCACGGCCAGGTGGGGGCGCTCGACGTCGCTGGCCGGCCGGTCGTCGCCGGGCTGGAGTTGCACACGGCCCAGCTTCGTGGGTTCAACACGGGCAATGGGACGGTGACCCTCGCTGCCCGGGATGTGCGGCTCGACAACGCGGCCGGACAAACCTCCGCGGCGACGCTCGTGGAGGGTGCGGGCACTTTGGCGGTCAAGGCCGATACGCTGCGGCTGGGCGAGGGCGCGGTCGCTGTGCACGGCTTCGCTGCCGTGCGGATTGAGGCCGCCAAGACGATTGTGGCTACGGACGAAGGTGAACTCTCTGTGGACGGTAACTTGGCCTTGCGCACCCCGCTGGTGACCGCCTCCACTGGGGCCGACTCGGCGATCCGGGCCCAGGGCAAGCTGGAAGTCGGCTCCGCCGGCGTTGCGGGCAGCACGGCCGAAACCGGTCTTGGGGCCCGAATTTCACTGACGGGAGCCGAGGTGGCCACGGCGGGCATGATTCGCCTGCCTTCCGGACGCATTTCCCTTCGGGCCACTGAAGGGGATCTCGAGGTGGGAGGGCGACTCGATGTGTCCGGCACCGCCAAGACTTTTGTGGATGTGGTGAAATACACTGATGCTGGTGAGCTATCGCTCCAGTCGGACGCTGGCTCCGTGGAGTTGACCAAAGAGGCAGTGGTCTCTGTGGCTGGGGCCGCTGGCGGTGGCGATGCGGGTACTCTGAGCATCGCGGCACCGAAGGGTGTGTTGAAGCTGCCGGACTCGGCGGACGCGGCCAAGATCGTTCCCGGTGTGCTCTTGGGCCGAGCGGGCAAAGACGATGTCGGCGGCGCGTTCGCATTGGATGTTGGATCGACGACCACTACGGACTTTTCCTCCTTACAAAATGCGCTGAACGGCGGCGGATTTACCGAGGCTCGTTCGGCCCGGGTGCGGACGGGCGACGTGGAGATAGCGGGCGAAGCCAAGGCCCATGCTTTCAAGGTCGCTGCCGATGGTGGTGATCTCACTGTGACCGGAAAGATCGATGCGTCCGGCACGCGCGGCGGCTCGATCGATCTCTTGGCAAGTGGCAGCGTGGTCCTTGAGGCCGGCGCGGGCCTGACAGTCGCGGCGAAGGAGTTCGACGCCGCCGGCAAGGGCGGCCGCGTGTCGTTGGAAGCGGGTTCCGCTGTGGCCGGCGTCAGCGACTCGGCGGCTGCAGTGGTGATTCGCCGCGATTCGATGATCGATCTCTCCGTGGCCGCAGCTCCGGCGACGATGCGGGATATCGAAGGTAGCCCGATCGATCTCGGCCAGCGCAGCGGCACGCTGCACTTGCGTGCCCCGCAGAGTGGCGAAGGCGCGGAGGTGCAAGTGGAGCGTATTGATGGCACAATCAAAGACGCCTCCAGCATCGTGGTCGAAGCGTACAAAGTCTTTGATCTCAACGACACGAATCAGGCGGTTAGCAAGGCTATCACGAAGACGACCGAGGCGGAGGTGCTAAAGTACGGCACCGCGCTGGGCGAGCACATGGGCGCGATCACCATTCGGCTGCTCAGAAACAACCCGAATTTGCACGACATCTTCCATGTGCAGCCGGGCGCCGAGATCGTGAACCGCAAGGGCGACCTCACGCTGGATCATGCGTGGGATCTGGCGAGCTATCGCTTCCGGGCCCGGAGTCGATGCCTCCATCGCCGGCTCTGGCGAGCCCGGCACCCTGACGCTCCGTACCTCGGGAGATCTAGTCTTCGATTCGTTCTACACTAGTAGCACCAAGAAGTGGACCCTTGGCTCGTTGAGCGACGGGTTCACCGGCGGCAGGGCGGACCGCGGCGGCTTGGTCGACCAAGTGCTGTTGCCGGCGGGTGCACGCTCGTGGTCCTACCGATTGGTGGCCGGCGCTGATTTCGGCGCCGCCGATTTCCGCGCGGTGGCCGGTTCTGCTGGGGCGATGGGTTCCATCGTCATCGGTTCGGGCAGCCCCGCTTTGCCGACCAGCGGTACCAATGACAGCCGCTACAGTATCAGCGGCAAAAACGACATGATTCCCGCCCGTTACCAAACGATCCGCACCGGCACGGGCGACATCACTTTGGCCGCGGCCTACGATGTGCGTCTGCTCAACAATGTGGCGACGATCTACACGGCCGGCCAACAGGCTTCGGCCCTGGCCGGCTTCGATGTGCCGAAACTGGGATATTCTTCTCTACCCTCGATGAAGCCCGTCAAATTCGGGTTCAGTCAGTACCCATCCCCCGTTCAGTATTCGATGGCTGGAGGCAATGTTTCGGTCCAGGCCGGGCACGATATTGGGCATTTCGCCGAAACGAAGGTGGGCGTGGAGACGAAGCTGGTGGCCGATTCCTCGAAGCAGATGCCGGGGAATTGGCTCTACCGGCGCGGTCTCGTCGACCCGGAGACGGGCCAGTTCGTCGTGCGGGAGGACTCGGCGGCGGGTGAGGCCATGTCGACCACGTGGTGGATCGACTATAGCAATTTCTACGAGGGAGGGGCGGCGCTGGGCGGTGGCAATGTGAGCCTGGTGGCCGGCAACGACATCCTGAACGTCGATGCCGCCGTGGCCACGAATGCGCGGATGCCCGGGCGTGATCGTGCCGGGGCCGCGGCCAAGCCCGATGCGAGCGCGCTTGTCGAGCTCGGCGGTGGCGATCTCACGGTCCGTGCGGGCGGCGATCTCTTGGACCGCGACGGCGGCAATCTCGACGGGGGCGTGTACTATGTCGAACGGGGCCGGGGTACGCTGGTGGCTGGCGGCGAGATCCGTACCAACCAGACTCGCTCGACGGTGCTGCCGGTCGATGTGAAGCCGGGTCAAGCGGGTGATAAGTCCAAGTATGAAAGCACGTGGCTTCCCACCACGCTCTTCTTGGGCAAGGGAAGTTTTGATCTCACGGCCGGCGGCGACCTGCTATTCGGGCCGGTGGCCAATCCCTTCTTGCTGCCTTCCGGCTCGAACAATGGCTTCTACAACCGGACGTTTTTCTCGACCGCTGCGCCGGATAACGCCCTGCAGGCTGCTTCGTTGTTCGGGGACATCACTCTGCGCAACAGCGGCGCAAGCGGAGCCGGAACGTTGGAAAAGTGGTTCGATAACGTTTCGATCTATATCGAATCACCGTCAACAAGCCTCCACACCTACGCGAATCGGCTGCCGTGGTTGCGACTGAACTATGGCAACAATGCGGGAACCCTTTTCAAAACCGCAGCAGCGCTCATGCCCTCAGGATTGCGAGCCACGGCATTTAGTGGTGATATCGCGCTGGTGGGGAAAGCGAATCTCAGGCCTTCGCCCTCGGGGCACTTGGAGCTGGCCGCCGCCGGCTCCTTAAACGGCTTCCAGGTAAACGACGATCCGAGTACCCCGCTACGCGAATGGGCGTCGAGCTCCCTGAACTTCTCCGATGCGGATCCTGCGCGCTTCCCCAGCATTGTTACTCCCCTTGGGGGCGCCGGCTCGGCGCCAACCGATAGCGTGTATGTCCCCCTCGACACGAACTTCTTGCGCGCTTTCGACAGCCTCCTCAATGAAACCGGCTCCACCAAAGGCTCCTTGCAGAATAAACAAGCCTTGCATGCCTCCGACCTGCTGCACGGTGCGAGCACCGAACCGGTGCGCATCTACGCGGTGGACGGCGACATCACCGGAATAACCCTCTATTTGGCTAAGCAGACCAAGGTCATCGCGGGCAATGACATCACCGATGTCGCCCTCTATATCCAGAACAACAACTCCAGCGATGTGAGCGTGGTGTCGGCGGGGCGCGACATCGTGGCCTTCAACCCTAACTCGGCCGCGCGGAGCCAGGCGCTGGACTCGGGAGGCCTGTTCTCCGGTATTTCCATCCCCGGTCCGACCAGCGATGCCCCCACCGCCGGCGATATCCAGATCAGCGGGCCAGGGGCCATCGAGGTGCTCGCCGGTCGCCATCTCGATCTCGGCATCGGGCCCAATGTTGGCGACGGCACCGGACTCGGTCTTACGAGTGTTGGCAATGCCCGGAATCTGGCCCTGCCGGATGAGGGTGCTGCCATTCTCGCGCTCGCCGGTCTGGGCTACAAGTACGCGCTCCAAGGCGATCAAGCCGATTTTACCGCCGCCAGCGATGCGCTCCTCAATCCGACTAAGACCGGCAGCCCTGCGGCCCGCTTCCTGCCCGCGTTGGGCGAACTGATGGGCCTCGGCAGCGCCGCCGACTCAGCCGTCTGGTCCGCCTTCAGCGCGCTGCCGGAGGGCGAACAGCGCCGGCTTGCTGGCGCCCTCATGGACGCCACCCATCTCGGGGCGGCCAACGGGCTCGCGCAGAGCGCGCTCGATTTCGACGCCTTTACCACCGCCTTCCTTGATCCCACTTCGGCCGGTGCCCAGGCCGCTCGTTATCTGCCGGTGCTGGGTAGGGCGATGGGACTCGCCTCCACGGAGAATGCGCAGATCTGGGCTGCCTACACCGACCCCAAACTCTCCGCAGAGCGGAGGGCGCAGCTTGCGCTCGGGGTGTTCTTCACCGTGCTGCGCGATGCCGGCCGCGATTACAACGACCCGCAGAGCCCCGTCTATCGCGATAAGGAGTATGCGAACGGCTATGCTGCCATCGCCCTGCTCTTCCCGGGTAAGCTCTGGCAGGGCGACATCGCGCTGACGTCCCGCGAGATCAAGACCTTCAGCGGTGGCGACATCGGCCTCTTTGCCCCGGGCGGTGGGCTCACGGTGGGCTTAGACGTGAGCGGCGCCCAAGCGCTCGACCAGGGCATCCTCACCGAACGCGGCGGTGGCATATCAATCTTCACACACGGCAGTGTGATCGTGGGTACGTCGCGTATCTTCACGCTGCGTGGCGGTGCCGAGATCATCTGGTCGTCCGTCGGCGACATCGCGGCGGGTTCCTCCTCGAAGACCGTGCAGTCGGCCCCGCCCACCCGCGTATTGATCGATCCGACCAGCGCCGACGTGAAGACCGATCTTTCCGGTCTGGCAACGGGTGGCGGCATCGGCGTGCTCGCCACGCGCAAGGATGTGAAGCCCGACAGCGTCGACCTCATCGCCCCTGCCGGCGCGATCGACGCTGGCGATGCGGGTATCCGCTCCTCCGGCAATCTCAACATCGCCGCTCTCACGATTGTCAACGCGGCCAATATTGCCACCGGCGGTTCCAGCGCCGGCGTGCCGGCGGCCACTGCGCCGAGCCTGGGTGGTGTGGCCGCGGCCGCGACCAACTCCACGACTGGAACGAACAAGACGACGGTCGGTGGGGACAGCTCGACGCCTACGCGCGAGACGATGCGGCCCCAGGACTTGCCTTCGCTCATCGAGGTCGTGGTGACAGGCTACGGCGGCAAGGCGGAGGATGAGGACAAGGATGAGTCCGAGAAGGAAGGCGACAGCGACTCGGCGAAGGCTGCGCCCGCAGCTGAAGAGGCTGCGGCGCCGGCGACGCCGGCAGGGTAGGGGGGAGGAAGGCAGAAGGCTGAAGCCGGAGTTGGAGGGCGAGCCTCCCGGCGAGCCGGATGTGGAAGACTGAATACTGAAGGCTGAAACCTGAACTTTGAACTCCGAACCCTGAACACTGAACCGGCCCGTCACAGAGGACACAGAGGCGGAGGAGGCCACAGAGGGGGGGAGCCCAGACGACGGATGTTTTGCCGCAAAGAACGCAGAGATCGCAGAGATCAGAGGCAAAAATGGAGGGCGAGGCTCCGCCCGAGCCGGGGATGGAAGGCTGGACCCTGAACCCTGAATTTCGAACCCCGAAACCCCGAGCCCGTCACAGAGGGCACTGAGGCGGAGGAGGGGGAGGGCGAGGCTCCGCCCGAGCCGGGTGCAGAATGCTGAATACTGAAACGCTGAACCCTCTATTCAGAACTCTGAACCAGCCCTGAGGCCACGGGCCAGGAAGACGGCGGAACGATCCGGACAAGCCCTGCCGGACGGCGGCATTACTTGTGGGTGATAGGTTCGCCCTCGATGGTGCGCTCGACTTTCATGTTCGAGAGCAGCAAGCCGGAGGGAAGGGTGCCGACCTGAGCGATCCGGTCTTTGAGCGAGTTCGCAAAGGCGAGCTTGGTGCCCTCCATCGTGTCGCGCCAGAGGATGTGCTCGTAGGCCCAGAGGGTGTAGGCGCCGGAGTAGATGAGATTGTAGTTGGGGGTCCACACGCCGCCAACATTCGAGAAGATGTTGGCGCCGTTATAGCCGATCACCTGCGAATGGAGGTTGTTGCTGAGGATGTCGGAGAGGCCGATGGAGGCGATCAGGCCGTAGGGAACCTCAACCGGGGAACCATCGCCCAAGTCGACGGTGGCGCCAACGCCAACCGGGGTCTTGAGGTCGGTGGCCGTGAAGCTGTTGCTGCTGTAGCCGCCGCCCAAGGTGTTGGTCACGTTGGTGATCACGCCACCGGAGATGGTGGAAGTCACCTGCGCCGTTCCGCCAGAGACGCCCAGCTCCAAGTAGGTCACCGCGCGGGTGCCGGACTGGGCATCGCGGCCAACCGGGAACAGGAAGGTCGAGAGATCGGCCTCGTTACCCGTCAACTGGGAAGCGGGCAGGTAACTGCCGAGCAGCACCTTGGCCTGATTGGTGTTGATGTTGGTGATCTTGTTCAACACGGCCTGGACGGCAGGATCGTTACTCTTGCCCTTGACGAAGAAGAACGGGACCACGCCAATCGGAGTGGTGAAGAGGGTGTTACCCGTGATACCGATCGAAGAGGGGAAGGTATCGGAGAGGGCGATGTCGGACATCGAGTTGCCGGTTTCGACGGCGGTGTGGTTCGGCTTGCCGGCGGTGGTCAGCGTGCCGTCGTTACGCGGCCAATCGGAGGCCAGGCGATCCTGGGCAACATCGAGCATGCCACCGACCGAACCGCTCCAGCGGCAGGAGATGGTGACGGGCTGGCCATTGACCGTGCCGGTGAAGACCGCACGGTTGGCGCTGCCGAGGGAGGTGCCGGCATAGCCGTACACTTCGCCGTCCATGATATCCGAGATGGCGTTGTGGGTGGAAGCGCGGAAAGTCGTGGAGCCGGAGATGCGGATAACCGTCGGGGCCCAAGGTAGCGAAGAGTCCGCCACCGTGTTGTATCCATGCCAAGGGTTGGTAAACCCCGTCGCGTGCGGGGAATAGTGAATCGTGAAATCCGGGGTGGTCCAGTCGAACACCTCGGATCCAAAATAGTCCGGAGCGTCGCCCAGAAAAATGGCGTTGGTCAGGCTCGTACATCCGTAGAACGCGTAGTCCCCGATGGATGTCACGCTGTTGGGAATCGTCACGCTGGTCAGGCCTGTGCAGACCTCGAATGCAGAGGCTGCGATGGAGGTCACGCTGTTGGGAATAGTATAAGAGGCTTGGAGTTTAGCCGCCGGATATAGGAGCAAGGTGGTCAGTGCCTTGTCGAAGAGCACCCCATCGCTACTGGTATAAGCTGGATTCGCCGTGGCCACAGTGACGCTGGCTAGGCTCGGGCAGTCGTAGAACGCAAGATCCCCAATGGAAGTCACGCTGTCGGGAATGTTCACGCTGGTCAGGCCCTCGCAGGTGTAGAACGCATAGTCCCCGATGGAGGTTACGCTGTTGGGGATAGTCACGCTGGTCAGGCTCGTGCATCCGTAGAACGTGGAGTCCCCGATGGAGGTGATGCTGTTAGGGATAGTCACGCTCGTTAGGCCCCAGCATTCGGAGAACGCCTTGCTCCCGATGGAGGTGACGCTGTTGGGAATCGTCACACTGGTCAGGCTCGCGCCGGAGAACGCGGAGTCTCCGATGGAGGTGACGCTGTTGGGAAGCGTCACGCTGGTCAGCCATCCGCAGTTGTAGAACGCGGCGTCCCCGATGGAGGTGACGCTGTTGGGAATAGTATAAGAGGCTTGATTTTTTCCCGCTGGATACGTATGTAAGGTGGTCCGTGTCTTGTTGAAGAGCACCCCATCAATACTGGAATAGGCTGAATTCGCCGCGTCCACATTCACTCTGGTCAGGCTCGTGCATCCGTAGAACGCGTAGTCCCCGATGGAGGTGACGCTGTTGGGAATCGTCACGCTGGTCAGCGCCCAGCAATCGCTGAACGCAGCGTCTCCGATGGAGATGACGCTGTTGGGGATAGTCACTCTGGTCAGTCTGGTGCAGCCAGCGAACGCACCAAATCCGATGGAGGTGACGCTGTTGGGAATCGTCACGCTGGTCAGAGTGCTGGGGTTGAACGCAAGATCCCCGATGGAGGTCACCGTGCCACTAACACCAAATAACGAAGTAGGTATTATGATGGAATCAGACCATCCGTTGTAACCGGTAATGGTAATCGCACTGCCACTGACGCTATAAATATATCCGTCGTAAGTTGGGCCGAGGCCGAAACACGGGCTCGACAGACAGAAGAAGGCTACCAGGTAGGCCGGAAAGAGCTTGGCGCGGCCCCAGCCTCCCAAAAGCGACGATAGTCGTTTCAGGATTCCTGGAAAGTTTGTGACGGCGACGGTCGGGGCCGAAGCAGGGGCGACAAGTGCGCCGATGGCGGGTTGATTCATTTTCATGCTCAGTCCTTGAACTTGCTGTGCTGTGTTTAGGGTTCACCGCCGGCAGCGAAACCACCCGCGACGAGACTTCTTTAACACACCAATGTTACAGTCGGGCGGGACTTGTGTCACGGAATGGTGAATTCGCGTGATCCGGCGCGCCCGGGCGCGGCGGGGATGCCCAACGTAGTTTGCTCTCCTGACGAGCGCAGCGGGAGCCGGCAGAAGGCCACGAGGAGAGCGAAGGATGTGGGGGGATCGGTGCGGTCGCAAAGATCGCAGGTAATGGGAAGGGTGAGCCGTGTCTGTTGGAGGGCGAACCTCCGTGTAAGCCGTTCCGCCGGAGTGCCCATGGAGGGCGAGGCTCCGCTCAAGCCGTCTGATTTGAGGTTCAGGATTCGGAATTCGGGATTCGGACTTCCCGGTCCCGGCTCGGGCGGAGCCTCGCCCTCCAGCAGAGCCTCGCCCTCCATGCGGAGTCTCGCCCTACGGCAGCTCCTCGGGCTCCTACGGAAGACGCGGATCGTTCACCCAAATGTAACCGAAGCTCCGTTGTCGGGGGCCCGGTGTGGGGCTGTGCTCAGTTGGCGCGGTCCATACCGGCGCGCGCCGCACGATGCCTTCCCACCTACAGACTTCGCCGATCAAGCGCCCGCCCCGCCCACGACTTCCGGCGGTGACCTGGGCTGTCGTTGTGCTGCTGCTGGCGGGCATTGCGGCGTATTGGAACACCTTCTCCGTCCCTTTCCTCTTCGACGACGACACCTCGATCGCCGACAATCCGACGATCCGCAGCCTGTGGCCGCCCGCGGGACCCCTGTCGCCGCCCTCCGGCGGGGAGACCGTGACCAACCGGCCCGTGCTCAATTACTCCTTCGCGCTCAACTACGCGCTCGGCGGGCTCGATGTGCGCGGCTACCACGTGCTCAACCTCGCGATCCATCTGGCGGCGGCGCTCGCGCTGTTTGGCGTCGTGCGGCGCACGTTGCGCCAGCCGGTCTTGGCGGGGAGTTGTGGAGAAGCCGCCGACCGCGCGGCCTTCGTGCTGGCGCTATGGTGGCTGCTCCATCCGCTCCAGACGGAGTCGGTCACCTACATCGTGCAGCGGGCGGAGTCGTTGATGGGGTTGTTCTACCTGCTCACGTTGTACGCCGCGATCCGCGGGATGGCGGTCCCTCGGCCTTGGGGGTGGTGGGGCCTCGCCTGGGTCGCGTGTACTTTGGGCATGGCAACAAAAGAAGTGATGGCTTCCGCTCCCCTCGTGGTCTTTCTCTATGATCGGACCTTCGTGGCCGGCACGTTCCGCGAGGCTTGGACGCAGCGAAAATGGAGCCACCTGGCTCTGGCCTCCACTTGGCTGGTGCTGGTGGGGTTGGCGGTCGGAGGGATCGCCGCCGGTCGCGGCGGCACCGCGGGCCTGGGCGCGGGAATCACCTGGTGGGACTATCTGCGCACCCAGGCCGAAGGCATCGTGCGGTATCTGCAGCTCTCCTTCTGGCCCGCCCCGCTCGTGTTCGACTACGGGGTCGTCGTGCAACGCGATCCGGTGGTCTATCTGCCTTGCCTGTTGTTCTTGGTGAGCCTGGCGGCGGCGACGGTGGTGGCCCTCCGGCGCTGGCCGGTGTGGGGTTTCGCCGGTGTGTGCTTCTTCGCCATTCTCGCGCCGAGCTCGAGCGTGATCCCTGTGGTGACACAGACCCTGGCCGAGCATCGCATGTATCTGCCGCTGGCGGTTGTGCTTGTTCCCGTGGCGTTGGGCTTGAGTTTGTGGATGCCGCGGGCGTTTCTTCCGGCCGGCCTCATCGTGGCGGGCGTGCTGGGCGTGCTCACCTTTCAGCGCAACCACGACTATCGCACTGCCATCGCCATCTGGGGCGATACGGTGGCGAAGCGGCCGCAATCGGCCCGGGCGCACAGCAACTTCGGCACCGCCCTCGCGCGAGTTCGCGAGAACCCGCGGATCGATCTGGCGATTGTCCACCAGAGGGAAGCGGTGCGATTGGACCCCGAGTTCTATATGGCGCACCACAATCTGGCGAAGGCGCTGAAGGACACGCCCAGCCAGGCGGACGAGGCTATTGTGCATTACCGAGCGGCGGCTCGTTTGAAGCCCGAGATTTGGGAGAACCACCTGAATCTGGCCGTACTCCTGCAATCCCGGCCGGATGGTGCGCGCGAGTCGGTGGAGGCGTTCGAGTCGGTGGTGCGGTTCAAGCCCGACCTGCTCGTGGCTCATACCAACCTCGGTATCCTGTTGACCCTGCTGCCGGATCGACTCCCGGACGCCGTCCGCCATTTCACCATCGTGGCCGAGAAGGAGCCGGACTCGCTCGATGCACGTTACAACCTCGCGGTGGCCCTCGCCCGGCTGCCCGGTCGCGAGGCGGAGGCGTTGCGCGAGTTTCGAGCTGCGACGCGTCTCGCCCCGAATGATGGCGAGGTGCGTCACCAAATCGCCAAGCTGCTCATCCAGTCTCCGGGGCGGAGGGACGAAGCGCTGGCGGAACTCGAGGCATCCCTGCGCCTGAACCCGAACTCGGTGGACGCGCGTTTCGATCTCGCGCGGGTATTGGCCGCACGACCCGATCGGGTGGAGGGCGCGGTCCGCGCCCTTGAGCAGGTGTTGGCGGCGGCTCCCGATCATGCGGAAGCCAAGAAACTGCTCGCGCGAATCAAGACGGTCCCCTGACGGGCCCAGCCCGCCTGCCGGGAGGCGATAGCCCCAGCCGTTTGAATGCATGCCGCGCCTCCCATCCGCGAACGATGGCCATCGCAGGAACGAATCCATAGAGCCGGGAAGGGTGGGGACCTGATCCACCCCCACGAACGGGCCGGTCGTAACGAGCGCATGCGTTCTGGAGGGACTGTTTCTCGGAGCGCTCTCTTGCCTGGCTTGGCGGAATCGCATCTTGGTCGCGCGTCCGCGTTAAGCGGGTCCAACCGGGATGGGGTGACAAGTGACCAACCGTTTAGCCGGCCCCGTCCCGGCGAATGCAACGGTGAGGTGAAATCACTATCTGGCGTCGGATTGGGGCAAGGAAAACCCGGACTGGGCGTAGCCGATTTCGCGCGAAGTCGGGCACCCTGTCCGTGGCTATTGCCACCTTCAACTCAGCCATCCGCCACCCCCATGAATTCGTCCTCGCTCAAATGCATCGCAGGCGCCGTCGCCCTGCTCGTCCTCGCCGGAGTTCCCGTTGCCCAAGCTGAAGCCTTCAGTTTTGGCGTCATGGGCGACACCCAATGGTCCGGTTCGGACCCCACCGGCAACAACGTCAACACCGTTGCGGTGAATCAGATCAAAGCTGTCAATACACAGTTTGTCGCCGCCGGCGTGGACTTCGTTGTGCAGGTCGGAGACCTCTGCGATTCCAACGGCTCCAACAATGCGGCTTTGCAGACCCGTCTCGCCGCCAATTCTGGCCTCAATTCCGCCGGTATCGCCTTCTATGGACTGCGCGGGAACCATGAGAGCGGTTCCGGCAGCAAAACCTACTTTCAGCAGAACTATATTCCCGCCAGCACCGCCGCCGCCACTGTCGCCATCGCCCCCGACGGCGCTAGCTACAGCGTCAACCACAACGGCACCAAGGTCGTCCTGCTCGACATTTCCCTCGCCGGCAGCACCAGTCTTCAGCCCGCCGCCACCACCTGGATGGGCAGCCAACTTTCCGCGGCCGACCATACTCAAGGGTTCGTCTTCACACACAAGAACCTCCTCGGGCAGAACCACAAGGACAGTTACTTTGGTGGCAGCAACGACGCCAACCCCGACCTTCAGAACGCCTTCTTCGCTGCGGCGGCCGGCAACGGCGTCAAATACGTGATCAGTGGACATGACCACATGGACTACCGCTCCCAGGTCACGAGCCCCAATGGCTTAGCCTCCGTCCAGCAGATCATCACCGCTTCCGACAGCTACAAATACTACGATCCCCAAGGCCCGTACTCGCCGCGCGAGACCCCGATTTCCGGCGAGCTGGACCAGACCGGCTACTACATCTACACCGTCGACGGTCCCCGCGTCACCGGCAAGTACTATGGCGTCACCCCGCTCGCCAACGGCGACGTCCCTGCCAACCCCGACTGGAAGCTGAAGGAAGTGTTCGGTTACAGTCTCAACGGGGCCGCGAAGCTCGTCGCCCGGGGCGCCTCCTATGCCATGACCCACAGCATGACCGCCGGCACTAGCTACGGTGAGTCCGGCTATGTGGGTACAACGATGGCCATTTTGGCCGGCACCAACGCCAGCGCGGCCACGACCGCCGACGGACGCGCTACCTCCAAGGACGTCAACGTTGGCTGGGCCCCCGCGGCCCATGGCCCCGCCGGCGCCGAAAGCGACGTGCTCACCCTCTGGGGTATGAGCGACCTCAGCCCGACCGGGGCCACCGTCGACAAGACCGATAGCTACGCGCTCTCGCTTACCTTCGCTGCCGACCAGATCGCCCCCGCCGCCCTCGCTGCGGGCGACGTTGGTATCGCCGGTAGGGATGCAAGCGGCAATTGGTTCAATGCGACGACTCTCAATTACGGCGGCAACACCGAGTTCGTCTTCGGAGCGTGGAACAGCTCCTACCCCCTGGGCACCTATGGCATCGACCTGAGCTCTGCCGGTGGCCCCACCGCGTGGGCGGTCCTCAATTACGCCGGCGAATTCGCGGTCACCTCCCTCACCGCCATCCCCGAGCCCTCGACCTACGCCGCACTCTTTGGCGCCGCTGCGCTCAGCTTCGTGGGCTTCCGTCGCCAACGCCGCCGCGCCGCCTAACCAACTTCAACCACGAATCTAGTCTCAAATGAAGACACCTCTCTCCCTCTCCGGCTTCGCCCTGCTGTTGTGCCTGGCCGGCAGCTGTGCCACCGCCTCCGCTCAAGCCTATCTCACCGCGGCGCCGTACCTTCAGGACTTCGACTCGCTGGGAACCGCGGGCACCACCGCTCCCATTGGTTGGCAGGTCTACTCGATGGCCGGAGGTCATGACACCTTCGCGCCGGTTGATTCGTCGACCCCCGGGGCGGCTCCTAATATGGCCGCTGGAGCGCTCACCTCCCGTACGCCTCTGATCGCTGGCGCCGCCGGCACCCAGCGGAGCAATCAGGGATACAACTTCGCCACCACCGCCGCTTCGACGGATCGCTCCCTCGGTTCGTCGCCCACCGGGATCGCCGCTGAGATCCTTGAGCTCTCGCTGGTGAATGGCAGTGGACTCGCCCTTGCTGCGATCAACCTCAGCTACGACATCCGCCGTTTTACGGAAGCCGGTAACACCAACGGCTACAACGCCAGCCCCTACTACGGCAAGGAAGAGAATCCAGGATACAATGTCTTCTACAGTCTGGACAATTCGGTCTGGACGCGCGTCGCGGCCCTCACGCCGAGTCTGGCTGGTTCGTCCGGCGTGATCGTGCCCGACACGGTCGGCGTCACCAACGTTGGTGCGACCCTGGTGGAACTCGGCGCCTCCTGGAACGCTGGCAGTACCCTGCGACTGCGCTGGTTGGACGACAATGCCCAGTCCTCGTCGCCCGACCAATTGCTGGGACTCGACAACGTGCAGGTCGCGATTCCCGAACCCTCGACGTACGCCGCAGTCTTCGGCGCGGCTGCGCTGGGACTTGCGGGGATTCACCGTTTGCGCCGCCGAGCCCCCTGAAGCGGTGACGGAGGTTTAGCCGGGCGCTCCTGTTCCGCCCGCCGGCTATCCCGGCGGGCTCTTTGTGCTCGGGTCGGGACAGCGACGGCTGCGTCGCGCCCGTCGCTCGGCTAGTACTTCGCCGGCGCGGGGCCGGTTCCATTCGGGGTTTTGGGCAAAGACGGCGATGCAGGGAGCGCGGGAGCGGCCGATGTCGGGCTTGGTTTTGGTGTCGCGCCGCCGGGGGCGGGCACTGCCGGCGTCTTTGATTCCACTGCCTTGGGCGTATTCGCCCCGGGCGATGGCGCCTTGCTGAGGGGGCGCAGGGCACCGGTGGCTGCGGGGGCGGCGGTTTCGCGCACCGGTACAGGGAGCGCCTTCGGGGTCGTGGCCGCCCGGGCGGGCTTGATCGGCGCAGCGGTGGCCTTCGGCTTGGATGCAGGCGAACGAGGAGCCGGCTGGTCGGTGATCCGGGGTGAAGCTACGGCCGCCGGAGTTGCGGCCGAACGCGTCGGGCTCGGCTGCTGCGTCTTCGCGGGGATGCCGATAACCGGCACCTTGCTCGGTTTCGTCCCGGAGTTGGTAGAACGTTTGGTCCGATCCGACTTCTTCTCGGTGGCCGCACCCTTGGCCTTGCTGGACGGGCCCGAACCGATGACGATCGGCGCCGATCCCACCTTTGCTTTGGTTCCGCCTTTTTTGGCCAGGCGTTTCGCCGCTTTGAACGCCTTGCGCGCGCTCTTCAGGGCCTTCTTCGCGGCTTTCTGAACCTTGTTTGCCTCTTTTAGGCTGAGCTTGGCCGCTTGCACGCGGTTACGGGCGGTGGTGACATCAATCTCGAGGGTAGTGGTGGCGGGGCCGGGCGTTTTGGTGTCGGCGGTCTTCTGAGCCTTGGACTTCGCTTTCATGGTGGTCGCAATTGTAGGGAGCTCGGGGTGAGTTTGTGCCGTTTGTGTGACAGTGGCTGTGTCCTTACAACCCTCGGATTGTTACGTTTTGCATGGCCGGAGGCCGGGGGGAGCGCCTCCAGCGCAAAACACGGGCGGTAATAGCGCACCGGCCGCGATCTCCACCTCGAGCCAAGCGCTGACGCGGGGAGGCTGCTCCGTGCCGGGAGGCTGGCTGGAAGCGAACCGAGTTGGCGCGGGCGCGGCCTTCTTCACCGCGAAGTCACGCGCCCCCTCTTTTCAATCGCGTTTTTGGCCTGTAGGTTACTCGTGTGAATACGAGGCCGCATAGTCGTTGGAAGATGGTTATTCCGGACCGCGCCGCGGGCGGCGCGGCCTTGCGCGGGATGGATCGGGCCGTGGCCTTTGCGCGGGAGGGGCGGCTCATATCCGCCATCAAGTGGCTCGAGGCGAACAATCCCAGCCTCCTTCGGGAGGAGGCGAAGGCGCTGGTACGTTCCTTCGGGTACAGTGCCGAGGTGCGCTGGCCGGAATCGGAGAGACTGCCGGTGCGGAGGCTGTGAGACTCTGCGTTTGGTTGTCCGCTTCCCTTGCCCGGTTAAACCGCAACCGCTATTCACGCGCGGGTTTGTATGGTCCGCCGGTACTCGGTGGGCGCGGTTCCCACTTCCTGCCGGAATACCCGGTTGAAGTGTGAGACCGACTCGAAGCCGCAGGCGTAGGCCACTTCGATCACCCGCTGGGCTTTGCTCGCGAGCAATTCCCGGGCGTGGGCGATCCGGCAGGCGTTCACGTAGGAACCGAAGCCGACTCCGGTGGTGCGTTTGAATACGCGGGAGAAGTGATCCGCGCTCAATCCTACCGTTGCCGCCACCCGGGCCAGCGACAGCGGAGCGGCCAGATGGGTGGCCACGTGGCGCTTGGCTGCCGCCACTGCCGCCGGCTCACGCGGGATCGCCCGCAATTGCCGCTGGCGCACCTCTTCTCCAATAACCACTGCCACGTGGCGCAATAGATCCAATACGCCGTCGAGTCCCTCAGTCGATCGACGAGGCAGCTCGCGCCACGCCTCGAGTGCCGCGAGAAACTCTGGTTGCCCAAGCCCCAGCCGGACCAGGCGCCCGGCGAAATCCGCCTCGGTTTGGCGGGCATCGACCAGCGGGCCACACTCGATCAGCCCCCACGGTGTTGGTTCCCCGGCGTGCACCGGTAGTGCCACCAACCAGAACCCCAGAGAACAGCGGTTGCGATGGATTCCGCCGCAGGCGCGCGCGGCCTCGCGCACGCCGAGGTGTGTCTGGGCGCAGCCGGGCTGTGGACCTTGCCCCGCCTCGAGCAGGCGGCAGACGTAGCCCACGCCGGTCGTCACCTCGGCGTGCCCCAGGGGAAAGGCGCGCACCGGCATCCCGCAGCCTCGTTCCAGCGCTGTCAGCCAGCCTTCGGCGACGGGCAGCCCCATCGTGTCCCGGGCGGGCTGTGCTATCGCTGCGACCGCGGGGCAGCGGTCGGTCATCGAACCGATGGGGCCGAGCCCCGGTCCGTGATCCGGAGACGGCGCCTGAGCGGGGAGGGTGGCGAGAAAGGACATGCCTCCCATCAACGCGCTCGGCCGGCCGGGATCAATCCGGCCAGGTGAAACCTTGGTGACAAACCCGTTTGGTCCCGGCAGGTCGCCGCCGAATGCAACGGTGAGGTGAAATCACCCTCTCGCGTCGGATCGGGGCAAGGAAAACCCGGACTGGGCGTAGCCCGTTTCGGGGCCCTTCAGGCATTCTCGGGCTGCAGACTCCGCAAACCCAAACACCAGCACCTCACATGAACTCGTCTCTCCGTTCCGCCATCGCCGGCACCGCTCTCGTCGCGGGCCTGGCTTCTCCGCTCACCGCCCAGCAGGCCAAAAACGTCATCCTGATGATCAGCGATGGCCAGGGCTTCAACGCCGTAACGGCCACCGAATACTACACCGGGAGCAAGGCCGTCTACGAAGGGTCCGACTTCGTCAAGGTCAGCATGCAGACGAGCTCGGCCAACAACCCGGCCGGCTACGACCCGATCGCGATGTGGTCAGATACAAACTACCAGAAGATCAAGCCCACCGACTCGGCCTCCGCCGCCACGGCGATGTACACCGGCGTAAAGAACTACGACGGGCAGGTCAACTGGAGCACCACGGGCCAGCCGCTCACGACGTTCTTCGAGCTCGCTGGTCAGGCCGGCAAGGCCGTGGGCGCCGTTTCCTCCGTCGAGTTCTCCCATGCGACCCCGGCGGCCGTGGTGTCCCACAACTCCAGCCGAAACAACTACTCGGCTATCGCCAACGAGGCGATCAACAATAGCCACGTCACGGTGCTGATGGGCGCCGGCCATCCGTTGTACAACGACAACGGCGTGCTGCGCACCACTGGCATCAACTACAGCTACGTCGGCGGCCAGACCACCTGGAACGACATCACCGATGCCGACGGCGCCAACGGTTTCGCCTTCGTCGATACGACGGCCGGTTTTGAGGCCCTCGCCAATGGCTCGATGAACGTCGACAAGGTCATCGGCGTGGCCCAGGCCGGCACGACCCTGCAGCAGGGGCGCAGCAACCCCGTCGGCAATTTTGACCCCTTGAATACGAACGTGCCAACCTTGAGCACGATGACGAAGGCCGCCCTCAACGTTCTCGACAACGACACGGACGGCTTCGCGGTGATGATCGAGGGCGGCGCGATCGACTGGGCGGGGCATGCCAACCAGATCGACCGGACCATCGAGGAACAGAAGGACTTCAACGCCTCCGTGCAGTCCGTTGTCGACTACCTCAATGCCGGCACCAATGGCAACAACTGGAGCAATACGCTGTTGATCGTCACCGCCGACCACGAGACCGGCGGCCTCTGGGGCGCGGCGAACACGTTCGACCAGGTGGGAAACAACGGCGTCGGCGTGCTGCCGACGGTTGGCTACAGCTCGGGCGATCATACCAACGTGCTGGTGCCGCTCTATGCGAAGGGCGCCGGTGCGGAAGCGTTCCTCGCGGCCACGATCGGAACGGACACCCAGCTGGCGACGCGTTATGGCGTGGATGCCGCCTTCAATCAGTATATCGACAACACTTCGGTCTATGATGTGGTGGTCGGAGCCACCGCCATTCCGGAGCCTTCGACCTACGCGGCGATTTTTGGCGCGGCGGTTCTCGGGCTGGCCGGCTTCCGCCGGATGCGTCGCCGGGCCGCCTGAAGCGAAGACGGTTCTCGCCCGCCGCCCCGACTGCGCCCGCCGGTTCACCCCGGCGGGCTTTTTGTGCCTGTCCCGAAGGCGCTACTGGCGGGAAGGCCGCGCTCGACAGGGCGGGGTGGAGCGTGCGTTTTGGTGCCCGTGACTGCCCAACCTCCACCGCTCGCCCCGCTGCCGGGTCCGTACAACGCGGACGCCGCCCTCGACCGTTTTCTTACGGTCATCGCCGCGCGCGGGCTCGCCCTCTACCCGGAGCAGGAGGAGGCCATCCTCGAGCTGTTCGCGGGCCGGAACGTCATCCTCAACACGCCCACCGGCTCCGGCAAATCCCTCGTCGCCGCCGCCCTGCACTTCAAGGCCCTGTGCGCCGGCCAGCGCTCGGTCTACACTTGCCCGATCAAGGCGCTGGTGAACGAGAAGTTCCTCTCCCTGTGCCGCGACTTCGGCCCGGAGAACGTGGGGATGATGACCGGCGACGCCTCGGTGAATCCGAAGGCGCCGGTCCTGTGCTGCACCGCCGAGATCCTCACCAACATCGCCCTGCACCGCGGCCACGAGAGCGATATCCGCGCGGTGATCATGGACGAGTTCCACTACTATTCGGATCGCGAGCGCGGCTACGCCTGGCAGGTGCCGTTGCTCACCATGCGGGGTGCGCGGTTCCTGTTGATGTCGGCCACGCTCTCCTCGACGACCTTCTTCGAGGAGGAACTCACCCGGCTCACCGGCGAGGTGTCGGTGACCGTACGCGGCGACCGCCGGCCGGTGCCGCTGGAGTTCGAATACTCCGAGACCCCGTTGGCTGAGAAGGTGCAGGCGCTCTTGGACGGGAAGCGCTCGCCGGTCTACCTCGTCTATTTTACCCAGCGTGCGGCCAGCGAGGCCGCGCAGGATCTGATGAGCCTTGCCCTCGGCACCCGCGAAGAGCGCGCTGCGCTCGGGGCCGAGTTGGAGCGGACCAAGTTCAACAGCCCTTACGGCAAGGAAGTAAAACGCTGGTTGCGACACGGCATCGGCGTGCACCACGCCGGCCTGTTGCCGAAGTACCGGGTGCTCGTCGAGCAGCTGGCCCAGCGTGGCCTGCTCAAGGTCATTTGCGGTACCGACACTCTCGGGGTGGGCATCAACGTGCCGATCCGCACCGTCGTCTTCACGCAGCTCTTCAAATACGACGGGCAGAAGTCAGCAGTTCTCAGTGTTCGCGACTTCCGGCAGATCTCCGGGCGGGCCGGGCGCAAGGGGTACGACGACGTCGGTTACGTGGTGGTGCAGGCGCCCGAACACATGGTGGCCAACAAGCGCGCCGAGGAGAAGGCCGCGGGCGACCCGAAGAAGCAGAAGAAGCTCGTGAAACAGCGCCCGCCGGACGGCTTCGTGGGCTGGGACCAGAAGACGATGGAGCGCCTGCGCACCGCGTTGCCGGAGGTGCTCACCTCGCACTTCGACGTGTCGCACGGGATGCTCCTGCAGGTCCTTGCCCGCGATGGCGACGGCTGCCGGGCGATGCGCCAGCTCATCGCCGACTGCCACGAGACGGCCCCCCGCAAGGACTACCTGCGCAAGAAGACCTGGCAGCTCTTCCGCTCGCTCATCGAGCGCAAGATCGTCGAGTTCGTGCCCCCCGCGCCCAACGGCCGCAAGCTGCGCGTGAATTTGGAGCTTCAGGACGACTTTTCGCTGCACCAGACCCTCTCGCTGTGGCTGTTGGACACCCTGCCGCTGCTCGACCGCGAGTCGCCGACGTACGCTGTCGACGTGCTCACCCTGTGCGAGTCGATCGTCGAGGACCCGGATGCGATCCTGCGCCAGCAAGTGAGCAAGTTGAAGGGCGAGAAAGTGGCCGAGATGAAGGCGGCCGGCATCGAATACGACGAGCGGATGGAGAAGCTCGAGCTCATCGAGTATCCCAAGCCGATGCGCGAGTTCATTTACGAGTCGTTCAATACCTTCGCTGCCGCGCATCCCTGGATTGAAGGCGAAAACATCCGACCCAAGTCGATCGCGCGCGAGATGTTCGAGCGCTACCAGTCCTTTAGCGAGCATGTGCGCGACTACGGGCTGGAGCGGTTGGAGGGCGTGCTGCTGCGCCATCTCTCCCAGACCTGGAAGGTGCTTTCCCAGACGGTGCCCGATCTGTTCAAGACCGAGGAGGTGCTGGAGCTAGAGACGTATTTCCGTGAGCTGATCCGCGGAGTGGATTCCAGCCTGCTCGAGGAGTGGGAGCGGATGCGCAACCCTGATTTTGTCACCGCAGAGACCGCCGACAAACCCGCCCGGCCGGCGAGCTATGACCTTACTCGCGATGTGCCGGGATTCCGGCGCCTCATCCGTGCGGCCATTTTCGCGATACTCCAGGATGCGCTGGTGCGCGACTGGGAGGGTGCGGCCGGAAAAGTTGAAGTGGGAAATGGGGAGGCGGAAGGATTGAAGGCTGAAGGCGGAAGGCTGCAGCCGGCCGGCGGCAGCCTGAAGACTGCGGTCGATGGACCGGGCGTCGAAGAGGGGGCCTTGGAGGAGGCGGCGGACGATGCGCCGAGCGCCGAAGAGGGAGAGTCGATCACCGCGGGCGGACCGCTGACCTCGGACCTTGTTCACTCGACTACAGCCAACGATTCATCGGCTTCTGCGCACAGTCTGGATTCCGCGTTCATCCGCCCATCGGCGACCCCGGCGCGGCGGCTGGAGGACTTGTTTGCGCCGTATTTTGAGGCGCGGGGGCGTTTCCGGCTCGATCCGGCCGGCCGCGCGTCCGGGCACACGCACTGGGTCGAGGAGGGGCGCGAAACCGGTGAGTGGATCGTGGCGCAGGTGCTCGTCGACCCCGAGGAGCTCAACGACTGGGAGCTGGTGGTGGCGGTGAAGCTGGCGGAGTCGCGCGCGGAGAATCGCGCGGTGCTGCGCCTAGTCGCGCTGCGCCCAGTGGGGGAGTATTGAGCTGAGGCGGAGCGTGACAGGGCTGGGCACCGCTCGTCGAAACTGTTCGCCTAACGCAATTCGCGTGTCGGCGGGAGATGGCTCCCGGCAGTCTCGGCCCACGAACTCCCGCTGCGGAGAATCAAAACGGCGGCACCGAGGTGCCGCCGTTTTGGAGGGAAGGACTGTATCAGGTACCTATTTCTGTCCGCCGGTGAAATTGCACTTCATTACCTCGGTTTCGCCGACTGAGGGCTCAACCAGCTCCGGCGACACGTGGCCGGCGAAGAATCCCATAGTGATGTTCAAGCGCACATAGCGGATCTGGCCGGGCTCCAAGGCGACCGACAGGGTTCGTTTCACTTCGGTGGCGGTGCTGATCTCGTAGTTGCCGGCCGGAAGGTCTTTGACGAAGAAGCCCTTTGGTTTGGCCGTGCCGACCTTGTCGCCGTTCACGCGCACCGGCGGTTGGATGGCGGCTCCGAGGACGGCGGTGCGATAAAAGACAATGCGCGCTTTCTCGGGAGCGAGGTCTGGGATTGAGCTCTTGGCCTCGGCATAACTTGGGCCGCCAGCGCAGCCGGCGAGGATGAAAGCGCAAAGCAGGGGCAACAGGACGAGCAGTCTCTTCATGGTTTTTGGATTTTGATTCTTACGGGTTGGGAAGCTGATGAGAATGTCTTCTCCACCTTCAGGAGAAAACCGACGACCTGATCGCCGTCGACGACAAGGAAGGCCTCGTGCATGTTCGAGCCTTCGACCGCGAGTACTTGGTCCTTTGTGTTGTAGACTTCGCCAAGTTCGGTGGTGCCCACTTGGGTCCAATGGGTACCATCGCGCAGGTAAACAGGGAAAGGGGTGCCGACCTTGACCTTTGCCGGGGCAACGAGGGTGAACGACTTCGCCTCCTGGCTAAGTGCCGTGAATGTGGCCGGGCGTTGGGTGAGGTAGACGACATTGAAGGCGCAGCCGCAAAGAAGCAGCGAGCCAAGGGACAAGGCCGCCAAGCATCGGTGAAGAGGGGTCGTCATGGGCAATGGTCTACATTCCATCCGTTCTGGAGGCCGCCGAGCCTTTGGGCTGAAGGCCACCAAGGGTTTGCATCGATAGCGAAGAGTATCGAATCAACGATGGCAAGTCGCCAGGAACGCCAGGTGAGGGAATGGTGCCTTGGATCGGCCGGACCAGCTTCGGGCCTCGACTTCGGTTCGGCCCTGGGCACCAGGGCCGCAATCACGCAAGTTCGTGGCATTCATCGGTAAAGTTTGCGCCGAACGAACCGATTCCCGCTTCAACACCCCAAGTGTAACCATGACCATCGCGCCCGCTCTCCTGCAACAGGTCGAGGATACCACCAACCGCATCGCCGCGGAGGCCATCCTGGCCCAACCCGGCCGCGACGACGGTCTGATTCCCGCCTACAGTCTGCTCGGTCAGCTCTGCGACATGCTGGGCGACCATATCGACGCGCGACTGCCGGCGCACAACATGCGCGAGATTCTGGAAAAACGCCTCGATGCGGCGCTCCCGCTGGACGAGGAGTCGATCGCGCATCTGCAGCATTTCGCCGAGTACTATCCCCATGTGGTCGACGCCCTGCGCGACGACAAACCGATCGAATTCAAGGAGCTCAAGGCCAAGGGCGGCGACGCACCGGTCGCCGCTGCGGTCAAGTCCGCCTTCACCGCGCCACCCGATGCGCTCATGGACATGCGCCTCGAGGAGAATCGGGAGCTGCTCACCGAATTCCATTCTGAGGCGGTGGACCATCTTTCCCAGATCGAGGCCGCGCTGCTCCAGCTCGAGAACAACCCCACCGACGCCGAGGCGATCAGCTCCATCTTCCGCTCGTTCCACACCATCAAGGGCGTATCGGGCTTCTTGCAGCTCACCCCGATGAACACGCTCACCCACGAGGTGGAGTCGTTGCTCGATCTGGTGCGCAACAACAAGCTGGCCCTGACCTCGACGATCATCACCGAGATGCTCAAGGCGCGCGATGCGCTGCAGGCGCTTGTAGGGCAGATCACCGTGGCGCTGGAAAAGGGAATATTGCCCACCGAGATCATCCCCGTGGGGGGGCTCATCGTGGCCGTGAAGATGCTCGCCGCTGGTGGCAACGCCGCCCCGGCCGCCGCCGCACCGGTCGCCGCGCCTGTTGCCGGTGCTCCGGTGGCCCCCGTCGCCGCGCCGGCACCGGCCGCCGAGGAGGCGCCGCCCCCGATTCACTCTACGATGGAAGCGCTCACCGAGGCACCGCCCGCCATGCCGGCCCAGGCCGCGTTGCAGCAGGCGGCGGCCGCCGCCGGCGCGAAGAAGTCGAGCGGCCCGTCGACCATCCGCGTCAATACCGAGAAACTGGACTCGCTGATGGATGTCGTCGGCGAGCTGGTCATTCTGCAGAGCCAGCTTCAGGAGAGCGCCCAACATGTGCTGGAGGGCAACACCGCGTTGCAGCGCAATCTCGCCCAGGTGTCGCGCATCACCAAGGAGCTCCAGCACACATCGATGGCGCTGCGCATGATCCCGGTGAAGGCGACCTTCCAGAAGATGGAGCGGCTCGCCCGCGACTTGGCGCGCGACTGCGGCAAGAAGGTGACATTCTCCGTCGAGGGCGAGGACACCGAGCTCGACCGCACCGTGGTCGAGGAGATCAACGACCCGCTCATCCACATGGTGCGCAACTCGCTCGACCACGGCCTTGAACCGGCCGCCGAGCGGGCGAAAGTGGGCAAGCCCGAGTCGGGCAAGGTGCAGCTCAAGGCCTACCACCAGGGCAGCAATATCGTGTTGGAGATTACCGATGACGGTCGCGGTATTGACTCCAAGAAGGTGCTCGCCAAGGCGATCAAGCAGGGCCTCGTCCCGGAGCAGAACAGCCTTTCCCAGGAGGAGATCCTCAATCTCATCTTTCTGCCCGGTTTCTCCACCGCGGAGAAGGTCACCTCGATCTCCGGCCGCGGTGTGGGCATGGATGTCGTCCGCCGCAACATCGAGAAGCTGCGCGGCAAGATCGAGATCGAGTCGGAACTCGGCAAGGGCTCGCGTTTCCGCATCATCCTGCCCCTGACCATGGCGATCATCGACGGCTTGATCGTGAAGGTTGGCGACGATCGTTTCATCCTTCCCACGACCTCGGTGAAGATGGCCTACCGCCCGGCGGCCGAGACGGTGTTTACCGTCCAGGGACGTGGCGAGGTCCTCGACCTGCGCGGCAAGATCATCCCCTTGCACCGCCTGCACGAGAAGTTCGGCATCCAGCCGCGGGCGCACAACCCCGCCGAGGGCATTGTGGTGGTGGTGGAACTTTCGGGACGCACCAGCGGCCTGCTCGTCGACGAGATGGTCAGCAAGCAGGAGGTCGTTATCAAGAGCCTGGGCGCACTCATGCAGGGCTTGCCCGGAGTGGCGGGCGGCGCGATTCTGGGCGATGGCAACATCGCGCTGATCCTTGACCCGGCCTCGCTGCTGAGCGCCGCCTGAGATACTTTCCATGACCATGCCCAACGTGCCCAAGCTCGAGGAGGTCTGTGAGAAGGCCGCACGGTTGCCGTGCTCGCCAATCCTGCTGCCGCGTCTTTCGAAGGCCCTGGCCGACGAGGGGACCACTGCGGAGGATCTGGAGGCTATCATCGTGGTCGATCCGGCGCTGGCCGCTGCCACGCTGCGACTGGCCAACTCGGCTTTCTTTCGTTCCGGCACGGAGTGCGAGACCGTCTCCGAGTCGATCATCCGTCTGGGCTTTCGGGAGATCTACCGGCTGGCCGTCACCACTTTGGGAAGCCGCTGGTTCAATCACCCGGTGGAGGGCTACGGCTGGGAGGCGGGCGATTTCTGCCGCCATTCCCTGTGCGTGGCGGTGGCCGCCGAGAAGATCGCGGAGGAGTCGGGCAAGGTGGACAAGGAGGTGGCGTACACTGCCGGCCTCATCCAGGGCATCGGCAAGCTCGCGATCGCCTTCGCCTGCGGCGAATTTTTCCCGGCAATCCGCGACCATCAGCGCACGGCCAATTGTAGTTGGTGGCAGGCCGAACAGGCCGTGCTCGGCTATCATCAGTCGGAAGTGGGCGCACGGCTCCTGGAAATCTGGAAGTTCCCCGAGGCGCTTACCGAAGTGGTGCGCCACTCCGACCATCCGGCTGCCATCCCGGCGGCGCAGCGTGTGCTCATGGCGCATCTGCATGCCGCCAAGTTTGTGGCGACCAACCTTGGCGCCGGTGTGGCCGAGGACGGTTTCCTCATGGAGCTGGATAGCGAGCTGCTGATGGAACAGGGCTTCGTACCCGATCTGCTCATTGCCATCCAGCCTGTGGTGATGGAGGCGGTGACCAAACTGCTGCGCGACCAAGTGTCGCACGGTGCCGTGAAATTCTGAAGGGCCCCTATGAACAGCGGAAGAATCTTGGTGATCGAGGACGATCCGCCCTCGCGGATGATGCTGGCCCGCGGGTTGCAGCGGCTGGGCTTCTCCGTCGAGGCGAGCCAGGACGCCATCGAGGCGCAGGCCCGCATCCGCACTTCCGGGGCGACGGCCTACGATGCAGTTGTCGTCGATTTGCGGATGCCACGGATGGACGGGCTGGAGTTTGTCAGCTGGCTGGAGGGCCACGATGCCAGCTTGGGCTGCATGCTGCTGACCGCGCAGCAGGAGGACGCGATGCGCGACCACCAGGAACACCCGGCGTTGCTTTTCCGCATGCAGAAGCCCACCAGCTTTCCGGTGCTTGGTGAGGCGCTGCAAAAGATCGTGGATTTCACCTTGGCCCACAGGGTGGAGAAGTCGGCCGTCGTCCGCGTGTAGTTCGTGGGTGGTCGGACGGTGGCCAGCGACCAGGCTCGAGCGGCAACCCGGCGGAGGTGGAAGTGCTGTGCGCCTGCCGGGCGGGATCGCGCAGCGACGCGGTCGGGGCATCGCTTACGACGCCAGCTCCGCAGCACCCGACTGATTGGATCGACGCCAAGGCCAACGAGAAAGGCCACCTTCGCGCGGTGGCCGACAACGACTGTCGCGGAGATCTGTATCCGGCTCAGGCCAGCGAAAACTGCTGGGTGCCGTTGGGCGTCTTCATCGAGATGGCCCCGCTCTTGACTTCGATGCTGATGGTGCGGTTGTGCGTGCCGCCGACGTCGTGGAGCGAAGGGCGCAACCCGTTGGTGCGAAACCATGCCTCCAGCGCCTGGATATTGCGTTCGCCGATTTTGAAGGGGTCGGTGCCGTTGAGCACACTGGCGCCACCGGCCACGAAGAACTTCGCGCGTTTGATGTCGCCCTTCACACCTTGGAACGAGCGAAAGAGTCCGAGCAACCCGGTGTCGGAAAACATCGACGGCTGGGTTTTCGCCTTCTCGGGCGAGATGGAGGAATCCGGCAGCATGTAGTGGAGCATGCCGGCCGCCTTGGTCATCGGATCGTAGGCGATGAGGCCGATGCACGAGCCGAGCGCGTAGGTGGTGAGGATCGCGTTGACGTTGTTGGACACAGCCATGTCTCCAACGCCCACGATGACTCGCTGGGCGAACAACGAACCTAGTCCCGCTGGGAGGGTTGGAGGCGGCATGGAGAGGAAAGCGCTCGGCGCGGGACTGCGGGGGGTGCTGCTGAGCATGACCGCGGGTTGCGCCGACGTCCTTTCTTCGGTTGCGAGGGGGCGAACTTGAGCCGGAAGCGCCGCGATCGGGGGGGATTTTTCGCGGCGACGAGGTTCGGCGCCGCGGAGGCAGCTGGGGAGGGGGAAGGGCGGCACCGTCAGGACCGCGAAAGAACGCGAGCCACCCGGTGAGGCGCGAGGCTTCGGCTTACCACGGACGCTGCGCCCAACCGCCAACGGCGAAGCCGCACTCTATTCGCGGCGGCCCGGCGGTATTCCTTCCGTCTGGGCCGAAGCGGCAGGCGCCCCGCCTGCCTTCAATCGGGCGGCGGGAGGAGCGGGCGGAACTGGCCAGTGAGCGTCCAGCTGAAGAGCACGTCTTCTTCCTGCGCCCCTCGACCGATGTTGTGGATGACCAGCGGCGTGCCCGACTTCGCTCGACGATCGGAGACCACTCCGATGTGCACCAGACCGGTGCCCAGATCCCAGGTGACGATGTCGCCGGCGCGAAAACCGGTGGTGGCTTTGCGCGGGGGGAGCGACCAGCCCTTGCGCCGGAAGAAGGTCTGGAGATTGGGGACGCGGCGGTGGTCGATGTTGGCGTCGGGCTTTTTTAGGCCCCAGTTGCGCGGGTAAGTCGGGAAATGGGCGCGCATGTCCTCGTGGACCTGTTTCTGCAGATCGAATTGGTAGGCGGAGCGCAGGGCGCGGATGACGACGTCGCAGCACACTCCGGTGGAGGCGGGGACATCACCGCCGGGATACGCAAGCTTGCGGTAGGCAGGGTCGTAGGTGGTGGTCACTCCCACCTGGGCGCGCGCGGCGTCGGCGAGCGGTTCGGCGCGCAGGCCGTAGGCCGCCAGGAGTAGGAGCGAGCAGGCGAAAGGGCGGAAGCGAAGCATTGGAGGGAAGGATAGGGGGCTTGGCGGCCCTGACTCAATCCGCGACCCTGGGATTGGGTAGGTCCGGTCTCCGGCCGGACACTTCCGCTGCACTCGCGCCCGGGCTCACGCCTCCCAGGTAACCGGTCACAGGCCGGTCCTACCCACTCACTAGGCGCGACGCTTGCGCTGGCTGCCCAGCTTCGCAGGCCCGGAGGCTGGCGCCACGGCCTGCCGGGCGCTTCCGGGCATGAGCCCCGCGTCACCTTTTGTGAGCGCGGCGCGACCACTCAGTGCGGGGCGCCTTCGGCGAGCGGGACAAAACTGGATACTGGCGCGCGCTCGATCGTGTGGGCCATCGAGGGAGGGGCTGCCGGGCATCGGCATCTCCCGATGCGGGCCGGGGGCCGATTCCCTGGGAAACGGAGGTAAAGTCCCCGCGAAACCGACCGATCAAACAGCTATTCCAACACCCATGAATACCCTCGTGCCCACGCGTTTACGCCGTTCGTTGAGCGGCTTCACCATGATTGAAATGATCGGCGTGCTCGCGATCATCGCCATTCTCGCGGTGATCGTCGTTCCCAAGGTCTTCTCCACCATTGCCGGATCACGCGTCACAAGCGCGGTCGCCTCGGTCAACGCCATGCGTACCGCCGTGACCGAGTTCGGCGGCCGTTTCGGGACGTTGCCGCTCACCAACAACAACTCGCGCATCGATGACCTGCTGATGACGGCCAACATGCTTGAGAACCGCTTTGTGGTGAAGATCGGTACCCAGCCCGGCTCTACTCTGGTGGCTGGTGCCACCTGGGCGAACACCACCGGTACCTGGGTGGCGGCCGGCGGCTCCAATCAAAACGGCCAGTCGCGGTTGATTTGCGCCACCTCGACCACCGCCGCCCCCTCGACCGTTGCCGGCACCAATTTTCGGCTCAATGGCACCTCCGATCTGCCGGCCGGTTCACGCGTCGTCGCCGCGGTGATCGTGGGTATCACCATCGCCGAGGCGCGCGATCTCAGCCTGCGCATCGACGGCGATTCCCTCTCGACTCCCCCGGCCACTCCGGCGGTCGCCGACAACGCCGGCAAAGTCGTCTACAACGCCCCTAACGGGGCCGGCGTGACGACCGCGTATATCTACCTCGCGCATCAGTAACAGTGCGCTTCCCCTGTTCCGGCGGCGCCGCCTCGTGCGGCTGCCGGCGGCTGAGGAGTCCCCGCCGCCATGGGCTTTTTCACCCCAGGTCTTCCGACCAAGCGTCTCGGCGACCGACTGCTCGATGCCTCGCTGATCTCACCGAACCAGCTTGAGCTGGCGCTGCGCGAGCAGAAGCGCACCGGCAAGCTGATCGGCACGGTGCTGCAGGATCTTGGCTTCATCACCGGCCAGGATCTGAGCGCCTTCCTCGCCAAGGACGCCCAGACGCCCACCGTCGATATCGCCAAGGTCGTTTTTGATCCCGAGGTGATCGGACTGGTGCCCTTCGCCTACTGCAAGGAGGCGGGGCTGATTCCGATCGGCCGTACCGAGGACACCCTGACGTTGGTGATGGCCGACCCGTTCAACGTGGTGGCCATCGACCGGGTCGAGCAGATCACCAATCTGCGCGTGGAGGTGCTCAATGCCCCGTTGCCCGACATTCTCGAGAAGCTTTCCGCCGCCCACGACCGCAGCGGTTCACTCGACCAGACCATAGACGAGCTGATGTCCATCAGCGCGCGCTCGGCCGGCGACGACGCGGCCGCGCCCATGGTGCGTGCGATCGACCAGCTCATCGCGGCGGCGGTGCGCAAGAGCTCCAGCGACATCCATCTCGAGCCCGACGAGCGCTCGCTGCGTATCCGGATGCGCAGCGACGGCGTGCTGCGGGCCTTCATGCTGGTGCCCAAGGATCTCCAGGATCCGCTGATCGCCCGCATCAAGGTGCTGGCCAACCTCGACGTCTCCGAGACCCGGTTGCCGCAGGACGGGCGCTTTAGCACCACCTTGGGGCGGCGCGAACTCAATCTGCGCGTCTCCTGCCTGCCCACCATCTACGGCGAGAGTATCGTCATGCGTATCCTCGACAGCGGGGCGCTGCTGATGGAGCTGCCCTCGATGGGCATGCGCGCCGAGGACGAAGCCCGCCTGGCCAAGGCCACGACCCGGCCGCACGGCATTGTGCTGGTCACCGGCCCCACCGGCAGCGGCAAGACCACCACTCTGTACACCGCCCTCAATGCGGTGAACCGGCATGAGCGCGCCGTCTTCACCCTGGAGGACCCGATCGAATACCGCCTGCCCTATATCCGCCAGACGCCCATCAACGAGAAGATCGGTCTGACCTTCGGCGCCGGCCTGCGCACGCTGCTGCGGCAGGACCCGGACGTGCTGCTGGTGGGGGAGACTCGCGACAAGGAGACCGCCCAGCTCATGGTGCGTGCCGCCCTCACCGGGCATCTGGTTTTCAGTTCTCTCCACACCAACGACTCCTTCGGTGCGGTGCCCCGGCTGATCGATCTCGGGGTGGAACCCTTCCTGCTGCCGGCAACCCTGCACATGATCGTCGCCCAGCGGCTGGTGCGCCGGCTCTGCCCGGTGTGCAAACAGCCCGTGCCCGACCCGGGCGCGCTGCTGCGCTCCTTCAATCTGCCGCCCCCCAAGGACCGTGAGCCGACCCTGTGGAAGGCCTGCGGCTGCCCCGAGTGCCATAACCAGGGATACCGCGGTCGGGTGGCGATCTTCGAGGTGCTCGAGATCGACGAGCCTTACCTGCCGCTGCTGCCGGAGGGCAACAGCGAGAAGCTCAAGGCCCTCGCCCGTGAGCGGGGTATGCCGCTGCTCTTCGACGACGGCGTGCGCCGGGCCTTCCGCGGCGACACCACCCTTGAGGAGGTCTACCGGGTCGCGTTCAACACCTGATCATGGGGTTCTACAGCTATCGCGCATACGACGCCGCCGGGCGTCTCACCTCGGGCTCGCTCGAGGCCGACAGCGTCGTGGTGCTGGAAAACCGGCTGCGCGCCGCTGGAATCTGGATGTTGGAGGCAACGGAGGGCCGCACCACCCAGCGCACCGCAGTGAGCCGCCTTAAGCTCAACCGGGCCGATCTGATCAACGTCTTTGTCCAGCTTACGCTGCTGCTGCGGGCGGGCATCACCCTGCCCAACGCCCTCGAGCGCCTCGCCGCGGACAACGCCGGCACCAAGGCCGGCGCGGTCATGGCCAACCTGCACGGCCAGGTGTCCATCGGCGTGCCGCTTAACCGGGCGATGGGGGCCTATCCCCGGATCTTCACGACGGAGATCACCGCGGTGATCGAGGCCGGCGAGGTCAGCGGGCAGCTCCCGGAGGTCTTCGCCAGCCTGCAGGAGTATTTTGAGTGGTGCGACCAGCTCAATTCCGACGTGCGTCAGGCCCTGATGTACCCGGTGATCGTGATGGTGGCCTCCCTCGGGCTGGTGCTGATGCTTTTCACCTTCGTCGTGCCGAAGTTTGTGGGGTTGTTGAGCGAGCTCTCGCTGGAGGTGCCGCTGCTCACCCGGATCGTGATGGCCATCAGCCAGGCGCTGTTGGGCGGCTGGCCGGTGCTGCTCGGGGCGGCCGTCGGGCTGCCGTTTCTGGTGCGCTACGCGCTGCGCAGCCCGGCGGTGGCGACATGGGTGGATGCCAAGAAGATGGAGCTGCCCGTCTTCGGCTCGCTGGTGTCGATGCTCGCCCTCTCCCGCTTCAGCCACAATCTAGCGCTGCTCTACCACGCCGGCATCCCGTTGCTACGCGGGATCGAGATCTGCCAGAACGTGGTGGGCAACCGGGCGATCGCCGCCTCCCTCGAGGACGCCCACCGCGGGGTGCTCGAGGGCAAGCCGCTGAGCAAGTGTCTGGCCGCCCATCCGGTGTTCCCACAGACGCTGGTCACCATGATGGCAACCGGGGAGACCTCCGGCACCCTCGATATCGCCCTGCAGGGTGTGGCCGACTACTACAACAAAATCATCCCTCGCCGCATCAAGGTAGTCTTCGCTGTCTTTAATCCCGTGATGATGCTGTCGTTGATCGGGGTGGTGGGGGTGGTGGCCCTGGCCGTGATCCTGCCGATCCTCCAGCTCTGGAACGCCAAATGAAGCGCGCCGTCCCCACTTTCCGCGCCCGCCCCGCCGCGGCCTTCACCCTGATCGAGATGATCGGGGTGCTGGCGATCATGGCCATCGTGGCGAGCGTGCTGGTCCCCAATGCCCTGCGCTCGATGGACCGCGCCGCGGTGCGCGCGGAGGCCGAGACGCTCGCCGCGCTGGGGGAGCAGACCAAGCTGTATCTGAAGGTTAACGCCACAGTGCCCACCCCCGCCAATTGGACCACCGCCCTGGGCTCCCTGGCCGATCTCGCCCCGGTGGACATCGCCACCAACAAGCGCGCGATGGCGCGTACTTATCTCCTCGACCCGGCCGCCGTGCCGGCTCCCCGCGTGATAATCCTTTCCTCGATGCGTGTCGGCCTTGCACTGCCGACCGCCGGTGCCATCACCTCCGCGGCGCAGTTCCAGGAGCTCTGGCAGACTCCCGACAACACCGTGCCGGCCACCACGAGTTGGGGCGGGTGGAGCGCCTGAATGCGGTTTCCGTGAGCGGCGAGTATCTACTGATCGAGCGCGTCAATCTGCTCCCCATCTACGCCACCGAGCTGCTCAACGTCACGCTCACGCTTAACAACCGCGGCACGGGCTCGGCCAGCTACGACCTCGTGTTGCCCAGCGGCGCGAACCAGAACCCCGTGATCGTGGCGGCCAGCAGCAGTGTGGTGCTCACCGGCCTGTTCCCGCGCACCCGGCTCAACCTCTACAGCGACGCCTCCGGCGGCACCTTGAACTACACCTACGTTGTCGCGGCGGTCGGTCGGACCTTCGACTTCGACGGCACGAACTGGATTCCCCAATGAGCGAACCCGGAAACTTCGTGCCCCCCGAGCCCGGCGGTTTTGTGCCGCCTGAACCGGGCGGTTTTGTGCCGGATTTTGCCATGGAGCCCGGCCCGGCCGAGAGCGCCCCGGCTACCGGGACTTCGGGGCGCCGCAAGCCCTCGCGCAGCAACCGCGACCAGCTCGGCATCGTCTGGTTGCGCGGCACCCTGCACCTGGGCGTGATGCGCCAGCGCAAGACGTTGGGCCGCTGGAGCAGCCCGGCCCCCGTGCGCACCGTCGAGGAGTTCGCCGCCGCCCTAGACACCGCGTTGGCCGAACTGAAGTTCTTGGGTACCGACACCTTCCTCGTCTTCGAGGGCGAGGCCTTCGGCCACCAGGCCGAGACGGCCCCCTCCTTCTCCCCGGGCGCCACCAAGGCGTATTTGCAGAGCCGCGTGGACCGCTATGTGAAGGAGCACGGGCGGGTGCTTTGGGTGGCCCAGCCGGCGGTCGGTCCCAAGGAGGAGCGCACGTGGATCCTGCACCTCATGGCGCAGGAGTTCTACGACCAGTTGCGCCGGGTCTTCCTCTTCCGGCGGCTGGATCTCACCCGTATCCTGCCGATGGTGGTTCCGGTGCAGCGCGAGATGGGCGGTTTCCCGATTCCCCGCGGTATGCCCGCGTTGGTGGCCGCCGAGGTCGCCGATGCCACCGTCATCGTCGTGGCGCAGGCCGGCGGGCCGGTGCTGTTTACCCGCACCATTCTCGCATCCCCGAGGAGGCCCCGGCGCGCGTGGCCATCGAGATCAACCGCTCGCTGCTTTACGCGAAACAGCAGTTCAACGTCTCCGTCGATCGTATCTGGCTGGCCACCCGCACCGGCCGGGCCAGCGAAGAGGTGAGCGCCAAATGCGGCGCGGGCAAGATGGTGATGGTGTTGCCCACCCAGCCCGACGAGTGGGTCCAGAGCGCGGCCCGCGTGGCGCGCACCCATCCCGTCAACCTCATCGCCGGATACATCCAGCGCAAACGCCGCGACCGCTTCATCCGCGTGGGGCTTATCGCCGCCGGTTGGCTGGCGTTGGCCGCCCTCGGGGCCAATCTCTGGGATGCCAACCGCCGCTGGCAGGAGGAGCGGCAACGGCTGGAGGCGTTGCAGGTCCGCGCCCCCGATTTGGAGGCCACAAGGGACCGCCTCGCGACGCGCAACCAGTCGGTGGCGGCTGAGGCCGCGCTCCGGCAGCGCCTGGCGACCGCGGTCCTGCCCCCCGTGCCGGCCCGCCTGCTCGCCCATCTGGCCGGCGTGTTGCCGGCCGACGCCCACCTTACCTCCTTTACGGCGAAATGGAGCGAGGAGAATAGCTCGTGGTCGTTCCTGTGTGAGGGCCAGATCTCCGGCGACGACGAATCGGCCCGGGAGGCGGTCGGTGCCCTGCAGCGGCATCTGGCCAAGGGACCGCTGCGCATCCGTTTCCTCGAGAACCAAGGGGGGGCCGGGCGCGCCTCCTTTGGCGGCGGTTCCGCGGCCACCAGCCTGCAACGCTTCACCCTGGAGGGCCTACTCTTTGAAAACTAAGCTCCTCGCCGCTGCGCGCGCTGGCTGGAACTTCCTGACGGTGATCCCGGGTTGGCCCGATGCGGGCCGGTTGGGACGCACGCTCTACGCCCTGCCACTGGTGGTGCCCGTGCTCGGCCTGTTCGTGTTGGCCGGCTGGAGCCAGGTGGTGCTCGGGTGGCAAAGCGGCCAGGTGCGCGCCGCTTCCCAGCCGGTTGTCGACCTGGAGCAGGCGATCTCCGATCTGCGGCTCGAGTGTTCCGATGCTCAGGCGGTCGAGGCGGCCGAGTCCGTCGCTCGTCTGGCGCAGGTGCTTGTGCAGTCGCCGGAGGAATTCGCCGCGCAGTTGGCCGCGATGCGCGCTGCCGCCACCGCTCTGGGCTGGGAGGCCACGCTCCACGCCGTCGACCCGGAGAACGAGCCAGCCGGCTCCGATCCGGTGCTCCGGTACCGCAGCGTCCGCGGTCGGTTAGTGCCTGCTGCGGGCAACCCCGCCGCATTCGCCTCGCTGCTCAAGCTCCTCGACGATTTGCCGCCGGCCGGCAAGAGCGGGAGCCTCACACGGCTCACCGTGCGGGCCGATGAACAGGCCCGCCTCAGTGTCGAATTTGGCGTGCGCTACGCCCTCCGTGCCCCCGATGAGAAAGCTCCTTAATAACCCCTGGTTCGTCGCGGTGCTCGCGCTGGTCGCCCTCGGAGGTGTGGCCTGGCCGGTCCTGTTCCCCGAGACCAGCTATCCGGCGCCGGTGGCTCACGGCGAGCCGGCCGTCGTGGATGAATCTGCGCCTGAGACTTCGGCGGAAGGGGAGGCCCCTTCGCGACTCTCCGTCGCTGCGGCGCTCAAGGCCCTCGTCATCCCTTCGACCGTACGCGATCCCTTTGCGCTGCCGCCCAAACCGGTGGTGCTCCGACCGGTGGCGGTCGGCACCGCGGTCGAGGTGGTGGAACGGCTGCGCCTTTCCGCCGTATGGGTGCAGGGCGCGGCCGTCTACCTGCTTCTCAATGGTCGCATCTGCCAACCTGGCGATGCGGTCGAACGCTTCACTGTCGAAACGGCCGCCGTCGAAGGCGCCTGGATTCGCCATGCCGGCGCCCGCTCGTTTTTGCCCGTCGGGCAGGAGTGGGTCGTCACAACCTCGGCCCCCGGCCCGCAGCTTCCGCTTTCCCCATGAACACGCGCCCGCTCCTCTTTCTCCGAGCTCTCCTGCTTGCGGCTCCCTTGTTGGTCGGCCTAGCCGTGGCCGAGGAGGTCGCCCCGGCTGTCCCCGCCGCGCCGGTGGCGGATGCCGCTCCGGACGCCGCTGCGCTAGCGGGGCCGATTGCCCCTGCCGCGTTTGTCGCGGGAGGGCCTTCCGTGGCCGGAGTCCCCGCGGCGGTGCCCGCGACTCTGTTCAGCTTCCGCGCCGACGCCGTGCCGATCAAACAGGCCCTGGCGCTCTTCGCGCGTGCCAATAATCTCAATATCGTGCCCGACCTCGACGTCGAGGGCGAGGTCACCGTCGAGTTCCGCGATCTGCCGCTGGATTTCGCCATGCAGGCGCTGCTCGACGCCAACGGCTACTACTTCGTGCAGGACGGCCGGCTCTTGCGCGTGCGCAACCGCGAGGCCCGGTTGTTCCAGGTCGACTACATCCAGTCCACCCGTTCCGGCCAGGGGTCCAACGCGGTGCAGATCAGCTCGGCTGGCTCTGGCGGCGGCTCGGGGGGCGGCTCGGGTGCCAGCGGCGGCGGGGGAGGGGCCAGCGGTTCCGAGGGTTCGACCATGACGGTCACCAATACTTCGACCATCAATTTCTGGGGCGAGCTTTCCGAGCAGCTCAAGGCGCTGGTTTCCGAGACCGGTTCGTTCACGGTCAACAGCCTTTCGGGCACCATCCTGGTGCGTGATCGTCACCGTAACATTCAGACGATTGCCGACTACTTGGCCAACGTCACCCAGAGCATTGTGCGCCAGGTCGACCTCGAGGTCGAAATCTACGAGGTGGCCCTCAACAACAGCAGCCAACTGGGCATCAACTGGCAGAAGGTCTCCCAGAGCCTCGACACCTCCTTCAACACCATCCCCGGTCAGCTCACCCTGCCGGGTGCTGGTGGCCTCATCGTGCAGTCGCCCGTCTTTGGTGGTCTGGCGCCCGCCCCGGGCATTCGCATCCAGCATCAACGCGGCAGCATCACGGCCGTGCTCGACGCCCTCAAACAGCAGGGAAACCTGAAGATCGTGTCCAAGCCGCGTTTGCGCACGCTCAACAACCAGCCCGCCGTGGTCCGTATCGGCCAGGATTTGCCCGTCTTTGTCACCCAGATCACTCAGTCGCCGGGCAGCCCGCCGGTCATCTCCACCAACGAATCGATTCAGACGATCACCGTTGGCACGGTGCTCTCCATCACCCCGCAGATCTCGGCCGACGGCCTGGTCACGCTCGACATTACCCCGGCCGTCAGCCGTCTGGTGCGTACCGAGACCTCGGCGACCGGCAACACCAACGCCCCGGTCATCGACATCCGGCAGGCCTCCTCGATCGTGCGGGTACGCGACGGGGCCACGATTATCATGGGCGGCCTGGTGCAGGATTCCTCCACCTCGACCCGCCGCAAGGTGCCCCTGCTCGGCGACATTCCGCTGCTGGGCAAGGCCTTCACCTCCACCAGCAAGTTGGCCGAGCGCACCGAGCTCATCTTCTTCCTCACCCCCCGCATCATCAACGACGCGCCCACCGAGGCGTCCGCCCCGCGCCCCGCTCCATGAGCCTCCCTCCGGTCGGTTCCGGGGTCCACCTGGACATCAATATCCTCCTGGTCGAGGACGTGCCGATGATCGCCAAGATCGTCGAACGGATGCTCATGAACTCGACGCACTGCACCTATCACTTCGAGTGGCGAGGCAGTCTCGCGGCGGCCCTGGATCTGCTGCGTAACCGAGATTTCGACACGATTCTGCTCGATCTCAACCTCGGCGACAGCAGCGAGCTGGTCACCCTCACCCGTGTGCTGGAGACGGCCCGGGGCGTGCCGGTGGTGGTGCTTACCGCCACCGACGACGACGAAGTGGGGTTGAAGGCCGTGCAGGCCGGGGCCCAGGACTATCTGGTGAAGGGGCAGTGCACCGCCGCGGCGCTGGACCGTTCGATTGTCTACAGCATCGAGCGCTCGCGCCTTCAACAGACGCTGCGCCAACTCGCCGTGCTCGACGAACTCACCGGCCTCTACAACCGCCGCGGCTTCAATACCCTCAATCCCGACATTCTCCAGCAGGTGCGTACCGGCGAGGCGCTGGGCTATATCGCCTGTTTCGATTTGGACCGCTTCAAGCAGATCAACGACACCCATGGTCATGCCAGTGGCGATGCGGCCCTAGTCGAGTTCGCCACGCTGTTGCGCAACGCCTTCCGCAAGGGCGGCCTGTTCGCCCGGCTCGGCGGTGATGAGTTTTTGGCGATGGGGATCGAAACCCATCCCGGCTCGGCCCCCGAGGCGTTGGCTAGCCTGCAGCAGCTGCTGGCCGTGCGCAACGCCCACGGGCTCTCGCCCTTCCGCCTCGAATCGAGCGCCGGCATGTTGATCCTCGGACACGACGAGCGTCGCTCCCTCGACGAATTGTTGGCCGCGGCCGACAACGAGCTCTACCGCAACAAGGAGGCCCGGCGTGCCACCCGGTTGGCTGCCGCCCCGGGGGATGGCTCCAGGAGCAGCCGGCCATGAAGACCAAGGCCTTCCAGTATCCTTGGCAGGAGATGGTGCAGCGGTTGCGGGCCACCTGCGAGGCGTTCGATCCCGACCTGGCCGGACATCAGGAGCGGGTGAGCGTGGCTGCTGCCGCGCTGGCCGGCCGCCTAGGCCTGCCCGCCGCCCGCGTGGAGCGGATCCGGATCGCCGCCGGGCTGCACGATCTGGGCAAGATCGGCGTCTCGCGGGAGGTGCTGCACCGCAACGGCCGGCTCAGCGCCAAGGAGCTGGCGGCCGTGCGCTTGCATCCGGTGATTGGACACCAATTGCTTGACGGCAGCGAGTGGCCGGAGATCCGCTGCGCCGCGGACGTGGCGCTCAGCCACCACGAGTGCTGGGATGGCACGGGCTATCCGCACGGACTGGCCGGCAAGGAGATTTCGCTTGAGGCGCGGGTGGTGGCCATCGCGGACGTGTTCGACGCGTTGCGTTCGCAGCGCGCCTACAAGGAGGCCTGGACGGACGAGCGGGTGATTTTGGAGATGAAGCGCGAGCGCGCGACCCACTTTGACCCGGATCTCTTCGACGTGTGTTTCGCCGCAGTGATGGAGGGGTGAGTCATCGCCGGCTGTGGCCGGCTTTTTCAGGACGGGCTCCCGGGAAAAGGCGGCTCGCCGGGAGGATCGCCCACCCTGCGCGGCCGGAGTCTGAGGCGTGTAGGGGAGTCGCTTGCTACGCCTACCCGGCGCTGCAGGAGCAGGAGGCCCCAAGCGGGGCACACGCCTCCGGGCCTGCTGGGCGCGGTAGCGCAGGCACGGAGGCCTGCGCCACGGTCGCCGGTTTAGGCGACGATTTTGCCGTCCTGATAGACCACTTGGCCGGCGACGATGGTGGCGCGCACCTTGCCGCGCAGCTTCTGACCGTGCCAGGGGGAATTGGACGACTTGCTGAAGCCCTTCAGGGCGTCGTACGTCCACTCCTCGTCGGGATCGAAAAGGGTGATGTCGGCGACGGCGTCCGGGGCGAGGGTACCGGCGGGTAGCTTAAGCACCTCCGCGGGTTTGCTCGTCATCAGCTCGACGAGCCGGCGCAGGGTGAAGCGGCTCTCGCGCACGAGAACCTGCAGGCAGATGGGGAGCGCCGTCTCCAGGCCGAGGATGCCAAAGGGGGCGTGGTCAAACTCCTTGTCCTTCTCGTAGTTGGTGTGCGGGGCGTGGTCGGTGGCCAGGCAGTCGAGGGTGCCGTCGCGCAGCCCTTCGATGATGGCCTTGCGGTCCTCCTCGATGCGCAGCGGCGGGTTCATCTTGAAGTGGGTGTCGTAGCCGGCGACCGCGGAGTCGGTGAGGGCGATGTGGTGGGGGGTGCCCTCGGCGGTGATCGGCACGCCGCGGCCCTTGGCGCGGCGGATCAGCTCCACGGAGTACTTGGAGCTGATGTGCTGAAGGTGGATCTGATGGCCGGCATAGGCGGCCAGGACGACGTTGCGCGCCACAATGATGTCTTCGGCGGCGTTGGGCCAGCCGCGCAGGCCGAGCTTGGTCGACATGAAGCCCTCGTTCATGACGGCGCCCTGCGTCATGGCGGCGTCCTGGCAATGGTCCATGACGGGGATGCCGAACATCTTGGCGTATTCGACGGCCCGTCGCATGAGCTCGTTGTTCTGCACACAGAGGCCGTCGTCGGTGATGGCCACGCAGCCGGCGCGCGCCAGGGAGCCGATGGGGGCGAGGGTCTGGCCCTTCTGGCCGACGGTGATGCAGCCGGTGGGGTAGACGTGGATGATGGCGGAGCGCTCGATGGCGTCCTGGATGAATTGGACGGTTCCGGCGTGGTCGACCACGGGCGAGGTGTTGGGCATGCACACGCAGGTGGTGAAGCCGCCGGCGGCGGCCGCACGGGTGCCGGTTTCGATGGTCTCCTTGTGCGTCTGGCCGGGCTCGCGGAAGTGGACGTGGATGTCCACGAAGCCGGGACTGGCGACGAGGCCGCGGGCGTCGATCTTCTGGGCCTTCTTCTTTTGCTCGACGGTGAGTTTGGCGACCATTTTGCCGTCGATGGCGAAGAGGTCGCCCTCGGCGTCGCGCTTGGAGGCGGGGTCGATGACGTGGGCGCGGGAGATCCAGAGGTATTTCGGCATGGGAGCGGGCCGGGAGGCGAAAGGTGGAGGGCGGCGGGGTTACTCGGCGAAGTGGGCAACCTTCTCGGGGTCGCCGCCGGAGCAGAGGTAGAGGATGGCCATGCGCACGGCTATGCCGTTGGTCACCTGCTCTAGGATCACGGAGCGATCGGAGTCGGCCAGGTCGCTGTCGATTTCGACGCCGCGGTTGATCGGGCCCGGGTGCATGATGATGGCGTGGGGGCTGAGCCAGCTGGCGCGGGTCTTGTTGAGCCCGAACATGCTGGTGTATTCGCCCAGCGAGGGGAAGTGGGAGGAGTCCTGGCGCTCATGCTGGATGCGCAAGAGCATGACGACGTCGGCGTCGGCCAGGGCGGCCTTGAGGTTGTGGGACACCTCGACGCCCATGCCGACAAACCAGTGGGGCACGAGGGTGGAGGGGCCGACGATGGTGACCTTGGCGCCGAGTTTGGTGAGCAGCCAGATGTTGGAGCGCGCCACGCGGCTAAAGAGCACGTCGCCCAAGATGCAGACCTTGCGGCCAGTGAGGTGGGTGAGTCGTTCGCGGATGGTGTAGGCGTCCAGAAGGGCCTGGCTGGGGTGCTCGTGGGCGCCGTCGCCGGCGTTGATCACCGGGATATCCAGGCGGGCGCTCAGGTAGAGCGGGGCGCCGGCTGAGGCGTGGCGCAGCACCATCATGTCGACGCCCAGGGCCTGGATGTTCTGGGCGGTGTCGCGCAGGGTCTCGCCCTTGGCGGTGGAGCTGGCGGCGGCGTCGAAGGAGACCACGTCGGCGCCCAGGCGCTTGGCGGCGGTCTCGAAGGCGAGGCGAGTGCGCGTGCTCGGCTCAAGGAAGAGGTTGACGACGGTTTTGCCGCGAAGTGCGCCGATCTTCTTGGCGCCGTGATCGAGGAGGTGGCGGATGCTGGCCGCGGTGCCGAGGATGGTCTCGATCTCGTCGCGGTTGAGCTCTTCGATGCCGATTAGGTGTTTGCGGTTCCAGGACATGGATAGGGGTGGCGGGCGCCCGGTGCGTGGGCGGAAGTCACGTGGGGTGTTTTTGGGGCCGGTGCCGGGCGTGGTCAAAGAGGAAAAAGGGGAGTGGAGGAGGGAGTCCGGTGGCCAACGTCATCTGGGAGCGCCGGCCTGGCGGGCGCGCCGAGCCGCGAGATAGGCTTCCATCTCCCGGGTCGGAAGTACCCAGAATCCGGGGCCGTTGGTGATCGGGAATACCCAGACGCTTGGACTGGCGAAGCCGCTGTCGATCGGGATTGGCAGCGTCGTTATTCCGACGCGTGGCGGGACCAGCGAAAGCCCGTCCGGTAGAGAGAAGCTGATCGGCAATTCGATCGGAGCATTGGATTGGTCTCGAATCCGGAGGTAGAGGTCGTTGTTGACGGCGCGATCGCTGGACGGGGGGAAGAGCGGCCTGAACTGGACAAAACCTTGCCCGTCGCGGATGGGAATGGGGCGGCTTATCCCGAACAATATGCCGGCTGGTTGCAGCGCGCCGGTTTCCCTCACGGGTTGGTTGAGTGCGGTCTTCGGCTGGTTGGTTTCCACCAGTCGCCACTGCGTGGTGTCGGACGACCAGGCTGCGACCGTAACGAAGGAGAGCGGGGGATTTGTTGGGTCGATGAGCGCTGCCACGGCAATCTCGTTGGCTCTATTTTTCCAGACCCGGTTGAATCCGAGGCCGGGCTGGTCGAGTGGGCTCTGGCTGGGATGGCGCTGGGTGCTCGCCAGCACCTCGGCCCGGCGGAGCCTCAGATCGAAGCGCACGAAGGCTTTGCCCTGGTCGGTGACCAAGTAGAGGGCGTCGCCGTCCAGGAGTGATTGGACGGTGAGTGCCGATTTGATCTCGGGATATTGAGCCCAGCGCATCGTATTGCGGTCACAGATCGCCAAGAATGCGTTCTTGGCGTCTACAATGAAATGGGTGGGCGAGATGGTGAGGCGGGCCTGGGGATCATTGCCGATTGGTTCAGGCCCAGCCGGCAGATCGAACCGTTCCACCCGGGCGCCATCGGGCGTGTAGGCGAAAAGGTGCCAGTTGGTCTTGAAGGGGTGCGTTTCGCCGGCCGACGAGGAGGCGAGAAACCAGAGCCGGTCGTTCTCCCAATGGAAGGATCCGGCGAGCAGATGCAGCCGCGGAAGCTGTGCAGGTAGGATGAACCGTGTGACCGGCAACGCCCCCGCTGTCACGTTGGATGCCGGAGTGGGCATGGTTGTGGGCGCACGGATTCCGTCGGGAGACGGTTGGGCTGTCTCCGCCGGGACGTTCATGAGCCCGTTGCGGGTGCGCGGCTGGAGCGAACGCAGGCTCGTGCCGGTTCGGGCGGCGTAGTACTTGATTGCAGTCTGGAGCTCAAGGATCTGCTCCCGCGTGTAGGAGGAAAAGTGTAACAGGCTTTCGAAGCCCGGGTGGCTGCGGGGGGCATGGGCGATCAGATGAATGAACAGGAGTCGGGAGAATTCGTGGTCCGTGATTTCCATCGGCGGGGTGGACTGCGGCAGGAGGGCTTCGGGGAGCCGTACGCGGTAGATGCGCTTACATTCCGGGTCCGGTTCCTGGCCCCGCACCACGTTGAAGAACTCCAGATATTGCTCAAAGAGCGCTCCATCGGTGGCCAGCAGGTCGCGCATTGCCCAGAAACATTCCATGACCCGCGATGCATCCGCGACGGAACGGACCCAGTGGCGTGGTTCCAGTGAGATCGACTCTGCAAGGAAACGGTCTTCTGGTGTTCCGAGGGCGCGCAGCAAGGCGATGACGTGTCGCTCAAGGGGCTCGTTGCGGGGTAGCTGCCGGTTGAGGCCACGTTTCGATTGCAGGGAACTTGGGAGGGATGCGCTCGCACGCCTCCAACGGAACGCCGTGCGGATCTGCATCCGAACTTTGTCGTCGTCTTGCGGAAAGTGGCGGCTGAAAAGCTCGCGTAGAACCGCCAACTGTTCATCGGGATTGGCGATGGTTACCCGAGCGGTCCGCCCCTGGACTAAGGATACAAGGGCGAGCAATGCCGATTCGGGCGGCTGGTGTTCTGCGACCTGCCGGGCCTCGCGTAACGCTTCGGCAAAGGATTCGTGGAGGCGTGCCAGGGCGGCGTGCTCCTCTATCTGGGCGGAGGCCGAGCCCACCGCGAGCGACGCTTGGAGCAGGCCATCGGCAACTTCGGGGAATAGCTCGATCCATTGACGTTGCTGGATGGTGTCGTTCCGAACTGGTTCGATTTGCAGGCCTTCACGCCAGGCGTCCACGCCCTGATTGGCCCGCTCGAGCCATGAGGAGGCCAGGGCGGGGTCGTCGCGCAGAATCAGTTCCCGGACTTCGCCGAAGGCGGCACGCACTCGCAGCCTTGCGATTCCGGAGTCGCAGCGCCCGAGGGCCCACGCCGACTCGGCGGTGGCAGAAGCGCGTTTCGGAAAACCGGCGGCCAATGCCCACTCCGCTTCCTCATGGAACCGGGCAGCTTCTTCCCGGGGGATCGAAGGAGGGCGGGGACACGCTGTCGCCGAGACGGGCATGGATGAGTTGCAGGAGTTCTTCGATGATCGCCCAAGGGGCTGTCTTCTCGCCGATGGCCGATACTACAATCGGCTCGTGACCGCGGGCGGGCTGCAGACGCAGGGTGAGCTGGAATTTGCCACTTTGGTCGAGGGCGACATCGAGCTCCGGATCCACGAGGTATCCAGCGGTCCAGAAGCGTGATCCTTGGCTGTTCTCGAACGCCACCTTCTCCATCTCTTCACGCTCGAGCAGGATGAAACGAGGATCGCGGCCGAGTCGTGCGCGAAGTAATACGGCGATAGTTTGTTCGAGGCTGCGATCGACGGGCTGTGACACCACTCGGTGCACTCCAAGACCGCCAGCGCGATGGCGTCCTTGCTGAGGGCCTTTGCGGCAAGCGAGGGTACCTGCTGTGAAATGATGCCGGCCCAGGCTGCCGGAACGGTCAAGGGTGCCGCACTGTACGCCAAATTGAGCACCACGCCGGGGAGCACTCGCACGAAGCTGGTTTCGATCACCGCATGATCGGCCACCTGCCGGGTACGGACTAGTACGAGGGCGTCGGCTTGCAGCCATGTCCCTACATGGGCGGCGTTTTCGGCACTGGTGGCGAATAGTCGATCCAGCTTCCGCTCCGCGAGGATGCGGTCGAGTTCCTGGCGCTCGACCAGATCGATGTTCGGAGACTGGGAGAGTCTCGCCGCGAGCAGGTCTGCGGCGGCGAGATTCGGGGAATCCGCGATGATGGCCAGGCGGCAACGCCCGTTTCCCTCTGGGGCGGGGGCCGTCTGGTCGGTGGTGGGCAGCAACTCGGCCAGCCCCACTTCGCGCCATGCCGCCGGACCGGCACCGGGGGGCACGGTTCTCGTGGTCGCCGGCGGCACCGGCAAGCGTCCCCCGTGCGAGTGGAGCAGTTGCAGCATTTCGCTCTCGCCGTTTTCGTCCGCCAGGGTCATCACACTGCCGCCCATGACATTGGGATCCGCGCCGGCCTCAAGCAGGCATCGCACGGACTCGACCGATCCACTGGCCACCGCTCCTCGAAGCGCCGCGAGTGAATTCCCGCCGGAGGCGTTATGGAAGCTGCCGATGGCGTTACCTTTGGCCCCTTTCCGGAGGAGCAATTCGATCGAGGGGACGCATCCATATCCTGCGGCCCACATCAGCGCGTTTTGGCCGGCACCGTCTCCTTTTTGGATCACTAGGTCGGGAGGCACGCCCAGCGCCAGGAGGCGTTCAAGCAACGCGATGTCGCCAGTGGCGGCGGCATGGCCGAGAAACCGGGCCGCCGTGTCCGTTTTCACCCCACCAGCCTCCGCGATCAGGGCTTCGATGAGTGTCCGATCGCCCCGGAGGAATTGCAGCTCGACCTTCGCAGGCGGGAGCTCGGCCAGCGTGACAAGCGGGGCAGCGAGCAGGGCCAGGCAGAGAAGAGCCATGGGGTTCATAGGGTTTGACGGGAACACAGGATGGGCGAGGGGGGCGGCATTGGGGTGCTTGGGAAGTGATTATGCTGCAGTGGTGCCGGAGTGCGAATTCGGGGGGCCGACGGCGTTCGTGATGGCGAAGCGTGGCGGGGTCAAGAGGCGCCGGGGGGGCGAGCGATACAGTAACGATTTCCTCACAACGCCGCCCATGGGGGGCCGGGGCGGCGCTCACTCGCGTCTTGTTGATTCGAACGGTCGGTCCTATCGGGAGCTCGGTGCGCAAAACAAAACGGCCGGCGGTGCCACAGGGCGCCGGCCGGCCGGAGAAGTGCGGACCCTGCGGGTTTCAGGAGACGGAGGGCAGGCCGGAGAGGGCCATGGCGACCTCCTCGTGGCTGTACTCATGGTCGATGAGCTTGCCGGCGCGATAGTCTTGATACGCTGGGACGTCGAAGTGGCCGTGTCCGGAGAGGTTGAAGAGGATGGTCTGGGCCCTGCCCTCGCGCTTGCAGCGCAGAGCCTCGTCGATGGCCGCGCGGATGGCGTGGGTGCTCTCCGGGGCGGGGAGGATGCCCTCGGTACGGGCGAAGGTGACGCCGGCCTCGAAGCAGGGGTTCTGGTGGTAGGCGCGGGGCTCGACGTGGCCCAGGTTGGTGACATGGGAGACCAGAGGGGCCATGCCGTGGTAGCGCAGGCCGCCGGCATGGATGCCCTCGGGCACGAAGGTGCTGCCGAGGGTATGCATCTTCACCAGCGGGGTGAGGTGGGCGGTGTCGCCGAAGTCGTAGGCGTACTTGCCCTTGGTCAGAGAAGGGCAGGAGGCGGGTTCGACGGCGATGATGCGCACGTCGCGTTCGCCGCGCAGCTTCTTGCCGAGGAAGGGGAAGGCAATGCCGGCGAAGTTGCTGCCGCCGCCCGAGCAGCCGATGACGATGTCGGGATAGTCGTTGGCTAGTTCGAGCTGCTTGAGTGCTTCCTGCCCGATGACGGTCTGGTGGAGCATCACGTGGTTGAGCACGGAGCCGAGAGCGTACTTGGCGTCCGGATCCTGGGCGGCGACCTCGACAGCCTCGGAGATGGCGATACCGAGCGAACCCGAGCAGTTGGGATCGCGCGCGAGGATGGCGCGGCCGCAGGCGGTGGTGTCGGAAGGGCTGGAGATGACGCGGCCTCCCCAGGTCTCCATCAGGCCTCGGCGATAGGGCTTCTGGCCGTAGCTGACCTTCACCATGTAGACGAGGATCTCCAGACCGAAGAGCGCGCCGGCAAACGAGAGCGAGGAGCCCCACTGGCCCGCGCCGGTCTCGGTGATGATGCGTTTCACGCCTTCGCGCTTGTTGTAGTAGGCCTGCGCGATGGCGGTGTTGGGTTTGTGGGAACCGGCGGGGGAGACGCCCTCGTTCTTGTAGTAGATGTGTGCGGGGGTGCCGAGGAACTGCTCGAGGCGGCGGGCGCGGTAGAGCGGGGTGGGGCGCCATTGGCGATAAATGTCGCGGACTTCCTCAGGGATGGGAATCCAGCGGTCGGTGGAGACCTCCTGTTCGATGACGGCCATCGGGAAAAGCGGTGCCAGATCGGCCGGCCCGATGGGCTTCATGGTTCCGGGATGCAGCACGGCGGGGGCCGGGGGCACATCGGCCGCGATGTTGTACCAGGCGGTCGGAATATCGGTCTCGGGCAGGAGGTATTTGACGTTGTCCATGTCGGGGGCGGTGTGGCGCGGGGGTGGCGGGGTGCCGGCGCGCTGGGGTGGTTTGTAGGGTAGAAATCTGAGCGAGGTGGGCGCGGAAGGGAAAGCGTTTTTGTTGAAGATGGAGGTGGGGCGATAGGCGGGGGCCTGGCAGGGGGCGCAAGTTGGGCTCCCTGCGCAAAGGAAACGAGGTATTCAGTGAGAGCCCCTTCCAGATTGGGATTGCCCAGCGGCACAGGGGGCCGTTTCGTGACCGACCCTTACCATGAAGCGTACGCATACCTGTGCCCAGATCACCCGCGCCGACGTCGGTCAGAAGGTTACCCTGTCGGGCTGGGTCGACTCCATCCGCGACCACGGCGGCATCCTCTTCATTGACCTGCGCGATCGCGCCGGAGTGACGCAGGTGAAGCTCAATCCCAAGGCCAGCGCGGAGCTGGGCGCCCTGGCGATCACCCTGCGCCCCGAGTCGGTGGTGACGCTCACCGGCGAGGTCGAGCTGCGCCCCGAGGAGATGATGAACAAGACGCTGCCCACCGGCGAGGTGGAGCTGCAGGTGCTCGCGCTCACCGTCCACAATCTTTCCGAGACGCCCCCGTTCCCGCTCGACGACCTTAACGGTGACAAGGTCAACGAGGACCTGCGCCTGAGCTACCGTTACCTCGACCTGCGCCGCCCGCGCATGAAGAACGGCATCATGACGCGCTACTCGACCACGCGCACGATCCGCAACTTCATGGACGGCCAGGGTTTTCTCGAGATCGAGACCCCGCTGCTCTTCAAGAGCACCCCGGAAGGCGCCCGCGAGTACCTCGTGCCTTCCCGCGTGAATCCGGGTCAGTGCTACGCGCTGCCGCAGTCGCCCCAGCAGTTTAAGCAGATCCTGATGGTCGCCGGCTTCGAGAAGTATTTCCAGATCGCCCGCTGCTTCCGCGACGAGGACCTGCGCGCCGACCGCCAGCCCGAGTTCACGCAGGTGGACGTCGAGGCCTCGTTCATCGACCGCGAGGACATCTACGCGCTCATCGAGGGCCTGCTGAAGAAGATCTGGAAGGATGTGAAGGGGATGGACGTGCCCACGCCGTTCCCGCGCATGAAGTTCACCGAGGCGATGAATCGCTACGGTGTGGACAAGCCGGACACGCGTTTCGCGATGGAGCTTGTCGACCTCACCGAGACGTTCCGCACCTCCGCCTTCAAGGTCTTCCAGTCCACCGTCGCCAGCGGCGGGGTGATCAAGGCTTTCAACGCCAAGAAGCTCGCGGACATCACCCAGGGCGAACTCTCCGCGCTCGAAGAGACCGCGAAGACGCTCGGTGCCAAGGGCCTGGCCTTCATCAAGGCCGAGAAGGGCGAATGGAAGTCTCCGATCGTGAAGTTCTTCACCGATGCCGAGAAGGCCGCGCTCAAGCAACAGTTGGCCATCGAGGACGGCGACATCGTCTTCTTCGCCGCGGCCGGCTGGGAGAAGGCCTGCGCCATCCTTGGCCGCTGCCGTCTCGATTGCAGCCAACTGCTCCAGAAGCGCGGCGTGCTCACCATCCCGGCCGATCAGTTCAATTTCCTCTGGGTTATCGATTTCCCGTTGATGAGCTACGACGAGGAGGCCAAGCGCTTCGGATCGACGCATCATCCCTTCACCTCGCCGGTGGAGGAGGACATCGCGCTGCTCGACTCGAACCCGCACGCCGTGCGCGGTCAGCACTACGACATCGTGCTCAACGGCGTGGAGCTGGGCGGCGGCTCGATCCGAATCCATAATCCGGTGCTCCAGAAGAAGGTCTTCGAGGACGTGCTCAAGATCCCGGCCGACATGGTCGAGAGCCGTTTCGGCTACATGCTCAACGCCTTCAAGTACGGCGCGCCCCCGCATGGCGGCATCGCCCTCGGTCTGGACCGCCTGGTGACGATCCTCTGCGGCACCTCCAGCATCCGCGATGTGATCGCCTTCCCCAAGACGCAGAAGGGCCAGTGCCTCATGACGCAGAGTCCCTCGGTGCCCACGGTCAAACAGCTCAAGGACCTGCACATCGCTTCGACCGCGCTGCCGCCGGCCTGAGCGGAACAAGAGTCCTGGCCACAACGAAGCCCGAGGCGAAAGCCCCGGGCTTCGTCGTTGATCGAGGCTCGTGCAAGCAATGGGCCCGCTTCACCGGACGGATCAGCGCCCCGTAGGTCCTGTCTCCGACTGGACACCACCTGCTTGCGCCGTCTTCTGCGGCTCTCGTCCAGCGAGACCGGTCGGAGACCGGTCCCACGGGGCCACCGGAGACGGACACAGCCGATCGATTCGGTGAGTTTGCAGGGCGGTCCGGCGCTTGCGTTACGGCGTGGGTGCGACCGGCGTGGCGATCTGGAGGCGGTAGAACTTGCGTGGGCTGGCGGCGGCGGTGTCGACGTATTCGAGGTTGTTGCCGGTGCCGGTGATCGGCTCGGTGTTGAGCTTGGTCCAGGTGTTAGCGGCGAGATCGGTGGACGCGTACACGTCGTAGAGGCGGTTGCTCACGGTCGGGCCGAAGACGAGGTTTACTTGTGCTTGGTCAATGGAGACCGACTGGAGCTGCACCGCGGGGCCGGAGTCCTGCGGATTCCAGTGGTAGACCATGACCTTGGCGCCCCCGTTGTCCTCGAGGCAGATGACGCGCGTGCCGTCGGTGCGGGTGGCGACTTGGATGCCGACGACGAGGTCGGTGGCGCCGCAGAACCAGTTCGCACCGGGATCGGGGCGGAGCCAGCCCACCTCGTGGCCGTCGTGCGCGCTGTAGATGGTGATCTCGCCGCGGGCCCGGGCGTCGCGGCCGCCGGTGAGGGTGGCAACATAGACGTAGTCGTTGTCGGCGGCGAAGGACCAGGGCAGCACCATCAGTTCGGTGCCTTGGTCGAGGTGGATTTCGGTCTGCCCGTTGCTGTCGAAACCGACGTCGATCATGCACCGCAGCGTCGGCTGACCGGAATGGCGGTAACCGTCGAGGACGTAGATGCGCTGGGTGTACCAAGGGCCCAACCCGGCGCCGAGGAAGAGCGTGTCGGTCGCGGGCAGGTAACGGAACCGCGTGGGCGCGCGGGAAATCTCGCGGTCTTGGGGCAGGAGCAGGTTCGAGGGTACATCGAGCTTCTCGATGGCGCCGAGAGCGTAGATCGGCACGCCATGTTCGCCGACGCCGGTGCAGGGAATGACCCAGTTGCCACCGCCGTCGAAGTACGAGTTGTACTCGGACAGGCCTCCGCCCATCCAAAGGTTTCCGTCGGCGTCGACGTCGTAGCATTCGGAGTTGCTGTTCGCGACGTAGAAGGTGCTGAACTCGCCGGTGTCGACCTGGCCGTCGCCGTTGGCGTCGCGCCACAGGTAGCGCCAGCCGGTGCTGGACGCGGTCCATTGGGGGTATTTTCCCGCGGCCCAGTCGGCGCCCTGGCCAGAGTAGTAGCAATAGAAGAGGCCGCAGGGGATGGCGATCTCGCTGCCTTCTTCGAAACGGAAGATGGCCATGTATCCGGCGGCCATGCTGGTCGCGAACAGGAAGCGCTTCCCGCCGATGATCCGGTAGTAGGCCGTCTCGAGCGGCATGTGGAGGCGAGGGTCGTCGGGGAAGCGGAACGCATCGAGCGTGACGGCGGCGAATTGCCAGCTCTGCCCCGGCGCCTTGGTGTAGTCCATCTCGTAGCGGATGGCGGTGTTGTGCAGACTGGTGCCGTTGCTCGTCGGATCGAAGTCGGCGACGTGGGTGAAGGTCGACAAGGCGAGGTGCTTCTGTGTCGCGGTGGTGAGGCGTGCGGCGAGCGAGGAGGTGTCGCTGCTTTCGAACCAGCGGATGTCGGTGCCGCCCTGCGTCTGGCCGGGGATGCCGCTGCAACCGACGATGATCTCGCCCTGTTCGCCGAAGCCGACGCCGCGCGGGCCCCAGAAACGGCGCGGCCCGACCGCGCCACGGATCGGACCAGCGAATACGCCGCCGGTCTCGCCGAAGGTGGCGACGAGAACCGGCGCTTCGTTGGCGGCGGACGGCACGGTGAAGATCTTGAAGTTCTGGTCGGGGCCGTTGTCGGCGACCCAGAGGTAGCCGTCGTGGTCGAAGGCGAGGCCGGTCGGGTAGGCGATCGACTCGATTTTGCGGCCGTCGCTGAACGAGACGTAGGGTTGGTTGTCTGGATACGCGGCGATCGACATGCCCTGGTCTTCCCGGCCGCGCTGGTCGCGGGATAGCGGGCTGGGATGGGCGATGGTCGCGGTGAGCGCGTCGCGGGTCGTCGAGTCGAACGGAAGGTTCGCGCTGAAGAACTCGCCCTTGCTGACGCGTTTGCCCTCGGAGTAGGCGCCGTCGCCCCAGTTGGTCTCGTCCCAGTAGCTCTTGGTGATGACGAGCGGGGCATAGGGCTTGAACTCGTCGCCGAGCTGGCCGGCGTTGAGCACGGCGATATCGACCACCATGTTGCTGATCACATCGCCGGTGATGCCCCCCTTGCCGCCGGTGTTGCCGGCCCAGTGGTTGGTGGCGGGGAGCCAGTACGGCGCGGCAGGCTCGGCGGCGATCACCGTGACTCCAAGCAGGAGCAGGCAGAACGACGGAAGAAGTGAACGGAGCTTGGGCGTCATAGGCTGGGTGTGGGTAGCAACTCGGTGGCCGTTGATCGAGTGGGACGCAACCAGTCGAAAGCAGCGGTCGGTGCTTTTACGTACGCCTTAATACTCAACCGTGAAGGTGCCGCCGCGGGCTAGCGCCGCACGGCGCAGACTTCCGTCGGTTCCCCGATGGCCAAGCAGATCAACGGTTGGTCCCGGTGCTTTGTCGGCAACGCCTCGCCCGTACTCAGAAAATCAAGCAATACCTCGAATTCGGCATCCAGAGCCGTGCCGGCGATGCGTTTGGCAAAGTCCCTCTGAAACTGGTTTGTGAACTCAACCTGCACGGCGCAGATAGGCTAGCGCCACTTCCATCGCGCCGTGGTGGCGAAACAGGGTGAAGCGGAGCTTCATTTGGGAGGGTCCGAATTCTAGCACCGTTCAAACTGCGGGCGTTAGCGAGCAGTGGGCGAGTTTCAGCGAGAGAGTAGAAAATAGTGGGCGCCTGGAATGGGGCGCGCGCCGTTTACTGACACTTTCACTGACAGTGGCCCTTCCGGCCAGGCCTAAGTCCCTGATTTTCAGGGAGAAGAAGCTTGGAGGCGCGGGTCGGAATCGAACCGACGCAACGGGCCGTAGCCTACGAAAGGAGACGCTTACCTATGAGGAAAAGACGTTAGTGGACGGTATTGACATCATTGCCGTGTTACAGTTTGTTACAGGTGCAATGGCGAGCATCTACAAACGACCCGGGTCTGAATACTGGATGGCGCGGTTCAAACAGCCGCAGGGAACATGGACCGCCCGTAGCACCAAGCTCACCAACGAGGCGGAGGCCCGCCGCCTGGCCTTCCTTTGGGAAGGGGCGGGATCGACGCTGGCGATTGAGACTCCGGCCGGCGCGCAGATCGACCGCGTAGTGCGCAACGTCTACGAGCAATTCACCGGGAAGCGCATGGAGCCGAACCCGGTTCGGGTGTTCGTGAAATCGTGGCTTGAGCGCATGAAGACGACCAAAAAGCCCAGGACCGCCGAGCGCTACCGCAAGCCGGCTGAGGATTTCGTCCGCTACCTCGGGGACCGCGCCGACTGCGACATTCGCAGCATCGGAGTCGGTGAGGTGCAGGGGTTTATCGACCGCGAGGCGAAGGCGCAGAAGAGCAACGCCACCGTCTCGCTCAACGCCAAGGTCTTGCGGGCGATTTTCAACACCGCGATCCGCGCCGGCGCCATGGAGCGCAATCCGGCCGGGATGCTGGAGTTCGCCGAGGTGGTGCACGAGGAGCGCTCGCCCTTCACGGTGGGCGAACTCGACGCCCTGCTCGTGACCGCCGCCGGCACCGACTGGGAGACTGCGATCCTGCTGGGGGCGTTCGCCGGTCTTCGCCTCGGGGACGCCTGCAACCTGACGTGGGAGTCGGTGGACTTCGCCGAGGGCAAACTCGTCTTCATGCCGCAGAAGACCGACCGGAAGAAGAAGACACTGCAGATCCCGATGAACGATCGGTTGCGCAAGCGTATCGACAAGCTCGCTAGCACCGACGAAGCGCAGAAAACCAAGTTCCTCTGCCCGACGCTGGCAGGGCGCGAGATTGGAGGCCGGGCCGGGCTCTCCGCCGCCTTCATCGTGGAGGTGATGGGCAAGGCCGCCATCGCGACCGACAACACCGAGCGGCAGGGGCAGGGGCACAGCGTCGCGCGCAAGAGCTTCCACAGCCTGCGCCACTTCTTCGTCTCGGGCATGGCCAACGCGGGCGTGGCGTCCGACGTGCGCCGCAAGCTCGCCGGGCACGCGGACGAGAAACAGACCGCCCGCTACTCACACCTTGAAATGAATACACTCCGCAAGGCCGTGGCGACACTGTCACCGAAACCGAAGAAGGCGCGGAAGACGAAGAAGACGAAGGGGAAAAAATGAAGACCAAGAACCGACTACCGACACCGGCCGAGTTGGCGACATTCATGCATGCAATCGGGTGCGGGGAGACTCTGAAGAAAACATGGAAGGACGTCACCATGGCTACAGGCTTCAAACCGGATAATCGCATATTCAAGTTTGGCTTGGATCAGTGGCTCGAATGGGAACGGCAAATAGCCGCGGCCAAAATGGAACTGGGGTGTCGAGACGCTGCCCGGGAAGAACTCTGGAGCCGTGTTCCTTTGTCTGAAGTGCAGCGCGTGGTTGCGAAAGACCGGCGAACCCTCCGTGATCTTTATTACGCGATCGGGGCCAAGACGGATGCCCCCAGGAGGTATGCAGACCAAGAACGGGATGGATTCTGGCAGATAAACGTGGAGCGGATGATCGCGGAAAGGGATCGCCGCGCCAGCGAGAAGGCGAGTAAGGGCGGAAGACGGAAGGCAGAAAAACAGGTCAAGAAGTTTGAGCAGAGAAGTTAGGTGGGATTCGGGCGGCAGGCAGAAGCGGGAGCGCAACAAGCAGCCTGCATTTTACATAGTGGCGCAGCAAGCAGGCCGCGGGGTGCAATAGGAAGAAACCCCAGATTGTGGACACGTATACTGATGGCGTCAAAGGAGCTCTTTGACGTTATCAATGAACACCACCAATCAAATACAGGCCGCCTCGGGTGCCTTGAAACCCGAGTTCCTCGCGCTGCCTCGCCCCGGGACCGTCTGCCCGGTCTGCGGGCTTGGCCGCTCCTACCTCTACCAACTGATCGGGGAGGGGAAGATTCAATCGGTATCGCTCCGGCAACGGGGCAAGACCCGCGGCAAGCGTCTCATCGTCGCCGACTCCGTGCTCGCCTATCTGCGGACGCAGATTGAGCCGCACCAGGAAGAGGTGGCATCTTGAAACCACTCTCCCCGAAAGACCGCTGGCGCATCGCCATTCACGAGGCCTCCCACACTGTGTTCGAGCACCACCTCGGGCTGGGGACTTCCGACTCCGCCACCATCATCCCGGCCGGTGAATACCTCGGGGCAGTATCTACCCGCAGTGGAGGTTTGGCCCACTATTCGAAACCGATTGCCCGCAAGTGGCTGGTGATGCTGGCCGCGGGGCGCGCCGCGGAAAACGTTCTCACCGGAACCCGCCGATGCACTGATGGAAAGGACTTCATGGATTCGCTGGCACTGTGCGTCCGCTGGAACCTTGACCATCGGGAACTGGCGCTCGCCACCAAGCGGGCGACGGAGTTGTGCACGACCACGCTGTGGGAGCATATCGGAGCGTTCGCTACAGTGCTCAACGAGACCAGTTTCATGGACCGGGATATGATTTACGCGATGCTCGCTGGCGTGCCGGTGGGCTTGGATGGGAGGGCTGCATGAAGCACATCCGCCTCTGCAACCTGTCCGGCTCCACCCGCGCCAAGCTCGACCGTCTCACCGCCGAGCGCCACAGCGAGAATCCGCGCGCCGAGGTTAACCGGCTCCGCCTATCAGGCGTGCGTGGCATCTGGGGTAAGTCCGCGAAAGAGCGGTCCATCGAACACCGGGCCCGAGTCTATGGGAAAGGCCGCCGTGGCTCCCGCTGAAGACGATCTGAATTCTATGCACGAGGACGTGCAGGCGGAGCCGACGCTCCCGCTCTCCGTCGCCGAGCACCTCGAGGCCGCGCGCCTGGCACGGGAGAAACGCGAGCGCGACCTTGCCCGGATGCTGGGCGAGCTGGAAGGGCGGGATGAATGACCACACGCACCGCCAAGGACGGGCCGTTCTGCTGGCAGTCCAAGCCGGCACTGCGGCTACTGCGCGACGCCCACGATGCCACCAATGACGTGACGACTGCGCTCGCCGTCTATGTCGCGTTGACGGAGTGTGCCAGTAACGAGGGGAAGGAGACATTCACCGCTGCCCACGCATGGATTGCCCGGCTCAGTGGTGTCTCTCCGACGACGATCAAGCGCCACCTCAAGACGTTCACCGAGGTTGGATTGATTGCCGTCGAAGCTCCGAAACTCCGCGCACCGGCTCGCTTCCACCTTCTGCCTGTTAGGCAACCACCGGCTAACGATGGGCAACCGTCGGCTAGCGTTAGCCAACGCGAGGTTTTGGCCCCGTTGGCTACATCTGAAGAACTCAGACAGAACTCAGAAGAACCCTTACCCGGCCTAGCCGGCGGGGCAGTGGTGAAGATCACCAAGCAACGGAAACCCGATCCGCTCTTCGATGCTCTCGCTCTTCATGCTGAAGGCTCCGCCACCGATAGCCTGACAAAGTCCGCGAAGCGTACCGTCGCCGTCGCCCTGGCCGAGATCCGCGAAGCGTCGCCAGACCTCACCGCCGCCGAGATCCAGCGACGGGCCGAGCACTACCGCCAGCACTTCACCGGGGCCGCCTGCACTGCCTGCGCACTCGCCAAGCACTGGGCCCGATGCGCCACGCCGCCGACCACCACCGGCCGCCCCGCTCAACCGCAACCGCTCCGTCCTGCCGTATGCTGAACACTCCACACTCGGCCGAGGAATGTCTCGTCGCCTGCACCCTCGACGACAACGGCGCCAGCCTCGCTGCCGCCCAAGTCGCCGGGGTATCGCCCGACTCGTTCCACGGCTCCGCCACCAGGATCGTCTTCGAAGTGCTCACCGAGATGCAGCGGGCTGGACTGCCCATCGACCTACCCGTCCTGGGCGAGGAGCTGCAAAAGCGAAACCTCCTCGACGCCATCGGCGGCTTGCCATGGCTGAACGAGATCACCAACCAGACGCCGACAACCGCGCGCTTCCGCTACTACCTCGACGAAGTGCTCGACCAACAACGCGACCGGGCCCTCGACGCAGCCGGCGCCCAACTGTCACGCGCTGCGAAGACCCGCGACCCCGACGTCATCGGGCAGGCCATCGCCGCCGTCTCTGTCGCCGCTGCGCCCCGCACCAAAGCCGCAAGCCTAGCCGAGGTTGCCCAGGCTGAGGAACAGCGGCTTCACGATGAGATCGCCGGCCGCACGCCCCGAGGTGTCTTCGGCTTCGGGCTGCCTCGCTTCGATGCCTACTTCGGAAACGTCGCTCGCGGTGAGTTTGTCGTTCCAGCCGGCCGGCCCGGAGATGGCAAGACGTCGCTCTGCTGGGGGGCTGGCGTATCCGCCGCGATGGCAGGGAAGCGTGTGCTCTTCTTCGGGCTGGAGATGCGGGCGGGCCAACTCCTACGCGTCGCCGCCGGTCAACTGTCTGGGGTGTCACCACGGGACCTCGACCGCGTGCACGACCTCGACCGCGCCGACTACTTCGCCGCCCTGCGCAAGATCGGGCAATGCCCGACGCTCTCCATCTATGACAGCGACCGCAGCCTCGACGCCATCGTCGCCCGTGTGAGATCGGAGCGGATCCGCGGGCAGATCGACGTGGTGATCGTGGACTATCTACAACGAGTCGTTCCACCCCGCGGTGACCACCAGGCCACGCGCGAGCAGCGGGTCGGGCAGATGAGCACAGCGTTCAAGAGCCTGGCGCTTGAGATCGACGCGCCCGTCATCGTGGCCGCGCAACTCAATCGACAAGCCGAGTCCGACAACCGCGAACCGCGCATGTCCGACCTACGCGAAAGCGGATCCATCGAAGCCGACGCCGACCGCGTGCTACTGCTGCACAAGCCCAACAACGGGCCGGACGGCGTGCCGCAGCAGCCGGACGCGCAGACCGTCCACATTCACCTGATCGTCGACAAGAACCGCAGCGGACCGACCGGCCCGACGTGGCTCAAGATGCATCGCCCAACGCAACGCTTTGCCGAGTGAAGACCAAGCACAGCACACAGCACCGGGCCGGTACCTGCCCGCACTGCTGGCGCATCGGCCGATCGATACCGATGCACGGCGAGCGCTGCCCGAGGTGCGGGTGGGGCGAAGACCCCCCAATGGAACCCTTCACAGCCATCCCGTCCGCAGGCAGGGGCCGCGCAGGCCCGAACCTTCCCTATGAGAGGCATTTTCAAAAAAACCCACCACACCGCCCCCAAGACATGAATATCACCTTCGAAACACTCCGGCAGGCCGCTGCCGCCCTCGGCCTCGCCGAAGAGATCCTAGTCGCCGCCCGCGAGATCGGTTGCGTGGCGTTCATCCATGGCCGGGTCCGGGCCAATCTGCTCGTTGAGTTCCTCGCCAGTGAGGTGCAGGCCGTCAACCGAACGGTGGCTATCGACTGGCTCTACAACAGCACGCCCCCCCGTCTCACCGGTCCCATCGTGGAGCGAGTACGCCGGCGCCTGGCCGAGTTGGCAGCGCAGGCCGCACCGGAGAAGCGGCACCGCGGGCGCGAGATCGCAGCGGCAGTCCGGCGTGAGCTGACCGACACCACCGCCCGCCAGATCGCCGGCATGGATCCCGAGGCCGCCGTCGCGACGCTGGCCCAACTGCGCGAGCGGATCCTGGCCGCGTGATTCACTGATGGCGCTTTCGGGCACAGCCTCCGCAGGTTTCGAGGACGGCACCAATTCGCCGGTGCCGCTGGTCGATCCCGTGCGCGAGTTCGACGAACCCGAGGAGGCTCCGCGGCTTACCCGTGAAGAAATTCTTGAGACCGCGCTCCGCGTCGCGCTGTGCGGCCGTGGCCCGGTGCAGATCGGCCGGCGCCTGATCGTGCTGGCGTCGATTCTGGGGCTGGAGCCGGGCGGGCCGTCTAAGCAGGCCGTGGCCGGGGAGTGCTCCGCCGCCGCCATCTGCATGTTAAAGGAGCGGGTTTCCGAAGAGCTTAAAGAAGAACTAGATACGCTTCTCCACGCGACCCGACGTTAATTTCGCACGGTATTCCCGCTATGGTATGAGCACCACCAATTCAGCCGTGGAGAACATCTCCACCGATGCAGCCGCGGAGAGGTTAACCATCGCCGCCCTCGCCAAGTTCAAGTTATCGGACACGCCTCACAACCGGAAGCTGGCCCTTGTAGCCGAGTACCAAGAGCCGCGAATCTCCCTCGAGGATTTCAACGAGTTAACCCGCGAGCAGAAGACCGCCTGCATGTCGCACGGCACCCGCATGTACACCGCGATGCAAGCCGCCGGCGTTGATACCAAAGCCATTCAGGCCCGCGCCGATCTCGCCGCCCTCAATGCGAAGAACGCGGCCGCCAAGGCGGAGACGGTAACCCTCAAGGCGAAGATTGCGGCCATCGACGCGAAGCTCTTTGCCGCCAAGGCGGAGCTCTCCGCCCTCCAGCCCCAACAGGCGAAGCCCGCCGCCACCCAGGCGAAGGCCCTCCCCGTGAAGGTCGCCGCCGCACTCCAGAGAATCGAGATCCGGGAGAAGCAGGCCGCCGACAACGTCACCGCGGGCAAGGCCAGTGCCGCCCGGGTGCAGGCCGCGGCCCGCCCGGAGCAACTGCCAACGGTTGGCAGTTCCGAAACCCGCACTGGCGCCGCCATCACACCCGTCGCCGGCAGCCAACTGGACACCCTCTGCCGCGCCCTCGTGAACCGGCACCACCGCGAGCGGGCCGTTGCCAGCGCCACCACCGATTCCGCCCGCATCACCGCTGCCATCCTCGCCGAGCACGCCGAGGTGAAGCGCTACGCCACCCTGAAGCTCTCCGGCATCGACCGGGCGACGATGCACGCGCGCCGCGAGTCCATCGACTCCGCCGCCGCTCAACTCGGCATCACCCTTCCATGATTTCGCTCTCGCAAGTCCAGACCGCAGCCGCCGCGAAGCTCTCGGCCGTGCCTGCGCTCGCCGCCTTCGGCGCGCCGATCCTCTTTGATCTGCACGCCGAGCCGGAGGCCGCAGCAAACGCCATCGCCGCGCGCATCCGCGCAACTGGAGTATGCCTTGAGATTGGCGACGCCGTTGCGCCGGCGCCCGCTTCTGCAGTCGGCGGGGGGCTGAATCAGCTATCCGTCGAGTTCTCGATCTTCGCCGCAGAGAAGACCGGAGGCACGCACTCGCCCAAGGGCAAGGCGCTTGTGGACCTCATCGTAGCCGCGATCTGCGCCGACCAGCTCCCGAACGAGCAAGGATTCTCCTGCACTGGCTACGACGCCGCCGTGAGTGAGTCCGGCTACGTCCTGCACGTCATCGGGTTTTCAATTCCCATCACCAACACCATAATTCAATGACCTCCACAGTAATTCCCGACCTCTGGCGCAAGCGCCTGCGCTTCGCCGACCAGCAAGGAATGTCCGATACGTTCTGCAAATCTCAGTTTGGGCACGACAAGGCCGAATTGATCGAGCAGGCGAACGCCGAAGCAGAGCGCGAGGCCGTCGCCGGCTCCGCGGCCGCCGTCGCTGAAGCCGCGAAACTGCGCGAGGCGGCCGGCATCGCACTGTCGAAGGCCGATGCCCTCGCCGAGAGCACCGCGAAACGCCAACTGGAGCGGGACACCCTCGTGGTCCGCATCGCCGACCTCCGCGCGACTCTCCCGGCCATCGAAAAGTTCATCGCGGACACCCTCGAGAGTCAGTCCGCCATCGCGGCCGGCTTGGCGAAGACCTGGGCCGATCCTGACTTCGCGGTGCGGCAGGCCAATCCGCAGTTGATCGCCACCTACGAAGCCAACGTCCGCCGCGCGGTGGAGATCCCGTTTGACCTCGCCGCCCAGCGCGCCGCCCTCGTGCTCGTGCGCGACGAACTCAAGGCCGCCGAGGCGCAGCTTCGCAAGATCGAGCGCAGCTAGGCTGCGGCCATCACAGTTTCAGTAGGTAACGTTCGGGTGTTGCCCGCCTCGGGGTCATGACCGGGGCGGGCTTTCCATTTCCCGGCCCCGCCCTGGCGCTCCGCTGCGCACCGCGGGCCGTGGCCAACCAGGAGAGGGTGATGGGTGCGGGCTGGCGGCTGATGCCCGCAGATCGCTTGCAGCGCGCGGCCTGTCGGCCTACCGTACCTGCCCCTCTACTGCCCTCCAGCCCCCGGCCGCGCCAGCCCGCGCCGGGGGCTTTTTTGTGGGCGGAGGGGGGGGAAACCTTCCCTGACTTCTGTGCCTCTTGTTACAGTTTGTTACAGAAAACGGCCATTTCAGGTAAGAAAACCCGCTAACTCCTTCGAGTCTAGCGGGTTGTGGCTGGAGGCGCGGGTCGGAATCGAACCGACGCATAGAGGTTTTGCAGACCTCGACCTTACCACTTGGCTACCGCGCCATCCTTCAAGCTGACGGGAACATTCGCACCGCCCCCTGGGTGGGCAAGTCCTTTTTCCGTTCCGCACTGCGTTCAACGGTTTGGCCGGGCACCCCGGTAGTGGGGGGCCTCCCGCTGCCAGCGGGAGGGATCTGGCTCGGCGGGCTTAAGCCGAAGGTTTCGGCCTTCTTTCCCTGGGCGGCTGGACGAAATGAGGTGGGCTCACCTCGCGGCTTGCCAGCGCCGCCGACCTCCCCGTTGATGGGCGCCAGTGAAGCAAAGCATCGTCACACTCGACATGGAGGGCGTTCTCACGCCGGAAATCTGGATCGCGGTCGCCGAGAAGACCGGGATTCCCGAGCTGCGTCGCACCACGCGCGACGAGCCGGACTACGACAAGCTGATGCGCTACCGCCTGGAGATCCTGGACCGGCACCGCATCACCCTCTCGCACATCCAGGAGGTGATCGGCACGCTCAGCCCGCTGCCCGGCGCGCTGGAGTTCCTCGATACGCTGCGCTCGGAGGTGCAGGTGCTCATTCTTTCCGATACCTTCGAGCAGTTCGCCCAGCCCCTGCTCAAGCGCCTGGGCTGGCCGGCGCTGTTTTGCCACCGGCTGGTGGTCGATGCCGATCGCATCGTTGGCTACAAGCTGCGTATGCCCGACCAGAAACGCGCCTCGGTGCTGGCGCTCAAGGGGCTCAACTATCGGGTGATCGCCGGCGGCGACTCGTTCAACGACACCTCGATGCTCTGCGCGGCCGACTACGGCTTCCTCTTCCACGCCCCGGACAATGTGATCCAGCAGTTCCCGCAGCTGCCGGCCGTGCACGACTATCCGACGTTCCTAAAGCTGATCCGCGAGAAGATCGGCTGATTCGAGACGACTTGTGCGGCGAGTCTTGAGTGCAGAGATCACGTCCGAGTCGGACGAAGCTCTTGCGAGCTTCGCTACAGGATCGGATGTGAGCGAGCGTCCCGGCGACCCGTGTTTTCGCGACGACGTCAATGGGCGTTCCCGGCTCGGGCGGAGCCTCGCCCTCCATCATTACTGTATGAAAAAGGCCGGCCCCACGAAGGGCCGGCCGAAAGTGGCAATAACTGCGCTGAAACTCAGAGCTTCATCCCGATCTTGGCGCGCAGGGTGGCCTTGTCGATGAGACCGACGTACTGGTCGACCACCTGGCCGTTCTTGAAGAGGATCATCGTGGGAATGGCGCGGATGCCGTACTGAGCGGCGATTTCACCGGCATCGTCGACATTGACCTTCGTGATGGTGAGCTTGCCGGCGAGGTCCTTGGCGAGTTCCTCGAGCAGGGGGGCGATGGCCTTGCACGGCCCGCACCACGGAGCCCAGAAGTCGACGAGGACGGGTGTGGACGACTTGGCGATGGCATCCGGGAAAGTGGCGGTGGTGAGGTGGACGATGTTCTCAGACATGGTGGTGAGTGGTTGAGTCAGGGGAGGAGTCGGATGAACGGGTCGCAGGGTGCTTGGGCTGGGCGGGTGAGTCAAGGGGCGGCAGGTGTTTGCCGGTGATCCGGTGACAGTAATCAGTTGGCGGTGCTCGGGGGGCAGCGGGTAGTAGGCCGTGCACCGGCGAGTCGCCGGCCAGCTGGCACCAGTGCCGGCGCGTTCGTACTCCGCGTCGAGGGGGGAGCGTGGTTGGTCCTCAGTGCACCAAACGGGAGCTCATCGCGTAGACGATGAGCACCAGCAGGACCAGCCCGAGGCCGAAGAAGAGGAAACCGAAGGTGCGGGCGATCGGGCGGCGGCCCTCCCAGTCGTCGCGCACACGATGGGCCTCGAGGCGGCCCTCGGCGACGAGGCGATCGTACCAGCGTTTGCGCTCGTGCAGCATCTCGCTCTTCGAGATGCGGCCGGAGAAGATCACCGTGTCCATCGGGAATTTCTCGAGACGGAAGTGTGTGTTGAAGAAGTGGAAGGTGAAGATGAAGCCGGCGGCCAGCAGCGCCTCGTCGGAGTGCACGACGTGGGCGATGTTGATGACCCAGCCCGGCAGGTACTGGGTGAAGAAGGCCGGGAACCACATGATCAGGCCGGAAACGCCGATGGCGAACACGCCCCAGAAGACGGCGAGGTAGTCGAAGCGTTCCCAGTACGTCCAGCGGTCGAACTGCGGGCGCGGGCCCTTGCCGAAGAACCAGCGGTTGTGGGCGACGAAGTCGCGTCCGTCCTGCAGGGAGGGGAACATCGAGTCGGGGCCGAAGACCGCGGCGACCAGGCGGCGCAACGAGCGCCGCCCGGTGGCGGGATCACGCAGGGCCGAGCGGCGGCGCCAGAGCGAGATCGCGAGGGCGCCGAGGTGGAGGGCAAAGTAGGCGAAGGTGATGATCGCGCCGAAATGGTGCAGGGCGCGGGCGACATCGGCGCCGCCGATGAGATCGAAGATCGTCCGGGCCCAGGCCGTGTAGTAGAACTTCAACGGCATGCCGGTGATGGTCAGCAGCAGGAAGCTGGTGACGACCATCAGGTGGAGGAAGCGTTCAAAGGGAGTGAAGCGGGTGAACCACTCGTCGTCGCGCTCGATGGTGACCTTGGCTTCGCGGAACTGTTTCGAGTCGTGCAGGAAGAGGTAGATCGAGCGCACCAGCCAGAAGAGGGTATGGACGCCAAAGAAGGCGAAGGTGCCCACCAGCAGGGTGGTCATGAAGAGGAAGACCTTGTTGAGAATGGGGTAGTTGGTGCTGTCGAGCGGGTTGGCGTGCGGCTGGTATTGGGTGAAGCCTGCGCCCACGCCGGGGTGGCATTGCTGGCAGGTGGCGACGATCCGGCCGGAGGAGAGGCGCGAGCGCGGGTCGCTGACGGGGAACACGTCGTGGTAGCCGTGGCAGTCGAAGCACGCCGCCACATCCGACGCGCGGTTGGGCTGCCCAGCGCCATGGCCTTGCCGTGGTAGGTGTCGCGGTAGTGGGCGAGGCGGTCCTGGTGGCATTTGCCGCAGCTCTGGTCGCTGCCAGCCTTGAAATGGGCGCTAACGGGATTCTCGATGTCGTGGGCGGTGTGGCAGTCGGAGCAGACCGGGCCACGCTTGTCGCCGGCGGCGAGCAGTTGGCCGTGGATACTGGTCTTGTAGACCTCTTCGACGCCGACATGGCACTGGCCGCAGGTCTTGGCGATGTTGAGGTGGTTGGTGTGGGAGGCCTTGTCGACGGAGCGGCGGATGTCGTGCACGCCGTGGCAGTCGTTGCAGGAAGGCGCGACGGCGAGGCCCTGGCGGAGCGCCTTGCCGTGGATACTCTCCATGTAGTGCGCCGCCGCGTCGGGCGGGGCATCTGGTACTCGGCGGCGAGGCCGGGGTTGCTGTGGCACTTCGCGCAGGTTTGGGGGAGGTTGAACTTGAGCACCGGGCTGGAGGGCGAGTTGACCGGCAGGATGTCGTGCGCACCGTGACAATCTTTGCAGGACGCCGCATCGGAGGCGCCCATCTGGTGGCTGACTCCGTGGATGCTGCTGGCGTAGGCCTTGGCCGGACCCTCGTGGCAGGAGGCGCACTGGGCGGGGGCGAGCTTGTCGGCGTGGGGGACGTCGTTGATGTCCGTGTGGCAGGCGGTGCAGGCGAGTGTGGCGTGGACGGATTTGCCGAAGAGGCCGGTGTGCACAGCGGGGGCGGTGCCGGGCTTGCGGGCGGGAAGCTTGCCCGTAGGGACCTCGTCGTGGCAGGCTAGGCAGTCGCTGGTTTCCAGCGGCACGGGGGGCGGTGTCACCAGCGCGGGTTGGTTGGCGATCGGTGGTGCGGCCACAGGCTCGGCCGCGACCGGTGACCACACGGCGGTCAACAGGAACAGTAGTGCCGGCAAATGGGCTGAGAGGCCGACGGTTGGGGTTGACCGAGCGGGGGCGGCGCTGGACATGGCTGGAAGGTGTCGGGGAGCCGGGGATAGCGCAAGTTGTTCCTTGGGAGCGCGTGCGCAGCACGGCCGTTTGCGATCTCGAGACCATACGGTGGCGTCCCCCGGCAGCCTGGGGAGAAATCCGGCAAATGCTCGTTTGACGGGGCAGTGGGGCGGCCTACGTTCCGGCTGCACCCTGCGGTGTTCGTGTTGTTCATTACCACGCTCTCGGCCCTATATTTCTCCTTCGGGAGTCGGAACCGGCGGTTGATGTCAGGCCGTTCATCGGAAGACAGAGACCGTCGGGAGATTCCCACTTGAACTTAAATCGGACTAGAGCCTTATGAATTCACGGCACAGGCGGGGTGTATTTTTTGCCTCTTTGCGCAGGAAAACGTACGAAACCCGATCACGCCCCTAGACGGGAGACCGCGCGATCTGCTATAACCCCACCATGGAAGCTGAGAACCTGATCCCTGAAATCGCCCGTTTTGCCATTTTCGAAGGGGCGCTGCCGAGCACCCGCCCGGAGGATCTCCTGCATCTGGCGGGCAAAGTCCGGGCGGCCAACAGTGGCCGAGGGATCGAGATCGGCGTGGAAAAGTTTCTCTGGGTGCACGAGAAAGAGGCGCTGCGCATGTTCGGGCCCAATCCGGCCGGCGCTGCCACCGCCATCCGTTCGCTGATTTTCAACTACCTGCTGCCCAACCTTGGGTCGGTCTCCCAGGAGGCCGTGGCCACGGAGTTGGCGAGTATGGAGATTCGACCCGAGACCCGCCTGGACGTGGAGGCCCTGTTCAAGAAGGTAGCCAAGCCGGTGGTCAAGCCCACCAAGGCGGAGAAATCCGACAAGCCGGAGAAGGGCGCCAAGGACAAGAACGGGCGCTGAGCGGACTTGATCGGGCCGCACGCAGGGGGCCTGCTCCTTTGAAAGCCGCGTATCGACGCGGCTTTTTCGTGGGGCCGGGTAGAAGGGGCGGCCTATGCTTGACCGGCGCCCCCAAGAGTTCCCTCGACGATCAGACGCAGGGAGTCGAGGCGCAGGCGCGCTTGCCCGATGGCGGTCTGGGTGTGGCGGAGCTGTTCTTGGGCGAGGGTGATCTCCTCGACGCGGACATGGTCGTTGACCTTGCGCAGATCGATGAGTCGCTGAAGTTCGGCGCCGAGGATGCGCGCGCCACGGTCGGACGCGTCGTTGCGCAGGAGGGCGGACTTAGTCTCGGCGACGGCGGTGGCGGCGTCGACCAGGGTCTTGAGCAGGGTGGCGTTGAATTGGGGCCGCTCGAGGAAGCGCTGGAGCGCGTGGGCGGGGGTGTCGTCGGCTAGAGGGCCGGAGGGGCGCGTGGCGGTGAGGTCCTGTCCCCGGGCATCGACGACAACGCGCACCGGAGCCGGCGGAAGGAACTGGTCCACATGCCAGCGGGAGTCGGCCACGGGCTCGAGCACGAAGACCGCCTCGAGCAGCAGATTGGGTTCGCCAGACGGAACGAGGGCGAAGGCCGTGGTGCCGCCCTGGGAACTGAGCAGCAGATCGAGGGTGTCGCGCACGAGGGCGTGGTCGCGCGAGACAAACGGGATGTCCTCGCGTACGAGCGCGCGGCTGCGATCGAAGGTGACGAGCATGCCGGCGGCGGGAATCGAGGGGAATGCCTCCACGTAGGCGTGGCTGGGATCGAGGAAGAGATCCCGCTCCTCGTGCTCCTTCATCTGCACGCCGAAGTGGTCGAGCAGCTCCGGCAGGAGCCGGCGCAGCAACGGGTCGGCATCGAGGGCGCGCACGTCGTCGACGAGGCGCTGGGCCACCTCACGATCGAAGGAGGCCAGCTCGAGCAGGCGGTCGCGGCCTTGTTGCAGCCGTTTGAGGAGGTCGCGGCGGAAGTGCGCGGTCTCGGCGACGAGTGTGTCCAGCGCGGTGCGGTTTCGCTCCGTGGCGGCGCTGGAGTGGAAACCGAGCGCGAGGATGAGCAGGCGCTCGCGAAACGCCTTCATGAATTCCGTGCCGCCATGCAGAGGAGCCTCGAAGGCGGCGAGCCCGCGTTGGTACCATTCGACGACACATTCTTCCGCGCTGCCGGCGAGGTAGGGGACGTGGATCTGGATTGTCTGGGTTTGGCCGATGCGGTCCAGGCGGCCGATCCGCTGCTCGACCAATCCTGGATTGAGCGGCAGGTCGAAGAGCACGAGGTGGTGGGCGAACTGGAAGTTGCGCCCCTCGCTGCCGATCTCCGAGCAGAGGAGCAGGCGGGCGCCGTCGGGTTCGGCAAACCAGGCCGCCTGCCGGTCGCGCTGCACCAGCGGCAGTCCTTCGTGGAAGAGGCCCGTCTTGACGGCGATAATCTCCTGCAACGCGGCGGCGATGGCCGCGACCTTGCGCTGCGAACGGCAGATGAGCAGCACCTTGGCGGTGCGGTGTTTGCGCAGATACCCCGCGAGCCATTTGAGGCGGGGATCGTCCTTGTAGGAATAGCGGATACCGGACTCGCCGCCGGTTTCCTCGGCCTCGAGTTCACGGGCGCAGCGGGCGAGCAGGGTGGCGTCGGCGCCGGCGAGCGGTGCCGGGCAGAACTTGCGCTTGGGGAAACCGGCCATCGCGGCCCGCGTATTGCGGAACATCACCCGTCCGGGGCCGTGTTGGTCCACGAGGGTGCGCAGCAACGTCTCCCGCGCACCGGGAGTGCGGGTTTCCAGGGCCGCCAGGTGGCGGGCGAGTGCTTCCGGGTCGCGTTGGAAGATGCGTTTGAGCGCGGTGTGTTCGCGCGGTTTGAGCGGCTTCTCATCCTGGAGGTGCTCGGCGACGGCGGCCACCCCGACGAACGCCTCCGTCTCGGCGAGGAAGGTGGCGTAGTCTGCGTAACGATCCGGGTCGAGCAGGCGCAGGCGCGCGAAATGTCCCGGCAGCCCGAGCTGGGTGGGTGTGGCGGTGAGCAACAATAGCCCCGGGGACTTGCGGGCGAGGCGCTCGACGAGAGCGTATTCGGTGCTCGGGGCCTCATGCGTCCATTCGAGGTGGTGGGCCTCGTCGACCACGACCACGTCCCAGCCGGCGCTCACCGCCTGCGCGCCGCGGGTCTCGTTGGCCGCCAGGAAACCGAGGCTACACAGGGCCAGTTGCTGGCCGAGGAAGGGATTGCCCTCGGGGGCGCCAGGCTCCGCGGCGAGGCAGCGGTCCTCGTCGAGGATGCTGAACCAGAGGTTGAAGCGGCGCAGCAGCTCCACGAACCATTGGTGGACGAGCGACTCCGGCACGAGGATGAGCACGCGTTTCGCCCGGCCCACGGCGAGCAGGCGCTGTACGATCAGGCAGGCCTCGATGGTCTTGCCGAGGCCGACCTCGTCGGCGAGCAGCACGCGCGGCACGGGACGCGCGGCGACCTCCTGCAGGATGAAGAACTGGTGCGGGATGAGGTCGATGCGGCCACCCAGGAATCCGCGTAGTGGTGATTGCCGTAGGGTCGCCTGCGCCAGGAGCGCTCGGTAACGCAGGTCAAAGACCTCTCCGGGGTCGATCTGGCCGGCGAGCAGGCGCGCCTGCGGGAGCAGGACGCTGGCGAGGTCGGAGATCGCGTCCTCGCGGAGTTGGCGGCCGCCCCCGACGTAGACGATCAGGTCCGCCTCCTCGCGGACAGATTCGACCACAAGGCGTTCGCCGCCGCGTCCGGACACCGTTTCACCCACGCGAAAGAGCACACGTTTGAGCACCGGGGTGTTGCGGGAGTAGAGGCGTTTCTCACCCGCGGCAGGGAAGGCGACCCCGAGATGCGCGCCCTCGATGCTTGCAACGACTCCGAGCCCGAGTTCGGGCTCCCGTTCGCTCATACAACGCTGACCAATGGCATCGAGAGGCATTCGCGGCAATCAGGCCCCAACGCGGCGCTGTTGTGAAGCGCTTTTGCAGTGACCGGACTAGGCAGGGCTGGCCGTCGAGCAGTCGGCGCGCGGGGCGGCTCGTATGCCGATGCCGTGGGGCGAGAACGCGTCCCGCGTGTGCTCTCCGGCTCTGGGTATTAGCTGCCCGTTGACAGCGGAATCCGGCCCGCGCGGCGCCGAGGGGAATGCCGGGGCTCGGTTACTCCTCGCGCTCGGTGAGCACCGGTGCGAGGTGGGCGAGCAGATCGGTGGCCAAGGCGGAGGTGGCGCTTTGGTGACGGGCGAGACGGTCGGCGGCCAAGCCGTGCCAGGCCACGCCCTGCGCGACCCGGATGAACGTGTCGCCCTGGCCGGAGGCGAGGCGGCCGCCGATCAGGCCGGCGAGCACATCGCCGCTGCCGCCGCGGGCGAGCACCGGCCCGCCAAAGAAGCTGTGGCAAACGCGACGGCCGTCGGTGAGGCGTGAGATCGGGCCCTTGAGTACGGTGATCACGCTGCGTTCGAGGGCGAAGTCGAGGAGTTCGGCGTTGGTCACCGCTTGGGCGGCTGGAGCGTGGGGAAGGGCGTCAGCCGCTTCGGTTGTCGCGCAATTGGCTGGAGCCATGCCCGCCCCCCCGCGAAGAGCGGTGCTGCGAGGGCTGGTATTGCCACGCAGACGGGCGAATTCGCCGGCGTGCGGGGTGACCACGATCGGACGGGACGGTTTGGTCCCCAGACACTCGATCACGGCGGGTTGGAGCGCGTCGGCATCGAGTACGACGGGGCATTCGGCGAGGGCCAGCAGGCCTTGGACGAACGCTTGGGTTTCGCGTTCACGGCCGAGGCCGGGGCCCAGGACGACCGCGCTGGCACGGGCAAGGGCGGGGCGGGCGAGGCTGAGGTTCTCGAGCGCGAGGGCGCCGTCGGGAGTCTCGGCGCCGGGCAGCCACATTGCCTCCGGTGCGCGGGTGGCGAAGGCGGGGACCAGCGTTTCCGGCACGAGGGAGGTGACGAGGCCCGCGCCACTGCGCAGGGCGGCGAGCACGGTCATCAATGCGGCCCCGGGCATGGTGCGCGAACCGGCGACGACGAGCACATGGCCGAAGCTGCGTTTGTCGCAGCCGGCTGGACGCAGGGCACGCAACGGGTCCAGGATCGAGACGGTGAGCACGTGCTCGTGGACGAGGGCCGGCTCGGCGGCATCGAAGAAGCCGATGTCGGCATAACGCAGGCGACCCACCCAGGGCGCGGCGGACGGGTTCAGGACGGGCTCCTTGACGATGCCAGTGGCGTAGGTGAAGTCGGCCCGGAAGGCCACGGGGGCGCTCTCCTCTCCCACGCCGGTGGGCAGGTCCACGGCGACGCGCAGACCGAAGGCTTGGTGGTCGTTGAGGGCGGCCAGGAGATTGGCGAGGTCGGCCTCGAGGGGCAGGCGGAACTGCAGCCCGAGGATGCCGTCCAGGCAGAGATCCCAGTGCTCCTCGGCGGCGAGGCGCTCGCGCAGGCCGCGGGAGTTGACCAGGTTGATGCGCCCGGGGGCGGAGGCGACCAGTTGCTGCCAGGCGCGGAAGGCGAGGGGCCGGAAGGCGCGTTCGCCGAAGACCGGGACGATCGTCGCCGTGGCCAGGGGACGGGAGGCGAGAAGTGCCTCGGCAGCGAGCAGGGCGTCGCCACCGTTGTGGCCTTTGCCGACAAGAATCAAGAGACGCGCAGAGGCGGGGAGTCCGCCGATCTCAAGGGCGTCGCGCTCGATTCCTTGGGCTACGGCGCGGCCGGCGCGCTGCATCGCGGCCCACTCGGCCGGTTCGCCGCCGATGAGCTGACGGCGTTCCCATGCGAGGGCGTCTTTGCAGGAGAATACGGGGTCGGCGTAGCGGTGCACGGGGCGGAAGACCTAAGGGAGAACGAAGAGTGAAGAAGGCAGAATGAGGAAGGGGTGGGGCGCGATGGGCCGGAGAGCAGGAGCAAGAGTAGGAGCAGGAGAATGTTTGGTCCTCACTTCAGCATGCTGCATTCATACCTCTGCGTTTTCCGGTCACGGCTCGGCGTCGTCGCAACGGATGACGGCGGCGACGGCCATCGCCACGGTATCGCAATGGGCGAGGCTGAGCAGGATGCGGGTGCCGCCCACGTGGTGCAGGAGAGCGAGCGCCTTCTCGTCGAGGCGTACCAGCGGTTCGTGGCGGGTGCCGTGATAGACGGACATGGAAGTCCAGCCGAGCTCGGCGCCGATGCCGGTGGAGAAGGCCTTGGAGATTGCCTCCTTGGCGGCGAAGCGGGCGGCGAGGTGTTTGTCGGGATACTTCATCCCGAGGCAGTAGGTGCGTTCCTCCTCGGTGAAGACGCGATGGAGGAAACGGTCGCCCTGGCGTTGGCGCACGCCTTGGACACGTTCGATCTCGATGATGTCGGTGCCGAGACCGATGAGGATGCCGCCGGGAGGGAGCTGCAAATTCACGACTGGCAGAATGCGGAGCGCGTAGACCACCCGCGAGCCGAAAGTCAGGTGGTGAATGGAGAAAACGCGGGGAGGGCTGGCGCCCTCCCGCCGCGCTGAAGGGTCGGGTGCAGGCCCCCCACCACTGCCACCGATCTCGGGGTGAGCCGGCTTGGTGACGGCGACGGCTGTGGGAGACCGCGAGCCTGCTCGCGACTTACAGGCGGGCAGTCGGGTGCAAGCCTCCTTCCACAAGGGAGCTGCGCCAGCTGCAAACTCGGCTCGGGCGGAGCCTCGTACTGCCGGAAATTCGCCCATCAGGAGCCTAGACCCGCAGGACACCTACAAGGGAAGAATCGCCGGCGCGGAGGCCTGTGCCACCCGGTCAACTGCGCATTCGGTGCTTCATCTCGCGCACGGCTTCCTCGATCCCGGTGAGAAGCGCGCGACTGAGGATACTGTGGCCGATGTTCAACTCGTGCAGGCCGGGGATGGTGCGGATCTCCGCGATGTTTACGTAGTTGATACCGTGGCCGGCGTTCACCGTGAGGCCGAGGCGCTGGCCTAGGGCGGCGGCCCGCCGGAGGCGTTCCAACTCGGGCACGGCGGCTGGGGAGAAATAGGCGTTGGCGTAGGCGCCGGTGTGCAGTTCGACAAAGGGGCTCCTCATCTCGGCGGCGGCCTCGAGTGAGCGGTCGTCGGGATCGATGAAGAGGCTGGTCTTGATGCCGGCGGCGGTGAGCGTGGCGACAGTGTCGCGCACGCGGCTTTGCTGGCCGGTGACATCGAGTCCGCCCTCGGTGGTGACCTCGGTGCGGTTTTCGGGGACGAGGCAGGCGAACTCGGGCTTCAGCGCGAGGGCGAAGGCGACCATGGCGTCGGTACAGGCCATCTCGAGGTTAAGGCGGGTCTTGATGCACTCGCGCAGACGCAGGACGTCGCGCTCCTGGATGTGGCGACGATCCTCGCGCAAGTGGACAGTGATGCCGTCGGCTCCGGCGCGTTCAGCGGCGAGCGCGAGTTCGACGGGATCGGGCTCGATCATGCCTCCGCAGGTGGCCGGAGCGGAGCGATAGCGGGCCTGGCGAAGGGTGGCGGCGTGGTCGATGTTGACGCCGAGCAGAATGGGCGAGGTGGACATGGCAGCGAAGGGAGGATGGGCGAGAGGCGCCGGCGGGCGAGCCTGGAACCAAGCAAGGCAGAACGAAGAATGCAGAACGGAGAAGACTGAACGGGGGCTCGGAGGGGTGTGGCGGGCGGAGTGGGTTTTTGATTCGGTCGCAGCGAGTCGATACGACCGATCGGACGTATCTGGCCTATTCAAGCAGGAGAAGGAGCAGGAGCAGGGGACGGAGCAATCAAAGGGGGGGAACGGCGCGAGAGGTTGGGAGTTCAAGCGCCGGCGGGAGGCGTGGCGCGAGGGAAAAACCTGTTCAACGAGGCGGGGTTCGGCTCAATGGCGGACAACATGAGTGAATCGTCCGGCACCGCCCAACCCGAGAAACAGGAGAACCTCTTGCTCAACCTGGCGTGCAATGTCGCCCTGCCGTCGTTCATCCTCATCAAGTTCAGCGGACCGGCGAAGGTGCTGTTCTGGCAGAGTCCGGGGCTGGGGCCGGTGTGGGCGCTGGTTGCGGCGCTGGCATTTCCGATACTTTACGGTGTCTACGATCTGGTGGTACGGCGGAAGTGGAACTTCTTCTCGGTGGTTGGTTTCGTCTCGGTATTGCTCACGGGCGGGTTGGGCTTGTTCGAGGTGGCGGCGATCTGGATTGCGGTGAAGGAGGCGGCGGTGCCGCTGATCTTCGGCGTGGCGGTGGTCGGCTCCCTGTGGACCTCCACTCCGCTGGTGCGCACGCTGCTCTATAGCGAAAAAATCCTTGATACGGAACGGGTGGCGGTGGCGCTGGCCGAGCGCGGCGCGCAGGCAGCCTTCGAGCGGTTGCTGCTGCAGGCCACCTGGTTGCTGGCCGGATCGTTTTTCCTGAGTGCAGTGACCAACTTCGTGCTCGCGCAGGTGGTGCTTAAGAGCCCGCCCAACACCGTTGAGTTTCGGGCCGAGATGGGTCGCATGCTCGCCTTGAGTTGGCCGGTGAATGTGTTGCCCAGCCTCGTGGTGACGTTGTTGACCCTTTGGTACTTACTGGCCGGGATCAAGCGGCTGACCGGACTGACCCTCGAAGACGTCTTTCGCCAACCGCCGGAGAAGAAGTAGGCGTTGACCCGATCCAAGGTCGGTTGCGACGGCCGAGGAGGGGGGATGCGCCCTTGCTGGCGGGATCAATCCGTGCCGGCGCAGAAACGGGGCCAGCGCGCCCAGAACTCCTCGGACAATTGTGCGCGAACCTCGTCGAGCGTGGGGCAACGCGGTCCGAGCTCGGCGGCAAGGGAGGTGACGGTGCCGTCGGTGATGCCGCAGGGAACGATGCCGGCGAAGTGCGTGAGGTTTGTGGTGACGTTGAGGGCGAAGCCGTGGTGGGCCACCCAGCGTTTCACGGCGACGCCGATGGCGGCGATCTTGCGTGGGCCCAACCAGATGCCGGTCTTGCCTTCCCGCCGGGCGGCGCAGAGGCCGTGGCGGGCGACGGTGTCGATGAGCACCTGCTCAAGAAAACGTAGATAGGCGTGGAGGTCGCGCCGGGAGTCGAGGCTGACGATGGGGTAGCCGACGACCTGGCCGGGGCCGTGGTAAGTGATGTCGCCGCCGCGGTTGGTGGGCACTACCTCGATGCCCTGAGCGGCGAGCTGGGGCGGGGTCCACACGAGGTTTTGCTCGGCGCCGCGGCGCACTCCGAGCGTATAGACCGGTTCGTGCTCGGTGAAGACGAGGGTGTCAGGGGCGGTGCCGGCGAGGCGCGCGGCGAGGAGCAGGTCCTGGCGTTGCCAGGCCTCGCGATAGCGGGTGCGTCCCCAATCGATGGTCACTCCGGGGGGATGAGATGGGGGAGTCACGTCGGCATTCCGGGCGGGTGATGGGGCGGGTCAACCCGTTTTTCTGGGAGGTGGGCGACCGGAGGCAGGCACGGTTCGAATAGCGCGGGGGAGCGTGCGGCGGGTGCGAGCACAATCGAGCGCCCTACGCCGCGGGGGGCCGTCTTCGGGAGCGGGACCGCGAAGCGGGTGAGCCTACGGCACGCGGAAGCTGAACGACTTCGTCGTCCAGCTACAGGGACGGCGCGGACCGCGTTCTTGGCGAACGTTGCTACGGGAAGGGCGGAGGGCTGTCGTCCAGCGACGGGACGTGAGGAGCAACCGCGAATCGCCCTAGAGCACCTGCAGCGTCTTGCGGTAGAAGGCGACGACCTCCTCGGGGCTGTCGGTGAAGAGGATGTAGTCGTCCATCCAGCGCGGGGCGCGGTGGTCGCGGATCATCGTGCGGATCTGCCGCTTGAGATCCTTCCAGTACTCGGTGGCGTAGAAGACGTAAGGCACGCGCGGACGGATCCCCAGCTTGAGATTGCACAGCTCGATGCCCACTTCCTCGAGCGTGCCGACTCCGCCCACGTTGAAGATGCAAAAATCGGCGACCTCGAACCATTTCTGGCGGTTGTGCCGGGCGGTCTCTTGGAAGGTGTTGAAGAAGTCTACCCCGAGCTTGGGCGGTTGGGCCTCGAGCTCGAGGAAACAGGAGCCGGTGAGCGCGTTGCTGGTGCGGGCCTGCTCGGTGGCCAGGCCCATGACCCCGCCGCCGCCGCCGGTGAGCACGCCCACGGTGGGTCCGAAGAACTCGGTGAGTCCGTGCAGGAGATTTTGGATGCGCTGGCCGGCGGCCTCGTCGAGGGCGAAGGCGGAGCCGTAGAAGGCGAGGATGGTGGACTCCATGAACTTGCGCACCAGTTCCTCGCGCACGAAGAAGCCGCAGCCCTTTTTGTAGACGTGTCGGTAGATGTCCTTGGTGTCCTCGTGGTAGAAGTAGATGCCCAGGCCGAGGGAATCGTAGTGGTCGATACGGGTGTGCGCGTTGGTCGAGAAGAAGAAGCCGTGCGAGCGCGAAGGGCGCCGAAAGACCAGGCGCTTGAGCCCGAGCTGGTGCAGGCGGCTGAGCAGCTCGATATGCTCGAGCAGATTGGGGAAAATGTCGCAGATCAGGGTGTCGGCGCCCTCGGGGGCCTGGTCAAGGGCCTCGATGATGGTGCGGTGGCCGGCGGGCAGGTCGGCGGCGGCTGCGAGTTCGCGAAAGTCCGGACCGCAGGCGAGGAAGAGGCTGCGGTTCTCCATCAGGGCGTTCTGGCCCTTGACGGTGATGCGGGTGCGCAGCTTAGGGGTACCCAGTTCTTGGGGAGCGGTGGAGTCGAGGTGCTTGAAGGCGCGGCCGGCGAGGGCGAGCATGCGCTTGCGCTTGCCCAGGTGAGCCTTCTCCTCGCTGTCGTCGGGGGCGGGGGCGCGGAAAACCTCGACCGAAACCATGGGGTTCACCACCGGTTGGTCGCCGGTGTTGTAGATCTCCAGCATGATGTTCGAGCCGAAGGTCTTGATAGGGTCGAGCAGGACCGCCGAGCAGTGGAGGCCGAAGTTGTCCTCTCCGCGGTTGAGCACCACGAAGTGTTCCTTCAGGTACATTGAGCAGCTAGTGAGGATTCCCGAACGTGGAGGGATCACCAGGGGGGAGGTCTCCTCGCGCACCTGCACCTTGTCGAGGAAGCCGCGGGTCTGCTCGCCGCTGATGACCCGTTCGAACTGCAGGCGGGTGATGGCGGGGTTGAGCGTGTAGCGCACGCTGTGGGGCACAATGAAGACCCGGCCGAAGCGGTCGATGGAGACGGAGCTGGGAAGCTTGATGCGGTTGGCCTGGACGGCGCGCCAGATCTCGTCGGAGGAGAGTTTTGCGGTCTCGGGGGCGTAGAAGAGGCGGCCCACGGGGGTGCCGGGGCGGAGCAATTTCTGGAAGTAGGCGGCGTTGGGGAAGCCTTTATCGAAGACGAAGGCCTCGGCCTCAATGAGCACCTTGTTGTTCTCGAGGACCGGTTTGCCGGTGACGGCCATCTCGATCCCGATACGGGCCAGCGAGCTGCGCTCGGTGAAATGGAGCGAGCCGAGGTGCTCCTGCATGAACGCCAACTCGGCGGTGGAGCGGGGTTTGAAGGCGAGGGTGAGGGAAAGCAGGTCGTTCTTCTTGCGGAGGGCGTGGATTTGCCCGTCCTGGCTGTGCCAGAAATGGTCGGAAGTCATCGGGTAAGGGGATGCGGAGCGAACTCGGTGGCCGGGGCCGGTGGAAAAGGGGGCGCTGGGCGGAGGATTGCTTTTTGAAAAACGCCTGTCCATCTTCCGCCCTTTTCCAGGTCAGGCAAGCTTCGGCCCGCCCGCCCTGTCTCAACCCAGTTCTCCAACCCTGATGAAACTCACCCTTCCCATCCTCGCCGGACTGCTCGTCGCTGCGCCCCTCGGTGCCCAGAGCATCAAGATCAATCTCGATCCGGCCAAGCCGGCCGACACGGCCAAGGCCGCCGCCCCTGCGGCCGTCGCAGCGCCCGCCGCTGACGCGCCCGCCCAGGGCCCGATCAAGCCCGGTGCCGACGGCAAATACAACGACGTCCAGAAGATGGAGATGTATGGCTTCGTCATCGCCTCCCAGTTGCGGATGGTGGAGTCGATCACCCCGCTCATCGCCAGCGAGGAGGAGTTCGATGGTTTCATCCGCGGACTCGCCACGGCGTTGGCCAATGGCCAGCTGCCCTACGAGATGTCGATCCTCGCCCCGCAGACCCAGGAGATGGTCAAGACCCGGCAGGAAGTGGTGAAAGCCAAGTTCGATAAGGCTGTGGCCGAGATGAGCGCCAAAAACAAGACGGAGGCCGACGCCTTCCTCGCCACCCTCGACGCCAAGGCTGGGGTGAAGAAGACCGCCAGCGGTCTGCGGTATGAGATCATTCAGGACGGCAAGGGCGCGAAAGCCAAGCTCACCCAGGTCGTCAAGGTGTTGTTCAAGGCCACCTTCATCGACGGGCAGGTCTTCGATAGCTCCGAGAATCAGAAGGGCCCCTCCGAGTTGGAGTTGAGCAAGACCGTCCCCGGCTTGGCTGAAGGCCTGCAGATCGTCGGGCAGGGCGGCAAGATCAAGCTCTACGTCCCCGCTCAACTGGCCTACGGTGATCGTGGCCCGGTTCCTCCCGGTGCATTGACCATTTTCGAGTTTGAAATCGTTGAGGTGAAGGACGCCCCGAAGCCGACCGAGGCTCCCGCAGCCAAGAAGTGAGCTGAATCCCTTTTGCGACGCCCTCCGGGAATCTCCGGAGGGCGTTTTGTTTTTCTGGCAACGGACGCCGCCGCTCCCTTGTCTTGCCCTTCGACTCTCTCTGATCTCCCCAGCGTGAAACTCGCCCTCGTCACCGAAACCTATCCGCCCGAAGTCAACGGCGTTGCCATGACGCTGCAACGGCTGGTGCGTGGGTTGGCTGCGCGTGGACACGAGGTCGACGTCGTGCGGCCGCGGCAACCGGCCGCGCAGGCGCTGGACCCGTCCGATCCGCCAGGGCTGCGGCATGTGCTGGTCCCCAGTCTGCCTTTGCCGTTCTACAACGAGCTGCGTCTGGGCCTGCCGCTTTACCTGCGCCTGCGCCGGCTCTGGCGCACGCGTCGGCCCGACATCGTGCATATCGCCACCGAGGGAGGGCTGGGTGGGGCGGCGTTGTTGGCCGCGCGCCGACTCGAACTGCCCGTGAGCACGAGCTTTCATACCAACTTCCATCAATACACCCAGCAGTACATGTTTCGCGCGATGCATGGCATCGCGCTGGGCTACCTGCGCGGTTTCCACAATCGCGCCGCCTGTACCCTCGTGCCCACGACCCAGGCTCGGCGGGAGCTGGAAGCGCAGGGTTTTTTGCGGGTTGGCGTGATGACGCGCGGGGTGGACGGACAGCTTTATCACCCGACGCGGCGCGACGAGGCGCTGCGGCGCACCTGGGGCGTGGGGCCGGACGATCCGGTCTATGCCTACGTGGGCCGGCTGGCGGTGGAGAAGAACATCGAGCTGGCGGTGCAATCCTTCCTGCGGGTGCAGGCACGCGAGCCGCGGGCGCATTTTGTCCTGGTGGGAGACGGGCCGGCTCGTGCCGGGCTGGCGGAGCGTTATCCCCAGTTTCACTTTGCGGGCATGCGCCGGGGCGAGGATCTGGCGCGGCACTATGCCTCGGCTGACGTGTTTTTGTTCCCCAGCACCACGGAGACTTTCGGCAACGTCGTCACCGAGGCGCTGGCGAGTGGACTGGTCGTGGTGTGCTACGATTATGCGGCCGGCCGCGAGCATATCCGATCATGGGAGAACGGTGTGCTCGCTGTTTTCGGAGACAAGGTCGCCTTCACCGCGGCGGTCGAGGAGCCCCTCCTGCGCCGGGCCGAGTGGCCGGCAGTGCGGGTGGCGGCGCGCCTCTCGGCCGAGAGCATCACCTGGGAACGGGTGTACGAGTCGTTTGAGGGCACGTTGCAGCGGGTGATCGCCGGCAAGTTCTGTGAGCTGCACGCTCTGCCTGGAGGAGCGTGTTTGCACGCGATTCTCGGCCCGGTCGCGCGCCAGCGCTCACAATGGGGGGACGCGCCTATGCGTTCGCCACCGAGGCCGCGGCGACACGGGCATCTGCCAGGAAGGCGTCGATCGTCTCGGGGCGACTGTCCCATGAGCACATCAGCCGGTAGCCGTGGGCGCCGATGAAGCTGTAGAACGACCAGCCCCGGGCGCGGAGCGAGGCAGCCAGCGCCGGTGGCAGGTCGACAAAGACGGCGTTGGCCTCCACCGGCATGGCCAGATGGACCCCAGGAATGGTGGTCAGGCCGGCGGCCAGGCGCCGGGCACAGGCGTTGGCGTGGGCGGCGTGGCGCAGCCAGGCGCCGTCGCGAAGTACACCGGTCCACTGTGCGCTCAGGTAACGCATTTTTGAACACAGCTGGCCGGCCTGCTTGCAGCGAAAATCGAATTCGCGGGCGAGCCCGCGGTTGAAAAACACGACGGCTTCGCTGGTGCTCATGCCGTTCTTGGTGCCGCCAAGGCAGAGCACGTCGATGCCGGCGCGCCAGGTGAGTTCGGCCGGGGCGACGCCCAGCGAGGCCACGGCATTGGCGAAGCGGGCTCCGTCCATGTGCACGGCCAGCCCGTGCCGGTGCGCGACCTCGGCAAGGGACTGGAGGTCGGCGGGGCGGTAGACGGTGCCGAGCTCGGTAGATTGGGTGAGGGAGAGCGCGCGCGGCTTAGGGAAATGGATATCGTTGCGCCGGGTGATGAGGCCCTCGACCGGGCCCGGGGCCAGCCGGCCGAGTTCGCCGGGGGCGGTGAGCAGCTTGGTGCCGTTGGAGAAGAACTC
>JADJTK010000023.1 GCA_016711225.1 Opitutaceae bacterium
AAAGAGGCGGAAGTAGTCGTGCTCCGCCCGCTCGAGTCCGCAGGCCGTTTGGCCCCAGGTGCCCTCCTCCTATGATCCAGCTCGCGTATGTCAGTTCCTCTGTCGGTCTCTTCTCGTCCATAGAGCCTCTCTAAGTATTCTGAGCGTCGGCGCAGGAAGAACCGGCAACTCAGTATCACTGGCATGCTGGTCTGCAAGGAGGGCAACGTCCTGAAGATTCTCGAAGGCAGAAGGCGCACCGCGGTGGTCGCCCTGTTCCCAGCCATCTGAGAGGACCTGCGGCACGATGGAGTGATCAAGCTCTACCAGCGGCAGATCGCCAGCGGGATTTCCCCGAGTGGAGCATGGGCTTTTCAGGATCCTGAGCGCCCAAGAGTTGGGGATGATGGAGGGCTTCAGCGCGTTCTTTGACCCTGACTTTGGCATGCGCCGGATCAATGCGTCGGCAACCCAACCCGGTTGCTTGATCTCTTCGGGGCCGAGGCCACGTTGAGTCTGGGCTTCCCCTGCCGTGGCGCCCCCTGTGGCCCCTCGAAGGCGCGGGCGCATGGTGGCCGAAACACTGGACTTATTCAGCCCGGAACAATGCGGGCAGAGGCCTGCCAGAGATGCCCGCCACTTCGGAGACTGGTCCCTCTCGGGCGACGAGACCAACGACTGGCTTGGTGCCTGCCTGTTCGCGTTCTCGTCGGTCGAATCCGGGGTCGTGCCGCGCCGTCCGAGCGCCGGCGATCTCCTCGCCCTGTCCTACCTCACCCGTTCTGCCCGGGGCTGGCGCGGACCTCTTGAAACCGTATTACCCAGGCCGTGTTCTCGTCGGTGTGCCCATCCTCTGTTCACGACTGCCTACCGGGGCGGGATCTGCACAGGCCTTGGTCACACTTGCCGGGCAGGCACAAGGTCGGGCCTGGTCGTCTTTCTCCGGCTGGAATGCCCTTGGCGGTCACCTTGCGCAGACGCCAGCGCTGGCCTGCCTCGACGATATAGCCGGGGCACCCGGGCGCCGCACCGGCAGGGATTGGAGGCCCAGTGCTTGGAAGCGGAAACCGTAGTCGAAGCTGATCTCCTCGCCTTCTGCGATATGCGCTGCGCGACGATCCAGATGCGGCCGCGTCGCTTCCTACTCAGGAGCGACAGTTCGGGGCGCAAGAGTGGTTGATGTAGCGGCTCATGCTGTGCCGCGACGCTCCGTCGAGGTCGTAACGCTGGATTCAGCCGGAAGGACATCGTGCTGGCCTCCAGTCCCTGCCGCACGCGTTCGATGACGCTGGGGCTCCCGGCCCGGGGCGCTCTCAGTTTTGTGTTACGCTCGCCTCGATATTCGATGAACACGTAACCGCAGGATGGCGACGCGCGGAGACGCCGTGTCCATGGATGTCCGGAGCGGGCGCGACGGATCACCCAGGACGGCGGGAGGAGCGGATCAGGAGATTCTTGTGCTCAGATGATGGGAAGTACGGAAGGGCGGCTTGCGCCGTGGCCTTCGAGTGAGCACCCGAAGAGGCTGTGGTCACTCCTGAAACCGGCGACTCCTGCGCGCCTGCGGCGATCTGCCCCCATCGTGGGGTATGCCGCAGCGGGCCACGGCGCAGCGAAGGCCCAGGCGGAAGTCCGCCAGAATGCGCCGTACAGTTACGACAAGTGCAGGAGACGACGTCCTGGCGAACGTCGCTCCGGCGAAGAATCTCCCATCCTGCGCGCGCGATCACCCCCGACTGCGGGGCGCTCATGGGGCTGTCACTGAACCCGTCGGCATGCTCCAGCGGGCACGGTAAACGCTGATGACCGACCACTAGCTACGGATCAAGATGACCGACCGCGCCCGCTCGGCGGCCTATCGCCTTTAGCGCAGATCGACTGCTTGCTCGGCGGCCTTGGCAGCCGAGAGAGAAGCGGGCGATCATCGCGTACCGAGATCCAGTGCCGTTCCAGCGCCGCGGGAGGTGGAGAGCAGGAGGCCGTCCTCGACCACCCGTTGGTCGGAGAGGGATGTGGGGAGTCGTCGGCGGTGCCGGGAAAAGGCGGTGTGCGCGGCGCGCCCGGCGAGCAGGCCGGCATCGTTGAGCACCGTGGGCGCCGCGCAGATGGCGGCCACCGTAAGCTTCGCGTGGCGGCAATCTGGGCCTTCACCAACGGCACGATACGCGGGTCGGCGCGCAGGGGAGCTTCACTCCGGGGACCGCCGGGCAGGAAGAGGAGGTCGTGGGTGCTTGGCCGCCTCGGTGAGGAGTGGTCTCGGCGAGCACGGTGATCCCGCAACGGCCCGGTCACGGCTAGTTCGGGGAGAGGGAGGCGATGACGACGCGCACGCCGGCGCGGCGCAGCAGATCGATCGGGGGCGATAGCCTCGATTTCTCGAAGCCGGTCATCAGAATCGTGCGAGCACGGTCGGTGCGGTATTCATGGTGGGCAGGGTATAAGGGCTTGGCAGGGGCGGCAACGGTAGTTCGGTGGGTTTGCATGAGCGACTCTCCGCAGTGGGCTGGCCGGTCGGCGGCGGTGCTGTGCCGGTTATGTCGGAGGCGCATTTGCGCTGCGAGGCGCTGGGGCGCGGCTGCAGGTGGCGCGCGCTCACCCGGAATGTCGCGAAAGCGGCCCAGCTGCGCGCCGCCGGTTGCTCTCAGGTGGTGGAAGCCGATCTGGCAGGGGAGGCTTGGCACGCGTGCATTGCGCGCGGCCGCTTTCGATCTTGTGCTCAACTGCGAGCGAGGGTAAAGGGGGTGGGCTGGGTATCGGCTTGGCTTCGTCAGGGGTATGCGCTCGGCCGGGCCTGGCTGGCCACGCCAAAAGCCACCGGGCGGCACAATCGTCTAAGCACGAGCAGCACAGGGGTCTATCCGCAGGCGGTAAGGTGTGGAGACAGAGGAGGCACCTTGGACGGCGCAGGCGAAACCGGTCAGGTGTTGCGTGAGGCTGAGGAAGAGCTGGCGCGAGCACGGGCGCGGCGGGCTGGCGCTGGTTTGTGCCGCGGTTGGCCGGGATCATGGGCCGGGGCGGCACGGCATGCTCGCCCAACTCCAAGCGGGGAGGCGGGCGTTTGCCCGGGCGATCCGGCGCACCACCTGAACTTGATCCATCGCGACGATGCCTGCGGCGCCGCCGCGTGGAGCGGGTTCGCCGCGCCGGCGGCCGTGCGCGCGATGAGGTTTTCAATGTGACCGATGGGACTCCGGCCGTGCGCGCCGAGGTGGCCGGGTGGCTGGCGCAGCGGCTCGGCTTGGCGAGGCCGCAGTTTGCCGACGCGGCGGGGGAGGCCCCGGCGGCGGGGAGCAATCCCCTTCGGGGAGAGGCGGCGGGCGCCGGATCGGATCGTTGATCCGGGGAAGATCCGGCGGCGCTTGGCTGGATGCCTCGGTTCCCGGACTACCGAGCCGGCTATGAGGCGGTGATCGGTGGACGGTGACCAGTGGCCCGTGATCAGTAATCAGTGACAGCCGATCGGTAGCCGGCGTTCGGTCGCTCCGGTGTTCACGGGACCGAACCGGGGAGCCTCCGCGGAGGCCGGCAGGGATGCGCCACCGTTACTCCGAATTGAGGAGGCGGACAGAAGACACGAACTCGGCCTGGGGCGACCGTTGAGGATCGCGCGGCTGATGTTCACTATTCGCCGGGCACGTCCGCCGACTTGTGATGGTTGCGCCGCTGATCGGGCGTTTCGCGATGCGTTGCGCCGGTTGGATCCGATCGCGCGATCCGAACGCGGGCTGGCGCGGGTGCTCGCCGACCGGGCGGTGACGGTGGGGCTGGCGATGGCCTGGCTAGCCGGTCGGATACATGCAGCGGCGCCACTTCTCGGTGTGGGCCCAGGGCGAGGAGGCGTTGCTGGAGACTGTTCGTGGCCGCGGCAGCCCGGGGCCGGCAGGTGGGCGCCGCTTGGCCGAGCACGCGATCGCCGGAGGCCCGGGCGGCCGGTTGTCGCGCGATATCGCTCGGACAAACGAACGAGCGAAAGGAGCGGCGAACGCGATCTGCACCGAGGCTCGGCTTTTGCTGTGAACGCTGGCGCTGGGACGGTGGCCGCAGATCCGCTATGATTTGAAGCCGGAGCGCTCGCGCGCAGGCCGAGGCCGGCACCACTGGGGCCGTGGATGGTGCGGTGGTAGAGGCCGTGGCCCAAGGCGTGAAGGTAGAATGAAGGCAGGCTGGCCAAACGTCGCCCGGCGAGTTCAAGGGGGATGTTCTGGCGAATGGCGCTACCCCGGAAGCGAGTGGTGGTGGGGGATGGTTGCCCGCCGGCTTCAGCGCCAAAGGCACCCGAGTTTCCGTTGCCTCGTCGGGAACCCGACCGGAGCCTTCGGGCCAATCCCAAACCCTCTATCCTACCATGGCTGGCTTAGGCAAAATGTTGAAACAGGCGTCGAAAATGCAGAAGCAGATTGAAGTGCTTCAGCAGGAACTGGAGAAGCGCGAGATCGATCTTTCCAGCGGGGGCGCGGTGAAGATCAAGATCAACGGTCAGGGCAAATTCGTGGCTCTCTCGCTCGACCCCGAGTTTCTGGAAAGAGGACGCCAAACTCGTCTCGACACGTTGCTGGCCGCCGTGCAGGAGGCCGCCGCGAAGGCGAAGGCGCTCAACGAGGCGGAGATGCAGAAGGTGACTTCCGCCTTCCAGATGCCGGGCATGTTCTGATTTTCGATTTCCAATTGCCGATTCCTGGCCCTGCGATCGTGACGTGGTTGCTTGCAGACGGCGGTGGACCCGACCTGAAGCGAAATCGGCAATCCGCAATCGAAAATTCCATGACTCTCCCTCCTTCGAGACCTTGCAGAAGCAGCTCAAACAGCTGCCGGGTCTGGGCTTTCGCTCGGCCGAGCGCATCGCGCTGCACCTGCTCGTCGAGAAACCGGAGCGGCTGCCGCAATTGGTGGCCGCGCTGCAGGCGGCGGCCTCCTCGGTGGGGCGCTGTGAGACTTGCGGCAATCTGGCCGAAGGCGGCGCGTGTACGATCTGCGCCGATGCGAAGCGCGAGGCCGGCATCGTGTGCGTGGTCGAGCAGGTGCCCGACCTGGTTGCCATTGAGCGCAGTGGGGCGTATCGCGGTCGTTACCATGTACTGCATGGCAAGCTGTCGCCGATCCACGGGGTCGGCCCGGAGCAGCTCAACCTCGGCCCGCTGGTGCGCCGCCTGCAGGGCGGCGAGATCCGCGAGCTCATCCTGGCGCTCTCTAACGACATCGAGGGCGAGGCCACTTGCCATTTTATCACGGAGAAGATCCTGGCGGACACGGTGAAGGTGTCGCGGATTGGGTTCGGCCTGCCCAGCGGCGCCGGCGTGCTTTACGCCGACTCGGTGACGCTCAAGAGCGCGCTTGAGGCGCGGCGGGCGTATCGGTGAGGTGAAGCATTACCCAGGCGCCCGCGGAGGGATTTGGGGGGAACGTTTCCGCTTCCGGGGTGGACACACCCCGGCTGGCCGGCCGATGCTCGACCCCCTCCCAAATCCTCCCTCCATGCACTACGGCCACTTCGACGACAAAGCCCGCGAATATGTGATCACCCGCCCGGACACCCCGCGCCCGTGGTCCAACTACCTCGGTTCGACCGAGTACGGCGCCATTATCACCAACCACGCGGGCGGCTACTCCTTCTACAAGAGCGGGGCCACCGGCCGGTTTTTGCGGATGCGCTTCAATTCCACCCCGCTTGACCAGCCCGGCCGCACCTTCTACCTGCGCGACCAGGACAGCGGCGACTTCTGGTCGGCCGCCTGGCAGCCTGTGGCCAAGCCGCTGGCGAAATACAAGTCCACCTGCCGCCACGGCATGGGCTACACCACGATCGAGAGCCGCTACGCCGGCATCGTCTCCGAGGCCACCTACTTCGTGCCGAAGGGGCAGACTTTCGAATACTGGCGCCTGAAGGTCACCAACAAGACCAAGAAGGAGCGCAAGCTTTCGGTCTTTACCTACTGCGAGTTCGCCAACCTTTGGAATACCTCGCAGGACCTCGTCAATCTCCAGTACTCGGTCTTCATCACCCGCGCGACGCTCGAGGACGGCATTCTCGGCGTCACCTGCAATCCCAACTACGACTTCGACGGCAAGGACCTCACCGGCTGCAACCGCACCTGGATGGCCCTCACCGGCACCCCGCTCGCCGGCTACGAGACCACCCGCGAGCGTTTCTGCGGCAACTACGGCGGCTATGCGGCGCCGGAGGTCGTGGTGAACGGCAAGTGCTCCAACTTCCTGGCCGAGGGCGACAACGTCGTCGGCGGTCTCCAGGGTGACATCACGCTCGCTCCGGGCGAAACCCGCGAGGTGATCGTCATGCTCGGTCTCGGCACCGTGGGCAGCCATGGCAAGGCCACCGTGGCCGAGTTCGGCAACAGCGCGCGCTGCGAGGAGGAGTTCCAGAAGCTCGTGGCCGAAAAGCACGCACCGTTGGCCAATCTTCAGGTCGAGACCCCGGACAAGGAGTTCAACTCCATGGTCAACGTCTGGAACGCCTACAATGCGCTCATCACCTACGCGTGGTCGCGCTCGGCCTCGCTCGTCTACAACGGCGAGCGCGACGGCCTCGGCTTCCGCGACACCGTGCAGGACATGCTCGGCGCCATTCCGTTGATGAAGGAAGGTGTGCAGGATCGCCTCGAGCTGATGCTCACCGGCCAGCTCGCCAACGGCGGCGCCATCCCGGTGATCAAGCCGTTCTCCCACAAACCCGGCCAGGAACCGCCGCCGCCGGACCACGAGTACCGCTCCGACGACTGCCTCTGGTTCTTCAACGCCATCCCGGCCTTCGTGGCCGAGATCGGCGATCTCGGTTTCTACAACAAGGTGTTGCCCTACGCCGATCGCGGCGAGGCCACCGTATTTGGGCACCTGCGCCGCGGCCTTGAGTTCAACCTCGAGCGCACCGGCCGCAACGGCCTGCCCTGCGGGTCTCGCCGCCGACTGGAACGACTGCATCCGCCTCGGCTACAAGGGCGAGAGCGTCTTTGTCGCTTTTCAGGTCCGCCTCGGTCTCGACGTGTACGCGGGCATCGCCGACAAGCTCGGCCAGCCCGAGGAGGCCGCGTGGGCCCGCGCCGAGTTGGCCAAGCTCGACGCCAAGATCCAGGCCGTGTGCTGGGATGGCGAGTGGTTCATCTGGGCCATCGGCCAGGACGGCACCGTCTACGGCACGAAGGACTTCGCCGAAGGTCAGGTCTATATGAACACGCAGGTGTGGGCCGTCATGTCCGGGGCCGCCACGCCCGCGCAGGCCACGCAGGCGCTCAAGACGATGAAGGAGAAGTGCGCCACGCCGTTCGGCGTCGCGCTGTGCGATCCGCCGTTCATCAAGGCCGACCCCGAGATCATGAAGGCCACGCTCTTCAACGCGGGCATCAAGGAGAACGCCGGCATCTTCTCGCACACCCAGAGCTGGGGCGTGATCGCTGAGATCATGCAGGGCAACGGTGACCAGGCGTGGGAGTACTACCGCGCCTTCATGCCGGCCGCGTACAACGACCGCGCGGAGATCCGCCAGGTGGAGCCCTACGTGCACTGCCAGACGACGTACTCGAAGTACAACGTCAACTTCGGCGCCTCGCGCGTGCCGTGGCTCTCCGGCACCGCGTCGTGGGCCTACTACTCCGCCACGCACTGGGTGCTCGGCGTGCGCCCCGAGATCGAGGGCCTACGCATCGCCCGTGTATCCCGAAAGTCTGGCCTGGCTTCAGGATGACGCGCACCTTCCCGCAGCAAGAAGGTGAAGATCGGTGCAGAATCAGGCTGGCGTGACAAAGGATCAAGTCGCTCACGATCGATGGCCAGCCCGTCGAGGGCGAAGTGGTCCCGACGGAGAAGATCAAGCACAACTCGAAGATCGTCGCCGTGCTAGGCTGAGTACGCGCTGCGCGCTAACGCAGAACTTAGAACGTAGAGGTAGGGACGGCGCTTCGCGCCGTCCCTACCGCGAGTTCCCAAGGCGCACCGCTTCCGCGGTGCGCCCTTTCGTTCTCCCGTGGCCGCGCTCGCGAGAACGCGGATGCCACTGTAAGGCCGCAGTGTGGTGTCACCCCGGTGGCCTGCGGGAGCGGAGAAGGTAACGTGCCGCCATGGGCATCGCGGATATCATGCAACTGCTTAGGAGCGAGCGGCATTCCGTCATGGAGCAACTCTGGGATTCTCTATGCCGCGAGGCGCAAGAGTTGGAGTCGCCCGCCTGGCATGAGAAAGTGCTTGCAGGCCGTAAGGCGAGGATGGACTCGCCCGCGGCGCGGTGGGGTTGGACATGCGGCGGGAACCGGCGTGGATTCGGAAGGAGCTTTAGGATCGCGGCTCCTACCCGTAAGTACCCGACTGGCACGCCGGGCTCAGCGGAGCCGTTTGTTCACCTCGCGGACGATTGTAGCGGCCTGGAACTGAGGTTGCGCGTCTCGCGCAGGCCAACGCCTGTTTCGATTTCCAATCACGAAACCATCGAGGATTCGGCTTCGGTGATTCAAGTCCCCGCGACAGTCATCGATCCCAACGTTCCCGGGCAGGCAAATTTCCCCGTAGGGCAGGACCTCGCGTCCGTGCCGTTAGGATTCCAAGGCGCACCGCTACTCGCGGTGCGCCTTCTCGTTCTCCCGTTGTCGCGTTCGCTATCAACGAGGGGGCTTGATTCGCTGTGCGCTGTCTTTGCGGGGCCGACTCGATGTGCGCGCCATCCGTAACGGGTGAACGGTCTTCTGCCGCTGTTGGGCGAAGCTCGGCGCCAATGTTCGGATCGAGCTTGCGAGCTTCCCCTCCTGCCGCCTTTGGACTTTACATACAGGGACTCGAATTGGAACCACTACGCCATTGCATGGGAGGATCAGGGTGATCAACGTCGCCCCGATTGTTCATTGATGTCTTCCCTCGTCCCATCGCCTCACGGTGCGTCACTGACTCCGAAAGAACGAAGGCTACGGCCGGCGGCCCACCGCAACGTAATAGGGCGGCTGCGTACTTGAGTGTTTAATAATTGTATACATACGGCCGCGATTCGGGCCCTATTCTGTCGGTATGTTCGGATCTCCCGCCGCTCTCGAGCGGCCTTGGTGCTCGCCGCTGAGAACAGCGCAGTTCCCGGCCGGAGGCCCGCCGGCAGCCACTGTTGCATCAACAACAAATCTTCCCGTGAGCCAGCACTCCAATGAAGTGCACGGGGTCATCACCGAAGCCAGTAACAAGAAGATTCCGATATATCCAGCCGATTATGACACCAGCAAAATTCGTCCAATGCGCCGCCTTCATGGTAGCGCTCGCACTCCTGACTTCTTGCGCCCCGAGAAAGACCGCATTTACGAGCGGAACGATCGAAGGCGATCGCTACCGGAACAACTCCATCGGAATGCGCATGAACCTCCCTGCGGTCTGGGCGTATGACGCGATTCCTAAAAGAATCTTCGACGACAACTGCATGTCGTCCCGACTGTTCTACGCAAAATACGAACCATCCGGCGGCGATTTTGTCTACGCTTCTATCGACTGCTTGCTCATCCCGGATAAGAGAAACATGCAGGGCGTTGCCAACTTGAAGAAGGTGCTCAAGGAGGGCTCCTGCGAGGGAGAAGTGAAGGTAACCATTGGGCAGAACGATTTCGCGATGGACTCGTTGAACAAAGAAGCCGGAGGCATCAACTTCACGCAGCTCGGCTACTCGATGCATAAAGACAATTATACACTTTTGTTTGTTGGGCAGTTCTCGCGTGAGACGGAGAAGGCCGTTTTCAAGAAAGCGCTGGAGACACTTAGTTTCTCGACCACCCCGTAGAAGGGCGCGGAGCAGGGTCATACGAGGCGACCCAAAGGGCAATCTTCAGGCAGTTCTTTTTTGGGCGCTCGCAGGGGCGGGCTTCACGCCCGTCATGTGGCTAGGGTTGCCCGGCCTAGTGCTGCTCGTCGCGCAGGGCCTTCACCCCTGCCATCATGACCTTGTCGGTCCAGGCCAGGAAGATGGCGGAAAGCACAAACACGACGTGAATGATGACCTGCCACATCACGGCGTTGTTGGAGGCGGTGAAGGCGGGCGAGCGTACCTCGATGAAGGTCTTCAGCAGATGAATCGAAGAGATGCTGATCAGCGCGGTGGCGAGTTTCACTTTCAGGACACCGGCGTTCACGTGGCTGAGCCATTCTGGCTGGTCCTTGTGGTTCTCCAAGTTGAGCCGTGAGACGAAGGTCTCGTAGCCGCCGACGATCACCATGATCAGGAGGTTGGCGATCATCACCACGTCGATCAGACCCAGCACCCCGAGCATGATGTGGGTGCTTGGATCCTGGACGCCAGTCGGGTGGCCGACGGTGAAGTGCAGCAGATGCCAAAGTTCGACGAAGAACTGCCAGACGTAGATGCCCTGGGCGACGATGAGCCCGGCGTAGAGCGGAGCTTGCAGCCAGCGGCTGCCGAAGATGGCGCGCTCGAAGAGCGACTCTGAGGTGTGAGGAGGGTGCGACATGGTAGGGTCGGCCGGGGATGCGAGCGGTACCGCGGCCGCTGCGCAAGCAAAGTCGGGCCAGGGCGGGAGCCCGGCCCGGGATTGGTGCACCGCAGAATGCGATGGAGAGCATAGAGTCAGGAGAGGGCTCCGGCAAAGACCGCAACGCGGCAGAGCCGGAACCAAAGGAGCGAGGCGCGGAGAAGGCGGTCACACCTCGTGGCGCCGGCCTCCGTACCGGCGAGACCGATCCCGCAGGAACGCAAGCCTGCACCACGATGGACTCGCCGAAAACGCGGTAGGTCGGCTCGCCACCATAGGCATTGGGCAGATGGGAATCATCCCATCGCCCTCCGGCTGATACTCGGCCGCCTGGGTTTCCGCCGCTCGTTCGCCGAGGATCTCGAAATAGCCTTCCGCTGCGAGGAAGCCGTCGTCGGCGTGGGCGCGCAGGAATTCATCGACCGGTTGGCCTTCGATCAACGGGATTCGCCGGTGCTTCATCTTGCCGCCGACGAAGTAGGTTTCGAGGCGGTAGTCGCGACCCTTCTTCGGCTGGCTAGCGGAGGTTTTCTCTTTCTGGGGCATAGCGCTGAAGGGCATATCCGGAGGCGACAGAAGGCGGCGACTGCGAGACTGGTCGCGTTGCGGTCACGCGCCGCAGCATCTCTTGAATTTCTTGCCGCTACCGCATGGACACGGCTCGTTGCGACCGACTTTCGGCGGGGCGCTGAAGGGTATGGATCTTCCTTCGCTGTCGATATGGGTGTGGCTGAAGGTACGCCCGTGCTGGGGCGGTGGCGGCCCCGCAGGGGCCCGGGCGGACTCGGGTTGGAAGAAGGGCCACCCCCGGACGGTTTGCCAGGCGTCGGTGATCGTGCGGTCGAGGTGCTCGGACTCGTACGGATCGGGCGTGGTGCTCGCGAGCGCGTTGGCCGCGTACTCGGGTTCGATGTAGTTGATTTCGGCCAGACCGAGGTCGTACAGGCCGAGGATGGTGTCGCGCAGTTCCGTGGCGTGGATGTGCAGTGCAGTATCGACGAGTCCGTTGCCGACCAGCGGGTCGTTCTCCTCGTCGGCGTCGAGCGTGGTCGCGAGTTCGGTTATCAGTGCGAGCAGGTCCACCCGGGGATAGCGTCCCCGTTTCCAGAGTGCGGCCAGCGCGCGCAGGCCGGCGTTACGGGCGAAGGGGTCGGCCGTGCGGTCGCGCACGAGCGTGAGCAACGTCTCGGGCGTGCCGGGGTAGGTATCGGCGAGGATGGCCGGCGCGTGTTCGGTGATGATGTCGCCCAGCAGGGCGTAGGCGCGCTCATCGTCGAGACGAAGGATGTGGATGATCGGTTCGTGCGCGGCGGTCGCACGGAATTCAGCGGCGAGGAACAACAAAAGCCCGACGTTGGGATGCTCTTGTCCGTGCCACTCGTCGGGGTGGGCGGCGGCGGTTTGGATCCGGGCGACGATGCTAGGGATGAGCTCGCCGCCGCGCCCGTGGGCGGACTGGAGGGCGGCGGCGGCGCGTTCGGGATCGCGGCTGCTGACAGCGTCGAGAATCTGTTCGGTGGTAGCCATCGGATGTCGTTCCTGGAATGGTGCGGGTCGCAGTGGTCTTTTCAATCGCCGTCCAACTCTATCAGATTGTGGATCGGGAACGTCGGATCCGTGGCTTTGCACGGTTGGGATTCAAGTCATGAACGCGGTTGGGGCGAGGCCCCCTCCCGATCCCCCTTGGTCCGCGCGCCGGCGCTTCAGTCCTGGAGTCCCGGAGCATGGGCCAGCAATCGCTCGCAGGTCTCGCGCAGGCAGGGCATGAAAGCGCGGATCGCTTGCGCCCGAGACGCAAGCGCGGTGTCGCCGTCGATTCCCAATGCGGACAGCAGTCGCCGGTAATCGAGGCGCGAGGACTCCCGGACGGACTCCGTGCCGTCGTTCTCGAGAATCCCCTGCGCCACGGTCCGCACCAGCAGGAGCTGGAACAACGCCTCGCGGTGATGGCCGGCGTCGATCAGTTCGCGGATGGCTGCACGCTCGAGCTCGCGCGCATCGTGCGAGATGTTCCATTCCATGGGCACAGGGGTGCGTCGCGCGTTTATCGTCACGTCGTACGTGTGCTCCGTCTCGGCGGCGAGGTTCTCCACCTCTGCCCGGGCGAGGTCGAGGCTGCCCAGGAGGCGCAGGAGTTCGTCGGCGAGATCGTCGCGCCGCGCGGGGGCGAGCACCTCCCGGGCGACGACGAAGGAGCGCCGGGTCGTCGGGTAGCGGAGGTCGGCTGCCAGCACGGCCTGGGCGCACCGCATGACGCTGAAAGCGAAGGCGACGTTGCGCCAGCAGGGGGCGCGCAGCGCTGGCGTGTCCGGGACGGCAAAGGGAAGGGCGGCCGGTGTTGCCGCCTCCAGCACCTGGGTCAGGCGTCGTTGCGCGTGGCGGCGCCGGAAAAACTCAGGCGTTACCGCTGCGGCGAGTGAAGCCAGCCGGCCGCTGGGGTCGAGCAGGATGCACGGCTCGGTGAAGAGCGGCGCGAGGTGCCTATCGCCGAGCACCGTCTCGGGATCGGCAAGTATTCGCGCGTTGTGGAAGGACGGCTCCAGCACCACGCCGCGGAAGGCCAGCTTGCGGGGGGCGAAACGGCCGCGTGGTTCGAGAATGTCCGACGGCACCTCGGCGTCGACGTAGAGGAACAGGTCCACGTCGGAGCCTGCTGGATGCGGTGTGGACGGATCGCGCCGGCTGGTTGATCCGGCTAGGACGGCACCGACGAGTCCCGGGTATTTCGGTGCCTCTTCCTGCAGCCAGGCCTGCGCTGCGCGCCGTGCGTCAGCGGTGGTGATCATCGGCGTTCTCTCCGTTCACGGAACCCGTGGACTCTCCCTCCGGCTGCCGCATGCAGTGAACGCGGACTCCGGAGCTTCTGCCTGGTGCGGCTCCCGGCCGGCTCCCCGACCCGGGGCACTGCTGGGGGCTCCGGCGCCGCCACCCGAAGCGAAGGTGCCGCCGCGCGCAAGAATTCGGAGACGCCCAGGAGATTGTGGTTGGATCGGCCCATCGCATTGCGAGTGGATGCGCCGAACCTGTCACATGCGCAGCCCGACGTCGCCAAAAAAAGGACGGTCGGGGAGCGCTTGTTTTCCCGGCGCCAGTGGGCGGCTCCCGGTGGTGCGAGGCTCGGCTCTACTCGAACTCGGCCGTGGCCTTCCCGGACTCGGCGTCGTAGTGGAGGGTGATCTCCGAGATCTTGAGGAGGTTGAACTTCTCCCAGACGATCGAGTTACCGTCACTGTCGGTCACTTTCAGGTCCCACAAGGCGGCGCGCTCCCGGACGTTGAATCCGATCTTCACGCTGTCGCCGTCGGCCAGAGTGTCGCGGCCCAGGACGTCCTCCTGCCACTCGTCGGCGCTGTGCGGTGACACAAAGAGATTGTGGATCTCCACCCCTGTTTTGTTAATGAGGGTGAAATCCTGGTTCGCGCTCTCTGGCGGTTCCGGCGCCGCGAACTCGGCCGTCGCCTTCCCGGTTGCCGCGTCGAAGTGGATCGTCACATCCGCGATCTCGAGCAGGTTGAGCTTCTCCCAGATGATCGAGTGGCCTTCGCTGTCGGTCACCTTCAGGTCCCAGAAGGCGGAGCGTTCCCGGGGGTTAAACCCGATCTTCACGCTCTCGTCGTCGGCCAGGGTGTCGCGGCCCAGGACATCCTCCTGCCACTCGTCGGCGTTGTGCGGCGACACAAAGAGATTGTGGATCTCCACCCCTGTTTTGTTGTGCAGGACGAAGTCTTGTTTCCCTTCGGCTCGCGCCATGGAGGCAAGCAGGGAGAAAACGGTTACCAAAACGCCAAAGCGCTTTAAGAAAGAGAAGGACATGGTCCTGTTTACATATCGGAGACAAATCCCAGTCAAAGGGTTTAGGGACAAGCCGGGGGCAAGAGAAAGAACTACGTGGCGCCTGCAAAAGGAAATGTTGGGAGGGCTATTAGGCGGGGGATTAGGTGCACACGAATATGGAGCGGGGCCCTGGCTCGGCACTCGAACTGCGGCATCGGCCGTTTCCCTCATGCCTCCCACCGACCAGAACGTTTGCGCCACGCCGGAACGAATCAGCGAGCTCGCGCTTCAGCTGCAGACCGGCATCCGGTCCGCCGTGGACAAAATTGAGCGCGTCAACCTTCAGACGCGTCTCCTCGCCTTCAATGCCCAGATTGAGGCCGCCCGCGCCGGGGAGGCCGGCCGGCCTTTCGGGGTGGTCAGCAAGGAGTTGGTCGGACTCGCCGATGCCACCCAGGCGACGGCCACCGGCATCGCGAACGATACCCAGTCCCTTGCCGCCGAGTTGGCAAAGATCAGCCGCGCCCTCGCCACTTCCGTCCGGGGCGTCCGACTCGCCGACCTTGCGCACACCAACATCGAGTTGGTCGACCGCAACCTGTATGAGCGCAGCTGTGATTGCCGCTGGTGGGCCACCGATGCCGCTGCCGTCGGGCTGCTCGCCCATCCGCAGGAGGCTGCGCTGGTCGAACAGGCGCAGAAGCGACTGCGCGTGATCCTTGAGGCCTACACGGTCTATTTCGACATCGTGGTCGCCGACCTCTCCGGTCGCATCGTCGCCAATGGGCGCCCCGATCTCTATCGCTCTCGCGGTGCCGACCACGCGCAATCCCGCTGGTTCCTCGCCGCGCTGGAGACACCCAACGGCAACTCCTTCGGTTTCGAGTCCGTCCACGCTTCGCCGTTGGTGGGTGGCCAACGCGTGCTCGTCTATTCCTGCCGAGTCTGTCGTGGAGGGGACGCTACTGGGGAGACCCTCGGCGTGCTCGGGGTCGTTTTCCGCTGGGATGCGCTCGCGCAAAGCATCGTGGACGCTACTCCCATCGAGGAGTCGGCCCGCTCGCGTACTCGGGTGTACCTGCTTGATGCCGCCCGGACGGTCCTGGCCGCTGCCGGCACCGTGCTGGGCGAGGGGCCTCCGCTCTTTGCCGATGAGGATACGGTGTTCGGCGCGAAGAAGGGTAGCGTTGAAACCAAGGTGGGCGAAAAGCCCGCACTGGTCGCGCACGCCGCCTCCCCTGGTTACGAGACGTACCGTACTGGATGGTATTCGGTCATCGTTGAGTACGCCGGCTAAGTGGCGTGCAGGGTGGGCGGCGGTCTTCGTGGGCCGCTGCGGCCACTCTTCAGCGCCGCTTCGAGGCGGCCTGCGCGTGCCACGTGCTCACCGAGTACAGCACCAGCGCGGCCCAGATGCAGGCGAACGACGCCAGACGCGCCGGGGCGAGGGGTTCGTGGTAGAGGAACACACCGAGGAGAAACGTCAGCGAAGGTACGATGTATTGCAGCAGCCCCACGGTTGCGAGCGGCAGGCGCCGCGCGCCGGAGGCGAACAGCAGCAGCGGCACCGCCGTCACCACGCCCGCGCTCAACACCCCCGCCTGCTGCCAGGCGGAGGCATGGCCGAGGGCGCCGCTGCCATGTGTGGCCAGATAAAGCAGATACGCACCGGCAATGGGGGTGAGCAGGGCGGTTTCCACAGCGAGGCCGGCGAGCGAGCCCAGCGGAGATTGTTTCCTCAAAAAACCGTACAACGCCCAGCTCACCGCCACGGTGAGGGCGACCCATGGCACGCCGCCTACACCGCGAAACTGCAGTGCCACGCCCACGGCGGCCAGCCCAACCGCCCACCATTGCCGGGCATGGAGGCGCTCGCCCAGCAGCATCCGGCCCATTGCGACGTTGCACAGTGGCACGAGGAAATAGCCCAGGCTGGTCTCCAGCACCCGGTCGTGATTCACTCCCCACACGTAGGCGAGCCAATTGATCGACAGCAGCACCCCGCTGGCGGCGTGCAGGCCAAGTTTTCGCGGGGAGTGCAGCGCCGGCTTGATCTCCGCCCAGGCACCAGACGCGATCGCGAGGGCCGCGACGAACATCAGTGACCAGACGACCCGGTGCGCAATCAGCTCGGTGGCCGCGATGTCGTGCAGCTGTTTCCAGAACAGCGGAAACAGCCCCCAGAGCACATAGGCCAGGCAGACGGATCCGATGCCGCGTGCGGCCGCTTTTTCTGTGACAGGCAATCCCATCGTGTCCTCCTGAGGCGCACGAGGCCTCGCGGCAAACAGAGAACGCACGCACCGACAATCGCGGCGGGGGCCGGACGAGTCATTTCAATCCGCCTGGCAGAAGGCCGTGTGATGGAGATCAACGTCCGGTAGGGACCCCTGTCGCCCGTGTTACTCCTGGGGCACGTCCAGCCGCCGTGAACTCGCCGGGACCGGGCGGCTCGTCGTGCTCCCATCCGGCCAGCGGATCGTGAGCAGCCGGGGAGGGTTGCCGTCGGCGGATCCGAAGTGGACGGCTCCGGCGGACTGGCTGGCGTAACCGCCACCCAACTGCACCTCCGCGGTCTGGCGGGTGCTGTCGGCCAGTTCGAGGGTAAGGCGGGCGCCGGCGGCGCGCAGGTTGCCGGGTTTGCCGCGCAGCACCACGGAGAGCGGATTGCTCCCGGCGCTGGGGCGGTTGAAGAAGGCGAGGGTGGTGCTGGCATTGCGCGAGACGACGAGGTCGGGCAGGTCGTCGCCATCGACGTCCGCCACCACCAGCGCCTTCGCATCGCCGGGGACGACGAGGCCGGATTCCAGCGCCGGCACGGCGGTGAAGCCGCCCCGGCCATCGCCGCGTAACCAGAGGCCGAGGCCTCCGTCGAAACGGCCGGTGTAGGGAATAGGGGCGTAGGAGTTGTGGACCAGCGCGATGTCGGCCCGGCCATCGCCGTCGAGGTCGGTGGCCACCAGTCCCTGCACCGGCGCGATTTGGGCGAGGCGGGGAAGGGGGCCAAAGTCGTAGCCGCCGTCGGCGCGGCTGAGGAAGACGCCGTTGCGCAACTCGGTGGCGGCGTAGCGGGTGGCGGCGGCCAATTTGTCGTCGCCGAGGATCTCGCCGAGCGAGGCGGCGGCGAACGGGTCGGTTTTGGGGAAACGTTTGAGCACGGACGGGATCTTTGCTCCGAGCTCCTTGCGTGTGCGCAGCGGATTCAGGACGCCGTCTTCAAAGGCGGCTTCGACGAGTTGGGTGCCGCCGCCGCCCTTGAAATCCCCGGCGAAGAGTAGGGCGGGCGCCTCCAGGCTCGCCGCGTAGGGCGTGTTGAGTCCTTGATTGCCGGCGACGAAGTCGGGCCGTCCGTCGCTGTTGAAGTCGGCGGAGGCCAGTGAGGTCCACCAGCCGGTGCCTGCCGCGGCGAAGCCGGCTTCCGTGGAAAGGTTGGTAAAACCCTCGCCGGCGTTGTTGTGCCAGTACTGGACGCCGCCCCATTCCAGCGCCAGCAGCAGGTCCGGCCAGCCGTCGCCATCGACATCCGACCAGAGCGCGGAGCAGACGAGCCCAGCTTGGCGCAGGCCCGGGGCGAGGCGATCGGTGACGTCCTCGAAGCGGCCGCCGCGGTTGGCGAGCAGGGCGCTGCGGGCGGGCTTGGGGTAGTGGCCGGGAGCGAGGCGGCCGCCGATGAAGACGTCGAGCCGGCCGTCGCGGTTGAAGTCGGCGGCAGCCATGGCGCCGGTGGTGAAGGCCAGGGGCGGAAGTGCGCCCGCCGGTGTGGGGGTGAAACCGCCGCGGCCGTCTCCGAGGAGCAATTCCGGTTGGTAGGAGGGGGCGCCTTCGGGCAGGGCTGCGCCGCCCTTGGTGAGAAGCAGGTCCTCGTGGCCGTCGGCGTCGGCGTCGAAGACGAGGATCGGGCCGTCGTTGACTGGGATGGCCGCAGTCGGGCGGGGGACGGTGGTGGATGCAAATGGGGGTGCGGCGCCGGAGCGCAGCAGGCGCAGCGGGGTGCGGGTGGTGCCGCCGAGGATGAGATCGTCGCGCCCGTCGCCGTCGACGTCGGCGGTTGCCAGGGCCGGGCCGCGGCGGTTGAAGCGCAGGGGGAGCAGCGGCTGGGCGAGGGTCTGGTCGCCACGCGCCTCTTCGGAGGTCCACGACAGGCCGGTGCGCACGGAGGCTTCGGTGAACTGTGGGATCGGCGCTGCCACAGCCAGGGCGGGGACCGGCGGGCCGGGCGGCTCGGTGATGGTCAGCCGCTGGTCGGCGGCGAGGTCGGTGAACTCCTGGTAGCCGCCGTCGGGCCAGGTGATGCCCAGTTTGCGGATGCGGGTGTCCTGGCCGAGGCCGAAGTGGAGCAGCGGCTCGCTGGTGGACGCGTAGCCGCGGGCAAGGACGAGCTGGCGCACCTGCCGGCCGGTGGCGGTCTCGAGGCGTACGAGGGCACCGACGCCGAAACGGTTGGAGTGAGTGCCCCTGAGGTGGACGACGACGGAATGGCCGGAGTCGCCGTCGTTGCGCAGGAGGGTGGGCGGGCCCTGGAAGTTCACATACACCAGGTCGAGGTCGCCGTCGCCGTCGAGATCGGCGAAGGCGGAGCCGAAGCTCACGCCCTTTTGGTCGAGTCCCCAGGCGGGGCCGACGGCCTCGAAGTGCAGGTCGCCGAGGTTGCGAAAGGCGAGGTTGGGCTCGGCGAGCACGGGGCTGGCGCGCATGAGGCGCACGCGCTCGGCGGGGTCCTCGGCGAGCATCATGCGGTCGAGCAGGTCGGTGTTGGTCTGCTCGCGGTTCATGCCGTTGGGGATGTGCAGGTCGAGCCGGCCGTCGTTGTCGATGTCCTCGAAACGCGGCGACCAGGTCCAGTCGGTGGCGCCCAGGCCGGCGAGCTGGGCGGCTTCGAGGCAGCGGCCGGTACCGGTATTGAGCAGGAGGACATTGCGCGAGTACTGCGGGGCGGCGGGACTGGCGTCGTCGGGGTCGCGTAGGCGGGTGCGGGAGTCGGCCATGCCCCGCAGATCCTTCGCCCGGGTGGTGGTGGCCATGTCCGCGATGAAGAGGTCGATGCGGCCGTCGTTGTCGACGTCGCCGAGGTCGGCGCCCATCGAGGAGAAGGTGGTGTGGGGGGCGACGGCGGCGAGCACGTCGGTGAAGGTGCCGTCGCGATTGTTGCGGTACAGGGTGTCGGCGGCGGCGAAGTCGTTGGCGACATGGAGGTCGGGCCAGCCGTCGTTGTCGAAATCCCACCAAGTGGCGGAATGGCCCTGGGTGAGGCCCTTGATGCCGGCGCGGTCGGTGACGTTGGTGAAGTGGCCGGCACCGTCGTTGTGGAAGAGGTGGTCGCGCTGGCCGTCGGGATGGGCGGCGGCGTTGAGGAGGTTGGTCTGGATGTAGACGTCGAGCCAGCCGTCGCGATCGTAGTCGCAAAAGGCGGCCATGCTGGAGGCGTCGACAACCGCAAGGCCGCGGGCGGAGGCCTCCTCGCGGAAGGTGCCGTCGCCTTGGTTGATGAAGAGCAGGTTGGGCGCGGCGAAACGGCAGACGTAGAGGTCGGGCCGGCCGTCGTTGTCGACGTCGGCGAAGGCGGCCCCCTGTTTCCATTCGCCGGAGTGATCGGCGACGCGGGCCGTGGCGGTGACGTCCTCGAAGCGCAAGCCGCCGAGGTTGCGGAAGAGCCGGCCGGTCTCGGTTTTGCTGACGATGAAGAGGTCGGGGCGGCCGTCGCCGTCGTAGTCGGCGCAGGCCACGCCGGTGCCGATGGCGCCCACGCTGAATTCGTGGTATCGGGACGACCACATGCGGGGGTCGTCGTAGGTGTTGGCCGCCTTGAGGCCGGAGGCGGTGGGGGAGATGGCGGCGAAGAGCGTGGTGCCTCGCGGGCCGGAGCGCGGAGCGAGCGGGGCGGCGGCGAGACCGTCCGCAGTGGCAGGGGGGGCGCCGGTGGTCGCCCCCAGGCCGCCGAGGATCAGGATACCGACGGCCACCTGGGCCAGGCACCGAGGGATCCGCGCGTCAAAGGACACGAGCAGGGGGGGCATGGGGCGAACTAGGAAAGTACCGGCAAGGGGAGTCAAGAATCCCGGCAGGCTTGCCTTGGCTCCGCGAAAGTCTTGCCTGCCGAGAGCCCTGCCGGCCCTCCCTATCCGACGCCCATGCGCGTGCCTCTTCGTCCCCACTTTCTTCTCGGCTCGATCATCCCCCTTGCGGCGCTGGTGTTCATGATTTGGGCGCACTGGCGGCGAGCGGAGCGGGTGCAGCACGTGAGTGCAACGAAGAGCTGGTCGGTCGATGCTCCCCGGACGGACGTGCAGTCGCGCACGGGGTGGGAAGCCGGACGGCGCCACCTCGTGCTCACCCAACCCTACGCGGAAGGGCATGGCTGGATCGCGCAGGCTCAGCAGATGCTCGCGGCGGGAGACTTGCGCGCCCGGCGCGCCGAGGACGACAACGCCCCGTACGGCCGGCCGGCGCTTGCGGCTTCGGCCTATCGCTGGTGGCTGGGCGCGCTGGCGGGGTGCGACGGCGTACTCACGGACGTGCCGGTGGGCTGGGCGGTGGAACGCACGGTGCTGTACGCCAATCCGCTGCTGCAGGTGGTGCTGCTTTTGGGGACGCTGCCGTACGTGGTGCGCCGGTTCGGGTACGCGGCCGGGGCGTGGTGGGCGCTTGGCGTGGCGGGGCTGTATCCGATGGCTGGCAGCTTTGCCCCCGGGCTGCCCGGCGCGCGGGGTTTGGCGTTGGGGTGTGTGCTCTGGAGCCTGCTGCCGCTGGTGGTCGTGGTGTTGCGGCCGATGCGCGAGGGCGGTGGGGCGAGCGGCGGTGGGCTGATCCGTCCCGTACGGGGTGCTTTTGTGGTGGCCGGGCTGGCGGGGGCACTGGGCCTGTGGGTGGACGCCTCCCTGCAGGTGCCGGCCTTGGGCGGCGCGGCTCTCGGGGCCCTGGGCGCGGCTCTGGCGTCGCGAAAGAGCGGTGATGAAGGGGCGGTGTTTGCCGCGGCTGGCTGGCGGACTTGGGGGCGCACCCTGGGCCTGGGCGGGCTCGTCTTGTATCTGATCGACTATTTCCCGGGAGAGGGGCTGGCGTTGGAGGTGTTGAATCCGTTCTACGCGTGCGCCGCCTGGGGGCTGGGCGAGGTGCTCGGCTTCGCGCTGCCCTGGGCGGCGGGGCGGGGCCGGCCCGCCGGCTGGCGAGCGATGGTCGGGCTGGTCGCCGGCGCGATGGCCCTGGCGGCGGTGCCGGTGGCGTTGATGATGGGCGACTCGGCGGGGTGTTTCGCAGCCGAGCTCAGCAGCGATCGATTGTGCGATCTTCCAGGAAGCATCGCCGCGCCGAGCCTGAGCCACGGGCTGATCCATCTGCGGCTGGCGCCTTTCGGAGCCGCGGCCCTGCCGGTGGTTGGGTTGGGGCTGGCCGGCGTCGTGCTTTGGTATTGGCGGGGTGGCGCAGCTCGGCGGCCCGCACTGGCTTTGTTGGCGGGGCCGGCAGTGGTGTTCGCCGGCATGGCCTGCGTTCAGTTGGCCCACTGCAACGCGCTCGACGCGGTGGTGGTGCTGGCCGGGCTGGCGTTGGTGGCGACGCCCCGAGCGGATGCGGTGGAGGGACGGCGGTGGCTGGGGGTGCTGGCCGGGCTGGCCCTGCTGGTGCCGGGGATCGGCTTGCTGGCTCCGGGCGCGCGGCAGCAGTCCGACGCTGAGCTCACCGACATCGAGATGCAGGGGATCCTGGAGCGCGATCTGGCTCAGTGGCTCTCGACGCGGGCGTCCGACGGGCAGGCCATCGTGCTGACGGCGCCGGACCTAGCCGCCGCGCTCAGCCATTACGGCGGTCTGCGCGTGGTGAACTCGCTGGCTTGGGAGAACAAGGACGGGTTCTCCGGTGCGGTGCGCATCGCCCGCTCAAGCACAGCGGAGGAGGCGCTGGCGCTCATCCAGCAGCGCGGCCTTACCCACTTGGTGCTGCCTTCGTGGAATCGGCTCCTGGACGACTTCATCAGCCTGCGCTCGCCAACCGGGGAGGGCTCCCCGGTGCTGCCCGACTGCTTCCTGTCGCGACTGCGGCGTTGGGATCTTCCCGCCTGGTTGCAGCCGCTGACGTATCATATTCCCGAGTCCGCCCTCTACCCGGGGGAATTTGTGATGGTGTTGGCGGTGGTGGAGGAGCAGGAGGAGCCGCTGGCGGTGGCCCGGCTGGCGGAGTATTTCGCGGAGAACGCCATGCGCGAGCCGGCCGCGAGCGTGGTGGAGGAATTGAAACAGTTTCCCGGTGATGCCGGCGCGCTCGCCGCCCTGGCGCAGGTGCAGCGGATGCTGGGCGACACCGCGGGGCTCAACGCCACTCTGGGCGCGATCGAGGTGTTGCTGGCCGCCGGGGCGGAGCAGGGGGCGGCGTGGGACCGGCGGTTCAGCTTGGCGGTGAGTCTGGTGTTGGCGCGGCGCAACGACCGGGCCCAGCCCCTTTTCGCCGCGTGCTTTGCCGAGTTGGACGAGGCGAAGCTGCGCAGCCTGAGCCCTTCGGCGCTGATTCGCTTTCTGGCGTTGGCCAAGCTGTTCAAACTGGAGCAGGGGGACGCCCGCCTTAAGGCCCTTGCCCCGAGCCTGCTGCCGCCGGCGCTGCGGGGGCGGCTCTGAACCGGGCGGCAGCGCGCAGACCGGGAGGGAATCGAGGCCATCGAGGCGGCGGCCTTGGAGGGTTTTTCTTTGTCGTCGGGCCTATTTGTGGCCTTCTTGGGTGCATGACTTCACCGCGACTGCTGTTCGTGTTTGTTTCCTCCGGTTTGGCCTTCGGGACGGTGGCGGGAGGCGCGGCGGCCGTGGCTGGGGCGGACACAGTAGCGCCTGTTGGCGCTGTCGGAGCTGGGGCGCCAGTCGGCCCTGCTGGGGCTGAAGCGCCAGTCGGCGCTGGGACGGAAGCGCCAGTCGGCGCTGGGAGTTCTCTCGCCACGGTTATGCAGATACCGGCGGGTGGATTGGTGCAGTGGCACCGGTGGGGAACGGAGTTGGCAGAGGTTGCACGCCAAGCGGGGAAGCCTCTCTATATTTTCGCCGGCTCGCGCCTCAATGAGCTCGCCCGGGCCACGGTGCGCCAGAGCTTCGCGAGTCCGGAGACGGCGGAGTTCCTCAATCGGCACTTCGTTTGCGTGTGGGTCGATCTGGACGAGCAGGTCCACCTCGGGGCGGTGATCCGCGTGCACCTGAGTCTGCTTCGCCAGTCGGAGGCCTTGCCGGTGCATCTCTGGCTCAGTCCCGAGCTGCGCGTGCTCGAGGTCGCCGCCTATCTGCCGCCGACGGAGGAGTGGGGCAAGCTGGGCTTCCTCAAAGTTGCCCAGCAGGTGAACGAGGGTTGGGGGGGCGATCCGAGCAACCTCGGGGCGAAATTCACAGAGACCCTCGAGCAGGCAGCCGAGGCCGCGGGACAGGAGGTCTTGCCGGTCACCGACGCCGGGGCCCTGCGCGAACTGCTCGACCAAGCGGCGGCCGAGTGGCGTGGCCAAGCGGATGCGCTCAACGGCGGTTTCGGCGAAGCGCCCAAGCAACTGCAACCCGAATTGCTCCGTTTCCTGCTGACCCGGGCCGGCCCGGAGCGGGAGCATGCCCGTTTCACCCTTTTAAGCGTGGCCAACAGCGCACTGCGCGATCCGCTCGACGGCGGCTTCTTCAAGTATTCGACCGATGGAGCATGGAGGCTCCCCAGCCTGCAGAAGCGCCTCGCCGACCAGGCGCGCATGGCCCTGGCCTACCTCGACGCCGACGCCCTGGCCCCCGATCCGGTTCTGCGCGCGGCGGCGCGTGGTGCGTTGGATTATACACTCACGCGGCTGGCGCTTCCGGCTGGCGGCTTCGCCTTCGCCGAGGACGGCACCGAGGAGCCGACGCCGCCCGCCTATCTGTGGTCTGCGGAGGAGTTGGGCGCGGTGCTCGGGCCGGACGCGGCGGCGTTTTGCCAACGTCACCGAGTGTTGCCGGCAGGCAACCTTTCGGAGGACCTGGACCCCGGCGCGCGGCTGAAGGGCCTCAATATTCTCGTCTCCAGCCTGCCCTCGACCTCGGGCGAGACGGTGCAGCTGGCCAAGGTGGCCGCGCTGCGCCAGAGCCGCCGGGCGCCGGTGCGCGACGAACGCGCCTTCGTCGGGCCGCAGGCCTTGCTGCTGGCGGCTCTCGTCCGGGCGGCGGGGCAACTCGAGGAGCCTCGGTATCGCCAAGCGGCGGATCGGCTCTGGCTCGAGCTGCAGACGTATCAAACGGCCGGAGAGTCGCCGAGCGTGCAGCGGATGGCGGGCGCGAGCGAGCAGGCGAGCCCTGCCGATCTGGCGGCTCTCGCCTTCGGGGCGCGCACCTATGCGCAGGTGACGGGCCGGTCCGAGCCCGCCAGACTGGCTGATCAGCTGCTCCGCAAGTTGGTGACAGAGTACCTCGACGCGCGCCGAGGCTGTTTCATGGTGCGGCCACTCCGGCCCGCGACCGGATTTTTGGCCTACCCTGCGCCGGCGCCGGCCGAGCCTTGCCATCCGGAGGCATTGGCGCTGCTGGCTGGATTGGGGGGCGAGGACGCGGCGTTGCTGCGCTCCGGTATGGCCGAGCGTCTCCGGCGCGCGGAAGCCTCCAATCCCGGTGAGTTGCTGTTGGCGCTGGGCAACGTTGCGGTCGAGTGAAGGCAGGGCCTTTCGTCGGGGACGAGTGCGCACGGTGAGCCGTGCGGGTTCGGCTCACCGAGGACCGTTTGCCCTACCAATCGATCGGAAGCCGAAGCTGGTTTGCCGCGGAACGTCGATCGGAACCCGTGGCTGCTGCCTCGGCAGAACGCGGTTCGGCCAGATCGAGGGCAGGTGTTTGTCTGTCGGGTTCCAAGGGCGGAGAACGGGGATCCCGGAGGGGACCTGGATCGAGAGCCAATTCGGTGGCTTTCTCGGTTGGCGAACCGACCATAATCTCCGCTGCCGTTCTCAAACCTCAGGCCGGCTTTTCAGCCCGGCGTTTGGAAAGTGGTGGGGGCACTTGGACTCGAACCAAGGTAGGTCATAGACCGTCAGATTTACAGTCTGATGCAATTGCCGCTATGCGATACCCCCGAAAGAGGCTGGAAAATGCGTTCCACCCCACCCGGGTCAAGGCCGTTCTCACAAACTGGGAATTTGTCGCGACCGGCCGGTCGCTCTGGCGCGTTGGCCCTGGCTCGGTGACGGCGCACGCTCAGAGCAGCCCGGCCTCCCGGAAGCTGTAGTAGCCGCGGCCGGTGGGGTCGGCGGCGGGCCGACCGAGGATGACGTGGTCGAGCAGCGTTATCTCGACGGTGCGCGCGGCTTCGCGCAGTTGCCGGGTGACCTGCAGGTCGGCATTGCTGGGGGCAGGGTCGCCACTGGGGTGATTGTGCACGGCAATGATCGAGCAGGCGCCCGCCTTGATGGCCTCGCGGAAGACTTCGCGCGGATGCACCAGACTGTTGGTGGCGGTGCCGGAGGAGATCTCGTCGCGGCGGAGCAGGCGGTTTTTGCGGTTGAGGCTGAGTACCCAAAATTTCTCCACATTGAGGCGCAGCACCTCGCCCTGGAAATAGCCGAGCACTTGGTCGGGGCGCTCCAGCAGCGGGGGTAGGGTGTCGCGCTGTTCAAGCATGCGGCGGGCGATTTCCAGGACGCTGACAAGTTGCTGGGCCTTCACCCGGCCGATGCCCTTCACCCGACGGAAGTCGGTGGCCGACCAGGTGAGCAGGCCGGCAAGGTTGCCGCCGGCGGCCGCCAGCAGGTCCTCGGCGATGCATTTGACGTTCCGGCCGGCGCTGCCGCTGCGCAGGAGCATGGCCAATTGCTCGGAGTCGGTGAGGGCGGTGGGGCCGGAGCGTTCCTGGCGCTCCTGGGGTCGCTCCCCCACGGCCAGATCCTTGATACGCGGGACGGAATAGAAGACAGGCTCGGCCATGGTGGTCCTGACGGTTGTAGCTGGAGGCCGTGCAGGAACGGCACGGCGGGCGTCAGTGGGGAGGGCGGACTGTCCACTGGAATAGCAGAGTCGAGACGCGAGGAAAGCATTTCCCAAGGGGGCGATGCACGTGGCGAAATCGCAAGGACGGTCGCGGTGGTACCGGGCCGGCGAGACTTTTGGTGAGCCTATTGTCCGTTGTGGGAGAGCGTGCTTGCTCGCGACACCGGCGGTGTGTCGGGTGCCAGCACCCTCCTACAAAAGAATGGCGACGAGCGGCCGGGGTGGGTGCTCGCCCGTCGCCGCGGAAACGGACCCTCAGCCGGCGACGGGGGCGACGGGGTCGCCCTCGGGATCTGGCGTGGAGTCGCGGCTCAGAAGCTGCTCGAGCTCGCGGCGCAGCTCGGCCAACTCGCGGCTCTTGAAGCTTTGTTTGGTGCGGCGCAGTACTTCGACGGCGCGCCGCAGCGCGGCATCCCGGTCGTGGTTTTGGAGCGACTGGGGCACTCCGGACTGTTGCTCGAGCTGGCGGATCGCGTTCTCCAGATCGAAGAGCACGAGGATCACATGCCGAAGGGTGAGGCGCAGGTAGTTGCCCATCTGGCCGCCCGGCAGCGACGTAGGCACGCGGTGCTGTAGCAGGATACGCTCGAGCTCCTCCTCCCAGTTGTGCAAGCGGCGGCGGCCCGCCTGCATTGTGCGCAAGGCGCGGTAGTCCGCGATGGCTTTGTCGAGCAGCTGGGTGAGCTCGTTGAAATCCGGCGGCTTGGTCAGGTAGGCGATCACCGGCAGGCGCACCGAGCCGGCCGCGGTGGCGAGGGTGGGTTTGCCGGTCAGCAGCAGGATGGGTAGGCCCACAGCCTGCGCGGCGACGTTCTCGATGAGCGAAAGCCCGTCGTTGCCGGGCATGTGGAGATCGGAGATGAACGCGTCGAACTCATGCTGGCGTAGCTGCGCGAGGACTTCGTCGCCGTTGGACACGCACGTGTTGGTGAACCCGGCGGCGTGGAGCACGCTCGTGAGCGTCTCGAGGACGGAGGCCTCGTCGTCGGCGATCAGCAGGTGGCCGCGCAGACCAGGGGTGGGTGGGGTCATGGGGAATGGGAGTCAAGCGCGCGGCGGATCGCCTCGGCGATGGGGAGCAGGCCGGCGGGTTTGAGGATGACCTCGCAAATGCCGCTGTGGCGGATGTCCTCCGGGTTGCAGCCGTTGCCGAAGGCGCTGAACAGTACTACCGGCAGTCCGGGCCGCAGCACGCGCACGGCAGCGGCGAACTCCAGGCCGTTCATGCCAGGCATCATCAGGTCGGTCAGGACGAGGTGGAAACGCTGCGGTTCGGAGCGGAAGTGTTCGAGGGCGGCCGTCGGCGCATTGAAGGAGGTGATGCTGTACCCCAATTTCTGGAGCAGGCGCCGGACCGAGGCGGTGACAGTTGGTTCGTCGTCGAGGTGGAGCAGATGCTCGCCATGGCCGTGGAGCTCCGGCGGCAGACCGGCCAGGAGCAAGGGGCGAGGGAAGTGGGGGCTTGGGCTGGGCTCGCTCATCGGACGGGGGAGCCGGGCAGGCGGGCGGGTTCCGTAGGTGGCGGAACAACAGAACTGGGGCGGCGCGGTGGTGAATACGTAGTCATCCAAAGGGTCTAGTTCGCTCCGGCTATCCATCGTCCCAAAACAAAAGGCACAACGCCTCCATCGGCCCGGGAGGGGAGATGGTGGAGGTGTTGTGCCTTCGACTTACAGGTCCGATGCCCTGCCCGAGAAAGCTGCCCGCGGCGGTCCGTGGGCCTCTGGGGCGGAGCATGGGCGGGTCGGCAGGACGGCGGCAATGAGATTCTTCCGGCGATACCGGTCGCCGCTGAGGACGTCGGCCGGTGGGGGGCATTTTGGTGGCGGAATGGTGAAAACTCCGCCATCGTCGGACTAACGCGGTGACATTTCCGAAAAAGTGGCCAGAGTGGCCGGTGTCCGGCACCTTCTGGCGACTGGATCGAGTTAGGCCTGACTGACCAGGCCTTCCTCGCTAAGACCGTACTGAACACGAAAAACAACCGATGAAAAAGACGAAGACCTCCGCCGGGGCCGCCCCGCGTTCCACCACCAAGAAACCGGCCGCCGCCGAGACTCCGGCCGCCAAACCCTCCGTTGCCGTCAAGGCGGTGGCCACCGCCAAACCTGTTGAGCCGGCCAAGTCCGCCGAGGCGCCCAAGCCGGTAGCTCCGGTGAAACGCGCCAAGCCGGCCGGGCCGCAGCCGACGGTCATCCAGGCCAACGTCGATATCGGCTTTGGCAATTCCCTCTACGTCCGGGGCGAAGGTCCGGGCCTGAGCTGGGATCGCGGCGTGATCATGGACTGTGTGAAGGACGATCTGTGGGCCTTCACCATCGCGGCGGCCGCCAAGCCGATCATCTTCAAGTTCCTCGTCAACGACGAGACTTGGTGCACGGGCGACGACTACGTCGTGGAGCCGGGCAACAAGATCACGTTGGTGCCCACGCTGTGATCCTTTGATCTCGGTGTAGGAATCGCGGGGGCGTCGCCGGCGCACGGTCGGCGGCGCCTCGTTAATCTGGATTCAGGGCGAGCAGGCGCGCCTGCATCTCGCCGATCGGTTCGTCGCTCTGCGCGAGGCGTTCGGCCGGCCATTCCTCCGCGGTCACGGTGATGCGGGAAAAGGGCCACGGCAGGTAGAAGCGATCCCAACTGGGCACCCGCCAGGCTCGGCCGAAGTGCATGCCCACCAGGATGGTCGTCGCCCCGGTGCGACGCGCGAGGATGATACCGCCGCCCTTGAGCTCGTAGCAGGGACCGCGCGGGCCGTCCGGCGTGATGCCGATATCCTGTCCGCTCTGGAGTTTGTCGGCCAAGCCGTGCAGGGCCTGGCGGCCCAAGCGGCTGCTGGACCCGCGCACGGTGCGCATGCCCACGACTTCAAAGAAAGCCGACAGCCAGGCGCCGTCCTTGCTCGCGCTGACCAGGGCGTAGAGGTGTTTGCCCCGCCGGAACCGCCGGTAGATCTCCGCCGCGATGAAGAGGCGGTTATGCCACAGGGTGAATACGGCGGGCCGGTCGATGCGCCCCAGCAGGTCGCGGGCGGGCGCGTCGAGGGCGATGCGCAGGGTGCGGCACCAAGCGCGCACGAGCAGGCCCAGTGGCCAGACCAGGGCGCGTCGCCACCCGGCGAGGGCGTGGATGCGCGGTGGGGGGGGCAGGAGCGGGTCGGTCACGGGCAAGGAGTAGGCGAGCAGGCCGGGCGGCGGCAATGAAACTCAGCGGAGGCGCTGGTCGCGCTCTGGGAGTGGTGGGCGATGCTTTCCACCCGAGCCGGCGCCGACTCCGCTTCGGCGCGGAGGCCTTCGCCAAGGCCGGCCGGAGGACCCGGAGCCAGCACGCACCGGCGACGAACCGAGCTCTCAACTCTTCGCTGTGACGGCTCGGACTTGAGGGCTGGTGCCTAGGATCGGCATTTGCGTAGGCGAACCAAGCTCGGGCCACGGGGCGTGTGGGGCGGGAAAAGAAACCCTTTCCCACCGACAGCGGGCCGGGTCGGGAAAATGCCCTTGACCCCTCCCTGCGCGCGCCCGTGATGGCTCGGTTTTAAGCGCCGTGAAGGTCTCCTATCGCCTCCCTCCGCAGCATAACGCGCCGGCTCCTCTTGGAGCGGTGCTCGCCGGGCGCACGCAACCGCCGGCAATCGTCGGTCGGGTCTGACCCGCCGCCGCCCTCCATCCCCTAATATCGCGACGCCATGAGTGACGCCCTGAAACACGAGTGCGGCATCACGCTGATCCGCCTGCTCAAACCGCTTTCCTATTATCAGGAAAAATACGGCACTCCGCTGTGGGGCTTCCTGAAGCTGTTTCTCATGATGGAGAAGCAGCACAACCGCGGCCAGGACGGCGCCGGCGTGGCCGCCCTCAAGCTCGATGTGCCCAACGGCCTGCCCTTCATGTTCCGCGAGCGGAACATCAAGTCCAACCCCCTCGACAAGATCTTCAAGGACCTGCTCGCCAAGTATCAGGAGAAGGTCGATGCCGGCACCATCCATCCCGAGTTCGCGGAGACGGTGAAACAGCATTTCGACTTCGGCGCGGAGGCCTATCTCGGCCATCTGCGCTACGGCACCTCCGGCGGCTACAGCATCAGCGCCTGCCATCCCTTCTTCCGCAAGAGCCCGTGGCCCACCCGCAATCTGATGCTGGCGGGCAATTTCAACATGACCAACACCGGCGAGCTCAACGATCAGCTCGTCGGCATGGGTGCGCACCCCATCTTCGCCACCGATACCCAGGCCCTCCTGGAGATGCTCGGCTTCTACCTGGATGAGGAACACGACGACCTCTATCGCGAGCTGCGCGCCCAGAAGCTGCCCGGTCGGGTGATCTCCGAGCAGATCAGCCGGCGCCTCGATGTTGGCCAGGTGCTGCGCAACGCCGCGGTGAGATGGGACGGTGGTTACACCTTGGCTGGCATGATCGGCAACGGCGACACCTTCGTGGTGCGCGACCCTGCCGGCATCCGCCCCGCCTACTGGTTCCAGGACGACGAGGTGGTCGCCTTCGCCAGTGAGCGCGTGGCGCTCATGACCGCCTTCGAGAAGGACCAGTCCGATATCCGTGAAGTCACCCCGGGTCATGTCGTGGTGGTGAAGGCGGACGGCCAGGTCAGCGAGCAGCAGGTGCGCGAGCCGCTCGTGCGCCGCTCGTGCTCCTTCGAGCGCATCTATTTCTCCCGTGGTAACGACCCGGAGATCTACGCCGAGCGCAAGGCCCTCGGGGCCCAGCTCGTCGACCAGGTGGTGCGCTCCATCGACAACGACTTCGGGCACGCCGTCATCAGTTTCGTGCCCAACACCGCCGAGGTCGCCTACTACGGGCTGCTCGAGGCGCTGCGTTTGCGCCGTCGCGACGAGGTGAAGGCCACGATTCTCGCCGCCGCCCGTCGCGGTACCCTCGACGAGGCGCTCATCGACGACTTGATCCTGCGCAACTGGCCCCGCGCCGAGAAGGTCGCGGTCAAGGACGTCAAGATCCGCACTTTCATCGGGCAGGAGCGCTGGCGCAATCAGCTCGCCAGCCACGCCTACGACGTGAGCTACGGCACGGTGAAACCGGGCGATGTACTGGTGTGCGTGGACGACTCGATTGTGCGTGGCACTACGCTGCGCCGTTCGATCCTGCGCATGCTCAGCCGGCTCAACCCGCGCAAGATCGCCATCGTCTCCACCGCCCCGCAGATCCGGTATCCCGATTGTTACGGCATCGACATGAGCGAGCTTGGGAAATTCGTGGCCTTCGAGGCCGCCGTCGCCCTGCTCAAGGAGCGCGGCCAGGGCAGCCTGTTGGAGGACGTCTATCGCGCCTGCCTCGAGGAGGTGCAGAAGCCCGCCGCCGATCAGGTCAACCACGTGCGGCGTATCTACGAGTCGTTCACCGCCGAGGAGGTGTCCGCCAAGATCGCCGAGTTGGTCCGCCCGAAGAACCTAGCCTGGCAGGGTGAGGTGGAAATCATCTACCAGACCATCGAGAACCTGCATATCGCGTTGCCCAACCACACGGGCGACTGGTTCTTCACCGGCCATTATCCGACTCCCGGGGGCACCCGTGTCGCCAACCAAGCCTACCTGAACTATTTCGAGAAAGCCGAGGGGCGCAGCTACTAAAGGGAAGTCAGAACGCAGAGTGCCGAATGTAGAACGTTCCGCCTCGTCTGCTCCTTTCACCTCCGCCACTTCTGCATTCTTCACTCTGCGTTCCGACTTTTCCGCCATGTCTCTCTCCTACGAATCCTCCGGCGTCCGTTATGACCAGCTCGATGCGTTTAAGCGCGCCTGCCAGAAGGCCGCCCGCACCACCGCCGGGTTGCTCGGTGCCCACGGCTACAGCGAGCCGGCGACCACCCGCGGCGAGAGCGCCTACCTGATCGAGGCCGCCGACCATTTTCTGGCCCACGTCGAGGAGGGCCTCGGGACCAAGAATCTAGTGGCCGATGCGATGTACGCGCAGAGCGGCAAGTGCTTCTACCGCGAGGTGGCCATCGATACCGTTGCCACCATCGTCAACGATCTTGCCACCTGTGGCGCGCTGCCGATCTCGGTGGCGATGCATGCGGCGGTGGGCGACTCCGGTTGGTTCGCCGACGAGAAACGCGTGACCGGGCTGGTCGAGGGTTTCGCCGAGGGGTGCCGCCAGGCCGGCGCCGTCTGGGGCGGCGGCGAGACGCCCACCCTGCGCGGCATCGTTGAGCCGCAGACCATCGTGCTGGCCGGCTCCGCCATCGGCAAGATCCAGCCCAAGTCGCTGCGCATCGTCGGCGATGTGAAGGATGGCGACAGCATCGTTTTCCTCGCCTCCTCGGGGGTGCAGACCAACGGCCTCACGCTTTGTCGCAAGATTGCCGAGTCGCTGCCGCAGGCTTACCTCACCCCGATGGCGGATGGCCGCACCTTCGGCGAGGGGTTGCTTGCGCCGTCGGTCATCTACGTGGCGTTCGTGCGCGAGTGCCAACGCCGCGGGTTGAAGCTCAACTACGTGGCCCATGTCACCGGCCACGGCTGGCGCAAGCTCATGCGCCTGGAGGAGCCTTTCCTCTACGAGATCACGAACCTGCGCCCCGAGCCTGAGCTCTTCCGTTTCCTGCGCGAGTCCGGGCCGATCTCGCTGCGCGAGGCTTACGCCACCTTCAACCAGGGCATCGGTTTCGCCGCGTATGTGGCGCCCGAGCTGGCGGAGGCCACCGTCGCCGCCGCCACCGCGTCCGGATACGACGCGTGGATCGCGGGTCGGGTGCGCAAGCAGGGCGACCGCAAGGCCGTCGTGATCCCCGGCCTCGATCTGGTCTTCGAAGGCGACACGCTGCAGGTGCGCTGAGGGTCTCAGTGTAGGTGTCCGTTTCCGAACGCGTAGGCCACGCGCTCGCACGCAGCTCCGCTGCGAACGCCTCCCGGAGGCGCGTGCAAGGACGCTGCCCGCGGGAGGAGCGTTCGGGGCCCGCCCACACGGCGGATCGGCCCATTCGCCGGTGCGTGCGGCCCGCTTGCCCGCCGTCCGCCGCGGCCCTGCGTCCTTCCGGCCGAAGAACGTGGAACCGCGTCACTGTTTCGAGCGTCTTTGCTCCCCGTATGCACCCTTCCGCTCTTCAACCTGTCGCCGCGCGCCGCTGTTTCGGCCGCGCTCTTCGCCTGTCCTTCCTGAGTGTGGCGCTCGCTGGCGCCACTGTCGGAATGTGGGCCCAAGCCGATACCGCCCCCGATGCTGCGCAGACCTCGCCGGCACCGTTGCTCGACAAACCGCTGCCGCCCTCCACGCCCGATGTGGTGGGCGATCAGCCTACCCCGCAACACGTCTACGTGTCTGGCCACTGGCGCTGGCAGGACGGCGCCTATGTTTGGGATAGTGGACACTGGGAGCTGCCGCCGGCACCAGGAGCCGACTGGGTGGGCCCGCGCTGGGAAAAGCGCGACAACGGCTATGTGCTCGACGAGGGCTATTGGCAGGAAGGCACGGCACAGACAGCCGAAGCCGGCGCCGCCGCGCCTGAGGCGGTCGAGGTTGAGCAGGCGCCGCCGCTGCCAGAGCGTGAGATCATCGTGGCGCGGCCGTCGGTGCGCCATGTTTGGATTGGTGGTTACTGGCGCTGGCATGCCGGGCGCCACGTCTGGGTGAGCGGCCGCTGGGACCTGCCGCCGCGGGCCAATGTGGTGTGGGTGGCGCCGCGCTGGGAGCGCCACGGCCGCGGCTACCGTTTCCATGCGGGTTGCTGGCGTGACGGCTATGTTCGCCCGCGCACTGCAGTCGTCATCGAGAGCAGCGGTTGGCGCAGCGACGGAGTGGTGACCATTGCGCCGCCCCCGCCGCGCCGGGAGGTCATCGTTTACAGCTCCCGCCCGTCCGTCGACTTCGTCTGGGTACCCGGATATTGGAATTGGTATGGCGGTCGCCATGTGTGGATCGGCGGCCGGTGGGATCGCCCGCCGCACGGTCATCACAACTGGCATGCACCGCGTTGGGAGCGCCATCGCGGGGGCTATCGCTTTGTCGAGGGGCGCTGGCGCTGAGCCGGGCCGAGTTATCCTCGCACGCACTTTCCTTGGCCGCCCGGGTTTCCCCTGGGCGGCCTTTTTGTGGGGTGGAGCCGGCACCCTACGAGTTGAGACGTTGTGGCTTCTTCGATGGTGGGGCGGGGTTTATCTCCGCCAGTTCGGTCTTCGCTCGGATGGCGGGCGTGAAGCCCGCCCCACCACCTGGAGAGGTTCAGGTCTGCGATTCGCAGGCACGGAGGCCTGCGCCACGTCGGAGGGCAGGCCGCATGGCCTGCCGGTTGGGGGCGCTCGCGTAGCCCTTGCCGCCGTGCGGCTGATCCGCCAAACCTTCGCCATGCCCAACGGTGCCAGCCCCGCCATTCTCGTCGTGGACGACGAACGCGCCATCGCCGACACCGTCGTCTACGCGCTGCGTACCGAGGGCTTCGTGCCGCAGTGGTGTGCCACCGCCGGGGCGGCACGCGAGGCGCTGGCGGCGGCGCTGCCCGCGCTGGTGGTGCTCGATGTCGGCCTGCCCGACGCCAACGGCTTCGATCTCTGCCGCGAGCTGCGCGCGAAGTATCCGGATCTTCCGGTGATCTTCCTAACCGCGCGCAGCGAGGTGATCGACCGAGTGGTTGGCCTGGAGATTGGCGGCGACGACTACCTCGCGAAACCGTTTTCCCCCCGCGAACTCACGGCCCGCGTGAAGGCGGTGTTGCGCCGCCGTGGCCCGGTCGCGCCACCGCCGACCCCCGACAAGGGCGCGTGTATCGTGCCCAATCCCGAGGGGCCCACGGGGGCGGGGTCCGGCGGGGGGGCAGCGCCGGTGCCGGCTGCGGCGGTCTGGAGTGTCGACGAGGCGCGTTGCCGGATCGTGTATCGGGGCGTCGCCCTCGACCTCACCGCCACCGAGTTCCGTCTGTTGCGCGCGCTCGTGGCGCATCCGGGTCGCGTTTACACCCGGGACCAGTTGATGAATGCCGCCTGGCCCGATCCCGGCTCCAGTACCGACCGCACGGTTGACGCCCATGTGAAGACGTTGCGGGCCAAGCTGCGTCTCGCCGCGCCGGCCGCCGACCCGATCCAGACGCATCGCGGCCTGGGCTACTCGCTGCGGGAGGAAGCATGAGCCTGCGTCTCCGGTTGGCGCTGTTCCTCGTCTCCGTGTTCTGCCTGGGCGAATGGCTGATCGTGCGCACCGCGCTCAACGAGGTGAAACCGCGCTACCTCGAAAGCATGGAGGAGTCGTTGGTCGACGCCTCGCGCCTGCTGGCCGCCCTGCTGGAAACTCAGTTGCGCGCCGGCGAGCCCGATCCCGCGCCGCTGCGCTCCGCCCTCGCCTCGGTGCGCAGTCATGAGTTTGTCGCGCAGGTCTATTCGCTGCGGAAGACGCAGCTCGACCTGCGTGTCTATGCGACGGATGCGGCCGGTCGCGTGGTGTTCGACTCCGATGGCGGGCGCGATGAAGGCGCGGACTACATGGGTTGGCGCGATGTGCGACTCACCCTAGCCGGCGCGTACGGCGCGCGCGCCACGCAGGCGATCCCGGGCGACAACGAGTCGCTGGTCATCTACATCGCCGCCCCGATTCGCCATGGCGACCACATCGCAGGGGTGCTATCGCTCGGCAAGCCTACCCGTTCGATCAACATCCTCGTGGCTGCGGCGCAGCGGCGGGTGCTTCTGGGCGCGTTCATCGGCGGCCTCGGGCTGCTCGCGGCGCTGCTGGTGGCGGCCAACTGGGTGATCGCTCCGCTGGAGCGGCTCACCGCCTACGCCCGCGCGGTGCGCGACGGCAAGCCGGCGCCATTGCCCCGGCTGCCGGGACGCACGCTGCAGGAGTTGGGGACGGCGTTTGCTGAGATGCGCGAGTCGTTGGAGGGCAAGAAGCACGTCGAGCGCACCACCCAGGCCCTGGCCCATGGGATCAAGGCGCCGCTGGCGGCGGTGCGTGGCGCGGCCGAGTTGCTGGGCGAGGAGATGCCGGCGGAGGAGCGTCGCCGGTTTCTGGACAACCTGCGGGCGGAGTCGGTCCGTATCGAGCAAATCGTGGAGCGCTTGTTGCAGCTTTCGGCGCTCGAGGCCCGCAGTACGTTGCTGGCGCCGGAGCGGATCGAAGCGGCGGCGCTGTGCGCCGAGGTGGCCGACGGTTTCCGTAGCGCCGGGCGGGCGGCGGGGGTGGAGCTGGTCGTGGGCGAGTCGGCGGCCGGGGTGGTGAAAGGCGAGCGGGGGCTGGTACGCGAGGCGCTGGCGAATTTGGTACAGAACGCCGTGGAGTTTTCCCCCCGAGGAGCGCGGGTGACTCTCGGAGCGAGGGTGGTCGGTTCCTGTGTGGAGTTCGTAGTTGAGGACCAGGGGCCGGGGGTGCCGGACTATGCGTTGGCGCGGGTGTTCGAGCGCTTCTACTCGTTGGAGCGGCCGGCGACGGGGCGCAAGAGCACCGGGCTCGGGCTGGCGCTGGTGCGGGAGATCGCCCACTTGCACGGAGGGGAGTCCGAGGTGGTCAATCGACTCGAAGGTGGGGCTCGGGCGGTGTTGCGCCTGCCGTCCGCGCGTTGATTGGCGCCGCAGCTCGTTTCGACTGCTCAAGCTCACGGCCGTGAGCTTAAGCGGTCGGGCCGCAGACCGGCGCCGACCAGGCCGTGGGTGGGGGCGTCGATCGTCGGGAACTGACCGAGGCCCGCGCGCTGCGCGGTGTGGTGGGCAGTGGTAGAAGTCCGGAATCTGCGCAGCAAGGATTGCCGGCGACGCGTTGCCCTTTTCTCGCGAAGCCCGACGACAGGGCTCTGGCGGCCGAGGGGGCGGGGCCGGGTTGTCGTGGGCCGACTGAGCGGTGGCGCAGTGGGTCGAGCGCCCCGGCTGAAGTGCCGAGGGCGCGTGGCCCGCGGACGGGCGCGACCACTTACGGAGACGGTCGTCGGGTTAAGCGGTCCTCCGTGGAGGCACGCGGACGCGGAGCCCTTCCGGTGGGGGCTGGGCCGTTGACCGCTTAAGTGGACGGCCGTCTACCTAAGCGGTCGGTCGGGCTGGAGCGGCGACGGGCGTGCTCGAACCAGCGTTTTCGCCGGGTTTTCATCGAGGCTTCATCTTCGCTTCACCACCGGGTGGGAGAGTGGGGGCATGGAAACTTCTCCCCCCGTCTTGCCTCCGCCCATGCCCTACACCACGGCCAACCCCAAGGCCGTTGCCACCGGACTCAAGCTCTTCGCCATCGGCGTACTCATCGGGCTGCTCTGGATCGCCCTGCTGCTCATCGATGGTGTGCGTCGGGAACGCCTCGGCTATCGCGAGCAGGCGGAGTCGGAGATCGCCCAGACCTGGGGAGGCGAGCAGGTATTGGCCGGTCCGGTGCTGGCGGTACCGTTCACCTACGCAGCGAAGATCGTGCGCGAGGTGGCCGACTCCCGTGGCGTGCCGGTGCGTACGGAGGAGCTTCGGACCACGCGGGCGTGGGCGTACTTCCTGCCCAGCGAGCTCGATGTATCGGGTCGGCTCGACCCCTCGCTACGGCACCGTGGGATCTTCATCGTGCCGGTCTATGAAACGCAACTGGCGGTGCAGGGGCGTTTCCGGCCGGCGGCCGCGGCGCTCGCCGTCGAGGGGGCCATTTACGAGTGGGCGAAAGCGCGGATCATCGTGGGGCTGCAATTTCCCCGCGGGCTGCGCGCGGCGCCGGTCGTGCAGTGGGGCGGGCGGGAGGTGACACTGGAGCCCGGCACCGGTCGCGAGGGCTGGAGTGAGACGTTGGAGGCCCCGGTCGACGCGACCGTCGCGGCCGCCGATGGCGTGGCCTTCTCGCTGGAGATGACCGTGCAGGGGAGTCGCCGGCTCGCGGTGGCGCCGGTGGGTGCGCAGAACCGGGTGACGCTGAAGTCGAGCTGGGTGGATCCGAGCTTCGGCGGGGCGGCGCTGCCGGCCCGCCGCACGGTGGGCCCCTCCGGTTTCGAGGCGACGTGGGAGCAATCGTATTTCGGTCGCGGTTATCCGCAGCAATGGACCGATGCCGCCGGACAGACGGCGGTGGCCTATCACCAGATTGCCGGCTCGGCCGTGGACGTGACGCTGCTGCAACCGGTCGACGCCTACCGGCTGGTCGAGCGAGCGATCAAATACGGCGTGCTCTTCCTGGTGCTGGTGTTCGCCAATTTCTTCCTCTTCGAGGTGACGGCGAAGCTGCGCATCCATCCCCTTCAATACCTGATGGTCGGTGGGGCGTTGGTGTTGTTCTTCCTCGGCTATCTCGCGCTCAGCGAGTTCATCGCGGCTGGGCTGGCCTACGGTGCGGCCGCGGCGGCGAGCACGCTGCTGGTGACCAGTTACAGCGCGAGTGTGCTCAAGACCGGCCAACGTTGCCTGATTGTGGGCGGCGGGCTGGCCGGAACCTACGGATACCTCTACTTCATTTTGCAATTGGAGGACTATGCGCTGCTCGCCGGCACGGCAGCGTTGTTCGCGCTGCTGGGCGTGGGCATGTGGGCCACGCGCAAGATCGACTGGTATGGAGGGAAGTGAGGGGATGGGCGCGGCGGCAGATCGCAGGCAGGGCCGCCTGCGCCACGACGGGCTGGAAGTTGAAGATAATGGACCGAAGCGGGCGGCCGTGGCGCGTGGCTTCAGCCCGCGATGGCTGACGCGATAGCGGAGCGGGGGTGGTGCAGGTCCGGTATCGGTTCCGGCTGGTGGGGCGGGCTTTATGCCCGCCAGTTCGGCTATCGTTCAGATGGCGGGCGTAAAGCCCGCCCCACCGGGCGGAGGGCTGAACGGCTGCGCCGTCCAGCTACCTGGAACGAGCGAAGCCGCGCGCTGGACTATTGGGCGTAGCTTACCTATCAGACTGCGCACTCTCTTCCTGCTGCGCCGCCCCCTGCATGAAACACATCTTTGCCCGCAAAAGCATCGCCCAGCTTCACGCCGAGGCCGAAGGCGAGAACCGCCTGCGGCGTATCCTCGGTCCGCTCCAACTCACCAGTCTGGGCATCGGCTGTGTGATCGGCGCCGGGATTTTCGTGGTCACCGGTCAGGCCGCTCACGACAAGGCCGGGCCGGCGATCATGCTGTCGTTTGTCGTGGCGGGGCTGGCTTGTGTGTTTGCGGCGCTGTGCTACGCCGAGTTTGCCTCAATGGTGCCGGTGGCCGGGTCCGCTTATACCTATGCCTACGCCACGCTGGGCGAGCTCGCGGCGTGGATCATTGGCTGGGATCTGATTCTCGAGTACACGATCGCCTCCTCGGCGGTGGCCCACGGCTGGTCGCAGTATTTCCAGGAGTTTCTGGGCACGTTTCTGCCGCGATTGCCGCATGCACTCTCCAAGACGCCGTTCGACTATGACCCCGGGCTGGGGCGGATCGTCTCGACCGGGGCGGTGATCGATCTGCCGGCCGTGCTCATTACGGCGTTGCTCACGTTCATCCTCATCCGCGGCATCCGCGAGAGCGCGCGCTTCAACACCGCGATGGTGGTGGTGAAGCTGGCGGTGGTGGTGTTCGTGATCGGGCTGGGCGCCTTCTACGTCGATCCGGCGAACTGGCACCCGTTCGCACCATTCGGGTACACCGGCCTCAGCCTCTTTGGGAAAACCATCCTCGGCCAGACCGGGGCCGGCGGTGAGCCGCTCGGCATGCTGGCGGGCTCGGCGATCATCTTCTTTGCGTACATCGGCTTCGACTCGGTCTCCACCCATGCCGAGGAGGCGAAGAACCCGCGGCGCGATATCCCCTTTGGCATCATCGCCTCGTTGGTGATCTGCACGATTCTCTACCTCGCGGTGGCGGCAGTGATCACCGGCATGGTGCCCTACGATCAGATCAACATCGAGGCGCCGGTGGCCGACGCGTTTCGGCAGAAAGGCCTGCCTTGGGCGCACTTCATCATCTCGTCGGGCGCGGTGGTGGGCATCACCTCGGTGCTGCTCGTGCTCATGCTCAGCCAGCCGCGCGTGATGCTGGCGATGGCGCGCGACGGCCTGGTGCCGCCGAAGGTGTTCGGCGCGGTGCATCCGCGTTTCCGCACGCCATGGATTTCGCAGCTCGTGATGGGCTGCTGCGTGGCGGCCTTCGCCGGGTTCGTGCCGCTGCGCATCCTCGCGGAGCTGGTCAACATCGGCACACTGCTGGCGTTTGTGGTGGTCTGTGCGGCGGTCCTGATCCTGCGGCGCACGCATCCGAAGGCGCATCGGCCGTTCCGTGTGCCGTTCGCGCCGCTGATCCCGTTGCTGGGCATCGGGAGTTCGGCGCTGCTGATGTTCTCGCTGCCGAAGGAGAACTGGTGGCGGCTGATTGCCTGGCTGGCGATCGGCTGCGTGATCTATTTCTGGTACGGCCGCAGGCACAGCGGGCTGCGCGCCGCCCGTCAGCAACCGCCGTTGCCCGGCGAGGAGAGCGCACCGTGAAGACGCTCATCGCCGTGATGCTTATTTGTACCGGTGTCTGGTTCTTTCACACCGGCTGGATGAAACGCGCCTCGATCAAGGGGAAGACCCAGAGCACGTTCGCCGACGTCGCCCGTCGCTTCGACGGCGAGACGCGAGTGCCCGAGCATTCCTGGTATCTGGTCGCCGGTGGCGTGAGCGTGCTGGCCGGGGTGGGCGTGCTCTACGCCGGGCGGAAGCGGTAGGGGAGGGGGAGATTTCCGTGCTGGCCCGGGCGCCGTGGGGTGCTCATTGATTGTGGCGACAAGACGGCGCGCGCGCAGGGCGGGGATGAGTGCCGCGCCCAATCAACCCCGCAGCTCGGAACCCCATGTGAAAATGAAGAAGCATCTGTTTGTCGCCCTACTGCTGGTCTGTGGTGTCGCCCTTGCCGACGATAGCGTGCGCAGCATTACGACGGCCGGAACCGCCTCGATCTCGTTCGTTCCAGATCGGGCGTACATTCCGATCAAGATCAGTATCGAAGCGCCAAAGTTCGTGGAAGCCGAGGCGACGGTTTCCGAGGTGCGCGCGAAGCTGACGGAGGCGCTGAAGTTGGTGGGGATTTCCAAGAACGACATCGCGAGTGATTCACGGGTTTTGCAGAACCACTATGAACGAAGGAATGATGGCAAGGTGGTTGTGATTGGGCAGACGTGCATCGATAGCAGCACGATCCTCGTTCGGGATTTGAAACTGGTGAACGAGGTTGTTCGCGTCTTGGCCGAGGTCGAGAACGTGTACAATGAGGAACCGACGTATGTGAGTGATAAGCAGGGGGAGGCGAAGCGGGAGGCCCTGCTTAAGGCTGCGGAGATGGCGAAGGAGAAGGCGGAGCTGCTCGCCAAGCAGGCGGGAGTGAAGATCAAGGGCGTGCTGCAGATCGGTGAGGACAATGGCTGGACTTCGAGCGGTTGGACTTCGAAGGAGGCGAACATGCAGGGGAGCGGGGCGAATTTCAGCGGCTACTCCAGCCAGAATGGGGTCTCCAACAATGCGATCACCGTGACAGTGCACGCCCGCTACTTGATCGAGTGAGGGAGCCCGGTTTGCGGAAGCGCGGAGCGTGGCGGTCGTGTGGAATGCCGCGCTTGCAGCGCGGGTTCGCGCGCCGCCGGGCGGAAGGGGTACGGAGCGGGGGCCATGAAGGGGCAGCTCGGGTGACGGATGCGAGCCGCGCTGGTTCTTGTTCGGTGTCGGTCTGGCGGGGCCTCGCGTGGGATGATAGGGAGGCATTCGGATACATTCAGCCTCGACATGGGAACCTGGTCTTCGATCATCGATGGAAATGGAAGACCCCAGAGGTCCGCGAATGGTGTGGATGGCCGTGGCGATCGCGGCCTTGGCAGCCTTGCCGATGGCTGGACAAGTGGCTATGCAGACGCCGGTGGCAGTGGTTGCGACGGCCGGATCGGTCGTGGCTCAACCATTGCCCATCGACCCAGGAGAAGCGGTGGAACTGGATCTTGTTGCAGGGCGCACGGCGTTGCCTGCGATTGAGGAGATGCGTCTTTCGATCTGGGTGGCCGGAGGCCCGGTCCTAGCTGCCCTCGTGCGCGAACAGCCGGTGCAGGGGACGTTGGTGGCTAATGACGGCGGAGCGGCGCGCGTTCGTTTTCACTTGCCGGTGCTGGAGGCGCGGCCCGGGGCGGTGCTGCGGCTGGTGATCGGTGTGGCCGGAGCTAAGGGCGCCGTGGCCGAAGCTTGGCTGCGGGTGGGCGAACCTTTCGACCCGGTCGGACTGCGCGAATGGGCGGAGCGACATCCGCTCGCGGTCGATCCGGCACTTGCGGGTGTTGTCTCGGCGCTACACAAGTGGGGGATCCCCGTGCGTGATGTGGCGGATACGGCCATCGCGATCGTCGGAAACCCGGAGTCCGCGCCTCCTGGCGCGACGGCGGTCCTGATCCTTCGGCAGGCGAAGGACGGACGGAGCCGGATGGTTGTGCGGGTGATTTCCGGCGAAACCAAGCGGGTGGAGCTCTCGTTGCCGAGCCTGACCACTATCGCTTCCGATTCTGACGCCCGGCACGATTTCCTAGCCGCACTGCGCGAGGTCGCGACTCTGCTAGGTACCGAAACCACTTTTCCCAATCCATGAAAACACCCCTGGTTGCTCTGTTTGCCCTCGTGATAGCTTCCGCCCGCGCCTTTGCCGGCGATCCGGTCCCTGCGCCGTTGCCAACAGCTGTGTTTGAGGCCGAAGCGGTTAGCCCTGCGCTGAAGGAGCGGGCGGCTCAGTTCAGCGCGCTGCTGCTCGCCAGCTTGTCGAGCCAGCCGGAAATGCTATTGGTCGAACGTGCCCAGCTTGATGTGGCGTTGGGCGAATTGTCGTTGGGGGCCTCCGGAATGGCCGATCCGACGTCGGCCGCGAAGGTGGGGCGCTTGACCGGCGCCAAGGTGTTGGTCAGCGCGAAGGTAATCGGAACGACCGGTGAGATGACCGTGGTGGCCAAGGTCGTAGGCACGGAGACCGGTCGGGTATTTGCGGTGTCTAAAGTGGTCAGCGGAGGCGATGCGACGACTGCCGCCCACGAGCTTGCTGTCCAGGTGGCGAAGACGGTGAAGGCGCACGCGGCCGAGTTGGTTGCCCCGGTGGAAGACACCGCGGCGCGCGAGGCCCGGTTGCGCGCGATGGTGGCCGGCAAGACCTTGCCCGCAGTCACGGTATCGATTCCGGAACAACATCTCACCCGTCCCGTGAGGGACCCGGCAGCGGAGACCGAGATTGCCCGCACCCTTGGAACCCTAGGGTTCACCCTTTTGGAAAGTTCGGCGGCCGAGAAGGCGACCATCCGGATCACTGGTGAGGCGATCAGCGAGATGGGGATGCGACGTGGCGACTTCGTCTCGTGTCGTGCGCGAGTGGAGGTGAAGGTCGTCGAGATCGCGACCGGCAAGATTCTCCTGCAGGACCGGCAAACCGAGGTGGCTGCAGATATTTCGGAGGCCCTGGCGGCCAAGACGGCACTCGAACATGCGGGTGCGAAGCTGGCGGAGCGGATCGTTCCGGCGATCCTCTCAGGGGCGAAGTAAACGGCGCTCCAGCTGATAATCGTATGATGCGCTTCCGCCGGTTAACCGCTATATTCTTGTTCGCTGCCTCGGGGTTGGCCGTTTTGCCGCTGTCGAAAGCGGAGGAAGGTGCCCCTCGGTATGTCGTGGCGATTGCGCCGACTGTGAAGGGTGTGACCACGCCGGGCGCGACCGCGTCGCTGAACGACTTGTTGACGAGCCGACTTGCCGCGGATGAGCGCTGGCGGTTGGTGGAGCGTGGCCAATTGGAGCGGGTGGAAAACGAACTCGCCCTTTCTGCCGGCGGGTTGACGGATGCCGCCAGTGCGGTCCGCGGTGGGCGGATGCTCAAGGCCGATATTGTGCTAGTTTGCCGGATGCAGGCGGCGGGCGATGCGCAAGGGGAAGCGTTGATTGAGGCAGTCGATGCGTCGCATGCCGAACGATTGGCGAGCGGGCGGGTTGACCTGGCAGAGCGACCCAACGCGGTCTGGCTCCGGGCGGTTCCAGCTGGTGCGGTCGATTCTCTCGCGAGTGTGATTACCCAGGTTTTGGGTGAAGCGACGCGAAAGCTGGCCCAGTTCCGTGGGCGGCCGACAATTGCTCCGCTATTTTTCGGAATTCCGAGTTGGGCTTCTGGAGAGCAAAAGGTCCTTCGGCAGACGTTGATTGAGGAATTGGACCGGCTCGCCGGGCAAAGGAAGGTCCGGGTCCTTGCCCCGCAAGTCAGCGAAGCGGTCCAGGGAGAAGGGATGCTCTGTAGTGCCGGATTGGTGGATTTTTCTCCGGAGTCGTGGTCACAGATCGCGGATATCTTTGTGTGGGGACATCTTCTACCTGGTCCTCCGAGGCCTGGGCCGGGGGGGGCTTGGCAAGGATCTACGATTTACAGATTGTGGATCTGGAATGGCAGCAAAGACGCCGAGATGATTGATTTTGAGCTGAAGGAAGGGGGGGCATCCACGGTCGCCCGAGAGGCCGTGGAAACCGTGTTTGGCCGGTTGGGTAGAGCAACGGCGCCGGAGGGAGAGGCACGGAAGCGGGTGGCGAATCTCCTCATGTGCGAAGTCCGTTCGTTTGGCGTTTCCGACGAGGACCGATTGCGGTTGGTTGACGCTGCGGCGTTTTTCGCACCAGACGTACGTGAGATTCAAGAACTGCAGATTTCGCGGAGACTGGATGCACTTCCGTATCCTGCGGATCGAACGGACGTGGCGGACTCCTATATACGCCTTGCCCGGACCTTTTGGCGTTTGCCTGATGGGTCCTTCGATCTGGGCGTCATCAATCGAGCTATCTGCTCTGAGTGGGAAGCCGACCGAGCGGGGTTGGAGCTTTTAACAGAAGTGGGTCTGGCTTTGCGCGGGGCGAATCCCGAGAGCTTCGCGAGCGTCAAGGCCATGATAGGAGGGTGGATGAGGCGTTGTGGAGAGGCCAAAAATCATGATTTGGCCCGTGCGGCGTTTGAGGCGTGGTGGCCAATCGCCCGGACTGTGCTGGCGGATGCTAAGGAAGACTTGGTGCCGGGGTTCCCGGTCGTGTGCGACCGGCCGTTCAAGGTGTTGTATGTGTACACTTCCGATTCCTCGATCCGGGAACGGGGTGACAGGTTACGGAGGCCTCCTTCGCTTTCGGATAACGAGCCGGCCGTTGGACGGCTTATCAAACTGCTGACTTCTAAAGGTCCGGAGATTGGAGACTGGGCGCTTGGGGCTAAAGATGCGATTGAGGTGGCGCCGGAGCCTCCAAGCCCGCCACCGGTGGTTCCTCCACATTCAGTTCCGTTCTTGAGTCCACCGGAGCCACCCCGTGAACAGCGACTCTACTTTGAGCTGATGAACGCGATCGGGCGTACGGATCAAGCGCAGACCATTCGCCGGTTGATAGATGCGGGTGCGGATCCGCTTTGGGGTAGTGATCAACGCCGGTGTCCATTGATCGCCGCGATTAGTGCGAGAGAATGGGCAAATTTGGATGCAATGCTCAGCAACCGTCTTGACCGGGAGCGGCTGCTGCAGGAAGGCGGTGCCGAACCAATGTTGGCGGGGCCGTTGATCCTTTGGAGTGCTCTTCAGTGTAATCGGAGTGATCTGGCGCTGGAGCTGTTGAATGCAGGGGTTCAGCTTCCGACGAATCGGTCGTATCCTGGCTTGTTTAATCTGTCGCCCCTGGGATTGGCCCTTTCGAATGGCAACGATGAGATTATCGACCGATTGCTCCGCGCTGGGGCCAGGCCGGAGAAGCCGGATCTGCCGCTGCACTGGGCGGTGCGACAAAAGGCTATCGTGCGCTTACGTCAGTTACTGAAGCTGGTCGAAATTCCGACCAGCCCCCATGGGTGGACGCTGGGTTGCGGCATCGACGACCGGAGTCCGGACGACCTGACACCGTTGTGGGCGGCGGTGATCGCGGGGTGGACGGATGGAGTGAGGGAATTGATCGGCGCTGGGGCTCAGGTCGATGTGCGCGATAGCCGCGAGCGGCGACTGGAAGAGGATGCCCGCCCTTACCCGGAGATCGCGGTATTGATCAATCGGCGCCCCGGCGCTGCCGACAATCAATTGGCCGGCGCCGTGGCAGTAGCGATGGTGGAGCGGGACGATCCGGGCTTGGCTACCCTGGCTTTGGATGCCGCAGTTCTGCGCTATCAGGATTCTCGGGGGGGCACGGTTTTGCATTGGGCTTGCCGGCGGAATCGCGAAGCCTTCGCGCGCAGACTTGTTGCCTCAGGGGCTCGTCTCGATGCGGAGAACATCAAGAGTTGCCAGCCATTACATATGGCCGCAAGCGAGGGTGGGCCCGGGCTTGTCGCGGCTTTGATTGCGGCGGGAGCGCCCCTCAATCATCCGTCCGTGGATGGCATGACGCCGTTGCATTGGGCGGCCCTTGCCGGCGATCCGGCATCCATCAGGAATCTGCTTGCCGCGGGTGCCGACCAGACGTGCCGGGCCTCCGGTGGGGAAACACCGCTTCAAGTGGCGGCGAACAGTCCGAGGGCGTTCGCGGCGATGCAAGTATTTGTCGAAGCGGGAGCTTCACTGCACGAGGTGGACTCGTTGGGACTCGGCTTGCTGGAGCGCGTGGTCTTCTCCGATGACCCTGAGGCGATCCAGTTCCTGATCGATCACGGTGTGAAATGGCGGCGTCCATGGCCGGCTCCGGCCTACAGTCATCCGTTGTTGACCGCTTTGAAGGACGGGAAGTTGCGGAGTGTCCGCAAGCTCCTCGAACTTGGGTTGTACGATGATCGTGCGCTTGCCTTGGTCCAAGGGGGCGAGACTCGGACTCTCCTTGAGGATGCGGCCCGTCAACACGGATCCCGCGTGGTGGATGATGCGGAGCTTTGGCCCGGGATTGCCAAGGATCACGCCCAGGGTGCAGATCGCGCGAAGGAGCATCTCGCACGAGGCGGGAATACGAACTTTGATGGCGGGCGTTGGAGCCCACTCTGGCTTGCCGTGGAGGAACGAAATGTCCCCTTGGCTCGGTTGTTGGTGCAATCCGGAGCGGATCGGAATTGGTACGCCCCCGGTCTCAGTTCGTCTCCGGTTCTGGGGGATGTAATCAGCCGCGCACCATGGGATGATTCTGAGAAGCAAGTGTTTGACGGGGAATGCGCCGAGCTCGTAACGATCATGGTCACGCGGGAGAATGCCGCCGCCTACCGGTGGATTCTTAACTCGGCGGTTGGCAAGCTGCTGCCACGTACCGTTCGCGCGCTTGTGGCGGCCGGTGTGCCATCGGCGGAGGAGATCGAAGGTATCCGAAAATCCAGTTGGCTGAGCGAAGAGGAAAAGCAGGCGCGGTTACGCCTCTTAAACCAATAGGCGTCGCAGTTGGGAATCTGCTTCGCGCGGGATTTTGTCAGAGGCCTGGCGTTGGCGGAGCGCCTACGGTCCGGACACAAGGTCCGACCCGGTTGTGTTCGCATTGTGGCTGCTTGTGAGCCGAGCGAGGTCGAACGTAGCCAGGGGAAGCGCGAGGCGGCCGGCGTGGTGGCTACGCTCACGGAGGATCCTCAGAACAGCTTCCCCTGCTCGCCGGGAATCGGCGTGGCCGGCGGCAGGCCCACGGCCTCCCATCCTTTCACGGTGAGCATGCGGCCCTGAGCGGTGCGCTGGAGGTAACCTTCCTGGATGAGATAGGGCTCGTGCACTTCCTCGAGGGTGTCGGGCTCTTCGCCCACGGCCACGGCCACCGTGCCCAGGCCGACGGGGCCGCCGTGATACGCTTCGGCCATCAGGCGCATGATACGCTTGTCCATCTCGTCGAGGCCGCGGGCGTCGATCTCGAGCAGTTCTAGCGCGGCGGCGGCGACGGGCTGGGTGATCTTGCCCTTCGCCTTCTCCTGCGCGTAGTCGCGCACGAAGTTCACGAGGTTGTTCACGATCCGCGGCGTGCCGCGAGAGCGGGCGGCGATCTCCTTTGCGCCACCATCGTCGATGGGCACGTCGAGCAGCTTGCAGGTGCGCAGGACGATCGTGAGCAGGTCGTCGCGGTTGTAGAAATCCAGGCGCGTATTGAGCGTGAAACGGCTGCGCAACGGGGCGGTAAGCAGGCCCGAGCGGGTGGTGGCGCCCACGAGGGTGAAACGCGGCATCGTGAGGCGCACGCTGCGCGCGTTGGGCCCCTGGTCGATCATGATGTCGAGGCGGAAGTCCTCCATCGCGCTGTAGAGGTACTCCTCCACCGTCTTCGGGATACGGTGGATCTCGTCGATGAAGAGCAGGTCGCCTTCCTCGAGACTGGTGAGCAGGCCGGCGAGGTCGCCGGCTTTTTCCACTACGGGGCCGGAGGTTACGCGCACGGCGCGGCCCATGGCGGCACCGAGGATGAAGGAGAGGGTGGTCTTGCCCAGGCCGGGCGGGCCGCTGAGCAGGATGTGGTTGAGCGGGTCGCCGCGGCGGCGGGCGGCACCGACCATGACCTTAAGCCGCTCGATGGTCTTAGTCTGGCCGACGAAGTCGTCGAAGCTGGCGGGGCGCAGGGCGGTCTCCGCCGGAGTGACCGGCGCGGTGAGCGCGGAGTTGAGGAAGTTGACGCCTTTGTCGGACATGGGGCTAGCCTGCATCGTTCACGGTCCAAGAGCGTGCAGCCGTGGACGGTTGAAGCGAGGATTCTCTCGCGGAAGGGAGCGCGTCCGCCTGATGCAGGCTAAAAGCAAAACCGCCGCGGTTTTGCCGGAGGGATCGCAAGCGGAAGCATCGGGATGCTCCGATATGGAGTGCGGCGGCTTGACGCCGCCATTCTGCGGCGCGGCTCGACGCGACGTGGCCGGTGTGAGCGCCGTATCTGCGGAGTAACCCCGTTTATGGCGGGCCGTCGAGCCGGCCCGTTCAAAGCGGCGTCGAGCCGCCGCACTCCAAACTCACTTGTCGGACCAGGCGGCGAACTCGCTGCCGCCGGGCTCGGTGAAGTGGAAACGGCGGCCACCGGGGAAACTGAAGATGTCGCGGGTAATGGTGGCGCCGAGCTCCTTCGCGCGGTCGCGGAGTTCTTCAAGACGCTCGGTGTAGATCACGGCGATGGTCGAGCCGCCTTCGTAGCTGGAGACCTTCTCCGAGCGGTAGAAACCGCCGGTGGTGCGGCCGTCCGAATAATCGAGATACTCGGGGCCGTATTCGGTGAACTGCCAGCCGAGCAGGGCGGAGAAAAAGGCCTTGGTCTTCGGGAGATCGCGCGAAGGCGACTCGACGTAATCGACGGTATTCGGGAGCGAGATCGGGCGCATGGTTTTCTGGGGTTGAGGGGCGGGGTCGGCGGAGAAGAGGGCAGGGGTGGCGAGGACTGCGAGAACGGTGGAAACAACGCTTTTCATGGACGATGGATTAATAGAAGTCCTGCGTACAGGGAGACACCGAATAGTGTGAGCCCGGTAGCGATCAGAATGGTTGCCGCCGCCACATTGGTTTTCGAACGTTGTCCGCTCTCTTTGTCGCATTCTGCGCCAGCCATTGAAGCTCCAGAGAAGAAATAGCATGCACTGGCAGCTAGCCAGAGACCGATGGCCAGAACTCGTCCCCAAAATGACAGAATCCAGAAAGCGCTTTCCGGTTCATAACGGCGGAGCACAAATGCGAAAAAGGCGAGAGGTAGGGCCGTGAGAACTATGGCGAAAACCAATAGAATTTTCTGCGTTCGTGTCATGGCGATGACCTTTCTCACCGCCACTCCACCTCGGCGCCGAGGGCGCGGAGGTTCTCCACAAACCGTGGATGCGCTCGGCGGATGGCGTCGGCGTTCTTCACCAAACTCTCGCCCTCGATCGAGGCGGCCACGGCGTAGAGCGCCACGGCGGCACGAATAATGTACGGTGCGTCAACTACGGCGGGGCGCAGCGGACGGTTGCCGAAGACGATGATGCGGTGCGGGTCGCTCACCACGACGTGCGCGCCGAACTTCGCCAGCTCGGGCAGCCAGGTGAAGCCGCCCTCGTAGATCTTGTTCCAGAACTGCATCGCGCCCTCGGCGCGCACGGCCAGCGCGATGAGCACGGGCAGGAGGTCGACGGGGAAATACGGCCAGGGCGCGGCCTCGATCTTGGCGAGCAGGTTGGCGGTGAGCGGTTCCTCGATGCGCAGCTTCTGCGCGGCAGGCACGATGACGGTGTTGCCCTCGAAACGAAGGGTGACTCCGATCTTGGCGAAGGAGCGCACGATGAGGTCCATGTGCTCGGGTTGGGTGTCGGTCACTCGCACCTCGCCGCCGGTGATCGCGCCAAGTGCGAGGAAGGTGACGACCTCGTGGTAGTCTGTGCTGATCGCGATCTCCGCGCCGTGGAGACGGTCGACGCCGTCGACTTCCAGGCGGCTGGTGCCCGAGCCGCGGATGTGCGCGCCCATCGCGACGAGGGCGGCGCAGACGTCCTGCACATGGGGCTCGCTGGCGGCGTTGATCAGGGTGGAGGAGCCCTCGGCGAGGGCGGCGGCCATGGCGAAGTTCTCCGTGGCGGTGACGGACATGTAGTCGGCCCAGTGGCGCGTGGCGCGGAAGCGGCCGTCGAGGGAGAAGGAGGTCTCGGCGCCGCGTTCGAGACGGGCGCCGAAGCGTTGGAGCAGCTCGAAATGCGGATCCAGTTCACGGATGCCGAGCGAGCAGCCCTTGGTGTTGGACTCGACGACGATGCGCTTGAGGCGGTGGAGCAGCGCGGGGTAGAGCAGGACGGTGGAGCGCATGTCCTGCGGGAGTTCGCCGTTGACCAGAATCGGACGGAAGGCGGAGTGGTCGAGCGCCATGGTGCCGGCGGCGCGGTCCCACTCGATGCGCGAGCCGTGGCGCGTGCAGAAGGCGACCATTTTCTCCAGATCAGTGATACCGGGGACGTTGGTCAGGCGCACGGGCTCGTCGGTGAGCAGGGTGGCGCAGAAGATGGGCAGGACGGCGTTCTTGTTGCCGGAGGGCCGGATGGTGCCGGAGAGCGGCTTGCCGCCGTGGACGAGGAGGTCGGACATGGGAGTCGGGCGGAAGACTGGAGGAGCGGACGGCGCGATTGAATGACAAAAGCGAGGGAGGGGGGGGAAGGCGGAGAGGCCAAGTGGCAAGTGCCAAGTGGCAAGGGTCGGAGACGGGAGGCGAGAAGGAGAACGAGCAGGAGCAGGAGAAGGCACGGAGGGCGGCGCGCCCCCAACAAAAAGGGCGCCCGGTGAGGGGCGCCCAGAGATACGGAATGTGGAGACGTTGGCTCAGGCCTGCGGGGCGTCGCCGCCCTCGCGAGGACCGCGATTGCCGCGGAAATCACCGCCGCGACCTTCGCCACCCTGGCCGCGATCACGACCGCCACGACGACGGCGCTCGCCGCCGTAACCGCCCTGGCCGCCTTCGCCGCCCTGGAAGCCACCTTCGCGACGCTGCTCGCCACCCTCGCGGGGGCCGCTAAAGCCGCCTTCGCGAGGACCGCGTTCGCCGCGGAAATCACCCCCGCGACCTTCACCGCCACGACCTTCGCCGCCGAAACCGCGATTGCGGCCACGGCCACCACGGCGATGCCGGCGCTGGCCTTCGCCCTCGCCGCCTTCGCGCGGACCACGCTGCTCGCCGGGGCGGCTGGTGGTCGGGGTCTCCGGCTTGCCGCCGAAGAGGCTCTTTAGCCAGCCGAAGAAACCGCCGGACTTCGGGGCGGCGGGTGCCGCTTCCGGGGTAGCCGGACGATCAGGACGGGCTTCGGCCTGCGGGCGACCTTCGCCCTGGGGGCGGTTGTCGCCTTCGGGCCGGCGGCCTTCCTCGAAACGACGGGGTCCGTCACGGCGGTCGCCATCGGGACGACGCTCGCGACGGTCGTCGCGGAAGCCTTCGCCGCGGCGTTCGCCGCCTTGGAAGCTGCCTTCACGGCGCTCGCCGCGATCGGCACCACGTTCGCCGCGCTCGCCACCGCGTTCCCACCGGTGATCGGAGGGCTGGCGCGGGGTCGGGGGGAGGATGTTGAGCTGGGCCTTCTCGGCCGGAGCGACGGGAGCTGCCGGGGCCACCGGAGCAACCGGGGCCGCGGGGGCGACCGGTGCAGCGGCAATCGGGCGCGCTGCCGGAGCCGCAGGCGCGGCGACGGGAGCTTCGGCCTTCGGGGCTTCGTCGACCACCGGGGTCGCGGATGCGGCCGGGGCGGATACTTCAGCTTGGGGAGCCGGGGCCGGAGCGGCCTCGGTGACGGGAGCGACCGGCGCAGGCGCCGGCGGGGTGACGGGAGCGGGAGCCGCGGGAGCGGGCTCGGGCTCGGTCGATCCAAAACCGCTGACATTACGGGGCAGCGGGATCACGGAGATCGCCGTAGGCCGGTAGAGCGGCTCGGCGGAGGTTTGCGCCGAGGGAGCGGCGATGGTCTGGCGTTTACCGCGCGCGAGGCCGGAACCACGGCTGGTTCCGAAGGCCGGAGCCGCCGGCGCGACCGGGGCGGTTTCGGCAACCTGCGCCGGGGCGGCCGTAGCCGGAGCCTGGGGGGCAGGAGCGGCGGGCGCGGCCTCGATGGGCTCGCTGCCGGCCGGGCTCGACTGGGGAGCCTGGTTTTCTTCTGTTGAGGACATGACTCTTTCGTTACAAGGCGCACTCCGCAGAGGCGGAGACGCCGATGGTTTGGGCGACCGGGGCGCGAAAAACCGCGCCGCAAGGGCGGACGCCGGAAACGGAGCATTCCTCGGGATCTGTCAGAGGGTCAACAGCATAAGCAGGGGAAGGGGAATCGCGTGTCGGCGGGCGGTCGGCAGGGCGGTGGGCTGCGCGCAGGACGAAGGGAGGTGTGGGCATCGTATTTTCGATTCGGAAACGGGGCGCTGGAGCCTGCTAGTGCAGCAATCGGTGGAGCTGGCGCCGGGTTCCACTGGAAGCCTGCCGGAGCATCTGGCTGGGCCGTCGCGTGCGAGGCCTGAGGGGGAAACAGGCGACTGGTCACCGAGGGGCAAGGGGGCTCTTCTCGGCGGAGGCGTTTTGCACTCGCAATGGGCCGGCTGGCGCGGTGCCCTTGCTGTCGTTGCCGGCTGGTGGCTGTGGGCGGGGGATCGATCTCGCGCAGGCGCCCAATCCCGGGTCACACCCCATGAACTCGCAAATGAAGCTTCGCCTCTGGTTCAGTCTGCTTGGTCTTCTCGGCTCGGCCGTGGCGGCCACGGCGCTGCCGACCATCACCCAGCAACCGGCTTCCGTTACCATTGCCAGTGGACAGCCCGCGACGTTCGAGGTCGCCGCGACCGGGATTGGGACGGTGTCCTACCAGTGGCGACGGCTGGGGCATCCCATCGTTGGGGCGATCACGAACAGCCTAATCATTCCCGCGGTCGAACAGGCTTCGGGCGGGTTTTACGACGTGGCGATCCACGACAACGCAGGGACCACCGTTTCCTCTCCGGCTCTGCTCACAGTGGCGTCGGCGGTCACGGGCGGTAGCTACCGGCTTGATCCGTCCTTCGCACCGCTGGTTACGGTGACAAGCAGCACCTACGCACGGCCCGAAGTGCGCTCGATCGACAGTCTGGCCAACGGGACAGTTTACGTCGCAGGCCGGTTTGCGATGATTGCCGGCGGGCGCCGCTCCGGCCTCGCCCGATTCAGTTCGAGCTTGGTGTTGGATCCGGTGTTTGGGCCGGAGATTCTCGGCGAGGTGAATGTGGTTCTTGTCCAGCCTGACGGGCGCGTGCTGATCGGCGGGGACTTCACCCACGTGGTGGGTGTCGCCCGAAAGAATCTGGCTCGGCTCAACAGCGACGGCTCGCTCGACGCCAGCTTTGATCCCGGAACCGGTTGCGACGCGCCGATCCACGCACTGGTTCGCCAATCCGACGGGCGGATCTTGATTGGTGGCGCTTTTACGAGCTACGGCGGTGCGACAGCCAATCGGATTGTGCGGGTGCTTTCGGACGGAGCGATGGACCCGAGTTTTCAAACCGGGACTGGATGTGATGGCACTGTTACTAGTCTCGCGCTTCAGACCGATGGTAAGCCGGTCATCGTTGGCAGCTTCGGAGCGGTCAATGGCGTAACTCGCGCGGGTCTTGCACGGTTTCTCGCGGATGGGCGGGTCGACAATGGTTTCGCTCCTTCGGGCACCTATGGTGCGAGGAGTGTAGCCGTACAGACTGACGGGAAGGTCCTCGTCGCGGGGCAATCGCCGAGTCCTGCACTGGCCCGGTTCAACGCGGATGGATCGCCGGATGGAACATTCAGCTTGGACTCCGCAATCGATTACCAAGCCAATGCGATCCGGATCGCTCCAGATGGCGGGATCTACCTCGTTGGGTGGTTCGGCAATCAGCAAGGATCGATACGTCGGTATGTGGCGCGTCTGCTGCCCAGTGGAGGGCTCGATACCAACTTTGCGCCGCAGGATTACCCCGCTGAACCGGCCGAGTGTCTGTGCCTTCAAACTGACGGGCGTCTTCTCGTCGGCGGGGTTCAGGCGCTCGGAGGACATTTTCTTCCAGACGGGTATGAGCTGATCGGGGCTACGGCGACTGGTGGTTTTGCGCGCTACACGGCAACCGGCGCCGTTGATGCGATCGTGGCTGGGGGAATCGGAATTCCAGGGACGGTGAACGACGTGGTCCCGGCTTCCGGCGGGAAGTGGTATATTGCTGGGGAGTTCAACCATGTGAACGGAGTCCCTCGTAACCGCATCGCCCGCCTCAACTTCGATGGCTCGTTGGATCCCACTTTCAATCCTGGCGGCGGTTTCTCGCGCGCAACCCATCGGATTGCCGTGGCGGGCGATGGAAAGGTGCTGGTGGGTGGCTCGTTCACTTCATTCGACGGCCATGATCGTGAAGGTGTGGTGCGCTTGGACCCGACCGGGAGCCTCGACGAGAGTTTTGCCTCCTATTCCTGGAGTTCCGTCAATACCGGGATTGGTCGCATTCGCATCCAGAATAGTGGGAAGATTCTTGTGGGTGGGCATTTTTCCCAGTTTGCCGGTGTTGATCGCGGTGGCTTGGTGCGCTTGAATTCCGATGGGAGCTCGGACGGCGCGTTCAATGCGGGCTTTGGGTTCGGCGGAGACGTTAACGATATCGCGCTCCAGTTGGATGGGCGCATTCTCGTGGGGGGCAGTTTCTATTCTACCTCGTTTGCACCGTCTTGTTCCTATCTGATTCGACTCCAGTCCGAAGGGGGGCTTGATCCGAGTTTCTCCGCCAATGGGGGAACCGACAGCAGTGTTTTCTCGGTTCAGGTGCGGGCCGACGGGCGAGCTTTGCTGGGTGGCCGTTTTACCTCGGTCAACGGTCTTCGTCGGAATCGGATCGCGCGCCTACAAGCTGACGGTGCATTGGACACAGCGTTTGACCCCGGTACTGGTTTTGATGATGAGGTCGACGGTCTCTTTGATCAGGCCGATGGGCATGTCATTGTGGCTGGTGTCTTCACTAGTTTTAACGGCGTGCCCCGCAAACAATATTCACGATTGACGGCCAGCGGTGCTCTCGATCCGTCCTTCACGGTCTACGACTACACCAGCTACGTGCCGGCAGAGGCGAAAGAGACGGGCGACGGGCGGCTGCTCCTTGCAGGAACCAAGGCAATCCGCGGCGGGCATGCGCAGTATGGCTTGGCGATGTTCAAGCAGGATGTCTCGCCGGTTCCGGCCATAGTCGTGTCTCCCGTATCCCAGGTTGCTCAGCCGGGCGGTACGGTAGCCTTCTCCGTGACCGCCACCGGCGACGATTTGCTGTATCAGTGGTCCAAAGATGGGATTGCGATCGTCGGCGCAACCAAGGCGAGCCTAACACTGCAGGATGTGCAGACCACCAGCCTTGGTCGGTTTGCGGTCACTGTATCTAATTCACTTGGTTCGGTCACGAGCGCCCCGGTCGAGATTGTCGGTCCGAGTCCGGCCCCGGTGATCAACTTGGCGCCGGCCTCCCACACTGTCGTGAGCGGGACTCCGGTTTCGTTAACGGTGTCTGCTACGGGATCGGGCTCGCTGGCTTACCAGTGGCGTCGGCTCGGCGTTCCGATTGACGGGGCGACGACAAATACACTTTCTTTCGGCGCGGCCGAGATGGCTGATGTCGGTTTCTACGATGTTGTGGTTTGCGCCGGTCTGAGTCGTGCGATCTCGCAGCCGGTACAGCTGCGTGTCGTTGCCGCGAATGTTGCTTCACTGTATCGGATGGACCCCACGTTCACCCCGTGTTTCGCCAACGCAAAGTCGAGCAGCGTCACTCGGGTGGCCGTGGCCGCGGACCGCTCTCTCGTGATTGGCGGTGGTTTCTCTGTATTTATGGGCCAGCCGCGCGACAATCTCGCCCGCGTCACGGCCTCCATGGAATTGGACGCGGCATTCCACCCCGCCGTGAATGGAGGTGTTTCCTCGGTTGTGATCCAGGCCGACGGCAAGATCCTGATCAGTGGCGGATTCACGTCGATTGATGGCATCGAGCGCAGGGGCGTCGCGCGGCTTAATGCCGATGGCTCGATCGATCCGAGCTTCGATCTAGGTAGCTTTTCCGAGTTGAATGATGGCTTGATATCGGAAGTCATAGTACAACCCGATGGGCGCATTCTCGTGGGCATTTACCTCGATCGGCCGATCGATGCCTCACGCTCCGGCGTCTACCGGTTTTCGGCCACTGGCACACCCGACCCCACGTTCTCCTATTCGCCCAGTTATGCCTCGGTGTCTGCGCTCGCCCTCGCGCCGGGCGGCGGAATCTATGTGGCCGGAGACCGGCTTCCTTGGTCCGCCCAACCGGAACGGGCAGACTTGCTCCGACTGAACAGCGATGGGTCGGTCGATCTGGCCTTTACTCCGATCGTTAATGGCGGGAGGTCGGTGAGTTCGCTGGTTGTCCAAGGGGACGGTCGCGTTCTTGTCGGCGGATGCACGACCTCAATCTCGTCGCCAGTGAATGTTTGGCGGTATTTGCCGAACGGTACGCTTGATCCCACTTTTGCGCCCAGCGGCGAAAGCGCTTGGTCCTCTGTGTCGCTATTGCTGCAATCCGACGGGCGGATTTTGGTCGGACGGTACTTGCAGAGTATTGCCAAGGGTGAGGTGTTCCTCTCGCGGATCAATGTGGACGGGACTCCCGACTCGACGTTCTCTCTGCCGGCGGGACTGGACAACAGTGTTCGCGGACTGGTTTCTCACCCAGACGGCGGCGTCGTGGCTTGCGGCGATTTTCTCCGACTCGGAAGCGAAGGGCTGGCTGGTGTCGCACACTTTTCCGACAGCGGCGCGCTGATTGGTGCGGTGGCGGGCTATCACGGAACCGACGGCACGGTCAGTCGCGTTTTGTCCCTGCCTGGTGACAAGTGGCTCGTGGTTGGCTCCTTCACTCACGTGGGAACTGTCCCCCATGGCGACATCGCGGTGATTCGTGATGATGGTTCCGTTGATAACTCCTTTGATCCAGGCTCAGGGTTCAGTTGGCGGGGCGGAGGGGCCTGCGATGGGCTTGCACGAGACGGTGCGGGCAGGATTCTTGTTGCTGGCAATTTCACGGCTTACCAAGGGCAGTCGTGTCCGAAGCTCGTGCGGTTGTTGCCCAACGGTGCAAATGACGACGCGTTCGTTGCTGCCGGGGTCACCCGGTTTGTTGGTGGTGTGACGCTTGGCCCGCAGGGGCAGATCTATGTCGTGGCCGAGGGAGGGATCCTGCGGCTGAACGAGTTTGGAGCGAATGACTCGACCTTCCACACTGCTGCGGCGATGTATCCGACAGAGAAGTTTGCGGTGCAGGCCGACGGGCGCGTGGTGTATTCGAATGCGTCTGATGGTGCATCTGGGCCCAAGTATGTCGGACGGCTGAATACTGATGGCTCGCTTGATTCGACGTTCGATCGAGGGACGGGCGATTCCCGCTCCGGGGTTCGTTTTCTCCTGCTGCAACCTGACGGTGGTTGTTTGGTCGGCGGCTCGTTCGGTTCCTTCGACGGGAAGTACTCCAATGGGATGGTGCATCTCGGCTCCAATGGAGGCGTCGATCGATCACTTACCTATTTCCCGCGAGTACCGGCTCCCCAGATCAATCAGATTCTTCCGCTGGCAGATAGCCGTTTGCTTCTACGGGGGAAGCTGAATCGTTTCTGGACGGGGCGCTTGCACAATAGCGAACTCTATCGCCTGGAGAACGATTGGAGCCTCTTCCCGGTCGAGGTCTTCGACGTCGAAAGCGGGGGCGAGGTCTTCCCCATGGATGACGGACGTCTGATGGTCGCCGGGACTTCAGGTCAGCGTGGCGCCTCGCGCGCCTATGGGCTCGTCATCTTGCGACCCGAAGCTGTTTCCCCAGCGCCTGTAGTTATTCAGCAGCCGGAGGGACTCGTTCTCGTTGAGGGACAGTCGGCGGCTTTTTCGGTCGGAGCCACCGGGGAGGGGGCACTCTCTTATGAATGGCGAAAATACTGGGGCGGGTTGGCTAGCGCCACAGATGCAACTTACACCATTCCTGCTGCGAAGCTGAGCGACTCGGGTACTTATGAGGTGGTGGTCCGGAGTGATTTTGGTGAGATTCGCAGTCGGCAGGTGACGCTCTCGGTCTCGGAGTTCCCCTTGATTGCGACTCATCCGGCTTCGCAGAATGTCGTCGAGAGTGGCTCGGCCACGCTGTCGGTGACTCCGCTCGGCTCAACCGCGGGCTTCACCTATCAGTGGTTCCGCAACGGGGTCGAAATCGCCGGGGCTTCCGGCACCGAACTGCGGCTCACCAACGTCCAATCCGCCCAGGCGGGGATCTACGTGGCGGAAATCAGGTTCGGCGCGAAAACGACGCGCAGCCGCCCGGCTGTCGTGGGGGTCTTGCCTCCCGCCGGAGCGCAGACCGCCGGGGCGATCGTGACCCGTCCGGAATGGCAGAGTATCCATCACTCGAACGGTAACGTTTACGATCAGTTCCTCCTCACCGGGGCATCGGGCACGATCACCGCCGCTGCGGGCAAGATCGCGCGCGTCTCACTGTTGGATGCGCTGGACAATATTGTGCAGTTCGAGATGTCGGGCCCGGGTGCGCTCACCATCGTGCTCGCGAACCCCTCGGGTCCGAAGACGCCGGCGCTCTACATCCAACCAGGGATCGAATACATGCAGGGCACGCCGACGTTGGTGCTCAGCGGGGCTGAGGAGTCGACCCACATGTCGATCTATTCAGTGGGTCGCCTCACTAACCCTGGAGTCACCCGGAGCGATGTCACCTACGATGGGTGGGCGAACGTGGGCGCGGCTTGTGTCCAAAGTATTACCGGAGGCCTGGGCGGGCTCTATTACGGCAACGTGCTCTTCGCTTCCACCGCCGGCCCGGCTGGAATCGTTGCGCCCAGCGTGTGGACCGTGGGCACCCTGAATTTCCACGATCTTGTCACCACAGGGTCAGGGCAACCGATGATCCTCCTCGCGCCCGAAGGCCAGGCCAACATCAAGATCACCGGCGGTAGTCTAGCTCAACCTGGCGGCAGTCCGATCGCCGTCGCTGGACTCGACACCGTACAGATGGTCGCTGGCCAGGGGTCGTCCGGACAGGTCGCGCCGGCGCAGGCCAACCAAGGCCGTTTGGTTTTCGAGGGGATCGACCTCACCGACGATCTGATTGTGGGGCCCTGAACGGGCCTGGTCAGCACACTTTGCGGGCGACTCTCGCAACGTGTGCCGCCCGCCTTCCCTTCGCGCGGGGTAATCGTCGAGCACCGCTCGTGTTGGTGCGGTCGGCGATTTAGGCGTGATCGGCGCTGCCCACCAGCGGGGGAATGGGGCAATCGAGGGCGTCGGCGATGGCGCGCAGGAGCTCGGCTTCGTCGAGGGTCACCCGACGGTCACTGCTCGCGGCGCGGGCGCAGGCGGCGAGAAGCACGCGGCGGTGGGCCACGGGCGCGGCGGCCAGGCGGTCGAGGGCGGCGCTGATCGAGTCGAGCCCGCATCGGGCCGGCGGGGCGAGTTCGAGGAGCTGGGGGATGCCGGAGAAGAGAGCGGCGCCAGCGGCGAAGGAGCGGGCGGCGGCAGCCGCGTCGGCGGCGTCGGTGCGGGCGCAGGCGGAGAGCAGGATGCCGATCGGGCCGGCGAAATTATCAATCGATGTGTGCCCGAAGGCGCGAGCTGCGGGAGGCGGGGCGAGGTGCCGCTCGAGCGCCTTGAGCAAGGCGAACTCGAAGAGATGGATTTCGTCGTCGTGGGCGGCTAGGGCGTGAGCCGTGGATACGAGCTTCTTCGCGCTCGATGCGGGAAGTGCGTGCAAGACCGGCAGCGCGAGGCCCAGGAGCGGGAGTCGCTGGGCGCGGGGCACTGAGGCAAAAGCATCGGTCAAGGTCACGAGGGTGCGCGCGACCTCCGGGCCAACTCCGTGGCGCACCAGCTCCAGCTGGGCTGGATGGAAGGCGGGATCGGCGGCGAGTAGTAGCCCAAGGACCACGGCGGGCGCCCCGTTGGGTTCCCGGGCGGCCGATACGAGGGAGGGCGGCAGCTCCGCGAGCAGGCGCTGGGAGTAACCGAGGTGGGCGGCGGACGGCGCCGAGGGTGAGTCGACGTAGGAGCCGAGCTCCTCGCGCAGCGTGGAGAAACCAGGGAGGGCGCGGCGGCGGGTAGCGGTCGAGGTGTCTCGATTTGGAGACTCGGCGCCGGCGGAGCGGCCGGCCAAGGCGGTGAGGCGAGCGGCCAGCGGGGGATGGGTGGAGAACCAGTCGAGCAGCAGGGACCGGCGGCTGGTAGCGAAATAGAGGTGGCCGAGCTTGGCGGCGCCGGCCGCTCCGGTGAGCTGCTCGTCGGGCGAGGCGGCGATCTTGCCCAGCGCCCCGGCGAGTCCGGCGGGCAGCCGGGTGAACTGGACGGCGGAGGCATCCGCGAGAAGCTCGCGCTGGCGGGCCACCGCGGATTGCAGGGCCCGGGCGAGGAGGAAGCCGCCGAGGCCGACTCCCAGGAGGACCAGGGCGAGGGGAGCGAGCACGAGCAAGGGCGTGGGACCGGAGACGGGGTGGTGGGTCCGCGGGTCGGTGTGTTCGGTCCAACCGGCGCGGAGCAGGTCGCGGCCGAGCTCGGGGATAAACAGGAGACCGGCGAGTAGGGCGGTGAGGCGCGTATCGAGGGATGTATCGCCGTGGAGGAGATGGCTGAACTCGTGGGCGACCACGCCCTGGAGTTCGTCGCGCGTGAGCCGGTCGAGGCAGCCGCGGGTGACGATGAGCGCGGCGTCGCGCGGCTCGTGTCCGGCGGAGAGGGCGTTGATCGCGGATTCGTGGCGCAGCACGAAGAGGCGCGGCGCGGCGTGGCCCGAGGCGATGGCCATCTCCTCGACGATGTTGAGCAGGCGACGGGCGGCCGGATCGACGCTGTCGGGTGGCAGCGGCTCGGCGCCGATGCGGGACGCGAGGGCGGCTCCCCCGTCGGCGAGATTGAGCCATTCGATGGCCGCCCCGGCGGCGAAGCAGAAGCCGGCGGAGCCGGAGACTAGGCCGAACACCGACCAGTCCCAGCGCCAGTGCCAACCGGGGCCGAAGCACAGTGACCACCCGGCGAGAAGGAGGGAGGGCAGTACCCCGAGCAGAATCAGGAAGGCGGTGACGGCGAGTGCGAACAGGAGCAGCAGTCGCGTGGAGCGGCGCCGGGTGGCGGCCTGCTGTTCGAAGAAATCCATCACGCGCTGCCGAGCAGGGGCGGGATGGGGCAGTCGAGGGCGTCGGCGACGGTGCGCAGCAGATCGGCCTCGTCGGGCTCGATCGCGCCATCAGCGGCGACGGCCTCGGTGCCGGCGAGCAGCAGGATCTTGCGAATCGCGGGCGAGGCCTGGGCGAGCTTGTCGAGGGCCGCGCTGATGGCGTCGAGGGTGCAGGCGTTGGCCGGGAGCAGCTGGAGCTTGCCCTGCAACGGGGGTATCCGGGCGCTGGCGGCGGCGAAAGCGCGGGTGGTCTCCTCGGCTGAATCGGAACCGACGCGGGCGAGGGCGGAGAGCAGCAGACCGACCTCTCCGGCGAGCGCGCTGAAGGAGTGGTAGTTCACCACGCCTTGGCGGTCGCCGCGGGCGGGGGCGGCGACATGGCGGTCGAGCGCCTTTGCGAGCATGAACTCGAAGAGCGTGACCTCGCCGTCGGCCTCGATGAGGAGGTGGGCGGTCTCGAGCGCGCCGGAGATTTCGGCGGCGGGGAGTTTGCGCAGGGCGGGCAGGGCGATGTCGAGCAGGGGCAGGCGCAGCTCCGGGGTGAGGCCGTCGGCGGCCGGGGCGAAGGCGGCAAACGCGTCGGCGAAGGGAACCCCGTGGCGCACGCGTAGTGTGTCGAGCTGGCGGGTACGGGTGGCGGGGTCGTGGGCGAGCAGCAGGGCGAAGACGACGGAGAGGGCCTCTCCGGGGGTGTGTGCGGCCTGGGTGAGGCGGGGAGGGAGAGCGGCGAGAAGTTGGCGAGCGCGGTCGAGGTGTGCGGCGGTGGGCGCGCCCACCGAGGCCAGCAGCGCGGAGGAGGAAATGGCCGAGGGTGTGGACCAGACGACCGGGTTGGCCGGAAAGACCTCGCCCGGCTTCCATTGGGACAACACGGCTTGCGCGATGGCGGGTGCGGCGGCCGCCATGGCCTTTTCTGGGGAGAGAAACGGACGTGGTGAATGGGGGGCGACTTCGGGAAAACGGCCGTCCCACTGGGGTTCAAGGGCGCGAATACGCTCGGCAAGCGGCGGATGGGTGGCCATCGGGGAGAAGCCCCCGGTGAAGGCCTGAGCGAAGAAGAAGTGGCGTAGCTGTGTGGCCTGTTCGGTGACAATGCCGGAGCCGAGGGCGTAGGCGCCGATCTTCTTGAGGGCTCCGCCGATGCCGGCGGGGTTGCGGGTGAACTGCACGGCGGCGGCGTCGGCCAGACACTCGCGCTGGCGCGAGACGGCGGCCTGGATGAGCCGGCCGAAGAAGTAGCCGATGTAGCCGATGAGCACGAGGGCGAAGCCGAGGCCGAGCAGCAGGACGATGAGGCCACCGCCGGAGTCCTTGCCGCGGCGGGAGCTGCGGCCGACATGGGCGAAGCGCAGCGAGTGCAGCAGCCCGCGGCCGAGCATGGCGAGCATGAGGATGCCGTAGAGCACGCCAATGAGGCGCACATTGAGGCGCATGTCGCCGTTGAGGATGTGGCTGAACTCGTGGGCGATGACGCCCTGGAGCTCGTCGCGCGTGAGTTTGTCGAGGGTGCCACGGGTGACGGCGACGGCGGCGTCGCTGGGCGAGTAGCCGGCGGCGAAGGCATTGAGGCCGGGCTCCTCCTCGAGGACGAAGACGGCGGGCATGGGTACGCCGGAGGCGATGGACATCTCCTCGACGATGTTGAGCAGGCGGCGCTGGTCGGGGTCGGCGGAGCCGGGTTCGATCTCGCGGCCGCCGGCCAGTTCGGCCACGGCGCGGCCGCCGCCGCGCAGGGAGAGCCAGCGGTAGAAGGTGCCGCCAGCGATCACCAGAAGGGTGAGGCAGGTGGTCCAGGCGACGGTGTCGGCGCGCCAGACAAACGTGGCGGTGTGGGGCGACGGGGCCTCGACCTGGTAGTAGGAGGAGGAACGGTGCCGGGTGTCCGGTTTGGTGGCGAAGCCGAGGCCGAAGGCGACGACGAGGTTGAGTGCGGCGACGATTAGAACGACGGCGACGACGAAGTAGAAGACGAGCAGCGTCGTGCGGCGGCGGGCGGAGGCCTGGTGTTCGAAGAAGTCCATGAATTGCGGACTGCGGATTTCGGAGTGGCGGAGTCGGGGCGGTGGCGATCAGAGTTCGCGGCCGAGGATCACGATCTTCTGCCAGATGTTGCGGGAGAGTCCGGTGGTGAGATTCTCGAGATCATTGACGGCCTCGAGGGCGACTTCGTCCTCGAAATGCTGCACGTAGACGGCGGCGATCTTGCTGCACATCGCGAGGAGCTCGGCGCAGTAGTCGAGGTAGCGTTCGAGTTCGAGGGCAGTGAGAGGGGGCTTGGGTGTGGAGGCGGAGGTCGGGGCGGGGGAAAGCACGCGGTGCGGGTCCTTTGTGAGTTGGTGCATGTCGACGATATGGGCGATCGAGCGCAGCACGTGGATGGCTTTCTGGACGCGGGCGCGTTTGATGCGGGTCTCCCAGCGGAGGATGAAGGCGATGGCGAGGGAGAGGAGCACGATCTCGTTGATCGCGGCGTCGGTGCCCTGGATCAGTTCAGCGAGCGAGGCCGGCTCGAGTCGGTCGTGCAGCGCGGAGTAGGCGGCGAAGGAGGACGAGCCGACCACCAGCAGCAGGAGAGTGATGGCGAGGCCGGCGAGCAGGCGTAGCGGCCAATGGGGGCTGGCGAGCCAACGCGCACGCTCCGCCGCTTCCGCAGCCACGGCGGACAACTCGGCGGAAACCCGGCTGAGCCCTGAGTCCGGGAAGCGGGCCTCGACGCGCCGCTGGAGGGTGTCGGCGGTTTCGACGATGCGAACGGGGTCGAGGGTGCGGTACATCGGGGCGACGAGAGAATTCGGACTGCGGATATCGGAGTGCGGAATGACCGGCGGGCGGAGCGGGAGGGAGGGCGGCACTCTTGGCGAGTTTCGCTACGGGTGAGCTGCCCGATCCGGCGACGGAATCCGATCAGTCGTTCCGGCCAGGTGTGTATTGGCCATCCGCTTTCCCATCCTCGCGATCGATGGACTTCATGAGTTCCTGAAGCTCGGCGCGAGTGACCATGCCCTTCTCCTCGGACTTCCGGATGATGGCCTCCAACATCAGGGTGAGAAAGCCGAGCTGCTCTTCGACACTGTTGAAACGTTCGTCGATCTCAGTGTGACGGCGGATACGCGCTCGTTCCTCGTAGTTTTGATGGCGAAGCGTGAAGGTGTGCACGTCGGCCACGCGGCGCAGGTGGCTCGCCTGCGCCTGTTCGGGAAAGAAGAAGTCGAAGAGCTTCATGTGAACTTCACCTGCGGAGCCTGGCGCTCGGCGGCGTTCTCGACCTGGAAGAGCTCGGCGGCGGCGAAGTTGAACATCCCGGAGACGAAGTTGTTCGGGAAGGTCTCGCGGGCGGTATTGTAGATCATCACCGAGTCGTTGTAGGCCTGCCGGGCGAAGGAGATCTTGTTCTCGGTGGAGGTGAGCTCCTCGGTGAGCTGGGCCATGTTCTGGTTGGCCTTGAGATCGGGATACTGCTCGGAGACGACCATCAGCCGGGAGAGCGCGCCGGTGAGGCCGGACTCGGCGGACATGAGGTTCTTCATCGCGGCGCCGTCGGCGGGGTTGGCGGCGGCGGATTGGGCGGCGGTGAAGGCGATGTTGCGGGCCTTGATCACGGCCTCGAGGGTCTCGCGTTCGTGTTTGAGGTAGCCCTTGGCGATCTCGACGAGGTTGGGGATGAGGTCGTAACGGCGCTTCAACTGTACGTCGATCTGGGCGAAGGCGTTCTTGAAGCGGTTACGCAGGGTGACCAGCCGGTTGTAGATGCCGGCAGCGAAGAGCGCGGCGACGAGCACGAGTCCGAGGAGGGCGGCGAGGAGGATGAGAACGATGATCATGGGCGGTGGAGGGGTTGTGGAAGCGTCGCGGAAGAAACCGGACGGAGGGCGTGCCTGCAACGGCGAAGTGGCGGGCTGGAAAGATGGGGGCGGGGTGGAATGGCCGGCACGGGGGAGCAAGAATGGCCGGCCGGTGATTGCCGATGACTGGTCACTGACGACCGACCACCGGTTCCGCCTTGCGGCAACGACGGGGCCGGACAACGTGGCGCCCAATGCTAGTGCCCACCACCAATGAGCCCAATTCGACCGGAGTGCCGGTGTGTGGGTGGTGGTGTCCGCTCAACCCATGCCGCCGGAGGCGGGCTTTTTCACGGTGAGAATCGGTTTTCTCGGCGGCTCGTTCGACCCGATTCACCTCGGCCACCTGCTCATCGCGCAGGACGCGCTGGAGGGGCTGGGCTTGGATCGGGTGGACTTCATCCCTGCGGCAGTCTCGCCATTGAAGAACCGGGCGTTGACCGCTTCGCCGGCGCAACGAATGGAGATGGTGCGTCTGGCCATCGAGGGCGACAGCCGTTTTGGTATGCTCGACATGGAGCTGCAGCGAGGAGGAACCAGCTACACCGTGGACACGGTGCGGGAACTGAGCCGGCGTTTCCCGGGCGCGGCGCTGTTTTGGGTGCTGGGGACCGACCAGGTGCAGCGATTGGCCGAGTGGAAGGACATCGGCGAACTGGTAGGGCTGGTGGAGTTCGTGCACCTAGCGAGACCGGGTCTGGCCGGGGTGGAACCGCCACCGATTTCCGGCCTGCGACTGCATCGCGTGGGGGGGCACGAGGTGGCAATCAGCTCCAGCGAACTGAGGGAGCGCGTGAGCCGAAGCTTGCCGTTACGGCACTTCGTACCGTTGAAAGTGGCTGACTTTATCGAATCGCAATCGTTGTACCGACCCAATCCATGAAGAATCGCACATCCGAAACCGAGTCGCGCGAGCGGCAGCTGCTGGCGCTCGTCTGCAAGGGCCTGGACGACAAAAAGGCCGTTGACCTGAAGATCATCGACGTGGTCGGTCTGTCTTCGATCACTGATTATATCGTGATCGCCACCGGTTTGGCGGAGACCCATCTGCGGGCGTTGCGCATCGAGGTCGAGAAGGTGATCGACGAGCAGGGCGCGAAGATTGCCGGCATGGACCGCAACCAGCAGAGCGGCTGGCTGGTGGTCGATGCGTACCAGATCATGGTACATCTCTTCACGGCTGAGGCGCGCAAGAAGTATGCGCTCGAGCAGCTCTGGCGTGACGGTCGTGAGATTTCGATCTCGAGCTTGCTCGGCCAGCCGGAGGCTCCGGTGCCGGAGCCGGTGGAGGCCGTGAAGGTGGCCAAGGCTAAGCCGATCGCCAAGGCCAAGGTGGCGAAGACCAAGCCCGCGGCGAAGGAGAAGCCTGCGGTGAAAGAGAAACCGGTCGCAAAGGCGAAGTCGGCCGTGAAGGCCAAGCCGGCAGTGAAGGCGAAGGCCGCGGCGAAGGCGAAGGTTGCGGCGAAAGCCAAGCCGGCGGTCGCCAAGAAAGCCGCTGTCAAGAAGGTCGCGGCCAAGAAGCCCGCGGCGGAGAAGGCGGTCGTCAAAAAGCCTGTGGCGAAGGCCAAGAAGCCGGCGGTCAAGAAGAGCTGAGTAGGTCCGGGCCGGCAGCCGAAAGTCTGCGGGCCTGATTGCTGAAGGCTGAACAAGAATGCTTGGGGACGAAGTGTGTCTGCACTTCGCTCCGCCAGGCGGTTGCTCGCGGCACTTGGTTTTGGCCTGCGCTGCTCCAGAAACGCTGCTCGCGAATCCTCGGTGGCCTGTTCTGCCTCTGTGGCGACCTCAGAGTCGCGGGTAGGGGCTAGCGGATAGCGAGCCTTCCAAACGGTCCGCGGCCTCCGCGGTCTCCGCTGGCTCTGTGCGCCGGGTGAGGGCGGGGCTGGGGACTATTTCCTATTACATGAGCAGAATGACGGCAGTGTTCTATGTCCCGGTCAGTCAGCCAGTAACTGGATTCATGAACTCTGGAATGGTGGTGTGGCGAGCTGCGGGTTCCTCGGGCCGGCTCAAGGAATCGTGTGCGGGACCGATACTTCGCCATCCCTGGGGCGCCCCCCACCGGGGAGGGTTCAAAGTGAAAATCCCTTTATGAAAGTCATGACCTTCAGCCGGCGACTGTCGCTGGGGTTCGGTGTGGTTCTGTCGTTGCTGGTGCTCTCCGGTGCGGTGACGGTTTGGTGCATGCGCGACGGTTCCGGGCGCGCCTCCGCGGTGAGCGAGGCCTATATCCGCCAAGCCGTGCTCGCCAACCAGATCGAGCGCTCCGCCACCGTGGCGCGCCTGCAGTTCACCTATCACATTTATGCCTATCGGGCCGGGGCGTGGGAGAAGGGGCGCGAGGCTTTGGTGACGGTGGAGCGGCAGGTCGACGAGCTTCACAAACTGGTGAATGCGCGGCGGGAGTTGCGGGACAATGCGGCCGCCGTTCGGGCCTTGGACGAGGCGCTGGGCCGCTACATTGGGCAGGCCGACGTCGGCAAGGCGGGACGCATCCAGTTCAACTCCGCGCGGGCGAAGATGGAGGCCGGGACCGAAGATCTATTGGCGCATCTGGAGGAGTTCTCTGTCCTCCAAAACGAAGCACTTGCCGCAACAGGGGCCGAAGAGGCAACCAGCAAGGAGGTGCTCGGGCGGCTCGCCAAGGTGGTCGCCATGGCCGAGGTCGCAGGGCTGGCCCGCGATGCCCATCGGAATGCAAGCGTGGCCCTCTTCGATCGTGATCTCGCCATGATCGGTGAGGCGGAGTCCAACGTGGAGGAGGTCATCGCCAAGCTGGGCGAACTGGCCCCCATGCTACGGGAGGCCAAGGAGGCCGCACTGCTCAAGGAGATGGGCGAGGCGGCCGAAAGCTATTTGAAGGGGGCCCAGGATCTGGTCGCGGCGCTGATCCGTGAATCCGAGCAGGGCCGGGAGTGGACGGCCACCGGCGTCACCCTGATGGAGGCGGTGAACAAGGTCGCCGACCTGGGGACCGCCGAGACGGATCACGCTTCGACCGGCGTGGTGGATACGATGCGCCGCGGCGTGTTTGTGGTCGTGGGCGGAGTAGTCCTTTGCCTGCTGAGTGGCGTCGCCGTGGCGGTGCTGCTCGGCTACAGGCTGACGCGGGTGCTGCGCGGCATCGCCCGGGCGCTTACAGAGGGAGCCGAACATGCTTCGGCGGCCGCCCGCCAAGTGTCGGAGTCGAGCAAGTCGCTGGCCGAGGGGGCGAGCGCCCAGGCCGCCTCGCTGGAGGAGACGAGCGCCTCGCTCGAGCAGATGTCGAGCGTGGCCCAGCGTAATGCCGAGCATGCAGCGGCGACTCGCGAGCTCGCTGCTGCCACGCGCACGGCCGCCGACGCTGGCGCCGGGCAGGCCCGCGAGTTGCTCGACGCCATGGATGCGATCCGCAAGTCCAGCGATGAGATCACCCGCATCATCAAGACCATCGACGAGATTGCCTTTCAGACGAACATCCTTGCCCTCAATGCCGCCGTCGAGGCCGCCCGGGCGGGCGAGGCCGGGGCCGGGTTTGCGGTGGTGGCCGAGGAGGTACGCAATCTCGCGCAACGCAGTGCCGTGGCGGCCCGGGATTCGGCCGGCAAGATTGAGGCGGCCAATGCCGTGAGCACGCGCGGTGCTACCGTTTCCACCCGTGTGGGCGAGACGCTCAAGATGATTCACGAGAAGGCCACCCGGGTGAACGAACTGGTGGCTGAGATGGCTTCGGCCAACAACGAGCAGAGCGAGAGTCTCAAGCAGCTCAACGACGCCATGGGGCAGATGGACAAGATCACCCAATCGAGCGCCGCCAGTTCCGAGGAGACCGCCGCCGCCGCCCAGCAGATGAGCGCGCAGTCGCAGGAGCTGCTTTCCACGGTAGAGGAGCTGGATCATCTCGTTGGCCATGCCGTCGAGGAACGGGATGTTCGGGGCGACTCAGCCGACGCGCCGCCACCACCTCCATCACCAGTGCGCGGCGGAGAGAAGCGCCGGGTGGTCCCGGCGATAGCCTAGAGCACTTTCAATAAAACTGTAGCCATTGGGCGCCGGGGCGCTCATGGTGGCGAGCATGAAGACGATCTCGCTGGATCTCAGAGAGCGAATCTTGGCCGCCTACGACGCCCAGGAGGAACCCGGGAGGAAGTGGCCAAGCGCTTCCGGGTGTCGGTTGGGATGGTTAAGCTACTACAGCAACGCAGTCGACCGGCGACATCGCCCACCGGCATCGTTTTCGGGACGCAAAGCCAAGATCCTGCCCGAGTATCGCGAGCGTCTGGGGGCCCTCATTGCCGCGCAACCAGATCTGACCCTGTCCGAGATCAAGGCCCGGTTGGCAATGTCCTGCAGCGTACCGGCGCTGCATTACGCACTGGTCGCCATGGGACGACTTTTAAAAAAGACGCTGCATGCCGCCGAGCAAAGTCGCCCCGATGTCGCCCAGGCCGAGCGCAATGGAAGCAAGAACAGGAAGCTTCGCCCCGGCCCGGCTGGTCTTCATCGACGAGTCGGCCGCCAAGACGAACATGACCCGCCTCCGCGGTCGGGCGCCGTGCGGTCAGCGTCTGGTCGCCAGTTGCCCCCACGGCCATTGGCAGACGACCACGATGATCTCCTCGGTGCGCGTTGATGGCTCAGTGCCTGCCTCACCATCGAAGGCCCCCACCGACACCGCGGTGTTCCAGGCTTACGTTGGCGAAGTGCCGCCCGACCTTGTGCCCCGGCGATCTGGTCGTGCTGGATAACAGGCGCCCACAAAAACGAAGCGACTCTCGCGCTGATCACCGCCACCGGCGCGCAGGTTCGTTTCTTGCCGGCCTACTCGCCGGATCTCAATCCCATCGAAATGATGTGGAGCAAGGTGAAAGCCTTCCTGCGGGCTGCCCAAGCTCGCACCCACGAGCCTGCTCACCGCCCAAGGCCCTGGCGACGGTCACCGCCGAAGATGCCAAAGGTTGGTTTGCCGCCTGCGGCTATAGTTTTAATTAAAACGCTCTAGTCGTCTCTGCTCGACGCATTGCGCGTGGGCCGGTTGGCTTGCCGGCATCTCTTAGCCACCCCGACGATGAAGAAGGCCCTCCTCCTTTTGGCAGTGTTGTTTGGATGCTGGATGTGCGCCCGCCCGGCTCCGGCGGGCCATTGGCAGGGGCGGCCGGGGATCGAGCCGGTGCAGACGGCCCAGGCGCTGCCGGCCGCGTGGACGCGTGATGGATATACCTTTCAACCGCTGGCTCGTTTTGCGGTGAAGGCGGTGGTGCTTGCGCGGGAGCGTTACCGCAACGATCCCGGGGCCAAGCTAGCCCCCGTCGATTTGGCGCTGGGATGGGGGCCGATGAGCGAGGCGGCGGTGATCAACGGCCTGCGCATCACCCAGGATCATCGGTGGTACAACTACAGCTGGTCGGGCGATCCGCCTATTTCGCCCGACACGATTGCCCGCAGCTCGGCCAATATGCACATGATCCCGGCGGCCCCGGCGGTGCGCGAAGCGCTGCTACGGGTGAAACGGCATGAGTTGGTCGAGCTCTCCGGCTACTTGGTGGAGATTCGCCGGGAGGACGGTTGGCACTGGCGCAGCTCGACCACCCGAGACGATACGGGTGGTGGGGCCTGTGAGGTGGTGTGGGTGGACGGCGTGCAGCGGCGGCCGCTGTGAGGGGCACAGGCGGCGGGCGTTGCCGGTACCTTGACATCAAGATAGATCGGCGCATGCGTTCGCTCATGCCCACCGGCCAGCCGTTGCCCCCCGAGCATCTGTATCTGATCCTTTGGAAGGCGTTTTACGCCGTGGAGGCGCACGACCGTCGCAGTATTCGTAGTCTTGGGTTCGGCTCCGACAGCGATTTTGCGGTGTTGGAGGCCCTCTTTTCCAAAGGGGCGTTACCGGTCAATGAGCTGGGGCGGAAGCTGTTTCTTACCAGCGGCTCGATCACCACCGCGGTGGATCGCGCGCAACTTCACGGCTGGGTGCGGCGCACCGCCGATCCGGCCGACAAGCGCGTTGCGCTCGTCGAACTCACTGCCGCTGGCCGCGAGCGCATGACCCAGGTGCTGCCGCTCCATTTTCAGAATCTGGCGGCGGCGCTCTCCGGCCTCCGGGCCGAGGAGCAGCGCCAGTTGGCCGGTCTGCTGCGCAAGCTGGGCAGGCATGCGGCCGGCCAGGCCGCGAACGAGTGAGGCGAAAATCTGGGTGCAGCACCGGCTTGGGCGGAGGCGCGCCCTGGGGGGCTTCCCGATGAACCGTCGGGTAGGGGCGTCGCTTGCGACGCCTGGTCGTCTGCCTCGCGTCGGTATCAGTAGGAATAGGGCGTCGCAAGCGGCGCCACCACGGCCAAGTTAATGGCTCTGGGCAGTGATGCAGTACCGGCTCGGGCGGAGCCTCGCCCTTCCAGCCAGAAGGTGGACCGCGTTGCCCTCAACGCGGTCGAACGCGATTGAGGGCATTCGCGTCCACCAAATGGCGTCAGGCCTATTGGGCGAGTGGTCAATCGGCTGTGCCAACCACCCGGGGCTGGGTGGGTTCACACTGGCACTACGGAGCGCTCTCTGGTGCGGCAGTCGTGGCTGCGCCGAGCGCCTCGACCGGAGGCGAACCTTCGGGGGCGGCCTCGCTGACGGGGGTCTCCGCGTCGGCGGGGGCTGCCGTAGGTTCGGGTTCCGGCGAAGGCGGAGGGACCGGGCGTTCTTCCGGGGCCTTCCGGTTGCGGGCCCATTCTTCCATGGCCGCCAGCGCGGCCAGCCGCTGCGCCGCAGCGTCCGCGGGTGTCGGTTCGGCGGGGGCAAACCAAAACACGGGTACGACGCTCTCGGCGTTGGCGGTCGCGCGGGCGCGGGCGATGTAGGTTTGCACAGGCTCGACGGTGCCGGGAGGGGAGAGGAGGAGCAGCGGGGCGCGCGGTTGGTGGTCGCAGCGCAAGCGCAGGGCGCGCGGGTCGCGCAGGTCGAGCTGCGGCGCGAGGGCGAGGCAGCCGTGGAACTCGTCGGCGTGGCGTTCGGCGATGAAGATGGCGATGAGCCCACCCATGCCGGTGCCTTCAATGAGGGTGAGCGTGGGCTGGCCGAGTTCCGCGGCGAGGTGTTCGCGCAGCGAGCGCAGGTCGGTGATCCCGTCGGCGATGAGTGGCCCGTGCCGGCGGTAGCTGGTAGTGGCGACGGCCCAGCCGTTGGCGAGGAGCTCGCTGGTGACCGGGGCTGCGGCGTTGAGCACGGCCGCGAGTGGTTCCGGGGCGCGGAGGCAGTCGGGTGCCTCGAGGAGCAGACGGCCGTCCCAAGCATCGGGCACCAAGGCGGTCCAGCGGGCGCCCTCGAGCTCGCCGGAGAGGGTGCGAAACGACGGCGCTTCGGCCCCGCGGTGCGTGGTGGCGGCGAGCAACAGCAGGCTCGCGAGGAGGAAGGGTAGGCGGCGGAGCATGGGGCCCTGGGGCGGTTTGTGTGTCCCGGGCGCGGACACCAATGGACCGGTCGCGGCCTGTTTCCAAGCCCGCAAACCGCGGCGGAGCGCGAGGCGATTTGTGGTGGTGGAAGATGGCCGCCGTTGAGTTGTCCGAGCGAGAGCCGAATTGCTCCACCTTCCGGATCGGAGTGGGCGATCGCGGATGAACGGGCCTTCGATGGCGGGGCGGGGTTTATCCCCGCCGGTTTGCTTCCGCGGGGCGACGGTCGCTCGGATGGCGGGCGTAAAGCCCGCCCCACCACAGAACTGAAGCGCGAGCCGACGGTGGGCGCCGCTACCCGTTGACGTTGAGCGCGCGGCGCCTTTGCTCCAGTCCGTGATTGCCCGTGGAATCGAAAGCCTGCAACGCCTGGTGCTGCCCGATGGTTGGCAGGCCCAGGGTATTGCGGCGCTGAAGGCTGGGCGCGATGTCATCCTCGATGCGCCCACCGGGGCGGGGAAAACTTTCGTCTTCGAAAAATTCGCCGAGTCCACCGGTTTCAGCCGACCCGCGATCTACACCGTGCCCACTCGGGCCCTCGCCAACGACAAGTACGCGGAATGGCGCTCCCGCGGATGGAAGGTGGGCATCGTGACCGGTGACCTCACGGTGGCCCCGGAGTCGCCGGTGGTGGTGGCCACGCTGGAGGCGGTGCAGGCACGCCTGCGCGACGACCCGCAGTGCGCCTTCCTCGCGGTGGACGAGTACCAGTGGCTCAGCGACCCCCATCGCGGCAATCATTACGAGGGAGTGCTGGCGGCGTTGCCGCGGAGCGTGCAGTTGCTCCTGCTCAGCGGGTCGGTGGCCAACCCGAACGATGTGGCCACCTGGTTGCGCCGGCTCGGGCGCACCGTGGAGCTGATCCGCCACCGCGAGCGGCCGGTGCCGCTGGAGGAGATCGAGGTCGACGACCTCACGCGCGGGTTGCCTGCGGAGATCCAGAGCTTCTGGTCGCGGCGGCTGGCCGGCGCGCTGCGCGAAGGGCTCGGGCCGGTGCTGGTGTTCGCTCCGCAGCGACAGGAGGCCGAGCGGCTGGCGCGGCAGTTTGCCCGCGAGCTGCCGCAGCCCGACCCGCTCACCCTCACGCCCGAGCAGGAGCAGGCGCTCGGCCCGCTGCTGACGAAATTGGTGCGCAACCGCGTGGCCTTTCACCACAGCGGGCTCACCTACGCCCAGCGCGCCGGGGTGATCGAGCCGTTGGCCAAGGCCGGGCAGCTCCGCACCGTGGTCGCCACGCTTGGGCTCAGCGCGGGGATCAACTTCTCGCTGCGTTCGGTGATGGTGACGGCCACCCACTACCGTCACGACAACTTGGAGAACGAGATCGAACCCAGCGAGCTGTTGCAGATGATCGGCCGGGCCGGGCGGCGCGGGCTCGACGAGACTGGCTACGTGCTCACCAGCAAGAATTCGCCGCGGATGAGTCGGGCGCACGCTGAGAAGCTCAAGCGCGCCGCGCCGCTGCCGTGGGCGGTGCTGTTGCGCGAGTTTCGCGCCGGCCGGCCGGCGGCCGAGATCGCGGCAACTGCTCGCGAACCGCTTTTCACGGAGGAGCCGGTGCGCTTTGGGCTGGAGGAGACGGCGGAGTTTCCGGCGGAGGTCTTCCCTTGTGGCCAGCGCACCGATACCGGGCGGGCGCGCGTGGTGCGGCGGGAACGTAATCCCTCGGCGGTGTGCCGGCGTTGCCGTTGGCGCGAGGCGTGCCTGGCGCTGCCGCCCGAGCCCACGTTGTTCTGGCAGTGGCAGCGGCTGGGGGTGCTCGACCGCGAGCTGCGCCTCACCCGCCGCGGCGAGATCGTGGCCGCGTTTGCCGGGCCCGAGGGGCTGGCGGTGGCCGCCGCGTTGGAGGACCGCCGGTATCCGCTCGAGTGGCTCATCTATGACCTGGCGAACCTCTTCGCCAGCGACCGTTTCTCCGGGACCAATCCGCGCTGGCTTGGCCGACTGGCCGCGGCGTGCGAACACACGTATCGGCGCAGCGAGGCGGAAGGGTTCTTGGTGCGCGGCATTCCCCCAAACTATGGCTGCGGCGCGGCGGAGATCGTACACGGGCTGGTGGAGGAGGGAGGGCGGGCCCGCGAGCTGATGGTGGACGCCGAGCAGGCGGGGCGCGGTGACCTTGACCGGCTGCTCATCGAATGGCGCAGCCTGCTCAAACAATTGGTAGCGGCAGAGCCGCTGGGAAATGCGGATTTCGGACTGCGGAGTGCGGAGTGGGCGGCGGCGGGTGCGGGCATTGCGGAAGGCGGATTGCGGAGTGCGGATTGGAAGGAGGCCGGCAGGCGCATGGCTCCATCGGGCCGAACCGGCGGAGCCGCCCGATGCGCCGAAGCGGGATCCGAACCCCGGAACCCGGATTCGAGGCTCCCCGCCCGCTGGGATGCGCTGCGAGCGCTCGCCCGAGAACTGCTGGAGCGCATGCCGCGGGTGGTCTTGCCCGAGTTGCCATCGCTTACGGCCGAGCAACGCCGGCCGGTAAGCCATCGGCTGATGGGCGGCGGTGGGCGCGGAGTGGAGGCGTCGCTGCGCGCGACACGCTGAGGTGTAGCCATTCAGTTGTAGGAGCGTGCTTGCACGCGATCTCGAGCGGAAATCGCGTGCAAGCACGCTCCTACACCGGACACTGAAACGCTGGTCCGATAGGAGAGGAATCCCTATCGAGTGCATTGTTACGGCGGAGGCCTGATACCGTGGCCGAACCGAGCGGCATGTGCTGAAGCAGCATGCCGCGACGGGCGACTACCGCACCAAGGCGCGGAGATCGGAGAGCTCGAGGCGGGAGTTGAGGGCGTCGCTGGCGTCGAAGACCTCGGCGAGCAGCTGGCGTTTGGTGTCCTGCAATTGGAGCACCTTCTCCTCCACCGTGCCGGTGACGACGAGCTTGTAGCTGGTGACCACCCTTGTTTGCCCGATACGGTGGGCGCGGTCGGTGGCCTGGGCCTCGGCGGCGGGATTCCACCACGGGTCGAGGTGGATGACCACGTCGGCCCCGGTGAGGTTGAGGCCGGTGCCGCCGGCCTTCAGCGAGATGAGGAAAACGGGGACGGAGGCGTCGGTCTGGAAGCGGTCGACCTCGGCCTGCCGGGCTTTCGGGGTCATCGAGCCGTCGAGGTAACAATGCGCAGTCTCTTGCGCCACGAGCTCCTCCCGCACGAGGCCGAGCAGGCGGGTGAACTGGGAGAAGACCAGGATGCGGTGGCCGTCGTCGAGGGCCTCGGCGAGGAGTTCGCGGAAGACGGCGAGCTTGGCGGAGTCGGCCGCGGTGTAGCGGGAGGGCTGCTCGGCCTTTTCGATCAGGCGCGGGTCGCAGCAGACTTGGCGCAGGCGCAGGAGCTGGGTGAGCACGGCAAGGCGCACCTGCGCCTCGGGCTGACGGTCGTAGGCGAGGGCGTCGATCTCGCGGTCGGTAGCGACACGCACTTCGTCGTAGCAGGTGCGCTGTTTGTCGGTGAGCTCACACCACAGCACTTGCTCGATCTTGGCGGGCAGTTCGGGGGCGACCTGGATTTTGGTGCGGCGGAGGATGTAGGGGGCGGTCTGGCGGTGGAGGCGCTTCTCGTGCCAGACGCGATCGTCGCCGCGCGCGTCGCTGGGAATGGCGGAGACGGCGCCGGGCAGGACGATGTCGAAGAGGGATCGGAGGTCGTCGAGGCTGTTCTCGACCGGGGTGCCGGTGAGGCAGAAGCGCGCCTGAGCGTGGAGGGCACGCAGCGCGGCGGCGGCCTGGGACCGGCGGTTCTTGGCGTGCTGGGCTTCGTCGGCGATGAGGCAGCGCAGGTCCGCCTCGACGAAGAGCTCGAGGTCGCGCACGAGGGTGCCGTAGGAGGTGATGATCACGTCCACGGCGCGGCCGTCGGGCGCGGCGGTGAGCCGGTTGGCGCCGTGGTGGACGAAGACGCGCAGTTGGGGGGCGAAGCGCGCGAGCTCGCGTCGCCAGTTTTCGGTGAGTGAGGCCGGGCAGACCACGAGCGAGGCGCTCGCGGATTTCGGGTTTCGAGTTTCGAGTTTTGCGTGGCCAGAGTCTGGAGCAGATCGGACCGATCCGACGGATCCGACCGATCGGACGGATGATTCCGGGGACCGCCCGGGGCTTGCGGAATGCAGCACACTCAACAGCGCCACCGCCTGGGCGGTTTTGCCGAGGCCCATCTCGTCGGCGAGCACGCCGCCGAGGCTGTGGCGGGCGAGGTGGTGGAGCCAGGCGACCCCAAGATTCTGATAAGGGCGGAGCGTGGCGGCGAGGTCGGTGGCGAGCGGCGCGGGTGGGAGGCTGGTGAGATTGCGCAGGGCGTTGCTGTGTTCGCGCCAGGCTTCGGGGGGCTGGAAGTTCGGGGAGAGGCTTTCGAGTTCCTCCTGGAGTTCGGCGGCGCGATGGCGGGCGACGCGTTGGCGGGCACCCGGCATGAGCGGGGTGTCGAGCGTGCCGGCGAGCGCCTGCTGGGCGTGGTGGAGCTGGTCCAGCGTGGTGGAGGGCACGAGGTAGACGGCTCCGGCGTGTTCGAGGTAGCCGCGGCCCTGGGCGAGCTGGCTCTTGAGGAGGTCGGCGGGTGCGCCGCCGACGTCGAGAGTGATGGAGACATCGAACCCGCCGCCGGCCTCGGTGACGGCGGTGGTGATGGTGGCGAGACGGAGCTTGGCGGTGTTGCGGCGAAAATTGTCGGTGAACTGGGCGCCCCAGCCCTTTTCGAGGCGGTCCCAGTGAGCGGCGAGGAAGGTGAGCGTGCGATGGCGGTCACGCAGCCACCACTTGCGGGTGGCCGGCTCGAGGGTGAAGCCGGAGGCCTTGATGGCTTCGAGGATGGCGGCGTAGGAGTGGCTTTCGCGCGAGGGGAGGATCAGGGATAGGAACTGCTCCGAGCCGTCGACTTGGAGGCTGCTCGGTATCGGTTCGGTGGGGCGGGCGCTCATGCCGGGCGGCATGGGGGGCACGCGGAAGCTGCGCTGCTTGACCGGGCTGGGAGCGAGCGAGGGGCGAGGGGCGCCGAGGTTGGGGCGACGGGCTGCGATCTGGCCGATAAGGGTGGAGCGGTCCGCGGGCGCGGCGGCGGACGGGGCTGCTGGGTTTTGCGTTTCGGGTTTCGAGTTTCGGGTTTCGAGAATCGGGTTTAGGCCGGCGGCTTTGGCGGCGGCGGCTCGTGCGAAGGAGTCGAGTTTCCGGGGCGGATTGGGGCGCTCGGGTGCCGCTGGCGGATCGGTGCGCTGGGGCGGGGCCGGGGAGGCGGCGGCGGGATTCGGTGTGGTGGGCGGCGAGCCGGCCGATGTATCCACCAGAAACTCGCTCACCCCGGCGAGCGCCTCGCCGCGCCAGGGGATGGGCTCGAAGGGGTAGTTGACCCAGCGGAACACCGGTTGGCCCTGGAGCAGAAACAGGAGCGCGCGCAGCTCGGAGCGCTTCATCGGCAGCAGCCAGGGACCAGCGCCGGCGCAGGCGGTTTGGAGCACAGGCGGCAGGTTGACCGGCGAGCCCTCGATCTTCAGCGGGATCGCGTCGCGCGGGGCGGCGACGGCCAAGTTGGGCGGGAGCAGAATGCGCAGCGGCCTAGTGGTGGTGGGCGCGGCCATGGCGGTAAGGCGGATCAGGCGCCGATGGCGGCCGGAGTGAGTGTTTTCTCAGTGCACGTTTTCAGGGCGGAGACTTCGCCGTGAAGATGCGAGGCGAGCGCTTTGCGGTCTTCGGCGGAGGCGACGGGGTTCCCGAAACGTAGGTGCGCGGTGACGGTGTCGACCTGCACGAGGCGGAAGAGGTGCTCAAAGAAGCCCATGTCGCCCCACCAGCAGACGTCCTGCGCCACGTCGCCACCGGTGCAGGTGTAGTGCATCGCCGCCGGAGTGACGGACCAGCCGTGCTCGATGACCGGTTCGAGGAGCGAGGAGCGGAAGGGGGCGACAGCGGTGCCATCTGTGCTGGTGCCTTCGAGGAAGAGGGTGAGCACGGCGTCGTGTTCGACGATGTGGACGAAGTCGGCGTTTTGGCGGGCGACATCGCTGCGGCGTTTGCGGTCGATGAATTGCGTGCCGGCCACGCGGGCGAACCAACCGACCACGGGCCAGTCGCGCACCTCGGATTTGGCGAGGAAGACCTGCGGGGTGGCGGCGGCGAGCACGGGAATGTCGAGGTAGCTGACGTGATTGCTGGCGACGACTCCGGTGCGCGGGCGCGGCTCACCCTCGACGACGAAGCGCACGGAAAGCGCACGCAGCACGAGGCGGCCGGTGCGGTGTAACCAGAGCGAGCGGCGACGGAAACTCGACCACGGGCCGGCGGTGAGGAAGAAGAGCCCAGCGGCGACTCCCAGCGCGGCGACGAGGGAGAGCAGGCGCCAAGCCGCGCGCAGGCGCCGGAAGAGCGGGTGCGTGGCTCGCTGCGGGATCGTGGATGGTGGGCGGTGGTCGGACGGCATCGGGAAGAGGGGTAACGTCGTGGCGGGGGAAGCGGGCCGCGGCAAGGCGCAACGACCGGGATAGCGGTGGACGGCGCGCCTCTCTATTTCTCGGAGGGCTACCGGGGTATCTCGAGAATCCGTCGTAGCGGAAGCGCTTCGCTTCCGCATGGAAGAGCGCTATAGCGCTGTACGGAAGCCGTTCCGCTACGCTGCCAGAGCGGAGCCTTCGGGATGTTGCGAAAACGGAGAGGCACCCGGTCGATAGCGGACGGTGGACCGTGGGCGGTGACGGGGGAAGGGGGCCAGGGCTTCATGGGTCTGGAGACCCATGCCACGACGAGCGGGCACGCCCATTGACTCTCTCCGTGCCTGTCGCCACCTTCGGCGTACCCCGCCCCGAACGCCCGCCGACCTGACGCCTTTTCACCATGGTATCCCGAATCCGATTTTTGCGCCGCCGCGCGCTTGTTGTCTCCGTTTTACTGTTCGGGCAGGCGGCCCCGGTCCGGGCCGCGGACCCGGCCATCGCTCCGATCGAGGCGGAGTCGCGCATTACTGGCGTTGTCGTCTATGAGCACAGTGCGATCGTCACGCGTGAGGCGACCGTCGAACTGGGGGCCGGGGTGCAGTCGGTGCGCTTCGCCGGGTTGCCCGACAGTGTGAATCCCAACCTCCTGCAGGTTTCCGCTGCCGGCACGGCGAAGGCGACCATTCTCGACGTGATCAGTTACGCGACCCAACTGGGCGTACCCGCCAATGTGCGGCTGCGCGAGATCAAGGAACAGCAGCGGGCGCTCACGCTCGAGCAGGGGGCAGTGGCCGACCAGATCGCTCTTCTGAAACAGCAGCGCGACTACCTCGAGCGCATCAAGACGCTCACCACCACCCATCCTTCCGGCGATGCGGTGCCTTTGCCCGGACCGGAACAGTGGGAGAAACTGCTCGGGTTCTACGCCGATCACCAGGCGAAGATCGCCGAGGAGCTGCGCGGGGCCGAGCGGCGGGACGCGGAGTTTAAAGAGCGCGCCGAGGTGCTGGAACGCCAGAGCGACGATCTGGAGGCGCCCGACGAGAAGACCGTGCAGAATGTGATCGTGCGTTGCGAGGTCGCGCAGGCCGGGAAGCTCACCGTTCGCGTGGCCTACCCGGTGGAGAATGCGAAGTGGGAGCCGACCTACGACGTGCGGGTGGCCTCGGCCGACAAGAGCATCCTGCTCGGCTACGCGGCGATGGTGCGGCAATCGACGGGCGAGGACTGGCGCGGGGTGCAGCTGCAGCTTTCGACCGCGCGCCCGACGCTTGGCGGCAAGCCGCCGGTGTTCCAGCCGTGGCTGGTGCAGGAGCGAAAGGCGGCGGAGCCGACTCAGGACGAGGGGCTCCTCCAGTATACCTCCAACACCGAGGTTGGAGGCCTGGCGGGCAACTTCATCGGTGCTGGCAAGTCACAGGGCAAGCCGCCCGCGCCCAAGGCCCAGTCCGTCGAGAAACCGTCGGAGGCGGGTACGGCCGACGCCGCTGTCGAGGAGAGCCTCAGTTCCGCCACCGTTACGATCCCCTACGTGGTCGATGTCCCGGCCGACAATGGGGCGCGAAAATACGCGATCGGGACCACGGCGCTTGAGGGGGTGATGAACTACCTCGCCCAGCCCAAACTTTCGCCGCACACCTATCTGCGTGCCCGAGTGACCAACGCCGCGGCCTTCCCGCTGGCGGCGGGCGATGTGGCCATCTACCTCGATGGGGCGTTTGTCGCCAGTTCCTCGCTGCCGACGGTCATGCCGGGTGCGAAGTTTGTGCTCAATCTTGGGGTCGATTCCGGCATCGTGGCCAAGCGCAAGCTGATCAACCGCCTGACGGAAACCACCGGCACGTTCACCAAATATGCGCGCCTCACGTATGAGGTGCAGATCACGGCGGAGAACAATCGCAAGACGGTGGAGACGCTCATCGTGAAGGACCAGATTCCGGTGACGCGGCACGAGAAGGTGGTTGTGACGATGGTCACGCCCGCCTCCGGCGAGATTCGGCCGGAGGAGGAGGGCGGCAAGGACGGGGTGGTGCGCAAGGACGAGGACGGCGTGCTGAGCTGGACGCTCGTGCTGAAACCGGGCGAGAAGCGGGTGATTCCCTTGAAGTTCACCCTCGAGTATCCGGCCGACTTCACCATCGGCGGGCTGGAATAGCCGGGCAGGAACGCCGTCACGGGATTCCTGCCGGAGCTGGGCGGACGAAACTCTTGGCGAGTTTCGCCACGGGAAGAAGGTGCGCCGATCGCAGGTGGAACTTTCTCGAGAGCGTCGGGCGATTGTGCCAGGGGCCATTCATGGGCCTGGGCACTCAGGCGCCCAGCGCCTCAGATCAGGTACTTGCGGGCGACGGCCGTGGGCGCGTTGTCCATGTCCATCAACGTGAGGAAGTCGATGGTCTTGAACTCGCGGTCGATGGCGGGTTCGCCGCAGATGCGGCAACCAATCATCAGATACGCCGCCATCAGCCGCGGGATCTTGGCGGAGACCCCGGCGGTGGGCGTGAGCGGGAACTCGTAGCCGGGGCGCGGCCGTGTGCAGAACTCCGCCGGCGCGAGGTACTTCTCGGAGAGCTGGCGGTACATCGCCGCGCCTTCGGCGGGGCTTTGCGAAGTGATCGAGCTGCAGCCGATGAGAAAACGGGCCCCGCAACTGCGGGCGAAGATGGCAATCCCGCGCCAGAGAATACCGACCACGGTCTGGTTGCGGTGGTCCTGGTGCACGCAGGCGCGCCCAAGCTCGAGGATGCGCGCGCGGTGCGGCTCGAACGGGGCGAAGTCGAACTCCTGGGCGCTGTAGTAACCGAGCCCGGAGGAGGCGGCGAGCGGACCGGGCAGCATCCGGTAGGTGCCCACGATGGTTCCGGTGGTGTTCTCCTCGACCAGCAGGTGGGCGCAGACGGCGTCGAACCGATCCTCGTCATGCCCGGTCAACCAAGCCGACTCGAGACCCTCGTGCAGTTCGCGGTTGAAGACCTCGAAGCGCAGGCGCTGGGCCGCGCGCAGATCGGCGTCGCAACCGGCCAAGCGCACGCGGTAGCGGTCCGTGATGAACGGGAACCCCGGGTGGTTGGCGGCAGAGGGATCGATGTGTGCGGTAGGCGGCACGATGCGGGTGGATTGGCGGGACGAATCTGGGGTGCGTCGGGGCGGGCACAACTATTTTGCAGCCTGTTCTGTGGCGGACCGGCGAAAATGAGGTGTCGCCCGGGTGACGGTGCAGGTGCGGCGGGGCGCCATGGGACGGCCGGGGATCCCGAGCGAAGGGTGGGTTTTGGGGCCCCGCCAAGGCGGGGCGGGGCCGTTGGATGCCCCCGGGGATGGGCAGAAGATCCCCGGAGTTGTTGGGATGGAAGCGCCGGCAATTTTCGGAGGGCGCGGCGACCAGATCCCGCCGGAGGGCAGCGGCGGACCGCCGGTCCAGCCCTGGGACCGACCGTAACCGCGGGCCGGTTTCTGTTCGCCATGGCGGGCCTCCTTTGGTTCAACGCCCCGATCATGCAGTCCTTGTCTCGCCCGTTCCATTGCCTGTTCGCCGTGCTCTTGCCGGCGGAATGGCCGGCTGTTCGATCAACCGGTTGGCTGTGAACAAACTGGGTGATGCGTTGGCGGGCGGGGGCAGCGGCACCTTCGCCACCGATGACGACCCGGAGTTGGTGAAGGCGGCGGTGCCGTTCAGCCTCAAGCTTATGGAGAGCTTGCTGCTCGAGAGCCCGGAGCACCGGGGGCTGTTGCTGGCTTCCTCGAGTGGCTTCACTCAATACGCCTACGCCTTCGTGCAGCAGGAGGCCGACGAGCTGGAGGCAAGTGACTACACCGGCGCCCAGGCGATGCGCTTGCGGGCAAAGCGCCTCTATTTGCGCGCTCGCGACTACGGGCTGCGCGGGCTGGAGGTGCGGCAGAAGGGCGTGCGCACGGCGCTCGCCACCGACCCGCGCGGGGCGTTGCGCGCCTGCACGAAGGCCGATGTGCCCCAACTTTATTGGACAGGCGCGGCCTGGGCGGCGGCAATCGCGCTGGGCAAGGACGATCCGGCGCTCATCGCCGAGCTGCCGCAGATGGAAGCGCTCATCGACCGTGCCGCCGAGCTCGATGAGAGCTGGGCCGCGGGCACGATTCCGAGTTTCCTCATCGCCTACGAGATGAGCCGGCAGGGGGTGGCGGGCGATGCCGCCGCGCGGGCGCGGCGGCAGTTCGACCGCGCCGTCCAGCTGGCCGGAGGTCGGCAGGCGGGTCCGTTTGTCAACTACGCGGAGGCGGTCTGCGTGGAGCAGCAGGATTTCGCGCAGTTCGAGGCGTTGCTGCAGCGAGCTCTGGCCATCGATGCCGATGCCGTTCCGGAGCTGCGCCTGGTCAACCTCGTGATGCAGCGCCGCGCGCGGTGGTTGCTCTCGCGCAAAGACGATCTCTTCCTGTTGCCCGCGCCGGCCGGCGCCACGCCTTGATTTCCTCCATGTCAACGTCTCCTACCTCCGTGTTGTTCCGCCCTGTGCTCGCCGCCCTGCTGGGGGCGGTGTTGGCCGTATCCGCCGCCGCCGCGCCCAAGCTCAAGCTGGGCACGCTCGCGCCGGTGGGCACTTCCTACCACAAGGCGGTCATGGGCATGGCCGAGGCCTGGCGCCGGGAGTCGGGTGGCACGGTCGATCTCAATATCTACGCGGGCGGCAAGCTCGGCGGCGAGGCCGAGATGGTGGGCTTGATGAAGGTCAATTCCCTGCAGGCTGCGCTGCTCACCGGGGTCGGGCTGGCCGAGATCGAGCCGGGTGTCACCGGATTGCAGAACATCCCGATGGGATTCCATTCGCTGGCCGAGGTGGATTTTGTGGCCCACCGGTTGCGTCCGATGCTCGAGGAGCGGCTGGCGCAGAAGGGTTTTCTGGTGCTGTTTTGGGTCGATTCCGGGTGGGTGCGTTTCTTTGCCAACAAGCCCATGCTCCACCCCGACGACCTGCGCCGACTCAAGCTCTTCAGCTGGTCGGGCAACCCGGATCAGGTCGAGCTGTACAAGTCGGCCGGCTTCGACGCCGTGCCGCTGGAGACGGCCGACATCGTCCCCGGCCTGCAGACCGGGCTGATTGATGCGGTGCCGCTGCCGCCGTTTTACGCCATGGCGGCGCAGGTCGATACGCGCGCTCCGAACATGATCGACCTCAACTGGGCTCCGCTCGTGGGGGCGCTGGTGGTCCGCAAGGATACCTGGGAGAAGGTTCCCGAGGCGACCCGCGCCAAGCTGCGGCAGGCGGCTGCCACCGCCGGGCAGGAGATCACCGCCACGGGGCGGCGCGAGATGGACGAGTCGGTCACCGCCATGGAGAAACGCGGACTGAAGGTCTCGCGGGTCACCCCGGAGATCGAGGCCGAGTGGCGGACGATCGCCGAGACCGCGTACCCGAGAATTCGCGGCAAGATTGTGCCGGCGGACATCTTCGACGAGACGATGCGCCTGCTGGCCGAGTTCCGCGCGCAGGCGAAGCCCTGATAGGTCGAAGCCGAAACTCTCGGCGAGTTTCGCTACGGGAAACAGAGGCTTTCGACGTAGCGACGTTCGCAAGAACGTTGGGTTGGGCGCGGCAGAGCCTTACGCCACCTGAAGCAGCGCACCACGTGAACTCGCGATTGCACTGCGGGCTGGGTTCGGGGAGCCTCGAAGCCCTTTTCGCGCGCCACCATTTTCCCGATGTCCGCACCGCTGCCAGAGATCTCCTCCTCCGAACCGACCAACCTGCCGCCTTGGCTACAAGCCCTGCGCCGCGGCGAGAACCTGCTCGTGGTGCTCGCGCTGGGGGTAATGATGCTCCTGCCGGTGGCGGAGATCGTCTTGCGCAAGTTTTTCGGCACGGGCGTGCCGGCGTCGGCCACGATGGTGCAGCACCTTGTGCTGGTGGTGGGCATGCTGGGTGGGGCGATTGCAGCGCGCGACAACCGCCTGCTCGCGCTCTCGGCAGCGGCGCAGTGGTTCAAGGGCGGCCTGCTCACGTTCTCGCGCGTGGTCGGTTATGGTTTCGCCGCAGCGGTGAGCGCGGCGCTGGCGGTGGCGAGCTGGGAGTTCGTGGCCTCGCAGCGTTCCCTGGGAAAGATCTTCGCCTATGGCGTGCCGGTATGGACCATCCAGTTGCTGCTGGTCGTGGGGTTTGCGCTCATCGCGGTGCGGCTGGTCTGGCATGCGGCGGAGCGACCGGTTTGGAAAGTGGCGACGCTGCTGCTGGCGGTGGCGCTGCTGTCGTTTGTGCAGTGGGGCGGAGTCGAGCCGGAGCAACTGCGGTGGCCGGCCATGATCGTGCTGCTGGTCTCGGTGGCGCTGGGCGCGCCGATCTTCACCGCCCTCGGCGGCGCGGCGTTGATTCTGCTCTGGACCGCGGGCGAGCCGGTGGCACCGGTGCCGCTCAAGCAGTATCAGCTTACGGTCAACCCCACCTTGCCGAGCATTCCCCTGTTCACGTTGGCGGGATACTTCCTGGCGGAGAGCGGGGCGGCGAAGCGGCTGGTGCGGCTCTTTCAGGCGCTGTTCGGCGCCATGATCGGCGGGCCGGCGATTGTGACGACGCTGGTGTGTGCATTTTTCACCTCCTTCACCGGCGCCTCGGGGGCGACGATTCTGGCGCTGGGCGGCGTGCTCATGCCGGTGTTGTTGGCGGCCAAGTACTCGGAGCGCTCGTCGCTCGGGCTGCTCACCGGGGCCGGCTCGCTGGGCATGTTGTTCCCGCCCTGCCTGCCTCCAATCCTCTACGCGATCATCGCGAGCAGCGGTGGCGAGGTGAGCGTGAGCATCGAAGAGATGTTTCTGGGCGGTTTCCTGCCCGGCGTATTGCTGGTCGGGCTGACGGCGGCCTGGGGTATCCGCGAAGGCCGGCGTGCCGGCAAGGATGGCCGGCAGAAGTTCGACTGGGCCGAGGCGCGCGCGGCGGCCTGGGTGGCGAAGTGGGAGCTGCTCGTGCCGGTGGTGGCGCTTACGGCGTTGTTTGGCGGATTCGCCACGCCGGTGGAGGCGGCCGCCCTTACGGCGATGTATACCTTCCTGGTCGCGGTCGTGGTGCACCGCGATCTGCACCTTTTCCGCGACGTGCCACGCGTGATGACCGAGTGCGGACTGCTGGTGGGCGGCGTGATGCTGATCCTGGGTGTGGCGCTGGGCTTCACGCACTATTTGGTCGATGCGCAGATCCCGGACGTGGCAGTGGCGTGGGCCACGACCACGATCCACTCGAAGTGGATCTTCCTGTTGGGCCTGAACGTCGTGCTGCTGGTCGTGGGCGGGCTGGTGGAGATCTACGCGGCGATCGTGGTTGTAGTGCCGTTGTTGGTGCCGCTGGGGATCGCCTTCGGCATCGATCCGATCCACCTCGGGATCATCTTTCTGGCGAACATGGAGCTGGGTTTTCTCGCCCCGCCGGTAGGGCTGAACCTGCTGCTCGCCTCGTATCGCTTCAATAAACCGATGACGGAGGTGACCCGCGCCTCGTTGCCGATGCTGGGCGTGATGGTGGTTGGTGTCTTGCTGATCACCTACGTGCCCTGGCTGACGACCTGGCTGCCGGGGGTGTTCAAGTAACTCCCCTCCTCTTCTTCTGCAGGACTCCGGCCGGGACGGTTTGCGCTACGGAGGGTCCCGAAGCCCATTTGCCGGGGAGTGCGGGCACTACCGGCGAACCAAGCCGGGGTCGCGCAGAGCGGAATGGTGGATCAACCAGAACACGAGCAGTCCGATGATCCCGGTCAGAAAGACGACCAGAACCCAGGCCGACGTGGTGAGGGCGTAGAGCGGGATCTGGGCCGTGCGGAGGCGGGCGGCCTCCCGGCTCACGCCGAGCGCCAGCAGGGTGTGCGCAAGCAGCACGGCGAGTACGGGGAGTAACGTGAGGACCAGGACGAGGTCTTTCATGGCTGAATTGATGGGTTCACAGGATGTCTCATGCCAACGTGCCTTCGTTTCCAGATTCTGCCTTCACGTAGCGGAACCGCTTTCGGTTCCGGACGGCGCGGAGGCCGCGCCGCTACGTAAAGTCCAGATTCGGATGGCCGTTGGTATCAGGCGGGGGAGGAGCAGCGGGGTGTCACCAGGATCGGCGCCGGGAACCCGGCGATCGCCGTCTTTGACCGACGGCCACGGAAGGGGCAAGGGCCGAGTCGGCCCGGTCACTCCAGCCAGCTCCGCACCAACGCTGGGAGGGTCTGCTCGACGGAGCCGGGGAGGGCGCGGAAGCCGAAGGGGCAATGGGCGGCGTGCAGGTCGGCCAGGACCTTCTCCGCCTCGTCCGGGGCGTAGCCGACGAGCCCGGCGGCGGGGTAGACCTGCAGCGAGGTGCCGGCGACGAGGACCTTGGAGGCGTCGCGAAACTCCTCGGCGGCGGCCTCGATCAGCGGCACGTCCTCACCAAACCAGACGATGTGCGGGCGCAGCTGGCTGCCGCGCGGGCAGCGGTCACCGAGGCGGATTGGTTTGGCTCCGATGTCGTAGATGAGGGACTCGTCGGCGGTGCTGCGCACCTTCGTGAGTTCGCCGTGGAGATGGAGGATCCGCGTGGAGCCCGCGCGTTCGTGGAGGTCGTCCACGTTCTGGGTGATCACCACGACCTCGTAGCGGCTTTCCAGCTCGGCCAGGGCGCGGTGCCCGGCGTTGGGCTGGGCGGCGCAGGCCTGGGTGCGTCGCTGGTTGTAGAATTCCAGTACGAGCGAGGGGTTGCGTTCCCATGCCTCGGGAGTGGCTACATCCTCGACGCGGTGGTTGGCCCAGAGCCCGTTGGAGTCGCGGAAGGTGGCGAGCCCGCTGGGCGCGCTCATACCGGCGCCGCTGAGCACGACGATCTTGGGGCGGGAGTTGCTCGGGGCGGTCATGGGAGAAGCGGGAAAGGGAGAACGGGATGAGGTGTTAACCGCAAGGAATGCAGAGAACGCAAAGAAGGAGGGCGGTTGTGCGTCGATTGGCTGGTCCGTAGTTGGGGCGATCAGGCTAGTCCCCCGGTATGCTCCATGCAAACGTATCCTAAGGCTGGGTTTTGGCTTCGGCTTTGCGAAGGATAGCTGCAATGTCCTCTTTGAGGGCGGGGAGGTTGCGGCGGACAAACTCGATCTCTTTTAGACGCTGCTCGCGTTCGCCGTCTCTGAAATGGTTCGCGAACTCCTCAAAGTTCTTGAACGAACACGGCCAGGGTGGGCTGTGTTTCGGGGGGCCGTACCGCGACCAGAAGAGGGCGACGATCAGTGCGCGTGTTTCCGGATGGTCCTTGTGCCACCAGAGGAGCTCGACCTGAGCCGTCTCGCCCGCCGCCCAGAGAGTGAGGATCGAGGTCCAGGAGCTCTCGGGGGCAAACACTTCCGCTCCGAGGGAAGCTGCCCCGAGTTGGACGGAAGTTGCGGCCAGTCGGATTTCGCTGGGGTCGAGTTTCGCGAGTGAATCCTGCAGGTTCTCGTACTCGGTCGGAGATGGCTGTGCCAAACAGAGGGAACCGCACAACAAACTGCAGATGGCGATTCGGATGCGGGGCATCGTGATCATGGCTGCATGTGTCCCGCCATGCAGGTGTGGCGTTCGGTACAGATGGAGAAGCCGACGAGCCCGAACAGCGTGGCGACAGATACCAAGAGGGAGACTCGGGAGGGGCTCAAGCCGAGCGCTGGGCCGGTTGGCGGGCTCATTCCCGGCGTGCTTTGGCGGCGGCGGTGTCCAGAATCTGGCGCTCCCGGGGCGTGAGCCGGTGGAGGCCTTCGGCGGACACCTTGTCGAGCAGCCGGTCGATCTCCGCCTGCGCCTGTTTGCGCACGCGGTTTTCATCGTATTCACGATAACGGCGGGCAGAGCGGTTCTCGGTCGGGGCGAAGGAGAAGGTGCGGCCGGAGAGCTGGAAGGGGTCGCGCGCCAGCACGTACAGGCAGAACACGGCGAAGGCGAAGGCGGAGACAAACAGCACCGGCGCGGCCAGGCAGGACTGTGGGGACACGGCCAGTGCGACCAGCAACCCGGCGATGGCGCCGCCGAAATGCGCGTCGTGTCCGATGTTGCCGGTCCCGCGGCGCAGGGCGAAGAAGGTCGCCACCAGGTAGATCACCGCGAAGACGGGCCCGGGAATGTAGATCGGCAGCAGGAACATCCCGACTCCGGTGCCCGGCACCAGGAAGATCGAGGCGAAGAGCACGCCGCAGACGCCGCCGGAGGCGCCCAGCGCCGCGTAGTCATGGTTGCGGTGCAGGAAGAGCGAAAGCAGCGAGCCGCCCAGGACCGCGGCGAGGTAGGTCGTGAGTAGCACCGGCGCGCCCCAGAAGCTCTCCAGGGACACGCCGAACGAGTAGAGCGTGAAGAGGTTGAACCCGAGGTGCATCCAGTCGGCATGGATGAGCGCGCTGGAGAGGAGCCGATACCATTCCTTGTGCGCGAGGATGCGGTCGGGGCGGAAGAGCAGCCGGTCGCGCAGGTTTGGATCCTGAAAGGCGAGGAAGGTGACCACGCCGGTGCCGAGGCAAAGCAGGAGAGTGGTCATGGAGGGCAGGGCGAGGGTGGTTGCGGTGCGGGCGAGGTGAATCGCGAGGTTTTCCGAGCTTCGGAAATTGAGGGAAGCAGATCAAGACCTCAGGAGGCGAGCGGGCGTTTCAGTTCGCGTCCGCTCCAGTTCAATCCCTGTGCTGTCCGTGGCCTGACCGCAGTGCGGTTCGCCTCGTCTTGCGAAAGAATGCCGAGCTGGAGCGCGGCGTTCCCGGGAATAGAAAAGGCCGCGCTCGAAAGCGCGGCCTTGGGGGCTCGGTTTCGTTATTGTGCCGGAGGCGTTGCGGCCGGAGCGGCCGGTGGTGCCGCGGGCTTGTCCTGCAGCAGCGCGTCCCGGTTGGCGGGCAGCGTATTGAGGATCCACTCGCCCACCTGGAAGGCACGCTTCTGCATGAGGGCGTTGACTGGGTCGGTGTCGCGGTTGGCCGAGAGGAACGCGAAGACCGGCCCGGGCGGGGGCGGAGTAGTCGGCGCTGCCGCTGCGGTGGCAGCGGTTTCGGCGACCTCGGGTGCGGCCGACGGAAGGTCGACTACCTGTACTTTGCCGTCCGGCCCGATGGTGACGGGAGGAGTGGTGGCGGAAATGGTTTCGGGTTTTGGGTTTCGGGTTTCGGGTGTGTCGGCGGCGGTCTCCGTCTTCTGGGCTCCGGAATCCAGTTTCGGCGGGGCGGGGCGGCGGCCGAGGGCGACGGTGTAGGCGGTGCCGTCCTTCATCGTGAGTACGGCGGTCTGCGCGTGCTCCCTGGCGGCGATGGCATCGGGCGCGGTGGGTTCGGCCGTCTCGCTGAAGCGGAGGGTGCCGAGCTGCGAGACGAGCGAGTCGATGGTGGTGGATTTGAGCTCCTTGCCCTCGGGGAGGGACTCCGCGGTCCAGGAGGTGGAATCGGCGTTGCGGCGGGCGGTGAGAGAGGTGTCGTCGGCGAAGCGCAGCTCGACGGCGGCGACGTCCGCCGGCTTGAGGTCGAGGAGCTGGGAGCGGGCCCAGTTCTTGGCGACGGCATCGAGCCAGACGCTGAGCTCAGCGAGGTAGGCTTTGGGTTCGTCGCCGAAGCGCACGAAACGGCCGCCGGTCTCATTGTTGCGGCCGAGGTGGAGTGTCCAGGTCGGCTTGCCGTCGGCGTCGCGCAGTTCGATGGCGTCGCCGGCGAAGTCGAGCCGGGCGATACGGTCGGGGGCGGCGGTGACGAAGCGGGTGGTCTTGGCACTGCGCAGGCTCTCGACGAAGGTGACGAGCTTGGAGAAATCCGCGGGCAGAGTGAAGTAATCGGGTACGGTCCAGTTGTGGCCGTCTCGGTCGGCGGTGAGCGTGACGCTTTGGCCACCGGAGGTGAGTCGCAGGCCGCGGAAGGACGCGAGGGTTTCGCGGGCCACGAGGGGTTGGCCGACGCGCGGGTCGGCGCTGGGGTCGGCGGCGGGGGCGCGGCCGCGCCAGACCACAAGGGCCGTGGCGAGGGCGAGCAAGGCGACGATGAGGAGGAGGGGCTTGAGCTTCATGAGGGTGCGAGAGGCAAGGGGAGGCGAGAGGAGGGCGGATCGATCGGCTGTAGGCCACCGCGGTGAGGTGGACCTGGAAAGGCCAGGTCGGCGCCCTGGCCTACAGCGCTCATCCGCGTTGGCGGCGACCGCGGCGCCGGAAGAACCAGATGCCACCGAGCGCCACGACGCCCGGAATGGAGAGGAGGTTGGCGAGGATGAGCGTGTTTTGCAGGCGCTCGATGCCTTCGCGCAGCGATTGCCGGATCGCGCGGCGCTCGGAGCGCATCTGCGCCTCCTGCGTACGGAACTTTTCGATCTCGGCCTGCATCTCGGGGGTGGCGACGAGCATCGCCTGGTTCTTCTGGCCCTGCATGAGCTCGCCGAGGCGGCGCTCCACGCTCTGGAGGCGCCCTTCGAGCTCGGCGAGGCGCTCTTGGTATAGCGCCTGGGCGGCCTGCTCCATTTTGCGGATGACCTCGAAGGGGCGCTGCGAGGAGCTCTTGCCGCGGATGCCGATGAGGTCGCTGTTGCCACCCAGAAAATCAATGACGTTGGTGCCGAACGCGAGGTTGTCGTTGATGGGCTGGACAGCGTTGGTGCCCAAGAAGGCCATGCGACGGACGCTGAACGAGTCGAGCAGCCAATCGGTGTCGCCGACCAGGAAGACCGCGCCGGGTTTCGCGGAGGCGGCGAGCGCTGGGGCGCTCGGTTTCGGGGCCTCCGGCTTCGGGGCCGCGGCCTTGTCGTCGGGTTTGGCTGGCTCGGCGGGCTTGGGGGCCCCGTCGGGGAACGCGGTCTTGAAGGTGCCGCGCAGCAGGAGGCGAGGGTCTTCTTGGTGCCGGTGGATCTGAGGTCGCGGGCCAGATCGCTCGGCTGGGCGAATTGCAGCATTTGGGCGCCAACCGGACCGCTGTGGATACTGCTCTGAATCACCGACAGGGCTTCGAGGCCATCGAGCGGGTTTACGGTGAAGCTGCCGGCGTCGGCGAGGACCATGGTCTTGATCCCGCCCGTGGGCACGAAGGCGCTGGAGAGGTTCTCGGCGCCGAGGGTAAGCCAGGTGGGGAAGCTGGCCTGGCCGTCCTGGGTTTGCACGGTGGAGGCAAGGTCGAGGTCGCCGACGACGTTTTGCGTGTCGAAGCTCACGCCCCAAGCGGAGAGCAGGCGCGGAAGGTTGGAGGAGAGGTTCTGCGGTGGGCTGCCATACATCGCCATGCGCTGGCCCTGCGTGGCGAAGTGGCGCGAGGAGGGGTCGAGTGCGATGAAGACGGGTTTGCCGGAGAGCACGAACTGGTCGATGGCGTAGAGCAGTTGTTCGGAAAGACCCTGTGGGTGCACAATGGCGAGGGCGTCGAGGCCGGCGGGCAGCTCGGTGGCACTGGCGGCGACGTCGACGAGGGCATGGGTCTGTGCCCACTCCTGGGCGACGACCTGGCCCTCCTGTCGGGGCATGCCGGGCATGGCGGGGCCGGCTGGGGACTGGAGGGGCAGGCCGGAGAGCAGACCGAGCTTGGGCTTGTTGAATTGCTGCACCGAGGCGAGCAGTTGCGAGAGGTCGTATTCGAGAAGCTCTTCGCGGTTGGGGGTGAAGAAGGCGATGGCCTTTTCCTGGTCGGCCTGGGTGGCGGTGAGACCGAAGAAGAGCTTGGTGCCGTCGCCCAGCGGTTGACCGGCGAGGCGGGCGCGGGTGGCGGCCTCCTCCTCGGGGGTGTCGGGCTTGGGGTCGGTGACCACGAGCTTCACCTTGCCGCCTGAGGCCGCCGCGTACTGGCGCAGGAGCTCCTCGACGCGGGAGGCGTAGTTCTTGAAACGCACCGGGAGGTTCTTTAGCGAACGGCTGAAGTAGAAGTGGAGCGTGATGGGTTCCTCGATCTTGCCGAGCAGGCTGCGTGTGCCGGGCGAGAGCGTGTAGGACTTCTCCGCGGTGAGATCGAGGCGGAGGTGCAGCGCCGAGGCCAGGTAGTTGACCAGCAGCAGCGCCGCGACGAGGAGGAGAATGGTGAGGGTTTTCTTGCCGGACTTCATGGTGGGAATCGGGCGGAAAGGTTCAGCGTTCGAGGGCGACGACGTTGAGGAAGAGCGCGAAGCCGGTGAGCGAGAGGAAGTACACGAGGCTGCGCAGATCGATGAGGCCGCGGACGATTTCCTCGTAGTGGGGGATGAAACCGAAGTTGGAGATCGCATCGACGGCGGCGACCGGCAGGCCCCAGCCGTTGAGCAGGTCGGAGAGCAGGCTGAAGCCGACGAGCACGAAGCCGAGGCAGACCGCGAAACCGAGCACGAAGGCGATGACCTGGTTCTTCGTCAGCGCCGACATGAGCGAGGCGATGGCGAGGTAGGCGCCGGCGAGCAGGAAACTCCCGAGGTAGCCGGCGGCGATGACGCCCCAATCCGGATGGCCGAGGTAACCGGCGGTGAGCGCGATCGGGAAGGTGAGCGCGATGGCCACCACCAGGAAAAGCCAGGCGGCGAGAAACTTGGCGAGGACGGCCTCGATCGGCGTGATCGGCAGGGTGAAGAGCAGTTCGACGGTGCCGGCCCGGCGTTCTTCGGCCCAGAGGCGCATCCCGACGGCGGGTACGAGAAAGAGGAAGAGCCAGGGCAGGAACGTGAAGAACGGCTCGAGCGAGGCGGTGTTGGTATCGAAGAACCGGCCGATGAAGAAGCAGCAGCCGTTGGCCAGCAGCAGGAAGACGGCGAGGACGACGTAGGCCAGCGGCGAGCGGAAGTAGCCGGCGAATTCGCGTTTGAAGAGCGCGGTGATCATGGGGAACCAGTGGACAGTTGGCGGTGGT